>NZ_JBIHMM010000003.1:0-636102 GCF_043661195.1 Roseovarius aquimarinus
CGAACGATCCATCGAAGCTCAGCCCCGACTTCCCGTCCAACTCCCCAGAAGCGCCTCAGCGCCGCCGGTGAAGGGGGTTCTACGGATAGTTCCGCAGACCCGCAACCCCTTTTTTCGGCAAAGATTACGTTTTTATGACTTTGCCGGGTTTTTCCATGATTTTAGGAGCTTGCGTGGCTTTTGTTGCTCGGATCGTACCGTTTCGCGCAAGTTTCATCGCGCACTGACGCAAGGGGAGCCGTTACAGAGACCGCGTACCAGGGTTAGCGCCACCGGAATCGCATCCGTTTCGGGGGGTCTCGGCGCGACTCGGCGCAGCTCGATGCTGCTTCCGGCACGAATCTCGCGAGTCGCCCGCGCTATCTCAGAAGGTCTTCAAGGATGATGAGCGCGGCCATGCCTATGCATCGGCCACGCGCTTCGCTTTCGACGCGGTCAGTCCGCGACTTCGGGCTCGAGGTTCTTGGCGACGATGGGCGCCGCCGTGGGATCGATCCCGTGCTTTTCGAGCAGATGCTCGAAAAGTCCGCCCTTGTCCGGCAGCCCGCCAGGCCGCGACAGAAGGAAAGCGCGCATGCGCCGGCCGTAAAGATGGATGGACGTCGTCTTGTCGGTGACGAATTCCATGGCCGCGTCGCGCTTGCCGCCGCGCACGATCATGCGGCGCCGCTTGAACGGCACCGGATAGAGCACCTCGACCGGGAAGGCATGCGCATCTTCACCGGTCTTTTTTAGATAATGTGTTACCGCGGCCGGCCCCCAGATCCCCCAGGGCAGCTCGCTGACATGCACGGGCGTGCCGGCATCGATCTGCGCCTGCAACTTGGCGCGGGCGCCGTCGCTGTACCATTCGGGAATGCCGAACTCGTCATGGCTCATTTCGAGCAAACCGGCGAGCGCCGGGCTGTCCTTGGGAAGACCAAGGACGCCGCCATTGATGTGACTGTCGCTCTCCCACCCGAAATAATGTCCGGTCTGCGTCTCGAAGGGCTTGACGCAATAGGCATCCGTATCGGCCCAGATCGTATCGTCGCATTTCGTCAGGAGATGATAGCGGAACACGTCCGAGAAGAGCGCGAGGCTCCCTGTGCGGCCATGCGAGATGAAATCGTCGCGTTTCAGGATGACGTCGCCATGCACCATCTCGGCGCCCTTGGGCACGTTGGTGACCTCGCCATAGTGATAGAGCGTCACCTCGTGCCCCGCATCGAGGAACGATTTGACGCATAATTGCTCGAGATAGCTGAGCGGGCCTTCGACCCACAGCATAGCGATGCGATGAAGTTTGCTCATTTCAAAGACTGCCCTTCTGACTGGGAATTTCCGGCTCGGCTCATGCCCCGGAGTTTCAAGCAAGGTTCGGCTGCGCTCATGGCTGCAACATTCTCACGCGCTCCTTCGCGGCGATCTCGGCCACGTCCTTCTCGTAAAGGCCGGTCAGGTGCGCGCGCTCCTGTTCGGTCCAGGGATCATAGCCCGGATATTCGGGGCCGCGCGGATAGGCTTCCTGGATTTCGACCCGGCGCGCCAGGGCGGCATCGCCGCCATTGCGCTCGATCTCCATCAATATCTCCTGCACCGCGCGATGACTGGCCGAGGGCCGCCCCCGCGAGCGCTTGGGCTCGGCCAGTTTCGACGCATCGACGCCGGGCCCGCAAAGATTGGCGATGATGCGGTCCGACAGGGCGGAAAAATCCTCGTGCCGCCAGATGACCAACTCCGCCTCCGGGAAGGTCTCGAGCGTCTGGTCGATGAAGCCGGTCCAGCTCGGAAGGTTCGACAGGACCGAGCGTTTCATGCGGGCCTCCGGGATCACCTTCTCCCCCGAGGCTGAGCGCAGGAATTCCACGAAGGTTGAGGCGAAGAAATCGGGGTAGTTGCGGATGGCGAGGTGAACTTCGGTCACCGGATAGGGGATATGCTGCGCGAAGATCGTCATCAGCATCCGGCGCCAGCGATAGATGAAGCCGCGCCGCACGCAATGCCCGCTATGGCCGGCCATGTTCTCGTCCGACAGCACGATGCGCTCGCCGGGGCCGGCGTCGATCTTGGCGAAGAAGAGCCGCGCCTTTTCCTCGAGCTCCTCGTCGGTGACCTTCGGATCGAAATCCATCCCGATCTTCTCGTAACCGTTCAGCTGAACCGGCACGGTGTATTCCTTGCGCGTGTCGCGGTGATGGACGTAATGCACGCCGCTCTTGCGCAATCGGCCCGCGTTGCGCTGGAGAATCGACTGGATATGGCTCGTCGCTGTCTTGTGGACGCCGCCATGAATGACGACTTCGGGCGTCTCGGCGGACATTATGTCAGCTGTCCTGCATCTGCGGCGCGGCGTTGATCTCGATGATGGCGTTGCGGAAGGCGTCCCAGCCTTCGCGCTGACGCAGCTCGGCGATCTTGGCGCGGTGCCATGTGACGGCCTCGCGGTGGAGGCGCGCAAGCTCGGGATCGCGCATCATCGCGGCCAGTTGCTTGCGCAGGGCCGGCACGCGCGCACGCAGCGACGTGTCCGTCTGCGTGTTGAAGTTCATGTTGGACCAGTAGGAAATGCCCTGATCGTCATCGACATGGTTGGTCCGGCCGCGGTCCCGCTTGACAAGGAAGCTGTCGACCGAGCGCACGGCGTAATGATGCAGGCGCACATAATCATGTCCGAACCCGCCCGAGGCCTTCCAGCCGTGATCGAGATAGAGGTCCGGCATCGGCTTGCCCGCGCCGTCGACCCACGCGATATCACCCCGATCGAGATGATAGAGCGGTCGATGCACCCGCAGCTTGGCGAACCGATCGTTGTTGCGCACGAGCGTCTTCATCCCGAGCGAGCGGAAATTGGGATATTCCGTCTCGCCCAGTCCTCGGTCGAACTGGTCGATCACGAGATCTTCGGAATACTCGATGCGCCCGCTATTGCCGAAAAGCTTCCAGCAGACCGAGATGCCGTCGGCATCGCCCACGGCGGCATAAAGATCGTCGAGCCGGCCGCTGCCGACACGGATGTTCAAAAACTCGTCGCAATCCGCGCAAAGCAGCCAATCGGCCTCCTTGACGACTGGCTGGCGCGAGGAGTCGCGGAGCGCGGTGCGCTGCGGGCTGACACCCTCGCGCAGCGGGTTCTGGCGATGCTGTGCCAGTCCCAGCTCCTCCAGCCGCTTCGCGATGAGATCGGTCCCATCGGCGCAATCATTCGTGTAGATCAGAATGTCGGTGAACCCGATCATGCGATTATAGGCCACCCATTCGAGCATGAAGGGGCCTTCGTTCTTCATCGTGGTCACGATCACGTTCTTAAGCCCGAAGCCCTTGGCGGGCACCTTCTTCCCGGCATTCTCGGGCGCGCGGATGCGGGCCATCGTCCCGTCGGTCGGAACCTTCGCGCGCTTGATCTTGGCGTGAGAGCCCTTGCGCGGGCGGCGCGCCTCCTCCTCGGCGACCGGCGGCTCGGGCGCCTTGCCTGCCGCCTTGGCGGCCACGACCTCGGCGGCCTGAACCTCCGCCGCCTGCACCTCCGCGGCCTTGCGCTTGGCGCGGCGCAGGCGCTTGCGGAATGCCTTGTCGAACTCGTCGGCCAGGCCCTCCCGGCCCTTGTCGCGGAAATAGCTCGACACGGCGCCGCGATACCACGGCAGGCTCCGCCGTTCACGATAGAGGCTGTAGAAGTCGGGCGCGGTCAGCTCGTCCATGATGCAATGCGTCATCACCGGCTTCAGCGCGCCGATCTTGCGCAGGAAAACGGCCGTCTTGTGGTTCGAGAACCAGCAGTTGAAAACGCGGATATTGTCCCCCTCGAAGCGCTCCACATGCTTGCGATCGAGCTCGAAATAGGGATCGTAGAAGATGTTGACCCGCCCCGCGCCCTTCGTCAGCGCGGCGGCATCGCCGAGCGGCAATGTCCAATCCTGCCGCTGGCCGTTCTCGTAGCGCGTCTCCCAGGGAACAAGCTCGGGATCGAGCGTGCTTTGCGGGTTGATCGCCACGACATGCGCGCCCGGCACGAGCGACGAAAAGACGAGCGATGCGTAGCCGCCCATCGACACGCCCGCGAAGACCACACGCTCATACCCTTCGAACAGCCCCTGCGCGACGAGGGCCTCGAAGCGCTGGATCAGATCGGCGTCGCGATACCAGTCGCTGACATGAGCCATGACACCGAGATGCGAGAAACCGTTATCGGCGGCGAACTTGTAGGCCCAAGGCTCGCGCAGCACGCTTTCGTCATTGACGTTGGACAGGTTGTCGAAGGTCACCAGAAGACGATCGCTTGGCCGTTTGACGAACATCAGCGAATGTCGAAGGTTCTTCTCGAAAAAGCCCTCGCCCTCCGCACCGGGGCGCAGATCGTCCAGCCACCTGGGCGTTTCGGAGACCTCGTCCAGGCCGTCATTGTCGTCTTGATCTGCCATCTGTCCAACTTTGCGTTGCATGTGTTTATGCGCGCTGTGAGCTTTCGGCCTGCCTCGGACCACCCCAACGCTTTGCGCATGACTGTAACCCGCCAAGCTCAAAACTGGCAACATATCTTAGTTTTTGTGGTTATTGTTTCCCTGCCCGCAACCTATCGGCCACATGTCGGCGCGCAGGCATTTTGCCGCGCCTTCACCGTTTGCCGGGCCGGCCACCCCCGAGTAACACTTGCCTTCATGACCGAAACCGCTCGGAGGGCGCAATGCTGGATACCCTGAAACGCGCGATCGTGCCGGTGACGGCGCTCGTGCTGTCGATCCTCGCCATCGCGCTCAGTGCCTTCAGCGCGGCGTGGCTCATTCTTCTCGTCTTCACCCTGCCGGTGGTCGCGCTCGGCATCTACGATTGGCAGCAGCGCACATGGACCATCACCCGCAACTTTCCCGTGGCGGGCCGCATCCGCTGGCTCTTCTACAAGCTGCGCCCCTATCTTCGCGCCTATATCGTCGAGGATGATCTGAGCGGCACGCCCTATTCCTTCGATGCGCGCAACCTCGTGCACGCCCGCGCGCGCGGTGAAACGGACACGCATCCCTTCGGCACCGAGCGCGACACCGGCGCCGGCGATCATCACTGGCTCATGCACTCGATCGCGCCCGAGGATGACCCCGAGACCAACCCCCGCGTTCATGTCGGCAACGATCAAACGACCAAGCCCTATTCCGCGTCCGTCCTGAACGTCTCCGCGATGAGCTTCGGCTCGCTTTCGGCCAATGCGATCCGCGCGCTCAATATCGGCGCGGCGAAAGGCGGCTATTACCACGACACGGGCGAAGGCGGCGTGAGCGATCACCACACCAGGCATGGCGGCGATCTCGTCTGGGAAATCGGCTCGGGCTATTTCGGCGCGCGCACCAAGGACGGCAATTTCGACCCCGAGATGTTCCGCGACACCGCCCAGACCGATCAGGTCAAGATGACCGAGATCAAGCTGAGCCAGGGCGCGAAGCCGGGGCATGGCGGCATGCTTCCGGGCAGCAAGGTCACCGCCGAGATCGCCCGCGTGCGCGGTATCGAGCAGGGCAAGGATTGCATCTCGCCGCGCGGACACAAGGCGTTCTCGACCCCTATCGAGATGCTCGAATTCGCGGCGAAGTTGCGCGATCTCTCCGGCGGCAAGCCCGTGGGCATCAAGATGTGCATCGGCCAGCCCTACGAGGTCTTCGCCATCATGAAGGCGATCCTCGAGACGGGCATCAAACCCGAGTTCATCGTGATCGACGGCGCCGAGGGCGGCACCGGCGCCGCCCCGCTCGAATTGTCGGACTGGATGGGCACGCCCCTGACCGAAGGGCTGATCCTCATGCGCAACGCTCTTGTGGGCTGCGGTCTGAAGAACGACATCAAGCTGGTCGGCAGCGGCAAGATCTATTCGGGCATGGGCCTTGCGCGGAACATGGCGATCGGCGCCGATTGGTGCAACGCCGCGCGCGCCTTCATGCTCTCGGTGGGCTGCATCCAGTCACAGCGCTGCCACATGGACACCTGCCCCACCGGCGTCGCGACGCAGAACGCCGCCCGCCAGCGCGGCCTCATCCCCGAAGTGCAGGGCCCGCGCTCGGCGCGTTTCCATCACAAGACCGTCGAGGCGCTTGTGGACATGGTGGCCGCCGCCGGCCTCAAACATCCGAGCGAGCTTCAGCCGCATCACATGATGCACCGCGTCGGCCCCGAATCGGCGTTTCCCATGGACGTGATCCACTCTTTCCTGCCCGAAGGCATCCTGCTCGATGCGCCGGAGGACACGCTCTATGCCGATTGGTGGGCCGCCGCGCAGAAGGACAGCTTCAAGCCCGGCACCGATCTCGTGAGGCGCCGCGCAAAGTCCAAGCTGATGAGCGCCATCGTCTGATACCGGCAGCACATGGCAAAAGGGCCGCGCTGCGAGGCGCGGCCCTTTCTCGTGTCATATGGCTCAATGAACCACGGCGTCCTCGGGACGGGGGCGCCCGGTGCTGCCGACGCGGTCCCCGATGATGAGCCCGCCATCGCCCGCCGTGACCCTCACGGTCGAGCCGTCGAGAACGTCACCGGCCAGAAGCATCTCGGCCAGCGGATCCTGAACCGCGCGCTGGAGAACCCGCTTGAGCGGCCGTGCGCCGAAGACCGGATCATACCCCTCGTCGGCCAGCCACTTCTTGGCCGCCTCGTCCAGATCGAGCGTGATCTTGCGGCCCAGGAGACGCTTTTTCAAACGCTCGAGCTGCACCTCGACGATGCCGGTCATGTTCTCGCGGCTGAGCCGGTCGAAAATCACCGTCTCATCGAGGCGGTTGAGGAATTCAGGCCGGAAATGGGCCCGCACCGCCTCCATCACGCCGCGCTTGGCATCGGCCGCATCCGCCCCCTCGGGTAGTTGGCTAAGCGCCTGGGAGCCGAGGTTCGACGTGAGGATGATCAGCGTCTGCTTGAAGTCCACGCGGTGGCCCTGACCATCGGTCAGAACGCCATCATCGAGCACCTGCAAGAGCACGTTGAACACATCCGGATGCGCTTTCTCGACCTCGTCGAAGAGCACCACCTGATAGGGGCGCCGGCGCACGGCCTCGGTCAGAACGCCGCCCTCGTCATAGCCGACATAGCCCGGAGGCGCGCCGATCAGACGGGCGACCGAATGCTTCTCCATGAACTCCGACATGTCGATGCGCACCATCGCGTTGTCGTCGTCGAAGAGGAATTCGGCCACGGCCTTCGTCAGCTCGGTCTTGCCCACACCGGTCGGCCCGAGAAAGAGGAAGCTGCCAAGCGGGCGGTTCTCGTCGTTGAGGCCCGCACGCGCACGGCGCACGGCGTTCGCCACGGCCTTCACGGCCGCATCCTGACCGATGACACGCTTGTGCAGCCCGGCCTCCATGCCCAGGAGCTTTTCGCGCTCGCCCTCCAGCATCTTGGCGACGGGAATGCCCGTCCAGCGCTCGACCACCTGCGCGATCTGCTCGGGGCGCACGGCCTCCTCGACCATGACGCCGTCCTCTTCGGACTGCTCGGCCTCCGCCAGATCCTTCTCGAGCTGCGGGATCACGCCATAGCTGAGCTCACCGGCCTTCGCGAGATCGCCCGCCCGCTTGGCATGATCGAGATCGATCCGGGCGCGGTCCAGCTTCTCCTTGATGTCGCGCGCGCCGGCCAGCTTGTCCCGCTCGGCCTGCCATTTCGCGGTCATCTCGGCGGAGCGTTCCTGCAATTCGGCCAGATCCTTCTCGAGCTTCGACAGACGGTCCTTCGAGGCGGTGTCGTCCTCCTTGCGCAGCGCCTCGGCCTCGATCTGCTTTTGCAGGATATCGCGGTCGAGCGCGTCGAGCTCCTCGGGCTTCGAATCCACCTCCATCCGCAGACGGCTGGCGGCCTCGTCCATGAGGTCGATCGCCTTATCGGGCAGGAAGCGGTCCGTAATGTAGCGATTGCTGAGCGTCGCGGCGGTCACGAGGGCCGAATCCGAAATACGCACACCGTGATGCAGCTCGTATTTCTCCTTGATGCCGCGCAGGATGCTGATCGTGTCCTCGACCGTCGGTTCGCTGATGACAAGCGGCTGGAAACGCCGCGCCAATGCGGCGTCCTTCTCCACATGCTTGCGATACTCGTCGAGCGTGGTGGCACCGATGCAGTGCAATTCGCCGCGCGCCAGAGCGGGCTTGATGAGGTTCGCCGCATCCATCGCACCGTCGCCTTTCCCGGCGCCGATCAGCGTGTGCATCTCGTCGATGAAAAGGATGATCTCGCCCGCCGCATCCGTCACCTCGTTCAGCACGGATTTCAGACGTTCCTCGAACTCGCCGCGATATTTCGCACCGGCGATGAGCGCGCCCATGTCGAGGCTCAAAAGCCGCTTGTTGGCGAGGCTTTCGGGCACGTCCCCATTGACGATGCGCAGCGCCAGACCCTCGGCGATAGCGGTCTTGCCCACGCCCGGCTCACCGATGAGAACGGGGTTGTTCTTGGTCCTGCGGCTCAAGACCTGCATCGCGCGGCGGATCTCGTCGTCGCGGCCGATGATGGGATCGATCTTGCCCTCGGCGGCGGCGGCGGTCAGATCGCGCGCGTATTTCTCAAGCGCCTCATAGGTGTCCTCGGCGCTTGCCGTGTCGGCGGTGCGCCCCTTGCGGATGTCGTTGATCGCCTCGTTCAGCGTCTGCGCCGATACGCCCCCGGCCTCGAGGGCCTCCTTCGCAGGCGACTTCGTCAGCGCCAGCGCTTGCAAGAGCCGCTCGACGGGCACGAAGCTGTCCTTGGCCTTCGTCGCCAGCTTCTCGGCCTCGGCCAGAACCTTGCCGGTCTGCTGATCCATGTAGGTCTGGCCCGCGTCACCCGTCACGCGCGGGATCTTGGCCACGGCGATGTCGTTGGCCTGCGCGACGCGCGCGGGATCGCCGCCGGTACGGCGGATCAGGTTGGCGGCGAGACCTTCGCCGTCATCCATCAGGGCCTTCAGAAGGTGTTCGGGGGCGAGGCGCTGGTGACTTTCGCGCATCGCGATGGTTTGCGCCGCTTGGATGAATCCGCGCGAGCGTTCGGTGAACTTGTTCAAGTCCATGTCTTTCTCTCCTTTTCAAGCGATCCCAATGCGGCACACCCTGCGATAGGCATGTCCCTGCGGAACCCTCGAGTTGTATTTGGGCAACAGCCCAGGCGGCTTCAAGGTCTGGCAACCCCTGAAATGCCGCTTTGGTAAACTTTTCGTCAACCGTGATGAAACCGTAACAACGCCCCCTTAGTTGATTGGGAGAAGGGTCAGTTATCCACAAGCCCTTCACCGGCCGGAGAGGCCGGTTCATCGAAGGAGCAGTCCAATGAAGATCGAGAAAATTCAGTTCGACAGCGTGCGCTACAATCCCGAGATTGGCGCGTTCGAGACACTCGTGAAAATTCATGATCGCGGACAGACGTTTTCCTACCCGGCCCAGGTGGCGGCGCCGCTTCACGCCGAATACGGCCTGATCGTGCGGGGCCTCGCCCAAGCGGCGAGCAAGGCGCACAAGAACGCCGCCGGCAAGACCCGTCTGCATCACGCGGCACCGACCCGTGCGGCCATCGCGGAGGCGAGCCAGAAATCGATGCTCTCGCGCATTCTGGGCACCGCTGCGGCCTGAGACAGCATCCGCGCGGTTGACGCGGGGCCGGTGCGCCGTATGAAGGGCGCACCCGCCACCGACACGAAAGCCGCGCCGATGACCGACAGTTTCGATCCCCGCCTCATCGTCGCGCTCGACGTGCCCGATGCCCTATCGGGCCTTGATCTGGCGGGACGCATCGGCCCGCAGGTCGGCTTCTACAAGATCGGCCTCGGCATGCTGACGGGCGGCGGCCTCGCCCTCGCCAACGAGCTTAAATCCGAGCACGGCAAGCGCATCTTTCTGGACATGAAGCTTTTCGACATCGGCGCCACCGTCGAGGCGGCGGTGCGCGGTCTCGTCCAATTCGATCTTGATCTTCTGACCGTTCACGGCGATCCGCATGTCGTTCGCGCCGCCGCCGAAGGTGCCTCGGGCAAACCCACGAAGATTCTCGCGGTGACCATCCTGACGTCGCTCGACCGCGCCGATCTCGACGCGGGGCTGATCGAAGCGGGCGACATTCCCGACTTGGTCGCCACCCGCGCGGCGCGCGCCTTCGAGGCCGGTGCCGACGGGGTCATCGCCTCGCCGCAGGAGGCCGCGCTCATCCGCGCCCTGCCCGAAGCGGCCGGCAAGCTCATCGTGACGCCCGGCGTGCGCCCGGCGGGCAGCGCGCTCGGCGATCAGAAGCGCGTGGCGACCCCCGCACAGGCCATCGCCGACGGCGCCGATCACATCGTCGTCGGGCGCCCGATCTGGGCGGCAGACGATCCCGCCGCCGCCGCCGCGGAAATTCTCGCCAGCCTGACCTGAGCGGCGGGCCGCCGGAATTTCGCCTTCGGCGAGGATATTTTCGGCAAGAAGAATAGGCGGGATTAACGCCGCCCCTTCCGCTTGGTATGATGGCCCATGCCCGCATTCTGCCGTGATTGCCTGACCGAGAACGAGCCCACGCAGCGCCGATGCGTCGCGTGCGGTCGCCCGCGCGTCATATCCCATCCTGAGCTTTATGATCTGGGCATCGCGCATATGGATTGCGACGCCTTCTACGCCAGCGTCGAGAAGCGCGACGATCCGTCGCTCGAAGGCAAGCCGGTCATCATCGGGGGCGGGCGGCGCGGCGTCGTCTCGACCGCGTGCTATGTCGCGCGTATTCGCGGCGTGCGCTCCGCGATGCCGATGTTCCAGGCGCTCAAGCTCTGTCCCGATGCCGTCATCATCAAACCGCGCATGGAGGTCTATGCCGAGGTCTCGCGCCGAATCCGCGCGATGATGGAGGACCTCACACCCGCCATCGAGCCCTTGTCGCTCGACGAGGCCTTCATGGACCTGCGCGGCACCGCCCGGCTGCACGGCGCGCCACCCGCCGTGATGCTGGCGCGGCTCGTGCGGCGCATGCGCGATGAGCTTGGCGTGACAGGCTCGATCGGGCTGAGCCATAACAAGTTTCTGGCGAAGATCGCCTCGGACCTCGACAAGCCGCGCGGCTTTTCGGTAATCGGCGCGGCGGAGACGGCGGAGTTTCTCAAGGACAAGCACGTGCGCCTCATCTGGGGCGTCGGGCAGGCCGCGCAGGCGTCCCTGGAGGCGGCGGGCATTCGCAGCTTTTCGGATCTGCTGCGCTGGGAGCGGACGGATCTGCATGCCCGTTTCGGCGCGATGGGCGACAGGCTCTGGCATCTCGCGCGGGGGCAGGATCACCGCCGGGTCGATGCGCGCGCGCCGGTCAAGTCGATCTCGAACGAGACGACATTCAACGAGGATACCGGCAATCTCGACATTCTGGACGGACATATCTGGCGTCTGGCCGAGAAGGTTTCGGACCGTGCCAAGGCGCGGCGCCTCGCCGGCAGGGTCGTCACGCTCAAGCTCAAGCGCGCGAACCATACCAGCCTGACGCGGCGCCAGTCGCTGCGCGAGCCGAGCCAGATGGCCGACACGCTCTACCGCACGGCACGCAGCCTGATGGACGGCGCGGCGGGCGAGGCGCCCTTCCGCCTCATCGGTGTCGGGCTGTCCGATCTGGTCGAGGAAAGCGCCGGCGATCTTTCGGGCGATCTGCTCGATCCCGGCGCGCTGCGCCGCAGCGGCGCCGAGCGCGCGCGCGACAAGATCCGCGCGAAATTCGGCGAGCAAGCCATCGTCAAGGGGCGCGCGCTGCGCTGACGCTCATTCGGCGGCGAGGGGCATGCGCGACACCGGGCGTCCGATCTCGGCCAATTCGGCGATCACGCCCTTCATGAGCGTATGGAACGCGTCGAAATCGGCGCTCGGCGTCACCGTCCGCTCGTCCATGTAGAGCGCGCGGTCGATCTCGACCTGAACGGCGTGGCGGCCCCGCGGCGGGCGCCCGTAGGCCTGCGCGATATAGGCGCCCGCGAACGGCGTGTTGCGCGCAACGCTCAGCCCCGCGCGCAGGAACGCGGCCTCGATCTTTTCGGTGACCTCGCGGCTCGCCGAGGCGCCGAACCGGTCGCCTAGCACCACATCGGGGCGCCGCGCGCCGCTGCGCACACTGCAGTCGAGCGCCTCATGCGGCATCGAATGGCAATCTATCAGGATCGCGTTGCCGAAGGCGCGATGGGCCGCGTTCATCTCGGCGGCGAGGGCCGCATGATAGGGCCGCCAGAAAAGGTCGATCCGCTTGCGCGCCTCGGCAACGCCGATCTTGCCGTCGTAGATCGCCCTGCCCCCGGCGACGACGCGGGGAATCACTCCCAGCCCCGACGCGATGCGCGGATTGTGCCCGTGATGCCGCGCGCCCTCGATCAGCGCGGGATCGAGCTCGTCCGCGCTGCGGTTGAGATCGACATAGGCACGCGGCGCGCCGGCGAGGAGCAGGGGCGCGCCATGCAGGGGCGCGGTCTCGAACAAGCGATCGACGAATGCGTCCTCGGAACTGCGGATGGCCAGCGCATCGGGCAACGCGCGCTCGAGAAAGGTCGCCGGATACGCACATGACGAATGCGGCGAGGCGAAAACCACGCTGGTCTCGCGCCGCAACGGGGCATGAAGGTGATAGGCGGCTTGCGACATCGTGGCCTCGGTTGTTATCCCTTTATGATAGACCGAAGTTTCGCGCGATCAAAAGCCCCTTGATCCCCGGTCCGACTCCTTTTATAGACCGGCGGACCGACGCGGACAGCCATGGCGCGAGGGTTTTCGGATCATGGCTCAAGTGCCGGTATTCATGGGCGATTAGCTCAGTGGTAGAGCACTTCGTTGACATCGAAGGGGTCACAAGTTCGAACCTTGTATCGCCCACCATGAATTCACTGGCTCTTTCGGGGGCCGTCCGCAACCCCAGGCGCTGGCCCGCGCCGCGACAGACAGGAGATGAACGATGAAAGTTCGCAACTCGCTCCGCTCGCTCAAGAACCGGCACCGGGACTGCCGCGTCGTGCGCCGCAAAGGCCGCGTCTACGTGATCAACAAGACCCAGCGCCGCTTCAAGGCCCGCCAGGGCTGAGCCGGCACGCGCCGCCTCGGCGGCACGCTTATCAACCCCGTCCTGCCCCGGCAGGGCGGGGTTTTTCGTTGTGCGCGCGGCCTTGCCGACGCGCCGAAATCCGGCTTAGCTGGCCGCGAGCAACGGAGTGCCGGCCATGCGCGCGCAACAGATCATCGTCATCGGCGCAGGCATCTGCGGACTGTCCTCCGCCATCTGGCTGAGGCGCGCGGGGCATGACGTCACCCTGATCGACAAGGACGGCCCCGGCGCGGGCGCGTCCTATGGCAATGCTGGGCTTCTGGCGGAATGGGCGGTCGTGCCGGTCAGCGGGCCGGGCATCGGCTGGACCGGTCTCAAGTACCTTTTGTCCCGCGATGCGCCCCTGTCGATCCAGTGGTCCCAGCTGCCGCGCCTCGTACCCTGGCTTGCGGAGTTCCTGCGCAATTCCTCGGACACGCGCACGCGCGGCATCTCTGCCGCGCTCTCGCAGCTGCTGCACGGTTCCGTCGATCAGCACCGGGCCCTGGCGCGCGGCACGCGGGCCGAGCGCTGGATCGCGTCGAGCGACTTCGGCTGGGCCTATGCCGACCGCGCGGCCTATGACAAGGATGCCTATGGCTGGGCCTTGCGCCGCGCCGCCGGGTATACGCCCGAGGTGATCGAAGGCGCGGCCGTCCGCGAGGTCGAGCCGATGCTGGGCACCGCGACGGGCTGCCTCGTGCGGCTCCGCGGGCATGGGCATGTCACCAATCCGGGCGCCTACATGGCCGATCTGGCGAAGGTGCTGGAGGAAGAAGGCGGAACGTATCGCCGCGCCGAGATGCGTGACGTCACGCTCGAGGACGGGCGCATCACCGAAATCGTGACGGATCAGGGCCCGCTGCCTTGCGATGCCGCCGTGCTGGCGGCGGGGATCTGGTCAGAGGGGCTGGCGCGCAAGCTGGGGCTGAAGGTTCCGCTGGTGGCCGAGCGGGGCTTTCACCTCGAATTCAAGAACCCCTCGCAGATGCCGCGCATGCCGCTCATGATGACGAGCGGCAAATTCGCGGTGAACCCGATGGCGCAGGGGCTGCGCTGCGCGGGCATGGTGGAGCTCGGCGGCACCGCACCCGCCATCTCGCGTGGGCCGATCGAGCTTTTGCGGCGCAACGTGGCCAAGATGTTTCCGGCCCTTGAATATGAGAGCGTCGAGGAGTGGATGGGGTTTCGCCCCTCCACCCCCGACAGCCTGCCGATGATCGGCCAGATCGGCGCGAGCGGCGTCTATGCCGCGTTCGGCCACCAGCATGTCGGGCTGACCGGCGGCCCCAAGACGGGCCGCTGGATCGCCGGGCTTATCGGTGGCGGCGGCAATGCCGAACTCGAGGCCTTCGGCGCGAACCGCTTCGGCTGAGCTTTCAGCCCAGCTCTTCGCGCAGCCGCGCCATGCGGTCGGCGATCTGGCCGCTCAGAAACTCGTTCTTGAGCCGTCCATCCTCGCCGAACTCGTTATGCGCCGCGGCCACGAGGATGAGCGGGCCGTGAATCACGTTGACCTGAAGCTGCGTCAGGATCGAATGCGTCATGAAATGCCCGGTCTCGCCACCCGTGCGGCCAGCAGCGGCGGAAAGGATCACCGCCTTCTTGTCGGCCAGCACGTTGGGCTTGGCACGGCTCAGCCAATCGATCGCGTTCTTCAGCACGCCGGAGATGCCCTTGTTGTATTCGGGCGAGCCTATGACGAGCGCATCGGCGCGGCGGACCTGATCGATCAGCGTCTGGACCGGGGCCGGAACGCCCTCGTCCTCGACATCGCCGTCATAGAGCGGCAGGTTCAGATCGCCCTCGATCACCTCCGCATCGCCATAGGCGCGCGCCGCCTCGGCGACGAGCATGCGGTTGAAGGACGCCTTGCGCAGCGAGCCGGAGAGGGTCAGCAGAACGGGTTTGGTCATGGGGTCATTCCTCGGGGTAAGTTGCGTTGCCCCTTACTTGCGCCGCTCGAGGCGCGAGGCAAGGCACGCCAATGCACAGAAATTGTGCGAAACGGCGCAACAAAAAGTCCCGGACGCGGGAGGGGCGTCCGGGACAGGTGGCCGTTTCCGGCATGCAGGAAGTCGAAAGCCGAGGGCCGCGTCACCAGGCGGTAGGGCCCTTGTCCGCGAAGGAATGGACAAGAAAGTCGATGAAGGCGCGCACCTTGGGCTGCGTGAAGCGGCCCGGCGGATAGACCGCATAGATGCCCTGTGTCTCGACCGGCAGATCGGGAATCACGTCCTCTACAAGGCCCTTCTCCATCGCGCCTGCGTAAAGATAGCTGGGCAGATAGGCGATCCCGAGGCCGGAAATGGCGGCATTGAGGAGCGACTGACCGTCATTGACCGAAAGCCCGCCGGCGGTGCGCACCTGGCGCTTCTCGCCCGAGGGCGCCGTCAGCTTCCACACCGACCCGCCCGCCTGGCTGGAATAATGCAGCAGCTTGTGCTCGTTCAGATCGTCGATCTTGGCGGGCCGCCCGTATTTGGCCAGATAGCCCGGCGAGGCGATCATGCGCTTCGTCGTCTCGGTCAGCTTGCGCGCGCGCAGGGTGCTGTCCTCCAGCTCGCCGATGCGGATGGCCATGTCGAAGCCTTCGGAAATGAGCTCCACATAGCGGTTGTTGAGTACCATGTTCACGGTGATCTCGGGGAATTCGTCGAGGAACGTGCCGAGCACCGGGCTGAGATGGTTCACACCGAAATCGGTGGCGACGCTGATCCGCAGAAGGCCCGAGGGATCGCTCTGCATCGAGCTCACCAGCGCGTCGGCCTCGCCCGCGTCGTTGAGAACGCGGAGGGCGCGGTCGTAATAGGCAAGCCCGATCTCGGTCGGGCTGACCCGGCGCGTCGTGCGGTTGAGCAAGCGCGCGCCCAGCCGCGCCTCGAGGGACGAGACGTGCTTGGACACGGCCGATTTCGAGATTCCCATCTTGCGGGCCGCATCGGTAAAGCCGCCCTGATCCACCACGGTGGCGAAGGCTTCCATTTCGGTGAGGCGATCCATTCGCGCATCCTTCCGTCGATTTCTTGAAGGCAGGTATGCGGGGCAATCTGGGCGCAAACTTGGCGCGCGCTGGACAATATCGGGGTTTTGTCGCGCATCGTTCGCGGCTGCGAAACACGCGGGCGCCAGTTCGTGGATGCTAGAAGAGGCTCCCTTGCCCCGGCGGAGCGGGCTTGTCGGCCTTTTTTCTTGGGGCGGGCGCGGCGTCGCCGAGGCTGATCCGCCCGTCCGCGAACTCGATCTCGAGCGCACTGGCCGCCTTGGCGGCCTTGCGGCTCGTCACGAGCGCGCCATCGCCGCGCACCACCGCATAGCCGCGCGCGAGCGTCGCCTTGTAGCCCAGCGTCTCGCGTAGACGGTCGAGCGACGCGATGCGATCGGCCCAGCCGCTCACTTGCCGCTGCCCGGCCGCCGAGAGGCGCTGACCGAGCCGGTCCATCTGATCGCGCCGCGCCGCCACGCCTTCGTCCGGCGCGCGTGCGGCCAGTCTCTGCGCCAGCGCATCGAAACGCCGCCGGTCGTCACGGGTGCGGCGCTGCAACGCGCCGCCCATCCGCTCACTTGCCGCCGCCAGTCGCCGTGTATCGCTTTCGATCATGCGGCGCAGCACGCCGGGGCGCAGCGCGCCCCCGGCCTCCGACAGCGCAACGCGGCGCAGCTGCACGCCGCGGATCAGCGCCGCAGGCAGTCGGTCGCCCCAGACATCGAGCTTCTGGCGCGGGCTGTCGAGAAGCGTCTCGGGCCGGGGCAGGGCGCGGACCAGATCCCGCAGGCGCTGGCCGCGCTGGGCGACCCCGCTGCCGAGCGAGCGGATGAGCCGCCCTTCCAGCCCGTCGAGCCATGCCAGCAGATCGAGCCGCACCGGCACCGCGAGTTCCGCCGCCGCCGTAGGCGTCGGCGCGCGCTTGTCCGAAGCGAAGTCGATCAGTGTCGTATCGGTCTCGTGCCCCACGGCTGAAATGAGGGGGATCTCGCTCGCCGCCGCCGCACGAACCACCGATTCCTCGTTGAAGCCCCACAGATCCTCGATCGAGCCCCCCCCGCGCGCGACGATGATGAGATCGGGCCGGGGCATCGCGCCACCGGGCGTCATCGCGTTGAACCCCTCGATGGCCCGCACGACCTCGGGCGCGCATCGCTCGCCTTGGACGGCAACGGGCCAGATGAGCACCTTGCGCGGAAAACGGTCGCGCAGACGGTGCAGGATATCGCGGATCACCGCGCCCGAGGGCGAGGTGACGACGCCGATGATGTCGGGAAGATAGGGCAAGGCGCGCTTGCGCCCGGCATCGAAGAGGCCCTCGGCGGCGAGCGCCGCCTTGCGCCGCTCCAGCATCGCCATGAGCGCGCCCGCACCCGCCGGTTTGATGTCCTCTATGATGATCTGATAGCGCGATTGCCCGGGGAAGGTCGTCAAGCGCCCGGTGGCGACCACCTCCATCCCTTCCTCGGGCTGGACCGGCAGACGCCCCGCAACGCCCTTCCAGATGATCCCGTTGATGACCGCGCGGTCATCCTTCAGATCGAGATAGATATGCCCCGATTTCGGCCGCGAGACACGGCCGATCTCGCCCTTGACCCGGACGAAGGAGAACTCGCCTTCAATGAGACGTTTGATCGCGCCCGAAAGGTCCGAGACCGAGAATTCGGGCGCGTTGTCGCCGGGATCGGGATCGTCGATGAGGTCTGACATGCCTCATCAATGCCCGATCCCGGCGCGCTTGAAAAGATGCGCGGCATGTGCGCCGCGCATCATTGGTCAGGCCGCCCGCGAACGGTGCTTGCCCTCGGCGATTTCCTCGATCAGCTTGGCGTTGAACGCGGGCAGATCGTCGGGGCTGCGGCTGGTGACGAGCGCCTGATCGCAGACGACGTCGCTGTCCTCCCACTTGCCGCCGGCATTCTCGACGTCCTTGCGGATCGAATGATACGAGGTCACGCGGCGGCCATCGACGATCCCGGCCTCGATCAGGAGCCAAGGCGCATGGCAGATAGCGCCGATGGGCTTTTTCGCGCACCAGAAGGCATGCACGAATTCGACGGCATCCTTGTTCGCGCGCAGGATATCGGGATTGATCTGCCCGCCCGGCAGCACGAGCGCGTCGTAATCTGCGGATTTGACGGCGTCGAGCGTGTGATCGACAGCCACGTTGGTGCCCCAGTCATCGCCGGACCAGCCACGGATTTCGCCGCCCTCGGGCGCAATGACGTGGACGGTCGCCCCGGCATCCTTCAGGGCCTTGAGCGGCTCTTCCAGCTCCGATTGCTCGAACCCGTTGGTTGCGAGAATTGCGATCTTGCGGTCGGAAATATCGGCCATTTCGTGTTCCTTTCCATGTTCCATGGTGACTGAAGGCACAACGCGCCGCACCCCCCGCTGTTCCATCACATGATGCGCGCCGATCCGCTTGTCTGCGCGCCGCCATGCCCCTATTGAACGGATGGCGCATAAACGGGAGAGCGGCATGAATATCTTGATCCTCGGCAGCGGCGGACGCGAGCACAGCCTGGCCTGGGCCGTTCTGCAAAACCCGAAATGCGACCGCCTGATCGTGGCGCCCGGCAATGCGGGCATCGCCGCCATCGCGGAATGCGCAAGCCTCGACATCATGGATGCGGGCGCGGTGGCGACCTTCGCCGAGGAAGAGGCCATCGACTTCGTCATCATCGGCCCCGAGGCGCCGCTCGCCGCCGGCGTGGCCGACCGGCTGCGCGAGGCGGGCATCCTGACCTTCGGCCCCTCCGCCGCCGCGGCGCAGCTCGAGGCGTCGAAAAGTTTCACCAAGCAGATCTGCGACGCCGCCGAGGCCCCGACCGCCGCCTACGCGCATTTCACCGATGCCGCCGCCGCGCGCGACCATGTCGCGACCCAAGGCGCGCCCATCGTCATCAAGGCCGACGGTCTCGCCGCCGGCAAGGGCGTCATCATCGCCGAGACGGTGGCCGAGGCGCAGGCCGCCATCGACGACATGTTCGGCGGTGCCTTCGGCGGCGCGGGCGCCGAGGTGGTCATCGAGGAGTTCATGACGGGCGAGGAGGCATCGCTCTTCGTGCTCTGCGACGGGACCGAGATCCTCTCCATCGGATCCGCGCAGGATCACAAGCGCGTCGGCGAGGGCGACACCGGACCCAATACCGGCGGCATGGGCGCCTATTCGCCCGCGCCGGTTCTGACGCCCGAGATCGAGGCCCTTGCGATGGACCGCATCGTGCGCCCCTGCGTCGAGGAAATGGCGCGGCGCGGGATGCCGTTTCAGGGCGTTCTCTACGCGGGCCTCATGATCGAAAACGGCCAGCCGCGCCTCGTGGAATACAACGTGCGGTTCGGCGATCCCGAATGCCAGGTTCTGATGATGCGCCTCGGCGCGCAGGCCTTCGATCTGATGCACGCCGCCGCCGAGGGGCGGCTGGCGGGCGCGCAGGTCAACTGGGCCGACGATCACGCGCTGACGGTGGTGATGGCCGCCGAGGGCTATCCAAGCGATTACGCGAAGGGCAGCGTGATCGGCGGGCTGGAGGCCTGCCCCGCCGACAGCTTCAACATGGTCTTTCATGCGGGCACGGCCGCGAAGGACGGCAAGATCACCGCGTCCGGCGGGCGCGTGCTCAACGTCACCGCGCGCGGCGCGTCCCTGCGCGAAGCTGCGGACCGCGCCTATGGGATGGTTGATCGCATTGATTGGCCCGAGGGCTTCTGCCGCCGCGACATCGGCTGGCGCGCGCTCTGACGCGGCCTCAGCCGGGGCAGCGAAGCGCGGGGGCAAGGCCCTCCGGCCCGAGCGGCCCGAGATCCGCGGCCTCGAGCCTGCCGCCGCGCAAGGAAATGGCCCTGATGTGCGTCCAATCGGCGCTCGCGAGGATCATCTCGCCCGAGCAGGCGCGCCAGCCTCCGGCGATGTAATTCCATCCGATGCGGTGGTTCGTGAGCCCGTCCATATCGGCAACATGGCTCAGCCCGCCCTCTTGCCAGCGCCACACGCGCAGCCGCTTGGCGAGATGCGGGCGGTCGATATAGGCCAGCTCCACCGCGCCGTCGCCGTCCATGTCCGCAATCCCGACCACGGCGAGCCAGCGATGACGCTGCCCGATATGGGGCGTTGCCGCCAGAAGACGCAGGGTGCCTCCCTCGGCGGAGAAAACGGCGAGCCGCGCGCCACGCTCGAAGTCGGCTTGCACGGCGATCACCTCGGGAAACCCGTCCCCCGTCACATCCGCAAAGCGCGGCGCGATATCCTCGAAGATATGGCCGGGCTGGCGCAGGCGCACCGGAGGACGGAGAGGATCAGGGGATGTAAGGCTCAGGAAATGCCACTCGGGCACGTCGCCCAGAACATCATGGCCATAGACCGGCCCCGATGGATCACGGACGAGGCAAACCTCGCCGACGGTCTGCCAGTCCGTCACGCAGGCGCGGGGCCCCGACAGGGCGGGCGCCGCTCCGGCCAGCCAGAGGCACAGCAGCGCCCACGCGCGGCGGGCGGCGCGTCGCAAGGGGCGCGAGGCAGGACGCCGCGCCCCCGCCATCTTCAGATCTGCTTTTCGGGCATCTGAACGACGAGGCCGTCAAGCTCGTCCGTCACCTTGATCTGGCAAGTCAGACGCGAGCGGACGGGATCGGGCTCATACGCGAAGTCGAGCATGTCCTCTTCCATGTCGTCCTTGGCCGGCACTTTCTCGACCCACGCGGGATCCACGTAAACATGGCAGGTCGAGCAGGCGCAGGCGCCACCGCAATCGGCCTCGATGCCCGGAATGTTGTTGTCGCGCGCGCCTTCCATCACGGTCAGGCCGTTGGGCACGTCGACCTCGTGCTTGGTCCCGTTATGCTCGATATAGGTGATCTTGGCCATGCTCGCGAACTCCCTTTTCTGGCGCTGCCGATTACCTAGCGGCCTCATGTCGCCCAGACCAGAAGATTCGCGCATTCCTTCGGTAAAGAGTTGCGCCAACTCCCGTTTGTTCTATTTTCGTTCCATGCAGAATCACGCACATTCCCCTGCCCCGGGCAGCGCCCCCGTTGCGGACTGGCCGCGCCCGCCCTCGGCGCTGGTCGCCGCCCGGCTGGGTCAGCCGCCCAGCGGCGCGCGAGTGACGGTGGCAGGCATCGTGATCCTGCGCCAGCGGCCCGGCACGGCGAAAGGCGTGATCTTTCTCACGCTCGAGGACGAGACGGGCGTGGTGAACGTGATCGTCTGGCGCAAGATGTACGAGACCTACAGGCGCGCCGTGATCTCGGGGCGGCTCTTGCGCGTCACGGGACGGGTGCAGCGCGATCATGGCGTCACCCACGTCATCGCCGAAGAGATCGAGGACATATCAGCGATGCTCGACAGCCTTCTGGACCCTGCATCGGCAGTTTGAGACCGCCGCACGCGGCCCGCCTTTCCCGCCCGGGAAAAAGCGTCTATCTTGCGCGAAACCCGGCACAAGACCGTCATTCGAGGCCCGCGCAGTGATCCCCCGCATCCTACCCTTGCTGGCAATGACGGCGCTGGCCGCCTGCACCGCGCCTCTTTCCGGCGCGCGCGAGCCGAACCTCGTGCAGACCCTGGCCGAGGCGCCCCCCGGCGCCTCCCCCGGCACCTGCTGGGGAAAGGTGGTCACGCCCGCCGTGATCGAGACGGTGACCGATCAGGTCCTGATCCAGCCCCCTGAGGTCTTGGCCGACGGCACCGTCACGCAGCCCGCGATCTACCGCACGGAGACGCGCCAGCAAATCGTGACAGAGCGGCAGGTGACTTGGTTCGAAACCCCCTGCCCGGCCGATCTCACGCCCGATTTCGTCTCGTCGCTGCAACGCGCGCTGAAGGCCCGCACGCTCTATCGCGGCGCGATCACGGGCGAGATGGATGCCCGCACCCGCGCCGCCGTGCGCAGCTACCAGGTGCCCGATGGGCTCGACAGCGGCATCCTGTCGATCGCCGCCGCGCGCAAGCTGGGCCTCGTCGCCGTGGAGTTGCCCGAGAGCGAGAGCTAGGTCAGCGCGCGCGTGATCGCGACGCCCGCCGTGGCCGATGTGCCTGTGAGGAACGTGCCCCAGGTAAAATCGGTCGCCACCATGCGCCATGTCCAGTCCTTGAGCGTGGCGAGGTTGGTGAACTCGTAGGTCCCGTAGGCCATGGCGCCGATGAGCGCGCCGGACGCGAACACCCAGAGCAGCGATTTGCCGTCCTGCAAGGCGGGCCAGCTCACGAACCACAAGAGCACACCGACATAGAAGGCATAGAACACCACCGCCGGCCCGATCCGGGGGCTGTCGAGCAAAAGCGGCGCGATATCCTTCTCGAAGGTCGGTTTGATGAGGTAGGTGAGCGCGATGTAGTCGAGGCCGAGAAAGACCACGAAGGACGCGACGTAGAGGATGAGGACGGTCATGAAATGCTCCGTTTGAAAGTCATGCCTCAACGCCGCGACAGGGCCTTTGGTTCGGCCTCAGACGATCCCGCCCTGAATCAGCCGCTCGGCGAGGGCCGCATAGGCCTTGGCCGCCGCGCTGTCCCCGGCGGCGATGGGCGTGCCAGAATCCCCCGCCATCCGGGTGTCGAGATCGATGGGCAGCGAGCCGAGGAAGGGAAGGTCCATCGCCTCGGCCTCCGCCTTGACGCCCCCATGCCCGAAGATCTGTTCTTCATGCCCGCATTTCGGACAGACATAGGTGCTCATGTTCTCGATCATGCCGAGGATCGGCGTCTTGAGCGTCGCGAACATGTCCATCGCCTTGCGCGCGTCGAGAAGCGCCACGTCCTGCGGGGTGGACACGATGATGGCGCCCGAAGGCTCGGCCTTCTGGCAGAGCGTCAACTGCACATCGCCGGTTCCCGGCGGCAGATCGACGATCAGAACATCCAGCTCGCCCCAGTTCACCTGAGAGATCATCTGCTGTAGCGCGCCCATGAGCATCGGCCCGCGCCAAACGACCGCCTTGGCCGGATCGAGCATGAGCCCGATCGACATGAGCGTGACGCCATGCGCGTGCAAAGGCTCGATCGTCTTGCCGTCCGGGCTGGCGGGACGTTTCGACACACCCATCATGCGCGGCTGGCTGGGACCGTAGATATCGGCGTCGAGCAGGCCCACCTTCTTGCCCGCCCGCGCCAGCGCCACGGCGAGGTTCGACGAAACGGTCGACTTGCCCACGCCCCCCTTGCCCGAGCCGACGGCGAGGATGGACTTGACGCTCGCCGGCTTCATCGAGCCTTGCTGCGGCTTGGGATGCCCCCCGATCTTGAGGCTGGGCGGCTCCTGGCCTCCGGCCGGACCCGCGGGTTGCGGCGGCGCCTTGGCGGCGGGCCCATGCGCGGTGAGCGCGGCCGAGACGGTGGTGACGCCCGGCAAGGTCGCAACGGCGCGCTCGGCGGCGGCGCGGACGTTCTCGATCTGGCGGGCGATTTCGGGGCTCGGCGCCTCGATCACGAAACGCACGGCGCCGCCCTCGACGCTCAGCGCGCGCACCCAGTCGCGCGACATCAGATCGCCGCCATCCGGAAGCTGAATGCGGGCCAGCTCTGCTTCGATATCGCTGCGCGTGACGGTCATGAACCCCTCCTGAATTTCCCTTGTCCATAGGTGGCGATTTTCCGGGCCGCGACAAGGGCGATCGGTCAAGCAGCACAAAAACCTGAAAATATCATGACGTTAGGTCACGTTTACTTATGCATTTTCTGCATAGCAGCATTGTGCAAGCTCGGGATTGTGCAGACGCAGCAACGCCGTATGTAAGGCCCAGAAACGAACACCAGAACGAGCGCCGAGGCCGATCCGCAGATCGGACGGCCCGAGCCGCTCGAAACACACGAAGGAACATAACATGAGCTATGCATCGCACGCCCATGCCGGTCGCGCCACCGCAGGTCACAGCCTCGCGGCCGCATTCAACGACATGAAGAACAAGATGGCCCGCCGCCGCGCCTATCGCCAGACCGTCAGCGCACTGTCGGATCTGAACGATCACGAGCTGGCCGATCTGGGCCTGAGCCGCAGCACCATCCCCAGCCACGCTTGGCAGGCAGTCTACGGCACGCGCCACCAGCGCTGAGTTTTCCGCCGCGCGCCAAGCGGCGCCGGCGACACCGGATCCGGATGCCTCACTCCTCCTCCCAAAGGCATCCGGGCATGGCGGCGGCCCCTCTCCTCCTCCCTGGGGGCCGCCGCTAACCTACCGCCCCAACGCGGGGCGGCCTGTCATGATGAGACGACCGAGAACCGGCGCGCCCCGATCAGGGCGGCGCCGGTTCCTTGCATTCGAGGGATGAGTATTTGAGCCAAGATGAAGACAGGGGCGCACGCGCCGCCGTCGGTCAGCCTTCGGGGATGTTGAGCATGTGGCGCTCGCCGCGCGCCTCGGCCAGAGCGATCTGTTTCTGACGCTCGCGAAAGCGCGTCTTGTCCGCCTCGCTCGTCTCGTTCTTGCAATGGTGACAGGAGACGCCCTGCTCGTATTCGAGGCGCTGCATGTCCTCGGGCAGGATCGGGCGGCGGCAGGCATGGCAGAGCAGATGCGGCCCCTCGGCGAGGCCGTGGCCGACCGAGACGCGCCCGTCGAAGACGAAGCATTCGCCCTGCCAGGCACTCTCGGCCTCGGGGATCTCCTCGAGATATTTCAGGATGCCGCCCTTGAGGTGATAGACCTCCTCGACCCCCTGCCCCAGCAGATAGTTCGTCGATTTCTCGCAGCGGATGCCGCCGGTGCAGAACATCGCGATCCGCTTGTTGTGAAAGCGGTGCCTGTTCTCCTCCCACCACGCGGGAAAGTCGCGGAAGCTGGCGGTCTGCGGGTCGATAGCGCCTTGAAACGTGCCGATGGCCACTTCGTAATCGTTGCGGGTGTCGATCACCGCGACATCGGGCGCAGCGATGAGCGCGTTCCAATCGGCGGGCGCGACGTAATGCCCGGCGCGGGCGCGCGGATCGACATCGGGCTGGCCCATCGTCACGATCTCGCGCTTGAGGCGCACCTTAAGCCTGCCGAAGGGCTGAAGCGCGCGCGTGCTTTCCTTGTGCTCGAGCGCCTCGCAGCCCGGCCAGCCGCGCAGATGCGCCAGAACTGCGTCGATGCCCTCACGCGGGCCGGCGATGGTGCCGTTGACACCCTCCTCGGCAAGGATGAGCGATCCGGTGATCCCCTTCGCACGGCAAAGCTCGAGGAGCGGGCCCTGCAAGGCGGCGGGATCGGGCAGGCGGCAGAAGTGATAGAGCGCGGCGATGGTGTACATGCGCCGCGATTTACGCCCTCGTGCGCCGCGCGGCAAGGGCCGCATCGTTGACGCCGCCAGCCCCCGCGCCTACCCATGGGACGGAGGAGACGCCCATGACCCATGCCCTCATCGTGATCGACATGCAGATGGATTTCTGCCCCGGCGGCGCGCTCGCCGTGACGGGCGGCGACGAGATCGTCGAGGGAATCAACGCGCGCACGGCCGATTTCGGCACAGTCGTGCTGACGCAGGACTGGCACCCGGCGGGCCATTCCTCCTTCGCCTCGAGCCATCCCGGCGCGGCGCCGCTCGACGTGATCGACATGCCTTACGGGCGGCAGGTGCTCTGGCCCGATCACTGCGTGCAAGGCAGCGAGGGCGCGCGCTTTCACGCGGGGCTGAGCATCGATCGGGCGGACTTGGTCCTGCGCAAGGGCGCCAATCCCGCGATCGACAGCTATTCGGCCTTCTTCGAGAACGACCGCGAAACACCCACCGGCCTGCACGGCTATCTGACGGAGCGCGGCATCACGCATCTCACGATGGTCGGCCTTGCGCTCGATTTTTGCGTGAACTTTTCGGCCGTGGACGCCGCGCGGCTGGGCTATGACGTGAGCGTCGAGACCGCGCTCTGCCGCGGCATCGATGTCGGCGGCTCGATGGACGCGGCCCTGACCGGAATGCGCGAGGCTGGCGCCCACCTCGTCGGCGCCTAGCCGCGCACGAGCCGCATCGTGATCGCGGCGGCCGCTGCGCCCGCGACATCCGCCACGAGATCGGCCCATTCGGCGCTGCGCCCCACATGCGGCTGCACGAGCTCGATCACCCCGCCGAACGCCCCTGCCCCCGCGATGATCCACAGCCACCAGCCCGGCCGCGCATAGCCGAGCGGGAGCGCCAGCAGGGCGAAGCCCGCGACATGCTGCCATTTGTCGCTGCCGGGTGGGCCGATCTGCGGCACGCCGGGGCTGAGCGTCACGGCCAGAAGCGCCGCCGCGATCAGAAACGTCACCGACCAGGCGATCGGGAGGGACGCGGCAGGCGTACCCGGGCGGGCGTCGTCGGGGGTATGGGGCGTCTTGGTCATGATCGGGCGGTTCTGACGCCAGCGCGCGCGAGTGACAAGAGCCACTCGCCATGTCGGCGCAAGATCGCTATACCGCCACGCAACCCGGCCCGCAGAGGCAGGCGAGGCCGCAAGGCAGGAAACAAGGGACAGCCATGACGCGCAAGATTTTCGGAACGGACGGTATTCGCGGCACCGCCAACACCTTTCCGATGACCGCCGACATGGCGCTGCGAATCGGCGCGTCGGCAGGTCGGCATTTCCGGCGTGACGGATCGAACGGGCACCGCGTCGTGATCGGCAAGGATACGCGCCGATCGGGCTACATGCTCGAGAACGCGCTCACCGCGGGCCTGACCTCGACCGGCATGAATGTGCTGCTGCTCGGCCCCGTGCCCACGCCCGCCGTCGGATTTCTCACCCGCTCGATGCGCGCCGATCTCGGCATCATGATCTCGGCCAGCCATAATCCGCATCACGACAACGGGATCAAGTTCTTCGGGCCAGACGGCTTCAAGCTGAGCGACGAGGCCGAGGGTGAGATCGAGCGGATCCTCGCCGGGGAGATACAGCCCGCCAAGCCGATGAATATCGGCCGCGCCAAGCGCATCGAGGACGGCAAGGGGCGCTATGTCGAATATGCCAAGACAACGATTCCCCGCGCGACCCGGCTGACCGGGCTGAAGGTCGTTCTCGATTGCGCCAACGGCGCCGCCTACAAGGCCGCGCCCGAGGCGCTCTGGGAGCTGGGCGCCGAGGTGATCGAAATCGGCGTCTCGCCCGATGGCTACAACATCAATCTCGGCTGCGGATCGACGGCACCTGACGCGGCCTCGGAAGCCGTGCTGCGCCATGGCGCGGATCTGGGAATCTGCCTCGATGGCGATGCGGACCGGATCGTGCTCATCGACGAGATGGGCCGTGTCGCGGACGGCGATCAGATCATGGCCCTCTTCGCGCGCATCTGGGCCGAGGCGGGAACGCTGGCCGGTGGCGCGCTGGTGGCGACGGTCATGTCCAATCTCGGGCTCGAGCGGTATCTCGAAGGGATCGGCCTCAGGCTCGAGCGCACCAAGGTGGGCGATCGCCATGTCGTCGAGCGGATGCGCAGCGGCGGCTTCAACCTCGGCGGCGAGCAATCGGGCCATATCGTCATGAGCGATCACGCGACGACCGGCGACGGCCTTGTCGCCGCGCTCCAGTTCCTCGCGGCGATGACCAATTGTGGTGCACCCGCAAGCCAGCTTCTCAAGAGTTTCGATCCGGTGCCGCAACTTCTGGAGAATGTGAAGCTGGAGGCCGGCACCGCGCCTCTGGACGATGCCGAGGTCAAATCCGTGATCGCCGAGCAGGAGAAGCGCCTCACCGGCAAGGGCCGCCTTCTGATCCGTGCGTCGGGTACCGAGCCGCTGATCCGCGTGATGGCCGAATGCGAGGACGAGGCGATGCTGCGCGATGTCGTCGCCACAATCGCCGAGGCGGTGCGCCGCTCGGGCTAGGCGGCCTCAGCGCCGGGCATACCAGCTGCTCGAGGCGTGCCTGCGCGTGTAGAATTCGCCCATCAGTCCGATCATGGTCAGCGTGATCGCCACGATGATCGGATATTCGATGTTCGAATTGTTCGGTGAATAATTGACGAAGACGAAGCCGCGCGCCTGATCGATCGTATGAAAGAGCGGGTTCCAATCGAACATGCGCAGCATGTATCCCGGCAGCATGTTCGCGACGAACATCTTGCCCGAGGCGATCATGTTCGCGCGCTGATAGACGGTGGTGAAGGTCGAAACGAAGGTCGGGAACCACGGCTTGAGCGCCAGAAGCACCAGCCCGATCGCCGCACCCGTGAACCATGACAGAAGGAGCATGCCCATCGCGGGGAAGGGATACTCGACCTCGAACGGCGTGACCGCGACGTGATAGGCGAAAAGGATGAGCGCCATCGAGAGCACCTGGATGTAGAGCGATCCGAGCGCCGCCGAGGTGATCGAGATGGCCGTCGTCATCGGCGCGTGCTTCATCATCGGAGAGGACGGCCCTTCCGAGCCGACCACGGCGCCCAGCGCCTTGATATGCGTCAGGAAGAGAAAGATCCCGGACATGATGTAGAGCAGAAAATCCCCGCGCAGCGCGGCGCCCCGAAGGCCGAGGATCGAGAACATCACGTAGAAGGCCGCGAGGAAGACCAGCGCCTGAAGGATGTTCAGCCCGATCGCCATGAGCGCGTTGCCATGCGTCTTACGCACTTCGCGCACCGTCGAATGGTAGATCAGCTCGAGGATGGACACCGCCGAGTGCAGTTTCGATCGGTGATGCATTTGCTGGAACATCGCGCGCCGCCTGTGAGGTCCTGCCGGTGTGTCACGGATTTCTTGTCGTTCCGTTAGCGACGGACCATAAGGGGCGCAGCCCCGTCCCGCAACACCGCGTTACGGCGAGCCGACCCGAGCGAAGGAGACCCCACCTTGGATTACGCGAAACTCACCGATGTCATGCGGCGCCTCGCGCTCGAGGCGGGCGATGCGATCATGGAGATCTACGGTCAGGACGATTTCGACGTGAAGTCCAAATCCGACGACAGCCCCGTGACCGCCGCCGACGAGGCCGCGGATGCCCTCATCTCCGCCGGGCTGCGCGCCGCGTTTCCGGACGTGGCTCTGGTGACCGAAGAGCAGGCGGCCTCGCACACCGTCGAAGCCGAGACCTTCCTGATCGTCGATCCTCTGGACGGAACGAAGGAATTCGTGCATCGGCGCGGCGACTTCACCGTCAATATCGCCCTGGTGGAAAAGGGTGTGCCGACGCGCGGCGTCGTCTATGCCCCCGCCAAGAAGCGCATGTTCTACACCTTGCCCGACGGCAGCAGCGTCGAGGAGACGGGCGCGCTCGCCAAGATTGCGCCGGGGCCGCAGTCGCCGATACGCGTGTCGGATCCCGATAACGGCGCGCTGATGGTCGTCGCGTCGAAATCGCACCGCGACCAGGCGACGGACGACTACATCGCGAAATATGCCGTCAAGGACATGAAAAGCGCGGGAAGCTCTCTCAAGTTCTGCCTCGTCGCCACGGGCGAAGCCGATCTCTATCCGCGCGTCGGGCGCACAATGGAGTGGGATACCGCCGCCGGTCACGCCGTCCTGAACGGCGCTGGTGGACGCGTGGTGCGCTTCGACGATCACGCGCCGCTGACTTATGGCAAGCCCGGCTATGCCAATCCGTTTTTCATCGCGCACGCCCCCGCGGTCCAGCTCGAATTGCCCTGAGGGCGGCCCTGCGGCGTTGTCGCAATGCCGCACTGGGTAAAAATCTTAACCTTTCGGCCCGATATTCGGCATGATCTTGCAGCAAACCGTGCGCGGTGCCGTTTGATGTGAGATAAGGAAGAAAAAAATATAGTTGAGAGGGCATCGATGCGGGCGAAAGTGACGAAGGCGATTTTTCCGGTGGCCGGGCTTGGGACAAGGTTCCTGCCCGCGACGAAATCGGTTCCCAAGGAAATCATGACGCTCGTGGACCGGCCGCTGGTGCAATACGCCATCGACGAGGCGCGCGCCGCCGGCATCAAGGAATTCATCTTCGTGACCTCGCGCGGCAAGGGCGCGCTCGAGGATTATTTCGACAACGCTCCGCAGCTCGAGCGGGAGCTGCGCAAGAAGGGCAAGACCGAGCTTCTCGATATCCTGAAATCGACCAACATGGACTCGGGCGAGATCGCCTACATGCGCCAGCACAAGCCCCTCGGCCTCGGCCACGCGGTCTGGTGCGCGCGCCGTCTCATCGGGAACGAGCCCTTCGCCGTGATCCTTCCCGATGACGTGATCGCCGCGGAAAAGCCTTGCCTGCAACAGATGGTCGAGGCGTTCGACGAAACCCAGAGCAATATCGTAGCCGCGATGGATGTGCCCGATGACCGCGCTTCGGCCTACGGCATCCTCGATATCAAGGAAGACATGGGCGCGCTGGTCTCGACCAAGGGAATGGTCGAGAAGCCCGCCTTCGGCACGCAGCCATCGAACCTCGCGGTGATCGGCCGCTATATCCTCACGCCCACCGTCCTCCAGATGCTGAACAAGAAGACGGTCGGCGCGGGCGGCGAGATTCAACTGACCGATGCGATCGCGGAGGCGCGCAACAGCGGCGAGGAGGTCTATGGCTTCCGCTTCAAGGGGCACCGCTACGATTGCGGCTCGAAGGCGGGGTTCCTCCAGGCGACCGTCGCCTTCGCCCTCGCACGCGACGATCTGCGCGACGATCTGCAAGCGTTTCTGAACGATCTCGCCTTGCAGGCCGTGCCGGCCTAGCCCGGCGATCTGGACTTCGCGCCGCGCAGGCGCGATCCTTCCACCGATGGGGCAAGGCGGAGCGTGGATGAGCCAAGGCGCGCGGATCAGGGATGCGGCGGCGACGCTCGGCATGGCGTACCGCCTGCGCTGGAAACGGCGCCGCCTGCTCTTGCGCAGCTTCCGCAAGCGCCGGCAGCTCTCTGCGGTGGCCGACCGCACCGGACAGATCCGCCCGGGGGCGATCCTCGGCCTTTCGACCGTCAGGAACGAAGCGATCCGGCTGCCCTATTGGCTCGAGCATCACCGCGCGCTCGGGGTCGATCATTTCCTGATCGTGGACAATGCTTCGGATGACGGCACCCGCGACTATCTCGCCGATCAGCCCGATGTCTCGCTCTGGCACACCGCTCATAGCTATCGGCTCTCGCGTTTCGGGGTGGATTGGCTGACCTGGCTGCAAATGCGCCACGCGCATGGCCATTGGTGCCTCACCGCCGACGCTGACGAGCTGCTGATCTACCCGCATCACGACACGCGCCCGCTGCCCGCGCTCACCGAATGGCTCGACCGGCGCAGCGTGCCGTCCTTCGGCGCGCTCATGCTCGACATGTATCCCAAGGGCCCGCTGAGCGCCGCGCCCTATGCGGCCGGTCAGGATCCGTGTGAGGTGCTGACATGGTTCGATGCCGGCAACTACATGATTCAGAAGCAGGAAAGACTTCAGAACCTCTGGATTCAGGGCGGGCCGCGCGCGCGCATGTTCTTCGCCGCCGAGCCGCGCCGCGCCCCCACGATGGGCAAGGTGCCGCTCGTGAAATGGGACCGAAGATACGCCTATGTCAGCTCCGCCCATTCCGCGCTGCCGCGGCGCCTCAACCACGTTTATGACGAGACGGGCGGCGAATTGGCGAGCGGCGTGCTGCTCCACACCAAGTTCCTGCACATGGTCACGGAGCGATCCGCCGAGGAAAAGGCACGCGGCGAGCATTTCGCCAATTCCGCGCTCTACCACAGCTACTACGACCGGCTGACCGAGGATCCGGACCTCTGGTGCCCCGGCTCCACCCGCTATCGCGGCTGGCGGCACCTCGAGGCGCTGGGTCTCATGTCGCGCGGGGCGTGGCTATGAGAGGACCGCACGGCGCAATAAGCGTTTACCCAAGCGCGCCAACAGCTTATCTTGCGCCCAGCATGCGCCGGAAAGGTCGGACAAGAGGCAACAGAACCTTAATCCTCGGCGCCTATGCTGAACCCGAGGCAGGGACAAGGGGAGGGCCGTCGTGAAGTTTCTGCAATCGTACCGCATGCGCCTTCGCCGCAAGCACGCCAAGGCGCGCTCGCTCCGCAAGGGGCTGTCCCTGCGGCCCGTGGTCGATCGGACGGCGAAGATCGCGCCGGGCGATGTGCTTCTGTTCTCGACCCTCCGGGACGAGAATGTGCGCCTGCCCTATTTCCTTGATTACTACCGCAACATGGGTGTCGATCATTTCCTGATCGTGGACAATGACAGCACCGATGGCGGCGGCGACTACCTTGCCGATCAGCCGGACGTGTCGCTTTGGCACACCACCGCGAGCTATCGCAATGCGCGGTTCGGCGTCGATTGGCTGAACCGCCTGCAATCGAAATACGGGCACGGGCACTGGACGCTCGTCGTCGATCCGGACGAGCTTTTCGTCTATCCCTTCTGCGACACCCGCCCCATTCACGCGCTAACCGATTGGCTCGATGGCTCGAACGTGCGCAGCTTCGGCGCGATGCTGCTCGACATGTATCCCAAGGGGCGCCTCGATGCCGTGCCCTATCGGCGCGGGCAGGACCCGCTCGAGATCGCCGCGTGGTTCGATCCGGGCAATTACATGATCGAGAAGAACCACAAATTCGGAAATCTTTGGATCCAGGGCGGCCCGCGCGCCCGCGTCTTCTTCAAGGACAACCCCAAGAAGGCACCGGCGCTCAACAAGATCCCGCTGGTCAAGTGGAACCGCCGCTACGCCTATGTCAGCTCGACCCATATGCTTCTGCCGCGCGGCCTCAATCTCGTTTATGACGAATGGGGCGGCGAGACAGCGAGCGGCGTCCTGCTTCATGCCAAGTTTCTCGACACCTTCACGCAGAAGGCGGAAGAGGAGATGCAGCGCCGGCAGCATTACCGTGCGTCTCTCGAATACAAGGCTTACTTGGAAAACATGGCCGAGCAGCCAGAGCTTTGGTGCAAATGGTCGGAAAAATATATAAACTGGCGCCAATTGGAAATTCTGGGCCTCATGTCCAAGGGCAACTGGGCATGATCCGCGCGGGCCAGTCATCGGGAGCAGTCCGGGGATGAGCGTCGGTATCGTCATGCTGGTCCACACCGCCCTCGGCCGCGCCGAGCAGGTGGCCCGTCACTGGTCGGCCGCGGGTTGCCCGCTCGTGATCCATGCCGATCTCTCGGTCCCTGCCAAGACCTATCGCGCCTTCCGCGAGGCGCTGGCCGATCTGCCCGACATCCACTTTTCCAAGCGTCATCGCTGCGAATGGGGCACATGGGGCCTCGTCGCTGCGTCGCAAAGCGCGTCCGAAATGATGCTCTCCGAATTCCCGCAGGTGCGGCACGTCTATCTCGCCTCCGGCTCCTGCCTTCCGCTCCGTCCGGTGCAGGAGCTGATCGACTACCTCGCCGCCCGCCCCAATACGGATTTCATCGAGAGCGCAACCACCGCCGATGTGCCCTGGACAATCGGCGGCCTCGATGCCGAGCGGTTCACGTTGCGCTTTCCCTTCTCGTGGCGGCGCCATCGCTTTCTCTTCGACCGCTATGTCGCGCTGCAACGCAAGCTCGGGATGAAGCGGCGGATCCCCGGCGGGATCGTCCCGCATATGGGCAGCCAGTGGTGGTGCCTGACGCGCCAGACGCTCTCGGCCATCCTGTCCGATCCCGAGCGCCCCGCGTATGACCGCTATTTCTCGAAGGTCTGGATCCCGGATGAGAGCTATTTTCAGACCCTCGCGCGTCAGTATTCGCGCCAGATCGAGAGCCGGTCGCTCACGCTGTCGAAATTCGACTATCAGGGCAAGCCGCACATCTTCTATGACGATCATCTGCAACTCCTGCGCCGCTCCGACTGCTTTGTCGCGCGCAAGATCTGGCCGCGCGCGAACCGGCTCTACGACGCGTTCCTGACAGACGAGGCCGGCGCGATGAAACGGACCGAGCCGAACCCGGGCAAGATCGACCGCATCTTCTCGAAGGCGGTCGAGCGGCGCACGCGCGGACGGCCCGGCCTCTACATGCAGAGCCGCTTCCCGGTCGAGACGCGCGAGAACGGGCTGACCTCGGCGCAGTATTCCGTCTTTCAGGGCTTCGCCGAGCTTTTCGAGAATTTCGAGCCGTGGCTCGCCCGCGCGACGGGGGCGCGGGTCCACGGACACATCTTCGCGCCCGAACGGGCCGAGTTCAGCGAGGGCGCGAGCGTCGTGAACGGCGCGCTCAGCGACAGCGCGGCGCTGCGCGACTACAACCCTCAGGCCTTCCTCGCCAGCCTGATCTGGAATACGCGCGGCGAGCGGCAATGCTTCCAGTTCAGCCCGCGCGACAATCAGGCGATCGAGTGGTACATCGCCAAGGATCCGAACGCACAGATCTCGATCATCTCGGGCGCCTGGGCGATCCCGCTGTTTCAGGCCAACGGCAATTTCATCGACATCCGGCGCGAGGCGGCCCGCCTCCAGCAGATCGAATCGAAATATCTCGAGATCCTGCGGTCGAGCTGGACGAAAGCGCGCGTGCGCATCTGGAGCATGGCCGAATTCATCGAAGCGCCGATGGAGCCCCTGCAGACCATCATCGACGAGATCGGCCCGCAGCATCAGCAGCGCGGCCTTGCCGAAGTGCCCAGAATGGTCGATCTAGCCGGTTTCGGCCAGTTCCTGCAAAACCTCAAGAACCAGGGGATGCACCCCTATCTCATGGGCAATTTCCCGGTCGCCCACGACATTCACGAGGCGCCGGCAAGCAAGCGCAAACCCTATCTGGTGCGCTGACGCATGGCCGTTTTCGACTATTTCGTGGTGCTGGCGGAAATGCGCACCGGCTCGAACCTGCTGGAATCGCATCTCAACGCGTTCCAGTCCTTCGAATGCCATGGCGAGGCGTTCAACCCGGCCTTCATCGGCTATCCCAACAAGACCGAAATCCTCGGCATCACGCAGGCCATGCGCGAGGGCGATCCCGCGCGCCTGATCGGGACGATTCGGGACAAATCGAACGGAATGGGCGGCTTTCGTCTCTTCCACGATCACGACGCACGCGCGATCGAGATCTGTCTCGCCGATCCGCGCTGCGCCAAGATTGTGCTCACGCGCAATCCGGCCGAGAGCTATGTCAGCTGGAAGATCGCGCAGGAAACCGGCCAGTGGAAGCTGACCAACGTCAAGCGCCGCAAGGGCGCCAAGGCGACGTTCGATGCGGCCGAGTTCGAGCGGCACGTGACCAGCCTACAGGCCTTTCAGCTCGAGGTGCAGCGCGCCTTGCAGATCAGCGGGCAGACGGCCTTCTACATCTCCTACGAGGATCTGAACGAGATCGAGATCATCAACGGCCTCGCGCGGTTTCTCGGCGCGGACGAGGCGCTCGGCGCCCTGGGCGACACGCTCAAGATCCAGAACCCCGAGCCGCTTTCGGACAAGGTGGCGAATTTCGACGAGATGGCCGAGGCGCTCTCGGGGCTCGACCGCTTCAACCTGACCCGCACGCCCGAGTTCGAGCCGCGGCGCGGCCCTGCCGTGCCTGCGCATGTCGTCGCGTATCGCGCGCCGCTCCTCTACATGCCGGTCAAGTCGGGGCCGGAGGACGAGGTGATGGCCTGGATGGCCGCGCTGGACGAGGTTGCGCCCGAGGCGCTGCACACCGGAATGAACCAGAAGGGGCTGCGCCAGTGGATGCGGCAGGCGGCGGGCCACCGCTCCTTCACAGTGATCCGGCACCCGGCGGCGCGCGCCCATGCCGCCTTCTGCCGGCGGATCCTGCATCCCGGCCCGGAGGCACTGGGCGAGATCCGGCGCGTGCTGCGCAATTTCCACAAGCTGCCCATTCCCGGCGGCGGCCCGGACCAGAGCTATGACAGGCGCGCGCATTACCTCGCCTTCATCGCCTTCCTCGAATTTCTGCGCGCCAATCTGCGCGGACAGACCAGCGTGCGCGTCGATGCCAACTGGGCGACGCAAACGGCGGTCCTGCAAGGCATGGCGCAGTTCAGCCTGCCCGACATCATCATCCGCGAGGACGAGATGGCCCATCAGCTCGGCGCGCTGGCCAAGCAGGTCGGGCGCCCGGGCGCCGCCCCCGCACCGAAGCCCGCGCCGGACACGCCCTATGCGCTGGCCGATATCTACGACGACGAGATCGAGACACTCGTCGCCGATATCTATCAGCGCGATTACGTCATGTTCGGTTGGGACCGCTGGGCGCCCGCCTGAGCGGGCGGGGCCGCCTCAGGCGGCGAGGTTCGCCTGCGCCTCGGTGACGATCGTATAGAGCGTCGCTGGATCGGGATTGGCCCGAAGCTTGGCGCAGAGCTGCGGGTCGCGCAGCGTGCGCGAGATCAGCGCCAGCGCCTTGAGATGCTCGACGCCCGCCTCTTTCGGCGCGAAAAGCGCGAAGGCCAAATCGACGGGCTGCCGGTCGATCGCATCGAAATTGATCGGCGTCTCCAGAAGGACAAGCGCCCCGACGACCTGATCCACATCGTCGAGCCGCGCATGCGGCAGCGCGACGCCATGCCCAACGCCGGTGGGCCCGAGCGCTTCGCGCTCGAGCAGGGCTTCGACGGCCGCATGAGCATTCACGCCGTAAACGGCGTGGGCGATATCGCCCAGCTCATGCATCAGCCTTTTCTTGCTGGATGCTGCACCAAGAACGCGCACGGCCCCGGGTTTCAGGATCATGGGTATGTCCATTCACTGCTCCGCCAGCCAAGACCGCGTGTGCCGTCAGGCCTCATTTTACGGATCGATCCACCCTATATTGCCGTCATCGCGGCGGTAGACCACGTTCAACCCGCTTTTCGCCTCATTTCGAAACACCAGAACGGGGGCCCCTGCCAGTTCCATCTGCATCACCGCTTCCCCGACGGAGAGCGACGGAATGCGCGCCTCCATTTCGGCGACGATGATGGGCTGAAGGCTGTCAGGCTCCGATTCCCCTTCCTCGGCTTCCGAGGCGAGGATATACGAGGCCCCGCCCGAGAGTTCAACCGGCTGCGCGCGCTCCTTGTGGTGGTCCTTCAGACGGCGCTTGTAACGGCGCAGCTGCTTTTCCATCTTTTCGCAGGCCGCATCGAAGGCGGCGTAGATCTCGTGCGCCTTGCCGGTGGCCTGGGCCGTCAGGCCGGTGGACAGATGAACGACGGTTTCACAAGCGTATTCGCTGGCACTTTTGGAAAAGACGACATTGGCGCTGGTCGGGCGCTCGGCGTATTTCGCGACCGCCTCGCCCAACTCGGTCCGAACATGGGTCTGCAAGGCTTCGCCGATGTCGATCTGTTTGCCAGAGATTTGATAGCGCATGGTCTCTCCTTCAATAAGGCGTGCCACGTCCGGCCGAATGCGTGAGAACGCCCCTCGGACGGCCGGGAAGGGCAGCTGAAAGCTGATATTTCGTTAACGATTTCAACGCCTACCGGAGGGGCGGCCAGTTCGGAAATCTCGAAACATCATCCCTCAATTGACGCCCTTTCAAGCGCGCTTGTCAATGATGATCGCAGAAGAGGCGGCGGAATCTGCCCGCCGGATTCATGAAATGCGAAAGTTCTCGCCGAGGTAGACGCGGCGCACGTTTTCGTTTGCCACGACCTCGCCGGGCGTGCCCGACATCAGAACCTTCCCGTCATGCAGGATATAGGCGCGGTCCACGATCTCGAGCGTCTCGCGCACGTTGTGATCGGTGATGAGCACGCCGATGCCGCGCTTCTTGAGATCCGCCACAAGATGGCGGATATCGCCCACGCTGATCGGATCGACCCCGGCGAAGGGCTCGTCGAGGAGCAGATATTTCGGGTCCGCCGCAAGACAGCGCGCGATTTCGACGCGCCGCCGCTCACCGCCCGACAGCGCGAGCGCAGGCGCACGGCGCAGATGCTCGACCGAGAATTCGGCCAGAAGCTCTTCGAGACGCTCGCGCCGCGTATGCGCATCGCTCACTGCGATATCGAGGATCGCCATGATGTTGTCCTCGACCGAGAGGCCCCGAAAGATCGACATTTCCTGCGGCAGATAGCCCACGCCCATCTTGGCGCGGCGATACATCGGCAGGTTCGTCACGTCCCGCCCGTCGATGAGCACATGCCCGCCCTCGGGATAGACCAGCCCGGCGATGGCATAGAAGGTCGTCGTCTTGCCCGACCCGTTGGGGCCGAGAAGCGCGGCCACCTCGCCTTGGCGCAGATGCAGCGACACATCGCGGATGACCGTGCGCTTCTTGTAGCTCTTGCGCAGGTTTCGGACCGACAGCCCGCCTTCCGGGCGGTCCGAAGACGGCTCGGCGATGCGCAGGTCCGGCTTCGTCATTGGCGCGCCTCGGATTGCAGCACCGTGTTGACGCGCCCGGTCATTCGGGCCGTCCCCGCGACGGTATCGACGATCATGCGGTCCGAGGTCAGCGCGGCGGGCCCCTGCACCAGAAGAACGTCGCCCGTCATCTCGATCATGCCGGTCTCGACATTGTAATCGGCCTCGGCGGCTTCGGCGGCATCCTCTCCGCTGACCAGCGTGACACCACCCGTCGCCTCGAGCCGCGCGATCCCGCTGCCATCCGCGAGATAGACGACAAGAACGCGCGGCGCGGCGAGCCGCATCTGTCCCTGTCCCACGCGCACGTCACCCGTGAAGACCGCTGTCCCGTCATTCTGGTCCACGTCGAGATTCTGCGCCGTGACCTCGACCGGCAGATCGGATTCCTCGGCGGCGCTCCCAAAGGCGACCTGCATGCCCTGCGCGGTCGCCATTCCGCCTGCGGCGACGAACAGCAGGAATATCGCGGCGAGGGCAAGGCGTGACACGGTCTTCATTCCTTCGGCTTTGCAGGCTTGTATATCAGCTTGACCCCATCCGTGAACTGCAAATTCGCCATCCCGGTTTCAGGGTCGGATGTCAGGATCATGCGCCCGGCGTTCAGCGATCCGGGCGGGCCGGTGCCGCTGACCGGGCCGGGCGTTTCGGCGAAGAGCGTATCGAACCGCGCATTTATGGCGTCGGTGCGAAGCTCGTAGCCGGTGGTCGTCGTCACCTGCACGTCGCCCTCGAGCAGGGCCGTCCTGCGCGATTGGTCCGCCGCGCCCCGCGCCGCGACGATATCGACAACGCCGCCCCCGTTGAGGCGCATGCTCGCGGTGGCGATGTCGGCCAGAATGCGGCTCGCATCCTGCGGATCGGGCCGCACGGACCGGGCGCGGAACGACACTTCCTCGCCGCCGGTGGTCACGCCGGCGAAGCTCGGGTTCGTCGCACCCTGATCATGCGCGCGCTGCACCAGATCGACGTCGGCGAAGGGGATCGTGTCGGTGATCTCGGCCTTTTGCGACAAAAGGAACACGGTCGACAGAAGACCCAGCGCGATGAGCGGCAGGATGATCTTGGCCCAGTTGACCAGACGCGTGTGGAAATTGTCGCCCCGGCGGATCAATGCGAAAAGATATCCTGTTCTGGCCACCCGGCGAGATCGAGCGCGGCGCGGGTCGGCAGGAAATCGAAGCAGGCCTGCGCCATCTCCATACGCCCCTCGCGCACCAGACGCGTGTTCAGCGCCTCGCGCAGCCGGTGAAGGTAAAGAACATCCGAGGCGGCGTATTCGAGCTGCGCGTCGCTCAGCTCGGGGGCGCCCCAATCGCTGCTCTGCTGCTGCTTGGAGATATCCACGTTCAATAGTTCCTGAAGCAGGTATTTCAGGCCATGCCGGTCCGTATAGGTGCGGATCAGCTTGCTCGCGATCTTGGTGCAGTAAACCGGCGCCGTGACGACCCCGAAGGCGTTCTGCATGGCCGCGATATCGAACCTGCCGAAATGGAAGAGCTTGAGCACATCGGGATCGGCCAGCATCCGGCAAAGATTCGGCGCCTCGGTCTGGCCCTTGGCCACCTGCACCAGATGCGCGTTGCCGTCACCGCCCGACATCTGGATCACGCAAAGGCGGTCCCGATGGGGGTTGAGGCCCATCGTCTCGCAATCGATGGCCACCACGGGCCCGAGGTCGAGACCGTCCGGCAGATCGCCCTGATAGAGGGTGTTCGTCATGTCCGCTCCTTCGTTCATTCGCGGAAAGGCATATATAGGAATTGCGGGTGCAGCCACCAGTATCTGGTCGTCGCTCCGCCGCCGAGGCCGCCGCGTCGGCGCCTTGCCGCGCGTCTAGAGGTCTTTTTCCACGCGCCCGCGCAGCGCCTTCTTCTCGCCCTGCACCTTCTTGGCCTTGAGCCGGCGTTTCTTGGAGCCGAGCGTGGGGCGCGTCGGAATGCGGCGCTTGGGCTTCTCGGCGGCCTTCGCGATCAGCTCGGCCAGCCGCTCGCGCGCGATCTCGCGGTTTCGGGCCTGATGGCGCGTCTCGTCGCACTGGATGATGAGCGTGCCCTCGTTCGTCCAGCGCCGACCGGCGAGACGCCGCAGCCGTCGCTTGACCGGATCGGGCAGGTTGGGCGACCGCTCGGCCTCGAAGCGCAGTTCGACCGCGCTCGACACCTTGTTGACGTTCTGCCCGCCCGGCCCGCTCGATCGCACGAACTGCTCGGTCAGCTCCCAATCCTCGATGGCGATAGTGTCGTTGATGCGCAGCATGGCAATCAATCTAGGGCGGGGCGCGGATAATCGAAAGGGCCGCCCCGAATGACGGGACGGCCCTCTAGAGTTGTTAGGAGGCGGGCCGGTTAGGTGGCTCACCAATTCAGGTTCTCAGCTACCCGAGGGCTGCCTCAGGTACGGGTCCCCCGAACTGTTCCGACACCTCTCTCCAATACCTCTGTAGACACTGGATCACCTCCTTTCAGCTGTTGAAAACTAGGCTCAGGTTGCCACAGATTTCGCACTTGTCAAAACAAAATGCAGGGGTGCCCGAAGTTTTCTCAACGTCATGTTGTCGGTGTGTCCACCTGTTGCCTATTGCGCCTGCAAAACGCCTACACATTGCTGCGGCAGATCGGCCATCGTCAGCTCGCGCCGCGGCGCGGGTGCCGGCGCATTCGGATCGCGCGGCTTGGGCGGCGGCGGGTTCAGGATGTTCTGAACCCATTGCTGCGCGTCGGCACACCCGTCGCCCGCCGGGGGCGCGTCCTGATCGACACAGCCCGCCGCACCCGAAGGACAGGCGAGGCGCACGTGGAAATGATAGTGATGCCCCCACCACGGCCTCACCTTCCGAAGCCAGTCGCGATTGCCGGTCTCGTCGTTGCACATCTGCACCTTGGCGCCCGGAAAGATGAAGATGCGCGCAACGCGCGGATCGCTGGCCGCCGCCTTGACCAGCTCGTGCTGGGCGCGGGTCCAGGAGGAATTGACGTAGGCGCCGTTCGCCCGGCGCATGGAAATGGCCGAGATGTTCTCGCGGTCGCGGATGCTGAGATCGAGGCGCGGCGGCTGCATCAGCCAGATATCCGCGTCGAGCCCGAGCTGGTGCGAACGATGCCCGCTCAGCATCGGGCCGCCGCGCGGCTGGCTGAGATCGCCCACATAGATGCCCGGCCACCCCGGCAGCCGCGCCGCCTTGGCCGAAAGGTCGGCGACGAAGTCGATCAGCTGCGGGTGCCCCCAGTTGCGGTTGCGCGACAGGCGCATCGCCTGCCATGTCGGCCCGGTCTGCGGCAGTTGCACGCCGCCCGCCATGCAGCCCTTGGCATAGCTTCCGAAGGGCGCCGCTCCCTGCTGCGAGCCGACCTTGGCCGCCCCGAAGAACTGCTTGGCGTCCTTGCCCTGCATGCTGGCCGGCACGCCCTGGGAGTAGGCCGGCACGCCCGCGAGGCAGAGAAGGGCGGCAAGCGCCTTGATGCATGTCCTCATGTCGGTCGATCTCCTTCCGGTTTCACGAAGGATAGCAGCACCAGCCCCAATGCGAAAAGCCCGATGAGTGGCGTCACGCCGATTTGCTGACTGCCCGAGGCCGCCGTCGCCATCCCGATGAGCATCGGCGCGATGAAGGCGGTCGCCTTGCCGGCAAGGCCGTAGAGACCAAAGGATTCTGCCATGTGCCCCGCCCGCGCCTGCCGAACCATCATCGACCGGCTCGCCGATTGAAGTACCCCGCCCGCCGCGCCGATCAGGATGCCGCAGACGTAGAATAGGATATCCGGCAGGGCCGACCCCTCGGGCAGCGCGATCCCCATGACCGAGCCGCGCGAGATCGTGGCGATCACGATCGCGACGATCAGCAGCACGAGGATCGCCCCCGTGATGACCGCCTTCGGTCCGAAGCGATCGTCCGCATGCCCACCCAGCGCGGCGAAGACCGCCCCCGAAATCAGCGCGAGGATGCCGAAGATGCCGACATCGACCACGCTCCAGCCCAGCACGCCCGAGGCATAGATGCCGCCGAAGAAATAGATCCCGTTCAGCGCATCGCGGTAGAACATCGACGCGCCGAGATAGGAGAACATCGAAGGCGTCTGCGGCAAGGCCCGCACCGTCCCGATCACTTCGGCCAGCGCGCGGCGCACCGCCCCCGCGCCCTGCCGGATCGGGCGCGGATCGCGCACCCAGAGAAAGAAGGGGATCATGAAGACGGCATACCAAAGCCCCGTGAGCGGCCCGACGAACCGTGTGCCCTCGCGCATCTCCGGATCGAGCCCGAACGCGGGAGGCAAGCCGATCAGCGTGCGGCCCGTCTGCGCGCCCTCGGCGAAGAACAGGAGCATGATGAGCAGCGCCACCAGCCCGCCGAGATAGCCGAAAGCCCAGCCATTGCCCGAGATGCGCCCGATTTCGTCCGGGCGGCCCAGATCGGGCAGCATCGAATTGGTGAAGATCGTCGCGAACTCCATCCCGATCATGCCGAGCACGAAAAAGCAGAGGATCAGCAGGACGTTCACATCGCCCGGCACCGCCCACCAGATGCCGAAGGCGCCGAGGACGTACATCGCCGAAAAGCCCCATATCCACCTGAGCCGCGCGCCCGAATGATCCGCCATCGCGCCCAGCACCGGCGCGCCCAGCGCGATGATGACGCCGCCCGCCGCGATACCGAAGGCCCAGACCGTCTGCGCCTGCGCGCCGTCGCCGATCAACTCGTTCATGTAGGGCGCGAAGATGAAGGTGATGAGCAACGTATTGTAGGGCTGGCTCGCCCAGTCGAAGAAGAACCACCCCCAGATGCGCCGACGCTTGCTGATGGCTGTCATGTCGTCCCCGCATCCAGATCCCTGCCGCGATGGTATGGCAGGGCGGCACTGCATCGGGCAAGCCATTCATGGCCGCGCCCTTGCGCTTTGCGGCGCCGCGTCCTAATTCGAAGCAGGATTTATCGAGGAACGCACGACATGCTGGCAATCTACGGACCGCTGCAACTCATTCTCAGCGTCGTCTATTTCGTGATGATCGTGCATATCATCATGAGCTGGCTGATCAATTTCCAGGTGCTCAACCTGCGCCAGCCCATCGTCGCGCAAATCTGGGAAGGCCTCAACCGCCTGCTCGAGCCGATCTATCAGCCGATCCGCAACATCCTGCCCGACACGCGCCCGCTCGACCTCGCGCCGCTCGTCGCGCTGATCATCGTGATCTCGCTGCGCGCCTATGTGCTGCCGGTCATCTTCGGTCTGGCCTGAGACGGCCTCGGGACTTGTTCACCGAATCTTAGTGTGAAAATACTCCTGTAAGAGCAGACGCCACTTGCAGGACAGCCCATGCCCCCCGCTGCCACCCTCCTGAGGGACATCTTCGGATTCGACGCCTTCCGCCCCGGTCAGGAGGACATCGTGACCGCCGTGGCGGGCGGGCGCAACGTGCTGGCCATCATGCCCACGGGCGGCGGCAAATCGCTCTGTTTCCAGCTGCCCGCGCTGATGCGAGAGGGCGTGACGGTGGTCATCTCGCCGCTGATCGCGCTGATGCGCGACCAGGTCCGCGCCCTCCGGGCCGCGGGCGTCGAGGCCGGGACGCTCACCTCAGGCAATACCGAGGAGGAAACGGCCGAGGTCTGGGCCGCGCTGGAGGAGGGCCGGCTCAAGCTTCTCTACATCGCGCCCGAGCGGCTTGCCGCCGGCTCGGCCATGGGCATGCTGCGGCGCATCAATGTGGGTCTCATCGCCGTGGACGAGGCGCATTGCGTCAGCCAGTGGGGCCATGATTTCCGGCCCGACTACCTGCGCATCGGCGAATTGCGCCGCGCCCTCGGTGTGCCGCTGGCCGCCTTCACCGCGACGGCGGATGCCGAGACGCAGGACGAAATCATCGAGAAGCTGTTCGATGGCGCGGCACCCGAGCGGTTCCTGCACGGCTTCGACCGGCCCAATATCCACCTCGCCTTTCAGGCCAAGGACAGCCCGCGCCGCCAGATCATGGATTTCGCCCGCGCGCGCAAAGGGCAATCCGGCATCGTCTATTGCGGCACCCGCGCGCGCACCGAAACGCTCGCGCAGGCGCTGCGCGAGGGCGGGCACAATGCCGTCGCCTATAATGGCGGGATGGAGGCCGATACCCGCCGCGAGGTCGAGGCGCGGTTCAACGCCGAGGACGGGCTGATCGTGGTGGCGACGGTGGCTTTCGGCATGGGCGTCGACAAGCCCGATATCCGCTGGGTCGCGCATGCCGATCTGCCCAAGTCCATCGAGAGCTACTATCAGGAAATCGGCCGCGCGGGCCGCGACGGCGCCCCCGCCGAGACGCTGACCCTCTATGGTCCCGACGATATCCGCCTCCGCCGCTCCCAGATCGACGAGGGGCTCGCGCCGCCCGAGCGGCGTATGGCCGATCATGCGCGGCTGAACGCGCTTCTGGGCCTTGCCGAGGCGCTGGAATGCCGGCGCGTGAAACTGCTCGGCTATTTCGGCGAGACCGCCGAGCCTTGCGGGAATTGCGATCTCTGCGACACGCCTCCCGCCACGTTCGATGGCACCGAGGCGGTGCGCAAGGCGCTCTCGGCCATCCTGCGGACGGGCGAGTATTTCGGCGCGGGGCATCTCATAGACATCCTCACCGGCAAGGCGACCGAGAAGGTGCGCCAGCGCGGCCATGATGATCTGCCGACTTTCGGCGTCGGCAAGGATCTGTCGAAGGGCAGCTGGCAGGCCATCTTTCGGCAGATGATGGGCCATGACCTCGTCCGTCCTGATCCCGAGCGGCACGGCGCGCTGCGCATGACGGATCCGGCCGTTCCCATCCTCAAGGGCGAAGCGGAAATCACCCTGCGCAAGGACATGGTCCACGCGGGGGACCGCCGCCCGGCGGTCAAGGCGCTCGTCTCGGACGAGGACGCGCCGCTCCTCTCGGCGCTCAAGGCCAAGCGCCGCGCCTTCGCCGAGGCGCAAGGCGTGCCCGCCTACATCGTCTTCAACGACCGCACTCTCATCGAGATGGCCGAAGCGCGGCCCGCGAGCCTCGACGAGATGGCCCGCATCGGCGGTGTCGGCGCCAAGAAGCTCGAGCAATATGGCGACGCCTTTCTCGAGGTGATCAACGGCGAGGCAGCGCAGATGCACCCGGCGCGGCGCAAGCTGGCCGGGCGCGCGGCGGGCAGCCTCTTCGACCGGCTGATCGAGGTGCAGCGCAATCTCGAACGCGGCGAAGGCGGGCTGGACAAGCCCTTGAGCTGCGGCACCAGCCTCATCACCCGCGTGGCCGAGCAACGCCCGCGCGATGCGGCGCAAATGGCCCGCATCCTCGGCGACAAGCGGGCCGAGCGTTTCGGCCCTGCCTTTCTGGACGTTCTGCAAGAGGCGGACTAGATCAGGAGCAAGCCGAAAAGGATTGCCCATGCTCGTCACCATCTCGCCCGCCAAGAAGCTCGACATGTCGCCGACCGACACCGCCGCGACGGTGCCCGGCTTCGCCAAGGACGCCAAGGCGCTCGCCCAAGTGGCGAACGGGCTGAGCCAGGACGAGCTGGCCAAGCTCATGCATATCAGCGCCGACCTCGCCAAGCTGAATGCCGAGCGCTTCGCCAGTTTCGGCGAGATGGAGAGCAAGCCCGCCGCGCTCGCCTTCGCAGGCGATACCTATCAGGGCCTCGAGGCCGGCAGCCTCGATGCGGATGAGATGGCCTGGGCGCAGAACCACCTGCGTATCCTGTCGGGCCTCTACGGTGTTCTGCGCCCGCTCGACGCGATCCAGCCCTACCGGCTCGAGATGGGTAGCAAGCTGAAGACAGAGCGGGGCAAGTCGCTCTACGACTATTGGGGCGACAGGATCGCCGAGGCGCTGAACCGGCACGCCGCGGACGTGGGCGCCGAGGTTCTGGTGAATTGCGCCAGTCAGGAGTATTTCGGCGCGGTCGACCTGAACGCGCTCAAGCTGCGGGTCATCACGCCGGTCTTCCTCGAGGACAAGGGCGGCCAGCCCAAGATCGTCAGCTTCTACGCGAAGAAGGCGCGCGGCGCGATGGCGCGGTTCATCATCCAGAACCGCCTGCGCGATCCGGACGCGCTTCTGGAGTTCGACACGGGCGGCTACAAGCACAGCCCCGAGCATTCCGAAGACGGCAAGCCCGCGTTCTTGCGCAGGGCCGCCTGAGCCTCAGCCCGCCTCGGCCTCGCGCGGGACGGGCGGAACGGGCGGGCGCGCCCCCTCCGGACACGCCGCGAGGATATGCTCCACAAGAGCCGCCTTGCGCAGCGGCTTGGTCAGGTAATGATCGAGCCCGGCGGCGAGAATGCCCGCATCGTCGCCGTCCATCGCATGCGCCGTCATCGCCACGATGGGCACATGCCCGCCCCTCTCGCGCTCCAACGCCCGGATATGCCCCGTCGCCTCCTTGCCGTCCATGAGCGGCATCGAGATGTCCATGAACACGATATCGGGCATGAGGCTGCGGAACGCCTCGACCGCCTCGACGCCGTTCTCGGCGAAGGTCAGCTCGATATCGAGACCGGCGAGCATCTTGGAGAAGACGAGCCGGTTCGTCTTGTTGTCCTCCGCCGCCAGAACGCGCAGCGGCCGCGCCGGGACGGGCTGCGCCTCGGGCATCCTCGCCTCCAGTCCCATCAGCGCATCTGACAGATCCTGACGCGATACCGGCTTTTGCAGCACCGCATGCAGGAGCGGGCGCGCCGGATCCTGCGCCGCATAGCCGGTATTGTCGCTCATCAGAATCATGGGCACATCATGCCCCGCCGCGCGCAGCGCCTCGGCCAGTTCCAGCCCGTCGATCCCCGCGAGGGTGTGATCGCTCAGCACCAGCGCGATATCGGGCGCCATGCGCGCCAACGCCTCCTCGCCCGTCTCGCAGCGGATCGTCTCGATCCCCAAGGCGCCGAGACGCTTCTCCAGTATCCGGCGATTGGCCTCCACCCCCTCCACGATCATCGCGCGCCCCAGCCGCCCGAACGTGGCAGGCGCGGGCGGCGCGCGCCCCTCGACCAGAGGCAGCATCAGTTGCACACCGAAGGTCGAGCCGACGCCGAGCGCGCTTTCCACCCAGATCCGCCCGCCCATGAGCCGCACCAGTTGCTGCGAGATCGCAAGACCCAGACCCGTGCCCTCGAAGCGGCGATTATGCTCGTCATCCACCTGATTGAACTCGCCGAAGACGTGATCGACCTTGTCGGCGGGAATGCCGATCCCCGTATCCTCGACCGCGATATGCACCTGCGCCTCGCCGGCCTCGGTCGTGCCGGTGACGCGGATGAGCACGTGGCCCTTCTCGGTGAACTTGACCGCATTGCCCATGAGATTGGTCAGAACCTGACGCATCCGGCCCGGATCGCCGACGAATTCCGTCGGCATGAAGAGATCGTAATCGAGCAGGATCTCGAGGCCCTGATCGCGCGCCTTGGGCTGCATCAGCATGATGAGCTCGTGAATGCAGCGCTCCAGATCGAAGGGTTCGGGCTTGAGCACCAGCTTCTCCGCCTCGATCTTGGAGTAGTCGAGCACATCGTTGATGATGACCAGAAGCGCCTCGCCCGAATTCTTGATCGTGTCCGCATAGAGGCGCTGCTCCTCGGTGAGGTCCGTTTCCTTGAGCAGGTCCGCCATGCCGACGACGCCGTTCATCGGTGTGCGGATTTCATGGCTCATATTGGCGAGGAACGAGGATTTGGCACGGCTCGCCGCCTCAGCGCGGGCGCGGGCCTCCTTCAATCGCTCCTCGTAGCGGATGGTTTCGGTGATGTTGAGCGCGAGGCTCACCACGTCGCCGCCATGGCCGCGCTGGTCGATCAGCTTGATGTATTCGCCGCTCCACAGGCGGATCACGGTCGGCTCGGGGTCGTTGCTCTGCCAGCGATCCAGCATCGTCTCGCGCCATTCGGCGGGCGTCTGCTCGCCGATATCCACGACGCCTTCCTCGGTGGCCAGTTGCAGGATCTCGACATAGCTGATGCCCGGCCCGATCGCCTCGAGCCCGTCGAAGACCGAGATATAGGCCGGATTGGCCGCGATCATCCGCCCGCTGTCATCGAAGAAGGCGAACCCGTCCTGGATCGTCTCGATGGAATGCCAAAGGCGCCGCTCGGCCACCTGCACCTTCTCGTTCGCGACATGAAGGTCCGACTTGACGCGCTGGTTCTCGTCGAGGGCGGTCTGGACCTTGGCGCGCGTCACCACGATCTCGTCCGAGAGGGCGCGGGCATGCTTGCCCAGCTTGCGATTGGCCGCGTGAAGCTCGGCCTGCTTTTGCTCCAGCAGGCGCTCGGCGGCGAGGCGTGCGCGCCTTTCCTGTGCCAGCCTTGCCGCAAGCTCCATGCCGATTCCCTGCCGTCCCCGAGTGCCGCGATTGCCCGTCAGACTGCGCCGAGGGTGGTGAAGATTGCCTTAACGCCGATCGCCAAGCGCATTGCCCAAATCCGGGCCGCGTGCCACCATGCCGCGCGATCGTCACAGGAGGCCGCCATGCTGCGCCACGCTCTTCTCCCGCTTTTTTTCATCGCCGCGAGCATCGGCGCAGAGGCGCAGGACGCGGGCCCCATCCCCGAGAGGCGCGCGATCATCTCGCAGGATATGGATTTCTACGGCGCGGACCTCACCTCGATCTTCGACACGAGCTTCGAGGCCTGCCAGAGGGCATGCCTCTCGACGCCCGAGTGCCGCGCCTTCACCTTCAACAGCAAATCGAATTCCTGTTTCCCCAAAAGCGCGATCAGCGATCAGGTGCCGTTCGAGGGCGCGCAATCGGGCCGCGTGGTCGAGACCGCGCCCGCCATCGTCGCGCAAGGCCCGGACCGCGCGAGCGATCTGAGCTTTCTGGGACAGGTCAGCCTCGATGAGGCGCGCAATCTCGCGGACGGGATCGGGCGCCGCCACCCTGCGGGCGACTGGGCGCGCGAGGCGCTGATGCAGGCCGCGCAGGAAATGGTCTCGAGCGGCAATATCGACAACGCGCTGCGCTGGACCGGCGCCGCCGTCTCGGCCGGGGATGCCGCCGAGACATGGACCGAATACGCGCGTCTCGTTCTGATGCGCGAGGGGGCGGATCAGCGGCAGGTCGAGCCTGCCATCAGCGCCGCCGCCAACGGCTATCTGCGCGCCACATCCGACGGCGCGCGCGTCAATGCGCTGCTCATCATGGCCGAAGCGCTCGAGCGGGTGGACCGCGGCCGCGACATGGTGCAGGCGCTGCGCCTTGCCCAGGGCATCCAGCCGCGCGCGGACGTGACCGCCGCGCTCGATGCCGCGGCGGCGAAATACGGCTTTCGCATCATCGACAATACCGTTGAGGCCGATACCGCGACGCCGCGCATTTGCGCCGAATTTTCGGAAGAGCTGATCGAAGCGGGTACGGATTATGCGCCTTTCGTGCGCCTTCCCGATCCCGGCCTCGTCGTGCAGCCGGGCGCGCGCCAGATCTGCATCGACGGGGTGGAGCACGGCCAGCGCTACACGATCACCTTCCGCGCGGGCCTGCCCGCCGCCGACGGCCAGACGCTGGCGGATGATGTCGAGATCACCGCCTATGTGCGCGACCGGGCGCCGCAGGTCAGCTTTCCGGGCCGCGCCTATGTGCTGCCCCGCGCGGCGGACGCCGCCCTGCCCGTCGAGACGGTCAATCTCGACGAGGTAAATCTGACCCTCCGCCGCGTCAGCGACCGCAACCTTCTGCGCACGATGCAGGACGGCTATTTCGGCCGCCCGCTCGACGGCTACGCGCTCGACGCCTTCTCGCAAAGCATTGCGCAGGAGGTGTGGACCGGCACGGGCGAGGTGCAGAACGAGCTCAACCGCACGATGACGACCCGCCTTCCGCTCGGCGACGTTCTGAGCGATCAGCCGACCGGCATCTATACGCTGACGGCGAGCGTGGAGGGCGTCGATCGCTATGACGATCCGGGCGCGACGCAATGGTTCGTGCTGACCGATCTCGGCCTTACCTCCCTGTCGGGCAATGACGGGCTGCATGTGGTGGCGCGCAGCCTTGCCAGCGCCGAGGCGCTGGAAGGGATCGAAATCGCGCTCGTCTCGCAGGCCAACGCGGTCCTCGCAACGGCCGTCACCGATGCCGAGGGGCATGTCCGCTTCGATCCGGGTCTTGCGCGCGGCACGGAGGGCGCCGCGCCCGCGCTCCTCCTCGCCAGCCGGGGCGAGGAGGATGCCGCCTTCCTGCCGCTCAACGATCCGGCTTTCGATCTGTCGGATCGCGGCGTCGAGGGACGGCCCGCCGCACCGCCCGTGGATGTGTTCCTCGCCACCGATCGCGGGGCCTACCGCGCGGGCGAAGTGATCCACGCGACCGCGCTTGCGCGGGACGACAGGGCGGGCGCGGTCACCGGCCTGCCGCTCACCGCGATCCTGACGCGGCCCGACGGGGTGGAATACACCCGCGCGCTCTCGCCCGAGGGCGCGGCGGGCGGCCATGTCTTCGCGCTCCCCGTGGGCGAGACGGCCCCGCGCGGCACCTGGACGCTCGATATCAAGGCCGAGCTGGACGCGCCCGCCCTCGCCAGCACGCAGATCCTCGTCGAGGATTTCCTGCCCGAGCGCATCGACTTCGACCTGTCGCTGCCCGAAGGCACGCTGAGCGCGGACGAGCTTCCCGCACTCGAGGTCGAGGCGAAATACCTCTTCGGCGCACCCGGCGCGGGCCTCAAATCCGAGGGGATGCTGGTGCTGAGCCCGGCGCGCAGTCTCGAGGCGCATCCCGGCTACCGTTTCGGCCGCCATGACGCGTCCGGCGGGCCGCGCACCGCCGTGCTGGACGCCGGCCTCACCGGCGAGGATGGCCGCCTGAGCGTGCCTTTGACCCTTCCGGACGAGATCGACACGGCCCGCCCCTACAGCGCGACCGCCACCTTGCGCCTGCGCGAGGCATCGGGCCGCCCCGTCGAGCGCCGGATCACCCGGACGCTCGCCCCCGCCGCACCCGTCATCGGGATCAAGCCCGCGAGCGAGGACGTCGTGCCCGAACGCACCACCGCATCCTTCGAAGTGATCGGGGTCGCGCCCGATCTGGCGCGCACCGGCATGGAGGCCGAGTGGACGCTGAACCGGATCGAGACGCGTTATCAGTGGTATCGCCAATATGGCGACTGGAATTGGGAGCCGATCACGACCCGCAGCCGCGTCGCCACGGGCGACATCACCTTGGGCGAGGCCACAGCGAGCATCGAGGCGCCGGTCGAATGGGGCGAATACGAGCTGCTGGTCGAGCGCACGGATGGCCCCTATACGGCCTCGTCGGTGCAATTCTATGCGGGCTGGTACGCGCCCGCCGACACGAGCCGCACCCCCGACACGCTCGACCTGTCGCTCGACGCGGAAAGCTATGCGCCCGGTGACACCGCGCGGCTGCGCATCGATGCGCGTCACGCGGGCACGGCCCTCGTCAGCGTGCTGTCGAACCGCGTCGTCTCGCGCCAGTCGGTCGAGATCGAGGCGGGCGAGACCGTGATTCCGGTGGAGGTGACCGAGGAATGGGGCGCGGGCGCCTATGTCACGGCGCAACTGATCCGGCCGATGGACGTGGATGCGGGGCAGAACCCCGCACGCAGTCTCGGCCTCGCCTATGCAAAGATCGATCCGGGCGCGAAGCGACTGAGCGTCGGCATCGACGCGCCCGACGAGGCCGATCCGCGCGGACCGATGAGCGCGCGCGTCACCGTCGAAGGACTGGGCGACGAGGCGGGTTTCGTCACACTCGCTGCCGTCGATGTGGGCATCCTCAACCTCACCGGCTTCGAAAGCCCCGATCCCTCGGCGCATTATTTCGGCCAGCGCCGCCTCGGCGTCGAGATCCGCGATATCTATGGCCGCCTTATCGACGGGATGAGCGGCGCGGAAGGCGCCGTCCGCTCGGGCGGGGATGCGGGCAACGCCATGCAGCGCCAATCGCCGCCCCCGACCGAGGAGCTGGTCGCCTATTTCACCGGCCCGATCACCGTCGGCCCGGATGGCACCGCCGAGGCGCGCTTCGATCTGCCCGATTTCAACGGCACCGTGCGCCTCATGGCCGTCGCCTGGAGTGCGACCGGCGTGGGCGAGGCCGAGCGCGATGTGCTGGTGCGCGATCCGGTCGTCCTGACGGCATCGCTGCCGCGCTTCCTCGCGCCCGGCGACGCAAGCTCGATGCTGCTCGAGATCGTCCACGCCACCGGCCCGGCCGGGCGCGTCGGCCTCGATGTGAGCGCCGAGGGCGTCATGCTCGCCGGGGACGTGCCTTCGGGCTTCGATCTGGGCGAGGGGGAGAAGCAGAATTTCCGCCTGCCGATCACGGCCGGGGAGGTCGGGGATCATGCGCTGCGCATCGCGCTGACCATGCCGGATGGCCGCCAGCTCACCAAGTCGCTCACCCTGCCGGTGCGCGCCAACGATCCCGCCGTGTCCGAGACGCGCCGGTTCGAGCTTGCGGCGGGCGATACTTTCACCCTCACCGACGATGTGCTGGCGAATTACCGTCCCGGCACGGGCGAGGCCATCGTCTCGGCCGGCCCGATCGCGCGGCTCAACGTGGCGGGCCTGCTGCAATCGCTCGATCGCTATCCCTATGGCTGCACCGAACAGGTGACCTCCCGCGCGCTGCCGCTGCTCTACCTCAATCAAGTGGCGGGCGCGCTCGGCATGGGCGACGACGCCGCCATCGACGCACAGATCGATCAGGCCGTGGCGCGCGTTCTCACGCGCCAGACGGCGGGCGGGGCCTTCGGCCTCTGGCAGGCGCAATCGGGCGATTTCTGGCTCGACGCCTATGTCGCGGACTTCCTCTCGCGCGCCCGCGCCGAGGGACATGACGTGCCCGACCGCGCCTTCGCCATGGCGATGGACAATTTGCGCAACCGCGTGAATTACGCCCCCGATTTCGACAGCGGCGGCGAGGATGTCGCCTATGCGCTGATGGTTCTGGCCCGCGAGGGGGCGGCGGCGATGGGCGATCTGCGCTACTATGCCGACGTCAAGGCGGATGCCTTCGCCACCCCGCTTGCGCAGGCGCAGCTGGGGGCCGCCCTCGCGTCCTACGGCGATCCGACGCGGGCCGACGCGATGTTCCGCGCGGCCCTTGCGCGCGCGGAACAGCAGAGCGAAAGCCCGGCCTGGCGCAGCGATTACGGCACTGCCCTGCGCGACCGCGCCGGGGTTCTGGCGCTGATGCTCGAGGCGGGGAGCGACGCGGGCGATGCATCCGAGCTTGCCCGCACGCTCGAGACGGATGCGCCGCACCTCTCGACCCAGGAAGAAGCGTGGAGCCTTCTGGCCGCCCACGCGCTGATCGACAGCACCGGCGCCGAGGGCGTCACGCTCAACGGCGCGCCCGTGGACGGGCCGTTCATCCGCACGCTCGAGGCGGGGATGGGCGCGCCTCAGGCCATCGCCAACACGGCGGCCAGCGCCACCGACATCACGCTGACCACTTTCGGTGTGCCCGAGGTGCCCGGCCCGGCGGATGGCTATGGCTACCGGATCGAGCGCGAGTATTTCGACATGGACGGCAGGCCCGCCGGCCTCGATGGCGTGGCCTCGGGCACACGGCTCGTAGCGGTGCTGACCGTCACGCCCTTCGAGGCGAGCGAGGCGCGGCTCATTATCGACGATGCGCTGCCCGCCGGGCTCGAGATCGACAATCCGAACCTCGTCACCTCCGGCGATATCGGCGCGCTCGACTGGCTCCAGACGGCCTATGCCCAGCACACGGAGTTCCGCAGCGACCGTTTCATCGCCGCCGTGGACTGGCGCGAGAACCGGCCTTTCCAGCTCGCCTATATCGTCCGCGCCGTGACGCCCGGCAGCTATCATCACCCCGCCGCCATGGTGGAGGACATGTATCGCCCCGAATACCGTGCCCATACCGAGACCGGCGCGATGACGGTCACGGAATAGGCCATGCGGGCGCATCGCTGGCTTCTCGCGCTGGGCCTGTCGCTGGCGATCGGCGCGGGGGCGCGCGACGGGCTGGATGCGTGGGTGGCGGCGACGCCACTGCCGCCGCTTCTGACCGCGACGGGCGCCGAGGTTCTGGACCGCGCGGGGCAGCCCCTGCGCATCTATACCGTCGCCGATGGACGCTGGCGGCTCGAGGCGGGGGCGGTCGATCCCGGCTTCACCCGGATGCTGATCGCCTATGAGGATCGGCGCTTTCGCAGCCATCCCGGCGTCGATCCGCGCGCCGTGATCCGGGCCGCGGCGCAGGCGGTGCGGCATGGCGGCATCGTCTCGGGCGCGTCGACCCTCACGATGCAGGTCGCGCGCCTGCTCGAGGATGGAAGCACCGGCGAATGGGCAGGCAAGCTCCGCCAGATCCGGCTCGCCCTCGCGCTCGAGCGGCGGCTGAGCAAGGACGAGATCCTCGCCATCTATCTCGCCCGCGCGCCCTATGGTGGCAATATCGAAGGCATCCGCGCGGCCAGCCTTGCATGGTTCGGCAAGGAACCTGCCCGCCTCACCCCCGCGGAGGCCGCGCTGCTGGTCGCGCTGCCGCAATCGCCCGAAACGCGCCGGCCCGACCGGCATCCGGGCGCGGCGCGCGCCGCGCGCGACCGCGTGCTCGAGCGCATGGCGCGCGAGGGCATCCTGAGCGCGGAGGAGGCCATCGCCGCCCGGCGCGATCCGGTGCCGAGCGCGCGGCGCCCGTTCCCCGCGCTGGCGCCGCATCTGGCGGACCGCGCGGTGGCGGAGGCGCCGGGCGTACTGCGCCATCGGCTGACCATCGACGCGGTCCTTCAGGCGAAGCTCGAGGCCCTGGCCGCCCGCTCCGTGCGCGGCCTTTCCGGCGCCGTGTCGGTCGCCATCGTGCTGGCCGATCATCGCAGCGGCGAAATCCTCGCCTCGGTCGGCTCGGCGGGCTACGAGAGCGGCGCACGGCAGGGCTTCGTGGACATGACCGCCGCGCTCCGCTCGCCTGGATCCACACTGAAGCCCGTGATCTACGCCATGGCCTTCGATCGAGGACTCGCGCATCCACAAACGCTCATCGACGACGCGCCCGTGCGCTTCGGCGCATATGCACCGCAGAATTTCGACGGGTATTTCCGGGGCGAGGTCACGGCGGCGGATGCGCTGCGCCAATCGCTCAACATCCCGCCCGTGCGCCTTATGGACGCGATGGGCCCCGCGCATCTGATGGATGTGATGCGCCGCGCCGGGATGCGGCCCGACCTGCCCGGGGATCACGCGGGGCTGGCCGTCGCGCTCGGCGGCGTGGGGGTCAGCCTGACCGACATGGTGCAGCTCTACGCGGCCCTCGCGCGGGGCGGCGACGCGATCCCGCTTCATTGGCGCGCGGGCGAGGCGGGCGCGCCGTCCCGTATCCTCGGCCGCGCCGCCGCGTGGCAGGTGGGCGATATTCTCGCGGGCCTCGCGCCGCCCCGGAACGCGCCTGCCCGCGCTCTGGCCTACAAGACCGGCACCTCCTACGGGCACCGCGATGCCTGGGCGCTCGGTTGGGACGGCGCGCATGTGGCCGGTGTCTGGATCGGGCGGCCCGACGGCACGCCGGTGCCCGGCGCCTTCGGCGGCGATCTGGCCGCGCCGATCCTCTTCGAGGCGTTCCAGAGGCTCAAACCCGCCTTCGCGCCTCTGCCCCCGCCTCCGCCCGAGACGCTGCTGCTCGGCACCGCCGAATTGCCGCAACCGCTCCGCCGCTTCGCCACGCGCAACGCCGCCTTCGAGACGGGCCGCGGCGCGCCCGAGTTGATCTTCCCGCCCGATGGCGCGCGATTGGACGACACGGAGGCAGGCCTGCCCGTCAAGGTGCGGGGCGGCACGCCGCCCTATACATGGATGGCCAATGGCGCGCCCGTTCTGACCGGCATCCGGGCCGAAGAGACGAGCCTTCCGAACCTCGGGGAGGGATTCAGCCGAATTTCCGTGATCGATGCCGTCGGGCTGAGCGCGCGGGTGACGGTCCGCCTCGACTGAGGCTCAGCCCTGCGCGGCTTCGGCGGCGGCGCGGATCGCGCGGATGTTCTCGCCATAGACGCCCGGGTTCTGCACGCTGCCGCCCTTGAAGACGCCCGATCCGGCGACCAGTACATCGGCCCCCGCTTCGGCCATCAGCGGCGCGGTCTCGGGCGTCATGCCGCCGTCGATTTCGATATGGATTGGGCGATCGCCGATCATCGCGCGCAAGGAGCGCACCTTCTCGATCTGGCTGTGAATGAATTTCTGCCCGCCGAAGCCGGGATTCACCGTCATCACGCAAATGAGGTCCACCATGTCGAGAAGATGCGGCACCGCGTCGAGCCCGGTGCCGGGGTTGAGCGCGAGACCCGCCTTGCAGCCCGCGGCGCGGATCGCCTGCAAGGTGCGGTGAATATGCGGCCCGGCCTCGAGATGCGCGGTGAGGATGTCGGCGCCCGCGCCCGCATAGGCATCGATATAGGCATCGACCGGCGAGATCATGAGATGCACATCCATCACCGTGCGGATATGCGGACGGATCGCGGCCAGAAGGGGCGGGCCGAAGGTGAGGTTCGGCACGAAATGCCCGTCCATCACATCGACATGCACCCAATCGCAGCCCTCGGCCTCGATCGCGCGAATCTCCTCGCCGAAATTGGCGAAATCGGCAGAAAGGATCGACGGGGCGATCTTGATCTTGCGGTCGAATGTCATGGCGCGCACTCCGGTATCAGGCTGCTTTGCCGCGTAGATGCGGCGGATCGGGCCCGATGGTCAAGGCCGCGCGATTGCGGCGGGCGCGGCTTTGTGCCACCTATCGGGCTCATCGCCCCCGAAAAGGCCCCTTTCGATGTCCGACACGCCCCTTTCGCCCTCCCTGCTCGAGCCGCCTTCGGGCCTCCAGACGCATCTGGGGTTCGAGTTGACCGAATGGTCGCGCGATCATGCCCGGGTGGAGCTGGATTTCGCGCCGCATCTGCACAATCGCCAGGGCCTTCTGCATGGCGGCATCCATGCGCTGATGCTGGACACGGCGATGGGCTATGCGGGCTGCTACACGGGCGATGCCGAGCGCAAGCAGGACGCGCTGACGCTGTCGATGACGGTCAACTATATCGGCCAGCTTCAGGGCAAGCGCATCATCGCCACGGCGCAGCGGACGGGCGGCGGGCGGCGCACCTATTTCGCAGAAGCCACCGTGACCGACGAGACCGGCGCCGTCGCCGCGCGCGCGACCGGCGTCTTCCGCTACCGCAGCGGGCCTCTCACGGTCTGACATGCAAAGCCCGGTCATCCCCCCTTCATCCGCAGCGGAGGAGAGGCTGCGCCGCGAGGCACGGGTGATGCTGGATCTGCGCCCGGTCGGATATGTCATCGGCCTCACGGTGATGGCGCTGGGCCTCGCGATGGTGCTGCCGCTCTTCGTCGATATCGCCGAGGGGCGCGGGCATTGGCACGTCTTCGCGCAATCCGCGATCATGACGATGCTGGTCGGCGGGCTGGTCGCGGGCGCCTGCCGCAACGGGGTGGGCGAGGGCTTGACGATCCGGCAGACCTTCCTTCTGACCACCGGCGTCTGGGTCGTGCTGCCGCTCTTCGGCGCGCTCCCTTTCATGCTGGGCGCCACCGAACTCGGCCTGACCGATGCGGTCTTCGAGGCGATGTCGGGTCTCACGACGACCGGCTCGACCGTCATCACGGGCCTCGACACGCTGCCCAAGGGCATTCTTCTGTGGCGCGGCATCATGCAATGGCTGGGCGGCGTCGGTATCATCGTCGTCGCGATGGTCTTTCTCCCCGAGCTGCGCGTGGGCGGGATGCAGATCTTCCGCGCCGAGGCGTTCGACACGATGGGCAAGATCCTGCCCCGCGCAACCGAGATCGCAAGCCGTATCTCGGTGATCTATCTGGGCATGACCATCGCCTGCATGATGGCCTATATCCTGACCGGCATGACGCCCTTCGATGCGACCGTGCACGCGATGACGACGGTTTCGACCGGCGGCATGGCCAATTATGACGCCTCCTTCGGTGCGCTGCACAAATCGGCCGAATACGTCGCGGTCGTCTTCATGATCCTCGCCGCCCTACCCTTCGTGCGGTTCGTGCAACTGACCGCCGGCACCGCCAAGCCCCTTTTCAGCGACCCGCAGGTGCGCGGCTTCTTCACCACGATCCTCTGCATCGTCGGCATTCTCACCGCATGGCAGTTCTTCCAGCGCGCGCATTTCACAGAGGAGACCTTCCGCGAGGTTCTCTTCAATGTCGTGTCGATCATCACCGGCACGGGCTATGCGAGCGAGGATTACATGCTCTGGGGGCCTTTCGCGGTCTCGATCTTCTTCTTCATCGGCCTGATCGGCGGCTGCGCGGGATCGACCTCCTGCTCGGTCAAGATCTTCCGCTATCAGCTTCTCTTCGCGTCGATCCGCGTGCAGCTTGCGCGTATCCGCGCACCCCACGGGATGTTCACGCCGCGTTATGCGGGCCAGCGCGTCGGTGATGACGTGCTCAATTCGGTCATGTCCTTCTTCGTCTTCTTCACTGTCAGCCTCGGTCTCATCGCCGTGCTTCTGGGTCTGACCGGGCTCGATTTCACCACCTCCATCTCGGGGGCGGCGACGGCGCTCGGCAATATCGGGCCGGGCCTCGGCGACACGATCGGGCCGTCCGGCAATTTCGCGACGCTCAACGACACCGCCAAGTGGATCCTGACCGCGGCCATGCTCATCGGCCGGCTGGAGCTCTTGGCGGTCTATGCAATCTTCACCGTATCATTCTGGAGGATCTGATGGCCGATACATCCCGCACCCGTCCGCTCGGCGCGCAAATCTCGCATATGCTGAAATCGCGCGGCGTCGATACGATTTTCGGCATCCCGGGCGTTCATAACCAGGAGATGTATCGCGGCATCGAGGAGGCGGGTATCCGCCACCTTCTGGCCCGGCACGAGCAGGGCGCGGGCTTCATGGCCGACGGCTATGCCCGCGCGAGCGGCAAGCCGGGCATCGCCTATGTCATCACCGGCCCGGGCCTTTGCAACACCATGACGCCGATGGGCCAGGCCTATTCCGACAGCGTTCCGGTGCTGGTCCTGTCCTCTTGCCTCGACGAGACGGCGGCGACGCGCGGACAGCTTCACCAGATGCTCGATCAAGAGGCGGCGGGCGCAACTGTGGCCGACTGGTCCTATACCGCCCGTTCGGCCAGCGCCGCCTACAGCCTGATCGACCGCGCCCTGACCGAGTTCCAGACCGCGCGCCCGCGCACCAAGCATATCCAGGTGCCAATCGCCCAGCTTGTCGCCGAAGCGGAACCCGCACCGGACCACGCCCCCCGGACGACGCGCACCACGCAGGCCCTGCCGGACGGCATCGCGGACCGCATCAAGGCGGCCCGGCGCCCTCTCTTCATCCTCGGCGGCGGCTCTATCCGCGCGTCCGAGGGCGCGCGGAGCGCTCTCCTGCGCCTCAAGGCCGCGAGCTTTCCGACCTATGCGGGACGCGGCGTCGTTTCGGTCAAGGACGATCCCCTGCATTTCAGCGGCTTCCTAGGCCGCCCAGAAAGCGCGACCGTGGCCGCGAGCGCCGATCTCGTGATAGTCGTCGGCAGCGAACTTTCCGAGATGGACCTTTGGCGCGATACGCTCGGCCACGAGGGCGAAATGATCCGCGTCGATATCGACCCAGAGGTGCTGGGCCAGACCGCCGGCAGCATCGCCGTCCAGATGGACGCGCGCGATTTCTTCGACGGGCTGAATGCCGCGCTCGAGGGGCACGAGGCCGACACCTCCTGGACCGCCGAGGAAATCGCGAAGGCCCGCAAACGCTGGCGCGCCGAGAGCGATTCCGAGCGCACGGGGATCGTGCGCATCTGCGACGCGCTGATCGAGGTGATGCCCGAGGACACGATGTATTTCTCGGACATGACCCAATTCGCCTATACCGGCAAGGAGGTGTGGGACATGCACCGCCCCGGCCATTGGCACCACCCCTACGGCTTCGGAACGCTCGGCTATGCCCTGCCCGCCGGGATCGGCGGCGCCGCCGCGCGCCCCGGGCTGCCGACTGTGGTGATCGCGGGCGATTACGGCTTTCAATACACCGTGCAGGAGCTCGGCACGGCGGTCGAGCTGGGCCAGCCTCTGCCGATCCTTCTGTGGGACAACGGCAAGCTGAAAGAGATCGAGGACAGCATGGTCGCCGCGCAGATCGCGCCCAATTCGGTCATCGCGCACAATCCCGATTTCTGCGCGCTGGCCGGGGCCTATGGCGCGAAATCCGCAGCGCCGAAAACGCTGGGCGAGTTGCAGGCGGCGGTGAAGGCCGCTTTCAAGACCGATGGCCCGACGCTGATCTACATGACCGCCGACATGAAGGACTGACCGCCGAGGGCCTAGCCGATGCGCCCGACGGGGCCCATCGCGCCGGTCTGGCCGCGGTGGAGAAGAAGATGGTCGAGCAGAACGCAGGCCATCATCGCCTCGCCCACCGGCACGGCGCGGATGCCCACGCAGGGGTCGTGCCGGCCCTTGGTCACCACCTCGGTCGGCGTGCCGTCCATACGGATCGACGCGCGCGGGCTGAGGATGGACGAGGTCGGCTTGACCGCGAAACGCACGACGATCTCCTGTCCGGTCGAGATACCGCCCAGGATGCCGCCTGCATGGTTACTGCCATATTCCGGGCCGGTCTCGCCCATGAAGATCTCGTCGGCATTGTCCGTGCCCGTGAGCTCGGCGGCGGCCATGCCCTCGCCGATCTCGACACCCTTGACGGCATTGATCGACATCATCGCGGCCGCGAGGTCCGTATCCAGCTTGCCGTAGATCGGCGCGCCCAGCCCCGCAGGCACGCCGCGCGCCGTCACCTCGATGATCGCGCCGACCGAGTTGTGATCCTTGCGCAGCTTTTGCAGGTAAGCCTCCCACTCAGGCGCGGCAGCTGCATCGGGCAGCCAGAAGTCATTGCCGTCGATCGCGTCCCGGTCGAACCGGCTGCGGTCCAGCGCCATCGCGCCCATGCGCACCATGTAGCCCTTGACCTCGATCCCCGGCACCAGCAGGTCCAGCGCCGCGCGCGCGATGCCGCCCGCCGCGACGCGCGCCGCCGTTTCGCGCGCCGAGCTGCGCCCGCCGCCGCGATAGTCACGATGCCCGTATTTCTGGTGATAGGTGATGTCGGCATGGCCCGGCCGGAACGTGTTGGCGATGTCGCCATAGTCGCGCGACCTCTGATCGGTGTTCTCGATCATGAGCTGGATTGAGGTGCCGGTCGTTTTGCCCTCGAACACGCCCGACAGGATGCGCACCGCGTCCGGCTCGTTGCGCTGGGTCATGTTCTTGTTCTGGCCGGGGCGCCGCTTGTCCAGCCAATGCTGGAGCATCGCCTCATCGACCGCCACGCCCGGAGGGCAGCCATCCACCGTCGCGCCCAAGGCCGGCCCGTGGCTTTCGCCCCAGGTGGTGACACGAAACATATGTCCGAAGGTATTGAGGCTCATGGCGCGGCTCCTTTGGATAGCGGTCTAGCCGCCCGGCCTCAGCGCATCAAGCCATTCAGAGCGAAAGGGGCCGCGCGAGGCGGCCCCTCCGTAAGTTACAGCAGCGACTCGGGATGGACCCAATCGATGCCGAGCGCCTCGCCGACCGCCTTGTAGGTCAGCTGCCCCGCATGGACGTTGAGGCCGGCCAGAAGATGCGCATCCTCCGCGCAGGCCTTTCTCCAGCCCTTGTCGGCCAAAGCCAGCATGAAGGGCATGGTCGCGTTGCCGAGCGCGATGGTCGAGGTGCGCGCGACGGCGCCGGGCATGTTGGCGACGCAGTAATGCATGATCCCGTCGACCTCGTAGATCGGATCGGCGTGGGTGGTGGCCTTCGACGTCTCGAAGCAGCCGCCCTGGTCGATGGCGACATCGACCAGAACCGCGCCGGGCTTCATGTCGGCGAATTGCGCGCGCGTCACCAGCTTGGGCGCCGCGGCGCCGGGGATCAGGACCGCGCCGATGACCATATCGGCCTGCACGAGATGCTCCTGCAGCAGACCGGCCGAGGAATAGCCGGTGCTGAACGTGCCACCGAAGACGTCGTCGAGATAGCGCAGGCGCGGCAGCGAACGGTCGAGCACGGTCACATCCGCGCCCATGCCCGCCGCGATGCGCGCGGCATGCACGCCGACGACGCCGCCGCCGATGACCAGCACCTTGGCGGGGCCGACACCGGGCACGCCGCCCATCAGCACACCGCGCCCGCCATTGGCCTTTTGCAGCGTGTAGGCGCCGACCTGCGGCGCAAGACGCCCCGCGACCTCGGACATGGGCGCAAGGAGCGGCAGGCCGCCGGTGCGGTCCGTCACGGTCTCGTAGGCGATGCAGGTCGCGCCGGAAGCGATCAGGTCGTGCGTCTGGTCGGGATCGGGCGCAAGGTGCAGGTAGGTGAAGAGGATCTGCCCCTCGCGCAGCATCTTGCGCTCGCCCGCCTGCGGCTCCTTGACTTTGACGATCATGTCGGCGGCTTCGAACACCTCCTTGGCGGTGCCGAGGATCTTGGCGCCGGCGGCGGTGTAATCCTCGTCCGAGAAGCCCGCTCCGATACCGGCTCCCGACTGGATGAGAACCTCGTGGCCGTGCTGAACGGCCTCCTGCGCCGCGTTGGGCGTGACGCCGACGCGGAATTCCTGCGGCTTGATTTCTGTCGGGCAACCGATCTTCATGGGGGGATCCTCCTCAAATGATGCCGCCACACATGCGCCAGATCCCGCGCAAGAGGAGCGCGATTTCGCGCGGCAAACCCCTGTTCATCGCAAGGATCTTCGATAGACTGAGGTCAAATCGAAGAAGGTTTGCGCCGATGCCCCTCGACTCACTCGATCGCCGCGTACTGGCCGTGCTGCAGAAGCGCGGGCGCATCTCGAACGCGGACCTTGCCGAGGCCGTGGGCCTTTCGGCCAGCGCCTGCCACCGCCGCGTGCAGCGTCTGGAGGCCGAGGGCGTCATCACCGGCTATGTCGCGCTCTTGGACCCGCAGAAGATGGGCGTTTCGGCGACGGTCTTCGTCGAGATCACGCTCTCCGCGCAGGCCGACGCGGTGCTCGAGGCCTTCGAGAAGGCCGTCGCCCGCGTGCCCGACGTGCTGGAATGCCACCTGACGGCGGGCACGGCGGATTACATCCTGAAGATCGTCGCCGAAAGCACCGAGGACTTCGCGCGCATCCACCGGCAGTATCTGACGCGCCTGCCGGGCGTGGCGAAGATGCAGTCGAGTTTCGCGCTGAGGACGGTGTGCCAGACGACGGCGTTGCCGGTTTAGGGGGGGGGTATAGAGTAAAAAGTATAAACTATCCCTCGAACATTCCTGCTATTCTTCGCAGGTTTACTCATAAGCTGCGATCTAAAACGTCTTTATCGATTTTGGTCAATTAATCACGGTCTGGCACATGTCTCTGCAGAACCTCTCCACTCAAACCATGAACACTAAAGCAGGCTACGTATATGCCCTTGCAAACCCAGCAATGCCTGGTCTCATTAAAGTGGGGCGCACTCAACGCCACCCTCAGGAGCGCGCCCAAGAACTATCGAACGCTACCGGCGTGGCCATGCCTTTTGTGCTTCTCTACTACGTATTTCTTGAAGATTGCGTTCGAGGCGAACAAATCGCCCATGAACAACTGAGTCGAGTAGGCACAAGATTTCGGGAAGGTAGAGAATTTTTTCGCGCGGACAGCAAAACTGTCGTTGATGTCTTGATCCATCTACCAAAAATCAAAGAGCCGCCCCAAACCTCACAACAATCATGTGACATCGAGTGCGAGACAGACTCACATAATCCATTTGCGGGTCATATTTCTCAACTAAGACAAGAAGCTCAGTGTTATCGGTACGGAATTAATGGATTCCCATACGAGCCGGAATTAGCCATAAAGAAATATAATGAAATTGTATCACTTGGTGAAAACTTTTCTCTGACCGATATTGCCGAATGCCACCTTCAGATCGCCTACGATAGAGCAGCGAAGCTTTCCTTGCGATCAGATCGCTCTCATCTTTTTAAAGAAGCCAAAAAGGCTGGTTTAATTGCCGCTGAGTCTGATGAGCGCGCCTATCAAACATTGGCAGAAGTGGCATATGAAGAGCGTAATGCAAAAAGCTTTCAGGTATATATGAACCGCTACTTTTTATCAATAATTGAAGGTTTTGAGAGTTTTTCAGCGTACTTAAGTGAAAATGGTGAATATTATGAAGTTTTAAAAGGATGCAAAGAGGTTCACGCACTGAACATTTATTCCCTTGCATTACGCGAGTATTTACTGACGTCAAAGGTTGAACCAAATGAAATATACTTCATTTTCAAAGATGAAATATTGGAATGCCTATCTTCGGCAGGGAACTCAGCTCTTGACCAAAAAATTATGAGTGAAATAATTTGTTTTTTATCGACCCAATGAAAAAAGCCCCGGCGCTTCCGCCGGGGCTTCTTCATTCCAACCTACGAGCGATCCCTCACCCTTCGGCTTTTTCTTCCGTGATCTCTTCGCCGGTCTCCTGATCGACGACCTTCATCGACAGGCGCACCTTGCCGCGATCGTCAAAGCCGAGCAGCTTGACCTTCACATCCTGGCCTTCTTTCAGAACGTCCGAAGGATGGTTCAGGCGGCGGTTTTCGATCTGGCTGACATGCACGAGACCGTCGCGCTTGCCGAAGAAGTTCACGAAGGCGCCGAAATCGACGATCTTCACGACCTTGCCGTCATAGACCTGGCCCTCTTCGGGCTCGGCCACGATGGACCAGATCATGTCATAGGCCTTCTTGATGGCCTCGCCGTTGGGCGACGCGATCTTGATGATGCCCTCGTCGTTGATGTCGACCTTGGCGCCCGACACTTCGACGATCTCGCGGATGACCTTGCCGCCCGAGCCGATGACTTCGCGGATCTTGTCCGTGGGGATCTGCATCGTCTCGATACGGGGCGCGTGGACGCTGAATTCCTGCGCGCCGGTGATGGCCTTGTTCATCTCGCCGAGGATGTGCATCCGGCCGTCCTTGGCCTGCGCCAATGCCTTCTGCATGATCTCGGGCGTGATGCCCGCGACCTTGATGTCCATCTGCAGCGAGGTGATGCCGTCCTTGGTGCCCGCGACCTTGAAGTCCATGTCGCCGAGGTGATCCTCGTCGCCCAGAATATCGGTCAGGACCGCGTAGGAGCCGTCTTCCTCAAGAATGAGGCCCATGGCCACACCGGCCACGGCGGTCTTGAGCGGCACGCCCGCATCCATCATCGACAGCGAGCCACCGCAGACCGACGCCATCGAGCTGGAGCCGTTCGATTCGGTGATCTCGGAGACCAGACGGATCGTGTAGGGGAAGTCCGTCGCGGCGGGCAGAACCGCCTGCAGCGCACGCCATGCCAGCTTGCCATGGCCGATCTCGCGGCGACCCGGAGGGCCCACGCGCCCAGCTTCGCCCACCGAATAGGGGGGGAAGTTGTAGTGCAGCAGGAAGTTGGATTTGAAGTTGCCATGCAGCGCGTCAATGAACTGCTCATCGTCGCCGGTGCCGAGCGTGGTGACCACAAGGCCCTGTGTCTCGCCGCGGGTAAAGAGCGCCGAGCCATGCGTACGGGGCAGGAGGCCCGTCTCGCAGACGATGGGACGCACGGTGTCGAGCGCGCGTCCGTCGATCCGCTTGCCGGTCTTGACGACATCGCCGCGCAGGACGGCGGCTTCGAGCTTCTTGAGCGCCGAGCCGAGATTCTCGTCGGCGAGCTGCTCCTCGGTGAGGGCGGCCTTGATGGCCTCCTTCGCCTCGGCCACGGCCGTGGTGCGCTCCTGCTTGTCGGTGATGGCGTAGGCGGCGCGGATCTTGTCCTCGCCGGCTTTCTTCACCGCCTCATAAAGCTCCGAGTAATCGGCGGGCTGGAAGTCGAACGGCTCTTTCGCCGACGCTTCGGCCAGATCGATGATAAGGTCGATCACCGGCTGGATCTGCTCATGCGCGAAATTGACCGCGCCCAGCATTTCCTCTTCGGTCAGTTCATAGGCCTCCGACTCGACCATCATCACGGCGTCCTTGGTGCCGGCGACGACCAGATCGAGGCGCTGATCGGGGTTGTTCTTGAGGTCCTGCATGTCGTCGACCGTGGGGTTGAGGACATACTCGCCGCCCTCGTAGCCCACGCGGCAGCCGGCGATCGGGCCACGGAAGGGCGCACCGGAAATGGTCAGCGCGGCGCTGGCGGCGATCATCGCGACCATGTCGGGATCGTTGACCAGATCGTGGCTGAGCACGGTGCACATCACCAGCGTCTCGTTGCGGAAGCCGGGGACGAAAAGCGGGCGGATGGGACGGTCGATCAGACGCGCGGTGAGCGTCTCCTTCTCCGTCGGACGCGCCTCGCGCTTGAAGAAGCCGCCGGGAACCTTGCCCGCAGCATAGTATTTTTCTTGGTAATGCACCGTCAGCGGAAAGAAATCCATTCCGGGCTTGGGCGCTTTCGCGAAAGTCACGTTGGCCATGACGCTGGTCTCGCCCAGAGTGGCGATGACCGAGCCGTCGGCCTGGCGGGCAACCTTGCCCGTTTCCAGTGTCAGCGTTTCCTCGCCCCACTGGATTGATTTTTTCACTTCGTTGAACATCTAACGTTTCCTATCTGGAGGCATGCCGGGCCCCTGCCCGGTCCTCCCTTTTTCAATGGCGGCCCCATTGCCGCCGACCCCAATCATCTTGTCTTTCAGGTGCCGGGGCCGTGGCACGCAGTCTCAGATGGGCGGGCCATACACGAATTGATCGGCTTTTGAAAGGGAATGCGACGATGCGGCGCGGGCGCTCAGGCTGCCGTACGGGCGCGATGCGCGGCGCGCGTCTCGGCCGGCAATTGCAGCACCGGATGGCCGTTCTTGCGATGCCGCGCGATGAGGGCCTGCACCATTCGCCGCGTCGGCGCATAGCGCGCGAGCGGGCCCGTCGAAGATCCCAGATCGCGCCTTGCGAAAAGCGCCGCGATCTCGGCGCGCGCCTCGTCCTCGAGCGACGCGAGCGCGACAGGCCCGAGATGGAGGCTCTCCGCCGGGGTGCCATTGGCGATCAGCACCTCGTGACGGTCGAGCAGGATGTGAAAGTAGTCGACGCCGTCCCGCGCGGGCGCGCGCTCGATCCCCGAAAGGCCGACCAGGCGGATGGCAGGAACGAACACCTCGGCGGCGCCGAACATGCGCTCGGCGATGCGCGAGCGCAGAAGGATGCGGTGCTGCGGCGAGACGGTCAGGTCCTCGGCAGGCAACCCCTGCCCGAGCGCCCCGGCGGCGATCCGAACCGGGCGGAAGCGATCCGAATGCGCGAGTTCCTCGGGTGCGACGGGCTGCCAGCCGATCCAGCGCACCGGCTGCGCGCCGTGATCGAGCGTCATGACAAGATCGCCGAGCGCCAGATCCTCGACGCGCCGCTCTCCCCTGTCGGTCAGGATCATGGTCCCGCGAAGGAAACAGACCGGGCCGGCATTGCCGGGATCGGGCGTACCGCCCTCGACCAGATCGCCATTGGCGTCGCGCTGGATGGGCACCCCGTTCGGCGCGTTAGAACTGACCGTCTCGGAGCCGACATTGGTCGTCCCCGGGAACCCGGCGGGCAAGGGCTGGGTCTGGGCGGGATCGCCATAGGCCAGCGCGATGAATTCGCCCGTGTTCGTGTCGACGAGGTACAGCGTGTCGAACTTGTTCTGCTCGCCATCCTCGAGAAGGCCGGCATTGGTGTTGTTGTCGGGCAGGCCCGCGTCGTAGAACCCGGCGGGCGGCGTTCCGTCATACTGACCCACCACGGTCGCCGTGCCGCCCGCGGCGACGCTGTTGCCCGTTCCGAAATCGTAGAGGAGGCCGCGTTTGGCGGACCAAAGCTCGATCCCGTTGAGGCTGATCGCGGAATTCTTGAAGCCTTGAATCTCGACGAATTCGTCAGCCTTGTTGGCGCCGCCGTCACCATCGGTGTCGAACGCGCTGCCACCGGCGTTATCCGCCAGAAACTCCGAAATGAAGAGCCCGTTTGAGAGACGTGCCGGCATGTATCCCTTCCATCGCGCCTTGCGGCGCAGTGCGTTCCGCCAAAGATAACGTCGAAATCAGGCGAAATCTGAGCACCTCACCCAAAAAGATACGAATTTCGGCGTATTCCCGCCGGTTCATGGCGAAAAAGACACAAAAATGCCCGCCTTTTCGGGGCGGGCATTGCGATGTCTATCCGATGGCCCGGCGATGGGGCCGCGCCGCCTCAGCGGCGGATGCCGAGGCGCTGGATCAGATCCTGGTAGCGCGCTTCGTCCTTGGACTTGGTGTAGTCCAGAAGCTTGCGGCGCTGTGCGACCATCTTGAGAAGGCCACGGCGGCCGTGGTTGTCCTTCTTGTGGGTTTTGAAATGCTCGGTCAGGGTGGTGATGCGCGAGGTGAGAATGGCGACCTGAACCTCGGGCGAGCCGGTGTCGCCTTCCTTGGTCGCGAATTCCTTCATCAAGCGGTGCTTTTCTTCGACGGTGATCGACATCGGGATCTCCTCTTCATCAAGGGTTGCGGGCGCAAGCCGGGATGTCGTCCAGCAAGGTCCATAGAGAATCGCACAGGCCCGAAGCCAGTGCATCGGCGGCGTATAGGCGAATTGGCGGCGCTTGGAAAGGGGGCACTACTCAGGGCGCGCCGAGCTGCGGCAGAAGGCTGCTCCCGATCAGGGTGATGTGACCCGCGTTAAGGCCCGGTGCGTTGTTGACCGCCGCGATCTGAATGCCGTTCAGCATCACATGCGCCACGTCGGGATTGCCGGGATCGGTCTGAAGATCGACCTCGGGCGCGGCGCCGGCCACATCGTCGTAGACCACCATCAGCGTATCCTCCTCGGGCGCGAAATCGAGAATCTCGGCCTGATGCGTCATCGCCAGCCAATCGCCCAGAATGACCGTATCCGCGCCTTCGCCCGTGGTCACGATATCGCCCGCGCCGGCGGTGATGACATCCGCGCCGCCGCCGCCATTGAGGAAATCCGCGTCATCGGGGCCAGGCTCGAGGCCGGTCTCCACGAGGCCCGACAGCGTATCGTTCCCCCAGCCGCCGAAGAGCGTGTCGCTCCCCGCGCCGCCGCGCAGAACGTCGTCGCCAAGCCCGCCATGCAGAGCGTCGCTCCCGTCACCGCCGACGAGCGTGTCGTTCCCGTCACCACCGACGAGGCTGTCGTCTCCCGCGCCGCCATCGAGGCTGTCGGCGCCGGAATGGCCGTAAAGCGTATCGTCGCCGTCGCCCCCGGCGAGCGCATCGGCATCCGCCTCGCCGTGCAGAATATCCTCGCCCGGACCGCCCGACAGCGTGTCTTCGCCCGCCCCGCCGTGAAGTTCGTCGTCGGCAGGTCCGCCTTCCATCGCATCGTCGGACGCGGTGCCATTGGCCTGCACCGCGACGGGCGCGTCGCTCGGACCCTCGGCGCTCGGACCCGCCTGCGCCATGAAATCGAGGATCGTCTGGCCTGTCTCCGCGTCCTCTTCGCCCTCGCCCTCTTCCTCTGGCGCGTCCCAGTCTTCGGGCAGGTCGTCATCCATGCTGGACAGGCCGACGAGCGCACCCGCCCCCAGCGCCACCATTCCCAAAAGACCCGCAAGTATCAGCATCGCACCAGACCCGATCGACCGGTCCATATGATGCGCCCCGCCACCTTCGTTTCCCAGTTCAAACTGCGTGAATGGTTAACGCGGGCCGGGCATGTCCCAGGGCTCGGGCTGATGGGCATAGGCGACGTAGAGCGGGTGCCGGGGATGCCCCTCGCGCGTGAGACCCAGATGGTGGAGCGGTGCGCCCGCCCCCTGCAAGAGCGCCAGCACCTCGGCGCCGCGATCCAGATGCGCGCCATGCGTTCCCCAGGCCGCGACATTGCGCTCGGCCCATGCGCAGCCTTCGAGGATGGCGGCGTCGTTGGCAGGGCCTACCGGATCGGCGGCGGCGCGCATCTTGCGCGGATCGGTGTCGCGCCACGCGAAGATGTTGCTGACCCGAAACGCGCCGTAGCCGAGCGCCCGCGCACGACGCTCGCAGCGCTCGACCGTGGGATCGTTCTGCATCTCGGTCGCGGTCGAGGGGTTGAGCATGATGAAATGAATGCGTCCCAGCGCCTCTTCCCAGATCCGCGTCAACGCATAGCGATACCGCTCGCAATCCGAATAGACGGCGGTGGAGGCTGCGTCGCCCTTGAGATGCGTCCGGACGATCACGCCGGGTCCACGAAAACGCGGGACGGATGCAGCTCGCCCGCCTTGTAGATGCCCACAGCCACCGCGCGACCGTCCAGCGAGGCCCAGCACTCGTCGCCGTAATCGACGTCGCTCGCATAGACCATGCCGGGGTTTCCGTTGCGCAGCTTCGCCGCGCCCTCGGGTGTGCAGCGCAGCTCGGGCAGATCGGCGAGGCCGACTTCCAGTGGCTGCACATGCGCATCGAGCGCCGGGTCATGCGCCAACTCGTCGATCCGCTCGAGGCTGAGACCGTCCTCGGCGTCGAACGGGCCGGACCAGACGCGCCGCAGCCATGTCACATGGCCATGGCAGCCCAGCGCATTGCCCAGATCGCGGGCGATCGCGCGCACATAGCCGCCCTTGCCGCAGACCATTTCCAGCACCGCGCGGTCCGGATCGGGGCGATCGACCAGCACCAGCTCATCGACGAAAAGCGGCCGCGCGGCCAGCGTCACGTCCTCGCCCTCGCGCGCCAGCTTGTAGGCGCGCTCGCCGTCGAGCTTCACGGCCGAGAATTTGGGCGGCACCTGCATGATGTCGCCCGCGAACTGGTGGAGCGCCTCCTTGATCTCGTCATCGCTCGGGCGCGCGTCGCTTTGCGCGATCACCACGCCCTCGGCATCGTCGGTATTGGTCGCGGCGCCCAGCCGCACCTCGAACTTGTAGGCCTTGAGCGCGTCGGTGATGTAGGGAACCGTCTTGGTCGCCTCGCCCAGCGCGACCGCCAGAACACCCGTTGCGTCCGGGTCGAGCGTGCCCGCATGGCCCGCCTTCTTGGCCTGCAGCGCCCAGCGCACCTTGTTGACGACGGAGGTCGATGTGATGCCCGCCGGCTTGTCCACGATCAGCCAGCCCGAAATGTCGCGTCCCTTGCGTTTGCGTGCCATGCGCCTGCCCTCGATTGTGAAAGGCGCGGGCTAGCCCAAGGGTGCTTGCCTGTCAATCGCGCGCCGGGGTTCCCTGCCCGCCGAGCCGCGCCGCCAGCCATTCGGACGGCACGCGCACCGGCGCCCAGCCCGTGACGCCGAGTCCGACCGCCCGCACCGCCACCAGCGCCATCCAGCCGCTGATGAGATTGGCCACGAGCGCGCCGATGATCATGCCCGGATAGCCCGCCAGTTGAACCCCCGCCCATGTCATCGGAACATAGAGCGCGAAGATGCGCGTGCCGCTCAGGCTCATGGACCAGAGCGCGCGGTCGCGAGCGTTCATCGCGGCATTGGCGGTGATGAGGACGCCATAGCCCATGAAGCCCCAGCTCGCGATGCGCAGATAGGTGGCGGTATAGGCCTGCGCCTCGCTTCCCGAAGTCATGAGCGCCGCGAGCGGACCCGCCGTCATCAAGAGCAGCGCGGCCACCGCGATGCCGAAGACGCCGCAGGCGAGGTGGCACAGGCGCAGCCCTTCGCGCGCCCTTGCCGTGTCGCCCGCGCCCCAGGCCTGCCCGACGACCGGCCCGATCCCCGAGGACAGCGCCAGAAGCGGCACTACCACCACGCCCTGCACCCGCGTCGCCGCGCCGAAGCCCGCAACTGCCGTGTCGCCGATGGTAGCGACGAAGCCGGTCACGATGGCCATGCCGAGCGGGTTGATCGCGTTCGACATGGCCGCAGGCGCACCGACGCGCACGATGCGCCGGACCGATGCGATGGCGCCTTGCCACGGCGCCGCGTCGAAGCGCAGAACCCCGGCATGACGCGCGAAGAGCACCAGCCCCGCGAAGGAGGTCATCCGCGCGATCAGCGACGCCATGCCCGCGCCGTCCATGCTGAACGCCGGGATCGGCCCGATGCCGAAGATCAGAACCGGACCCAGCGCGATGTTCAGCAGCGCCTGGAGCAGCATCGTCACCGCCGCGACACCGCTGCGCCCCGCCGCGCGAAAAACCGCGTTGAGCGCCATGCCCGTCACGAGAAACGGAAAGCTGAGGCACCAGAAGCGCATGTAGCCGAGGATCTTGTTCAGAACCTCGCCCTCGGCCCCCATCGCGCCGTAGAGGTAGGGAGACAGAAGGTAGATCAGGAGCGAGACCGAACAGGCGAGCGCCAGCGCCAGCGACATCGCGTGCAGCGTCATGCGTCGGCGGTCCTCGGCGTCTTCGCCGCGCCCGATAGCTTGGCTGATGACGGTGTTCGTGCCCGCCGAGAGGCCGATGGAGAGCGAGGTGAGCGCCGTGATGACCGGAAAGACGTAGCCGATCGCCGCCAGCGAGGTCTCGCCGTCCCGCGCGAGAAAGAACGCATCGGCCAGCCCAACGCTCAGCACCCCGAGAATGCCGATGGTCATGGGCGCGCTGACGGACCAGAGCGCGCGGCCGACCGGGCCGTCATTCAGGGTTTTCTCGGCGCTCATGCAGGCAATCCCGGATCAGACCGGCGGCCCGATGCGCCGCCCTTGGGCGAACCTAAGGCGAATTGGGCAAAAGCCTAGGGAGGCCGGGTCAGTCCTCGGGCGCGCTCAGCACCGTCCCGACGATCGGCCCCATCGGAAACCCGATATCCGACCGGCCCAGTTCGGGCGCGTAGAGCCGCGAGATATTGCCATCGAAATAGAGCGCCTGAGGCAGCCCGAGATGATCGCGGAAAAGGCGCCCGAAGCTGTGGAAATTCACCGCATCCTCGGAAATGGCGAAGACGGCGCGGCTGCCGTCGGCGCTCGTGCCCACCCCGTTGCGGACATACAGGCTGTCGCTGTCCTCGAGAAAGCGCGGATGGAGCGCGCCGTCGATCACCAGCATCGGACCCGACTGGGTGGCATGACGGCAGGCGGGGGCCTCCGCCTCGAAGCGCAGCGTCTCGATCACGTCGGCCCGGCCCTCGCGGATGCAGAAGACGCCGTTCGGCACGAGACCGAAATTGCCCGGCCCGGCTTGCGTGACCAGACCCGCCTGCGCCTCGCCATCCTCGACGTAAAGGCCCACGGGGCGGCGGTTTGAGTGATACATGCCGGCATTCATCGCAAAACCGAGCGCCGCGCCCTCTTCCTCGAGCATGGCACTGACGCGGCTGAAACTGCCGAGCGTCTCGCCCTCGGGCGATCTGAGGAAGAGGCGCAGATCCTCGACGGCCATATCGACGTCGCACAGGACATAATCCGCGCCCTCGAAGCTCTCCTTCCGGCAGTCGGCGGCCAGACCCAGCCCCGGCACCAGCAGCGCGGCGGCGAACGCGGCAGCCCGCGCCGGCCTATTCATCCAGATCCCGCCGCACATCCCCGCGCGAGAAAAGACGCCGCGTCTCGTCCATCTGATCGAAGGTCGTATCGAGGCGAAAGCGCAGGTCCGGCGCGAATTTCAGGCCCAGCTTCTTGCCGACGACGCGGCGCAGCTCGCCCTTGTTGCGGGCCAGAAGCGCGGGCAGATCCTCCTGCCCCGCGCCGCCCAGCGGCATCACGTAGGCGGTGGCGATCTTGAGGTCGGGCGACATGCGCACCTCGCCCACCGTCACCGACATGCGCGCGAGGTCCGGATCGTGGATGTCGCCGCGCGCGAGCACTTCGGCCAGCGTGCGCCGCACCGTCTCGCCCACCTGAAGCTGGCGTTGCGAGGGGCCGGGGCCGTCATGAAACTTGTTCTTTGCCATGGACCCGCATTTAGTCACTCGGCCGCCCTTTGCCAAGCGCCGATGCGGGCGCTATCAAGGGCGGCAATCAGCGAAAGGACGACGCGATGAGTGCAGGACCGGGCATCACAGTGACAGGCGCATCGGGCCGGATGGGCCAGATGCTGATCCGCACCGTCGCCGCCAGCGGGCGCGCCCATCTCGTCGGCGCGGTCGAGCGGCCTGGACATGAATGGATCGGCAAGGATGTCGGCGAGGCGATGGGCGGCGCGCCGATGGGCGTCACCGTGACGGACGACGCGCTCGAGGCTTTCGCCCCCGCGCAGGCCGTGATCGACTTCACCGCGCCCGCCGCCACCATCGCCTTCGCCAAGCTCGCGGCGCAGGCGCGCGCGGTGCATGTGATCGGCACGACCGGCTTCAGCGACGACGAGCTCGAGGCGCTCGTTCCCGCCGCGCGGCATTCGGTTCAGGTGCGGGCAGGCAACATGAGCCTCGGGGTCAACCTGCTGACGATGCTGACCGAGAAGGTCGCGAAGGCGCTGGACGAGGATTTCGACATCGAGATCGTCGAGGCGCATCACAATCAGAAGGTCGATGCACCCTCGGGCACGGCGCTGATGCTGGGCGAGGCGGCAGCCACCGGGCGCGGCGTCGCGCTCGGCCGCGTCGCCGACCGAGGCCGCGACGGCATCACCGGCCCGCGCGAGCGGGGCCATATCGGATTCGCCGCCATCCGCGGCGGCGACGTGGTGGGCGAGCATGACGTGATCTTCGCCGCGGCCGGCGAGCGCATCGTGCTGCGCCACATCGCGACGGACCGGGCGGTGTTCGCGCGGGGCGCGCTCAAGGCCGCGCTCTGGGGCCAAGGCCGTGCGCCGGGGGCCTATGACATGCTGGACGTGCTGGGCCTCGGCGACGGGTAGGAATCGGCGCGCGCCTATCCCGTGTGCCGTCCTTCGAGATCGAGACGCATCGTCGCCATGCCCTGACGGCGGGACAATTCCTCGTATCCCGCCGAGAGATAGGCGTTGAGCGCCGGCGCATTGTCGAGCTCCACCTTGAGGGTCAGCACCAGCGCGCCGAGATCCAGCGCCGCCTCCTCCACCCGCTCGGTCAGTTCGGCCCCGGCGCCGCCGCGCGCCTCTTCGGCAAGATAGACATAGGTCAGATGCCGCACCTCCGGCCCCACGCCCTCGCGCAGGGCGAAGAACCCAACGTCGCGGCCCGCGCCATCGACAAGGTAGAAGGACACGTCCTCGGCGTCGCCCAGCCATTTCTGATGCCACTCCGTCTCGTCGAAAGGCACCTTCGCATTGGGGTTGAGCAGAGGGATGTCCTCATCGCGCAGCATCGCTGCGAGCGGGGCGAGATCGCGGTCGCGATTGCGGCGCAGGGTGAGTGGCATAGGTCCTTCCGTCCGTTCGGTCCGGCGCCAGCGCACCGGATTGCATCATGAAAGCCGCGCGCCTGACATGAAGTTGCGGCCCTCGTCAACCCGAACGGCGCGGGAAAGGTCGATCATCGCGCAGGCGACAAACCGCTCACCCGAGCGCGCGGGATGATCCGCCGTGCCGCGCGGCACGTATTTATGCCGTAACTTGATAAAAAGGAGCTGTCTCATGCGCTCTGTCACTCATACCTTTTGCGCGCTCTCGGTCGCGCTTGTCGCCGCGCCCGCCGCTGCCGAGGCGTTTGAACAGATCACCACGCGCGACGATTTCGTCGCCGCCACGTCCGGGCGCGATCTCACGCGGTTCGGCATCTCCGTCGCCGTTTCGCCCTCGGGCGATATCAAGGGGCGTGCCTTCGGCTATCCCGTCACCGGCGCCTGGAACTGGCAGGACGGCTATTTCTGCCGCGACCTCTATTGGGGCGGCGACCGGCTCGATCCGAATTGCCAAGCCGTGCGCATCAAGGGCGACACGATCCGTTTCATTTCGGACCAGGGCACCGGGCAAAGCGCGGATCTGACGCTGAAATAGAGCCTAATGGAGGGCGTGGAAGTGATGGGTCGGGCCATGACCCTGCCCCACATCCAGCCGCTCGGCGCCCATGATGGCGCCGGTGATGAACGCCTTGGCCGACGCCACAGCCTCGGGCATCGCGCGCCCCGCGCCTAGATGCGCCGCGATGGCAGATGACAGCGTGCAGCCCGTGCCATGCGTGTCGGCGGTGTCGATGCGCGCGCCGTCGAGCCAATCGGCCCCGCCATCATGAAGCAGCACGTCGGGCGTCGTCGCGCCGCCGAGATGCCCTCCCTTCACCAGCACCGCGCGGGCACCGAGCGCGCGCAGGGCCTTTGCCTGGTCCAGCATGCCGGTCCGGTCCCGCGCCTCGGCAACACCCAGAAGATCCGCCGCTTCGGGCAGGTTCGGGGTGACGAGCGCGGCAATCGTCAGCATGATCTCGCGCAGCGCCGTAACAGCCTCGGCAGCCAAGAGTCTATCGCCCCCCTTCGCGACCATCACGGGGTCGAGCACGATGGGCGCATCGAGGCCCGCCAGGGCCTCGGCGACAGCCTCGGTGATCGCCGCATCGCCCAGCATGCCGATCTTGACCGCATCGATGCGGATGTCCGAGCGGATCGCGGCGATCTGCGCCGCGACCATGTCGGGCGCGACCAGTTGCACCGCCGCGACACCTCGTGTGTTCTGAGCGGTCAGCGCGGTGATGACCGCCATGGCATAGCCGCCATTGGCCGAAATCGCCTTGATATCGGCCTGAATGCCCGCGCCGCCCGAGGGGTCGGATCCGGCGATGGAAAGAATGTTGGGAATCATGCCTGCCTCCATGCGTCGATGAGCGCCCGCGCCGCGCCCTCCATGTCGGGCGCGCGCGAGATGGCCGAGACGACGGCGATCCCCGCCGCCCCGGCGCGGCGCAAGGGCGCGGCATCGGCCGCCCCGATCCCGCCGATGGCCACGCACGGAAGCGGCGCCGCCGCGATGAGCCGCGCCATGCCTTTCATTCCGAGGGGCTGCGCCGCGTCCGGCTTCGTCGCCGTCGCGCGCAGGGGACCGGCCCCCAGATAATCGACACTATCGAGCGGAACAGGCTCGATCTGCGCTTCGGTCTCGACCGAGAGACCAAGGATCATGTCCGGGCCGATCGCCGCGCGGATGGCGGCGATATCGCCATCGCCCTGACCCACATGCAGACCATCCACGCCGATGCGCGCCGCGATCTCGACCCGGTCATTGACGACGAGCCGCGCGCCCGCCGCGCGGGTCAGCCGCAAAAGCGCGCGCGCCTCGGTCTCGAACGCCTTGTCGCTCGCATCCTTGTCGCGCAGTTGAATGAGGCGCACACCCGCCCTGAGCGCGGCCGTCACCTGCGCGGGCACCGAAACGGGCGCGGCGGCATCGGTCACGAAATAGACCGGACCGAGTTCCTCGCGGGCGATTCTCACGCCGCCTCGATCCGCGCGCGGGCGCTCACCTCGTCCGGCGTCAGCGCATGAAGCGCGTCGATGAACGCGACCTGAAAGCTGGCCGGACCCTTGGCCTGCCGCCCCGCCTCTTCGCCCGCGACCGCGTAATAGGCCAGCGCCGCGACGGTGGCCGCCAGCGGCGCCTGATCCACCGCGAAGGCGGCGACGAGGCCGGTCAGCGAGCAGCCCATCACCGTGATGCGCGGCATCAGCGCATGGCCGCCCGAAATGCGCCACGCAGATTCCCCATCGGTCACGAAATCGACCTCGCCCGTCACGGCGACGACGCCTTGCGTCTGCAGCGCCAGCGCCCGGGCCGCGTCTTCGGCATCCGCCACCGCATGCGCCGTATCCGCGCCCTTGCCCGCGGCTTCGGCCCCGGCGAGCGCGATGATCTCGGACGCGTTGCCGCGGATGACCGTGGGCCTGAGCGCAAGAAGACGCGCACCCGCATCGCGGCGCAGCGCCGTGGCCCCCACGGCGACCGGATCGAGCACCCAGGGCTTGCCCGCCTCGTTCATGACATGCGCCGCCGCCTCCATCGACCGCAGCCACGCCGGATCGAGCGTGCCGATATTGACGCTGAGCGCATCGGCCAGCCCCGCGAACTCCGCCGCCTCGCCCTCGTCATGCGCCATTGCGGGGCTGCACCCGGCGGCCAGCATGATATTCGCCATGACATTCATGGCGACGTAATTCGTGATGTTCTGCACCAAGGGCGCGCGGGCGCGCATGCGGGCAAGGTGGTCTCCGGCGTCGATCATCTGGACTCCCCTGGTCTGGCGGGCGGGGGCAGGCCACAGGCAGGGCCAGCCGAGGCCCTGCATCAGCGCAACTTCCTCCGCCGGCATGATCCGGTTCAGGTTCGAAGGGTGCATCTCAGCCCGCGCATCGCGGACGCCCCTGTTACACGGAGGAAAATGGTCGGGCCGAAGCCCCGCGTCAAGCGCTCAGAAGTCGATGGCGAGGCCCTTTTTCTCCCAGTCGCCATAGCGCACGGGCTCAAGCCCGTCCTTGCGCCCACCCAGTTCCTTGGGCAGCTCCTCGGTCTCGGCGGCGCGGCGGCGCTCCTCGGCCTCGGCCAGCGCGCGCTGCGCGGCGGGCGGCAGATCGGGGCGGGTGTCGGGACGGTCGGTCATGGCATGGGTTCCTTCGGCGGCATACCCCTGATATACGCCGCCCTCGCCATTCAGCAAGGATCCACCATGTCCCACCCGTCGCCGCGCGCCGCCGCCGCCCATCTGCTGGATCAGGTTCTGGGCGAGCATCGCCTCCTGTCGGATCTTCTGGCCGCTGGCGCCCTCGGCCAGCTCGCGCCGCCCGACCGCGCCCGCGCCCAGCGCCTCGTCACCCAGACGCTCCGCGCGCTCGAGCGGTCGGACAAGATCCTCGCCAAGCATCTGCGCAAGCCGCCGCCCCTCACCGTGCAGAACATCCTGCGCCTCGGCACGGTCGAGCTTTGCATGGGGGGCGATGCGCATGGCATCGTCAACGAATGCGTCGCGCTCACCGGCGCCTCGAAGCGCTTCGCGAAGCTGAAGGGACTGGTCAACGCGGTCCTGCGCAAGGTCGCCGCAGCCGGCCCCGCCGAGTGGGCCATCCTGCGCGTGCCGCATCTGCCGAAATGGCTGCGCGCGCCTCTGAGCGAAGCATATGGGCCCAAGACCGTCGCCGGGTTCGAGGCCGCGCATTTCGCCGGCGCGCCGCTCGACCTCACGCCGCGCGGCGATGCCGCCGCACTGGCCGAAGCCGTGGGCGGGACGGTGCTGCCGACAGGATCGGTGCGACTGGCGGAGGCCGGACAGGTCAGCGCGCTGCCCGGTTTCGAGACGGGCGACTGGTGGGTGCAGGATGCCGCCGCCGCGCTCCCCGCGCGCCTCCTGGCCGCGCAGCCGGGCGAGACGGTGCTCGACATGTGCGCCGCGCCGGGCGGCAAGACGCTGCAACTGGCCTCGGCGGGCGCCGAGGTGACCGCGCTCGACATCTCGGACGCGCGCATGGCGCGGCTGCGCGAAAATCTGGCGCGCACGGGGCTGGGCGCCGCGCTCGTCATCGGGGATGCGCTGACGCATGAGGGTCGGTACGACGCGATCCTGCTCGATGCGCCCTGCTCGGCCACCGGCACGATCCGGCGGCATCCGGACCTGCCGCATGCGCGCGACGGCTCGGAAATCGGCGATCTCATCGGGCTTCAGGCCGCCATGCTCGACCGCGCGCTGGGTCTGCTGAAACCGGGCGGGCGGCTCGTCTACTGCACCTGCTCACTCCTGCCGGACGAGGGCGAATGCCAGATCGAGGAGGCGCTCGCGCGCCATTCGGGCCTTCGGGTCGATGCGGAGGCGACGGCCCTGCCCGGAGTCGACCCGGACTGGCGCACGGAAGAGGGCGGCTTCCGCCTGCGGCCCGATTTCTGGGCCGAGCGCGGCGGCATGGACGGGTTTTACATGGCCCTCCTGCGGATGTGACGAGATTTCGTCAATCCCACGGTGACTTGGCGCCGGGGGCGCGGTAGTCTGCCCGCGACGAGGCGCCGCCAAGAGCGCCCGGGGCAACGACGCGAGCGACGAGGCGCATGGCATCCAAGGGCACTTTCCGCGCGACATGGACACGGCTGCAAAACCGCATCGCGGCGCGCCGGGCGGCGTGGGCACGGCCCGCGACGGCCTTCGTCTCCTCGCCCGAGCCGCGCACCATCGGCAGCTTCGCGCGGGGCCGCCAGCTCACGGCGGGGAATTTCATGTTCGCGGGGCACCTCATCCAGACGCCCGGCACGCCCATCTGGGACATCACCCCGCCCAATGCCGCCTTCGCCGCCGAGCAGCAGGGATTCGGCTGGCTCGACGATCTGGCGGCGGCGGGCGACGCGCCCGCGCGCGATGCCGCGCAAGCCTGGACGCAAGACTGGATCGCGCGCTATGGCGGCGGACGCGGCGAGGGCTGGACGCCCGATCTGACCGGGCGGCGCGTCATCCGCTGGATCAACCACGCGATCTTCCTGCTTGCCGGACAGGATCGCGCGGCCTCGGATGCCTTCTATCGCTCGCTCGCCCAGCAGACCCTCTTTCTGGGCAAGCGCTGGCAGGCCGCCTCGCCGGGCGCGCCACGCTTCGAAGCGCTCACCGGCCTCATCTATGCCGGGATCGCGCTCGAGGGGATGGACGGCTACACCGAGGCCGCCGCCCGCGCGCTGGGGCGCGAATGCGATGCGTTGATCGGTGCTGAGGGGCATCTCGTCACGCGCAATCCCGAGGAATTGCTCGAGGTCTTCACCCTGCTCACCTGGGCCGCCGAGGCGCTGGGCGAGGCGGGTATCGACGCGCCCTCGCTGACGGCCGCGACCGGGCGCATCGCGCCGACGCTGCGCACGCTGCGCCACGCGGATGGCGGGCTCGCCCGGTTTCACGGCGGCGGGCGCGGCCTCGAAGGGCGGCTCGACACGGCGCTCGCCGCCTGCGCCGTCAAGGGACGGCGCACGGACGGTCTGGCGATGGGCTATGCGCGGCTGAGCGGCGGGCGCACGTCGGTCATCATCGATGCGGCGCCGCCGCCCTCGGGCGCGGCCTCGGCGGGCGCGCATGCCTCGACCATGGCGTTCGAGCTGACCTCGGGCCGCCGTCCTCTCATCGTCAATTGCGGCTCGGGCGCGAGTTTCGGCCCCGACTGGCGACGCGCGGGCCGCGCGACGCCGTCGCACAGCACGCTGGTTCTGGACGGCGCGTCGAGCGCGCGGCTGGGCGCGCCGGGGGCTGAGGCCGAGTGGCTCACCCAGGCGCCGCGCGACGTGCCCGTCCAGATGAGCCGCGCCTCGGACGGCGTACGCTTCGAGGGGGGGCATGACGGCTATGTGCGCCGCTACGGGCTGACCCATGCGCGCACCATCGAGATGACCTTCGACGGGCGCGGCGTCGCGGGCGAGGACATGCTCCTTGCGCTGAGCGCCGACGACAAGCGCCGCTTCGACGCTGCGCTCGATGCCTCGGGCATGACGGGCGTGCCCTACCAGATCCATTTCCACCTTCATCCCGAGGTGGACGCCAATCTCGACATGGGCGGCGCCGCCGTCTCGCTCGCGCTGCGCAGCGGCGAAATCTGGGTCTTCCGCACCGATGCGCGCGCGAAAATCACGCTCGAGCCGTCGGTTTACCTTGAAAAATCGCGGATCAAGCCGCGTTCGGCCAAACAGATAGTTTTATCCGGGCGCGCGCTGGAGTATGCGGGCCGCATCAGATGGTCGCTGGCCAAGGCTCAGGACACTCCGATCAGCATTCGCGATCTGGCGCAGGACGCGCCCTATCCCGAAACAGACGGCGACCATTACGAGTGAAACGCACGCAACGCAGGAGCGCCCCATGACCGATATCGCCCACATCCGACGCGCCCTTCTCTCCGTCTCCGACAAGACCGGGCTGATCGATCTGGGACAGGCTCTCGCGGCGCACGGGGTCGAGCTTCTGAGCACCGGGGGCAGCGCCAAGGCGCTGCGCGACGCGGGGCTCGAGGTGCGCGACGTGGCCGATGTGACGGGCTTCCCCGAAATGATGGACGGGCGCGTCAAGACGCTCCACCCCGCCGTGCATGGCGGCCTTCTCGCGCTGCGCGACAATGCCGAGCATGCCCGCGCGATGGAGGAGCACGGCATCGGCGCGATCGATCTGCTGGTCGTCAATCTCTACCCGTTCGAATCCACCGTGGCGGGCGGTGCCGATTACGAGACCTGCATCGAGAATATCGACATCGGCGGCCCCGCCATGATTCGCGCCGCCGCCAAGAACCACGGTTTCGTCAGCGTGGTGGTCGACACCGAGGATTACGCTCCCCTTCTCGAGCAGATGAAGGCCAATCACGGCGGCACGACGCTCGCCTTCCGCAAGAAGCTCGCCATGACGGCCTATGCGCGCACCGCCGCCTATGACAGCGCCGTCAGCACCTGGATGGCCGCGCAGCAAGGCAACGCCGCGCCCCGCCGCCGCAGCGTGTCGGGCAGGCTCGCGCAGGTGCTGCGCTATGGCGAGAACCCACACCAGTCGGCCAGCTTCTACCGCGACGGCAGCGCGCGCCCCGGCGTGGCGACGGCCCGGCAGCTTCAGGGCAAGGAGCTGAGCTACAACAACATCAACGACACCGACGCGGCGTTCGAGTTAGCCAGCGAGTTCGCGCCCGAGGACGGTCCCGCCTGCGCGATCATCAAGCACGCCAACCCCTGCGGCGTGGCGCGCGCGGCGACCCTGAAAGAGGCCTATACACGCGCCTTCGATTGCGACCGCACCAGCGCCTTCGGCGGCATCATCGCGCTCAACCAGCCGCTCGACGGCGCCACCGCCGAGGAGATCGCGCAGATTTTCACCGAGGTCGTCATCGCCCCCGGCGCTGACGAGGACGCGCGCCGCATCTTCGAGGCCAAGAAGAACCTGCGCCTGCTGATCACGGACGGCATGGCCGATCCGCGCGAGGCCGCCCAGACGATCCGCCAGGTCTCGGGCGGGTATCTGATCCAAGACAAGGACAGCGGCCATATCGGCCCGGACGATCTGAAGGTCGTGACGAGGCGCAAGCCGACCGACGCCGAACTGGCCGACATGCTCTTCGCTTGGAAAGTCGCCAAGCACGTCAAGTCGAACGCGATCGTCTACGTCAAGGATGGCGCGACCGTCGGTGTCGGCGCCGGACAGATGAGCCGCGTCGACAGCTGCCGCATCGCCGTGCGCAAGGCCGAGGACATGGCCGAGGCGCTCAGCCTCTCGGCGCCGCTCACGCAAGGCAGCGTCGTGGCCTCGGATGCGTTCTTTCCCTTCGCGGACGGCCTTCTGACCGCCGCCGAAGCGGGCGCGACCGCCGTGATCCATCCCGGCGGCTCGATGCGCGACGACGAGGTGATCGCCGCCGCGGACGAGGCCGGCCTTGCGATGGTGCTGACCGGCATGCGCCACTTCCGCCACTGATGGCCCAGGCCTCGAAAGGGCGCGACATGAGAACAGTCTTCTGGACGGCCTTCTGGATCTTCCTGCTGGATCAGGCCACGAAATATCTGGTGGTGCACTGGATGAACCTGCGCACGCTCGGTGCGATCGACGTCTGGCCGCCTTTCATCAACCTGCGGATGGCGTGGAATTACGGGATCAATTTCGGCCTTCTGGCCGGGGATTCCCCGGTCACGCGCTGGGTGCTGATCGCGGTCGCGCTGGTCATTTCCGGCGCCGTTCTCTGGTGGGTGCATCACGAACCGGGCGGCAAGTGGCAGAAGATCGCCGCCGGGCTTCTGGTGGGCGGCGCCATCGGCAACGTGATCGACAGGCTGCTCTATGGCGCGGTCGCGGATTTTCTCAACATGTCCTGCTGCGGGCTGAACAATCCCTACGCATTCAACGTGGCGGACATCTCGATCTTCATCGGCGCCTTCGGGATGGTCATCCTGACGCCCAGCAAAAAGCCTGCGTGACGCCGCCCCGCGATTGGGTTAGATAGTCGGGCAGACGATCACCGAACGAAGGGCCGATCTCATGCGCCGCAGCCTTTTGGCACTCACCCTGATGTCCCTCGCCATCGCCGCTTGCGGGCGCAGCGATGGGGCGCTCACGCGTATCAAGAACGACGGCAACGGTCCTGACGAATTCACGGTTCTGCCGACGGCGCCGCTTCAGGCGCCCGAAAGCTACGGCACGCTGCCGCCGCCCACACCGGGCGGCGCGAACCTCGTCGATCCCAATCCGCACGCCGCGGGCGTCGCGGCGCTCGGCGGCAATCCGGCGGCGACCGTCGCGGGCGGGCAGATCTCGGCCTCCGATGGCGGCCTCGTCAATCACGCGAACCGCTTCGGCGTGCTTCCGGGCGTGCGCCGCGAGCTTGCGGTCGAGGACGCCGAGGTGCGCCGCCGCCATGGCCGCGTCAATATCTTCAACATCGGCCCGAACGACGATTATACCTCGGCATACAAGAGGCAATGGCTCGACGCGCGCGAGGAGCAGCGCCGCCTGATGCAGCGCGGTGTCGTCACACCCTCGGCCCCGCCGCCCTCGAACTGATCCCGCCCGACATAGAACGCCCCGCATCGCAGGGGCGTTTCTTCGTCAGGGGCCAATGTCAGGGGGCCATTGTTTCAATCCGGCCCGCGATGTTCACGGATGCGGCATCCCGGGTTGCAGACCGCAAGAGCCGCCGTATCTTGCGAGCGATATCCAGCCATAGCCGGAGACTGCCCATGCGCGCCTTCATGATCGCCCTTCTGACCTTCCTGCCCGCCATGGCCCTCGCCGAGGACGCGCCGGAGGTCGGCAACGACGCGGTGACGACCTTCGAGCTCGATAACGGTCTGGAGCTTGTCGTGATCGAGGATCACCGCGCGCCGGTCGTCACGCACATGGTCTGGTATCGCGCGGGTTCCGCGGACGAGCCTCCGGGACGGTCGGGCATCGCGCATTTCCTTGAGCATCTGCTCTTCAAGGGCACCGACACGCTCGCGCCCGGCGAGTTTTCGGCCACCGTGGCCAAGCAGGGCGGCAATGACAACGCCTTCACCAGCTACGATTTCACCGCCTATTTCCAGCGCGTCGCGGCGGACCGGCTCGATCTGATGATGCAGATGGAAGCCGACCGCATGGTCAATCTGAAACTGGACGAAGAGAACGTCGCGACGGAACGCGATGTCATCATCGAGGAGCGCAACAGCCGGGTCGAGAACAACCCCAACGCCCTCTTCCGCGAGCAACTCAATGCCGCGCAATATCTTAATCACCGCTACGGCACGCCGATCATCGGCTGGCAGAACGAGATGAGCCAGCTCACGCTCGAGGATGCGAAGGAATTCTATCGCACCTATTACGCGCCGAACGACGCCATCGTGGTCGTCGCCGGGGATGTGAACCCCGAGGAGGTGTTGGCCCTCGCCGAGAAGCATTACGGCGCCATCCCCGCCAATCCCGACCTGCCCGAACGCGTGCGCACCGAGGAGCCGCGCCAGATGGCGGCGCGGCGCCTGACGATGGAAGATCCGCGCGTTCCCCAGCCCTACGTCATGCGCAGCTATCTCGCCCCCGAGCGCGACAGCGGCGCGCAGGAGGAGGCGGCGGCGCTCAGCATCCTCGCTGAAATCCTCGGCGGCGGCACCACGTCGTTGATGGCCGAGAAGCTGCAATTCGACGAACAGATCGCGGTGCAGTCGGCGGCCTGGTATGACGGCATGTCGCTCGACGAGACGACATTCACGCTTCTCGTCGTGCCCGTGCCGGGCGTGTCGCTTCCCGAGGCCGAGGAGGCGATGGACGGCGTGATCGAGACGTTCATGGAGACCGGCGTCGATGCCGATCAGCTCGAGCGCATCAAGATGCAGGTGCGCGCCGCCGAAATCTATGCGCGCGACGATGTGAACGGACTGGCCAACCGCTATGGCGCCGCGCTCGCCTCGAGCCTGACCGTCGAGGACGTGCAGAACTGGCCGAAAGTGCTTCAGGAGGTGACCGCCGAAGACGTGATGGAAGCGGCGCGGAATGTCTTTCAGCCGCGCAATTCCGTTACCGGCTACCTGACACGTCCCGACGCCACCGCAGACGCAACCGCGACCACGGAGACCGCCCAATGATCCGCCCTCTCGTCACCCGCTTCCTGCTTCCGGCGCTGCTCGCCCTCCTTGCCGCCGTTCCGGCCCGCGCCGAGATCGAAGTGCAGGACCTCGGGACGCCCGGCGGTGTCGATCTTTGGCTGGTCGAGGATCACACCATTCCCTTCGTCGCGCTCGAGATGCGGTTCCGCGGCGGCGCGTCACTCGATCAGCCGGGCAAGCGTGGGGCGACCAATCTCATGACCGGCCTGCTCGAGGAAGGCGCGGGCGATCTCGACAGCCGCGCCTTCGCGCGCGAGACCGAGGCGCTCGCCGCCTCCTTCTCCTACAGCACGAACGACGATGCGATCAGCATATCGGCCCGCTTTCTGAGCGAGAACCGCGACGCGGCGATCGAGTTGCTGCGCAAGAGCCTTGTCGAGCCGGCGTTCGACCAGAAATCCATCGACCGCGTGCGCGGCCAGGTCCGCGCCAATATCGAGGGCGATCTGAAGGATCCGAACGCCATCGCCGCACGCGCCTTCGACGCGCAGACCTTCGGCGATCACCCCTATGCCACCTCCAAGGACGGCACGCTCGACAGCATCGAGGCCCTGACGCGCGACGATATCGTCGCCGCCCATCGCAACGCGCTGGTGCGCGACCGGCTCTATGTGGCGGCCGTGGGCGACATCACGGCCGAGGAATTGACCAGCCTCGTCGCGCGTTTGACCGAAGGCTTGCCGCAATCTTCCGACATACCTCTGCCCGGTCCCGCGGATGTGACGCTTCCCGGCGGCTCCACGGTGGTCGAGTTCGACACGCCGCAATCGGTCGTCACCTTCGCGCAGCCCGGCATGGACCGCGACGATCCCGATTTCTTCGCGGCCTTCCTGCTCAACCAGATCCTCGGCGGCGGCGGGTTCGAGAGCCGTCTGATGGACGAGGTGCGCGAAAAGCGCGGCCTGACCTACGGCGTCTATTCCTATCTCACCGACCGCGACGGAGCGCAGCTCTGGATGGGGCAGGTCGCCTCGGCCAATGACCGCGTCGCCACGGCCATCGAGGTGATCCGTGACGAATGGGCCAAGATGCAGCGCGAGGGCGTCACCGCCGAAGAGCTCGAGGACGCCAAGACCTACATGACCGGCGCCTATCCGCTGCGCTTCGACGGGAACGGCCCGATCGCGAATATCGCGGTCGAGATGCAGGTCGAGGGGCTGGGCCCGGATTACATCCGCGAGCGCAACGACAAGGTGAATGCCGTCACGCTCGAGCAGATCAACCGCGTCGCGGCCGAGCTTCTGGACCCCGAGAAACTCAGCTTCGTCGTCGTGGGCAAGCCCGAGGGCCTCTCCGAATAACGCCCGCGCTTCATCTTGGCGGAAATACTCATGGCCCGGCGGAAGGAAGCCGGGCCTCAGACGCCGAGGTAACGCGTCGCCACGGATCTGTCGGCGCGCAGCTCTGCGGCGCCCAGCACAGCGGCGCCGCGCCCGTTTTCGAGAAACGCCACGCGATCGGCCAGTTCGAGCACCGCATCCACGCGCTGCTCGACCATCAGGATGGCGGTGCCCTGCGCGCGCATCCGCACCACCACCTCCTGGATCGCGCCCACCATGGAGGGCTGAAGCCCCTCCGTCGGCTCGTCGAGCAAAAGCGCCTTCGGCGCGAGGCAAAGCGCGCGGGCGGTCGCCAGCATCTGCTGCTCCCCGCCCGAGAGCGTCTGCGCCGCCTGGCGATAGCGCTCGCGCAGGCGCGGAAAGAGATCGAGCACCTCCTCCAGAACCTCGGGCGGGCTTTGCCGCGCGCGCATCCCGATCTCGAGATTCTGCGCGACACTCAGCCCCGAAAAGAGGCGCCGCCCCTGAGGCACATAGCCGATACCGGCGCGCGGCACGCGGTGCGGCGGCAGCGCGCTGACCTCCTCGCCGTCGAGCGACACACGCCCGCCCATGAGCGGAATGAGACCCATGATCGCGCGCATGGCGGTCGTCTTGCCGGCGCCGTTGCGTCCCATGAGGCAGAGGATTTCGCCCGGGGCGACCTCGAGCGACAGGTCCTGCAACACCCGCCCGCCGCCATATCCCGCGCTGATCCGCTCCAGCGCCAGCATCACGGCGCCCCCAGATAGGCGGCCTGCACACCCGGATCGGCCCGCACGGCATCCGGCGTGCCTTCGAAGAGAAGCGCCCCGGCGGCCAGAACGCTCACCCGGTCGGCCAGTGCCATGACGACGTCCATATTGTGCTCGATCAGAAGGATCGCGCAGCGCCCCGACAGGCTCCGCACCAGATCCTTGAACGCCGCGATCTCGGGCTCGGAGAGGCCCTGCGTCGGCTCGTCGAGGATGAGAAGGCGCGGCGCCGAGGCAAGGCCCATCGCGATCTCGACAAGGCGCTGGTGGCCATAGCTCAGATCGCCCGCCAGAGCGCCGCGATGGCGCTCGAGGCCCACCTGCTCGAGCGCCTGTGCGACGGCGTCCGGAACCTCGCCCGCCATCATGTGCGGGCGCGCAGCCAGCGCCACATTCTCAAAGACCGGCAGGCGCGCATAGATCGAGGTGATCTGGAACGTATAGGCCATGCCCAGCCGCGCGCGCCTGTGCGCGGGAAGCGCGGTGATGTCCTGCCCGTCCAGCACCACCCGCCCCGCATCCGCCGCGATGCGCCCGATGGCGAGGCCGACCAGCGTGGTCTTGCCCGCGCCGTTCGGCCCGATCAGCGCCCGCACCTCGCCGCGTCCCACATCGAGGCTGACATCGTCCACGGCGCGCACGCCGTCATAGCTCTTGGTCAGACCGCGCAGCGACAGAAGGCTCATGGCAGCCACCCCCAGAGGCGGCGGCGCAGCTCGCCCATGATGCCCTGTGGCGCGAAAAGCGTCAGCAGCACCAGCGCCACGCCCGCCAGGAGCATGTAGGCCGTGGTGATGCCCGAGCTGAGGTCGATCAGGTAGAACATGAAGAGCGTGCCGATGAAGGGGCCGAGCACGGTGCCCGCGCCGCCCAGAAGCACCCAGAGAAGCGGCAGGATGGAGTACTCGACGCTGGCGAAACTGGCGCCGACATAACCGAAGAGGAGGCCATAGGCCGCCCCCGCCGCGCCCGATATGGTGCCCGAAAGGACGAGCGCGATCAGCTTGATCCGGAACGTGTCATAGCCCAGCATCCGCGTGCGCGCCTCGTTCTCGCGGGTCGCCACGAGCGTTCGGCCGAAGGGTGCGCGCACCAGCGCGAGGCAGGCGATCATCACCGCCGCGAAGAGCGCCAGCGCCGCGAGATAGCGATTGCCCTCGTCGCTGAGGTCGATCCCCCAGAGCACCCGCGCGCCGCGCGCGATCACGATCCCCTCGTCGCCGCGCGTCCACTCGCCGAGATAGAGCACCGTGAGATAGCCCGCCTGCGCGAACATGAGCGTCACGATCATGAAGGCGACGCCCGCCGTGCGCAGCGCCAGCGCGCCGAGCGCGGCGGCGGTCAGAGCGCCCGCGCCGACGCCGAGGATCAGCGCGGGCGCGGCGCCGAGGCCCGCATGCTGCACCGCCATGCCCATCCCGTACATGCCCGCCCCGAAGAGAAGCGCATGCCCGAGGCTCAGCAGCCCGGTATAGCCGAAAACGAGGTTGTAGCCCATCGCGTAGCTCGCCAGCACCATGATCCGCGCGAGATTGCCGTGATGATAGGCGGGCAGCACGAAATGCCCCAGAAGAAGCAGCGCGAGCACCCCGCCATGCAGGGCGATGATCCGCGCGCCCACGCTCATGCCGTGCGCGTGCCGAAAAGGCCTTGCGGGCGGAAGACGAGCACGCAGGCGACCAGGAGCGTCGCGATGATCTTGGCCAGCGTGGGCGAGAAGAAGACCGAGATGATCCCGTCGCTGAGGCCGATCAGGATGGCCGCGACCACCGTGCCCGGCAGGCTGCCGAGACCGCCGATGATGACCACGGTGAAGGCCAGGAGCAGCGGATCGGCCCCCATCAGGTAATGCGCCTGGCTGATCGGCACGACCAGAACGGCGGCGAGCGCGGCCAGCGCCGCGCCGATCCCGAAGACCATCGCATAGACCCGCTCGACCGGGATGCCGAACGCGGTCGCCATGTCGCGGTCGGCCTGCACCGCGCGCATGACGAGGCCGATGCGCGTGCGCGCCATCATCGCCCAGACGCCCAGAAGCACCGCCGCCCCCGCGCCGATCACGGCCAGCTTGTAACTCGTTGTGGCGAGCCCCCACGGCCAGTAGAGCGCGAGCCGACCATCCGCGATCTCGACCCAGGGCAGCGCCAGCCGCGTGTTGAACGGCGCCTCGACGGGCCGCGCCTCGGGGCCGTAGCCCATCAGCGTCATTTGCTGGATGATGTAGAGAAGCCCGATCGTGGCCACGATGGTGCGCTCGGGATCATAGCTCACCCGCTTGAGAATGGTCATGTCGGCGGCCACGGCGATGGCGCCGACGATTAGCGGCGCCCCGACAAGCGCCACGGCGAAGCCCAGCGCGGGATGCCCGCCCACCGTCTGCGCGATCACCCATGCGAGCACCGCGCCCAGCATGAAAAACTCGCCATGCGCGATGTTGACCACCCGCATCACGCCGAAGACGAGGCTCAGCCCCACCGCAGTCAGCGCCAGCACCGAGGCCATGACCAGCCCCTCGAGCGTGGCGAGCATCAGGTAGGGGCCGAGGTCCATGTCGCGTCAGCCCGCCAGCTCGGCGCGGTGCGCCTCCACCAGGTCGGCCATCGAGTGGAACATCATGCCATAGCGCGGCATGTCGCCGGGGTTCATCGTGGCGCCGAACCCCTCCTTGTCGTGCCGCCGGTAGATCCAGCAATTGGCGAGGCCATGCCGGTTGGCCGGCCCATGATCGTGGAACATGCTCTCGGCGGTGTGCAGGATATCGCCCTTGGTCAGGCCCAGTCGCGCCAATTGCTCGATCATGTAATCGAAATTGCGCGGATCAGGTTTGTAGCTGCCCACATCCTCGGCGACGTAGGCAGCGGTGAAGGGATGCCCGAGCTTCGCATCGCTATGGGCGAAACTGGCATTGTCCACATTCGACAGAACGATCAGCTTGAAGTGATCCTTGAGATAGGCGAGCGCCTCGCGGCTGTCGGGAAAGGCCGGCCAATGCTCGACCGAGCGGCCATAAACCTGCGCCTCCTCCCATGAGGCGACAAGGCCCCATTCCTCGGCCAGCCGCTTGTAGACCGTGGCCAGCACGTCGCGATAATTCTTCGCGGGCGTCACCCGCTGCGTTGTGCTCTCGTGATAGGCATGCGCCTCGAGGATCTGGTCGCGGCTGAGATCGAGCCGGTCCGTCAGCGGCTTCAGACCCGCGATCATGCCCGCTTCCCAGTCGATCAGCGTGCCGTAGACATCGAATGTCAGCGCCTTGTAATCGCTCAGCTTCATGGGGGTCCTCCCTGAGGGCGTGCGCCTCTTTTCTTCTTGCTGGAAATATCCCGGGGGAAGGCTTGAAATCCATCCGGATTTCAAGCCTCGGGGGCAGCGCCCCCGCCTAGAACGGGCGCTGCGTGTAATCCACCTCGTCGGGATACATCCCGGCTTCGATGCCGGCGGTGTGCACGCGCACGAGGCGTCCGTTCTCGATGCGGCTGATATGCTGCTCGCCGAAGACCTGATGCGTACGCCCGTTGAAAACCATATTTCCTTGCGGATAATCGCGCCCATGCGGCAGATCCGTCATCGCCTCGACCGCCTCGATCAACGCGGTCCGGTCCTCGGGTCCGCGATAGCCTGCGGCCTCCATCCCGGCCTTGATTACGCTGAGCGTGGTCCAGCAGCCATACATATGGCCGTAGGCCGACACGTCGCGCGGATCGGCCAGCGACGCGCCGTTCTCGTCGACACCCACGGCGTTGCGATAGAAGACCTGCGCCTCGGTCTCGTCGGGCTGAGCATAGCGCGTCATGCCCTCCCAGAAATGCGAGCCTTCGAGAAACTCGAGCCCCGGGCTGTTGATGTCGATCGTCTCGAGGCTGTCGACGAAGCCGAAAAGCTCGGGACCGGCGCCGCCGAAGAACTCGCCCATCTCCTTGACGAAGGTCAGAACGGACGGGCCGACCATGACGTGATAGACCACCTCGGTCTCGCGCGGGATCTTGGGGAAATAGCGGGTGAAGGACGTCTCGGTCGGCGGGATCGCGATCTTCTCGAGAACCTCTCCGCCCTGTGCCTCGATCGCCTGGGTGAAGAAATCGCGGTGATCATGGCCATAGGCGTAATCGGGGAAGATCATCGTGACCTTCTTCCCAAGGTTCTCGGCCACGAAAGGCGCGATGGCCAGAACCTGGCTTTTGACATCCGTGATGCCGGGCTGGAGCGTGTAGCGGTTGAGCATGCCGCTGGCGACGTGATGGCCTTCGGAGACCACGAAATAGGGCAGCTTGAGCTCGCCCGCGCGTGGGGCCGAGCCGATCACGACATGGCTGAAAAGCGGGCCATAGGCGATGTCGCACCCCTGCTGGTTGGCGAATTTCTCCAAAAGCTCCGCGCCCCGCTTGGGGTTCGTGCCGTCATCCTCGGCCACCAGCTCGACCATGCGGCCGTTGATGCCGCCGTTCTCGTTGATATAGGCGGCCGCCGCGTTCCCGGTCCGCTCGTACCAGCGCCCATAGGCGGCGCCGACGCCGGTGCGGTGCACCTGAAACCCGATCTTGATGGGCGCCGCGGTCTGCGCATGGGTGTAGCGCGCCCAGAGCGGCAGCGCGGCCGCGCCTCCGGCCAGCGTCGTCAGCGCCTTGCGGCGGGTCAGATTGGTTGCGGTCTTGCTCATGGCCATGCCCTCATGCAGCGGCAGGGGCCCCTGCCGGTCCGGCGCGATCCTGCGAATATGACGCGGCAATGTCCAGTGATTAACAGGCTCCGCGCGCCGATCAGCGCAGCGCCCCGTGCTTTTTCTTGGGAAAAATACCCGGCATCCCGTCGGTTCGCCAAAGCGTGCCTACTTGCCGAAGAAGCGGTTGTAGAGCCAGTCGGGCCAGATCCGGCTGAACCGGAAGAGATAGCTGAAAAGACGCGGGAAGTGGCGCACCGTCGCCCCGTCGTCACACATCATCTCGAACATTTCCTGCGCGGCCTCCTCGGGGGTCATGAGGAAGGGCATGTGAAAATCGTTCTTGTCGGTGAGACGCGTCTCGATGAACCCCGGATTGGCGATCTGGACACGCACCCCCGTCTTGTGAAGATCGACCTGCATGCTCTCGCCCAGCGCCATGACACCGGCCTTTGACGCCGCATAGCCGATGGCGCCGGGCAGGCCGCGAAAGCCCGAGAGCGAGCCCGTAAGCACGATATGGCCCGCATCGCGCGCCACCATCTTGGGCACCACCACTCCGCAGGCGCGCAGCGCGCCGGTGAAGTTGATGTCGCCCATCGCCTCGGCCTGCTCGACATCCCAGTCCTGCGCGGGAAAGGGCCAATAGACCCCGGCGGTATAGACCATGCCGTCGATCTCGCCGACTTCCTCGGCGGCCTTGCGCACGCTTTCTAGGTCCGACACGTCGATCGTCACGACATGGGCGCGGCCCGGCAGCGCGCTTGCCACCTCTTTCAGCTTGTCTTCGCTGCGCGACGACAGGATCAATTCCGCGCCTGCGCGGCTCAGCTTGTGCGCCAGCGCCTCGCCCAGCCCGTCGCTCGCCCCGATCATCCAGTAGCGTTTGCCTTCCCAATCGGTCATGCGGTGTCCACCTTTTTCATCGTGGCCACCAGCTCGGCGACCTTGATCCCGTATTTACGAAACTGGCTGCGATTGACGATGGTTCCGCCGGGCGCGAGATACATCCAGTCGGTGACGCTCAGCACATGCCCGCCCGCCTCGGCGGGCAGGCGTATCCGGTAGCGAAGCACGAGCGACGCGCCGCTGAGCTGCCCCCGCCCGACGCCGACCAGATCGTCGGCCTCGGCCTCGAGCGTGCCGTTCGGGCCGAGCCTGAGGCGCCATTCGCGATCCTGCGTGTTGCCGCTGTCATAGGTGAAATGCTCGGCCAGCGTGCCGCTATCGCCGCTCCACCGGCCCTCGAAATCGGCGTCGAAGCGCGAAGAGACGCGCCCGAGCGGGCCGTAGATCACCCCGTGGCAGGCGATGCGCCCCGACAGATGCTCGCGCAGGTCCAGCACAGGCTCGGTGCCCGCGTAATGCGCGGGCGTCTGCCCCATGAAACCCGCAAGGCGCGTGCGCAGAAACGGGATGGCCGCGCCGAGCGCGGCGCCGACGATGATCCAGACAAGCACGTTCATGCGGCTTTCCCTTCGGGCATCGGCGTCGTGGCCAGAAGGCCGATCGCCACCAGTTTGAGCGCGCAAGGCACCGCGCAGTAAAGAAGCGTGAGCAGGCTGAGCGCCGCCGCATCGTTCTGCCCGCCCGCCTCGAAGCCGCCCGCCTCGAGCGCCGGAAGCAGCACCGCCGCCGCCAGCGCGAGCGTGAGCTTAGATACGAAGGACCAAAGGCCGAACCCCTCGCTCGCGCCCGGTGCGATTTCGGACATGCGCCGCGCGAAGATGGCTGGAAGAAGCGTCAGGTCCGCCCCCACCGCCGCGCCCGACACGACGCAGACCGCGGCGAAGGCCCATGTATCGCCCGTGCTGAGAAGCGCCGCCCAGCCGAAGGCGGCGATGGCCAGAACCATGGCCCCGAGAAGCGTGCGCTTGGCGCCCCAGCGCTCGGCCGCGCGGCCCCATGCGGGCGCCGCGAGCGCCGCCGAGAGAAAGAAAAGGAGCAGCAAGGGCCCCTCCCATCCCGGCGCGCCGAGGCGGCTTTCGACGAAAAAGAGAAAGAGGGTCGAGCTGACGGCGACCGGCGCCGCGTTGACGAGCGCGATAAGCAGAAGACGGCGGGACATGGCGTCGCGTAGGATCGGGCCGAAGCCTTCGGACGGAATCGGCGCGCGCCCCCACTGGCCCCACATGACCGCCAGCGCGACCGCGCCGAGAATCGCGAAACCGAGCGCGAAGCCACCATAGCCGCCAACGAGCACCGGCGCGACAGAGGCCGCGCAGATGCCCAGAAGCGCGCCCGTCTCGCGCCAGCGGGCGAGGCGCAGATGGCCCGCCTCGGGCAGGGCGGACGCGCTCGAAACGCCTTGAGCGTAAAAGCAGATGGTCAGGTAGCTGAAACCGGAAAAGACGACGGTCAGCATGATCGCGAACCACCAGACCGGCGCGATGGGCGGCGTCACTGCGAAGAGGCCGAGCATGGCGATCACCATCGCCGCCCCCGCGATCAGAACGCTCGGCGCGCGCCAGCCTTGCGTGCGTGCGGCTAACCGGCCCAGAAGCGGGTCCTGAACCACGTCGATGAGGCGCAGCGCGAAAAGAACCGTGCCCAGAAGGGTCAGGGACACGCCGTATTCATCGACGTAGAATTTCGGGGCGTGGATGTAGATCGGCAGACCGGCCGCCGCCAGAAATGCCGCGAAGACGGAGAAGGCCGGCAAGCGCGGCGCGCTCACCGCGACACCTCGGTCTGGGGCGGCTCGGGCCGGGGGCGATAGGCCGCGCCCTTCCACCAGAGCTTGAGCGCCTGCCAATGGATGAGCGCCAGCACCCGCCGCGAGCCGAAGGGGCGGCGCAGCATCGCGCGCAGGATGCCGGCATTCGTCAGCTTGCGGCGCGGGCCGGTCAGCGTCGCCGTCAGGCCCCCGTCCGAGCCCGTCATGTCGATCCAGATCCCGATCCGGTCCCCGCGCAGATCGAAGCGGAATTCATACCCGCCATCGACTTTCTGGAAGGGCGAGACATGGAATATCTTGTCCGAATGAAGACGGTCCTCGGGCGTGATCGCCGAGCCGTCGGGCTTGTGGCAAAGATAGCTGTGCCTGTCGCCGAACGTGTTGCTCACCTCCGCGATGACCTGCCGCAGCCCACCCTCGTCGTCACGGCAGAGCCAGAAGGACACCGGGTTGAAGACGTGGCCGAGAACGCGCGGCTGCGCTAGAAGCTCGATCTTCGCGGGTTGCGGCAACTGGTAGCTGTCGAGCACCTTGCGCACCCAAGGCGCGCCGATCCCTTCGCGGGGCGGGCCGCCATGATCCGTGTCATGCAGGCTTGCCAGCGCGGCGCGGTTGCGCCCGAAGAGGCGCGGCCCCGAAACCTCGGCCTCTGCGTCCAGAAGCACGTAGTCGATGGAATAGCGGAACGCGTTGCGCACCGCCCCCTTGCGCCCGTGCCAGGTGTGGCCCTCGATATGATCGATGCGGCTCATGCCGCCGCCAATGCCCCGCGCGCCACGATGGCGTCGGCCACATCAACGGCGCTTCCCAGCCCGTCCTCATGAAAGCCGTTCTTCATCCAGGCACCGCAATACCATGTGTTCATCGCGCCGTTCATCCGCGCGATCCGCGCCTGCGCATCGAAAGCGGCGTGATCGTAGACGGGATGGCGCAGCGTCACGCGGTCATGGATGAGCTCCTCGCGGATCTGGCGCGTCGTGTTCAGCGTCACGAAATGCGGATCGTCCATCGGGATCGGCTGGAGACGGTTCATCCAATAGGTCAGATCGATCCGCGCGTCGCTCTTGGCCCGGTCCTCGGTATAGTTCCAGGAGGACCAGACGGCCTTCCGGCGCGGCATGATCGAGCTGTCGGAATGCAGAACGATATCGTTCGGCTGATACCCGATGGCACCGAGATTGCGCCGCTCCTCGGGCGTGGGATCGGCCAGAAGGCGCAGCGAGTCGTCGGAATGCGTGGCCATGACGACCTCGTCGAAATGCTCCCAATCGCCCGCGGCCCTGATCTGAACGCCCGTGGGCGTGCGCTCCACCGCCTCGACGGGGCAGCCGGGCCGCAACGTCGCGCCCATGCGGCGCAGATGCGCCTCCAGCCGGGTCACGTATTGCACCGAGCCGCCTTGAACCGTGTACCACTGGTGCTGGCCGTCGTAGCGCAGCAGCGCGTGATTGTCGAAGAAGCGCATCATCGCCTCGGCCGGGAAATCGAGGATCTTCTCCAGCGGCGTGGACCAGATCGCGCCCGAGAGCGGCAGAAGGTAATAGTCCCGGAACCACGGCCCGGTGCGCAGATGCGCGAGCAGATCGCCGATGCTCATCTGCGTGCCGCGCGCCGCTTCGAGCGCGTTGGCGTTGAAATGGAAGATGTCGCGCAGCATCCGCAAGAAGCCGGGCCGCGCCGCGTTCCGCCGCTGCGCAAAAGTTGCGCCGAGACTGGACGTGCCGTATTCGATCCGGCCGCCATCTATGGAGGCACCGAAACTCATGTCGCTCTTGACCACGGGCACCTCCAGCTCGGCGAAGAGCGCGGCAAGATGCGGGTAATTGGCGTAGTTGAACACGATGAAGCCCGTATCGACGGGCTGGTCCCCCCGCTTGCCCGCCATGATGGTGCGCGCATGACCGCCGAGGCGCGGCTCGGCCTCGTAGAGGGTGACGTCGTGATCGGCGCACAGGCGGTGGGCCGCCCCCATGCCGGAAATACCGGCTCCGACGATGGCGATCTTGCGCCGCGGGGCGGTCTGCAACTCGAATGGCATGTGGTGGAAGTTCCGTTCTATTCAGTGTCGATTAACGAGGCTTACGCGCAGAATGCGCCGCCGGATGCAAATTTGGTCACTCTTTTTGGAAATCGCGGGTATTTTCACGTGGCAGTGATCCATTTGCCCGCTCCTGCCGTAATGGCGATATGGAATGCGTGATTGACACTTCTTGCGATAGCTTGGCATCGTTTCGCGGCCCGATTGCCGTGGACGCGATGCGTTCGCTTGCGCCTACACCGAAGAAGTCAGGACACGTCGAATTGCCCTCAGACCGGCCCGAATCCGACCGGAACACCGAAAACGGCCGATGGATCGCCCTGATCGCCCGCATCCGCGACGACGCGGACGAGGCCGCCTTCGCCGAAATCTTCGGGCATTTCGCGCCCCGCATCAAAGGCTTCCTGATGAAGTCCGGCGCCAGCCCCACGCTGGCCGAGGAATGCGCGCAGGATGTGATGGCGACACTCTGGCAAAAGGCGCATCTTTTCGATCCGACCCGCGCCAGCGCCGCCACCTGGATCTTCACGATCGCGCGCAACCGCCGCATCGACGCGCTGCGCAAGGCCCGCAGGCCCGAACCCGAGGATATTCCCTGGGGCCCGGAGGAAGAACCCGATCAGGCCGATGCCCTTGCGCTCGAACAAGAGAGCGCCCAGTTGACCGAGGCCATCGCGGCGCTTCCGCCCAAACAGAAAACGCTGATCGAGGCCGCCTATTTCGGCGATCTCAGCCATTCCGAAATCGCCGAGAAGACGGGACTACCCCTCGGCACCATCAAATCCCGCATCCGGCTCGCCCTCGACCGGCTGCGCCATACGATGAAATGAAGAACGCCATGACCAACAAGATCGCACATCACCTGACCGACAGCCTGCTGATGGCCTATTCCTCGGGCAACCTTTCCGAAGCGTTCAGCCTCGCCGTCGCCACGCATGTATCGCTCTGCGACGAGTGCCGGGCGCGCCTCGGCGCGTTCGACAGCGTCGGTGGCGCCTTGCTCGAGCAGTCGGAGCTTCCGGAAATGTCCCAAGGCAGCATGGCCGCAGCCCTGGCCGCCGCCAAGGGCAAGCCGGTCGAGCCGCGCGCCGCGCGCTCCGCTCCTCGCCGCGCTGGCGTGCTTCCTCCGCCGCTTCAGGATTACGTCGGCGGCGATCTCGAGGCTGTCAAATGGCGCTCGGTCGGGATGGGCGTGCGCCAGGCGATCCTGCCCATCAAGGGTGAGGCGACGGCCCGTCTTCTGCATATCCGCGCCGGTGCCGCCGTGCCCGATCACGGGCACAAGGGCATGGAACTCACCCTGGTGCTGCAAGGCGCCTTCATGGACGCGGACGATCGCTTCGCGCGCGGCGATATCGAGATCGCGACCGAGGATCTAGAGCATACGCCCATCGCCGATATCGGTGAGGATTGCATCTGCTTGGCCGTCACGGACGCACCGCTGAAATTCAACAGCTGGGTCGCCCGCGCGGCACAACCCTTCCTGCGGATCTGACGCGCGTCAGACGCCCACATCCGGGCCGGGACATTGGAGCGGCGTGTCGCTCTGCCCGACCTCGTAGAGCTCGACCGCGTCCGGATCGTTCTCGAACCGTGCGATGAGTCCCGTCTCGCCCTTCTCGAAAGTCCAGCATTGCGGATCGGGTTCGGTGTCGTAGACGAAGCAGATCATTCCGTCCTGCTCGTACCATTCGCCCTCTTGGCACTCCCCCTCGACGAAGGCCCAGCGCACCTGACGATTGTCGAGATATTGCTCGATCCCGTAGGCCGCGCCGCCCGATCCGTAAACGAAGGTCTTGCCCTTGGTGTAGGCATCGAACTCCTCGGCGGTCATAGCGGCCAGCGCGAGCGTCGGGGCAAGAAGGGCGGCGAGGGTGGCGGCAAGGATACGCATGGAGCCACGATGCCACGGGCCGGACCGCGCCGCCAGCCCCTTCGCAAGGATCAGCGCGGCGCCGCCTGCCGTGCCTCCCAGCGGTCCAGCCGCCGGTCCATCACACGCCGCCAGAGCGGCGGGACCAGCGACAGCGCCGCCATCGCCGGCAGCGGGTAGGGCAGCATCGGCATGTGCCCGCGCTCGAGGCGCAGCGCCGGAAAGTCCGTTCCCGGCGAGACATGATGATGCGAATGGCGCGGCGCGTTCAGCGTGAGCGCCGACGAGAACCGCTGGGGCGCGTTCCACGAATGCCCCGGCCCAACAGGCTCGAGCGCGCCGCCCTCCAGCCGTCGCCGCCTCAGACCGTAATGCTGCACATAATCCGACATCTGGATCTGCATCTGCGCATAGAGACACATGGCGACATAGCCGAGCACACCGCCGATCCCTCCGAGCGCCGCCGCGATGCAACCGCACCCCAGCCCGACCGCGACATAGAGAAGATAGGGATGTCTCCAGAGCGGGCGACCCGCACGGCGGAGCATCGCAGTCTCGGCGTGCCAGCCCGCCCGCGCCCCGCCGAACCCCGCCCGCAGCGCGAAGCGATAGAACCCCTCGCCGCGCCGCGCGCTGCTGGGATCCCTGTCGCTGCCGACATGGGCGTGATGCACCAGAAGATGCGCGCTCGCGTGGTGCCCGATCAGAAGACTGCTATACACCAGCCGCCCCAGAAGGCGCAGCGCGCGGGGCCGCTTGTGGATCAGCTCATGCGCCGCAGGATGCGCGATCTGGCCGAAGATCAGCCCCGCCGCGATCCCGAGGCAGAGGCGGGCGGGCCAGCTCAGCCCCGATTGCCCCGCCACCGCCCAGACCGCAGCCACGAGCACCGCGAAATGCAAAAGCCCCAAGAGCGCCAGAAGGCGCGGCGCCGCGGGAAATTCCGCGCCCTCCTCGGGCGCATCCGGCGCGGCGGCGATCAGGCGGTCCATCACGAAAGAGAGAACCGTCATGTAGGTGAGCGCCGCGTAGGGCCATGGACCGCCCCAGACAGCGCCGGCAAGCACCATCGCCATCGGCAAGAGCGTCGCGCCCGCAAACCAGATCATGCCGCCCCCCGCGCCGAAGTGACCTCTTCCCAAAGTTGATACCTCAACCACCCGCGCACTGCATGGGAAAAGCACATGCGCCGCCCGCGTTGCCGCGTCCCTTCCATCTTCGCGCCAAGGCGATTAGATGGACGCAACCGGCAAAGGGCGGAGGCGACATGGCGTTTTTCAAGAAACTCAAGGAAAAGCTCTTCAGCTCGTCGTCCAAACTGGACGAAGGTCTCGACGCCATCGTCGAGGAAGGCGGCGAGGCGGACACGCGGCCCGAAGCGCCGTCCCGCCCCGAGCCTGTCGCGACACCCACACCGCGCCCCGAGGAAATCCCCCCGCCGGTCAGCGAAACGCCCGCGCCGCCCCCGTCCGAAATCCCGGCCGAAATCCCGACCGAGCCCGCGCGGCCCGCACCCACCCCGACGCCGATCGAGATCCCGGTCGAGGAGACGCGCCCGGCGGACACGGCGAAGCCCGGCCTCCTCGGCCGCCTTCTGGGCCGCGAGTCCACCTCGGCGCCGCGCCGCGCGCTCGACGACGACATGCTCGAGCAGCTCGAGGAGTTGCTCATCACCGCCGACATGGGCGTCGACACCGCGCTCCGGGTGACCGCCAACATGGCCGAGGGCCGCATGGGCAAGCGCCTCTCCGCGCGCGAGATCAAAGAGCTTCTGGCGCAGGAGATCGCCCGCATCATGGAGCCGGTGGCCAAGCCCATGCCGCTCTATCCCAACAAGCCGCAGGTGGTGCTGGTCGTCGGCGTCAACGGATCGGGCAAGACCACGACCATCGGCAAGCTGGCGAGCCAGTTCCGCGCGGCGGGCAAATCGGTCGTGATCGCGGCGGGCGATACGTTCCGCGCCGCCGCCGTGGAGCAGCTTCAGATCTGGGGCGAGCGCGCGGGCGTGCCCGTCATGACCGCGCCCGAGGGCAGCGATCCCGCGTCGCTCGCCTGGGACGCGATGGAGCAGGCCGAACGCGACGGCGCCGATCTTCTGATGATCGACACCGCCGGGCGCCTCCAGAACCGTGCCGATCTGATGGAGGAGCTGGCCAAGATCGTCCGTGTCATCCGCAAGAAGGACCCGAGTGCGCCGCACAACACGCTGCTGGTGCTCGACGCGACCACCGGCCAGAACGCGCTCAGCCAGGTCGAGACGTTCCAGAAGCTCGCGGACGTGTCTGGCCTCGTGATGACCAAGCTCGACGGGACGGCGCGCGGCGGCGTTCTGGTGGCGCTCGCCGACAGGTTCGGCCTGCCCATCCACGCCATCGGCGTGGGCGAGCAGATCGACGACCTCGCCCCCTTCGATCCCGAGGAATTCGCGGCGGCACTTACCGGGCTCGACGCGGGATGATCACTCGGGTCCGGGCCCGATGCTCCGGCCCAGAAGGCGCACGAGGGCGAGCACGGTGACGACGATCCCGGTCGCGAGCGCCGCGAGCGGCATCTGCCCCGACCCGCAGGCGAGCCCGATCCCCCCGGCGAGCCACATCGACGCGCCGGTGGTCGTGTTGCGCACCTTGCCGCCCGACGTGAAGATGATCCCCGCCGCGAGAAAGGCGACGCCCGCCGTCACCGCCTCGATCAGGCGCAAGGGATCGACGCGCAGCGCATCCACATCACCGAAAGGCATGGCGGCCAGCTGCTGGCTCACGATGATGAAAAGGCACGCGGCCATCGACACGAGCATGTGCGTGCGCAGCCCCGCGGGCTTGTCGCGCCATTCGCGCTCGATCCCGATCACGCCGCCGAGGATCAGTGCCGCTGTCAGGCGGATGCCCGCGATCACTGGCGGCACCGCCGCGAAAGTCCCGTTCAATTCGTTCAGAATGATCTCGAGCATCGCACGTCTCCCGGCAATGGGGCGGAAACCCGCGGGCGCGCGCCCCGGTTCCGCAAGGCGCGCGGCATGAGCGCGTGGCTCCTCTCGCTCGAGGGCACCGCGGCGGGCCATCAGCTCGCCCTCGCTCTGGCGGTGATGGCGGCGATCCTGCACGCCGCCTTCGGCGCGCTCCAGAAAGGGCGGCACGATCCCTGGCTCACGCGCGGCGCGATCGATTTCAGCTATTGCGTCATGGCCGCGCCCTTCGCGCTTTTCGTCGTGCCTTGGCCCGAGCCGCATATGTGGCCGATCTTCGCGCTCGCCTGGGTGATCCACACGGGATACAAGCTCTTGCAGGCGATGGCCTATTCGCGGGGCGCCTTCACCGTCGTCTATCCGGTGGTGCGCGGCACCGGCCCGCTCTTCACGGTGATCGGTGCCTATCTGATCTTCGGCGAGACGTTCAACGCGGTGCAATGGATGGGCGTCGCGGTGCTGCTCTCGGGCATCTTCGGCCTTGCGGCCTACAACCTCGCGACGCTCGATGCGGCGCGCGACACGCTGCCCGCGGCGCTTGCGCTGGCCTTCATGACCGGGCTTCTGGTCGCGGCCTACACCACTTTCGACGCCTACGGCATCCGCGCCACGGCCGATCCCTTCACCTTCCTCGCCTGGCTCTTCTTCATCGACGGCTGGGTGATGGCCCTGATCGCGCTCGGGCGCTGGCGGCGCATGGAGGCGCCGCCGGCGCCCGGCCCGCTCATGCTGCGCGGCGTGATCGGCGGGATCGTTGCCTTCTTCTCCTTCGGCGCGATCCTGCTTGCCACGCGGCTCGACAGCGTGGGCGAGGCGGCGGTCCTGCGCGAGACATCGGCGGTTTTCGCCGCGCTGATCGGCTGGCTCTTCCTCGGGGAGACGGTCGGACCCCGTCGAACGGCATTGATGGCATTGATCGCGGCGGGCGCCGTGATAGTTGAGATGGGCGGCTAGGCCCTTTGGAGGATACATGAGCGAGAAACAGATCAATGGCGGGCTCAAGACCGCGCTCGAACTCGGGCCGATCCTCGCCTTCTTCGTGGCGTATCTCTGGCTCAAGGACCGGGTCTTCACCATCGCGGGCAACGAGTATGACGGCTTCATCGTCGTCACCGCCGGCTTCATCCCGGTATTTCTCGTCTCCATCGGCATTCTCTGGGCACTGACGGGTCACCTGTCGCGGATGCAGGTGCTGACGGCGATCCTCATCACCGTATTCGGCGGGCTCAGCGTCTGGTTCAACGATCCCAAGTTCTTCAAGATGAAGCCGACGATCATCTACCTTCTCTTCGGCGGCATCCTCGGCGCCGGGCTGTTGCAGGGCCGCTCCTACCTGCAAAGCCTGATGGATACCGTCCTGCCCCTGACGCGCGAGGGATGGATCATCCTGACGCGCCGGCTCATGCTCTTCTTCTTCGGTCTCGCGCTCCTGAACGAGATCGTCTGGCGCACCCAGTCCGAGGAGACTTGGGTCTATTTCAAGACCTTCGGCCTGACCGCCGCGATCTTCATCTTCTTCATCACGCAGTCGAAACTCTTCGAGGCCTACAAGTCCGAGCCGAAGGAGTGAGGCCGTTTTCTTCTTGCGTCAAATATCCCCGCCGGAGGCTCCGCCAGTTGACGTGAACGCGGCGGCGGGATATTCGCGGATCCGTGGTGATTTGTTACCGGATTGCGAACCACGTTAAAGAATTCGCTAAAAGGTCACGGAAAAGGCCCCCCTTTTCGCATGACCGGCTCGGGGGTTTTCAGGGGCGATGGCCCGGAGGTCGAAGACATGACAAACGAGTGGAAGAAACGCACGGCGCTCGTGCATGGCGGAACCGCGCGCAGCGGATGGGGCGAGGTGAGCGAGGCGATCTTCCTCACCCAGGGCTTCGTCTACGACAGCGCCGAGGCCGCCGAGGCGCGCTTCATCCAGACCGGGCCGGACGAGTTCATCTATGCCCGCTACGGCAACCCGACCGTGTCGATGTTCGAAAAGCGCATCGCGATGCTCGAAGGTGCCGAGGATGCCTTCGCCACCGCCAGCGGCATGGCCGCCGTCTCGGGTGCGCTGACGTCGATGCTCAAGGCGGGCGATCACGTCGTGGCGGCGCGCGCGCTGTTCGGCTCCTGCCTTTATGTCCTCAGCGAGGTTCTGACGCGCTACGGGGTCGAGGTGACCTTCGTGGACGGCACCGATCTCGGCCAGTGGGAGGCCGCGATCCGGCCCGATACCACCGCCGTCTTCTTCGAGACGATCGCCAATCCGACACTCGAGGTGGTCGATCTCGAGGCGGTGGCGAGGCTCGCCCATGCGCATGGCGCGACCGTCGTGGTCGACAACGTCTTCGCCACGCCCGTCTTCTCGCGCGCGATCGAACAGGGCGCCGATGTCGTGGTCTATTCCGCGACCAAGCATATCGACGGGCAGGGGCGCGCGCTCGGCGGCGTGATCCTCGGAACGAAGGAGTTCATCCGCGGCACGGTCGAGCCCTACATGAAACATACCGGCGGCTCGATGTCGCCCTTCACGGCATGGGTCATGCTCAAGGGTCTCGAGACGATCGATCTGCGCGTGCGCGCGCAGGTGGCGGGCGCGACCGCATTGACCGAGGCGTTGCAGGGCCATCCGAAGCTGCGCCGCGTGATCTATCCCGGCCATCCGAGCCATCCGCAGCACGAGCTGACGTCGCGCCTCATGGGCAAGGGCGGCACGGTCGTCGCGCTCGATCTGGGCGGGCAGGCCGAGGCGTTCCGCTTCATCAACGCGCTCGAAATCGTGCTCATCTCGAACAATCTGGGCGATACGAAATCCATCATCACCCATCCGGCGACGACGACGCATCAGCGCCTCCCGGACGATCAGAAAGCCGCGCTCGGCATCACGCCGGGCCTTGTGCGCCTGTCGGTGGGCATAGAGGATGAAGAGGATCTGATCGCCGATATCCGGCAGGCTCTGGATGCGGTGTAACCTATTGCGAAAGTCCCTCACATGACCGAACGCCTCGCCGGTATCGTCACGCCGCTGCTGACGCCCTTCAACGACGATTTCACCGTCGCCGACGATCTCTATGTCGATCACGCGCGGCACTGTCTGGCACAAGGCTCGCATTACCTCTCGCCGTTCGGCACGACGAGCGAGGCGCTCAGCCATTCCGTCGCCGAGCGGATGCGTCTGGTCGAGCTTCTGGTGACGAGCGGTGCCGCCCGCGCCGATCAACTGATGCCCGGCACCGGTCTGTGCAATCTCGAAGAAACGGCGGCGCTCAGCCGCCATGCGGTCGAACTGGGCTGCCGCGCGGTGATGACGCTGCCGCCCTTCTTCTTCGTCACCGCCAGCGAGGAAGGTCTCTACCGCTATTTCAGCCTGCTGATCGAGAATGTGGGCAGCGATGCGCTCACCATCTGCCTCTACCATATCCCGCAATATGCCGGGATCGGCTTCACCCCAGCCCTCGCCGCGCGGCTCAATGAGGCGTTCTCCGAGGTCGTGACGGCGCTCAAGGACAGCTCGGGCAATTGGGACAACACCCGCGCGGTGATCGAGGCGGCGCCGGGCATATCGGTCTTTCCCGGCAGCGAAGGCGCGATGCTGGACGCGATGGCGCTCGGCGGCGGCGGCTGCATCTCGGCAAGCTGCAACTCGAACGCGGCGGGCATCCGCCGACTCTACGATCTGGCCCGCGCAGGCGATGCGGCGGGCGCCGAGGCGTTGAAGCCGCAGATCGACGCGCACCGCGCCGCAGTCTTTTCCGGCGGGCTGATCCCGGGATTGAAGGCGCTCAAGGCGCAAGAGACCGGCGACGCGCGCTGGCTCAATCTGCGCCCGCCTCTTTTGCCCGCGACGCCCGATCTCGCCGGGCCGCTGGCGGAAACCGTCTGGCGCGGCTGACCTAGGGCCCGTCCGTCAGACGGGCATGGACCGGGAATGCTTGACCGCGTCGCGCGCGCCCTCGGCCTTGCAGGGCATGGCCCTTTCCTTGGCGCGCGGGACCGCCGGCCGCATGAAGAACGGATTGCCCGAGAAGGCGGCGGCGCCGAGGATCTGGGCGATTCGCATCTGATGCTCGAAAACCTGCGACATCAGCGTGATACCGGCATCCGAATAATCAGGATTTTTCTTGAAGCGGGGCATGGGCGTCTCCCTTGGCAGAGGGTGGAACTACCTCACTATCGCATGACGTGTGCCGCTTGACCAAGCGGCAAGGCGCCGCGCCTCGCCCTTGAACGCTTTTCCGCCGATCGACGCCGCGGCGGCCACGCTCAGCCGGTGTGGAAAAGCGTCGAGAAAAGCTTGGGATCGAGGCTCTGGGCCGCGAAGGTCTCGCCTTCGGTCAGGACGCTGACCGCGTCATGGCTGTGCAGACTTTCCTGATGGCTCGCCACCACGCGGAAATCCCCGATCCGCTCGTCGGCCAGCAGACGCTCGCAGAAAAGGCGCGCCGCGTCCTCGACGAAAATGGGGTTGGCGGCATTGAGCTCGGCGAAGGCCTGCTCGTCCTCGCGCTTGACCATCACTTGCGTCTCGGTCGGCACGGCGGCGCGGGCAAGCTCGATCAGATCCTCGAACCAGAGGCAATCGTTGCAGCACACCTCGACCGAAATCCGGGCCACCGAGCGCTGCGAATGCGGCGTGGCAAGCTGTCCGCGCGCCTGCCGCGCATGCTCGCTCAACTCGAGCGAGCAGGGGCAGGTGCTGGAATAGACGTAATCGAGATGCATGAACTTGCGCCGCACGCCGCCGCTTTCGACCAGCTCGAGCGCGATGTCGTAATACTGATAACCCTCGAGCCCCGAGCGCAGCGAGCGCACCTTGGCCGGATAGGAGAACCGCATCTGGATGCGCGCATCGACGCTGCCGAGATCCGAGATGTAGTCGTCGAGCGCCGATTCGATCACCTCGAAACTGAACGTCTTCTCGGCATGCTTGTAGAAGCTGCGCATGATCCGGGACATGTTGATGCCCTTCTTGTTCGCCTCGAGGCTGACGGTGCCCGTCACGGAGGTCTCAAGCGTCAGATCGCCGTTGTCGCGCGTGTGGAACCGAATGGGCAGACGGAAGTTGGAAATGCCGACATGCTGAAGCTGCTGATGCGCGCCACGGATCAGCGAGGCGGGACCGTTCTGAAGATCGGGCATCGTCTTGCGATAGGCGGCATCGGCCTCGAACGTGTCGGGATAGATGCGCGAGAGCGCGGGATAGTTCGATACCTCGCCGCGCGGCAAAAGCCGCGCGATCTGCGGGTCGAGATCCGCCACTTCCTCGGGGGTGGCCGCCGCAGCCCAGCGGCGCAGCACTGCGAGCGCGTCCTGCGCATCGTCGCGGTTCGGCGCGACCACCAATTTGCCGGTGTGATGTGTCATGCTGCGGCTCCCTGCCTGCTGCGGTGTCAGGACTTGTATCTAGAGCAGCGGTTTTGGAAAACCATAGAAGGAAAAACGCCCGCCATCGCGGATGGCGGGCGCGGGTCTGCCGAGCGTCTCGCCGGATCAGGCGTAGACGCTCTCCTTGCCGAAATGCTTGGTCAGCATGTAATAGACCACCGCGCGATACTTGTTGCGCTCGGACTGGCCATAGGTGTTCAGCACCGAATGGATGGCGTCCATGAGCTGCGGGCCATCGGCGAGGCCCAGTTTCTTGATGAGGAAATTCTTCTTCACCGTCTCGAGCTCGGCGGGCTGGCTTGCGGCCACCGTGGCCGAGTCCGCGTCATAGATCGACGGGCCGCAGCCGATCGTAACCTTCGTCAGAAGATCCATGTCCGGCGTCATGCCGCATTTCGTCTTCAAATCCTCTGCGTAGCGCGCGATCAGATCGTCACGTTTGCCCATCTCAAATTCCCCCAGTCAATGCGCGGCGGTGCCGCTTTCCAATGTCCCAAGCGGCACGCGCCGCTCGTGGCGAAGACTACCGGGTAAGCGGCATTTCTCAACGAAAAAGTGCAATCGGCCCGCCTTGGGCGGAGTGACGGGCAAAAACCCCCGGCCATTCGCATGGCCGGGGGCGCGGGTCGGAGCAATCGTAAAGCCTGGATAGGCTTAGTTGGACGATCCGCTCGTCGTTTCTTCCTCGGTCGTGCCTTCGGCAGCATCGCCTTCGGCAGCGGCGTCACCTTCCATGGCAGCGTCGCCTTCGGTAGCGGCGTCACCCTCTGCGGCGGCATCGCCTTCCATGGCGGTATCACCTTCCACGGCAGCGTCGCCCTCCGTGGCAGTGTCGCCTTCAGCAGCCGCATCACCTGCGGCAGCAGCATCGCCTTCGGCGGCGGCGTCACCCTCGGCAGCGGCATCGCCTTCCGCAGCGGCGTCGCCTTCCATCGCGGCATCGCCTTCCTTGGGCGCGTCGCCCTCCATCGCGGCGTCGCCCGAAGCGGTGCTGCCGCCCGATGCATCATCGCTCGCGATCATGTCGGCCAGAGGCGTTTCGTCCGGCAGGCTTTCCGCGCCACTCTCGTCGAACTCGGGACGCTCTTTCAGAGCTTCCTTTGTCGTGTCGAGCGTGATCATCTGCTGCGTCGAATCGTAGTCGAGATCACCGAGCGGCACGGCCACGGTATATTCCCCGAGGCCGAGGAACCCGCCGACACCGATCACGGCATCCGCGCTTCGGCCCGCGCTCACGACGTAATCGACATCGCCGATCGTGTCGCCATTGGGGTCGTAGACGCTTTGTCCGATCAGATCGCCCACCGTCATCTCCTCGATCGAGGTGAAGGCCGGCGCCATCGTGGTCGCGTCCGACGACATCTCGGCCGTGGTGCCGGTGTCGGTTGTGGTCGTGTCCTGCGCCATCGCGCCACCGGCGATGAGGGCCGTGGTCGCAGCGGTCAGCATGAGTGTCTTGAGAGCCATTGTCGTATCCTCCTTGGCTGCAATGTGAGCCGATAAGTCGCAACATGGCCTTCCGGTTCCGCGCCTCGCGCAGCCCCGAACGAAAACAGGCAGAACCCTGCCAAGGGTCCTGCCTCTATCGGCGGAAAACCGTTGGTTCCCGCGGGTTTGGACGAAATCAGTAGCGATAATGCTCGGGTTTGAACGGGCCTTCGGGCGTCACGCCGATGTAATCCGCCTGTTCCTTGCTGAGCGGCGTCAGCTTGACGCCGATCCGGTCGAGATGGAGGCGCGCCACCTTCTCGTCGAGATGCTTGGGCAGGATATAGACCTCGTTCTTGTAGTTCGCGCCGTTTTTCCAAAGCTCGATCTGCGCCAGCACCTGGTTGGTGAAGCTGGCGGACATGACGAAACTCGGATGGCCGGTCGCGTTGCCGAGGTTCAGAAGACGCCCCTCGGACAAGAGGATCAGACGATTGCCCGAAGGCATTTCGATCATGTCCACCTGGTCCTTGATGTTGGTCCACTTGTGGTTCTTGAGGCTGGCGACCTGAATCTCGTTGTCGAAATGGCCGATATTGCCGACGATCGCCATGTCCTTCATCTCGCGCATATGCTCGATGCGGATGACGTCCTTGTTGCCGGTCGTGGTGATGAAGATGTCGGCGGTCGACAGCACATCCTCGAGCAGCACGACCTCGTAGCCGTCCATCGCGGCCTGAAGCGCGCAGATGGGATCGACCTCGGTGACCTTCACGCGTGCACCGGCGCCGCGCAGCGATGCGGCGGATCCCTTGCCGACATCGCCGTAGCCCAGCACCACGGCGACCTTGCCGGCCATCATCGTGTCGGTCGCGCGGCGGATACCGTCGACGAGCGATTCCTTGCACCCGTACTTGTTGTCGAATTTCGACTTGGTGACGCTGTCGTTCACGTTGATCGCCGGGAAGGGCAGCAGGCCCCTGCGGTGCAGATCGTAAAGACGGTGAACACCTGTCGTCGTCTCCTCCGAGACACCCTTGATCGCGTCGCGCGTCTTGGTGAACCAGCCGGGGCTTTCCTTCATGCGCTTCTTGATCTGCGCGAAGACGGCCACTTCTTCCTCGGATTGCGGCACCTCGATCAGATCGGTCTCGCCGGCCTCGACGCGCGCGCCGAGAAGAACGTAGAGCGTCGCGTCCCCGCCATCGTCGAGGATCATGTTCGCGCCCTCGGGGAACTGGAAGGAGCGGTCGAGATAATCCCAATGCTCCTCGAGCGTCTGGCCCTTCACCGCGAAGACGGGCGTGCCGCCCTCGGCGATCGCCGCCGCCGCGTGATCCTGCGTCGAGAAGATGTTGCAGGACGCCCAGCGCACATCCGCGCCCAGCGCGTTCAGCGTCTCGATCAGGACGGCGGTCTGGATAGTCATGTGCAGCGAGCCGACGATGCGCGCGCCCTTGAGCGGCTGCGCCTCGCCGAATTCCTCGCGCAGCGCCATCAGACCCGGCATTTCGGTTTCGGCGATGTCCAGTTCCTTGCGGCCATAGGCGGCGAGCGAGATATCCTTGACGACGTAGTCTTTTGCCATTTTGAGCGGCTCCTCGAATAACGGGTTGGAGGGCAGATAGCACCCGCCCGCCCATGCGGCAATGCTGGAATACCCGGGCGGCGGACGCTAGAGAGGACGGAGGGCGACTAGCGAGAGGCGCATCATGGCTCAACCGCGTGCATGGCAAAAGATGCTGTCGGGGCGCAGGCTCGATCTGCTGGACCCGACACCCATGGACATCGAGATCGGCGACATCGCCCACGGCCTTGCGTTCGTCGCGCGCTGGAACGGGCAGACGCTGGGCGATTACGCCTATTCCGTGGCCGAGCATTCGCTGCTGGTCGAGGAGATCTTCGGCCGCATCAGCCCCGCCGCGCCCGCCCGGTGGAAGCTGGCGGCGCTGCTGCACGATGCGCCCGAATACGTGATCGGCGACATGATCTCGCCGGTCAAGAGCGCGGTCGGCCCCGGCTATGACGCGCTGGACGAGCGGCTCATGGCGGCGATCCACATCCGCTTCGGCCTGCCCGCCGCGATCCCCGCGACCGTCAAGAAACAGATCAAGCGCGCCGACAGGATCAGCGCGTGGATGGAGGCCACGCGCATCGCTGGCTTCGAGACCGGCGAGGCCGACCGTTTCTTCGGGCGCCCCGATCCCGCGATGATGGAAGGGCTCGAGATCCGCCTGCGCCCGCCGCTGGAGACACGCGAGGCCTTCACCGCGCGCACCGATGCGCTTTTGGAGCGCATGTCGTGATCACCGTCCGCCGCGCCACGCCGCTCGATGCGCCGCCCATGGCCGAGCTTCTCAACCAGATCATCGAGAAGGGCGGCACGACCGCGCACACACGGCCCGTCACCTCGCGCGACATGGGCGGCATGATGGAGACCGCCCCGGACCGCTCCGCATGGCATGTCGCGCTGAACGCCGAGGGCGCATTGCGCGGCTTTCAGTATATCGAGCCGACAAGCCACCTTCCGCCCGAAGCTTGCGACATCGCGACCTTCGTTCAATTGGGCCGCACCGGCCTCGGCATCGGCTCGGCGCTGTTCAAGGTCACGGCGAAGGCCGCTAAGGCGCTCGGCTATGTCTGGATCAACGCCAGCATCCGCGCCGACAACGAGGGCGGGCTCATCTATTATCAGAGCCGCGGCTTTCGCGATTACGCGCGCCGCGAGAACGTGGAGCTGGCCTCGGGGCAGCGCGTGGACAAGATCCTCAAGCGCTACGAGATCTGAGCGCATCCCATCACCTCTTTCTCACCCTTGCGTGAGGCGGTGTTTCGCAGGCTTGGCGGCACCGGGCGCGTCGGTCATGGTGGCCCCAAAGAGGAGGACATCCCTATGGTCGACATCATGTCGAATATCAAAACCCTTGCCCTCGGCGGCCTCATCGCTCTCGGCTTCGCCGCGAACGGCTCGCGCGCCCACGCGGCCGCGACCGAGACGCTCGTGGTCGCGGGCGGCTGCTTCTGGTGCGTGGAGGCCGATTTCGAGAAGGTGAAGGGCGTGAGCGAAGTCGTCTCCGGCTACACCGGCGGCAAGACGGACAATCCCACCTACAAGGACGTCACGGGCGGCAATACCGGCCATTACGAGGCGGTCGAGATCAAATACGACCCCGATCAGGTCTCGCGGCCGCAGCTTCTGCACATGTTCCTGCGCTCGGTCGACCCGACCGATGCGGGCGGGCAGTTCTGCGATCGGGGCGACAGCTACCGCACCGCGATCTTCGCCGATGGGGCCGCCGCCGAGGACGCGCGCCAGGCGATCACCGCCGCCGAGAAGGATCTGGGCCAGAAGATTGTGACACCCGTTCTGCCCGAAGCGACCTTCTACGAGGCCGAGGATTATCATCAGGACTATTACAAGAGTCAGGAGACGCGCTTCACCCGGTTCGGCATCAAGACCTATGCCGAGGCCTACAAGCTCTACCGCGAGGGCTGCGGACGCGACGCGCGCGTGCGTGCTCTTTGGGGGGACGCCGCGCCTTTCGCGCAGAAGTGATTGGCACCATGCGATGAGAGGGCCGCTTCGCGCGGCCCTTTTTCTCTTTGGGATCAACCGAGACGCGGTGCGCCGAGCCGTTTGCGCTCAGCCGGTGAAACCCGCAGCCGCGCCAAGCGCCCTCAGCCCGGCCCTCCAAGCCCCGGCGCGCGGCACCGCCTCGGCCATCACGCCCTGCGCGGCGAGCGCCGCTGCATAGGGTTCGGCATCGCCGATGATGCGCACGCCCTGCCCCAGCCAATAGGCCCGCGTCGCGGCCAGCTCCGCACCCAGAAGATGCCCCCAAAGCGCAGAATGATCGCCGGTGAGCGCCGCCGCGTTCAGATGCACGGCCAGCCGCTCGGGGCGCGACATGGTATCGTCCAGCGCCCCGGTATCGGCCTCGCCGGCTTTGGCACCGAAGGCGCGAGCGAGCCGTCCGGTCGCGGCGCCCTGAAAGCTGACGACCTCGCGCGCGCTGACATGCACCCAATGCGTCACCTCCGGCTCGGGGATGAGAAGGATCCCGTCCCAATCCGGCGCGGCGGTGAGCGCGCCCGCGATCAGCACCCGCGCTTCAGCTGTCAGGAGCGCGGCTGGCCCGGCCTGCTGGAGCGCTCCGAGGCTGCGCAGGCCCTTGGGCAATATCTCGGCGGGCGGCGCCGCGCGCGCGCTGTTGTCGAGCGTCACGAGGCGCGCCGGATCGATCCCGGCCACGCTTTCGGCATCCGCCGCGCGCGCCAGATCCCGCGTCTCGAGATCATCCCCGCGCAGGGCGAAGAGCGTGACGCGCCCGCCTTCGGGAAGAAGCGCGCCCCAAGGCTCGGACGCGGCGTCCGCCATCAGGCGCGGCCCGACATCTGCGCCACGATCCCACGCACGTCGTAGCCCGCATCGGCGGCGGCCGAGACGATCGCATCGTCGGGCAGGTTTCCGACCTGCACGATGCTCCACAGAGTCGTGCAGCGCGTTCCGCTCCGGCAATAGGCCAGCAGCGGTTTCGGCAGATCCTCGAGCGCGGCACGGAAATCCGCGACGTCGCCCTCGCTCAGATGCCCCGAAACGATCGGGACGGAGCGGAATTCCAGCCCCTCGGCGCGGGCGGCGGCCTCGATCGCCGCGACATCGGGCTGGCCCGCATCCTCGCGGTCGGGGCGGTTGCACATGATGGACTTGAAGCCCGCCTCCTTGATGGCGGGCACATCCGCCGCCGCGATCTGGGGGGAGACGCTGAAATCGTGGGAAATCCTGCGCAGGTCCATCGGGCCGCTCCTTGGTAAGGGTCGCGCGCAATATGGCCGCAAAGCCCGCCCGGTTTCAATGCCCCCGGCGCCCGTTGACATTCGCCGCCCCGGCGCCAAACCTGTCCGCCGCACCAAGGGAGGCCGCATGGACAAGCGTTGGGAATTCTGGATCGACCGGGGCGGCACCTTCACCGATATCGTGGCGCTGGATCCGGGTGGCGCGCTGCACACGCACAAGCTTCTGTCCGAAAATCCCGAGCGCTACGAGGATGCCGCCGTCGAGGGCATCCGGCAACTTATCGGCCAGCGCGATCTGCCCGAAGGCAGCATCGCAGCGGTCAAGATGGGCACGACCGTCGCGACCAACGCCCTACTCGAACGCAAGGGCGCGCCGGTGCTTCTGCTCATCACGCGCGGCTTCCGCGATCTTCTGAAGATCGGCTATCAGACCCGGCCCCGCCTCTTCGATCTGCACATCATGCGGCCCGATCTGCTCTATGACCGCGTCGCCGAACTCGACGAGCGTCTCGATGCGGAAGGCCGCGTCATCCGCCCGCTCGACGAGGATGCGGCCCGCGCCGCCCTGCAGGACGCGCATGACGCCGGCATCCGCGCCGTCGCCATCGCGGGTCTGCATGCCTATCTCAACCCCGAGCACGAGGCGCGCGTGGCCGAAATCGCCCGAGAAACCGGGTTCACCCAGGTGAGCACGAGCCACGAGGTCAGCCGCCTCGCCAAGCTGGTCGGGCGCGGCGACACGACGGTCGTCGATGCCTATCTTTCGCCGATCCTGCGCCGCTACGTGGACCGCGTGGCGGATGCGCTCGATCTCGGCACCGCCTGCGAGCGGCTTCTTTTCATGCAGTCGAATGGCGGCCTGACCGAAGCGCGCCGGTTTCAGGGAAAGGACGCGATCCTGTCGGGTCCGGCAGGCGGCATCGTGGGCATGGTCCATACCGGGCAGGCCGCCGGGTATGACCGTCTGATCGGCTTCGACATGGGCGGCACGTCGACCGATGTCAGTCACTACGCCGGCGACTACGAGCGCAGCTTCGAGACGGAGGTAGCGGGCGTGCGCATGCGCGCGCCGATGATGGACATTCACACCGTCGCGGCGGGCGGCGGCAGCATATGCAAGTTCGAGGACGGGCGCTTTCAGGTCGGCCCCGAAAGCGCGGGGGCCGATCCCGGCCCCGCCTGCTATCGCCGGGGTGGCCCGCTCACCGTCACCGATTGCAACGTCATGCTGGGCAAGCTGAGCCCCGATCATTTCCCGCAAGTCTTCGGCGAGACCGGGGCCGAGCCGCTCGATGCCGAGGTCGTGCGCGCCAAGTTCGAGACCCTGGCCGAAGAGGTTGCCGCGGCCACGGGCGAGGCGCCGCGCAAGCCCGAGGATATCGCGCAGGGATTTCTGCGGATCGCGGTCGAGAACATGGCCAACGCGATCAAGAAGATCAGCGTGCAGCGCGGCCATGACGTCACGCGCTACACGCTGCAGTGTTTCGGCGGCGCAGGCGGGCAACATGCCTGCGGCGTGGCGGACGCCCTGGGCATGACCCGCGTGCTGGTGCATCCCTATGCCGGGGTGCTCTCGGCCTACGGCATGGGCCTTGCGCCGATCACCGCGATGAAGGAGGCGCAGATCGATCTGCCCCTTGGGGAGTACGCGCGCGCAATGGAGACGGTCGAGGCCCTCGCAGAGGAGACTTTGGCCGAGGTCGCGGCGCAGGGCGGCACCGAAGCCGCCGCCGCGCACCGCCTGCATCTGCGCTATGACGGATCGCATCAGGCGATCCCTGTGGAAGGCAGCACCGAGGCCACCGCCCGCGAGTTGTTCGAGACCGCACATAAGAAGCGTTACGGCTTCGTCTCGCCCGGGCGGGACATCATCATCGACATGGTCAGCGTCGAATCGAGCGGCGCCGCGCGCGAGGATATCGCGCTGACGCCGCCCGATGGCGACGGCGCCCCGCTCGCCCATGTGCCGGTCTACGAGAAGGGCGACTGGCGACGCGTCCCGATCCATGACCGCGCGGCGCTGAACGCCGGTGCCGCCATCAAGGGCCCCGCGATCGTCACCGAACCCACGGGCACCAACGTGATCGAGCCGGGCTGGACCGCGCGGCTCGACGCACGCGCCAATCTCGTCATCGAGCGTCACGCACCACTGCGCGGCGAAGTCGCCGGGACCGAGGCCGATCCGATCCTGCTCGAGGTCATGGGCAACCTCTTCATGTCCGTTGCCGATCAGATGGGCGCGACGCTGGCCAATACCTCGTGGTCCGTGAACATCAAGGAACGGCTCGATTTCAGTTGCGCCATCTTCGATGCGAAGGGCGATCTGGTGGCCAATGCGCCCCATGTGCCGGTGCATCTCGGCTCCATGTCCGACAGCGTCAAGACGATCATGCGCCTAAACCCCGACGCGCGGCCCGGCGATGCCTTCATGCTCAACTCGCCCTATAACGGCGGCACTCATCTGCCAGACGTCACCGTCATCACGCCGCTTTTCGACGAGGGCAAGCCCGTCATGTGGCTGGGGAGCCGCGGGCATCATGCCGATATCGGCGGCCGCACCCCCGGAAGCGCGCCGCCCGACAGCACCCATATCGAGGAAGAAGGCGTTCTGATCGACAATGTGCAGCTCGTGCGCGGCGGCGAGTTCCTCGAAGCCGAGGCTGGGGCGGTCCTGCGCGGTGGGCGCTATCCCTGCCGGAACGTCGCGCAGAACATGGCCGATCTCAAGGCGCAGGTGGCCGCGAACGAGACCGGAAAACAGGCTCTAATGGGCGTGATTGAGACCTATGGCCTAGATGTCGTGCGGGCCTATATGGGCCATGTTCAGGACAATGCCGAAGCCGCCGTGCGCCGGGTCATCGACAAGCTCGCCGATGGCGCGTTCCTCTATCCGATGGACCACGGCGCCGAAATCCGTGTCTCAATCCGGGTGGACCACGACGCGCGCGAGGCGGTGATCGACTTCACCGGCACGTCGCCCCAGCATTCGGGCAACTACAACGCGCCGCGCTCGATCTGCGACGCGGTGGTGCTCTACGTCTTCCGAACGCTCGTGGGCGCGGACATTCCGTTGAACCAGGGCTGCCTCAAGCCGCTGCGCATCATCGTGCCCGAGGGCTCGATGCTGAACCCGGTGCATCCGGCGGCGGTCATCTCGGGCAATACCGAGGTGAGCCAGGCGATGTGCAACGCGCTCTACGGCGCGCTCGGCGTCATCGCGGGCAGCCAGGGGACGATGAACAATTTCATCTGGGGCAATGACGCATTCCAGAATTACGAGACGATCGCGGGCGGCACCGGCGCGGGGCCGGGATTCGATGGCTGCGATGCCGTACAGAGCCACATGACCAACACCCGCATGACCGATCCCGAGATCCTCGAGAAACGCTTCCCGGTGCGGCTGGAAGAATTCGGCATAAGGCATGGCACGGGCGGGGCGGGCAGATGGCGGGGCGGCGACGGCGTGCTGCGCCGCATGCGCTTTTTGGAGCCCGTTACCGTCACGACCCTCTGCTCGCATCGCGACGTGCCGCCCTTCGGCGTCGAGGGTGGCCTGCCGGGCGCGGTCGGCCTCAACTGGGCCGAGCTTGCCGACGGGACGCGGCGCGATCTCAAGGGATGCGACGAGATCGAGCTGGAGGCGGGCGCCGTCTTCGGAATGCAGACGCCGGGCGGGGGTGGCTGGGGCGAAGCCTGAGCGCCTTTAACGCCCTGTTAAGCACTTCTGCGGCATCCTGACCGCATGAGCGGATATACCCATTTCAACGAGGCGGCCCTGCCCCTCTTCGGCGGCGACAAGGCGGAGGGGCCTGAGCGCCCCGGTGCAGCGCTTCCGTCCTATATCCGCGATCACCGCGCGCGTCTGCGCGCGCGGTTCATGCAGGGCGGCGCCGATCCCATGCCCGATTACGAACTCCTGGAGCTGGTGCTGTTCCGCGCCATCCCGCGCCGCGACGTGAAGCCGCTGGCGCGCGCCTTGCTCGACATGTTCGGCGATTTCAACGGCGTCGTCTCCGCGCCCCCCTCCCGGCTCGAGGCTGTCAATGGCGTCGGCGAGGCCGTGATCGTCGAGCTCAAGATCGTCGAGGCGGCGAGCCGGCGCCTCAGCCGCGCGCGCGTGATGCGGCGGCAGGTGATCTCGTCATGGGACGCGCTGCTGGACTATTGCCACACCACGATGGCCCATCGCGATACGGAACAGTTCCGGCTCTTCTTTCTCGACACGAAGAATACGCTGATCGCCGACGAGGCGCAGGCGACCGGGACGGTCGATCATGTCCCCGTCTATCCGCGCGAGGTGGTCAAACGCGCGCTCGAACTCAACGCCTCGGCGCTGATCCTCGTGCACAACCACCCCTCGGGCGATCCCACGCCCAGCGAGGCCGATATCGTCATGACACAGAAGATCAAGAGCGCCGCCGAAGTCATGGGCATCACGCTCCACGACCATCTCATCATCGGCAAATCCTGCGAGCTGAGCTTTCGCAGCGAAGGGTATCTCTAGGGCGCTGGCGGTGTGCATGGTGACCCCGGCAGGATTCGAACCTGCAACCTGCCCCTTAGGAGGGGGCTGCTCTATCCAGTTGAGCCACGGGGCCAGCGCGGACTGAATAACGCGGGGGCGCGGGCTTGTCATCGGGGAATGCGCCCTCAGCGCGCGTGGCGGGCAAGCCGCTTGATATGGCGCGTCCGTTCGCGGTAGCCTTCGGCGCATTCATCGGGATTTCCGGATTGACCAAGACACCCAACCGCACCCTTACCCTGCGCGACGTCTCCGAGGCGTCGGGCGTTTCGGAAATGACCGTGAGCCGCGTTCTTCGCAATCGCGGCGACGTCTCGGACGCGACCCGACAGCGCGTTCTGGCCAGTGCCAAGGCGCTCGGCTACGTGCCCAACAAGATCGCGGGCGCGCTCGCCTCGAGCCGGGTCAACCTCGTGGCCGTGATCGTGCCGTCGATGGCCAACATGGTCTTTCCCGAGGTCATGATGGGTATCAATGACGTCCTTGCCGAAACCGAGTTGCAGCCCGTGATGGGCCTGACCGACTACACCCGCGAGAAGGAGGAGAAAGTCCTCTACGAGATGCTCTCGTGGCGGCCCTCGGGCGTCATCATCGCGGGGCTGGAGCATTCCGAAGCCTCGCGCGCGATGCTGCGTGCCTCCGGCATTCCGGTGGTCGAGATCATGGATGTGGACGGCACGCCCGTCGATTCGGTCGTCGGGATCTCGCATCGCCGCGCGGGCGAGCAGATGGGCCGCGCCATCCTCAAGGGCGGATATCGGCGCATCGGCTTCATGGGCACGACGATGCCGCGCGACCACCGCGCGCGCAAACGCTTCGAGGGGCTGACGGACGTTCTGGGCAAGGCGGGCGTGGAGATCGCCGAGCGTGAATTCTACTCGGGCGGCTCGGCGCTTCTGAAAGGGCGCGAGATGACGCAAGCCATGCTCGAACGCGACCCTGAACTCGATTTTCTCTATTACTCCAACGACATGATCGGTGCCGGCGGTCTTCTGTGGCTGCTCGAGCAGGGCTATGACATTCCGCATCAGATCGGCCTCGCCGGCTTCAACGGTCTCGATCTGCTCAAGGGCCTGCCCCGGCAGCTCGCCACGATGGATGCATGCCGGGCCGAGATCGGGCGCCAGGCCGCGCAGATCATCGCGGACCGGGTGAAGCCGGATGCGGACCAATCCCCGCGCCATATCGCGCTCGAGCCGAAGATCAGCTATGGCGACACCCTGCGCCGCGCCTGACAGACCCGGCCTTGCGATACGAAAAAGCCCCGCAGGATGATCCTGCGGGGCTTCGATCTTTCAAGGCTGTGCGCGGTGCGCCTCAGTCCTTCTGCTTGTTCTTGATCGGCGCCCAGATCCGCTTGTTCGTGAGATAAAGCAGAACCGACAGCACGGTCAGGAAGAGAACGCCCGTCAGACCCGCGTATTTGCGCGCCATCAGCTTGGGCTCGGCCGTCCAGGTCAGGAAGGCGGTCACGTCCTTTGCCGCGTTCTCCAGATCGGCAGGGCTGCCGTCGTCGAATTCGACCGAATCGTCATAGAGCGGCTGCGCCATGGCGATCCAGCTTCCCGGAGCGGTGGGATAGCCCTTCTCGTCCTTGCACTCCTCGGGATAGCCACCGGCACCGAAGGCGGTGTTGTAGCTGCCGGGGAAGTCGTCGGGCGCGCATTCGGGCGGCTCTTCATATCCGACGAGCAGGCTGTAGATATACTCCGGTCCGCCGATTCCCTTGAGAAGCTGGTTGATCCCGGTTCCGTAAGGACCGTGAAAACCGGCGCGCTTCTTGGCCATCAGCGACAGGTCGGGCGCATTCTCGAGTGCCGACTCGGGGAAGTGATCGGACGGCTTGGCCGGTCGGAAATCGTCGATCTCCTCGTCGAACACCTCGTATTGCTCGGCATAGGCGCGCACCTGATCCTCGGGGAGGAGCGGGCCGCCCTCATCGCTGAGCGTGCGGATGGGGACGTATTTCAGGCCATGGCAGGCCGCGCAGACCTCGGTATAGACCTTGAGACCGCGCTGAAGCTGCAACGGATCGAAGCTGCCGAACGGGCCTTCGAAGGAGAAATCCACATCCTCGATATGGGTCGCTCCGCCCGCCGCCTGCGCTGCGCCGCCCACGAGGGACAGCGACAGGGCCACGGCGACGGGTGCGCCAAATTTACGGAACATCACGTTCATCATACTGCCCTCACTCGGCCGGTTTGACGATGGTATGGGTGCCACCGGTCTTGGCGTCGTAATGCGCCGCAAAGTCTTCTTCGATCGTGGCGGGCTGCGGCAGCGGTTTCTCGATCACGCCCAGAAGCGGCAGGATGACGAGGAAATACGCGAACCAGTAGGCCGACGCGATCAGCGAGATCACACCGTAGATGCCCTCCGCCGGCATGGCCCCCGCCCACATCAGGACGAAGAAATCCAGAACCAGCAGCGCGAACCACCACTTGAACATCGGGCGATACCGGCCCGAACGCACGCTGGACGTATCCAGCCAGGGCGCCAGAGCCATCACCGCGATCGCGCCGAACATCGCCAGCACGCCGAAGAACTTCGCATCCACGATGCCGCCGGTGATCCAGTTGGCCGCCATCACGATCCAGACATCGGCGGTGAAGGCGCGCAGGATCGCGTAGAACGGCAGGAAGTACCATTCGGGCACGATATGCGCAGGCGTCGCCAGCGGGTTCGCCTCGATGTAGTTGTCGGGGTGACCCAGGTAGTTGGGCATGAAGCCGACGATCGCGAAGAAGACGATCAGGATGATGCCCAGCGCGAAGAGGTCCTTGATCACGAAATAGGGCCAGAAGGGCACCGTGTCCTTGGCCGCTTCGGCCTTGGAGGTGCGGCGCACTTCGACACCGGTCGGGTTGTTGTTGCCCGTGGTGTGGAAGGCCCAGATGTGAACGGCGACCAGCGCCGCGATGACGAAGGGCAGCAGGTAGTGCAGGCTGAAGAAACGGTTCAGCGTCGCGTTGTCCACAGCCGGTCCGCCCAGAAGCCAGGTCTGGATCGGCTCGCCGATGAAGGGAATCGCACCGAAGAGGCCGGTGATCACGGTCGCGCCCCAGAAGGACATCTGCCCCCACGGAAGCACGTAACCCATGAAGGCGGTGCCCATCATCAGAAGATAGATCAGCATGCCGATGATCCACGTGATCTCGCGCGGCGCCTTGTAGGAGCCGTAATAGAGACCGCGGAAGATATGCGCATAAACCGCCACGAAGAACAGCGAGGCGCCGTTCATGTGCAGATAGCGGATGAAATGCCCGCCGTTCACGTTGCGCATGATGTGCTCGACCGACGCGAAGGCGTAATCGACATGCGGTGTGTAGTGCATCACCAGAACGATGCCGGTGATGATCTGCAACGCGAGGCAGAAAGTCAGGACGATGCCCCAGATCCACATCCAGTTGAGGTTCTTGGGCGTCGGAATCATCAATGTGTCATAAAGCAGACCCGCGATCGGCAGGCGCTTGTAGAGCCACTTCTCGCCGCGCGAGGTCGGCTCGTAATGATCGTGCGGAATACCAGCCATAGTTTATGTCCTTATCCCAGAATGATCGTGGAGTCGCCTTCGAAGGCGGCGACGGGCACAGGCAGGTTCGTCGGGGCGGGCCCTTTGCGGATCCGGCCGGCGGTGTCGTAATGCGAGCCGTGGCAGGGGCAGAACCAGCCGCCGAATTCGCCGGCGCCATCGCCCAGCGGAACGCAGCCCAGATGGGTGCAGACGCCCATCATGACCAGCCATTCGCTGTCCGTTCCGGGCTCGGCGCCCTCGGGCAGAAGGCCGCGGTTCGCATCGGTCGCGGGCGCGGTGCCCTCGATATTGGCGTTGCGCGCGATGGGATCGGGGAGCGAGTCCACGTCCACGTCATTCGCGGCGGCCAGCTCGGCCTCGGTGCGGCGACGGATGAAGACGGGCTTGCCCAACCATTTCACGGTGATCTGCGTGCCCGGCTCGACGCCGCCCACATCCACACGGATCGAGCTGAGCGCCTGAACGTCTGCCGAGGGATTCATCTGATTGACCAGCGGCCAAATGGCGGCACCGGCCGCGACGGTGCCAGCACCGGCGGTCGCGTAATAGAGGAAATCCCTCCGGGTGCCTTCGTGATCGTCTGCGTGGGACACGAGGTTTACTCCATTCTCAAGGGCCGTTCATGCAGGCCCCATACGGGTTTGAGGCCGCAGGGCGCCTGCAACCGTTCCGAGGGCGTTTTAGCGGGGCTTGTGCAGGCCGTCCAGTGCGCATTGCGCCGCATTGGGCCGGGGCGCGGATGTGTCGCGCCGCACCATTGCGCCTGTGTCCTTCATGCCCTGCCGGGATGCGGCGGTCGGCGGGACGCTTGAGAGAGCGGCGCCTTGAGTGTATGAGCCAAGAGGCAATCCGCCCAAAACCGAAAGCGCCAGCCGATGACCCATCTCATGACCAAAGCTCTGAAATCAGCCGCGGCCGTCGCCGCTCTGGCCGCCGCCACCCCGGCCGCAGCCGAACTGGAGCTCAGCTTCTATCTCGGCACGCAGACCACGAGCGACAGCGATGCGTCGGGCTTTCTGCCGAATGGCGCGGGCGCGTTCGGCCGCAATGTCGATTGGGACGGCAAACCCTTCGATGCCCCGATCTATTATGGCGGCCGCGCGATGTGGTGGACCTCCAGCAACCTCGGATTCGGCATCGAGGGCACGCATACCAAGGCCTATGCCAGCGGCGCGGACCGCACGGCCATGGGCTTCGACCGGCTCGAGTTCACGGATGGGCACAACATCTTCACCGCCAACGTGATGAAGCGGTTTCCGGGCGTCTTCGGCGGCAGCAAGTTCACGCCCTATGGCGGCGCGGGGATCGGTGTCGCGATCCCGCATGTCGACATCCTCGCCACAGGCGCGACGAACCGTACCTATGATTATGAGATGACCGGCCTCGCCCTGCGGGGAATCGCCGGAATGAAATACGAGCTGACCGAGGATTGGGCGCTTTTCGGCGAGTATCAGATCACATGGTCGGACAATGACGTCACGATCGACGGCGATCCCGGCCAGCCCGATGGCAAACTGCGCACCGAGCTGACAACCCATGCCGTCAATATCGGTATCAGCTACAGCTTCTGAGCGCGTCTCGCTGGAGACGGCCCCAAAGGCCCGGTGCGTGCTGCGCGCCGGGCCTTTCGCTTATTCGGGCCTCGTCGCCTGCATCGAGGGGCGCTGATCGAATTTGCCGTGCCACGCGGCCAGCATTGGCCGCGCATCGCGCCACTCGCGGTGGCCCTGGCGGAAGTCGATATAGCTGAGCGCGCAGGCGACCGCGATCTGACCCATGTCGAGCGGTCCGGCCAGATGCGGGATCCAGCGATCCTCGAGCGCGTCCATCGCGCCGGTGATCTTCGCCCATTGCGCATCGGTCCAGCCGTCCCACTGCTTTTCCTCGGGGCGCATCCGCGCTTCGTAGATCATCAAAACGCCCGCATCCATGATCGCATCGCCCGTCGCCTCGAGCGTCAGCACCTCCCAAAGCCGGCTTTCGGGATAGAGAGCGCCGCCCGCCTTGGCATCGAGATAGCGGCAGATCACGCGGCTGTCGTAGAGCGTGCCGCCCTCGTCCCGGATCAGAGCCGGGATCTTGCCGAGCGGATTGGCGGCGGCGACGGCCGGATCGGTCCGGATCGGCGTGGTCGTGACCACCTGCATCTCGACCTGCTCGGCCATGCCGAGCTCGTGCAGCACGACGGCGACCTTGCGCGCGAAAGGGGATGTGGGGCCGGTCAGAAGTTTCATGAGATGCGCTCCTCGGTGGCAATCGCCGCAGCCTAGGAGCGCGCCTCCGCGCTGTCTATACCGCCCCGCGCATCAGCCCCGCGAGAAGCGCCGTCTCCTGCCCCATGCCATGCGCGTCTACATGCCCGGCGGCGCTGAGGCGCTGCGCCTCGGCCTTGTTCTGGCCGAGCTTCCAGGTGCCGTGGACCTCGGCGATCCGCATGCGGAAGGGCAGGATCTGACGCATCATGCGCTCCATCACGCCATCCGACATCTTGTCCGCCGTCCAGGGCGTCTTCGGCAAAAGGCGCGTCTCGTAGGCCTCGGACTGCCGCTCGAGCAGATCGCGCAGACCGGCCTCGGGACAAGGCTCGATCTCTCCCACCAGATGCACGGCGACGTAATTCCACGTCGGCACCTGATCCTCCGCGCCGTACCAGTCGGGCGAGACATAGGAATGCGGCCCCTGAACTGCGAGCCGCGCGGGCGCGCCCGGCGCCAGCCGCGCGATGGGATTGGAGCGGACGAGGTGAAACTCGGCGAGATCGCCCGCGGCGTTCAGCACGAAAGGAATATGGCTGAGCAAGGGCGCGCCTTCTACGGTGACCGCCAGCATCCCGAAACCTTCCTCGCGCGCATAGTCGAGATTGAACGCGTCGGTCGCCCCTCGAAAGACGGGATTGGGATGCATCAGGCGGCCACGAGCTGCGCGCCACGCGCGCCGGTGATCCGCGCGGGCACGATCTGTCCCTCGGGGCGCGGCGTGTCGAAACTCACTTCGGTGAATTGCTCGGTCCGGCCCATATGCGGATTTTCCATCAGCACCGCATGCGCACGGCCCACCTGCGCCGCGAGATGCCGCGCGACCTGGCGCTCGCCCGCCGCGCGCAGCCGCGCCGCGCGCTCCTTGATCGCGGCGCCATCCACCTGCGGCATCCGCGCGGCGGGGGTGCCGGGACGGGGCGAATAGGGAAAGACGTGCAGCCACGTCAGATCGCACTCGCGCACGAGCGCCAGGGAATTCTCGAAATGCGCTTCGGTCTCGGTCGGAAAGCCCGCGATGATATCGGCGCCGAACGTCATGTCCGGCCGCAGACGGCGCGCCTCCTCGGCGAAGGCGATGGCATCGTCCCGCAGATGCCGCCGCTTCATGCGCTTCAGGATCATGTCGTCGCCATGCTGAAGGCTCAGATGCAGATGCGGCATCAGGCGCGGCTCGGTGGCGATGGCCTGCATGAGGTTCTCGTCCACCTCGATCGAATCGATGGAGGAGATGCGCAGGCGCGGCAGGTCCGGCACCAGCTTGAGGATGCGCATCACCAGATCGCCAAGGCGCGGCGCGCCCGGCAGATCCGCCCCCCAGGAGGTGAGGTCGACGCCCGTCAGCACCACTTCGTTGTAGCCCTTCTGCACCAACCGCTTGATCTGATCCACGACGACGCCCGCTGGCACGCTGCGCGAGTTGCCCCGCCCGTAAGGGATGATGCAGAAAGTGCAGCGGTGATCGCAGCCGTTCTGCACCTGCACATAGGCGCGGCTGCGCGTGCCGAACCCGTCGATCAGGTGACCCGCGGTCTCGGTGACGGACATGATGTCGTCGACCTGCACCGGCTCGGTCCCGAAGTTTCCGGCAAGGCCCGCCCAGGTGCTCGGCTGCATCTTCTCGGTATTGCCGATCACGGCGTCGACCTCGGGCATGGCTGAAAAGGTCGCAGGCTCGGTCTGGGCGGCGCAGCCGGTCACGATGATGCGCGCGTTCGGGTTGTCGCGGCGCAGACGGCGAATGTCCTGCCGCGCCTTGCGCACGGCCTCCGCCGTCACGGCGCAGGTGTTGACCACGACAGCGCCCTCGAGCCCCGCCTCGGCGGCCAGCTCCTTCATCGCCTCGGTCTCATAGGCATTGAGGCGGCAGCCATGGTTGGAGAAGATCGGCGCGCTCATGCGAGGCTCTCGAGGAACTCGGGGGTCAGCGTGCCGCTGGCCACATGCATCGTCGGGCCGGTCATCCAGACACCATCCTCGCGCCACTCGACGCTTAGGGTGCCGCCGTCGAGCTCGATCGTGACCGCCCGCCCGGTCAGCCCCCGGCGCACCGCCGCGACGGCCACCGCGCAGGAGGACGAGCCGGATGCGAGCGTCAGGCCCGCGCCCCGCTCCCAGACGCGCACGCGCAGATGATCGGGCGCGATCACGGAGACGACCTGCACATTCGTGCGCTCGGGAAAGAGTGGATGATGCTCGTAGCGCGGGCCGAACTGCGCGAGCGGGATCGCCTCGGCATTCTCTACGAAGAAGGTGCAATGCGGATTGCCCATGCCCGTGGCCACGGGGCTGCCTTCGATGGGCAATTCCAGCGTGTCCATCTCCTCGGCCAGCGGAATCTCCTGCCACTCGAGCTGCGGCTGCCCCATATTGACCGAGGTCCGGCCGCCGCCAGCATCCCGCGCCTGCAAATCGCCGCGCGCGGTGGTCAAGTGCAGCGCATCTTTGCCCGTCTCGGCCATCAGGTAGCGCGCGATGCAGCGCGTGGCGTTGCCGCAGGCCCCCGACATGCTGCCATCGGCGTTCCAGAAGGTCAGATGCGCGTCGCCCTCACCCGCGCCGATCACGGCGAGCTGATCGAATCCGATCCCGCGGTGGCGATCCGCCAGCGCCCGCGCCAGCGCCTCGGAGACGTGCACGTCGCGCGCACGCGCGTCGAGAACGACAAAGTCGTTCCCCAGCCCGTGCATCTTCATGAAGGGCAAGCCCGTTTGGCGATCCATATCCATGCGGGCGCATATAAACCCCCACCCGAAATGAATCCAGCGATTGCGCCGCATTGTCGTCGGAATTGGGGTTGACCCCCCGCCCCGCTCTTTCTAGATACGCCCGCAGTGGGCCCTTAGCTCAGTTGGTAGAGCAACTGACTTTTAATCAGTGGGTCACAGGTTCGAATCCTGTAGGGCTCACCACTTCTTCTAAAAACACCGCTCAGCGCGTCTCTCGCCGCGTCACCGCGTCAGATCACCGCCTCCTCGAGGAACGGCTCGTTCCGCGCGATGCGGCCGTATGAAAGCTGGCCGAGATCGAGCGTCCGGTAGGCGCCGTGCACCAGCAATTCGGCGACGCCGCGCCCCACGGCGGGCGATTGCTGCAAGCCATGCCCCGAGAAGCCGTTGGCGAAGATGAAATTGCCGACGCGGTCATGCGGGCCGACGATCACGTTGTGATCGAGTGTGTTATAGGCGTAATGCCCGGTCCAGAACCGCCGCACCTTGAGCGCGTCGAAAGACGGGATGCGATGATAGAGCGCGGGCCAGATGCGCTCCTCGAACTCGTCATGCACCATCTCGAAATCGTCCACTGCGGCAGGCCCGTCATCGAGCGGGCGGTTGCCGGTCAGAAAGAGGTCATGCTCGGGCCGCACATAGGTGCCCGTGCCGTCGACCACGAGCGGCATGCGCCCCTCGATCGGATTGGCCGAGGAGAAAACGAAGCTGTAGCGCTTGCGCGGCTCGACGGGGATCGACAGCCCAGCCATCCCCGCGACCACCCCGGCGCGCGGCCCGGCGGCATTGACCAGCGCGCCGCAGCTCACCCGCTCACCGGTGCCGAGGAGGACGGACGTCACCCTGTCGCCATCGAGTTCGAGGCCAGTGACTTCGTTTTCGACATATTCCGCGCCGCCCTGCCGCGCGGCACGGCGAAACCCGGTCATCAGCCCGACCGAATCGAACCACCCCTCGTCCCGCGCGCCCCAGGCACCGCCGCCCAGATCCTCGACATTGAGCCAGGGGAAGCGATCCCTGAGCGGCCCCGGTTCGAGAAAGACGGTCTGCGCGCCGAGGCTGCGCTGCAATTCGACCCGCTCGCGCGCGGCGTCCGCACCCTCCGGCGAGATGCAGTAAAGATAGCCATGCTCGCGAAAACCCAGCCCCGGTGCCGCCTCGCCTTCGAAAAAGGGCGCCATCCGCTCGGCGAAGCCGCGGATGAACGACAGCCCGAACTGGCTGATGCGCACATTGATCGGGTTGGAGTATTGCTGCCGAATGCCGCTGGCAGAGAGCGCGGTGGAGGAGAACTCGTAGGTCGAATCGCGCTCGACGACGAGGATGCTGCCATCGAAATCCGCATCCTGCGTCAGCCAATAGGCGACCGACGAGCCGATGACGGCCCCGCCCACGATGACCACGTCATAGCTGCTCCGCCTTGGTGCCGCATGCTGGTATTTGCGCATTCCTGCCGTCCCGAACTGGCGTCCTCGCCCCATTCGTAGGCCGCCGGGCCGCGCGCCGTCCACCATGAATCGCGGCGCATCGCGGCCGGCCCCACGTCAGATGTCGAACCAGGTGAGGCCCGGCCCGAGATTGCGCACGAGCGCGCGGCCCAGCTGCCCCTGCACGCCCCAAGAGGCGTGGACATGACCGCAAAGGCAGAGCGGCGCGTTGCTGGCGAGGATCGCGTCGCGGATCGCGCGGCTGCCCTCATGCGCGCCGCCGGTCTGCACATCCGCCGTCCCGAGCGGCGGCGTATGCGTGACGAGCACGGCGCGCTCGGGGCAGTCGGCCAGCATCAGCGACGCCTCCACCTCGGAATGCGCGACGTTCCACGCATGGCCCTTGCGCCCCGGCACCTCGCCGCCGAGGCCGAAAAAGGACACGCCGTCCAGATCGACGCCGCTGCCATGCAGATAGGTGAGGCGCGCCGATGCCTCGCAGAACGCCGCGATCTCGGACGGCACATCGTGGTTACCGTGCACGACGAGCACGGGCGCCGCGCAATCGGCGAGGATCTCCAGCGTCTCGGCGGCGCCGATCCCTTTCGAGGCGAAATCGCCGGCGCCGACCACCACATCGGCATCCGCGCTCGCCCGGAGGATGGCGCGCGCAGCCTGCCGGTCCCGGTGCAGATCGGAGAAGGAGAGGATACGCATGACCGCGCTCAGACCGCGCGCGCAAGGCGCAACATGACCGACTCGGTGAACGTGAAGACTGAGGTCAGGCTCATGCGTGGCTCCCTGTCATGGAAGCCACGCTATGCCGGATGATTTCAAACCGGAAGATGTATCCGAAAGGCCGCCCGGATCGCCGCATCGACATCGGGCGCGAAACGCGCGGCCGATCTTTGCGAAAGGATCGCCTCCTTGCGCGCGGTCGCGGCGGCGTTGAGATCGGGCTTGTCCATCTCGACCCATTGCTTGGGGCTCATCCGGTTGGCCGTCTTGGGATATTGATAATCGCTCTCCATCCGGGCGAGCGTCTGCGCGGTGCCGAGGTAATGGCCCGGACCGCCCATGCAGACCTGCCGGATCTGCTCGAGCGCCAGCGTCTCGTCATCCACCTCGATGCCGCGCACGCAGCGCTGCGCATGGCCGATGAGATCATCCCCGAGGATCAGCGATTCGAGGCAGAAGCCCAGAAGAGACGCATGCATGCCCGCCGCCTCATAGACCATGTTGAGCCCTGAAAGGCCCGCCATCACGTTCGAGCACATCTGCTCCCACCCGGCCTGCATGTCGGGCAGTTTCGCATCGGTGATGCCCGCCGCCGCGCCGCCGGGAAGATCGTAGAAGCGATGCATCTGGGCGCAGCCCGCCGTCAGGAGCGCCTGCTCGCCCGAGCCGCCCGTCATCGCGCCTGTGCGCAGATCGAGGCCGAAGGGCCAGGTGCCGAAAATCGCGGGATGCCCGGGCTTCACCGCGTTGACATAGACGAGGCCTGCAAGGCACTCGGCCGTCGCCTGCACGATGGCGCCCGCGATGGTCGAGGGCGCGGTCGCGCCCGCCATCCCGGCACTCAGGAGCAGGATCGGCATGCCGCCCAGAATGCACTCCTCCATCACCTCGCAGGATTCAGTGGCGAATTTCATCGGGGGCACCACGAAACAATTCGAGTTCGACACGAAGGGACGCTCGCGCCATGCCGCTTCGCCGCCCGCGATCAGGTGCAGCATCTCCATCCCCTTGCGGGCGAAGGCGCGCTCGGTGAAGGAGACGCCCACATGCTTGGTCGTGCCCGCGCAGCAAGCGTAGAGCGTGTTGAGGTCCATCTCCATGTTATCGGCGATATCGCGGCACACCATCGGGCGCTGCACGAAATGGATGTTGTCCAGAACATCGCAGATGCGGGCGGCGTCGTGCAGATCCTGCACCGTACAATCGCGGTAGTTGCGCCCGTCCACATCGACGAGGTTCACCGCCGCGCCCGCCGTGCCGTAATGCACGCGCGTGCCCGACAGCTGCATGTCGTGGCGCGGATCGCGGCCCATCAGGGTGACGCTGCGATTTGCCCGCGCGATCGTGTCCTCGATCAGCGCGCGGGGGAAACGGATGCGGCCGTCTTCGCCCTCGATCGCGCCCGCGGCGGTCAGATAGGCGACGCCGCTCGGCGGCGCATCGGCGAGGCCGATCTGCTCGAGCGCGTCGAGCGCGGTCTGGTGAATGCGCTCCACCTCGGCGGGGGTCAGGGGGGTGTAGCGTCCCCCTTCCATGCCGGGGCGGATGGCGCGCATCGCATCGGAGACGGGGGCGGAGCGGACGGCACGCCGCGCGGCGCGGCCTCCGGAACGGCGGGGGGCAATCTGGTTCATCTTCGGGGCCTCATGTGCGAGGGTTGATCTGAAAAGTCCGGAAATCCGTCGAAAGGGTCAGAGGCCCGCGGGCCTGCCGCGCGCAGCACGGCCCCGCGCCGCACCGATGGTGCGGATGACGAGGGCGATCTTGCTGAATGGCGACATGGCCATTTTCCCGCTGTTGACCCCTTGATCCCTGCACACGCGGCGCGCCCTGTCTGTCCTGATTGCGACCCGTGTCGTTTTCAGGCCATCCAAAGGCCCCGATGCGGGACGGATCGCTGGCGCACGGGCCGATCTGCGCTATTCCATACCGGGGCCGGAGTTGCTAAGCCCGCACCACCCCGAGCCAATGCCAGCGAGGCCCGCCATGCCCGAGACCCAGATCAAGCTGCACAACACGCGCACGCGCAAGAAGGAGGTCTTCACGCCTCTCGATCCGAAGAATGTGCGCATGTATGTCTGCGGCCCGACGGTCTATGACCGCGCGCATCTCGGCAACGCGCGGCCCGTCGTGGTCTTCGATGTGCTGAACCGGCTCCTGCGCCATGTCTATGGCGAGGACGCGGTGACCTATGTGCGCAACTTCACCGACGTGGACGACAAGATCAACGCGCGCGCCGCCGAAAGCGGCCGCAAGATCGGCGAGATCACCGAGGAGACGATCCAGTGGTTTCTCGACGACATGGGCGCGCTCGGCGCCCGCGAGCCCGATCACATGCCGCGCGCGACCGGGTTCATCCCGCAGATGGTGGAGATGATCGCGGGTCTGATCGCCAAGGGCCATGCCTACGAGGCCGAAGGGCACGTCCTCTTCGCCGTCGAGAGCTATGCCGCCTATGGCAAGCTCTCGGGGCGCAGCATCGACGACATGATCGCCGGCGCGCGGGTCGAAGTGGCGCCCTACAAGCGCAACCCGATGGATTTCGTCCTGTGGAAGCCGTCCTCCGGCGATCAGCCCGGCTGGGACTCGCCTTGGGGCCATGGCCGCCCCGGCTGGCATATCGAATGCTCGGCGATGGCTGACAAACTTCTATGGGAGGATTTGAAAGACAGCCTTTCAGATATCGCGAGGAAGCACCCGCATACATTCGACATCCACGGCGGCGGCAACGATCTGATGTTTCCCCACCACGAGAACGAGATCGCTCAAAGCTGCTGCGCCCACCCCGAGGGCGGCTTCGCGCAGGTCTGGATGCATAACGAGATGCTGCAGGTCGAGGGCAAGAAGATGTCCAAGAGCCTGGGGAATTTCTTTACGGTGCGGGATCTGCTGGATCAGGGCGTGCCGGGCGAGGTGATCCGCTTCGTGTTTCTGAGCACGCACTACCGCAAGCCGATGGATTGGACGGCGGAGAAGGCGAAGGAGGCGGAGGCCATTTTGCGCAAATGGTATGCACAAGCCGATCGTGCCTCGGATAAACATGAGCCTTGCAACGCTGTGGTCACTGCGTTGGCGGACGATCTGAATACCTCGAAGGCCTTAAGCGAGATTCACCAGCTTTCGCATGCGAACGATGCCCCCACCCTGCGTGCCAGCCTGCGATTTCTCGGGCTGATGACGGACACCGTCCCGACTTGGGCAAACATGCCGCAAGCCGACCTTTCCGAATGGCAAACCAGACTTTCGCACGCCCGCGCCGAGGCCATGGCGACAAAGAACTTCGATCAGGTTGACCGCCTCAAGGCAGGTCTGTTGGCGGCAGGCATCGAGGTTCAGATGCGAAAGGACGGCGTTGAATTGACGCCCGGCGCCGACTTCGACCCCTCAAAACTCGAGGCCCTGAAATGACCTCGCCACTTCGCTCAAGGCGCAGTCAGGCGCTGACATACGTCTTGTTTCCGCACGGGCAGGATGCAGGTGTCTCGATATGAAACAACGCCTCTCCATCTACGACACCACCCTGCGCGACGGGCAGCAGACCCAGGGCGTGCAGTTCTCGACCGCCGAAAAGCAGCGCATCGCCGAGATGCTCGACCAGCTCGGCGTCGACTATATCGAAGGCGGCTGGCCGGGTGCGAACCCGACCGACAGCGCCTTTTTCGACGCGGCCCCGCCGACGCGCGCCAGACTGACCGCTTTCGGCATGACCAAGCGCACGGGCCGCAGCGCCGCGAATGACGACGTGCTCGCCGCCGTGATGAACGCGGGCACCCGGACGGTCTGCCTCGTCGGCAAAGCGCATGACTTTCATGTCGAGCGCGCGCTCGGCATCACGCTCGAGCAGAACACGCAGAACATCGCGCAATCCATCGTGCATCTGGTGGCCGAGGGGCGCGAGGCGATCCTCGACGCCGAGCATTTCTTCGACGGCTACAAGGCCAATCCGGACTACGCTCTCGAAGTGTGCCATGCGGCGCTGACCGCCGGCGCGCGCTGGATCGTGCTGTGCGACACCAACGGCGGCACGCTTCCGACCGAGATCGGGCGCATCACGTCCGAGGTGATCGCGTCTGGCATCCCGGGCGAGCGGCTCGGCATTCACACCCATAACGACACCGAGAACGCCATCGCCGGATCGCTCGCCGCCATCGACGCGGGCGCGCGGCAGGTGCAGGGCACGCTCAACGGCCTGGGCGAGCGCTGCGGAAACGCGAACCTGACGACGCTGATCCCGACGCTGCTGCTCAAGGAGCCCTATGCCAGCACATACGAGACGGGCGTCACGCTCGAGGGTCTGAAAAGTCTCAGCCGCACGGCACGCAAGCTTGACGATATCCTCAACCGCGTGCCGATGCGGCAGGCCGCCTATGTCGGCGCCTCGGCCTTCGCGCACAAGGCGGGGCTGCACGCGAGCGCGATCCTCAAGGATCCCTCGACCTACGAGCATATCGACCCGGCCCTCGTCGGCAATACGCGCATCATTCCGATGTCCAATCAGGCGGGCCAGTCCAACCTGCGCCAAAGGCTTCTCGAGGCGGGGATCGAGGTCGCGCCCGGCGATCCGGCCCTCGCGCTCATCCTCGAGCAGATCAAGGAGCGCGAGGCGATCGGATACACCTATGACAGCGCGCAGGCGAGTTTCGAGCTTCTGGCGCGCCGCGCGCTCGGCACCCTGCCAGATTTCTTCGAGGTGAAGCGCTACAAGGTGACCGTCGAGCGGCGCAAGAACAAGTACGACAGGATGGTGAGCCTTTCCGAGGCAGTCGTCGTGGTCAAGATCGACGGCGAGAAGAAACTCTCGGTCAGCGAGTCGATGGACGAGCTTGGCTGCGATCGCGGCCCGGTCAACGCATTAAGCAAGGCGCTGGCCAAGGATCTGGGCCGCTACCAAAGCCTCATCGAGGACATGCGCCTCGTCGATTTCAAGGTGCGCATCACCCAAGGCGGCACCGAGGCCGTGACCCGCGTCATCATCGACAGCGAAGATGATCAGGGCCGCCGCTGGTCCACCGTGGGCGTCAGCGCCAATATCGTGGACGCCTCCTTCGACGCGCTGCTCGACGCGATCAACTGGAAGCTGCTGCAAGGTGCCTGATCTGGGCCAGGACCTCACCGGCTGCGCCGAGTTGCTGCGCCGGGGCGATCCCGATCGCTTTCGCGCGGCGATGGCGGCGCCGGTCCCTGCGCGCCGCGTGCTCTTCCCGATCTACGCCTTCAACGTCGAAGTCTCGCGCGCGCCCTGGATGACGCAGGAGGCGCTCATCGCCGAGATGCGCCTGCAATGGTGGCGCGACGCGCTGGAAGAAATCGCGGCAGGCGGCAAGGTGCGCCGCCACGAGGTGGTGACACCGCTGGCGGATGTGCTGGACGCGGAAGGCGCCCGGCTCCTCGACGCGCTCATCGTCGCGCGCCAGTGGGATGTCTACCGCGAGCCTTTCGAGGACGACGCCCACTTGACCCGCTATCTGGAAGAGACCAGCGGCCATCTGATGCTGGCCGCAGCGCGCGCGCTGGGGCAGGTGGATGAGGCCACGGTGATGGATGCAGGCTATGCCGCCGGCGTCGCCGCCTGGCTGCGCGCCATTCCCGCCTTGGAAGAGGCCGGGCGCATCCCCCTGTTGGATGGCCGCCCCGAGGGCATCCGCGCGCTGGCCGAAGAGGGGCTGAGGCGCCTGCGCCGCGCCCGCTCGATGCGCGGCAAGGTCAGCCCCGAGGCACGGCCCGCCCTTCTTGCCGCATGGCAGGCGGGCGGCGTTCTGCGCCGCGCGGCGGCGCATCCCGCGCTCGTGGTGAATGGCGGTCTGGAGCCCGCACCGATTCGCTCGGCTCTGGGCCTAATGGCCCGCTCCATGACCGGGCGCTGGTGAGAACAGCGTTCCGGTTCGCTTGAGCCTGCGCGCTGCAAATTAAAATTCTGTTCCATTCAAAAGCCTTACTGTAAAACGAATGGCAGCGCTTGGCCACTCCTGCGAACAAACGCACCGCAGCGGCGCGCCCATGCCGAACCGCGTTTCTCTCTTGTCATTGCGCAGACGGGCCGCCCCTCTTCCCAGAGTGCAACTCGCGCGTCATATCCTTTCCCATGTTCGACGCGCTCCCCCTCCCGGCCCACGAATGGCCCATGATGCAACCCGGCTGGGTCTGGCTCTGCGGTGCCGGTCCGGGCGATCCGGGTCTTCTGACGATCCACGCGCTCAACGCGCTGCGTCAGGCGGATGTGGTGGTCTATGATGCGCTCGTTCAGGAGTGCATTCTCGATTGGGCGCCGCAGGCCGAGAAGATCTATGCCGGCAAGCGGGGTGGCAAGCCCTCCGCCGTGCAGCGCGACATCTCGCTCCGCCTCGTCGATCTCGCCCGCGCGGGCAAGCGCGTGCTGCGCCTCAAGGGCGGCGATCCCTTCGTCTTCGGGCGCGGCGGCGAAGAGGCGCAGACGCTGGTGCAGCACGGCGTGCCCGTCCGCATCATTCCCGGCATCAGCGCGGGCATCGGCGGGCTGGCCTATGCGGGTATCCCTGTCACGCACCGCGATGTGAACCAATCCGTGACCTTCGTCACCGGCCATGACCAGACCGGGAACGCGCCCGCCTCGCTCAACTGGAAGGCGCTGGCCGAGGGGAGCCAGGTGCTCGTGATCTACATGGGCATGAAGCACGCGGCGCAGATTTCAGCCTCGCTGATGGAGCATGGCCGCGACCCGGACGAGCCTTGTGCCGTTGTCTGCAACGCCACCACCCCACAGCAGCAGGTGATCGAGACGACGCTCAGCCGCATGGCCGCCGATATCGAGGCCAGCGGCCTCGAGCCGCCCGCGCTCTTGTGCATCGGGCGCTCCGTGCTGATGCGGCAGGTGCTCGACTGGCAGGGACAGATGGCGGGCGAGCCGGTGCGCGACATGGATCCCTTGGGACGCGGCCTCGCCGCCGAGGTCGCCTGACCGGCCTTGCCTTGCTGAACCAACCGGTCTAGCAGTTTGCGGCATGACAGATGCCGCCCTCCTTCCCGACGACAGCCGCGCGCGGCGCAACGTCACCGTGCTGGTGCTGGCGCAAGCGATCCTCGGCGCGCAGATGCCGATGATCTTCGTCGTGGGCGGCCTTGCGGGCACGGGCCTCGCGGCCAATCCCTGCTTCGCCACGCTGCCCATTTCGCTCATCATCATCGGCTCGATGCTGTCGGCGACGCCCATGTCGGCGATCATGCAGAAATTCGGTCGGCGCGCGGGGTTCTTCGTCGGCACGCTGGGCGGCGCGATCGGCGGCGCGGTGGGGGCCTATGGACTCTACACCGCCTCATTCCCCCTCTTCCTTCTCGGCAGCTTCCTGACCGGCATCTACATGAGCGCGCAGGGCTTCTATCGCTTCGCCGCCGCCGATACGGCCAGCGACGCATTCCGCCCCAAGGCGATCTCATACGTGCTCGCGGGCGGGCTGCTGAGCGCGGTGATCGGCCCTCAGCTCGTCAAGGTGACGGCGGAAGCGATGATCGTGCCGTTCCTCGGCACCTATATCGCGGTGATCGGGCTCAACATCGCCGGCTCCGCGCTTTTCTTCTTCCTCGACATTCCTAAACCGCCCGTCCCGGACGAGGACGCGCCGCGCGGGCGCAGCCGGTTGGAGCTGCTGAAAACACCGCGTATCGCCGTCGCGGTGATCTGCGCGATGGTCTCCTACGCGCTGATGAACCTCGTGATGACTTCGACACCGCTGGCGGTCGTGGGCTGCGGCTTTGGGCCCAGCCGCGCGGCGGATGTGGTCACGGCGCATGTCCTTGCCATGTATGCGCCGTCCTTCTTCACCGGGCATCTCATCGCGCGGTTCGGGGTGGAAAGGATCATGGGCGCGGGCATCGCGATCCTCGCCGCTGCTGGGGCCGTGGCGCTGCAAGGCGTCGAGCTCGAGAATTTCTTCGTCGCGCTCGTCCTTCTGGGCGTCGGCTGGAATTTCGGCTTCATCGGGGCCACCTCGATGCTCGCCGGATCGCACGAGCCGCACGAGCGGGGCCGCATGCAGGGCCTCAACGATCTGCTGGTCTTCGGCGGCGTTACCGTGGCCTCGCTGGCGTCGGGCGGGCTGATGAATTGCTCGGGCGGCGACGCGCAGACCGGCTGGGCCTCGGTCAACCTCGCGATGGCGCCCTTCCTCGCCCTTGCAGGCGGCGCGCTGATCTGGCTGGTGATGCGCAACAGAAGCGCCGCGTGAGCGCGGTCCGGTCCGCCTTGGGCAGAGTGTTTTTTGGAGTATGCGGCCGACAGAATTCTCGTTGACCGAAATGCAAAGGTCGATGTCTTGAGAAAAGACACCGACCTCTTACCGGGTTCATTCAAACCCCGATTGCCCTGAAAAGCTGTCGGATCAGGAACGCATTTCCTCCATTTCCATATTCACGGCTTCGCGTTCGTATCGGAATACGGCGATCGCCTGAAAATGGGTGGTTTCACAGTTGAGATTCTTGCGCAGATTTTCGAACAGCTCGACCTGTGCCGCCTGAAAAGCCTTCATGTCGCTCGCCTCGTCGAAATTCACCGTGACATACAGAACGCCTTCACGGCACAGAAAAACGTTGAGAGCCGTCATGTTGAAATGCGCGATCAATCCTCCGAGCTCTTCCGAGACGTAGGATGCTGCAATCTTTCCGTTGATCAAATTCGCCGTCGCGATTTGGTAAATCTTTGTGTACATCTTTGCCCTTGCCTTAATCGATCATCGCGAAAAGGTTTTCGATGTCGATCGATGTCTTTTGTTCTGCGGTCTGACGACGGAATGTGGCTGCGTGCAAACCATGCTCCGCCTGGATCGTGCGGCCCAGTGCCGTCAGCTCCGGCGTTTTTCCGGCCAGTGTCACGATGTCCCACTGCGCAAGACGGTCGAGCCACTGCTTGTCCAAGGGCTGGCCCGAGCACAAACTCAAGAAGGCCTCGAGCTCGGCCGGACGCAGGTCCGGATGAGTGCGGTGGAAATATGCGGCCAGCTTCGCCATGCGCTCGGTGATCGCATCGCGCTCTTGCATCTGAAGGGTCAGCAGCAGCACCAGGTTGTTCGCCAGGCTCTGCATTCCCTGAACCTGCCGAGGCTCCATGATGCGCGGCGTGTAATCGGCAGTACAAAGGGTTCCGAGAACCAGACCATCCTGAGTGACGAGCGGGTAGGCCCCCCAGAAAACCCAATTCGGCGGCGCCGTGACCAACCGGTTGGTCTTCAATTTCGGGTGTTCGCGCAGATCCGGCACGATCATCGGCTGCGTCGAGCCGAGCGCATATTGGCACAGGGTCAAAGGCCGAGCCAATTCCGTGACATCGAATTGTCCGTCGAAATCCTTGGCGAGGAAAAACTGGCGATCTTCGTCGAGGAGGCCGGTATAGGCGACAGGACAGGCCGTGATCAGCCGCGCCATATCGACGTAAATCTGGTAGCGATCCTCCTGCCGAACGTCCATGACGCCGGAGCGATGCACCCGCTGCGTTCGGGCGGCTTCATTTGCCGGGAGGGGGGCAGCTTCGAAATCAGGGGGCGGCAGCGTCTCATCGCCTCGCATCGACATAATGGCTTCCTAAGTTTTGGGGACTATCAGAAGGCCATTAGAGGGATTGTTCGATCGCAACCAGTGAATGAAACGAATAAAATGTCTATCTTAAGTAGATTTTATTCATCGTTAGGTGAAGTTCAGGAATACGCTGGGTTTTGTTCAGAAAACCTGAAAAATCATATGACGATCATGTCATAAAATTTCCTAAGAATTTGACCACTGAGATTGAGAGCAACCATTTTTAATTGATAACATTCAGCGTTTGAAGTGCTTGGGTTGCATTCGGAAAACGCCGACCCACCGCTCACCGGAAATACTGCACCAAGCCGTCTCTCGAACGCTTTCGCTGACAACCTACAGGTGCAGATTTAGCATTCGATCTCGAATCGCGACAAAATGCACGCCTAAGTTCCGGCAGTTCACCCGAGGCCGAGTTTGTCCGCCATGAAAGCCAGCGCGACTTCGAGCCCGTCGGGCGCGATGCCGTGGCCCGTGCCCTTCATCACATGCGCATAGACGTCCTTCCAGCCCGCCGATTGCAGCGCCTCGGCGGCTTCGGGCAGGGATTGCGGCGTCACCACCTCGTCGGCATCACCATGCACCAGAAGAACGGGCGGACGGCTGACCACCTCGTCAGCCAGAAGCTCGGGGCGCAGCAGACGGCCCGAGAAGGCGACGATGCCCGCGACCTCATCCTCGCGCCGGGGCGCGACATGGAGGGCCATCATCGTGCCTTGGGAGAAGCCGAAGAGCACGACCTGCTCAGGCAGCACGTCCTCGTCCACCATCAATGCGTCGAGAAAGGCGTTGAGATCGTCCGCAGCCGCCAAGAGACCGCGCTCGGCCTCTTCCTCGCTCGAGCCGTCGATCCAGGGGATGGGAAACCACTGAAACCCGTTCGGCATGCCGGGGACGTTCTCGGGCGCGTCCGGCGCGACGAAAAGCGTGTCGGGCAGATGCTCACCCAAGGGATCGGCAAGGCCCAGAAGATCGGGGCCATTGGCGCCATAGCCGTGCAGAAAGACGACGATGGACCTCGTCTCGCCCGAAATCGGCTCGCGCCGGCCTGCGTTCAGAACACGCGTCATCTGATGCCTTCCCTTTGTTTCACCACCCGGTAGTAGGCCCAAAGCAGGCGCGCGGCAACCGACCTGTAGGGACTCCAATCCGCGGCCATGGCGCGCATGGCCCGCTCGTTCGGACGCTCGGGCAAATCGTAGAGAACGCGCGCGGCCTCCTGAAGCGCGAGATCGCCATGGGCGAAGACATCGGCCCGCCCGAGGCTGAACATCGCATAGATCTCGGCAGTCCAGGTGCCGATGCCCGGCACGGCGGTCAGCGTCTCGAGCACCTCGGCATCGGGCGCGGCGCGCAGCGCGCGGTAGTCGATATCGGCCCGCGCCAACTCCTGCGCATAGCGGATCTTCTGACGGCTGAGACCCGCCGCGCGCAGACCGTCCTCACCCGCGATCAGGATCGGCGCAGGCGCGGTGAGGCCCGCCTCCTCCATCCGCGCCCAGATCGCGCGGGCCGAGGCGACGCTGACCTGTTGGCTGACGATGGCGCTCAGAAGCTCGGCAAATCCGTCCGGCTTGCGGCGCAGCGGCAACGCCCCGGTCTCGGCATAGGCCAGCGCCATGCGCGGACAGAGCGCGCAGAGCGCCTCAGCGTCCGCCGCGACATCGGCGTCCGTCTCGATGATCCTGAGGCTCATGCGGCGTCCACCCACGCCAGCGCCGCCGCGACGGTCTGGGCCATCGGCGCATCGGGCGGCGCGGGCCGCGCGATCATCGCGACACGCAGGCCCAGCGTCCGTGCCGCGATCAGCTTGGTCTCGGCACGCGCGCTCCCCGCGTTGCGCAGCACCAGCCAGTCGATGCCGAGCTCGCGGAATAGCGCGATTTCCTCTTCGACCGAAAAGGGCGGCCGCTGGATGAGCCAGTCGCCGTTCGGCAGGGGAAAGGGAACGCCCGGATCGCCGATTTGCCGGCAAAGAATGCGGCAGCGCTCCAGCCTGGCATAGGCCGCCAGCCCCTCGCGCCCCGACGCGACCAGAACCGTGCTGCCGGGCGCAATCAGCCGGGCCGCCTCGGCATCGCTTGCGACACGGTGCCAGTCATCGCCGGGCCCGGCCCGCCATTCGGGACGGCGCAGCAGAAGATAGGGCAGGCCCCGCGCGGCGCAGTGCCGCGCGGCAAGATGCGAGCCTTCGACATCGAAAGGATGGCTCGCATCAAGCACCATGCGGGGAGCCGCCACCTCAAGACACCGTCCCAGAGGACCTCCCTGAGCGGAGCCTCGCCACTCCCGCGTGATCCGCGCGCCTTCGGGCAGCCAGACGGTGAAATCCCTGCCCCGCGCGGCCAGCCCTTCCGCCAGTTCCCGCGCCTCGCCCGTGCCGGCCATCAGCAACAGGGTCATGGACGCGGCTCGCGAGGAAGAAAGAGCGACATGGCATTCATGAACCCGACCTTATCGGCGGCGCAACACCGCGCCAATCGGCAAAAAGCGGCAAGGCGCCGCAGGACGCACCGTTGCAACCGGCAACCTCCACGCCCACATCATCCGTGAATGGGAGAGAGAAAAGGGAAAGCCGATGAAATGTCCGATTGATGGAACGAATCTCGTGATGACCGACCGCTCCGGCGTCGAGATCGATTACTGCCCCGAATGCCGCGGCGTCTGGCTCGACCGGGGAGAGCTGGACAAGATCATCGAGCGCTCGGACGTGGCGCCGCCTCCGCCGCCGCCAGTGGATCGCGGCCGCGATGACTACAGGGACGAGCGCCGCCGCGACGACCGGTATGACGATCGATACGACGATCGCTCCTACAAGAAGAAAAAGCGCAGCAGCATCCTGAGCGAGCTGTTCGACTTCTGATCTCCGACAAGAAAAAGAGCGGGCGTGATGCCCGCTCTTTCCCTGTTCGGCGTCGGCGTCCGTCAAACATGCGCCTTGTTGCCGCGCGGCCCTGCGATTAGCCAGATGATGAAGCCGATGATCGGCAAGATCAGGATGAGCAAGGTCCAAAGGACCTTCTTGCCCGTCGAGGCCGCCGAGGTCAGAACCTGAAAGATCGCGTAGATATCGGCGATCAGGACGACCAGTCCGAAAAGACCATATTCCATGTCGCATCTCCTTTCATTCGATTGAAGATGTAACGACCTTGTGAGCGCTCCGGTTCCTTTTCCCTTATTTCTTGCGCCGTTTCACGTTCCCGCCGCGCTGCCCCGGACGGCCCGCGGTCGAGCGGCCCCGGGACGCGGAGCCGGCGGCGACAGCCTCTTCCACGGCCGACTGCCGGGCGAGCGGATCGTCGGAGATGGCGAGATCCACGGCCTCGAGCCGCTTGACCTCGTCGCGCAGGCGCGCGGCCTCCTCGAATTCGAGATTCTCGGCGGCCTTGCGCATCTCGACCCGGAGCGCATCGAGATGCGCCTGAAGATTGCCGCCATGCATGGGCTTGTCGACCTTGGCGGTGACACGCGCCATGTCCACATCGCCCTTGTAGAGACCGGCGAGGATATCCTCCACATTCTTGCGCACCGTGGCGGGCGTGATGCCGTGCTCCTCGTTATAGGCGATCTGCTTGGCGCGGCGGCGGTCCGTCTCGCCCATCGCGCGCTCCATCGAACCGGTGATGCGGTCGGCATACATGATGACCCGCCCGTCGGCATTGCGGGCGGCGCGGCCGATCGTCTGGATGAGCGACGTCTCCGAGCGCAGAAAGCCTTCCTTGTCCGCATCGAGGATCGCCACAAGCCCGCATTCGGGAATATCGAGGCCTTCGCGCAGTAGGTTGATGCCGATCAGCACGTCGAAGGCGCCGAGGCGCAAATCGCGCAGGATCTCGATCCTCTCGATCGTGTCGATATCGGAATGCATGTAGCGCACCTTGATGCCCTGCTCATGCATGTATTCGGTCAGATCCTCGGCCATCCGCTTGGTCAGCGTCGTGACCAGCGTGCGGTAGCCTGCTTGGCTGACACGCCGCACCTCATCCAGAAGATCGTCCACCTGCGTTTCCACGGGACGGATCTCGATCATCGGATCGAGCAGGCCCGTCGGGCGGATCACCTGCTCGGTGAAAACGCCGCCCGATTGCTCGATCTCCCATTTCGCGGGGGTGGCCGACACGAAGACGGACTGCGGCCGCATCGCATCCCATTCCTCGAACTTGAGGGGACGGTTGTCCATGCAGGAAGGCAGGCGAAAGCCGTGCTCGGCCAGCGTGAACTTGCGCCGATAGTCGCCCTTGTACATCGCCCCGATCTGCGGAACCGAGACGTGGCTTTCGTCCGCGAAGACGATGGCATTGTCCGGAATGAACTCGAAGAGCGTGGGCGGCGGCTCGCCCGGCGCGCGGCCCGTCAGGTAGCGCGAGTAGTTCTCGATGCCGTTGCAGACGCCCGTGGCCTCCAGCATCTCCAGATCGAAATTCGTGCGCTGCTCCAGCCGCTGCGCTTCGAGCAGCTTGCCCTCGCCGACAAGCTGGTCGAGCCGGATGCGAAGCTCCTTCTTGATGCCCAATATGGCTTGCTGCATCGTCGGTTTGGGCGTCACGTAGTGGCTGTTCGCATAGACGCGGATCTGATCGAAACTGCCGGTCTTCTCGCCGGTCAGCGGATCGAACTCGGTGATCGCCTCGAGCTCGTTCCCGAAGAAGCTGAGCCGCCAGGCGCGGTCTTCGAGGTGGGCCGGGAAGATCTCGAGGCTGTCGCCCCGCACGCGGAAGCTGCCCCGCTGGAACGCGGCATCGTTGCGCTTGTATTGCTGGGCGACCAGATCGGCCATCACCTGCCGCTGGTCGTAATCCGTGCCGACCTTCAGATCCTGCGTCATCGCGCCATAGGTCTCGACCGAGCCGATACCGTAGATGCACGACACCGAGGCGACGATGATCACATCGTCCCGCTCCAGAAGCGCCCGCGTCGCCGAGTGGCGCATGCGGTCGATCTGCTCGTTGATCTGGCTTTCCTTCTCGATGAAGGTATCGCTGCGCGGAACGTAGGCCTCGGGCTGATAGTAGTCGTAATAACTGACGAAATACTCGACCGCGTTGTTCGGAAAGAAGCCCTTGAACTCGCCGTAGAGCTGCGCCGCGAGCGTCTTGTTCGGGGCGAGGATTATGGCAGGGCGCTGGGTCTTCTCGATCACCATCGCCATCGTGTAGGTCTTGCCCGTGCCCGTCGCGCCCAGAAGCACCTGGTCGCGCTCGCCATCGACGATCGACTGGCTGAGCTCGGCGATCGCCGTCGGCTGATCGCCCGCGGGCTCGAATTCGCTGACCATCTCGAAGCGCTTGCCTCCTTCCAGCTTGGGCCGCGCGCGCACGTCGGGCGCGGGATTGGCCAGAACGGGGGGCTGACTGTCGGAATGGGCATAGGGCATGGGGCGATCCTTCGGCGGGCGTGGCTCACACTTGATGCTTTTTGCGCGCCGTTCAACCCGGCGGCCCTCTCCGCGCCGCACCGAAAGCGGTTTATCTGAGCCGCGATGCGCCATATAGAGAAGCTGTCCATACCTGACCCAAGCCCGGATAGACCGACAGATGCAGCTCGTCCTTCACGCAGGCGCCCACATCACCGACGAGGACCGCCTGCTGAAATGCCTCACCGCAAATCAGCAGATGCTGTCCGAGCGCGGCACCGAGGTGCCCTTTCCCAAGGACTACCGCCGCCTTCTGCGTGACATCCTGCACGCGGCCTCGAACGGTCTTGCCCCCGATACGCGCGAGGTCCTGATGGATGCGCTCGGCTATGACGCGGCGCCCGAGCGGCTGGTCCTGTCGAACCCCGGCTTCTTCGGAACGCCCAAGATGGCCGCCTCCGGCGGGGAATTTTACACCTCCGCCGCCGGACGCACGCAGATCTTCCGCGAGATCTTCGCCCGCGACGAGATCGAGATGTTCTTCGCCATCTGCAATCCGGCCACCTTCCTGCCCGCCATCATGGCGCAGACGAAATTCGACAGCCTGCCCGCCTATCTGGGCGGCACCGACCCGCGCGAGATGCGCTGGTCGGCGATGATCGAGCGCGTCCGCGCCGCGATCCCCGATATCCCGATCACCGTCTGGTGCAACGAGGACACGCCCCTCATCTGGGGCCAGATCCTGCGCGAGATGGCCGGGCTCGAGCCGGGCGTGCCCCTGACCGGCGAGCATGCGCTCCTGCGCGAGATCATGACGCCCGCCGGAATGACGCGGTTCGAATCCTATCTCGAGCAGCATCCCGGCATGACCGAAATGCAGAAACGCCGGGTCATTTCGGCCTTTCTCGACAAGTTCGCCAATGACGAGGCGATCGAGGAAGAGCTGGACCTGCCCGGCTGGACCGAAGAGATGGTCGACGAATTGAGCGATCTCTACGACGAGGACGTCTTCCGCATCGGCCGCATGCCCGGCATCACGCTCCTGAGCCCCTGACCCCGCTTGCCAAGCCCGCACCCCCCTGCTAAACGCCTCTCCGGCGCCCCTATAGCTCAGCTGGTAGAGCAACTGATTTGTAATCAGTAGGTCCGCGGTTCGAGTCCGTGTGGGGGCACCAGTTTCAATCAGCACCACTCTTCAATCTTGCGCGAATCCGCGCCGCCCGGCGCAGGCTCGTGGCGAGTGCGCCGAGCGCGACGAGCCAGAGCGCGGTGGTGAGCGCCGTGCCGGGCGGCACGATCGCGGTCTCGAAAAGCGCGAGGATCGCGGCGGCGGTCACGAGGGCCATGCGGTGCGGCTTGGCCATCGGGCCGCTGAAATCGGGCGCGAGGCCGATGGAGGCGCCGAGCTCGCGGGTATATGCGGTCAGGACGGCCATGCAGGCGGCGGCCATTCCGAGCGCGGGCTCACCCACGCCCAGACCGAGGCCGAAGAGGATCAGAATGTCTGACACGCGGTCCGGGAACTCGTTCCAGAGCGGCCCATCCGGACCGGCGCGCCCTGCCTCGACGGCGACCATCCCGTCGAAGAGGTTGCAGAGCAGCCGTAGCTGGCACCCGAGCGCGCCGAGGATCAGGAGCGCCGCCGCCCCCGGCCCCGTAGGCACGAAGGCGAGGCCCCAGAAGGCGAGGCCCGCAAGCGCGGCAAAGACCATGCTGGCCTGCGAAATGCCGTTCGGCGTCGCGCCGCGCGCGGCCAGCAAGCGTGTGAGGCGCGCGGCCCATTTCGTGTCCCGGCTGCTGAGCGGGCGGCGGCTTTGGGGATCAGGCATCTCGGCTCCTTTCGGTGCGGCGCTGGCGCAGAATGTTGTAGGCAAAGATGTAGCTGAACGACACCGCCAGCGGCACGGCGACCGTCGCCCAGAGCTCGGGCGTGCCGGCGATCCCATGCGCCGTGATGAGCAGCAGCGCCGAGCATCCTCCGGCGATCAGCGGCGGCGCGAGATAGGCCAGCGGCCCGCGCATGCGCGGGCGCAGCCAATCGACCGACCGCTTGAGGCCGAGGGTGAGCGCGCCCGAAAGGCTGCCCTGCACCAGCCCCGCTAAGAGCGCCGCCCCTGTGCCATGCACCGCATTCGCCCAGACCGCCCAGCCGCCCATCGCGAGGAACCCGATGGCCACATGCACGGGCGTTCTGGCGGCGAGGCGCTCCAAGCTCAATGCGCGTCCCACCAGAAGCGGACGACGTGAAAGAAGATCGGCGCCGAGAAGATCACCGAGTCGAGCCGGTCGATGAAGCCGCCATGCCCGGCGATGAGATGGCCCCAATCCTTGACCCCCCGGTCGCGCTTGATCGCCGACATCACGAGACCGCCGAAAAAGCCCATGAGCGTGATGAGGAGCGAGATGGCGAACGCCTGCATGGGCGTGAACGGAGTGATCCAGAAGAGCGCGGCGCCGAGACAGCTCGCGCTCAGAACGCCGCCCACCAGCCCTTCGAGCGTCTTGGAGGGCGAGAGGCGCGGCGCGATCTTGCGCCGCCCCAGAAGCTTGCCCCAGACATATTGCATGACGTCGCTGAACTGCACGACGACGATCAGGAAGAAGATGAGGAAGAGGCCGCGCCCTTCGTGGCCCGGAATGTCGAGGCTGAGCATGGCGGGCACGTGGCTCACGCAAAAGACCGAGATCATCAGCGCCCATTGCGCCTCGGACACGCGCACCAGAAAGCCCTCGGTGCGGCCGCGCAGGGCCGAGAGGATGGGCATGAAGAGGAAGGCGTAGACCGGGATGAAGATCGAATAGAACCCGTACCAGCCCTGCCCGACCGAAACATATTGCAGCGGCAGCACGATGAAGACGGCGGCGGCAAGCGCCCAATGATCCGCGGCCTTGGTGTTGGTCAGCGTGAGGAACTCGCGCAGCGCCGCGAAGGAGCAGATCGCGAAGAGCACGACGACCCCCGCCGTGCCCAGCGTGAAAGCGAGCGCGATCACCGCCGACATGACCCACCACGCAGCGATGCGCGCGTTGAGGTTTTGCACCGTCAGATCGTCCGGCCCGGCCCTGCGCCTCAGAAGCTGCCCCGCGACGGTCGCCACCGCCAGCACGGCCAGCACGCAGGCGGCGAGGATCGCGAAATGAGCGTCCATCAGGCCCCTCCCTCGGGCGCGAGATCGCGCAGCGCGCGCTCGGCCCGGCCGAGGAACGCGGCCTTGTCCTCGCCCTCCCCCACGCGCAGCGGCGCTCCGAACGTCACGGTGCAGATCAGCGGGATCGGCACCAGTGCGCCTTTCGGCATGACACGGTTGAGATTGGCGATCCAGACCGGCACCAGATCGATATCGGGATGCGCGGCGGCAAGGTGATAAAGGCCCGACTTGAACGGCAGGAGCGTCTCGTCGCCCGTGTTGCGCGTGCCTTCGGGAAAGAGGATCAGGCTGTCGCCCTTCTCGAGCGCCGCGCCCATCTGCGCGACGGGATCGCCCTGCCGGGTGTCAGGGTTTCGGTCGATCAGCACGGCGCGGAAAACCTCGCGCCCGATGAAGCTGCGCAGGCGCGAGGCCAGCCAGTAATCCGAGCCTGCGACGGGCCGCGTGCGCGCCCGAAGGCTGCGCGGCAGAACCGTCCAGATCAGGACGAAATCGCCGTGGCTCGCATGGTTGGCGAAATAGATGCGCTGCGTCGGTTCCGGCTCGATCCCGTCCCAGATGCCTCGCACGGCGGTCACCAGCCGCGCGAACCCGACGATGAGCGCGGCCGACGCCTGGGCGGCGACCTGCAAGGCGCGCCCGTCCATCAGGCGCCCGCCACCGAGGCGTTCACCCAGCGCCCTCCAGCGCCCGCTCATACTCCTGACCCGGAATCGCATCGAGCAGGGATTGCGTATAGTCGGTGTCGGGATTGTGCAGCACCTTGCCCGCCGGCCCCGCCTCCACGATGCGGCCCTTCTGCATCACGATGATCCTGTCGCAGATGCGCGCGGCGACGCGCAGATCGTGGGTGATGAAGAGCATCGACAGGTGCAGCCGCGTCTTGAGGTCGGCCAGCAGATCCAGGACCTGCGCCTGGATCGACACATCGAGTGCCGAGACCGCCTCGTCCGCGATGATGATCTTCGGATCGAGCGCGAGCGCGCGGGCGATGCCGATGCGCTGACGCTGCCCGCCCGAGAATTCATGCGGGAACCGGTTCATCGCCGAGCCGTCGAGACCGACAAGCTCCAGAAGCTCGCGCGCGCGGTCCATCGCCTGCGCCTTGGGTGTGCCGTAGGCGATGAGCCCTTCAGTCAGGATGCGGCTGACCCGTGCGCGCGGATTGAGCGACGAGAAAGGATCCTGAAAGATCATCTGGAGCTTGCGGCGCTGGTCGCGCAGATCGGCGCCCGACATATGCGCGATGTCGGCGCCCTCGACCATCACGCGGCCGCTGTCGGGGGTCAGAAGGCGCACGAGGCAGCGACCGACCGTTGACTTGCCCGAGCCGGATTCGCCCACGATCCCGATCGTCTCGCCCGCGTAGAGTTCGAAATTCACGTCCTGCACGGCCTTCACCACGCGCCGCTTGCCGAAAAGCTTGCCCGAGCCGGTCGAGAAGGTCTTGTTCAGCCCCTCGACCGAGAGGATCGGCTCGGTCGTGTACTCGTCGGCCTCGGCGCGCTGCGTGAGGCGCGGGATCGCGTCGATCAGCGCACGCGTATAGGGATGCTGCGGCTTGAGCAGAACCTCGTTCGCCGGGCCCGCCTCGACGATCCTGCCGGTCTGCATGACGATCACGCGGTCCGCGATATCGGCCACCACGCCGAAATCATGGGTGATGAAGATCACGGCCATGCCGCGTGATTTGCGCAAGTCCTCGATCAGTTTCAGGATCTGCGCCTGCGTGGTCACGTCGAGCGCGGTCGTCGGCTCGTCGGCGATCAGGATGTCCGGCTCGAGCGCGAGCGCCATCGCGATCATCACGCGCTGGCGCTGCCCGCCCGAGAGCTGAAAGGGATAGGCGCGGATCGCCGCTTCGGGGTCGGGGATACCCACCTCGTCCAGCAACTTGAGGGCGCGCGCCTGACGCTCGGCGGGCCTCAGCGCACCATGCGCCTCGAAGACCTCGGCGATCTGCGCGCCGACCCGCATCAGCGGATTGAGCGCGCTCAGCGGCTCCTGAAAGATCATCGAGATGCGGCTGCCGCGCAGCTTCAGCATCTCCTTCTCGCTCAGATCCAGAATCTCGCGGCCATCGAAGGTGATCGAGCCGCCGGCGGGTTCCACCCCCTGCGGCAGAAGGCCCATCACGGCATTGGCCGACATGGACTTGCCCGAGCCGGATTCGCCCACGATGCAGAGAATTTCGCCCGGCGCGAGGTCGAAATTGATGTCCTGCGCCGCATACATCCGGTCGGCCCCGACGGGCAGCGCGATGGCAAGGTCTCGGATTTGAAGAAGGCTCATTCGGATTTCCTCGTCAAGCGCGGATTGAGCGCGTCGTTCAGGCCCTCGCCGATCAGGTTGAGCGCCAGCACGGTCAGCAGGATCGCCATGCCCGGCAGGAACGAGAGCCACCATGCCGTGCGGATGACGGTGCGCGCGGCCCCGATCATGTAGCCCCAGCTCATGATGTTGGGATCGCCCAGCCCGAGGAACGACAGCGAGCTTTCCAGAAGGATCGCCTGCGCCACCATCAGCGAGGCGAGCACGATGATGGGCGGCAGCGCATTGGGCAGAACATGGCGCAAAATGATCTGCGTGTTGCCGAGGCCCGAAAGCGTCGCCGCCTCGACGAATTCACGCGTCCGGAGCGACAGCACCTCGCCCCGCACGAGGCGGGCGACGGGCGGCCAGCTCACCACTGCGATGGCGATGATGACGAAGGTCAGGCTCGGCTGGAAGATGGCCAGAAGGACGATGGCGAGCGCGAAGCTGGGGATCGTCTGGAAGAACTCGGTGAAGCGCATCAGCGCATCGTCGGCCCGTCCGGCGAAATAACCCGCCAGCGCACCGACCGGCACGCCGATCGCAAGCGCCACGATGGTCGACACGAGGCCGACCAGCAGGCTCACATAGGCGCCGTGAAAGAGGCCCGACAGAACGTCGCGGCCGAGCGCATCCGTGCCGAGCGGCAAGCCGTCCTGCGAGAAGGGCGGCAGGAAGGGCCGCTGCACCATCTTCCACGGACTTTGCGGAAAGATGACCGGCGCGAGGATGGCCGCGAGCACGACGAGCGTGAGGATGAACAGGCCGATCACGGCCCCGCGGTTATAGCAAAAGCGTGTCCAGAATTGTCTCATGATGTCAGCCTGATCCGCGGGTCGATGATGACGTAGACGACATCGGTGATGAGGTTGAACAGCAGCACCATCGCCGCCGAGATGTAGAAGACGCCGAGGATCACGTTGTAATCGCGCTGGCTGATCGCCTCGAACATCAGCCGCCCGATGCCCGGCCATGCGAAGACCGTCTCGGTCAGGATCGCCCCGCCGAAGATCTGCCCCGCCTGCAGGCCGGCGAGCGTGATGACCGGCAAGAGCGCGTTGCGCAGAATGTGACGGCGCTGAATGAGGCCGCGCCGCAGACCCTTGGCGCGCGCGGTCTTGACGAAATCGAGGCGCGAGACCTCGAGCATCGAGGCGCGCGTCATCCGCATGTAGATCGCCATGAAGAAAAGGCCGAGCGTCGAGGCGGGCAGCACGAGATGCTTGGCCACGTCGAGCACATGGGCAAGGCCGGTATAGCCCGCGCCCACGGTCGAATAGCCGAAGCCGGGCAGCCAGCCGAGCCAGACCGAAAAGACGAGCGCGGCCATGAGCGCCACCCAAAAGAGCGGCGTGGCGTAGAAGAGAAGCGCCAGCGTGGAAATGATCGTGTCCCCCCAGCTTCCCTGACGGGCCGAGGCGGCGACACCGGCGATGACGCCGAAGACCAGCGACAGCACGAAGGCGACCCCGGTCAGCAGGAGCGTGGCCGGCAGGCGGTCGGCGATCAGATCGGCGACCGGCATCTGCTGGCGGAAGGAATAGCCCAGATCGAACTGGATCGCGCCCTTCAGATAGATCCAGAGCTGGACATAGAGCGGCTGATCGAGCCCGAAGCGCGCGCGCAGCTGCGCGAGATATTCGGCATCGCCCGCACCGGCCTCGCCCGCCATGACGGCGGCCGGATCGCCGGGGGCTGCATGGATCAGAAAGAAGTTGAAGACGAGGATGGCCAGCAGGATGAACACCGCCTTGACCAGCCTGCCCAGAATGAAACGTGTCACGCTGTCTGCCCTGTTGTCGGTCTTGTTTTATCCGTTGGATGCGGGGCGCCCGAAGGCGCCCCGAACCGTCAGGCCGAAGCACTTATTCCTGCGCGATCCACACATCGCGGAAGCCGTCGTTCACGCCGATGGCGGTGCTGACCGGGTTCTTGATGTTGCAGCGATAGATCGTCGGGAAGCCCAGCTCGAGCAGCCAGATGTTCGGCACATCCGAGACGATCTGGTCCTGGATCTGCTTGTAGGCCGCCGTGCGCGCCTCGGGGTCGGCCATCAGCGCCGCCTCGTTGAACATCTTGTCCGTCTCGGCGTTCTGGTAGTTGGCCACGTTGTTCCAGGGCGAGCCGGGTTCGGCATTGTCGCCCATGTAGGTCCGCGACACGCCCAGCGCGGGATCGCCGTACTGGTAGAGATAGGTGAAGGCCAGATCGAAGTCGCGATCACTGATCTTCTGGTTCCAGCCGGCAACGTCGGCGGGGACCAGCTCGGCGTTCATGCCGATCTCGCTCAGGTTCTGCTTGACCGCTTCGGCCCAGCGCGTCCACGTCTCGCCATAGGGCAGGCCAAGGATGCGGATGGTCTCGCCGTCATAGCTCGACTCTTCGAGCAGTTGCTTGGCCTTCTCGGGGTCATACCCGATATCCGGCGTATCGCCCGCATAGAAGCGCGTCGAGGAGGAGACCGGGCCGGTCGCGACCTTGCCCAGATCGTTCCAGAGCGCGGTCTTGGCGAAGTCGCGGTCCATGGCGTGCATGATCGCCTGGCGCACTTTCACGTCGTCCAGCGGCTTGTTGTTGAGATTGACCCACATCCACGAGAGCGGACCGAAGAATTCCCAGCCCTTGTCGGTGACGCAGGTATTGTCCATCTCGGTGATGCGCGGCACCTCGAAATTCTCGATCGAGCCGCCGGGCAGCACGTCGACCTTGCCGGTCTCGTAGGCCACCGCGCGCGACGCCGCGTCAGGAATGACGTGGTAATAGACCTCATCGACGTAGGGCTTGCCCTCCATGTAGTAGTCCTCGTTCTTGACGAGGTGGATGTAGCTGCCCTTGACCCATTCGTTGAACTTGAAGGGTCCGGTGCCGATGGGCGTGTTGTTCATCTCGTTATTGGCGAAATCCGTGCCTTCGTAGATGTGCTGCGGGATCATCGGGGCCGTGCCCGGCTCGAAGATGCCGATGAAGGGGCCGAAAGGCTCCTTGAGGTTGAAGACGACAGTGTGATCGTCCGGCGTGTCGATGCTCTCGACGCGCTTCATGTACTGGCCCATGCGCGAGTGAACCTGCGCGAGGAAGGTGCCCATCGAGAATTTCACGTCTTCAGAGGTGAAGGGCTCGCCATCATGAAAGACAACGCCCTGGCGCAGCTTGAACGTGTAGGTCAGACCGTCCTCGGAGATCTCCCACGACTCGGCCAGCTGGCCCTCGGGCTGCAATTCGTGATCGTAGCGCAGCAGGCTCTCGTAGATGTCGCCCGCGACCATCTGGGTCGGGCCGTTCTGCACGAGGCCGATCATCAGGCTGGGCGGCTCCGGCTGGATCACCACGTTGAGCGTGCCCCCGGACTGCGGCTCGCCGTCCTGCGCGGCAAGCGGGCCGGCGAGGGCCAGCGCCAGCGCGGCGGCAGCGAATTTGATTGGTTTCAGCATTCTTGTCATCCCCTGTTGTTGGTTGAATCGTTGAGTTTTCCGATCAGCTTACCGAAACGAGGCATGATTTCCACCCTCGATTCCGGTCAGGTCGTCAGCCTGGTTCGAAGGACTTGATATACGCCGTGATCCCCTCCTTCCCGTCCGAGATATCGGCGCGCATCGCGGCGCGCGCGGCATCCGCGTCGCGGGCCTCGCAGGCCGCGACGATGGTGTGATGGCGCTGCACCGGACTGATCCGGGCGCTGCCATAGTAACCCGCGATGAGCGGACCCATGCGCAGCCAGAGCCGGTGCAGGATCGTGAGCATCACGGGCATCTGGGCGATCTCCGCGAGCGCGAAATGGAACTGCTGGTTGAGCTCCGCCGCGGCGCTCCAGCGCTGTGCGCGCATCGCTTCCTCGTTGCGCTCGACAAGACGGCGCAGCGCGGCGATCTGCTTGTCCGTCGCCATCTCGGCGGCGCGGGCGGCGGCCAGACCTTCCAGCTCGGCCCGGATGCTGGCGATCTCGGCATATTGCGCAAGCGCCGGCACCGGCACGCGCACATCGCGCATCGAGCGCTGCTCCAGCGCGTCGTCCTGCAGGAGCCGCTGCACCGCGTCCCGCACCGGGGTCGAGCTCGTTCCCAGCGCCTCGGCAAGACCGCGAATCGTCACCTTCTGGTTCGGACGCAGCTTGCCGCGCACCAGTTCCTGGCTGATCCGGTCATAGATGGCGCTGCCGAGCGATTCCTTGCTGAGTTCTTTCATCCGCTTCTCTGATTTTGATGCATCATGCATCATACGGATTGAACCGGCAAACGAAACTTGCAATGCTCCGGCCATATTGACGGCGCGGCCCGCCCGGCTCACTACTGGCGGCGATCCGGCGCAAGGCGCCGCGCAAATCTTCGAAGGACACCCGGATGAAAGCCTATTTCGACGAACGCCAGCTGCGCCACGCGCCCAAGACATATTTCCGCCGCGGCGCCGCGATGCCGCATCAGGAGCAGCCCCAGCGCGCCGAGATCCTGCGCGACATGCTGATCGGCGAAGGCTTCGAGATCACCAAACCCGGCGATCACGGACTGGACCCGGTGCGCGCCGTCCACAATCCCGGCTATGTCGATTTCCTGCCCACCGCCTATGAGCGTTTCGTCGAAAGCGCCGGCACTGAGGCGCTGGCCATCCCGACGATGCATCCCGGCGTGCGCCGCGGGAAGGAGCCGAAGGACATTCACGGCCAGCTCGGCTGGTGGATGACCGACACCTCGACCCCGCTGACCGAAGGCACGTGGGAGGCGGTCTATTGGTCCGCACAAACCGCGATTTCCGCCGCCGAGGACGTGCTGGCCGGATCGCGCAGCGCCTATGCGCTCTGCCGCCCGCCCGGGCACCACGCGATGCGCGATTGCTCGAACGGGTTCTGCTTTTTCAACAATGCCTGCGTGGTGGCCAATCACCTCACCTCGAAGTTCAAACGCGTCGCGCTGATCGACGTCGATGTGCATACCGGCAACGGCTCGCTCGATATTCTCTACGAGCGCGGCGATATCTTCTTCTGTTCGCTGCATCCCGACCCCACCACCTACCCCACCTTCTTCCTCGGCCACGCGGACGAGACGGGCGAGGGCGAGGGCGAGGGCAAGTCGCTCAACATCCTGCTCGAACAGGGCGCGAGCCAAGATGACGTGCTCGCCGCCCTCGACAAGGGCATCGGGGCGATCACGGATTTCGGCGCCGAGGCGCTCGTCGTGTCGCTGGGCTTCGACATGGCCGCCGACGATCCGCTGGCCGCCGTGCAGGTCTATCCCGACGGCTTCGCCGAGATGGCCCGCCGGCTCGCCGCGATGGGCCTTCCCACGGTGCTGGTGCAGGAAGGCGGCTATCTCGGCCCGTCGCTCGCGGACAACGCAAAGGCCTTCATCACCACCTTCCGCGAGGCCACGGCATGAGCGATGCACCCAAGGAGATGAACGGCGCCGAAAGCGTCGTGCGCAGCCTGCACGCAGCGGGCGTCGATACCTGTTTCGCCAATCCCGGCACCTCCGAGATGCAGTTCGTCGACGCGCTCGACCGCACCAAGTTGATGCATTGCGTGCTGGGCCTCTTCGAGGGGGTCGTGACCGGCGCCGCCGATGGCTATGCCCGCATGGCGCGCAAGCCTGCCGTGACGCTTCTGCACCTCGCGCCCGGTTTCGCGAACGCGGCGGCGAACCTGCACAACGCCAAGAAGGCGCGGGTGCCGATGGTCAACCTCGTCGGGGATCACGCGCTGCGGCACCGCCAATATGACGCGCCGCTGTCGGCCGATGTCGAAGCGGCCTGCGCGCCTTTCAGCGACTGGGTCAAATCGGGCGAGGACGCGGGCAGCTTCGCGCGCGACGCGATGGAGGCGCTGCGCATCGCCAAGGGCAAGCCGGGCCGCATCGCAACCCTTGTCGCGCCCGCCGATATCGGCTGGGACGAAGGCGGGCGGATGGCCCCCGAGCTGGCGCCGGACGGCCCGGCGCCGCTCGACGAGGCCCGGCTCGACGAGGCGGTCAAGCTGCTGGGGCCGGGCGGCAAGACCGCCATCCTTGTCGGCAATTCGGTGCTCGAGGATCCCGCGACCCTGAAGCTGCTGCAAGGCATTGGCGAGAAAACGGGCGCAACGATAATCGCTCCCACCTCCTCGCGCCGGACCGAGCGGGGGCAGGGCCGCGCGCCGATCTCCAAGATCCCCTATCCGATCAACGAAGCGATCGCCTGCCTTGCGCCCTATGACCGCGCGATCCTGATCGAGACGCTGCCGCCCGTGGCCTTCTTCGCCTATCCCGGCAAGCCGAGCCTGCTGCTGCCCGAGGACTGCGCGCAGGTGACACTCGTCGGCGTCGATGGCGACGGGCAGGCCACCGTCGCCGCTCTGGCGGAGCGCGTCGGCGCGGCGCCCGGCACCGGGAGCAGCCCCGCCCTCGCCGCGCGGCCGCAATCGGGCGCGATCACGCTCGAAAATCTCGGCGCGGCGCTGGCCAATGCCCTGCCCGAAGATGCCATCGTGATCGACGAGGCCGTCTCTTCGGGCGGCGCCACCTTCCCCGCCGGCGACATGGCACGGCCGAATTCGTGGCTCGCGCTCACCGGCGGCTCCATCGGCATCGGCATCCCGATGTCCGCGGGCGCGGCCATCGCCTGCCCCGACCGGCCCGTTATCACGCTTCAGGCCGATGGCTCGGCCATGTACACCATTCAGGGCCTCTGGACGCAGGCGCGCGAAGGCTCGAACGTGACGACGATCATCCTCGCCAACCGCAGTTACGCGATCCTCAAGACCGAGCTGCACAATGTGGGCGCGCAGCCGGGTCAGGACGCGCTAGACATGCTCAACCTCGACCGCCCGCATCTCGACTTCGTCGCGATGGCCAAGGGGATGGGCGTGCCCGGCCGCCGCGTCGAAGATGTGGCGGATCTCATGCGCGCCATCGAGGACGCGGCGAAGGAGCCCGGCCCCTACCTGATCGAAGCCATGCTGTAATCTGAAAGGCAAATGACAATGACACTGGACGCAGACCTGCGCGAAAAGATCATCAAGGCGGTCGAGGACGGCTTCGAGGCGCAGACCGCCTTCACGCAGAAACTGGTGCAGAACCCCTCCCTGCGCGGGCATGAGCACAGCATTCAGGATCTTCTCTTCCGCGAATTGCAATCACGCGGCTATAAGATGGACCGCTTCGACATGGACCGCGCCGCCATCGAAGCGCATCCCGGCGGATCGAAGTTCAGCGAGGATCACTCCGACGCACCCATCGTGGTCGGCATCCACCGCCCGCGCGAGGAGAAGGGCCGCTCGCTCATCCTGCAATCGCATCTCGACGTGGTGCCCGAGGGGCTGCACGACATGTGGTCCGATCCGCCCTTCTCCGGCAAGATTGAGGGCGACTGGATGTATGGGCGCGGCTCGGGCGACATGAAGGCGGGCGCCGCCGCCAATCTCTTCGCGCTCGACGCCCTGCGCAGCATCGGCCTTCAGCCCGCCGCGACGGTCTATGTCCAATCCGTCGTCGAGGAAGAGTCGACCGGCAACGGCGCGCTTCAGACCTTCCTGCAAGGCTACACCGCCGATGCCGCCTTCATCCCAGAGCCCGAGGAGGAGATGCTCGTGCGCGCCAATACCGGCGTGATCTGGTTTCAGGTGCAAGTGCGCGGCGTGCCCGTCCATGTGCGCGAGATGGGCGAGGGCGCGAACGCCATCGACGCCGCCTATCGCATCATCGGCGCGCTTCGCGAGCTCGAGGAGGATTGGAACGCCGACAAGAGGGGACGCCCACATTTCGAGGACGAGGCGCACCCGATCAACCTCAACATCGGCAAGATCGAGGGGGGCGACTGGGCCTCATCAGTACCGTCCTGGTGCAATATCGACTGCCGCGTGAGCATCTATCCCGGCCAGACCGCCGAGGATATGGCCAAAGAGATCACGGACCGCATCAAAGCCTTCTCGGATGCGGACGCATTCCTCGCCAACAACCCGCCCAAGGTCGTCTTCAACGGTTTTTACGCCGAGGGCTACGTTCTGGAGGAAGGCAGCGAGGCCGAGGCCGTGCTGGGCCGCGCGCATGAGGCGGCCATCGGCGCGCCGATGAAATCCTTCATGACGGCGGGCTATCTCGATAACCGTGTCTATGCGCTCTACAACCAGATCCCATCGCTTTGTTATGGGCCTAAGTCGCGCAACATTCACGGCATCGACGAATGCGTCAGCCTCTCCTCGGTCAAGAAGATCACCACCACGATGGCGCTTTTCATCGCCGAGTGGTGCGGCGTCGAAGCGATCGAGGCGTAATGAGCGTTCCGGCCGGCCTTCCCGCCCTCAGCGCCCCGTCCAAGGCGGCGCCGGCCGTGGTCGATCTTCTGTCGCATGACGCGCCCGAGGTTTCGCTGGATCTCGCAGCCGATCTGGCGCGCGATTTCTATGGCATATCAGGCTCTATAACGCCGCTTAGTGCCGAAAAGGATGCCAATTTCCATATCCGGCTCGAGACGGGCGGCGAGGCCCTTCTGAAGGTCACGAACGCGGTCGAGGATCGCGGCGTGACCGACATGCAGACCGCCGCGCTGCTGCATCTTGCCGCCGTCGATCCCGACCTGCCGGTCCAGCGCATCCACCAGACGCTGGAGGGCGCCCCCGCCGCGATCATCACGGGCCCCACTGGCGACGCGCATGTCGTGCGCCTGATGAGCTTCCTGCGCGGCACGGTCCTCAGCGGCGCCGATCCAGCGCCGGACCTTTATCCGACGCTCGGCGCGCTTCTGGCGCGGCTCACCCTCGGGCTGCGCGGCTTCTTTCACCCGGCAGCGGGCCATGTTCTGCAATGGGACATCAAGCAGGCCCACCGCCTGCGTCCGATGCTGGACGCGATCGAGGACGGCGAGCTGCGCGCGCGCCTCACCGCGCTGCTCGACCGGTTCGATGCCGAGATCGCGCCGCGTCTCGCGGCGCTGCGCGCGCAGGTGGTGCATAACGATTTCAATCCGCATAATCTCCTTGTCGATGGTCCGAACGCGACGATGGCGACCGGCATCATCGATTTCGGAGACATGGTGCACACGCCCGTCGCCTGCGATCTTGCCGTTGCCTGCTCCTACCAAGTTCTCGACGGACCCGATCCAATGGCCCGCGTCGGGCGGCTGCTCGAAGGCTACACGCGCCTCATGCCGCTCGAAGCCGAGGAAATCGCGCTCCTTCCCGACCTCATGCGCCTGCGCCACGCGACGACGCTGACCATCGGCGCATGGCGCGCGCGGCGTTACCCGGCCAATGCGCCCTACATCCTGCGCAACGCCGCAGCCTCCCGCATCGGCCTCGACGCGATCGACCGCATGGGCATTTCCGCCGCGCAGGACGCGCTTCGGGCAGCAATCGAAAGGGCAAATCCATGAGCATGGTCAACGCCTTCGATGCCTCCGCCACGGGCAATCTCGACCCCGCGGATCGCGCGTTGATCGAGCGCCGGGCAAAGGTTCTCGGCCCTGCCTACCGCCTCTTCTACGAAGAGCCGCTGCACCTCGTGCGCGGCGAGGGGGCCTGGGTCTGGGACAAGGCGGGCAAGAAATATCTCGACGCCTACAACAACGTCGCCTCGATGGGCCACTGCCACCCGCATGTCGTGCAGGCCATCAGCGCGCAGCTCGGCGTTCTGAACACCCATACGCGCTATCTGCATGACGGCGTGGTGAGCTACGCCGAGCGGCTTCTGGCCACGATGCCGGACGCGCTGGGGCATGTGATGTTCACCTGCACCGGCTCCGAGGCGAACGATCTCGCGCTGCGGATCGCGCGCAGTTACACGCGCAGGCAGGGCGTCATCGTCACGCGGCTGGCCTATCACGGCCTCAGCGAGTCGATTTCCGAACTTTCGCCCTCACTCGGCGATTTCGTCTCGCGCGGGCCGCGCGTGCGCCTGATCGACGCGCCGAACGCGCTGACCGTGCCGCCCGAGAAACAGGGCGCCAAGCTCGCCGCCGATCTGGCCGAGGCGATCGCCGCGATGCGCAAGGACGGGATCGAGCCCGCCGCCTTCATCGTCGATACTGTCTTTTCCAGCGACGGCCTTTACCCCGATCCGGCGGGCTTTCTCAAACCCGCCGTCGATCTCATTCGCGCCGAGGGCGGCCTCTTCATCGCCGACGAGGTGCAGCCGGGATTCGCCCGCACGGGCGAGGCCTGGTGGGGTTTTCAGCGGCACGGGCTCGTGCCGGACATGGTCACAATGGGCAAGCCGATGGGCAACGGCTTTCCGGTTTCGGGCACCGCGATGCAGCCGCATCTGGTGGCCGAGTTCGGCGAGAAGGCGCGCTATTTCAACACGTTCGGCGGAAACCCCGTGGCCGCCGCCGCCGGCATGGCCGTGATGGATGTGATCGAGACAGAGGGCCTTCTCGAGAATGCGAGCCGCGTCGGCGCCCATCTCAAGGCCGGGCTCGAGGATATCGCAGCCGCGCGCGAGGACATCGCGCAGGTGCGGGGCGCGGGGCTTTTTCTCGCCGTCGAATGCGTGGGCGAAGACAATTCCCCAGATGCCGCCCGGGCGCGGTTCGTCGTCAATCATCTGCGGCGCAACGGCGTGCTCATCAGCGCGACGGGACCGGGCGCCAACATCCTCAAGATCCGCCCGCCTCTGATCCTGAGCGAGGCGGAGGCCGATCATTTCATCGCGGCGACGCGCTCAGCTTTCGCCGCCTCCTGACGCAGCCCCGCGCAGGCCCGCCCGCGCGATCTTGGCATTGAGCGTGCGCTTCGGCAGGCCCAGCTCGCGCGCGGCGCGCGTGCTCGAGCCGTGACACCGCTGCAGGGTGCGGGTGATCTCCTGCGCCTCGAACCGTGCCACCCGCTCTTTCAGCGTGCCCGAGCGCGCCGCCTCCTCGCTGGCGGCGAGCGGCGCGAGGCCGAGCGCGAACCGCTCGGCCACGGCCTTCAGCTCGCGCACATTGCCGGGCCAGTCATGCTGCGCCAGCTTGCGTCTGTCGGAGATGGAGATGGGCACCGGCGGCACACCGTGGCGAAGGGCCGCGTGCTGAACGAAATGCTCGAAGAGCGTGGCGACGTCGCCGCCCATTTCGGCCAGTCGCGGCAAGGCGATCTCGATACCGGCGATGCGATAGAAGAGATCCTCGCGGAAGGTGCCGTCCTGCGCGCGCTGGCGCAAGCCGGGTGCGGCCGAGGAGATCACCCGAAACCGCAGGCTGCGCGAGTCCCGCCCGCCCAGCCGATCGACGCTCCGGCTCTCCAGAACGCGGGCCAGCTTGGGCTGAAGGCCGAGCGGCAGCGCATCGATCCGATCGAGAAAGAGCGTGCCGCCATCCGCCATCTCGATCCGGCCGGGCCGCCCCTCGGGCTGCGCGTCGCTGAAACCAAGCGCGATGCCGAAAAGATCCGCCTCGAACCCCGCCTCGGGCAAGGCGGCGCAGTTGAGCGCGACGAACGGCCCGTCGAGCACAGGACCGGCGCCATGCAGGATGCGCGCGGCCAGCTCCTTGCCGGTGCCGGTCTGCCCGGTGAGCACCACGTCGAGATCGAGAGGCGCGACCCGCATCAGCGCCTCGCGCGCGGCGACGAGCGCCGGGCTGTCGCCCATCAGGCTCTGCCCGCGCGTCATCGCATCGCGCAGCCGCGAAAGCTCGGCCGTCATGCGCGTCACGCGCAGCGCGCGCGAGATCACGGCCAGAAGATGCTCGACATCATAGGGCTTTTCGAGGAAATCCTCGGCCCCCGCGCGCATGGCACGAACCGCATGCTCGACATCCCCGTGCCCGGTCAAGAGGATCACCGGAGCGTCGATCCGGCGCGCCTTCACTTCGTCCAGAAACTCCATCCCGCTCATGCGCGGCATACGCAGGTCGGTCAGGATGATATCGGCGCGCTCCAGATCCTCGAGCGCATCCAGCGCCGAGGCATGCGGCACCGGCGCATGGCCCGCCGCATCCAGCAGATCGCAAAGGCCGATACGGTGATCGTCGTCGTCCTCGACCACCAGAATGCGCGCGCCCGTCATGCCATCCGTCATGCCGCCGCCCGGGCCGATGCGGCGAGCGGAAGGGTGACGGTAGCGATCGTGCCGCCGCCGTCAGCGGGTGCGAGGATCAGGCGGCCCCCGAAACTGTCGAGAAGCGTGGTCGAGATCGAGAGGCCGAGGCCCAGCCCCTCGCCCGTCTTGCGGCGGGTGAAGAACGGCTCGGCGACGCTGCCCATGTCGGCGGGTGCGATCCCGCAGCCATTGTCGCGGATGATATAGTCGATCCGGCCCTCCCGCGCCTCGCGGCGAATGTCGATACGCGGCGCGGCGCTCTCCTCCATCGCATCGAGGGCGTTGAGCAGCAGATTGACGAAGACCTGCTCGAGCCGCACCTGCCCGGCCATCACGACGGGCGACGCGCCCTTGGGCGCGAAGCGGATCTTGGCGCCCATTTCGGCCGCGCGGGCCTGCACGAGGTCGATCGCCCCGGTCATGGCGCTGTCGGCGGCGATGGGCTGCAACTCGGCCGCGTCCTTGCGGCCGAAGCTGCGCAGATGCTTGATGGTGCGCAGGATGCGGCGGATATGGCCGCGCGCCTTGTCGATGCGCCCCGCACTCGGGCCTGCCGGATCGCTCATCGACGCGGCGGCGAGCGTCGCCTCCATCGCCGCGAGCGGCTGGCTGATCTCGTGAACGATGGCGGCGGACATGCGTCCGAGCGCCGCCATCTTCTCGGCATGAACCAAGGCGTCCTGCGTCTGGCGCAGCTCCTCGGTTCGGGCGGCGACACGCGCCTCCAGAATGTCCGATTGCCGGAGCCGCATGGCGACGAGGCGGCGGCGTTGAAGCGCGGTCTGACCCAGCATCACACCGGCGGCGGCGACCAGCGCGGCGATGGCGGCGGCAGAGAGCGCGATCAGGTGAACGCCGCCCCGAGAGCCCGCCGCGACGATGCGCCAGCCATCCGGCGTCACGGGCAGATCGCGCATCAGCATGCCCGCGGGCAGGATCGGCGCGGCGGCCGCCATGTCGATGCCGGGGAATGTGCGCGTCCGCGCCAGCCGGGCGAGCGTGTCCGGCGTCAGCGCCTCGAGCGGGCGATAGAGCCAGTCGCGCCGCCCGGTGAGGATCACCACGCCATCCGCATCGACGATGGAAGTCGCCGCATCCGCCGCGCGCCATGCGTCCTGAAGCGGCAGAAGCTCCACCTTGGCGACGATGACGCCGGTGGCCGCGCCCGAGAAGAGCCGCCGCGAGAGAAAATAGCCGGGCCGCCCTGTCGTGACGCCGATGGCGTAGAAACGGCCCTCGCCCGTCTCCATCGCCCGCGTGAAATAGGGACGGAAGCTGTAGTCGCTGGCAACGAAGCTGCCCGGCTCGTCATGATTGCTCGCCGCGATGGCGATGCCCGCGTCGTTCAAAAGATAAAGCTCCGCGACGCCCGACCGCTCGACCACGGTCGCAAGATAGGCGTTCGCCTCGGCGATCGCACCCGCGTCCTGCGGCGCGGCGAGCGCGGCGCGGATACGTGCATCCTCGGCGGTGACGCCGGGCAGGTAGGCGAAGCGCCCGATTTCGGTCTCGACCGTGTGACGCGTCAGAATGAGCGAGCGGTCGAGCGCGCGCGTGAGGCGTGCATCCGCCGCGAGAAAGGCGCCTCCGCCCACGAGCATGGCCGCGATAAGCGCGGCGAGGAGAAGAACGGTGCGGGAGGTCGGGCGGCTCATTTCTGCAATATGCCAGAACCCTGCGCGGCCGGGGAGGCGGAATCGCAAGGCGCGATGCGCAGCGGCGCGCCCGGCTCGGCCCCGATCTCGCGGCACTCGCCCTCGCCCGTGCAGAGCGTCCAGCCGCCGCCCGTCGCGCCCGATGCGGCCAGTGTGAGCGTAGGCACCGTCACCGCCCCCGGCCATTCCCACCATCCGTTCCTGAGCGTCGCGCCCTCGCCCGGCTCCATCCCCGCGCCCGAGCCGCGCACCCGCGCGGTGGTGAGCGTCAGCATACCCTCGTCGATGCGCCACTCCTCCTGCCAGGCGACACGCTCGACCGAATGCGTCCAGCTCAGCTCGAAGGTCGGCGCGGCCAGCATCAGGCTTGCCGCGCCCACCATGAGACAGCTCATGCCGTCTGCCGCCTCCGGCCCAGCCAGACGCCGAGGCCGAAGAGCGCGGTCAGGGCGAAGCCGATCTCGTCGGTGATGGGCAGCGCCGCGATCAGGGTGAAAGCCGCCACCATCGCAAGCGCCCGCAGCGGCCAGCCGAGCGGACGCCCCGCCCAGCCGATCACCGCCATGCCCCAGAGTCCGATGGAGATGCCGGTCTTGGCGACGACATAAGCCACCGCCGGCCAATAGCCGATCGCCTCGGCGAGCGGCCCGCCGTCCTGGAGCATCAGCGCGGGCGTATAGACCGCCATGAAGGGAATGACGAAGCCCGCCGCCGCCACCTTGATCGCCTCCATCGAGATGCGCAGGCCCGGCGCCTTGGCGATGGGCGCCGCCGCGAAACAGGCGAGCGCTACCGGGGGCGTGAGATCCGCGAGGATGCCGAAATAGAAGACGAACATATGCGAGACGATCAGCGGCACGCCCAGTTCGAGGAGGGCCGGACCGGCGATCGAGGAGGTGATGATGTAGTTGGGGATCGTCGGAATGCCCATGCCCAGAAGGATGCAGGTAAGCATCGTCAGGAGCAGCGACAGAAAGAGGCTCGACTGACCGACAGAGACGATGAATTGCCCGAAGGTGTTCGCCGCGCCCGTCAGGGTCATCGTGCCGATGATGACACCCACCAGCGCGCAGGCGACGCCCACCGGCAGCGCCGTCTTGGCCCCGTCGGCGAGGCTGTCGCGGCAAAGGATCAGGGTCTGCCGCCCGCCCCGTGTCAAGGCGCACCACATCAGAAGCACCGCCAGCGCCGCGAAAAGCACATCGATCCCCCATTGCAGGAAGCCCGCGGCGACAAGGCCCAGCGCGACCCAGAAGATGGTGCGGATGACCCCTTCGGGCAGGTTCATCGCCGCCGAGCCGCCGAGGATCAGAAGCACGGTCAACCCGAGGCCGATCGTGCCCGCGAAAAGCGGCGTGTAGCCCCCGAAGAGAAGGTAGACGAGCACGCCGAGCGGCACGAGCAGCATCCAGTTCTTCTTGAGCGCGTCCAGCGGCGACGGCAGCTCGGACAGGCTCAGCCCGCTGAGCCCGTGCCGTCCGGCCTCGAGATGGACGATCCAGAAGGCCGACAGGAAATAGAGGATCGCCGGAATGAGCGCGGCCTTCACGACCTCTACATAGGCGACGTCCAGCGTCTCGGCCATGATGAAGGCCACGGCGCCCATGACCGGCGGCATGATTTGTCCGCCCATCGACGCGGTCGATTCGACCCCGCCCGCGAAGGCGGGCCGATAGCCGAATTTCTTCATCAGCGGGATCGTGAATTGTCCCGTTGTGACGACATTCGCCACGCCCGATCCCGATATCGTGCCCATGAGGCCCGACGAGACGACGGCGACCTTGGCCGCGCCGCCCTGCCGATGGCCGAAAAGGCCCAGCGACACATCGGTGAAGAGCCGGATCATGCCGGCCTTTTCGAGGAACGCGCCGAAGAGGATGAAGAGGAAGATGAAGGTCGAGGACACGAAGGTCGGGATGCCGTAGATCCCTTCCGTGCCATAGGCCATGTGGTCGATCACCTGCCCGAAGCTGTAGCCGCGATGATTGAGCGGCGCGGGCAGATATTCCCCGAAGAGGCAGTAGGCCAGAAAGCCGCCCGCGATCAGCGGCAGCGCGAGGCCCATCATCGCCCATGCCGCCGCGAAGACGACACCGAGCGCGATCACGCCGATCACGATATCCCGGTCGAGCGGGCGCCCCGCGCGGAGGATCAGCGGCTCGTATTCCCACCACTGGTAGAGCGCGACGGCGACCCCGGCGAGCGCCAGCGCCCAGGCCAGCACCCGCAATGCGCCGCCCGCGTTTCGGGAATAGGCGATGAGCGGGAAAGTCAGCAGCATGAGGAAGCCGACATGGAAGGCGCGGGTGACCTGGCTCGACAGGTCGATCACATGCGCGGCGGTCACGATCTGAAAAACCGAGAAGACGACCGCGATCCAGAAGAGCACGCGTCCGATGGCGGAATGCGGAAAATCGACGCCGTGTCCCTCGGACGGGACAGGCGGGGTGACTGGATTTGTCATGGAGCGCTCCACTGATCTGCGGGTGCGATGGGGATTGCGCGCGCCCTGTCATGGCGCGCGCGATCAGGTCTGCTTATTGCAGGAGGCCCTGCTCGCGATAGTAGCGCTCCGCGCCCGGATGCAGCGGGATCGGCATGCCGTCGAGCGCCTTCTTCATGTCGATCTGCGCCGCCGCCTGATGCGCGGCCTCGAGCGTGTCGAGATTCTCGAAAAGCAGCTTGGTCATGGCATAGGCGGTATCGTCGCTCACGCCCGCATGGCTGACGAGGTAGTTCGACACCGCGACGGTCGGCACGTCTTCGGTCTGCCCGTCATAGGTGTTCGCCGGGATGGTGGCCGCGATATAGGGCGCGCCCAGCGTTTCCGCGACCGACGCCGGGATCGCCACGACGGTGATCGGCAGCGCCGAGGACAGATCGCGGATCGACGCGACACCGAGGCCCGCCGATTGCAGCGTGCCGTCCAGTTGGCGGTTCTTGATGAGTTCGACCGATTCGGCGAAGGGAAGATACTCGGTCTTGCCCAGATCGTCATAGGACATGCCCATCGCGCCGAAGATCGCGCGCGCGTTGAGCTCGGTGCCCGAAGCCGGCGCGCCGACCGACAGGCTGCGGCCCTTCAGGCCTTCGAAATCGGTGATGCCCGATTCTTCGCTGGCGACCACCTGAATGTAGTTCGGATAGATCGCCGCGATGCCGCGCAGCTGGTCCAGCTTGGCCGGAAAGCCCGCCTCCTCGACGCCCTGCCATGCGGCATCTACAGAATCGCCCAGCGCGAAGGCGATCTCGCCCCGGCCTTCCTGGAGCAGGTTCAGGTTCTCGACGCTTGCCTTGGTCGATTGCACCTGCGTGCGCACGCCTTCGATCTTCTCGCCGTAGATATTGGCGAGGCCCGCGCCCAGCGGGTAATAGACGCCCGAGGTGCCGCCGGTCAGCACGTTGATGAATTCCTGCGCCTGGGCGCCGGAGGTGAAGCTGGCGGCCGCGACGATCGCGCCGCTCAGAGCGGTTGTGAATCTGTTCATGGTATCCTCCCATTGCGCCGCACCCTCTCTCCCGGGGCGCGGCGAATGAAGGGAATGCGAAACACGCGCGCCGGGCAAGCCTCCACCGAAGGCCGGGCCGAAATAGCGGGCAGAATTTTGCTCGATTGCGGGCAATATCTTGCTCGCCTGCCGCCGACTTAGTCTTCTTGGACTTCCTTCAGCCGCGTGGCGAGCAGCGCCCCGAGGGCCGCGATCGCGGCGAAGAGCAGAAGGACCGGCGCGGGTCCGAACACGTCCGCCGCCAGCCCGAAGAGGCCGCCCGCAAGCAGTGCGATCCCGATCAGCGTATTCGACAGCGCGGTGTAGCGCGCGCGGAACGCATCCTCCGCCATGTCCGTCAGATGCAGCTTGCGCCCCGCCCGCACGCCCTCGTACGCGATCTGCGCCGCGAAAATCGCTGCAGCAGCACCGAGCGCGCCGCCAAGCCCACCGAGCGCGAGGCCGACACCGCCGACCGCGGCGAAAACAGCGGCCCCGAGCGCCCCGGCGGCCATCAATGTCTGGCGGCTCGAGCGGTCCGAGAGGCGCCCCCAGATGTAGGAGGCGAGCACCGACGCCGCCGTCGAGGCCATCACTAGCGGTCCCAGCTCGTTGAGCGCCGAGCGGCCCGACGCAGCCGTCAACATCACAATGAAGGGCGGTGCCAGCGCGGTCACCGCCAGCGCCGCGCGCGAGGCGACGAAGATCCTGAGCTGGGCGTCCGTCAGGATGGGCTGCACGAGCGCCGCCAGCGTGTCGTCCTCCTCGCCTTCCTCGACCTCCTTCGGCTCGTCGAGGCGCAGAAAGATGAGCGACGCGGCGATGAAAGCGGCCCCGGCGACCGCTATGATCCCGGCCAGGGGCGCGACGGACACCTCGAAAAGCCCCGCCCACATGACGAGGCCGACCAAGAAAACGGAGACCGCCGCGATCGAAGCCGCCAGCCCGGTGATCGCGCCCCTGCGCGTCTTGGTGATCGTCCGCGCGAGCGCGTCCTTGTAGCTGACCGAGGAGGCGGACCGCGCGACCGCCAAAAGCGCGAGGCAAGCCAGGATGGCGCCGCCGGCCCACGCCCCGTCGAGCAGCAGGGCCGAGGCGGCGATCCCGAGCGCGGCGAGCCCCTGAAGCGCGCTCCCCACCGCCCAGAACCGCTTGCGCTGCGGGCTTGCCTCGACGGCGCGCGCCAAGGCGAGCTGCGGCAACAGCGCACCCGATTCGCGCACCGGAACCAATGCGCCGATCATCGCCCCGGGCGCGCCGAGCGCGGTCAGAAGCCACGACAGAACGAGCTTGGGGTCGATCAGCGCATCGGCCGTCTTGGTCAGGACCAGCGAGACGGTATGCACGAGGCCGTTGGCCGCCTCGCCCTTTTCGACATCATCGGGATCGCTGTCCGTGATCCGCCCGAACGCCGCCTTGGTGAAACCGGTTTTCATCACAAGCACCTCTTGCTCTACCGGCAAGGACGTAGGACCGAGGCCCATGGGCGGCAAGCGAGGGGTCGGGGGCGGATGCCCGTGGACGCGACGAGACGCGCTGCCGCGACGGGCAGTAGGGCGGCTGAAAAATCATGTCATGTCGGGAATTTGGTGGAGCCTAGGGGGATCGAACCCCTGACCTCCTGCATGCCATGCAGGCGCTCTCCCAGCTGAGCTAAGGCCCCGATGCGGCCCTCGCGGGCTGCTCGGGCTGATTAAGCAAAGCGCCGGGCGGGATCAAGCGAAAAATCCGGCCCGGCCCCGCGCGATCAGCTGTCGTCGTCGTCCGATGCGACATCGGCGATGTCGTCCAGCGAGACGTCCTCGTCTTCGTCGTCCTCGAGCACATCATCGCCCAGATCGACATCGACGTCGTCGTCATCGTCCAGCACCGCGTCGTCGTCGGTGTTGGCGTCCTTCATCTTCTTCGTTTCCGCATCCTCGGCGTCGGCCTTGATCGACCGGCTCTTGCCGGTGTTCAGCTCGACGACCTCGCCCGTGTAGGGGCTGACGATCGGATTCTTGTTCAGGTCGTAGAAACGCTGGCCCGTCGTCGGGCACAGGCGTTTGACGCCCCATTCTTCCTTGGGCATGATGCGTCCCTTTCAATATGGTGCCTTGCATGCGATCTGCGCCACCTGCCATAACGATGCAAAGGTGTCAAAGCCTTTGAGACAGGCATTCGCAGCGGCAGACACGCATATGGGCGAGCACATCCTTCCCGGCAACCCCCCGATCGCGCTGACGCTGCGCAGATCGGCGCGCGCGCGGCGCATCAGCCTGCGGGTTTCCGCCACCGACGGGCGGGTCACGCTGACCCTGCCGCGCGGGCTGGCCGAGCGCGAGGCGCTCGATTTCGCCCGCTCGAAACAGGACTGGCTCCAGGGTCATCTCGAGGCGCGCAAGGCCGAGGTGCAAGCCATTCCCGGCGCACTGATCCCGGTCGAGGGGCAGATGCTGCGGATCGAGGCCGGCACGGGCAAGCGCGTCACGGCCGAAGGAGACAGGCTGATCGTTCCGGGCGGACAGCCCGCGCGTCTTCAGGCTTGGCTCAAGACGCTGGCGCGCGACCGGCTGGCAACCGCCTCCGACAGATATGCCGCCGCGCTCGGCCGGCCCTATGGCAAGCTCACCTTGCGCGACACGCGCTCGCGCTGGGGGTCCTGCTCATCGAGCGCCGGGCTCAGCTATTCGTGGCGGCTCATCATGGCGCCGCCCGAGGTGTTGGACTATGTGGCCGCGCATGAGGTGGCCCATCTCGATCAGATGAACCACTCGCCCGCCTTCTGGGCCGCCGTCGCGCGGCTGATGCCGGACTATGCCGAGCACCGCCAATGGCTGCGCCGGAACGGGACCGAACTGCATCGCTTTCGCTTCGATTGACGGGCGCGCGATTTGTGATCACAACTGAACCATGCTGCTGAATCCGCGCCCCGATCCCGTGCCCGCCGCCCATGACCGCGTCTATCGCGGGCTGCGCACGCGCATCATGCACGGCCAGATCCCGCCGGGGCAGGCGCTCACGCTGCGCGGCATCGGCAAGGAATTCGACGTGTCGATGACCCCCGCGCGCGAGGCGCTGCGCCGCCTTGTCGCCGAGGGCGCACTGACGCTCAGCCAGTCGGGCCGCGTGTCGACGCCCGAGCTGAGCAACGACCGGATCGAGGAGCTGGCGGCGCTCCGCTCTCTGCTCGAGGTCGAGCTGGCGAGCCGGGCGCTGCCCCGCGCGCATATCGCGCTGATCGACCGGCTGACCACGATCAACGCCGCCATCGCCGAGGATATCGCGCGGCAGGACGCCGTGGCCTATATCCGCCGCAATCTGGAGTTTCATCGCACGCTCTACCTGCGTGCGCAGGCTCCCGCGATGCTGGCGATGGCCGAGACGGTCTGGCTGCAACTCGGGCCGACGATGCGCAAGCTCTATGGCCGCCTGCGCCAGAAGGAGCCTCCGCCCTACCACCGCCTCATCATCGGCGCGCTGAAAGCCGGGGACGAGCCTGCGCTGCGCCTCGCCGTGCGCTCGGACGTGACGCAAGGTTTGCGGATGCTGGCGAGTTAGGCCGCGAGCCCCTTGGAGCCCATGTTGAGGAATTTCTCGCGGCGGTCCTTCACGAGGGCCCTCGCATCCTTGCCGTCCAGCTCCTTGAGCATCTCGCCCAGCGCGGCGCGCACGGCACTGATCGCCTTTTTCGGGTCGCGATGCGCGCCGCCCATCGGCTCGTCGATGATGCGGTCGGCCACGCCCAGCTTGATGAGATCCTGCGCGGTGAGGCGGAGCGCCTCGGCGGCCTCGCGCATCTTCTCGGCGTCCTTCCAGAGGATCGACGCACAGCCCTCGGGCGAAATCACCGAATAGATCGAATGCTCGAGCATGGCGACGCGGTTGGCGCTGGCGAAGGCGACGGCACCGCCCGATCCGCCCTCACCGATCACCACGCTGACCAGCGGCACGCCGATCTGGAGGCACTTTTCAGTGGCGCGGGCGATCGCTTCGGACTGGCCACGCTCCTCGGCGCCCTTGCCGGGATAGGCGCCGGGCGTGTCGACCAGCGTGATGACCGGCAGGCGGAACTTGTGCGCCATCTCCATCAGACGGATCGCCTTGCGATAGCCTTCGGGCCGGGCCATGCCGAAATTGCGCTCGATCCGGGACTTCGTGTCGTTGCCCTTCTCATGGCCGATCACCATCACGGGCCGATCATCGAGCCGCGCGAGGCCGCCCATCACGGCGTGATCGTCTGCGAAGTTGCGATCCCCGGCGAGGGGCGTGTATTCGGTGAAGAGCGCGTCGATGTAATCGCGGCAATGCGGACGCTCGGGATGACGCGCGACCTGGCACTTCCGCCAGGGCGTCAGATCCTTGTAGAGATCGCGGAGCATGTTCGCCGCCTTCTTGTCCAGCGCGGCGGCCTCTTCCTCGACATCGACGCCTTCGCCCGCGCGGGCCATCGCCCGAAGCTCGGCGGCCTTGCCTTCGATTTCGGCAAGGGGCTTTTCAAAGTCGAGATACTGGGTCATTGCGCGGCTCCGCTCTGGTGCCAGCGTTATATGGCCGGGGCGCGCGTCGAATGCAATCAGGTTGCCGGGCACGGCGCGCCCTAATGCGGCATCAGCACCGGGATGAGCGTCGCCACCAGAAGCGCGGCCATCGTCCAGTTGAACGCCCGTAGCCGCCCCCGCGTCGAGAGGAAACGGCGCATTTGCAGGCCGAGCGCGGTCCATGTCGTCGTGCTGATCGACGAGACCGCGCAATAGGCGCCCGCGACCCAGAGGATCGCCGTCGGCTCGCGCCCGCCGGCATAAAGCGTGATGGCCGAGAGCGCCATAAACCACGCCTTGGGGTTCACCCATTGAAACGCCGCCGCTTGGAGGAACGTCAGCGGCTTGCCCGCCGCCTCGACGCCCGCCTCGCGGGGCGGGGCCGCGTTGGCGATCTTCCACGCGAGGAACAGAAGATAGGCCACGCTGATCGCGGTGAGGATGGTCTGCACGACCGGATAGGCCTCGAACACGCGGATCACCCCGATCCCGACGAGCAGCGTCAGCACCGGCATACCGATCCCGATACCGAACATATGCGGCACCGTGCGGCGAAAGCCGAAATTGGCGCCCGATGCCATCAGCATCAGGTTGTTCGGACCGGGGGTGATTACCCCGACGAAGCAGAAGGCGACGAGCGCCATGAGGATATCGAGTGTCATGCGCGCAACATTATTCAGATCATGCCGCAATGAAATTGCGTTGTCTTGTGCAATCGAAAAACATCCGCAACTATCCCGCGCCATGGACAAGATCAACGAGCGAATATTGCAGGAGCTTTCCCGCGACGGCCGGATCAGCAACATCACGCTGGCCGATCGCTGCGGCCTCTCGCCCAGCGCCTGCCTGCGCCGCGTGCAGGATCTCGAGCGGCGCGGGATCATCGCGGGCTATCGCGCGGTCCTCGATCGCGGCGCGATGGGCGTCGGCTTCGTCGCCTATGCCACGGTCGGGCTCAACAGCCACACCAAGGCGAGTCAGGAAGCGTTCGAGCGCGCGATGGCCGCGGCGCCCGAAGTGGTCGAGTGCCACAACATCACCGGCTCGGTCGAATACCTTCTTCGGATCGAGGTGGCGGACCTGCCCAGCTACAAGACCTTCCACACCGACGTGATCGGCGTTCTGCCGCAGGTCAACGCGATCACCTCCTACGTGGTCATGGGCTCGCCCAAGGACGCGCGCGCCTGATGGCTTCCCAAGGCGCCATGTGCAGGATATGCCAGCGCCCATGAAAACGATGCCCGACATCTACGCCGACAAGGTCAATTCCGGCGCGCTCACCGCCGACCCCGCGCAGGAGGCCGTCCTGCCCGAGTTCGAGCGCATCCGCGCCGCCCTCGCCGAGCCGGAGCGCAAGGGCTGGTTCCGCAAGGCACCGGAGCCGCCGAAGGGCCTCTACATGTGGGGCGGCGTCGGGCGCGGCAAATCCATGCTGATGGACATGTTCGCGGCCTCGCTCGACGTGCCGAACCGGCGCGTGCATTTCCATGCCTTCATGCAGGAGATCCACGCCGGCATCCACGCGGCCCGCCAGCAGGGCAAGGAGGACGCCGTCGCCCCCGTCGCCGCCAAGGTGGCCGAAGATGTGCGCCTTCTGGCCTTCGACGAGATGCAGATCACCGACATTACCGACGCGATGATCGTGGGCCGCCTATTTCAGGCGCTTTTCGATGCGGGCGTCGTGGTGGTGACGACATCCAACCGCGTTCCGGACGATCTCTACAAGAACGGCCTGAACCGGCAGCTCTTTCTGCCCTTCATCGAGCTTCTCAAGGAAAAGATGGTGGTGCACGAGCTCGCCTCGCCCACCGACTACCGGCAGGACCGCATCGCCGGCAGCCCCACATACTTCACCCCGAACGATGCCGAGGCCCGCGAGAAGATCGAGGAAGTCTGGCAGAGCCTCACCGAAGGCAAGGCCGAGCCGCATACCTTGACCGTCCAGAAGCGCAAGGTCGAGATTCCCGCCTTTCACAACGGCGTCGCGCGGGCGAGCTTCTATCACCTCTGCGGGCGCATGCTGGGCGCCGCCGATTATCTCGCCCTGGCCGACGCCGCGCGGGTGCTGGTGCTCGAGGATATCCCGCTTCTGAGCCGCCAGAACTTCAACGAGGCGAAACGCTTCGTCACGCTGATCGACGCACTCTACGAGGCCAAGGTCCGCCTGATCTGCTCGGCCGCCGCCACGCCTGAATATCTCTATGTCGAGGGCGAGGGCAGTTTCGAGTTCGAGCGCACCGCAAGCCGCCTGCGCGAGATGCAATCCGAGGGCTGGGGCACCGCCTGATCGCTGCGACGGCACGGCACCTTGCACCCCCTTTCAAAATTCGCTGCAAACGCTATATAGACGGCCTGATCCACAGACGAGCTTGGGCAAGCGAAGCACTTATGGACCGCATGAAACTTCAGGACTGGACACTCGGAACGGGAGACGACGACAGCGACGCGTCGGTCGTCGTCGCGACGCGTCCCAAGACGCAGCGCCCGCCCCTCTACAAGGTTCTTCTGCTCAACGACGATTACACCCCGATGGAATTCGTGGTCGCCGTGCTCGAGCGCTTCTTCGGTCTGAGCAGCGCCCAGAGCTTCGAGATCATGCTGACCGTCCACAAGAAGGGCGTCGCGGTCGTCGGTGTCTTCAGCCACGAAATAGCCGAGACCAAGGTGGCGCAGGTGATGGATTTCGCGCGCAAGCACCAGCACCCGCTGCAATGCACGATGGAACGGGAATAAACTGCATGACAGGCATCCGATTGTCCTTGGCGCTGGAGGGCGGCGGCCTTGTTTTGCCCGATGGCGCCCGCATCGCCGTTTTCGCCCCGACCGTGGACAGCGATCTGTCGGCCCTGCCGCGCGATCTGTGCCACGTCATCACCGGCACCAAACCCGATAGCGACTATTTCGAGGCGCTCGGCTACGCCTGCAACACCGCGCCCGAGGGGCGGTACGGCGCTGCGCTGGTCTGCATGCCCCGTGCCAAGGACCGCGCCCGCGCGCTGATCGCCGAGGCGGCGGACGTGACCGATGGGCCGGTGATCGTCGACGGGCAGAAGACGGACGGGATCGAATCGGCGATGAAGGCCTGTCGCAAGCAGGCCGATGGCGTCTCGGGACCGATTAACAAGGCGCATGGCAAGCTTTTCTGGATGGACCCCGCGCCCGAGCTGCCGGGCTGGCGCGCGGGCGCGCCCGCCGAGATCGAGGGCGGCTTCGTGACCGCGCCGGGCGTCTTTTCCGCCGATGGGATCGATCCGGCCTCGCAGGCCCTCGCCGAAGCATTGCCTGAAACGCTGGGCGCGCATGTGATCGATCTGGGCGCGGGCTGGGGCTATCTGACCCACCGCGCGCTCGAGCGGGAAGCGATCGCACGGATCGACGCGGTCGAGGCCGATCACGTGGCACTCGCCTGCGCGCGGCGGAACGTGGCCGATGCGCGCGCGCAATTCCATTGGGAAGACGCGCTGCGCTGGCGCCCGGACGCGCTTGCCGACGCCGTGCTGATGAACCCGCCCTTTCATACCGCCCGCAAGGCCGACCCCGCACTCGGCCGCGCCTTCATCGCCGCCGCCGCCGAGATGCTGAAGCCCTCGGGCCAGCTCTGGATGGTGGCCAATCGGCACCTGCCCTACGAGCAGACGCTGGCGGGCCTTTTCGCCGATGTCTCGGAACTGCCCGGCGGCGACACCCGCTTCAAGCTGCTTCACGCCCGCCGCCCCATGCGCAAGACGCGCAAGGCGTAATCCCCTCACAAGGACGATCTCACTATGTCATTTTCGGTATCCGGCAAGACGGCCATCGTCACCGGCGGCGCCAACGGCATCGGTCTGGCCATCGGCCGCCACCTCGCGGACAAGGGGGCGAACGTGATGTTCGCCGACATGGAGGAGGACACGCTGGTCGAACAGCTGGGCGACAAGCCCGAGGACGGCCCGATCCGCTATTTCGCCGGCGATCTGCGCGAGAAGCTGACGCTGGCTAACCTCCTTTCCGCCACCATCGACGCGTTCGATTCGATCGACATTCTCGTCAACGCGTCGCGGCAGGTCGTGACGTCCGATCCGCTCAACCCCGATGACGATGCGGTGGAGCTGCTGCTCGAGCAGAACCTGATGACGGCCCTGCGCCTCAGCCAGCTCGTTTCCAAGCGCATGATCAAGCAATCCGAAGGGCAGGACACGCCCCAAGGCGGCACGATCATCAACCTTTCCTCCATCGCGACCGGACGCGCGCATCCCGATCTGCTGGCCTACGGCATATCCTCGGCGGCGATCGACCAGATGACGCGCTCGCTCGCCGTGACGTTGGCGCCGCACCGGATCCGCGTCAACGCGCTTGCCTTCGGTTCGGTCATGAGTCGATCCTTGCAGGAGACGCTGAAGGATCACGATGAATACCGCTCCGATATCGAGCAGCATACGCCGCTGGGCCGGATCGCCGCCTGCAACGAACTGGTCGAGGCGGTGCAGTTTCTGGCGAGCGACGGCGCGGGGTTCATGACCGGCCAGATCATGACGCTGGATGGCGGACGCTCGCTCGTCGATCCGGTGACGGCGCCGGCGCATTAGGCGAAACGGAAAGGGACAGGCATGAGCGACGATTTCACCACCGAGAAGCGCCGCGCCGCCGCGTGGTTCCGCAGCTTGCGAGACGAGATCGTCGCCGCCTTCGAAGAGCTTGAGGACAGCCACGATACCGGGCCCTTGGCCGATGCCGCGCCTGGCCGCTTCGAAGTGAGCGAAACGCGCCGCAGCGCCGAGGATGGCAGCGACGCGGGCGGCGGCCTGATGAGCGTGATGCGCGGCGGGCGCGTTTTCGAGAAGGTCGGCGTCAACGTTTCCGAAGTCTACGGCCAGCTCGGCGAGGCCGCGCAGAAGGCGATGGCCGCGCGCGGCGTGCCGGGCATGGAGAGCGATCCCAGCTTCTGGGCGAGCGGCATCAGCCTTGTCGCGCATATGCAGAACCCGCATTGCCCGGCGGTGCATATGAACACGCGCATGTTCTGGACCCCGCACGCCTGGTGGTTCGGCGGCGGCTCGGACCTCAACCCCTGCATCGAATACGCCGAGGACACGGAGCATTTTCACGGCCAGCAGCGCGCGCATCTCGATCCGCATGGCGGCGATCTCTACCCCCGGCTCAAGGAGTGGGCGGACGAGTATTTCTATATCCCGCATCGCGGCCGTGCGCGCGGTGTTGGCGGCATTTTCATGGACGACCGCAACACCGGCGATTGGGAGGCGGATTTCGCGCTGACGCAGGATATCGGCCGCGCCTTCCTGCCCGCCTTTCTGCCGCTCGTCGAAAAGCGGCGCGTTCAGGACTGGAGCGAGGCCGACAAGGAAGCGCAGCTCGTGCATCGCGGCCTCTATGCGGAATACAACCTCGTCTATGACCGCGGCACGAAATTCGGCCTCGCCACCGGGCACGATGCGAATGCGGTGCTCATGTCTCTGCCGCCTCTGGCCAAGTGGATCTGACGCCGCTCAGGGCATGACGAGATCGACCCAGACGATGCGGTGCCGGCTCGCCGCCGCGACGAGCGCGGCCAACTCTCCCTCCTCGGGCCAAACGACGCCCGATCCGGTCACCCGCCAATCCCGCGAGGGCAGAACGTAGCTGACCCGCATCTTGGGCGGCTCCACATTCGGCCAATGCACCGTCGCCTCGCGCGGCAACCCGCTCGGGCGCAGGGGACGCACGTCGCGCAGGCGTGGATCGGCCAGCAGCGCGCGGATGCCGTCCTTGATCCCCTCGCTGCGGTTCGGATCCTGATTGGCATGCCCCATCAGCACGAAGCGCCGCTCGGGCGCGGCACCGAAGCGCCTGTCGAGGAAGTGGGACCAGAAGCGAAGCTGATCGTGGTTGCGTCGCCCGTTCCGATCCTCCGGGCCATCGAAGACCGGAGGGCTTGCATGAAACGCCAGCACCGTCACCGCCCCTTCGGGATGGAGAACCGGGACCGCCCATTGCCCGACATCCGCGAGCGGCAGGAGCGCGAGCGTCTCGGCATCGAAATAGGGCGCGCCCTCCAACTCGGGCAAGAGCGCGCCGGGAAGATCGCGCCAGAGCAGATCGCTCATGTCGCGCGCGCCGTCGCTGTCGATCGGCCAGCGCGACAGGAGGGCCATGCCGCCCTGTCCCAGAAAGGCGCCGTGCCCCAGCGCATCCTCCGGCTCGCCCAAGCGCCCGTCGCGGTCGAGATCGCGGCCAGACTGCCGCCCCGAATTCGGCGCGCGCGCGAAGATGTGCGGATAGACCAGCCCCGCCGCCGCGATGCGCCCCCGCAGCGCATCGAGGGCCAGCAGGTCCAGATCGAAATCGACATTCTGCAAAAGGATCACATCAGCCCGCGTTTGCGCGATCACGCGCGCCGCGGCCTCCACCTGATCGTCGCCGCGCAGGATGTCGCGCAAGAGAAGGCCAGGGCCATCGCGGGCAAGATCCGCGTTGAACGTGGCGAAGCGCATCGTCGCGCCCCAAGCGGGCGCGGTGCCGATCATCCACAGGATGCCGAGCAGGATCAGACCGCCTGCAACGACTCCTCGGCCTGCGCATAAGCGCGCCGCCGCTTGGCCGAAATGAGCTCGGCCACGCGATGCATCGCGATGCCGCGCATCACCAGACTGGCAGGAAGAAAGGCCCATCCCGAAATCACCCAGATCATCGTCTGGTCGGGCAACACCGAATGCGTGTTGAGCGCACCTTGCATGATCGCCACGACCACCGGGAGCAAGAATGGCAGAACGAAACCTAAGGAAATGTTAATGACAGCTTCCTTCTGGAGCTTCTGCACCACGTCGCTGCCGCGCGTCGGATCGAAAAGCGGCAGGTTCATCCAGACGTTGAACGCGCCGCGCCGCACCGGCCAGCCGAGAAACCGCACGATCAGGAGAAAGAGCACGATGATGAAAAGCGAGCCGCCATAGGCCAGCCCTGCCGCGATCCGCACGAAATCGACCGTGCGCTCGGAGGCATCGAGCGGCAGCAGCAGCATGATCTGCCGCACCGGCGAATAGGGGAAGTCCAGCAGATTGCCCACGCCGCGCCCCAGATCGGCAAGCAGGATGGCGAGCGAGCCGGGATCCGAGCCGCCGCGCGCGATGAGCGACAGCACGACGATCACGATCGCCAGCGAGATGAACTTGATGCGGTTGTAGGGCGCGGCATAACGGAATTCGAGAATGCTGGGCGAATGGGCGACATACTCGGCGAAGACGAGAATGCCCGCCACGAAGGCGATCAGCAGAATGATCTGATTGCCTTCCTGCGCGCCGTGATCCGCCATCAGCGATGGTAGGGCGATCAGAACAGCCACCGATAAGGCGCGCAAGGCGGCGCCTGCGACATGTGATACCACAACCCGTTCCCTTCAACTTGGCCTGCCGCGATACGATGCCGCGACGTTGTCCCAACTTGATCCCGCTCATTATGGCGGTTTGCCTCAATAACGCCTTGGTCTTGCCTCATTTTAGGTTGGCGCTCAAGAATTCATGCCGCCTTTCCGTATGCTTGGCGACATGAGTTAAAGTAGTGATGCGCGATTGCATCAATTTTGAGGGCGGAAAACGGCAGGAAATGTGCGCGCCACAAAATATTGTGGCGCGCGTATCTGATCGTCTAGGAGCGGTCGGTCAGACCCAGGGGCGCTGGGCGCTCGCCTTGGCCTCGAAGCTGTCGATCGCCGCGGCCTTCTCCATGGTCAAGCCGATATCGTCCAGTCCTTCGAGCAGGCAATGCTTCTTGAAGGCGTCGATTTCGAAGGCGATGGACTCGCCTTCGGAGGTGGTCACGGTCTGCGCCTCGAGATCGACCTCGATCCGCGCATTCGCGCCTTTCTGCGCCTCGGCCATCAGCACATCCACCTGCTCTTGCGGCAGGGCGATGGGCAGGATGCCGTTCTTGAAGCAGTTGTTGTAGAAGATATCGGCGAAGCTGGGCGCAATGACGCAGCGGATGCCGAAATCCTTGATCGCCCAGGGCGCATGCTCGCGGCTGGAGCCGCAGCCGAAATTGTCGCCCGCGATCAGGATCTCTGCCTCGCGATAGGCGGGCTTGTTCAGCACGAAATCGGGGATCTCCCTGCCGTCATCGTCATAGCGCATCTCGTCGAAGAGATTGACGCCGAGGCCCGAGCGCTTGATCGTCTTGAGGAACTGCTTGGGGATGATCATGTCGGTGTCGATATTGATCATCGGCATGGGCGCCGCGATCCCGCTGATCTTGGTGAATTTTTCCATCGGTCTATCCTTTTGTCGGGTGCCGCCTGCCGGAACCGGCACTCGGCGGCGGGCGTTCATCTGCGAAGCACCCAGAGAGGAAACATCATGTCATATAGCGAAGGCACGAAAGTGGAGTGGGACTGGGGCAACGGCACCGGGACCGGCGAGGTGACCAAGGTCTATACCCAGAAGATCACGCTCAAGATCGACGGCACCGAAGTGACGCGCGACGCGTCCGAGGACGAGCCCGCCTACCGCATCGAGCAGGATGACGGTGACGAGGTTCTCAAATCGCACAGCGAGCTGCGCAAGTCCTGAGGGCGCGCCGCGGCCCATCACATCATCTCGCGCACATCGGTGAGGCGGCCGGTGATCGCCGCCGCCGCCGCCATCGCGGGGCTCATCAGATGCGTGCGTCCGCCGCGCCCCTGACGGCCCTCGAAATTGCGGTTCGACGTGGCGGCGCAGCGCTCGCCCGGCGAAAGCTGATCGGGGTTCATCGCAAGGCACATCGAACAGCCCGCGAGGCGCCACTCGAAACCGGCCTCCTTGAAGATGTCCGCAAGGCCCTCTTCCTCGGCCTGCGCCCGCACGAGGCCCGAGCCGGGCACGATCATGGCGCGCAGACCGTCCTTGATCTTCTTGCCCTTTAGGATCGCGGCAGCGGCCCGCAGATCCTCGATCCGGCCATTGGTGCAGGAGCCGATGAAAACGGTGTCGATCTCGACCTCGTTCAGCGGCGTTCCGGCCGTGAGGCCCATGTATTCCAACGCGCGCTTGGCCGCATCGACCTTGCCGCCCGCGAAATCCTCGGGGCTGGGCACCTTGGCCGTGATCGGCAGAACATCCTCGGGGCTGGTGCCCCAAGTCACGACCGGCGCGATATCCTCGCCCTTTAGCGTGACGACCTTGTCCCAATGCGCGTCGTCGTCCGAATAGAGCGTCTTCCACCAGGCGAGCGCGGCTTCCCACTGCGCGCCCTTCGGCGCATGGGGGCGGCCCATGCAATACTCGAACGTCTTTTCGTCCGGCGCGATCAGGCCCGCCCGCGCGCCGCCCTCGATGGCCATGTTGCAGACTGTCATGCGCCCTTCCATGGAAAGATCGCGAATGGCCTCGCCGCAATATTCGATGACATAGCCGGTGCCGCCCGCCGTGCCGGTCTCGCCGATGACGCTGAGGGTGATATCCTTGGCGGTCACGCCGGGGCTGAGCTTGCCGGTGATCTCGACCTTCATGTTCTTGCCCTTGCGCTGGATCAGCGTCTGCGTTGCAAGGACGTGCTCGACCTCGGAGGTGCCGATGCCATGCGCCAGCGCCCCGAAAGCGCCATGCGTCGCGGTATGGCTGTCGCCGCAGACCACGGTCATGCCGGGGAGGGTCCAGCCCTGCTCGGGGCCGACGATATGCACGATGCCCTGCCGCACGTCCGAGACGGGATAGTAATGGATGCCGAAATCCGCGGCGTTCTTGTCGAGCGCCTCGACCTGGATCTTGCTCTCGGGATTCTCGATCCCCTTGGCACGGTCGAGCGTCGTCGGCACGTTGTGATCCGGCACGGCGATCGTCTTGTCCGGCGCGCGCACGGTGCGCCCTGTCATGCGCAGACCCTCGAAGGCCTGCGGGCTCGTCACCTCGTGAACGAGGTGGCGGTCGATATAAAGAAGGCAGGTGCCATCCTCGGCTTCGTGCACGAGATGCGCATCCCAGATCTTGTCATAAAGCGTCTTGGGGGACATCGGTCCTCTCCCATATGTTTCGAAATGTGTAGGTCGCGGGCAGGCAGATGCCTGTCATAGGTGCGCAAGCACGGACAGGGACGCGCCGAAGAACCGCCAGGGCAGGCGCGAGCGATCGTCCATGTCGATAATCTTTTTCATGCCGCCGGAATACTACCTGCGCCTGCGTCTCGCAAGAGCGCCGATCTCAGGGCGGCCCGCCCGCCGCCGGCGGATGATGCCTTCGGCGAGGATATTTTCAGCAAGAAGAACGGGGGGGGGGGGCGCTGTGCGTCGGCTTTGTCCCGGTGGCAGATGCCCAACCCCCGGGCGGCTCAATCGGGCGCCAGCATGTACCCTTCGCCGCGCACGGTTTGCAGGTAACGGGGCTGTTTCGGGTCCGCCTCGATCTTGCGCCGAAGCCGGGTGATCTGCACGTCGATGGCGCGCTCCTGCGCCTGCCCCCGGTCGCGCCCCAGATCCTCGACCAGTTTCGAGCGCGTGACGGGCTGGCGCAGGCTTTGGGAAAAGATGCGCATGAGCTGGGTTTCGGTAGCTGTCAGGCGGATCGGCTCGCCGCCCTTCGTCAGCTCGGCGCGCTCCATGTCGTAGCGCACGGGGCCGAGCGAGAGCACCTTGGGCGCCGCGCCATCGACCTCGGGTTCGGGCATGCGGCGCAGGATCGCGTTGATGCGCAAGAGCAGCTCCTTCGGCTCGAACGGCTTGGGAAGGTAATCGTCCGCCCCCGCCTCGAGCCCGCTGATGCGGTCCTCGGTCTCGCCGCGGGCGGTGAGCAGCAGGATCGGGGTGGCGAGCGTCTTGCGCAGGGCACGGGTGAGCGCGACGCCGTCCTCGCCGGGCATCATGACGTCCATGACGATGAGGTCGAACTCCAGCCCGCCGAGCACGCGGCGCGCATGTGCGGCATCGCGCGCGACCGAGACCAGAAAGCCGTACCGCGCGAGGAATTTGCGCAAAAGGCCGCGAATGCGCTCGTCATCGTCGACGATCAGGAGGTGGGGGGCCGGATCGCTCATGACTGCGTGCCTTTCAGTGTTTGGTAGCGGCGGCGCATCTCGGGATCCATCATGGCTTCGAGCACCTGCCGAAAGCCCGCCACGGCGCCCGGACCCGCCGCACGGTAGGCCGCGCGCATCCGGGCGCGCTGTGCATCGCTCAGCTTCCGCTCGAGCGCGGCGCCCTCGGCGGTCAGATAGAGATTGCGCTCGCGCTTGTCGGACTTGCCGACGCGGCTGGCTACCAGCCCGTCCTCGACCAAGGTGCGCAGCACGCGGTTCAGCGATTGCTTGGTCACGCCCAGGATGCCGAGCAGGTTCGTCACGGTCGTGCCGGGCTTGCGCGCGATGAAATGGATCGCGCGGTGATGGGCGCGCCCATAGGCCATGGTTCCGAGGATGCGGTCGGGATCGGCGGTGAAGCCTTGATAGGCGAAGAACATCGCCTCGATCCCCTGCTGGAGCTGTTCGTCGGTCAGAAAGAGCAGCGCTTCGCCGCCTTGCGCCTCTGCCATGTGGTCCGTCCCCCGCTTCTTGAAATTAACTTACGTCAGCTTTGTTGACTTTCCAAGTTTCAACTGGTAGCGAATCTCAGTTTTTGCGCAATATTACGTCCGTTTCGGTCGCATCTGGCGCAACTAATGCAAAGATCGCACCTTGGAGGGCATGAGATGGCTGGATATGACGACCGCGACGGCAAGATCTGGATGGACGGCAGAATGGTCGATTGGCGCGAGGCCAATGTCCATATCCTGACCCATGCGATGCATTACGCAAGCTCGGTCTTCGAGGGCGAGCGCGCCTATAACGGCAAGATCTTCAAGAGCCGCGCGCATTCCGAGCGTCTGCATTTCTCCGCGGGCGAGCTCGATTTCGAGATCCCCTTTACGGTCGATCAGATCGAGGCCGCCAAGGCCGATGTGCTGAAGGAAGCGGGCCTAAAGGACGCCTATGTGCGCGCGATCGCGTGGCGCGGCGCGGGCCCCGACATGGGCGTCGCCAGCGCGCGCAACCCCGTCCATCTGGCGATCGCGGCGTGGGAATGGGGCGCCTATTACGGCGATGCCAAGATGAAGGGCGCCAAGCTCGACATCTCCAAGTGGAAGCGCCCCAGCCCCGAGACGATCCCCGTTCATGCCAAGGCCGCCGGTCTTTACATGATCTGCACCACGTCGAAGCATGCCGCCGAGGCAAAAGGCTGCTCGGATGCGCTCTTCATGGATTATCGCGGCTATGTCGCCGAGGCGACGGGGGCCAACATCTTCTTCGTGAAAGATGGCGAGGTGCACACGCCGCTGGCCGATTGCTTCCTCAACGGCCTGACGCGCCAGACGGTGATCGGTCTTCTCAAGGAGAAGGGCATCGCGGTGCACGAGCGGCACATCATGCCGGACGAAATGGAAGGCTTCGAGCAATGCTGGCTGACCGGCACCGCCGCCGAGGTGACGCCCGTCGGCCAGATCGGCGACTTCCGCTTCGAGGTGGGCGCGCTCACGCGGGACATCGCGGAGACCTATGAGAAGCTGGTGCGCAGCTGAGGCTGCGCGACCGACACGAATGACAAAGGGCGCTCCGAGGAGCGCCCTTTTTTGTTACCCCGGCGACATGCCTCGCAATCTCTCCGAGCGCCGCCTGAGCAGCTCGACCGTTGTCAGCAGCAGGATCGAGATGCAGACGAGGATCGTCGCCACGGCGAGGATGGTGGGCGAGATCTGCTCGCGCAGGCCGGTGAACATCTGCCACGGCAGGGTCTTCTGCGAGGCGGAGCCGACGAAGAGCACGACGACCACCTCGTCGAAAGACGTGATGAAGGCGAAAAGGCCCCCCGAGATGACGCCCGGCAGGATCAGCGGCATCTGCACGCGGAAGAAGGTCGTCACCGGGTTCGCGCCCATATTCGCCGCCGCGCGGGTCAGCGAGCGGTCGAAGCCCACGAGCGTCGCCGTCACGGTGATGATGACGAAGGGAATGCCCAGCACCGCATGCGCGAGGATGACCTTGATGTAGCCGACGAGGTTCTTGTCGAGGCCCATCGTGCCTTCCATGAAGTTGCCGATCTTCGAGTAGAAGAAGAACATGCCCGTGGCCGAGATGATGAGCGGCACGATCATCGGCGAGATCAGGATGGCCATGATGGCGCGGCGGAAAGGCACGTGGGACTGCGAAAGTCCGATCGCGGCCAGTGTGCCGAGGCTGACCGAGATGATCGTCGCGATGGGCGCGATGATCAGCGAGTTCTTGAAGCTCCGCTGCCACTCGTTGTTGGTGAAGAAGTCGCGGTAATGCTTGAGCGAATATCCCTCGGGATCGAAGCTGAGCATCTCGGGCGTGAAGGTGAAGAAGTTCTCGGCGTTAAACGACAGCGGAATCACCACGAGGATCGGCGTGATGAGGAAGATGAAGATCAGCGCACAGATCACGCGGAAACTGTAGTACCAGACGCGCTGGCCGAACGTGGCGTAGATAGGAAGGCTCATGTCGGTTACCCCAGTTTCACGTTGTCGATGCCGACGATCTTGTCATAGCACCAGTAGAGCAGCAGCACGACGGCGAGCAGGATGGTGCCCAGCGCTGCCGCGAGACCCCAGTTCAGGCTCGACGAGATGTGATAGGCGATCCGGTTCGAGATGAAGACGCCCTTGGTGCCGCCGACGATCTCGGGCGTGATGTAATATCCGATGGCGAGGATGAAGACGAGGATCGAGCCCGCGCCGATGCCCGGCACGGATTGCGGGAAATAGACCCGCCAGAAGGCCGTCCAGTTGGTCGCGCCCAATGATTTCGCGGCGCGCAGGTAGCTGGGGTTGATCGTCTGCATCACCGAATACATCGGCAGGATCATGAAGGGCAGCAGGATATGCGTCATCGCGATGATCGTACCGAACTGGTTGTTGATCATGATGAGGCGGTTTTCATCCGCGACGAGACCGGCCCAGACCAGCACGTCGTTGATGACGCCCTGTTGTTGCAGCATCACCTTCCAGGCCGAGGTCCGCACCAGAAGCGATGTCCAGAAGGGCAGCAGGACGAGGATCATCAGCACGTTCGCCTGACGCATCGGCAGGTTCGACAGAAGCCACGCGACGGGATAGCCGAGCAGGATGCACGCGCCCATGATCGTCAGCGACATGAAGAGCGTGCGGATGAAAAGCTGGATCAGCACGCGGGTGTTCTCGGGCTGGACCGTGATCCCCTCGGGCGTCTTCTGCATGTCGATCGCGTTGAGGAAATAGCCTGCCGTATAGGCACCGCTATGCGTTTGGATCACGCGCCATGTCTCGAGCGTCGTCCAATCCTCGTCGATATCGGCAAAGATCGCGCGGTAATCGGGCGGAGTGAGGCCCGCATTAGCAAGCGTGGCGAGCGCATCCTTGTGCGGGCCGTTATAGGCGGCAAGGCGGTCGGCGAAGCCGGGGCTCGTGACGTCGTCGAGAAGGGCGATATAGACCGTCTCGACCGGCTTCGTCTCGGCCACGATCTTGTCGTCGATGAGGCCCGTGATCACGCCGAAGGCTGTGTAGGCGCGCGTCGCGGTCGGCAGAAGCTCGGACGCGGCGAGCGACGGGCTGAAATTCATCTCGCCCTTGGGCTGCTCGTCCGCCATGTAGCGGATGCGCTTTTGCTGGGTGTAGAGCAAATCGTCGTCTACGGCGACGCCCTCGGACGCGTTGAAGATCTCGTAATAGATCTCGCGCTCGCCCCAGCGGGGATCGACCTCCTCGAGCAGGTCCTGAGCGTCCTTGCCGGGATCGTCCATCTTGCGGCCCGCCTGGCGGAAGAGCGACGACATCCCGCTGGCCTCGTAATTGAGGCGCGAGCCGAGGCGGGTGTGGCGCTTCATCTCATCGGCGAGAAAGAGATCGTAATACATCGCGCGGAAGACGTTCTCGCCGGGAAGCTCGTCACCGGCGCCGTCCCATTCGGACAGCTCCTCGACGGTATAGGGCAGAGTATCCTCGACGATCTGGTTCTCGACCGACCGGAAGAGCATGTCGCCGATGGGCAGGATGAAGGAAATGAGCACGAAGACGAGAAGCGGCGCGATCAGTGCCAGCGCGCGCATCTTCTGCACACGGAGGGCCTTGGCGAGGCTGCGCTTGAGCGGCGTTCCATCTGCGGCCAGCATCGGGCCGCTCTTCTCGCTGCGCGCGATCTTCATCCCGTCATCGGGCGTCGGACCGGTCTTGGCTGTGGTTGCGTCGCTCATTTAAGGCCCCTTCGACCCGGGCAGTCGTCGTCGCGGCGTGCCTCGGAAAATTCTCGGACGATGAAGGCCTTGGGCGGCTGCGCATCCTCGGATGCGCCCTCTGCAAAAGGGTGGCCCAGTGGCATGGTCGTGTCGTCCCTGTCAGGTGGTGCGGCCCGTACTTTGCGGGCCGCACTGAAATTGGGCGGTGAGGCGGGGCGGACCCCACCTCGAGCCGTCGGACTTATTGCGCCAGCCACGCCTGGAACTTGGCGTCGATGTCGTCGCGGTAGTCGGCCCAGAACTCGTAGTTGTAGAGGAACGTGTTCTTGGCGTTCTCCGGATCGGTCGGCATGTGCGGCGCCATGTCGATACCCAGCTCGGCATGCTTGCCGACCAGCGGAGCCGACGACTTGCGTGCCGGGCCGTAGCTGATGTAGGCGGCCTGATCGGCCAGACGCTGCGTGTCGGTCGCGAACCTGAGGTAATCAAGCGCGGCGGCCTGACGCTCTTCGCTCAGACCGGTCGGGATGATCCAGCCGTCGATGTCGAAGACCTGCGCGTCCCACAGCATGGCGACGGGCTGATCCTGCTCTTCGATCAGGCTGAAGAGACGGCCGTTATATGTCGAACCCATGACGACTTCGCCGTCCGCCAGAAGCTGGGGCGTGTCCGCACCGGCAGACCACCAGACGACGCTGTCGCGGATCGTGGCCAACTTGTCGAGCGCCTGCTGCTGACCTTCGTCGGTCTCGAGAACGTCATAGACGTCTTCCTTGGCGACACCGTCGCAAAGCAGAGCCCATTCCATGTTGTTGATCGGACGCTTTTCCAGCGAACGCTTGCCGGGATAGGCTTCGAGATCGAAGACGTCGCAGACGTCATCGGGAGGCGTGTCGCCCACGAGGTCGGTGCGATAGCCGAAGGTCGTCGAATAGACGATGCTCGGGACATAGCAGTCGGAGACCAGCAGATCGCCGAAATCCTCTTCGGGGGTCGAGCCGTCATCGCCCGGCGCCAGCATGGTGTTGAAGTCGATCTCGAGCGCGAGGCCTTCGTCGCAAAGACGGATGGCATCGGCCGCGACCACGTCGACCACGTCCCAGGTGATGTTGCCCGCTTCGTTCATCGCGCGCAGCTTGGCCACGGCCTCGTTCGAGCTGTCGTCGTTGATGATCTGGATACCGGTCTTTTCGGTATAGGGCTCGTGATACGCCTTGGTCTGCGAGTTGGTGTAGGCGCCGCCCCAGCTGACGATGGTCAGCTCTTTGACTTCGGCGGACGCGATGCCGGCGACGGCGGTCAGCGCGGTCGAGGCAAGAAGTGTCTTTGTCAGTTTCATTGTTTTCTCCCTAGAAAGGCCCGTGTTTGTTGTGCTGGGGCGGCGGCGCGAGCCAGTCCACCATGCCCCTGACGATCGTGGCGCAACGGCCACGATATTCCTATTCCGCCGCCGCCGCGTCCAGTGCGCGGCAGTCCTGCGGAAGCCAACCGATCTCGAGCTGTTCGCCCGGTTGCAGACGGCGTTGATCCGGTGCGTTGCGGGTCTTGACGATGAAATCGTCGCTGCCCGCGACCCGCAGACGGGTGCGGAAGATGTCGCCCATATAGACGAATTCCAGCACCTCGGCCTTGAGCGTGTGCACGCCCTTCTGCAGCCGCTTCTGGTCGAACTCCACGCGCTCGGGGCGGATGGACACCTGCGTGCGCTCGCCCACCTTGCTGACGTTGATCGGCTTGCAATCGATCAGCTCGCCGCCGTCGAGCTGCACCAGCGCGACCTCGCCCTTGATCTCCTTGACCACGCCCTGAAGCGTGTTGTTCTCGCCGATGAACTGCGCGACGAAACTGTTCTCGGGCTGCTCGTAGAGCACGTCCGGCGCCGCGATCTGCTGAATGCGGCCATCGTCGAACACGGCGACGCGGTCGGACATGGTCAGCGCCTCGGTCTGATCGTGCGTGACGTAGACCGTGGTGATCCCGAGGTTATGTGCCAGATCCGTGATCTCGAACTGCATCTTCTCGCGCAGCTGCTTGTCGAGCGCGCCGAGCGGCTCGTCCATGAGCACCAGCTCGGGCTCGAAAACCAGCGCGCGCGCCAGCGCGACACGCTGCTGCTGACCGCCCGAAAGCTGGGCCGGGCGGCGGCCGCCGAACTTGCCCATCTCGACCATGTCGAGCGCGCGCTTCACCTTCTTTTCACGCTCATCCTTGCCGATCTTGCGCACCTCGAGCGGAAAGCTGAGGTTCTCGGCGATCGTCATGTGAGGGAAGAGCGCGTAATTCTGGAACACCATGCCGATGCCGCGCTTGTGCGGCGGGATGTTGTTGATCGAGGTGCCGCCGAGGCGGATATCGCCATGCGTCGCGGTCTCGAAACCCGCCAGCATCATCAGGCAGGTCGTCTTGCCCGAGCCCGACGGCCCCAGCATCGTCAGAAATTCACCCTTGGGTATCGACAGGTTCAGGTCCTTGACGACCAGCGTTTCCCCGTCATAGCTCTTTTGCACGCGCTCGAATTCGACGAACGCGTCGCTGGTCTGCGACTCGGCCAAATGAGTCTCCCCGTTGTTTAGTTCCTTCGCGATCATTGCCGCGTTGAAGGCAGACTAAACCGCCATTCACGCGCCATTGCAACCGTGATGCGTCACTTTTTCCACGAATTGCGCCACTTGCCGGTCGAAGCTGTCATTTGTTGAGCATTCGAAAGATGCAGGACTTGGCGCGTGGCAAGACCTTCCGAAACCAGCTAAAAATCAGGCGACTCTACTGGCCTGTGAGGACCCGAATCTCGCCCAGGACTTCCTCACGGAGTTCCCAGGGACAGCCCCAGTAATCGAAGATCCCGCCATCCGCGCTGTTCTGCCCGCAAACCACGAAAACGCCGGTGCCGAACCTCGCCTTGAGGTGCAGCGCAAGCCATCCGACGAAACCGGAATTGTCGGCGCCTTGCGGAAAATGGAAGCGCCAGATCGCGAACGGCTCGGTCGCGTTTGCATCCGCTAGCACAAGCTGGCTCCAGACCGCGTCGTCGCGCACAAGCGCGAGCGCCGCGGGATCGGCACGCTCGGCGAACGCCGCGCGCGCGAACTCCTCGAAGGCGAATGGGCCCTCATAGACGCGCAGTCGCGACTGGCGGATCACCCGCTTCAGACGGGCTTCGACCGCCTCGGGCGTCTCTTGCGAGATGTTGACCATGTCTTTGCCTCCTCGATGTCATGAAAAAGGGGGCCTGCACGATGCACGCCCCCTTGGAGTGTCTCCTGCGAACGGGCCGCGATCAGCCCAGCACGGCCTTGACCGCCTCGGCCGTCTTGCTGACGATCTCGTCAGCCTCGGCGCGCGTGAGGCAGAAGGGCGGCGCAAAGCCGAGGATATCACCCTGCGGCATGGCGCGCCCGATCACACCGCGCGCCATCAGCGCCGCCGTCACCTGCGGCCCGATCTTCTGGGACGCGTCGTAGAAGACGCGGCCGTCACGCTCCTTCACGAATTCGACGGCGCACATCATGCCCTCGCCACGAATGTCGCCGACATGGGGATGATCGCCCAGCGCGTCTTTCATCGCCGCGTTCAGATAGGCGCCCGTCTCGCGGTTGTTCTCGATCAGGTTCAGCTCGTCCAGCAGCGTGAGATTGGCCACGCCCGCCGCCGCGCCGATGGGATGCGCGGAATAGGTCCAGCCGTGGCCGATGGGGCCGTTCTCGTCCGTGCCCTGCTCGAGCACTTTCCACATGCGGTCCGACACGATGCTGCCCGAGAGGGGCGCATAGGCACTGGTCAGGCCCTTGGCGATCGTCATCAGGTCAGGCTTCATGCCGTAATGGTCCGAGCCCATCATGCTGCCGGTGCGGCCGAAACCGGTGACGACCTCATCGGCGATCAGCAGGATGTCATGCTTGTCCAGAACCTTCTGGATCGCCTCCCAATAGCCCGCGGGCGGCGGCACGAGGCCGCCGGTGCCCAGCACCGGCTCGCCGATGAAGCCCGCGATAGTGTCCGCGCCATGCTCGGCGATCAGCTCCTCGAGCTTGTCCGCGCAATGCTGGACGAACTGGGCCTCATTCATGTCGAGATCGGCACGGCGGAAATAATACGGCGCCTCGGTGTGGATCACCTGCTCCAAGGGCAGATCGAACTTCTTGTGGAACAGCTCGAGCCCCGTCAGAGAGCCGGTCATCAGCCCCGAGCCGTGATAGCCGCGCCAGCGCGAGATGATCTTCTTCTTTTGCGGGCGGCCAAGGATGTTGTTGTAATACCAAAGCAGCTTGATGTTCGTCTCGTTCGCGTCCGATCCGCTCAGCCCGAAATAGACCTTGGACATATGCGACGGCGCACGGTCCAGCACCATCTTGGCGAGCGTGATGCTCGCCTCCGTGCCGTGCCCGACATAGGCGTGGTAATAGGCCAGCTCATGCGCCTGTCTCGCGATCGCCTCGGAAATCTCGGTGCGGCCATAGCCCACGTTCACGCAGTATAGACCGGCGAAGGCGTCGAGGTGCTTGTTCCCCTCGCGGTCCTCGATGTGACAGCCCTTTGCGCCGGTGATGATGCGGCTCTGCATCTCGCCGCGCGCGAATTGCGCCAGATGCGTCGAGGGGTGGAAAAAATTGTCGCGGTCCCATTCGGCCAGTTGATCGTTGCGAAGCATCGGGGTGTCTCCTGTCATGTGATGCGCGGAATCGGCGCGCGCTCTTGCGCGGAAAATGCCGCAAGGCGCGCAGCGTGTGTAACTGAAATCGCGCCGGCGCGCAGAAGATTCTTCTGCTAGCGATCCAGCAGCGCGGCGAAGGGCGGCACGGGGCTGTCCTTGACGGTCTTGGTCACGACATAGGTGAAATACCGCGCCAGCCCGATCCCCGCGTCCAGCATGTCGTCCAAGAGCGCCTGATACCCCTCGATATCGCGCGCGACGATCTGCAGGAGATAGTCGTATCCGCCGCCCAGCGCCCAGCATCCCGTCACCTGCTCATAGCCCGCCATCGCGGCCTCGAAGCGGCGGAAGTCGGCGGCGGTGTGACCGCTCAGCTCGGCGGTGACGAAGACCGAGACATGCGGGCCGAGCTTTTTCAGCGAGATGCGCGCGTGGATGCCCTCGATCACGCCCGCCTCCTGCAACTTGCGCACCCTCTCCCAACAGGGGCTGGCCGAGAGGCCTACTTCACCGGCAAGCTGCGCATTCGTCATGCGCCCGTTCCGCGCAAGCGCGCGCAGGATATCGAGGTCGCGGGCATCGAGGCGGATCATGGGCAGGCTCGGTGATGGCGGATCATGTCACAGCTTTGGGCGCTCGGGCGCGCGCCGTCAACGCGCGCCGCGAAAGCGGGCCTTGCGCAATCCGGCTTTTCGGCATGAGATGCGCGGCGAAACGATCGAACGAAAGGCCCTTTGCATGATCGAAAAGGATATCCCCTTCAGCACCGCCGAGTATCAGCGGCGCCTCGTGAAGACCCGCAAGGCGATGGAGGGAGCAGGCATCGACGTGCTCTTCTGCACCGATCCCAGCAACCAGAACTGGCTGACCGCCTATGACGGCTGGTCATTCTACGTGCATCAGGGCGTGCTGGTGACGCACGACGGCCCGCCCATCTGGTGGGGTCGCTACATGGACATGCTGGGTGGGCGGCGTACCTGCTGGATGGAGGACAGCCATATCCTCGGCTACGAGGATCACTATATCCAGAGCACCGTGCGCCACCCGATGCAGGATCTGGCCGCACGGCTGCGCGACATGGGACTGGGCCGCGCCCGTATCGGCGTCGAGATGGAGAATTACTACTATTCCGCCAAGGCCCACGCGGTTCTGACCGCCGAGCTGCCGGAGGCCGAGTTCGTGGACGCGACCGCGCTGGTCAACTGGCAGCGGCTGGTCAAGTCGGACGAGGAGATCGCCTTCATGCGGCGGGCCGCGCGCATCACCGACAAGGTGATCGAGACGGCGATCGACCGCGCCGCGCCGGGCGTGCGCAAGAACGAGCTCGTGGCCGACATCCTCCATGCCGGCATCACCGGGCTGGGCGAGGATTGGGGCGACTATCCGGCGATCCTGCCGCTTACTCCCTCGGGCGAGGACGCGACCGCCGCGCATCTGACCTGGGACGGCAAGCCGATGAAGGCGGGCGAGGCGACTTTCTTCGAGCTGTCGGGCGTCTACCGCCGCTATCATGCGCCTCTCTGCCGGACCGTGTTCCTCGGGACGCCGCCCGACGATATGCTGCGCGCGGAGGCTGCGCAGGTCGAGGGGATTGAAGCCGGGCTCGAGGCGGCCCGCGCCGGAGCGCGCACCCGCGACATCGCCGAGGCCTTCATGGGCGTTCTCGCCCGCCACGGGATCGAGCGGAAGGGGCGCATGGGGTATCCCGTCGGCGTCAGCTACCCCCCCGACTGGGGCGAGCGCACCGCGTCGATCCGCAGCGAGGACGATACCGTGCTCGAGCCGGGGATGGTCTTCCACTTCATGCCCGCGCTCTGGATGGACACATGGGGCCTCGAGACCACCGAGACCATCCTGATCCGCGAGGACGGCCCGGCCGAGCCGCTCTGCAATCAGCCGCGCAAGCTCTTCGTCAAGAACTAGCCGAGGTAAATCTGGCCCTTGGGATAGCGCACGCGCGGCTGGCTGCGCGTGGCAAGGAAGAACCCGAGGGTCAGAGGTCCGACACGGCCGAGGAACATCAGCAGCATGATCGTGATGCGCCCGGCCGTGTCGAGCTCGCCCGTCGCGCCGCGCGAGAGGCCCACCGTGCCGAAGGCCGATGTCACCTCGAAGGCGAGGTCCAGAAAATCGCCGTCATGCGTGATCGAGGTGACGAAGATGCCGGTCAGCACGAGGATCATGCTGACCATCGTCAGGGCCAGGACCTTCAGCACTTCCTCCGAGCCGAGACTGCGCCCGAATACATGAAGCTGCGTCTGGCGCTTGAAGAAGGCGATGGTCGCGATCACCAGAACGATCAGCGTGGTCACCTTGATGCCGCCGGCGGTCGAGGTGCTGCCGCCGCCGACCAGCATCAGCGCCATGGTCATCAGCGATGTGCTGTCATGCATCGCGCCCGTGTCCAGCGTGTTGAACCCCGCCGTGCGCGTCGTCACCGCCTGGAACCAGCTGGCCCAGAGGCGCGACGCGGTATCGGGCAGCCCGCCCAGCGTGCCGGGATTTGTCCATTCGAGCGCCGCGAATGTCGGCCATGAAAACCCGATCAGCACCAGCGTTCCGACGATCATCAGCTTGCTGTGAAGCGTCAGCCGCCGCCAGCCGCGCACCTCATAGAGATCCGCCAGCACGATGAAGCCGAGGCCCCCGAGGATGAAGAGCGCGGGGATCACGATGTTGATGATCGGATTGCCGACCCAGCCCATCAGGCTGTCCGGATAGAGTGCGAAACCTGCGTTGTTGAATGCCGATATCGAATGAAAGAGCGCGTGGCCGATCCCCTTGGTCCAGCCGAATTCCGGCACGAAGACGAAGCAGAGCAGCGCCGCGCCGATCAACTCGCAGACCAGCGCGACGACGATGATGACCCGGGCGATGTCAGTGAGGTTGTGCAGCGCCTTCTGGTTGACCTCCTCGCGCAGCACGACGCGGTAGGGCAGCCCGATGGGAATGCCGAGGAGGCTGAGCAGCATGACCGCAAAGGCCATGAGCCCCAGCCCGCCGAGCTGGATCAGAAGCGCGATGACGATCTGACCGAAGGGCGTGAAGGCCGAGCCGGTATCGACCACGACCAGCCCCGTCACCGTCACCGCCGATGTCGAGGTGAAGATCGCGTCCCATGCGCTGACCTCGCCGTAGTTCGATATGGGCAACCACAGGACGAACCCGCCCAGCAGCGTGAAGACGAGGTAGATCAGCGCAAGTGTCGCGGGCGGCGTCAAGCGCCCACCCAGCCACGACAGTGCGCGCGTCGGAGCGCGGGGCATCAGAGACTGGCCGCGAAACTGCGCAGGTTGGATCGCTGTCCCAGCAAGAGCAGCAAATCGTCCTTCTGGAGCGTGCAATCGTCCCCATCGCAGCCGAGCCACTCGGTACCGCGCATGGCACCCACGCAGCGCAGGTCATGCTCGGTATCATAGGGGATATCGGTGAGCTTCTTGCCCTCGAGGGATTCGGGAATACGGAAATTCACCACGTTGAACCCGTTGCCGAGGCTCACATAGTCGCGCACCAGCGGATTGTGCAGCACCTGCGCGATGTGCTGGCCGACTTCCACTTCGGGATGGATGATCCGGTCGACCTTCATCTTGCTGAGGATGCGGTGATGCGTCTTGCTCATCGCCTTGGCCCAGACCGTTTCGACCCCGATGGTCTTTAGGTTGATCGCGGCGAGGATGCTGGATTCCAGATCGTCGCCGATCGCAACCAGCGCGACATTGCAGTCGCCCACGCCCGCCTCGCGCAGCGCGCCCTCGTCTCGCGCATCGACGATCAGCGCCTGGCTCAGAACTTCGGCCTGCTTGTTCACCGCTTTCTCGTCATGGTCCATGCCGATAACGTAATTGCCGAACCTCATAAGCTCGCTCGCCACCGTGGCGCCGAAATTGCCGAGACCCACTACGGCGAAGGCGCCGTGCCGATCCGTCTTCTTGCGTCTTTGCATGATCGTCCCGTCCCCATGGCCCAGCGCTTGGGCAGTTGGCTGAACACCTGTGCGGCACCGCTGGTTCCCTGGCCGACGCGAAACTTATCCACGCTTTGCGCAAGAACCGGGTCGCTTCCCGGCATTCAATGCGGCGAGATCGGACGGCATTCATAGCCCATACCCGAAGCCACGAGGTTCTCATGACGTTTCAGATCCATGCCCTGCCGGCCGAGCCTTTCGAACCACTCTTCCGCCTTTCCGATGGCGAACTGGCCGCGCGGAAGGCCCGGCGCATGATCGTGTCCGAGCATCCCGGAACGCCCTGCCGCGTGAGCCTCGCCGATGCCGAGATCGGGGACACGGTCATCTTGCTGAACCATCAGTATCTGCCCACACAAAGCCCCTATGCCGCCAGTCACGCGATCTATGTGCGCGAAGGCGTGCCCTCCGCCGAGCCAGCCCCCGGCGAAGTGCCCGCAGTCCTTCGGACGCGTCTGATCTCGGTACGCGCCTTCGACGTTACCGACATGATGATCCACGCCGATGCCGTTCCGGGCACGGCACTGGAAGAGATGCTGGAAGAGGGCCTGAGCCTTCGCGGCGCGGCCTATATCCATCTGCATTACGCAAAGGCCGGCTGCTATGCGGCCAAGGTGACGAAGGCTTGAAACGACAACGGGCGCAGCCGATGGCCGCGCCCGCTCGATTGGGTCCGTCCGCCGGTCAGGCAGCTTTCATCTTGCCCTCAGCCTCGAGCTGCTTGTGCGCCAGATCGAGCGCGATCCACGCCCGCTCGACCAGCGTGTCGATCTCGGCGTCCGTGATGACGAGGGGCGGCGAAATGATCATGCGGTCGCCCACATGGCGCATCACCAGGCCGTTCTGGAAGCAATGTTCGCGGCAGATGAGGCCCGCATCGCCCTCGTTCCCGGCGAATTTCGCGCGCTTTTCGGCATCGGGCGTGAGCACGATCGCGCCCATCATGCCGATGCTCGACGCCTCGCCGACCAGCGGATGATCGGCCAGCGTCGCCCACTTCTTGGCGAGATAGCCCGCCGTATGCGCGCCGACGTGATCGACGATCTTCTCCTCCTCGAGAATGCGCAGGTTCTCGAGCGCGACCGCGCAGGTCATGGGATGGCCCGAATAGGTGTAGCCATGCGCGAATTCGCAATTGTTGATGACCTCGGCCACCTCGTCGCAGACGATCGAGCCGCCGATGGGCGCATAGCCGCTGCTGAGGCCCTTGGCGATGGTCATGATATGCGGACGGATGCCCATCGTTTCGGAGCCGAACCACTTGCCGGTGCGGCCGAAGGCGCAGATCACCTCATCGGCGATCAGAAGGATGCCGTGCTTGTCGCAGATGCGCTGGATCTCGGGCCAGTAGGTGCTGGGCGGAATGATGACGCCGCCTGCGCCCTGAATGGGCTCGCCGATGAAGGCCGCGACGCGGTCGGCGCCCAGCTCTTCGATCTTCTTCTCGAGTTGGCGCGCGCGCTCGAGGCCGAACTCCTCGGGGGTCATGTCGCCGCCCTCGGCCCACCAATGCGGCTGGTCGATATGGTGGATGTCGGGAATGGGCAGACCGCCCTGCTCATGCATGAAGGACATGCCGCCGAGGCTGCCGCTGCCCATGGACGAGCCGTGATAGGCGTTCTTGCGGCTGATGATGATGTTCTTCTCGGGATGACCCTTCTGCGCCCAATAGGTGCGCACCATGCGGATGTTCGTGTCGTTCGCCTCCGAGCCGGAACCCGCGAAGAAGACATGGTTCAGATCGCCCGGCGCAAGCTCGGCCAGCTTGTTGGCGAGGGCGATGGCGGGCACATGGCTCGTCTGGAAGAACGTGTTGTAATAGGGCAGCTCGCGCATCTGGCGGGCGGCGGCTTCGGCCATCTCCTCGCGGCCATAGCCGATATTGACGCACCAGAGGCCGGCCATCGCGTCGAGATAGTCGTTCCCGTCGGTGTCGGTCAGCGTCACGCCGTTGGCCCGCGCGATCACGCGCACGCCCTTGTCCTTCAGCTCGCCCGCGTGGGTGAAGGGGTGCATGTGGTGCGCGGCATCCAGCGCCTGAAGCTCGGAAGTGGGCGGATGGTTGGCGATCATGTTCATGTGCTGGCCTTTCACTGACAGGGAAGGGGATGTCGCGGCGCGGCGCGAAATTGCCTCCAGAATATGATCAAATTCTCCATTGTCAATCGAATCACTTGGCCTGCGCGCCGCCCTGCCGCCCCTCCTTGGCGGCCTCTTCGAGCGAGGCGCGCAACTGGTCCATACCCTGCCTCACATCGGCGGCAATCGCGGCGGCTGCGGCATCCGCGTTCCCGGCGCGCATCGCGGCCAGAAGATCCTTGTGATTATCGCGCAGACTTTGCGTTCCGAGGCGCCCGCACAGCACCCGCATGGCGGGCCCGAACCTCAGCCATAGACCCTCGGCCAGATCGCCGAGAATGGGTGAGGACGCCAATTCATAGAGGCTGCGGTGAAACTGGTGATTGAGATGCAGGTAGGCGCGCAGATCGCCCTGACGGATCGCCCCGTCGAGCGCGCCGTCGATCCGCTCGAGCGCCGCGATGTCGGCGGCGGTCGCATGCTCCAGCGCGCGGCGCGCGAGAAACGGGTCGAGCCACTCGCGCGCGACGATGATTTCGTCGATATCCGCCGCACCGAGTTGCGGCACGCTCACCCTGCGGTTGCCCTGAAATTCCAGCGCGCCTTGCGAAATAAGCCGCCGAATCGCCTCGCGGACAGGCGTCATTCCGGCGCCGAGCCGCGTGGTGAGACCCTGGATCGTCACCGCCTGACCCGGCGTCAGATCGCCGTAGAGAACCATGTCCCTGAGGCGCAGATAGGTCTGCGCATGCGCGGGCAGACCGGCGTCATCCGTGCTGAATTTCCGGGCGGTAAGCCGGGCAGAAGGCTGCATCGCGGATCAAGCTCCGATCATTTGCAATGTCCAAGGTTGCGAGTTTAACGGCCCCGTGAAAACATTACCATATTGCCATGCGCAGAAAACTTGATCAAATTCGGGGGAGCGGTGGCAGCGATCACCGGATCCACAGGGAGAAGACCATGAGAAATACCATAGTGACCACCACGGCCACCCTCGCGCTGCTGGCCGGAGCCGCGGGCGCCGAAGAGGTACGCGTCTACAACTGGTCCGATTACATCGACGAGGCACTGCTGGAGAAGTTCGAGCAGGAAACCGGCATCGACCTGATCTATGACGTCTTCGACAGCAACGAGGTTCTCGAGACCAAGATGCTCGCCGGCGGGTCGGGCTATGATGTCGTGGTCCCCTCGGGCACCTTCCTGCAACGCCAGATCAGCGCCGGCGCCTTCCAGAAGCTCGATCCGTCCAAGCTGCCGAACCTCGAGAACATGTGGGACGTGGTCGAGAAGCGCACCGAGCAGTACGATCCGAACAACGAATACTCGATCAACTACATGTGGGGCACCACCGGCCTCGGCGTGAATGTCGGCAAGGTGACCGAGATCCTCGGCGAGGACGCACCGATCGGCTCGCTCGAGCTGATCTTCGATCCGGCCAACATGGAGAAACTCGCGGAATGCGGCGTGCACTTCCTCGACGCGCCGACCGAGATGATCCCCGCCGCGCTGAAATTCCTGGGCGAAGATCCCGACAGCCACGACCCCGAAGTGATCGCCAAGACCGAGCCGGTTCTGACCGCCGTTGCGCCCTACGTGCAGAAATTCCACAGCTCGGAATACATCAACGCGCTGGCGAACGGCGATATCTGCGTCGCCTTCGGCTGGTCCGGCGATATCCTCCAGGCGCGCGACCGTGCCGCCGAGGCCGATAACGGCGTCGAGATCGCCTACAACGCACCGAGCGAAGGTGCGCTGATGTGGTTCGACCAGATGGCGATCCCCGTGGACGCCCCGAACCCCGATGCCGCGCATGCGTTCCTGAACTTCATCATGGATGCCGAGAACATGGCGGCTGCGTCGAACTATGTCTATTACGCCAACGGCAACAAGGCGAGCCAGGAGTTTCTCGTCGAGGACGTGATCGGCGATCCGGCGATCTATCCCGATGAAGCCACGCTCGAGAACCTCTACACCACGACGCCCTACCCGGCGAAGGTGCAGCGTGTCGTGACGCGCCTTTGGACCGCGGTGAAATCCGGCACCTGATGCGTCCCTGCCCGCGCGCGTCACTCCGCGCGCGGGCATCTTCAACACCCATCCGGGAGCCACGATGAGCCAGACCGTTTTCGAGCCGTGGAACGATCCGCAGGCCAAGCCTCTGATCCAGTTCAAGAACGTCACCAAGCGTTTCGGTGACTTCACCGCCATCGACAACCAGACATTCGACATCTACGAGCGCGAATTCTTTGCCCTTCTGGGCCCGTCCGGCTGCGGCAAGACAACGATGATGCGCATGCTGGCCGGCTTCGAGAAGCCGACCGAGGGCAAGATCCTTCTGGGCGGTCAGGACATGGCCCCGATCCCGCCGAACAAGCGCGCCGTGAACATGATGTTCCAGTCCTACGCGCTCTTCCCGCATCTTTCGGTCTGGGACAACATCGCCTTCGGTCTCAAGCGCGACAAGAAGCCCAAGGACGAGATCGCTGAACGCGTGGCCCAGATGCTCAAGCTGACGCGGCTCGAGAAATTCGCCAAGCGCAAGCCGCACCAGATTTCCGGCGGCCAGCGCCAGCGCGTCGCCCTAGCGCGCAGCCTCGCCAAGGCCCCGAAGCTGCTTCTGCTCGACGAGCCTCTGGGGGCGCTCGACGCCAAGCTGCGGCAGGACACGCAGTTCGAGCTGGTCGATATCCAGGAAAAGACCGGCACCACCTTCGTCATCGTGACCCACGACCAGGAAGAGGCGATGACCGTGGCGAGCCGCGTCGCCGTGATGGACGAGGGCCGCATCATGCAGGCCGACACGCCCGCCAATATCTACGAGCGGCCCAACTCGGTCTATGTCGCCGATTTCATCGGTGACGTCACCATCATCGAGGGCCGCGCGACGAAGAACGGCAACGGCTACGACATCGCCTTCGCCGAAGGCCAGCCGACGCTGCACGCGGAATCCGAAACGCAGCTCGAGAATGGGCAGACCTGCCATCTCGCCATCCGCCCCGAGAAGGTCGTCATCACCGCCGAAAAGCCCGAGGCGCGCAACGCGCTCAAGGGCAAGATCCTCGACATCGCCTATCTGGGCAATCTCTCGACCTACCATGTCGAGCTGGAGAACGGGCAGATCATCAAGGCGCAGGCGGCCAACACGCGGCGCCTGTCGCGGCGCAGCTTCACCTGGGAGGATACCGTCTGGCTGAGCTGGACCGACACTGCCGGTGTCCTTCTGGAGGGCTAGGATATGCGCCGCACCTTCCTGATCGTCGTGCCCTATCTGTGGCTGCTGGCGCTGTTCCTCGTGCCCTTCCTGATCGTGCTCAAGATCAGTCTCAGCGACATCGCCCTGTCGATCCCGCCCTATACGCCGACTTTGGACCTGAAAGAGGGCTGGGACGGGCTCAAGGAATTCTTTGCCGCGCTCGATTTCGAGAATTTCGAGTTCCTGACGACGGACGATCTCTATTGGAAGGCGTATCTGTCGTCGCTTCAGATCGCGTTCATCGCCACCTTCCTCACGCTTCTCGTCGGCTATCCCATCGCCTACGGCATGGCGAGCGCGCCCGATCACTGGCGCCCCACGCTGATGATGCTCGTGATCCTGCCCTTCTGGACCAGCTTTCTGATCCGCGTCTATTCCTGGGTCGGCATCCTCTCGAGCGAGGGATATCTCAATCAGCTTCTGCTGGGGCTCGGCATCATCTCGACGCCGCTGACGATCCTCAACACGAATGTCGCCGTCTATATCGGCATCGTCTATACCTACCTGCCCTTCATGATCCTGCCGATCTACGCTGCGCTCGAGCGGATGGACGGCTCGCTGCTCGAGGCGGCCGAGGATCTGGGGTGCAGCCGCACCACCGCCTTCTGGCTGGTCACCTTTCCGCTGTCGCGCAACGGCATCATCGCGGGCTGTTTCCTCGTCTTCATCCCCACCATCGGTGAGTTCGTGATCCCGTCCCTCCTCGGCGGATCGCAGACGCTGATGATCGGCAAGGTGCTCTGGGAGGAGTTCTTCAACAACCGCGACTGGCCGGTGGCGAGCGCGGTGGCGGTGATCCTGCTGATGATCCTCATCATCCCGATCATCCTCTTCCAGCGCAACGAGCAGAAGCAGCGGGAGGCCGAAGGATGAGGCGCGTCACCTGGTTCAACGCCACGTCCCTGACGCTCGGCTTCGCGTTCCTCTACCTGCCGATGCTGATCCTCATCATCTACAGCTTCAACGAATCTAAGCTTGTGACGGTCTGGGCGGGCTTCTCGACCAAATGGTATGGCGAGCTGATCCGCAACGAGGCGTTTCTCGATGCGGCCTGGGTGACGATCAAGGTCGCGGTCATGTCCTCGTCAATCGCCACGGTGCTGGGCACGATGGCGGCCATCGTGCTGGTGCGCGCTGGGCGTTTCTCGGGACGCACGCTCTTTTCGGGGATGATCTACGCGCCGCTCGTCATGCCCGAGGTCATCACCGGCCTGTCGCTTCTGCTTCTTTTCATCGGGCTCAACATCGACCGGGGCGTGCTGACCATCGTTCTCGCGCATACGACCTTCTCGATGTGCTACGTGTCGGTCGTCGTCTCCTCGCGACTCGTCAGTTTCGACCGCTCGCTCGAAGAGGCGGCGCTGGACCTGGGATGTTCGCAACTGCAGGCCTTCTTCCTCGTCACGCTGCCCATCATCGCGCCCGCCGTGATCTCGGGCTGGCTCCTGGCGTTCACGCTCAGCCTCGATGATCTGGTGATCGCCAGCTTCACCGCCGGTCCGTCCTCGACGACGCTGCCGATCAAGATCTGGTCGTCGATTCGCCTCGGCCTCAGCCCCGAGATCAACGCGCTTTCGACGCTGATGATCTCGATCGTCGCCGTCGGCGTCATCACGGCGTCGCTCATCTCCAAACGCACAAGCCTCCAGAGGCAGGCGGACGAGCGCGCCGCAGGCACATGAAGCGCATCTATCCGGCCCATGCCTATGGTGAGGCGCCGCGCGCCGCCTGCTATTGGCCGGTGACCACCGAAGGCGCCGCGAACCCACCCGCTCGCGGCACGCTGACGGCCGATGTCGCCATCATCGGCGCGGGATTCACCGGGCTTTCGGCCGCGCTCCACCTCGCCCAGGACGGCGTCGATGTGATCGTGCTCGAGGCGCAGGATGTGGGCTGGGGCGCATCGGGGCGCAATGGCGGTTTTTGCTGCCTCGGCGGATCGGCGGCCAGCGACAAGGCGCTGACCCGCATGTTCGGCGAGAAGGCCCGCCGCGAGTTCCGCATGACCGAGTGCCGCGCGGTCGAGCTCGCGGCGGATCTGATCGAGCGTCACGGCATGCAGGTGGACCGCCATTCGCAAGGCGAGACGGTGATGGCCCACACGCCCGCCGCGTTCGGCGGCTTCGAGACGCGCGCCCGTGTGATCGAGCGCGATTACGAGGTGACGCCCACCATCACCCCGGCGCATGAACAGGCACAGAACGGCATGTCCGGGCCGTTTCACGGAGCCATGACCACGCCCATCGGCTTCGCGCTGAACCCGATGAAATACCTTCAGGGACTCGCCACCGCCTGCCGCGCCGCCGGCGTGCGCATCCGCGCGCACAGCCCGGTACACCAGATCGACCAAGGCGCGAGTTTCAGCCTCCAGACGCCCGAGGCCCGGATTCAGGCCCGCCGCCTGATCGTCGCCACCAATGGCTACAGCTCGGACGATCTGCCGGACTGGATGAAAGGGCGCTACCTGCCCACGCAATCGAACGTTCTGGTCACCCGTCCGATGACCGACGAAGAGCTGACCGCGCAGGGCTGGACCACGCGCCAGGCCTGCTATGACGACCGCTTCTTTCTGCATTACTTCCGGCTCATGCCGAACAACCGCATGCTCTTCGGTATGCGTGGCGGGCTCTTCAGCGCGCCCTGGGCCGACAGGCGGATGCACGGCAATATCCGCCAGCATTTCGAGACCATGTTTCCCGCCTGGGCGCATGTGGAGACGCCGCATAGCTGGCACGGCCTGCTCAGCATCGCGCGCGACCTGACGCCCTATGCCGGGCCGATCGACACGATGCCGGGAGCCTTCACGGCGATTTCCTATCACGGAAACGGTGTCGCGATGGGCACCTATGCCGGCGCGCTTCTCGCCGATCTCGCGCAGGACCGCGCGCCGCGCAATACCTATCCCGAGATCATGAAAAGCCCGCCCAAACGCTGGCCTTTGGGCCGGTTCAGGCGGGCTTGGTTCTGGCCGGTCTACGGCGCGATGTGGGCGACGGGCGCCTGAGGCTCAGCTCATCACCATGATCGCCTTGGCATTGGTGAATTCCTTCATGCCGAAACCGCCATGCTCGCGCCCGTACCCGGCATCCTTCACACCGCCGAAGGGCATGTTGGGCGTCGCCATGCCGAAACCGTTGATGAAGACCATGCCGGTATCGAACTCTTCGGCCGCAAGCTTGACGGCGGTCTCGGTATCCTGCGACAGAATCCCGCCGCCCAGGCCATAACGGCTGTCATTGGCGATGCGCATCGCATCCTTGTCGTCCTTGGCGCGGATCAGCGACGCGACGGGGCCGAAAAGCTCGTCGTCATAGGCAGGTTGGCCGGGGGCGACATCGGCGAGAACCGTCGCGGGATAGTAGTAACCCTCTCCCTCGGGCTTCTCGCCTCCGCAGAGGATGGTGGCGCCGTTCTTGACGCTTTGCTCCACCTGCTCGTGCAGATCTTCGCGCAGGTCCTCGCGCGCCATCGGGCCGATATCGCTGCCCTCCTTCGTGGGATCGCCCGCCTTGAGCGCCTTCATCTGCGCGACGAAAGCGTCGCGGAACGCGTCATAATGTTGCTCCACGACGATGAAGCGCTTGGCCGCCACGCATGTCTGGCCGTTGTTGTAGACCCGGCCCGTCACGCATGTCTCGACGGCCTTTTCGATATCGGCGTCCGACAGCACGAGATAGGCGTCGTTCGAGCCGAGCTCCAGCACCGTCTTCTTGAGCGCCTTGCCCGCTTTCTCGCCGACATGGCTGCCCGCGCCGGGGCTGCCGGTAAGCGTCACGCCGCGCACCTTGTCGTGCGCGATCACGGCGTCGGACTGATCATGACTGATGACGAGCACGGTGAAGAGGTTTTCGGGCAGGCCCGCGTCGCGGTAAATCTCCTCGAGCATCAGGCCCGAGCCGGTGACATTGGCCGCATGCTTGAGCAGAACGCCATTGCCCGCCATCAGATTGGCGATGGAATAGCGCACGACCTGATAGGCCGGAAAATTCCACGGCTGGATGCCATAGATGACGCCGAGCGGCGAATGGACGACTTTCCCGCGCTCGCCATTAGCGATCTCGCGGTCCTCGGGCGCAAGAACGTCAGGGCCGTTTTCAGCGGTATAGTCGCAGATCGCGGCGCACAGATCGATTTCCTGCCGCGACTGTTCGAGAAGCTTGCCCATCTCTTCGGTCATCAGCTTGGCCAGCTCTTCCTTGCGGTCGCGCAACCCTTGACCGATGGCCTTGATGATCTCGCCGCGTTCGGCATGGCTCTTCTTGCGCCAGCCGTCGAAGGCCTTGTGACAGGCTTCGATCTTGCCCTCCATCTCGGCATTCGAAATGTGGCTGTAGCTCTTGATGGTCTCGCCCGTGGCTGGATTGATGGTTTGGAAGGTATCGGTCATGTCGGCCTCGCATTGAGTTGCATTTGCAGACCGAACGCCGGGCTGCGGGCCGACGTTCCATCACCCTTGGGGCGTGCGCAGCGCGCGAGCGCGACCCCGCTTGAGGCCGAGATGATGCTCGCGCAGGATGATCGCGATCCCCGCCGCCGCGATCAGCGCGGCCCCGATCAGCATCGGTCCGGTCGGCACCTCGTCGAAAACGAAGTACCCGATCAGGAGCGCGAAGATCATCGACGCGTAATCAAAAGGTGCGACGATGCTCGCGTCGGCATAGCGATAGGAGAGCGTCAGAAAGATCTGCGCGGCCCCGCCCAGAATGCCCGCGAGGACAAGCTGCCCCATCAGCCAGCCCGACGGCATGACCCACCCGAAGGGCATCGTCAGCGCCGAAAGAACGGTCGCCGTGACCGAGAAATAAAAGGCGATGGCCGCCGGATGCTCGGTCTGGACCATCGAGCGGATGGTAATCTGCGCGATCGCGGCGCAGGTGGCGCCGATCAACACGACAGCCGCGCCCAGCGCCTCGCTCGCCGCGACCGGCGCGCCACCGAAGACGGTCAGTTTCGGCGCGAGAATGATCACGACGCCGACGAGGCCGATGCAGACGGCCGCGATACGGAAGATGCCGACCTTTTCACCCAGAAAGAGCGCGGCGAAGACCACGATCAGGAGAGACGAGGTATAGCCGAGCGCCGTGACCTCGGGCAGCGGCAGCAGCGCGAGACCCGCGAACATCATGGCCATCGCCGCCGTGCCCGCGACGCCCCGCCGCACATGTCCCCAGACGGAAGTGACGCGCAGCCCGGTCGAAAGCTGGCCCAGCATCATGAGCCAGATCACCGTGATCGGCATGGCGAAGAAGGATCGGAAAAACACCGCCTGCCCCGGCGGCACTTCCTCCGACGCAGCCTTGATGAGGGACGACATCACGATGAAGAGAACGACCGCGCAGAGTTTGAGCGTGATCGCCTTGACCGGCTGCATGGGCATGGCTCCTTTGGACGCCATGAATGCGCCCGCCTCCGGACAAGGTCAAGGGGCGGGCGCGGCCCTGGAGCGGGCGTGGGTCAGCTGCGCGGCAGAACCCAGTCGGCGCGCGGAAAATGGCAGGTATAGCCGTTCGGCACGCGCTGGAGATAGTCCTGATGCTCGGGCTCGGCCTCCCAGAAATCGCTGACCGGCTCGACTTCGGTGACGACCTTGCCGGGCCAATTGCCGCTGGCCTCGACATCGGCGATGGTGCGCATCGCCTCTTCGCGCTGCGCCTCGTCGACATAGTAGATCGCCGAGCGATAGCTGAGACCGATATCGTTGCCCTGCCGATTGAGCGTCGTCGGATCATGGATTTGGAAGAACAGCTCGAGGATCTCGCGATAGCTGATCTTGGCCGGATCGAAGATGATCTCGATCGCCTCGGCATGGGTGCCGTGATTGCGATAGGTCGCGTTGGGCACGTCGCCCCCGGTATAGCCAACCCGCGTCTTCAGCACGCCCTCGCGCTTGCGGATCAGCTCTTCCATTCCCCAGAAACATCCGCCCGCCAGAACGGCGCGTTCTTCACTCATGCCACATCCTCCACTTGATCCAGGTAGTCACCATATCCCTCGGCCTCCATCTCGTCCTTGGGAACGAAGCGCAGCGAGGCCGAATTGATGCAATAGCGCAGCCCGCCCCGGTCGCGCGGCCCGTCGGGAAAGACATGGCCCAGATGGCTGTCGCCATGGGCGCTGCGCACCTCAACGCGGCGCATTCCGAGACTGTCGTCCTGCACTTCGGTCACATGCGCGGGCTCGATCGGCTTGGTGAAACTGGGCCAGCCGCAGCCGCTTTCGTATTTGTCAGACGACGCGAAAAGAGGCTCGCCCGAGACGACATCGACATAGATCCCCGGCTCCTTGTTGCCGAGATACTTGCCCGTGCCGGGCCGCTCGGTGCCGCTTTGCTGCGTCACGTGGTATTCCTCGGGGCTCAGCCGCGCGATCGCGTCGGGATCCTTGGTATAGCGGGTCATGTCTCATCCCTCCAATTGATACTCTTGGGCACATAGATGGCCGCGTGGCGCCGATTTCCAACAGATATTTCACGCCCCTCGCGCGGGATTGAGCATGACCCCGGCTTTTTCCCGGGCAAACCCGGCCCGCTTCACGCGCGCCGGCTCACCAATCCATCACGACCTTGCCGGAATTGCCCGAAATCATCGCCGCGAACCCCTCTTCGAAATCGTCGATCCCGATGCGATGCGTGATGAGACCGGACACATCGAGGCCCGACTGCACGAGCGCGATCATCTTGTACCACGTCTCGAACATCTCGCGGCCATAGATGCCTTTCACATGCAGCATCTTGAAGATGATCGCGTTCCAATCGACGGCGAACTCGGTCGGCGCGATGCCCAGAAGCGCGATCTTGCCGCCATTGTTCATGCGGCTGATCATCTGCTGCATCGCGGCCGCCGCGCCCGACATCTCAAGCCCCACGTCGAAGCCTTCATGCATGTCGATGCGCGTCATCACGTCGCTGAGCTCTTCCTTCGAGACATCGACAACGTGCTGAACGCCCATCTCGCGGGCGAGCTTGAGGCGGTAGGGGTTGATATCGGTGATGACCACCTTCCGCGCGCCCACCTTCTGCGCGACGAGCGCGCCCATGATCCCGATCGGCCCCGCGCCCGTCACCAGCACGTCCTCGCCCACCAGATCGAAGCTGAGCGCGGTATGCACCGCATTGCCGAACGGATCGAAAATGGCGGCGATCTCGTCGGGAACATCCTCGGGGATGGGCACCACGTTCATCTCGGGAATGCAGACATATTCGGCGAAGCTGCCCGGCCGGTTGACGCCCACGCCCTTGGTGTTGCGGCAAAGCTGCCCGCGTCCCGCGCGGCAGTTGCGGCAGATGCCGCAGACGATATGCCCCTCGCCGCTCACGCGCTGGCCCACCTTGTAGCGCGTGACCGCACTGCCGGTATCGGCGATCTCGCCCACAAACTCGTGGCCCACGACCATCGGGACAGGCACGGTCCTGGCGCTGAACTCGTCCCATTTCCAGATATGCACATCCGTGCCGCAGATCGCGGATTTGCGCACCTTGATGAGCACATCCTTCGGCCCCGGCTCCGGCACGGGCACATATTCCATCCAAAGCCCCGGCTCGGGCCGCGCCTTCACCAGCGCCTTCATCTCGTTCTTCATGAAATCACCCCGAACTCGCGGCCGACCGCCGCAAAGGCGTCGATCGCCTCATCCAGCATCTCGCGGCTATGCGCTGCGCTCATCTGCGTGCGGATGCGGTCCTGATCCTTCGGCACGACCGGAAAGCTGAAGGCGGTCACAAAAACGCCCCGCTCGCCCAGCTTTTGCGCCATCTGCTGCGCCAGCTTCGGATCGCGCAGCATCACGGGAATGATCGCGTGCTCGCCGGGCAGCAACTCGAAGCCGAGATCGGTCATGCGGGTGCGGAAATGCGCCGCATTCTCCCAAAGCCGCGCGCGCAAGTCGCCGCCCTCCTCGATCAGATCGAACATCCTGAGCGACGCGCCCGCGATTACCGGCGCCAACGTGTTTGAGAAAAGATAGGGCCGCGAGCGTTGGCGCAGCCAGTCCACGACCTTGGCCGAGGCGGCGGTATAGCCCCCCGATGCGCCGCCCAGCGCCTTGCCGAGCGTGCCGGTCAGAATGTCCACCCGGCCCATGACACCGCAATGCTCGATGCTGCCGCGCCCCGTCGCACCGACAAAGCCGGTGGCATGGCAATCGTCCACCATCACCAGCGCATCGTATTGCTCGGCCAGATCGCAGATCTCGGCCAGCTTGGCGTAATAGCCATCCATCGAAAACACGCCGTCCGTCGCGATCAGCCGATGCCGCGCGCCCCGAGCCTCCTTCAGGCAGCGCTCGAGATCGTCCATGTCGCTGTTGGCATAGCGATAGCGCTGCGCCTTGCACAGGCGCACCCCGTCGATGATGCTGGCGTGGTTCAGCGCATCGCTGATGATCGCATCCTCGGGGCCCAGAATGGTCTCGAACAAACCGGCATTCGCGTCGAAACAGCTCGGGTAGAGGATGCAATCCTCGGTCCCGAGAAAGCCCGCGATGCGGGCCTCGAGCGCCTTGTGCTCCTCCTGCGTGCCGCAGATGAAGCGCACCGAGGCCATGCCGAACCCGTAGCGATCCAGCGCCTCATGCGCCGCCTCGATGATGCGCGCATCATCGGCCAGCCCGAGATAATTGTTGGCGCAAAGGTTGATGACCTCCGCGCCGCTCGCGAGCGACACGCGCCCGGCCTGCGGAGAGGTGATGACCCGCTCGGTCTTGTAGAGCCCCTCGTCCTTCAGGCCGTCGAGGCGGGCGGACATGTCGGCTTCGAAGTTCCGTGCGGCTTTGCGTGCGGCGCTCATCTCATGATCCTTTCTGTGACTCGGCTTGCGCCGAAGCTAACGCATCCGCGCGCAAGGCGACACCGGCGGCCTACGCCGCGATGCGCGGCCGTCCCGAGGCTTCGACGGTGATCTCGCCTTCCAGAAACACCTGCCGCGCTTCGGCTTCGGCGGTGCGCAGATCGCGCGTCGCGGTGACGTGGATATCCTCCGCGCCCGCCGCCACGGCCTCGGCCCGCGCGGCGCTTTCGAGCGCGGCTTGCAGCGCATCGAGCGCGGCCTCCGCATCCCGGTGATCCTCGGGCCCGGTCTCGAGGTGCACGCGGAAAATCCCTTCGCTGGGCGACGTCACAGTCCCGCTGCGCCGGATCGTCACCCGCCCGACGACAGCGCCGATGGCATTGGCGACGCCTGCATGTTCGGGCAGGATCATCTCGCAGCCGAGCCGTTCGCCGACAGCCGGATAATACGTCGCCGCAGAAGCACCGAGACCCACCACCGGAACATTCAGACCCGAATTAAGCCGAACTAGACCCTCATGCCGATCGAGGCCCCGCTGCATCAGCACATGCCGCGCCAGCTCAGCAGGATCGAGGCCGAAGGGCTCGGCCTCCTCGGCGAAGCCCGTCTCGAGGATCGCGAGGACCGTCTGGCGCGTCAGTTGATCGACGATCATCCGGGCCATCTCCTCGGCGTCCGTGGCAATGAGATTGCCCGACCCCGTGCGCTTGCGCGCCATGAGCGTCAGCGCCTTCTGCGCCGCGTCGCCGTCCCAGGCATCCGCTTGGCCCAGAACATGGCTCGCATCGGACGGCGTCACTCCCGCGACCTGCACGAGACCGCGCGAGACCAAGCGGCGCAGCGCCTGCGCCTCCATCCGCGTGCGCAGAACCGCACCCACGGGCTGCACGCCACCTTCGGTGATCCGCGCAAGAAGGCCCTCGTCGCGCTCGGGCAGTCCGCCCGCGTCGATCCCCGGCACGGCGCGCACAAAAGCCGCGTCCTGCTCGCCAGGCACAGTCGCGCGCAGCTGCGCGTCGAGCGTACGGTGGACGATCTCGGGCGCCTCATGCGCGATGAGACTGACCGGCAACACGCGGCGCGGCCCGAGCAGGAGGCCCCCGGCAAGCCCGTCACTCAGAACCTGCACCTCGCTGTCGCCGCCAAGCCCGGTCGTGCGCATGCCCACCGCCTCCACCATGGTGCGCCACGGACCCACCTGCGCGCCCGCCGGGTCGATCATGGGCTTGCCGCCGCGCAGCACCGCGACATCCGTAGTGGTGCCTCCGATATCCGAGACGAGCGCCGTATCCACACCCGTGAGCCAGCGCGCGCCAACGATCGATGCGGCAGGACCGCTCAGAATCGTCTCTATCGGGCGGTCTCGAGCCTGATCCGCGCTGATCAGCGCGCCATCGCCGCGCACCACCATCAAGGGCGCGTCGATGCCCAGATCGGCCAGCTTGCCCTCGGCCTTGTCGATCAGCCGCGCGATCATCCCGATCAGCCGCGCGTTGAGAAGCGCGGTCAGCGCCCGCTTCGGCCCGTTCAGCTTGGCCGACAGATGATGCGAGCAGGAGACGGGCCGCCCGGTCAATTCGTGGATCATCCGCTGCGCCGCCAGCTCATGCTCGGGATTGCGCGTGGCGAATTGCGAGGCGACGGCGAAGGCGCCGATGCCGCGATCTTCGGCCAGCCATGCCTCGAGCGCCGCCAGATCGAGCGGACGCGCCTCGTATCCCGCATGGTTGTGACCCCCGGAAAGGATCAGCGCCGGATCGCCGCCCAGCGCCGCCCTCAGGCCATGCCCGTCGAGATCCTGCTCGCGAAAGCCGATATAGACGAGGCCGGCGCGCCCGCCCTGCCCCTCGACCAGCGCATTCGTGGCCAGGGTGGTCGAAAGCGAGGCAAGCGCGATCCGCTCGGGCGCGGTGCCGCTTTCGGCCAGGACACGCGCCACCGCCTCGCCGATGCCGATGGCCAGATCATGCCGCGTCGTCAGAGCCTTGGCGCTCGCGATGACCTCGCGCTCGCCCTCGATCAGCACGGCGTCGGTATAGGTGCCGCCCGTGTCCACGCCCAACAAGATCGCCATGCCAATCCTCCCAGCAGATGCCTGCATCGCATAAGCCGGAAATCAGGGCTGTTCCATCCCTTTTGCGGCACGGTCCAGTCGCTCCAGCGCCCATCGCGCCGCATCGACGACCGTGGCGTCGGGATCGTCGAGATGCGGGCGCACCGCACCTGCAAGGTCGGGCCGCCCCGAATTGCCGATGGCGTAGAGAACATTACGGATGAACCTGTCGCGCCCGATCCGCTTGATCGGACTGCCCGAGAATTTCGCGCGGAACGCGGCATCATCGAGCGCCGCGAGTTCGGCCAGCGGCGGCGCCACGAGATCACCGCGCGCGTGGTAGCGCGTCTCGCGCGCCTCTTGTGCGAACTTGTTCCACGGGCAGGCAGCGAGACAATCGTCGCAGCCATAGATGCGGTTGCCCATGAGCGGCCGCAACTCGGGATCGACCGGGCCGTGATGCTCGATCGTCAGATACGAGATGCAGCGCCGCGCATCGAGCTGGTAGGGCGCCGGAAAGGCATCCGTCGGACAGATGTCGAGGCAGGCGCGGCAAGACCCGCAATGATCGGATTCGCCTATATCAGGCTCTATGTCGAGGGTCGTGAAGATAGACCCGATGAAGAACCAGCTGCCCAGATCGCGGCTCACCAGATTGGTATGCTTGCCCTGCCAACCCAGACCCGCCGCCTCGCCCAGTGGCTTTTCCGGCACGGGCGCGGTATCGACGAAGACCTTGACCTCCGTCTCCGGCGCCGTCTCGGCGATGAGCCAGCGCGCGAGCCGCTTCAGCCGCTTCTTGACGAGATCGTGGTAATCCTTGTTCTGCGCATAGACGCTGATCGCGCCGCGTTCGGGCCGCCCCAGCACCTCGAGCGGATCATGCTCCGGCGTATAGCTCTCGCCCAGCATGATGACCGAACGCGCCTCGGGCCAGAGCGCGGCGGGATCGCCCCGCCAATGGCTGCGCTCGGCCAGCCAGCCCATCTGGCCGTGGCGGCCCTCTGCGAGAAACGCGGCGAGCCTATCGGGCACCTGCGGCACATCGGTGGGGCGGCAGATGCGGGCGAGATCGAACCCCTCGGCATGGGCCTGTCGAACGAGACGGTCCTTCAGATCATCCATGCTTCATCTTGGCGGAAATACTCATGAAGCCTCCGCCATCAGAAATCGAGGTTCGAATAATGGCGCGGCGGCGGGAAGCCCGGCACCTGATCGGCGAGGATGTTGCGGAAAGCGGGGCGCGATTTGATCTTGGCGTACCAGTCCTTGACCACATCGCTGCGATTCCAGTCCACGTCCGAGATATAGTCGAGCGCGCTCAGATGCGCGGCGGCGGCGAAATCGGCCAGCGTCATCACGTCCCCGGCAAGCCAGCGACGCTGTTCCAGAAGGAACGCCATGTAGTCGAGGTGATACTTGATCGCCTTGGCGCCCGACTTGACGTTGCCGCTATCAGGAAAGCCCGCGCCCATCATCTTCTTGTTCACCCGCTCATAGAGCAGTTTCGACGTGACCTCGTGATGGAACTTGTCGTCGAACCACGCGACCAGCCGGCGCACTTCGTAACGGCCATCGGCGCCGCGGGGCAGCAGGGGCGGCTCGGGGTATTTCTCTTCGAGATATTCGCAGATCGCCGTGCTTTCCGGCAGCGTCTTGCCGTCGATGCGCAGCACGGGCACCTTGCGGGCAGGGTTGCGCCGATGGAAATCTGAGTTCTCTTCCCAGTATCGCTCCTCCACCAGCTCGCACTCGATCTTCTTCTCGGCGAGGCTCAGGCGAACCTTGCGGCAGAAGGGTGACAGTGGAACGTGATAGAGCTTGGCCATGACGCGGTGGACCTTTGTTGAACGGCTCGCCCTTCCATGCCCTCTCGGCGGGTGGTTTTCAATCCTCGAAACACGCGGCGCGCCCGTCGCGGCGGATCGTGGCCGCGCCGTCCATGATCGAAGCGGCCCGTTTGCGCACCCAATCCGAGGGACGACTGGCCGAGCGATCCTTGGGATCGGGCAGGATCGCGGCAAGGCGCGCGGCCTGCCGCGCGCTCAGATCCTTGGCCTCGACGCCGAAGTAATGCCGCGCGGCGGCCCCGACGCCGAAGACGCCCTCGTCGAATTCGGCGACGTTGAGATAGACCTCGATGATGCGCCGCTTGGGCCACGTGGCCTCGACGACCGGCGTCATCACCGCCTCGAGCGCCTTGCGTGGCCAGGAGCGGCCTTGCCACAGATAGACGTTCTTGACCGTCTGCTGGCTGATCGTCGAGGCGCCGCGCGTGCCGCCCGCCTCGAGCACTTGGCGGATCGCGCGCATGTCGAAGCCCCAGTGATTGCAGAAATCGGCGTCCTCGGCCGCCACGGCTGCGCGGGCCATTTCGGGGGCGATGGCGCCGATGGGGGTCCAGTCATAGGAAATGGCGCCGAGCCGCCGCGCCTCCTGCTTCATGTAGAAGGTCGGGCCCGCCGGTGCCCAGCGATGCCAGAGCGCCGCGGCGAGGATCACCAGCGCGCCCGCCACGAGCGCCCAGAGCGCCCAGCGCCGAAGCCACGCCTTCGGCGCGCGGATCGCTGCGGGCTCCTTGGTGGATTTGCGTGGCATGGCGGGGCCTTGTGCTGCGCGGCCCAGACCTTGCGGGCCGCGCGATGGGAGTATTCGCGGACAGGCGAGACGGCGCGCGTCAGCCCTTCAGATGATCGACCACATCCAGATGCTGGGCAAGGCGGCGGACCTCGCCCAGATAGCGTTCGACCAGTTCGGGATCATGCGGCGCGGGGCTGACGCCGGCGGGGATCTCGCCCGCAAGAACCGACACGATCGCCATCGAGAGCGGGATCGACACGAGCCGCGCCATCGCCGTGCCGCGTGCATCGCCCCAGGCGTCCATCACGAAAGTCTTGTGCCAGACCGGCGCACCTTCACGCTCGGCCTTGAGCGAGACGCACATCACGACGCGGTCGGGCTCGCCCTCGTCATAGGCATGCTCTGCCCAGAACGTGTCGGACATCTCGCGCAGGCGTGCATCGCCCTCGGGGCCTTTCAGCGTTTCGACCTCGCGGAAGACATCCGCCCAGGCCTCTGACCAGCCGTTGAGCCGCAGCGTGCCGCGCACGAATTCCTTGATGCGCCAATCGGGATCGAAGCGGTAATCCTCGATGAAGGGCAGGCTGTCGCGGTTGGGATAGACCTCGAAACTCTCGGGCGTGGGCAGTGGTGCGGTATAGCTGCTGATCGCGTCCCAGGGCCGCTCGACCCGCAGCTCGGCATGATCGCGGATCGAGCGCGAGGGCGAGCGCAGCGCCTTGAGCACGCCGAGGGGCGACCAGCTGAACTTGTAGCGGAAGGCGTTGGGATGCTTGGGAATGCCGCCGCAATAGCTGAGGAAGGTCAGATCGTTCGCCGCATTCACCGCACCGCTCGCGCGGTAATCGGCGACGAGCGCATGCGCCATGAGGTGGTCGATGCCGGGATCGAGCCCGATCTCGTTGACGAAGCACAGTCCCGCCGTCTCGGCCCGCGCATGCAGCGCGCGCATCTCGGGGGCGATGTAGGAAGAGCTGGCGAAATGCGCGCCCTTGGCAAGGCAAAGTTCGGCCAGCGGGACGTGCCAGTCGCCCGGCAACATCGAGACCACGACATCGCCCGCCTGCACCTCGGCCCCGAGCGCGTCCATGTCGAAGGCCTGGATGCGCTGCGTGAGATCGCCCACGGCATCCTGCGCCTTGCCCGTGCTGCGGTTCCAGACAGTGACTTCGTGCCCCGCCTCGATCAGCCTCCGCAGGCCGGGAATGGCCGAAAGGCCCGTGCCGCACCAGTGTATCGTCATGTCAAAGGCCTTTCATCGCGTCGGTGAATGTCGCATGCGCCCGTCCCCAGACGCCCCGGTCAAGATGGCCCAGACCGCGCAGCGAGGGCAAGAGCAGCGCGGAGAAGTCCTCGCTCGACTCGACGGGCAGAAGCGAGGGCAGGTTGTCGATCGCCATCACGTCCATCGGGGGCGCGTCATGCACCCGGCGCACCGGCGCGGCCCAATCCGTCGCCGCGTCATAGATCGGGACCGGGTTGTAATCGCTGTCGGGATCGCAGGCGACATCACCGATCACCGTCAGATCGCGCGGCGCATCCAGCGCGTCGGCGGGAACGAAGACGGGCGTTCCGGGCCGCGCGAAGATGCAATTGAGGAACATGTCATGCGCGAGGATCTCGGGGAAAGGCCCGCCGCCTTCCGTTTCGGCCATGTCCCAGCGGGTAGGGGCGAGGCCCAGCGCATCGCAGAGATCCGCGGCCCCGGTGCCGACGCGGCCCAGCGCGCCGATGATGATGGCCGAGGGCGCGCGCAGCCCGTCCAGATCGCGCGCCAGATCGTCCAGAAGCGCCTCCTTGCCCGCATAGGTCGCAACGGCGGGACAGATCCCGCCGCGCTGCTGCGCGGCCCAGGATTTCACCGTGACGGCGGCGCCCGCATACCCGGCCCAATAGCCGAAGGCGGCGACGCGGCGCCCATCCTCGTCCACGAGATATTCGAGATCGTAGAGCGTGCCGCCGCCCTCCCTGAACCGCTCCAGAAGCGCGCGGCCCGAATGCTGGCCCTTGAAGGCATGGCCGAACATGATGTGGCGGTGGATGAGCGGGCTGCCATCCTCGGGCAACTCCTTCAGCCCGAAGATGATCGCATCCTCGGGGGCGCCTGGCCAGGTGCTCTCTTCGGCGATCGTGCAGCCCGCGTCGCGATAGCCGTCGATGGGAATGGCCCGCTGACGGCTTTCCTCGACCGTCACGCGCATCCCGGCATCGATCAGTGCGCGCGCGCCCTCGGGGGTGAGGCCCACGCGCTCTTCATTCGGCCGCTGCTCGGCCCTGACCCACAGATGTGTCATGCGTCCTCCTCAGAGCATACCGGCGGCACGCGCCGCCTTGACCGATGCGCGCTCTTCCATCGCCTGAAGGAAGGCGGAGATGCGCGGGAAATCCTCGGGATCGACGCCGTCGCCCTTGAGCCAGAGGCACATCACGAAAAGATGCGGATCGGCGGCGGTGACATGATCGCCCATCACGAAGGGGCTGCGCAGGCAGTGATCCTCGACATAGGCGGCGCTGGCGCGCATCGTCTTGGGGACCTGCGCGCGCATGTCCGCGTGGCTCTCTTCCTTCTCGGCCCAGCGATAGGCGCGCGGGCCATGCGCGTGGTTGGGCTGCATCGTGCTCGCGAGGTAATGGATCACGCCGCGCACGCGGGCCGCATCCACGGGATCTTCGGGCATCAGGCCCGCCTCGGGGGCGATCGCGGCGATATAGTCGAGGATCGCGCCGGTCTCGGTCAGAATGCCGCCCTCGATCTCGAGCGCGGGCACCCGGCCCTTGGGGTTGATCGCGTGATATTCGGGCTTGGTCTGCTCGGCGTCCTTGAAGCTCACCTTGTGCGAATCGAAGTCGAGCCCAGCCTCGTGAAGGGCAATGGCGATGGACACCGAAACGGTGCCGGGCGCGTAATAGAGTTTCATGAGAGTCTCCTGCCGGATCTAGATGAACGTGCGGGCATGAGCCCGATCCCTCGCGTCAAGGTGAGGGGTGGCGTTGAAGCTGTCCAGCACCAACTGCCCGTGAACATGGCGCAGTCGGTGCACCGAGGCGTTATGGGTGCGCAGCATCATCCGCGTCATGGACCCGGTGTCGAGCCCCAGCACATGCCGCATCACCATGCCGATGACCCCGCCGGACGTGACGAGAAGGCTGCGCCCATGCTGCGCCGCGATCTCGTCGATCAGCGTGATGATGCGCGTGTGAAAGCTGCCGAAGGTCTCGGGCACGCCGTTCAGACGATCCTCGGCCCAATGGGCGATGACCTGCGGCATGTAATGGTGGAAATCATGCGCGGTGTCCGGCGCGGCGATACCGTGCTGCGCCTCCATCGCCTCGGCCAGCGCGAAATAGGTCAGCTCGTTCAGGCGCGCGTCCTCGCCCGTGGCCGCATAGCCCATCGCCGCCGCAGTCTGGCGCTGGCGCGTGAGCGTGCCGGTCAGCACGCGGTCGAAATGCGGATCGGTCGCGCGCAGCCAGTCGCCCAGCCACTCGGCTTGCCGCCGGCCCAGATCGGACAGGCGGTCATATCCGGCCTCGTCGGACGCGCCCGAATTGGCCTGACCGTGGCGTACCAGGATAATTTCGGTCATGCGCGGCTCAGACCTCGACCGGCTGCGCGGCCTGCGTTTCCACGCCGAAGACGCGCTTGTAGCGGGCGACCTCCTCAACCGGGCCCATCGCCTTGTTCGGATTGTCCGACAGCTTGACCGTCGGACGCCCGTCCGCCGCGACCGCCTTGCAGACCATCGAGAACGGCGCCAGCGCATCGCCGGGGACAAGCCCCCGGAAATCGTTGGTCAGATACGTCCCCCAGCCGAACGAAACCCGCACCCTGCCCGAGAATTGCGCATGAAGCGCCGCGATCTTGGCTTCGTCGAGCCCGTCCGAGAAGATCACCAGCTTGTTCGACGGATCCTCGCCACGCGCTTTCCACCAATCGATCGCCATCTCGGCGCCCTTCGCGGGATCGCCTGAATCCACGCGGATACCGGTCCAGCCCGCGAGCCAGTCGGGCGCGTTCTCCAGAAACCCCTTGGTGCCGTAGGTGTCGGGCAGGATGATGCGCAGATTGCCCTCGTGCTCTTCGTGCCAATCGCTCAGCACGTCGTAGGGCGCGCGTGCCAGCTCCTCGTCAGACTGCGCGAGGGCCGCGTAGACCATCGGCAACTCGTGCGCATTCGTGCCGATCGCTTCGAGATCGCGGTTCTTCGCGATGAGGCAATTCGACGTGCCGACGAATTTGTCACCCAGCCCCTCGTGCATGGCGCGCACGCACCAATCCTGCCAAAGGAACGAGTGGCGTCGCCGCGTGCCGAAATCGGCAAGGCGCAGCCCGTCGATCTCGCGCAGCGTCTCGACCTTCTCCCAAAGCTTGGTCATGGCGCGGGCATAAAGCACCTGAAGCTCGAATTTCTCCATCCCGTGCAGAACCGTGCGGCTGCGCAGCTCCATGAGCACGGCCAGCGCCGGGATTTCCCAAAGCATGACTTCGGGCCAGCTTCCTTCGAAGGTCAGCTCGTACTGATCGCCGACGCGCTCGAGATGATAGGGCGGCAGGCGCAGCTTCTCGAACCAGTCCATGAATTCGGGCGTGAACATCTGCCGCTTGCCATAGAACATGTTGCCGCGCATCCACGTGCTCTCTCCGCGCGACAGCGAAAGCGAGCGGATATGGTCGAGCTGCTCGCGCAGCTCGCCCTCGTCCACCAGATCGGCCAGAGGGATGTGCGTTGCACGATTGATGAGGCTGAAGGTCACCTGCGTCTCGGGCCGGTTGCGGAACACCGATTGGCACATCAGAAGCTTGTAGAAATCGGTATCGATCAGGGACCGGACGATGGGGTCGATCTTCCATTTGTGGTTATGCACGCGTGTGGCGATGTCGACCATGTCAGGCTCCGGGATTGCTTCGGCAGGGTTAAAGCAGGGCCGGGGCCGGATTGGCAAGGCTCGGCGCTAGTCCTCGCCCTCCATCATCGCGCGCAATCCGTCCCGATAGGTGGGATATGCGAGCGTGATCCCGAGATCGCGCTTGATGCGCTCGTTGCTCACGCGTTTCGACTCCGCGTAAAAGCTGCGCGCCATCTCGGACATCTCGGCCTCCTCTATGGGCACCGCCTCGGGCAATGGCAGCCCGAGGAGTTCGGCGGCATAAGCGATCACATCCTGCGGCGGCGCCGGGTCGTCGTCGCACAGGTTATAGATGGCGCCGGGATCGGGCGCGTGCATCGAGGCGGCGACGATCCGCGCGATATCCTCGACATGGATGCGGCTGAAGACCTGGCCTTCCTTGATGATGCGCCGCGCCTTGCCCGAGCGCACCTTGGCGAAAGGTCCGCGCCCCGGCCCATAGATGCCCGCAAGGCGGAAGATGTGCAGCGGCAGTTCCGGCACCGCGCGCCACGCCGCCTCGGCCTGCTGCCGGAGCAGGCCGCGCCGCGTGCCGGGGGTGAGGGGCGTCTCCTCGTCCACCCAGTCGCCCGCGTGATCGCCGTAGACCCCTGTGGTCGAGAGATACCCGGCCCACGCGAGGCGGGGCGCGATTCGCGCCATTCCATCCGAAAGCGCGGCCAGCACCGGATCGCCCTCCTCGCCCGGCCCCGCGGAGATCAGCAGATGCGTGGCGGCGGTCAGCTCGGCCTCGATGTCGGATCCGGGCCAGATCACGGGCTCCACGCCTTCGGCCCTCAGCGCCTCGGCCTTCTGCGGATCGCGGGTGGTGCCGATGATGCGCCAGCCGCCCTCGCGCAAGAGCAGCGCACCCAGCGCGCGGGCGGAATAACCATAGCCGAAACAGAAAAGCGTTCTTGTCATGGGGATGATATGCGCCGCCGTTACGCCCGCGGCAAGGGCGCCAGCGCGCTTGCGCCTCTGTCGCGCCCGGTGCACCTTTGCCACACGGATGTAGGAACCATTCCAGAAAAGCCGCGCGCATGACCGCACAAGACCAGATCGTCCGAAGCCCCGAAGCCCGCCCCGCGCGGGACTTCACCGATGCGGTGGCCGCGGTCGATCATCTTTGCGCGCTCTATGACGAGGCGGTGTCCTTCCTGCGCAAGGGCTTCACCGAGGCGCTTTCCGGCCCGCAACCGGCGCATCGCATCCGCGCCTTCTATCCCGAGATCCGCCTGACCACCTCAAGCTTCGCCGGGATCGACACGCGGCTCTCCTTCGGCCATGTCGCGTCGCCCGGCACCCACGCCACGACGATCACACGGCCCGATCTCTTTCGAAACTACCTGATCCAGCAGATCCGCCTCCTGATCGAAAATCACGACGTTCCGGTCGGCATCGGCGTCTCGCAGACCCCTATGCCCGTCCATTTCGCCGTGGCGCAGGATGCGCGGATGAACGTGCCGCATGAGGGCGCGGCGGGGTTCACGCTGCGCGACGTGTTCGACGTGCCGGATCTCGGCACGATGGACGACGACATCATCAACGGCCTGAAAGGCGCCGACGCCGACGGCACCGCGCCGCTCGCGCCCTTCACCGCGCAGCGCGTCGATTACTCTCTGGCCCGGCTCGCGCATTACACGGCGACCTCGCCCGCGCATTTCCAGAACCACGTTCTTTTTACGAACTACCAGTTCTACGTCTCGGAATTCGAGGCCTATGCCCGCCGCGTTCTTGCCGATCCCGAAAGCGGCTACGCGAGCTTCGTCGCCACCGGAGATACCGAGATCACCGATGCCGCGGCGGCGCTCGATATCCCGCGCCAGATGCCGCAGATGCCGACCTATCATCTCAAGAAGCCGGACGGCTCGGGGATCACGCTCGTCAATATCGGCGTCGGTCCGTCCAACGCCAAGACGGCGACGGACCATATCGCCGTGCTGCGCCCGCATGCCTGGATCATGGTCGGCCACTGCGCCGGGCTGCGCAACACGCAGCGCCTCGGCGATTACGTCCTCGCCCATGCCTATCTGCGCGAGGACGGCGTTCTGGATGCCGATCTGCCCACCTGGGTGCCGATCCCCGCGCTCGCCGAAATCCAGATCGCGCTCGAGGAAGCCGTCGAGGAGGTCACCCAGCTCGAAGGCTACGAGCTCAAGCGGATCATGCGCACCGGCACCGTCGCCAGCGTCGACAACCGCAATTGGGAGCTGCGCGATCATTCCGGCCCGGTGCGCCGCCTCAGCCAGAGCCGCGCCATCGCGCTCGATATGGAAAGCGCGACGATCGCGGCCAACGGATTTCGCTTCCGCGTGCCCTACGGCACGCTTCTCTGCGTCTCCGACAAGCCGCTCCACGGCGAGCTGAAACTGCCGGGCATGGCCAGCGCCTTCTACACCGATCAGGTCGCGCGCCATCTGATGATCGGCATCCGGGCGATGGAGACGCTGGCGCGAATGCCGCTCGACCGTCTCCACAGCCGGAAATTGCGCGCTTTCGACGAAACCGCCTTCCTTTGACGGCGCATTTCTGCGCAAAATTCGCGCGGCCGAACGCAGTATGCGTTGTAATGCCCAATGAAATAGCGTTACACCTGATCGTGAGGCCCAGTTTTCGGGCAGATAAAAGGAGACCACCCGATGGCAAAACCGATGACCAAGACACAGCTCGTGGCCGCACTGGCCGATGAAATGGGCAGCGACAAGAAAACCGCCGGCAACGCACTCGACAGCATCATTGCCGTCATCACGCGCGAAGTTTCGAGCGGCGGCGCCGTGACCCTTCCCGGCGTCGGCAAGATCTACTGCCGCGAGCGTCCCGAGCGTATGGTCCGCAACCCCGCCACGGGCGAGCAGATCAAGAAAGACGCGGACAAGGTCGTCAAGATGACCATCGCGAAGGCGCTGAAGGACAGCGTGAACGGCTGATCTTGCATCTTCCACCGGAATTCTTAAGGGTCGCCCGAAAAGGCGGCCCTTTTGCTTTGGGCGGGAAAGAAGAGGCAAGGGCCGGGCATGGATTTGCGCAGTATCATGATGGGTGTCGGCTTTGCCGTGATGTGGTCGAGCGCCTTCACCTCGGCCCGGATCATCGTCGAGGCCGCGCCGCCCCTCAGCGCCCTCGCGCTGCGCTTTCTCATCTCGGGGGGTCTCGGCGTCGCCATCGCGCTGGCGCTCGGACAATCCTGGCGCCTGAGCCGCGCCCAGTGGCGCGCCTGCATCATCCTCGGCATCTGCCAGAACGCGCTCTATCTTGGACTGAACTTCGTCGCGATGCAGACGGTCGAGGCGTCACTCGCCGCCATCATCGCCTCCACGATGCCGCTTCTCGTCGCGCTGATCTCGTGGCTCTTTCTCGGCCAGCGCCTCCCGAGGCTGGCCTTCGCGGGCCTTGTCGCGGGCTTCGCCGGTGTCGCGATGATCATGGGAACGCGCTTTTCCGGCGGCGTCGATCCCTATGGCCTGACGCTCTGCATCCTCGGCGCCATCGCGCTCGCCATAGCGACGCTCAGCGTGCGCGGCGCCACGTCGGGCGGGAACTTCCTGATGATCGTCGGCCTTCAGATGCTGGTCGGCGGCGCGGTTCTGTCCGTCGTCGCATCGCTCACCGAAACGCTCGTCGTCGATTGGAGCTGGAAGCTCGGCGCAGCCTTCGCCTGGACGACACTCATCCCCGGCCTCGCCGCCACGCTCGTCTGGTTCAAGCTGGTGCAGCGCATCAGTGCGACCCGTGCCGCGACCTTCCACTTTCTCAATCCGTTTCTCGGCGTCGCCATCGCCGCGATCGTGCTGAACGAGCGGCTTCACCCGACCGACCTGATCGGCGTCGCGGTCATCATGGGCGGCATCCTGGCGGTGCAGCTCTCGCGCAGGCCGGACAAGGGCTAGCCCGCACCGGCTTCATCTTGGCGAAAATACTCGATCGCGGCCGGGGCGCAGGGCGCGTCAGCCGACCTTGCACGCCGCCAGCACCGCCATGTTGACGATGTCCGTGGCGGTCGAGGTGGACGAGCAGATCTGGACCGACTTGTCGAGGCCCGAAAGGATCGGGCCGATCACGGTCGCGCCCGCCATTTCCTGCATCAGCTTGACCGAGATCGAGGCCGAGTGCCGCGCCGGAACCACGAGGATGTTCGCCGGACCGGTCAGGCGCTGGAAGGGATAGGCTTCCTGGGCTGCCGTGTTCAGCGCCACATCGACGGTCATGTCGCCCTCGAACTCGAAATCGACGCCCCGCGCCTCGAGCACCTTGGGCGCGCGGTGCATCTTCTCGGCGCGCTCGGATTGAGGATAGCCGAAGGTCGAGAAACTGACGAAGGCCACGCGCGGCTCGAGGCCCAGATGCCGCGCCACGGCGGCTGCCCGCTCGGCGATATCGGCCAGATCATTCTCGTCCGGCCATTCCTGCACCAGCGTATCGGCCACGAGAACGATACGGCCCTTATGCATGAGCGCGGTGACGCCCGCGACACCATGCTCGGCATCCGCGTCGAAGACGTGGTTGATAAGCTCGAGCACATGCGCCGATTTACGTGTCGCACCGGTGATGAGCCCATCGCCATGCCCATGCGCGAGCATCAGCGACGCGAAGACATGCCGGTCGCGCGTGGCGAGGCGGTGAATATCGTGCCGGTCGAACCCCTTGCGCTGGAGCCGCTCGTAGAGAAATGCGCGATATTCCTCCAGATGGGGCGTATTCGCGGCGTTGACGACTTCCAGCTCGGCCACGGCATCGCCCATGCCGGCGGCCTCGAGCTTGGCCTTCACATCGGAATTGCGGCCCACGACGATGGATTTGCCGATGCCCGCGCGCTGATACTGCACGGCGGCGCGCAGCACGCGCGGATCGTCGCCCTCGGCGAAGATCATCCGCGCCTGCGCCGCCCGCGCCCGCGCGTTGATCGAGCGCATGATGCTGGCGGTGGGATCCATCCGGCCCTTCAGGGAAACCTCGTAGGCCTCCATATCGACGATCGGCCGCCGCGCGGCGCCCGTCGCCATGCAGGCCTTGGCCACGGCGGGCGGGATCGTGTGGATGAGCCGCGGATCGAACGGTGCCGGGATGATGTAATCCCGCCCGAAAGCCAGCTTGCGCCCGTAGGCCATCCCCACCTCGTCCGGCACGTCCTGCCGCGCGAGGCTCGCCAGCGCCTCGGCGCAGGCGATCTTCATCTCGTCGTTGATCGCCCGCGCATGGACGTCCAGCGCACCGCGGAAGAGGTAGGGAAAGCCCAGAACGTTGTTCACCTGATTGGGATAGTCGCTGCGCCCGGTGGCGACGATGGCGTCCTCGCGCACCGCATGGGCCTCTTCGGGTGTGATTTCGGGATCGGGGTTCGCCATGGCGAAGATCACCGGATTGGGGGCCATGCTCGCCACCATCTCCTGCGTCACCGCGCCCTTGGCCGACACGCCCAGAAAGACGTCCGCGCCCTCCATCGCCTCGGCCAGCGTGCGGCGATCGGTCTTGACCGCATGCGCCGATTTCCACTGGTTCATGCCCTCGGTGCGGCCTTGATAGATTACGCCCTTGGTGTCGCACATGATGGTGTTCTCATGCCGCGCGCCCATCGTCTTGAGCAGTTCGAGACAGGCGATCCCCGCCGCGCCGGCGCCGTTCAGCACGATGCGCACATCCTCGATCTTCTTGCCGCTCAGATGCAGCGCATTGATAAGGCCGGCGGCGCAGATCACGGCGGTCCCGTGCTGGTCGTCGTGGAAGACGGGGATATCCATCTCTTCCTTGAGCCGCTGCTCGATGATGAAGCATTCGGGCGCCTTGATATCCTCGAGATTGATGCCCCCGAAGGTCGGACCCATCAGGCGAACGGCATTGCAGAACGCATCCGCATCCTCGGTGTCGAGTTCGATGTCGATGCTGTTCACGTCCGCGAAGCGTTTGAAGAGCACCGCCTTGCCCTCCATCACCGGCTTCGACGCCAGCGCGCCGAGATTGCCGAGACCCAGCACCGCCGTCCCGTTCGAGATCACGGCCACGAGGTTGCCCTTGTTGGTGTAGTCATACGCCGTTTCGGGATTGTCGCGGATGGCGGTGCACGGCACTGCGACGCCCGGCGAATAGGCAAGGCTCAGGTCGCGCTGCGTCGTCATCGGCACGGTGGCCGTGATTTCGAACTTGCCCGGCGTCGGCTCGAGGTGGAAGGCCAGCGCCTCTTCGGGGGTGAATTTGGGATTTGCCATGAGCGCCTGCGTCCTGAAAATGCGTTTCCGTCTGCATAGCCGTCTATTGGCGCTCCCTCAACTGTCCTGCGGATTGGGCTTTCGCCGCGCGCACATGATTTGTAGGTTCGCGCCAGCGATGGGGGACTTCTGGTGACGACCGACACAGTCACGCCGATGATGGCGCAGTATCTCGAGATCAAGGCCGAGCATGCGGATGCGCTTCTCTTCTACCGCATGGGCGATTTCTACGAACTCTTCTTCGACGATGCCGTCGCTGCCGCCGAAGCGCTCGACATCGCGCTCACCAAGCGCGGCAAACATCTGGGCGAGGATATCGCCATGTGCGGCGTGCCGGTGCATTCCGCCGAAGGCTATCTGCTGACATTGATCCGCAAGGGGTTTCGCGTGGCGGTCTGCGAGCAACTCGAGAACCCCGCCGAGGCGAAGAAGCGCGGCTCGAAATCGGTGGTCAAGCGCGGCGTCGTGCGCCTCGTTACGCCCGGCACACTGACCGAGGAGTCGCTGCTGGAGGCGCGGCGGCACAATTACCTCGCCGCCATCGCCGAAGTGCGGGGCGAACACGCGCTGGCCTATGCGGATATCTCGACCGGCGCGCTGCACGTCATGTCCTTGCCTCTGCCCCGTATCGGACCGGAACTCGCGCGCCTGATGCCGAGCGAGGTACTGGTGGCCGATCAGGATCAGAGCCTATCCCGCGATCTGGTCACCGATATCGGCGCCGCGATGACGCCGCTCGGCCGGTCCGCTTTCGACAGCACCAGCGCCGCGAGGCGGCTTTGCGATCTTTTCGGGGTCCAGACACTCGATGCCTTCGGAAGCTTCGAGCGCGCCGAGATCGCGGCGATGGGTGCGTTGGTCGAGTATCTGGAGATCACGCAAAAAGGCAGATTGCCCCTCCTGCAGCCCCCGCAGCGCGAGAACCTCGCCGGCGCGATGCAGATCGATGCGGCGACGCGGCGCAATCTCGAACTGACGCACGCGCTCTCGGGCGGTCGTGCAGGATCGCTTCTGGCGGTGATGGACCGCACCATGACGGCCGGCGGCGCGCGCCTTCTCGAGCGGCGGCTCTCCAGCCCGTCGCGCAATCTGGCCGTGATCCACGAGCGTCAGGAAATGGTCTCGTTCGCCGTCGATCGGTCTCGATTCCGGGGTGATATGCGCGCGTATCTGCGTAAGGTGCCCGATGTCGACCGGGCCATGTCCCGGCTGGCGCTCGATCGCGGCGGGCCGCGCGATCTGGTCGCGCTGCGGAACGCGCTCGCCGCCGCCGAGGAGATCGCGGGCCTTCTGCAAGGCGAGGCATTGCCGGAGCCTCTGGCGCAGTTGGCGCAGGATCTGACAGGCCACGACAGACTTCTGAATCTGCTCGACCAGGCGCTGATCGCCGAGCCGCCCCTGCTGGCGCGCGATGGCGGCTTCATCGCGGATGGATACGACGCCGATCTCGACGAGTCGCGCCAGCTTCGTGACGAAGGGCGCGGCGTGATCGCGCGGATGCAGGCCGAGTATATCGAGGAAACGGGCATTTCATCGCTCAAGGTGAAGCACAACAACGTCCTGGGGTACTTCATCGAAGTGACGGCCACCCATGCCGAGCGCATGCTTTCCGCGCCGCTCAACGAGACCTTCAAGCACCGCCAGACGACCGCCAATCAGGTCCGCTTCACGACGGTGCCGCTCTCGGAGATGGAGACGCGCATCCTGAACGCGGGCGGCCGCGCGCTCGAAATCGAAAAGCGGCTCTATGACGGGCTGAAACGCGCTGTTCTGGATGAGGCCCCCGCCCTCGGGCAGCTCGCCCGCGCACTCGCGCAGCTGGATTTGACGACCGCGCTCGCCGATCTCGCGGTCGAGGCGAACTGGTGCCGGCCCAAGGTGGACGAAAGCCGCGCGCTGACCATCACCGGCGGGCGCCACCCCGTGGTGGAGCAGGCCCTGCGCGCCCAGGGGAACGGGCCGTTCGTCGCCAATGATTGCGCGCTGGGCGACGAGAGCGATATCTGGCTGCTCACCGGACCCAACATGGCGGGTAAATCGACCTTCCTGCGGCAGAATGCGCTGATCGCGCTTTTGGCACAAATGGGCAGTTTCGTGCCTGCGGCGAACGCCCATATTGGCATCGTCAGCCAGCTATTCAGCCGCGTCGGCGCGTCGGACGATCTGGCGCGCGGCCGATCGACCTTTATGGTTGAGATGGTCGAAACCGCCGCGATTCTCAATCAGGCCGATGCCGGGGCGCTGGTGATCCTCGATGAGATCGGGCGGGGCACGGCCACCTATGACGGCCTCTCGATCGCCTGGGCGACGCTCGAGCATCTGCACGAGGTGAATGGCTGCCGCGCGCTTTTCGCCACGCATTATCACGAGCTGACGAACCTCACCGAGAAGCTGGCGCGCGTCGATAACGCGACCGTCGCAGTCAAGGAACATGAGGGCGACGTGATCTTCCTGCATGAGGTGCGGCGCGGTGCCGCCGACCGCTCCTACGGCGTGCAGGTCGCCAAGCTCGCGGGTCTTCCGGCCAGCGTGATCGAGCGCGCGCGCATCGTTCTGGATGCGCTGGAGCGCGGCGAGCGTGAGGGTGGCAGTGCGCGCGACGCGCTGATCGACGACCTGCCGCTTTTCTCCAGCAGGCCGCCCGCACCCGTGGCGCCGCCGAGATCGTCGGAGGTCGAAGAGGCGCTCAAATCGGTCCTTCCGGACGAATTGAGCCCGCGCGACGCGCTTGCGCTGATCTACGAATTGAAGTCGAAACTGCCCGTCACAGAGACGAAATAGAAATCGCCCCGTCACTTGCGGGGCGTTTCATGCGGGCCAATGCTGCCGGATCATCCCTGCATCGAAGAGACGCCCACCTTGGCCGGGCGCAGGATGCGGTCGTGAAGCATGAAGCCCTCGGCCGAGACCTGGATGATTTCGCCCGCTTTCGTACCGGGCAAGGGCGCTTCGAACATCGCTTCGTGATGCTGCGGATCGAACTTATCGCCGACCTCGGGCGAGACGATGCGGATGCCGTGCTTGGAAAAGACGTTGAGCAATTCGCGCATCGTGAGCTCGATGCCTTCGATGAACGCGGCGGACGCCTCGCGCTGCTCCTCGGGGATGGATTCGATGGCGCGCTTCATGTTGTCATAAACGGGCAGCAGATCGCGCGACAGCTTGGAGCCGCCGTAATTTTCGGCCTCGCGGCGGTCGCGGTCGGCCCGCTTGCGCGCATTCTCCGCGTCGGCCAGTGCGCGCATGAACTTGTCGTGCAGCGCGTCACGCTCGGCCCGAAGCGTGTCGATCTCGGCGTCTTCGTCCGAAATCTCGGCCATGTCGTCCTGATAGGTCTCGGCCTCGGCCTGTTCGATGTCGTCGAGAAACTCTTCGTTTTCGCGCTCTGCCATGTCTCTGCCCTTCAACTTCTGTCGGCGATCAGCTTTCCGACAAGCTGCGCCGTGTAATCCACGATCGGAACGATCCGCCCGTAATTCAGCCGCGTGGGTCCGATGACCCCGACCGCACCGACGATCTTCCGGTCAGCGTTCATATATGGAGAGACAACCAAAGAGGAACCCGAAAGTGAGAAAAGTTTGTTCTCCGAGCCGATAAAGATGCGCACGCCTTCGCCCTCGTCCGTCAGCTCGAGGAAGTTGGCGATGTCGCGCTTGCGCTCGAGATCGTCGAAGAGCGTGCGGATCCGCTCGAGATCCACCTCGTCGCCGCCCGCGTTCAGCAGATGCGACCGTCCGCGCACGATCAGGCGGTCCGGCCCCTCGCCCTCCTTGGCCCAGACGGCGAGGCCGCTTTCGACCATCGCATGGGCGAGCTGGTCGATTTCCTGCCGCCGGTCGCTGATCTGGCGGGCGATCACGGTCTGAACGTCGCTCAGCGTCTTTCCTTCGACCAACGCATTGAGAAAATTCGCGGCCTCCCGCATCGACGAGGGCGTCTGGCCCGGCGGCGGTGTGAAAATGCGGTTCTCCACATGGCCATCGGCGAACACGAGGACCACGAGCGCGCGATCATGCCCGAGGCTCACGAATTCGATATGCTTGATAGGCGCCTCGTGCTTCGGCGCCAGCACGAGCGACGCCCCTTGCGTCACGCCCGAAAGCGTCTGCCCGATGCGGTCCAGAACGCCCGCCACATCCTGCGAGTTCGAAGACATCGTACTGTCCATCAACTCGCGATCCGCGCTTTGCAGATCGCCCACCTCGAGCAGGCCATCGACGAACATGCGAAGGCCCGTCTGGGTCGGAATGCGGCCCGCGCTGACATGCGGGCTGTCCAAAAGCCCCATGTATTCGAGGTCCTGCATGACGTTGCGGACCGTCGCGGCGCTCACCTTCTCGCTCAGCTCGCGCGTCAGGCTGCGCGAGCCGACCGGCGCGCCGGTGAGCAGATAACCTTCGACGACGCGGCGAAACACCTCGCGCGAGCGATCGTTCATCTCCTCCAGCAGTCGCTTGGCGTCAGTCATGGTGGAATCCTTGGCCATCCGTCGTATCTAAGGCTGCGCCGCGTCATGGGTCAATCGGGGTTGCCTTACCGGCCCGGGCCCCTGTATTCCCGCGGGAAACCCAAGCGACAAGGATCCGTCATGCGCCCTTCCGGCCGAGATTTAAGCGAGATGCGCGCCGTTTCAATCGAAACGGGCGTCACCAAACATGCCGAAGGGTCGTGCATGATCCGCATCGGCGACACGCATGTTCTGTGCACCGCAACCATCGAAGATCGCGTGCCGCCGTTCATCAAGGGCTCCGGCCTCGGCTGGGTCACGGCGGAATACGGCATGCTGCCCCGCTCCACCACCTCCCGCATGCGGCGTGAGGCGACGGCAGGCAAGCAGGGCGGGCGCACCGTCGAAATCCAGCGACTCATCGGGCGGAGCCTGCGCGCGGGCGTCGACCGCGTGGCCTTGGGCGAGCGTCAGATCACAGTCGATTGCGATGTGATTCAAGCCGATGGCGGCACCCGCTGCGCGTCGATCACCGGCGGCTGGGTCGCGCTGAAGCTGGCCGTGCAAAAGCTGATGAAGACGGGCGCCGTCGTCTCCGATCCCCTGACCGATCCCGTCGCGGCGGTCTCCTGCGGGCTTTATGCCGGGCAAGCCGTGCTCGATCTCGACTACCCCGAGGACAGCGAGGCCGGTGTCGATGGCAATTTCATCATGACCCAGTCCGGCAAGCTGATCGAGGTTCAGATGTCCGCCGAGGGCGCGACGTTCAACCGCGCGCAGATGAACCAGCTCATGGACCTCGCCGAGAAAGGCGTGTCCGAACTGGCCGCAGCGCAACTGGCTGCCGTCAATGCGTAAGCTGACCGGCGATACGCTGCTGGTCGCCACGCATAACGCGGGCAAGCTGGCCGAGATCGCCGATCTTCTCGCGCCCTACGGTATCAAGGTGATCGGCGCGGCCGAGCGCGATCTGCCCGAGCCGAAGGAAACCGAGACGACCTTCGTCGGCAACGCCCGGATCAAGGCGCATGCCGCCGCGAAGGCGACGGGCCTGCCCGCGCTCTCGGACGATTCGGGGATCGAGATCGACGCGCTCGACGGTGCGCCCGGCGTCTATACCGCCGATTGGGCCGAAACCGCGCAGGGCCGCGATTTCGTCATGGCGATGACCAAGGCGCATGACCGGCTGCTGGCGAGCGGTGCGCCGAAGCCCTGGACCGCGCGCTTTTGTTGCACGCTGGTGCTCGCCTGGCCTGACGGGCATGACGAAGTCTTCCCCGGCGCGGTCGATGGACAGGTCATGTGGCCCATGCGCGGCGCGCAGGGGCATGGCTATGATCCGATTTTCCAGCCCAACGGCTATGATATCAGCTTCGCCGAGATGGACCCCGCCGAGAAGAACCGCATCAGCCACCGCGCCGACGCCTTCTCGCAATTCGTGACGCGCTGCCTTGGCTGAGGACTGGCGCCAGGGCGGCTTCGGCCTCTATCTGCACTGGCCCTTCTGCGCGGCCAAATGCCCCTACTGCGATTTCAACAGCCATGTCAGCGACAAGGTGGATCAGGACGCATGGCGCCGCGCCTTCCTGGCCGAGATCGACCGCTACGCGGAGATGACACGGGGCCGCGTCCTGAATTCCATCTTCTTTGGCGGCGGAACGCCCAGCCTGATGCCGCCCGAGACGGTCCACGCCATTCTGGACCGCGTCAGGCATCATTGGACCTTCGCCAATGACATGGAAATCACGCTCGAGGCCAATCCCGGCTCGGTCGAAGCCGCGCGCTTCGCCGGCTATGCCGATGCGGGCGTTGATCGTGTCTCGATGGGCATTCAGGCTCTCAACGATACCGATTTGCGCCGGCTCGGACGTCTTCACACCGCCGCGGAGGCGCGCGCTGCCTTCGATGTCGCACGCGCCCAGTTCAAGCGCGTCAGTTTCGATCTGATCTACGCGCGGCAAGATCAAAGCCTGGACGAATGGCGCGCGGAGCTTTCGGAAGCGCTGTCCATGGCCGTCGATCACATGTCCCTCTACCAACTGACGATCGAGCCCGGCACGGCATTCGGCGCGCGGTTCGAAGCGGGCAAGCTGCACGGCCTGCCCTCCGAAGATCTCGGCAGCGACATGTACGAGCTGACCCAAGAGCTTTGCGATGCCGCCGGAATGCCGGCCTACGAGGTATCGAACCATGCCCGCCCCGGCGCCGAGTCGCGTCACAATCTGATCTATTGGCGGCATGGCGACTATCTCGGAATCGGGCCGGGAGCGCATGGCAGGCTCACATTGGACGGCACTCGCTGGGCGACCGAAGCCTACGCCCATCCCGAAGCGTGGCTTATGCGGGCCGCCACCGGCACCACTGAAAAGCCGCGCGTTGCGATCCCGCCGCAGGATCAGGCGGGCGAATACCTGATGATGGGCCTGCGCATCAGCGAAGGGATCGACCTGCCGCGCTACGAGGCGCTCGCTGGCGCGCCTCTGAATGAGAGCAGCGTTCACCACCTCGAGGACCTCGGCATGGTCGAACGCCGGGGGGATCGCCTCGCCGCGACGTTGCGCGGCAGGACGGTCCTCAACGCCGTGATCACCGAACTTTTGCCTGATTAGTCTCTACTTTCCGGATGACAGAATCCCGCAAAGCTCATCGAGCTCATCCAGTGTCTTGTAACTGATAGAGATCGTGCCCGCTTCGCCACCGGGCTTGTGATCGACCTGCACTTTCATCCCGAGATTGGCCGACAGATCATCCTCGAGCGCCCGTGTGTCCGCGTCCTTCGCGCTCGACGTGCGACCTTTCCGCCCGGCCGGCGAGGCTCCGCCCTCGGGCGCCTCGTTCGATTTCCGCACGAGCTTCTCGGTATCGCGCACCGAAAGATCGCCCGAAATCACCTTCTTGGCGAGCGCGATGGGATCTTTGGCCGTGATGAGCGTACGGGCGTGGCCTGCGGACAGCTTGCCCTCGGTCACGAAATCCCGAACGACTTCAGGAAGTTGCATGAGCCGCATGGTGTTCGCGATATGACTCCGGCTTTTACCGAGCGCTTCGGCCAGCTTCTCCTGCGTATGGCCGAACTTGTTCATGAGCTGCACATACCCCGCGGCCTCTTCGACCGGGTTCAGGTCAGCGCGCTGGATGTTTTCGATGATCGCGATCTCCAGCACTTCGGTATCGTCGAAATCTCGAACGATCACCGGTATCTGGTGCAAGCCCGCCTTCTGCGCGGCCCGCCAACGACGTTCTCCGGCGACGATTTCGAAACCGTCGCCCTTGCGCCGCACGATGAGAGGCTGGATGATTCCCTTTTCCTTGATTGACGCCGCAAGATCATCGAGCAGCTCCGCATCGAAACGGCGGCGCGGCTGATCGGGATTGGCGGCGATTTTCTCGATCGGTACCAGCATGTCGGGTTGGCGCGGCGCACCGCGATCGGCCTCGCTCCGGTCGTTCACATCCGCCATGAGAGCGGACAATCCGCGCCCGAGGCCCCGCTGTCTCTGCATCTTGTCGGCCATGTTCAATTCCCCTTCACGCTGCGACAAGCGCCTGATTTTCCATCAATTCCTTGGCCAAAGCCCGATAGGCATCGGCCCCGCGAGATTGCGGATCGTAGTCCAGCACCGACATCGAATAGGACGGCGCCTCGCTCAGCCGCACATTTCGCGGAATCAGCGTCCGAAACACCAGATCGCCTAGATTGTCGCGCGCATCCTGCTCGACCTGCCCCGAAAGATTGTTGCGCGCATCGAACATCGTCAACACGACGCCTTCGATCCGCAGCTTCGGATTGGCGGACTGGCGCACTTCGCGAATCGTCAGCATGAGCTGAGACAGCCCTTCGAGCGCGAAGAACTCGCTCTGCAACGGAACCAGCACGGAATGCGCGGCGACCATCGCGTTGACGGTCAAGAGGTTCAGCGACGGCGGGCAATCGATCAAGACATAGTCGAGATCGTAGCGGTCCATCGCCGTCTGCCGAAGCGCATCATGCAGCAGAAAGCTACGTTTTTCATTGGAAATCAGCTCGATATCCGCCGAGCTCAGGTCCACCGTCGCGGGAATGATCGACAAGTTCTCCGAGCGGGTCGGCTGAATCACCTGGCCCAGATCGACATCTTCGAGCAGCAGCTCATATGTCGTGAATTCGCGATTCTCGATATCGATTCCGAGGCCAGTCGAGGCGTTCCCCTGCGGATCGAGGTCGACGATCATCACCTTCTGCCCTTGCTCGGCCAGTGCGGCACCAAGATTGATGGTCGTCGTTGTCTTGCCGACACCGCCCTTCTGGTTGGCGATGGCGATGATGCGCGGCCCATGCGGACGGGTGGGATCAGACACGGGACACTCCCTTAATTTTCAAAATGGCGGCCTCCGCCGCCAAAGAACTGTTAACCGTTTCGAGATTAAATTTCCACTTGGATCTTGCCGCCTCCACCTCATCGCGCCAGCGCGCGCCCTTCGGCAAGATCGCCGTTCCCGTGGGCGACAGGTGATGAGCGGCATAGCCGAGAAGACTGGAAAGATCCGCAAGGGCGCGCGCCGAAACGACATCCGCCCCGATCGAGGGCACAGCCTCGATGCGCTTGTTCACCACGGTGGCGGTTACGCCGGTTTCCCGCAGGGCCGCGCGAAGAAATTCGCATTTTCGCGCGTCGCTCTCGATCATCGTCACATCGGCGCCGCGGTCTTCGCCGTGCACCATGACCGCGATCACGACACCCGGAAATCCGCCGCCCGAGCCGAGATCGACCCAAGACGACCATCCCTGCGGCGCTGCGTTGTAAATTTGTACCGAGTCGAGGACGTGGCGATCCCAAATGCTCGACGCGCTGTCGCTCGAAACGAGATTGATCTTTGCGGTCCATTTTGTCGCGAGCGCCTCGAACGCGCGCAAGCGTTCGATTGTTTCACGTGAAACATTCGCAAGCAGGTCGCTCATCCCGCCTTGGCCTTCGCAGAAGACCGCAGTCGCGCCAAGATGAGCGTGAGCGCGGCGGGCGTCATCCCGTCGATCCGCGCCGCATGCGCCAAGTTCGCCGGCCGGACCTGCGACAGCTTGGCCTTGAGCTCGTTCGACAGACCGCCAAGGCAGTTGTAATCGAAGTCACTCGGGATAACGTGCGCCTCATCTCTCTGAACCAATGCGATATCTCGCTCCTGCCGAGTGATGTAATTCGCGTAAAGCGCGTCCTTGCTGATCTGCTCCGCGATGTCGGGGGCGATGGATTTGAACTGCTCGTCAAGCGAAACCAAATGCGCAAACTCCACGTCCGGGAAGGCAAGCGTCTGAAATCCCGTGCGTTTTGTCCCATCCTGGTTGACTTTCAAACCCAGGCCCGCGAGCTGCTTCGGCGTGAAAGTGACGCTATCAAGCTGAGCGCGCGCGCTGGCCAAGGCAGCTTCCTTGGCTTCGAACACGGCCTTCCTTCCATCGCCGACGCAGCCGATCTCGATCCCGCGCCCCGTGAGCCGCTGGTCCGCATTGTCCGCCCTGAGCGAGAGGCGGAACTCGGCGCGCGACGTGAACATGCGGTAAGGCTCGCTTACGCCTCGGGTGATCAGATCGTCCACCATCACACCGATATAGGAAGTTGCCCGGCTGAACGTGACCGGCTCCTGCTCCTGACTGAAGCGTGCTGCGTTGAGGCCCGCCACCAGACCTTGCGCGGCGGCCTCTTCATAGCCGGTCGTGCCGTTGATCTGGCCCGCGAGGTAAAGGCCGGGCACCTCGCGAAGACCAAGCCCGGCATCGAGCGCCCTCGGATCGATATAATCATATTCGATCGCATAGCCCGGCTGCACGATCTCGGCACGCTCCAAGCCCTTGATGGACCTGACATAATCGACCTGTACTTCTTCCGGAAGCGATGTCGAAATACCGTTGGGATAGATCACATCACTCGTCAGGCTTTCCGGCTCGAGAAAGATCTGATGCGAGGTCTTGTCGGCAAAGCGGACAATCTTGTCCTCGATGGACGGACAATACCGCGGGCCGATACCGTCGATATGGCCGCCATACATGGCCGACTTGCCAAGATTTGCGGTGATGATCTCATGCGTGCGCTCATTGGTGTGGGTGATCCCGCACGTAATTTGCCGCGCGGTGACAGATTTAGACATGAAGGAAAAAAGCACCGGCTCCTCGTCGCCGGGCTGCTCCTCGAGCACATTCCAGTCGATAGTCTTGGCGTCGAGCCGGGGCGGCGTACCCGTCTTCAAGCGGCCCATGCGCAGACCGAAACTGTCGATCCGCTCGGCAAGCTTGATCGACGGACGGTCTCCCATGCGCCCACCGGGGCGCGAAACGTCGCCGATATGAATGACGCCCCGCAGAAACGTTCCTGTCGTCAGGACGACTGCTTTGGACTTCAATTCGGAACCATCGGCGAGCCGCACGCCGCGGACAGCCGGGCCTTCCATCAGAAAATCCGCCGCCTCACCCTCGATGATTGCGAGGTTTTCCTGAGCGGCCAGCAATCCGGCCATGGCCTTGCGATAAAGCGCGCGATCGGCCTGAGCGCGCGGGCCTTGCACAGCGGGGCCTTTGCGACGATTGAGCAGACGAAACTGAATCCCGGCAGCGTCGGCAGCGCGCCCCATCACGCCGTCGAGCGCGTCGATCTCGCGCACGAGATGACCTTTTCCAAGACCGCCGATGGCCGGATTGCAGGACATGACGCCGATGTCGTTGCGAGACAGCGTGACAAGCGCCGTCTTCGCGCCCATGCGCGCGGATGCCGCAGCCGCATCAGCACCTGCGTGGCCGCCTCCGATAACCAGAACGTCGAAGTCAAAATGTTTCACGTGAAACACTCCTCACTTGCCGAGGCAGAAGCTGGCAAAGATCTCGTCCAGAATACTCTCGATATCCACCCGACCTATCAGAGAATCAAGAGCCCGAACAGCCGTCCGGATTTCCTCTGCGGCAAAATCGGCCTCTTCCTCGCCGCCCTCGAGATGCACTTTAGCCTGCGCAAGGGCGGCGGCGCCCCGCTCCATGGCATGACGATGGCGGGCACGGGTCGCGATCCCGGCGCTGGAGGCCCGCGCCGATAGAGCTTCGGTGACCCGCTCAATGAGTTGGTCCACCCCGAGGCCGGTTTTACCTGAAATCCCAGGGTGAAGACCCCGCTGCTCGTCACCCTTGGCGGTCAGCAGGATGTCGCCCTCCTCAGCAAGATCCGGTTCGGCTTCGCCAGGCGAGAGAAGGAAAACCCGCAGATCCGCCGCCCGCGCACGCTTACGCGCGAGATCGACGCCCATCGCCTCGATTCGGTCCTCTGTCTCCCGCAGCCCCGCGGTATCGAGCAGCGTCACGGGCAACCCGGCCAGGTCCATGCGCACTTCGATCACATCGCGCGTCGTTCCTGCGATATCGGACGTGATCGCCGCCTCGCGCCCGGCCAAGCTGTTCAGCAGCGTGGATTTTCCGACATTCGGCGCACCCACGATCGCGACCTCGAAACCGGATCGGATGCGCTCGGTCACATAGGTTCCGGCAATCTCGCGGCCGAGCGCGTCCATCACGCCATCTAGGAGCGTCCCGACTTCGGGCGAGACATCTACAGGCACCTCTTCGTCGGCGAAATCGATGGTCGCCTCGATGAGGGCGGCCGCGCGGATCAGATCGCGGCGCCAAGTCTCGGCGCGCTGGCCCAAATCGCCGGACAACACGCGGAGCGCCTGCTTTCGCTGCGCCTCGGTTTCAGCGTCAATGAGGTCGGCGAGCCCTTCGATCTGCGCGACGTCGAGATTGCCGCTATCGAGCGCGCGCCGCGTGAACTCGCCCGGCTCCGCCGCCCGCAAGCCATCCAAGCCAGCGAGCCGATCGAGCACTGCCGACACCACCGCGATACTGCCATGCGTTTGAAATTCGACGGATTCTTCGCCGGTAAAGCTCGCGCCTCTCTCGAAAACCAGCACCAAAGCCTGATCCAGCGGCGCGCCGTCGGCGTCTTTCAGGACGCGGAGCGCCGCGATGCGGGGTGGCGGCACATCTTCGCACAGCGCGGCACAGGCCTCATGCGCTTGCGGTCCGGACACGCGGATGACCGCGACACCCGCTTTGCCCTGCGCGGACGACATGGCGAAGATCGTATCCATACCTGCCCCCCTTGCCGGCAGTTACCTGCCCGCGTCGGCGTCAGGTGTTCATCGAATCGAAGAATTCGGCGTTTGTCTTGGTCTGTTTCAGCTTGGAAATCAGGAACTCGATCGCATCCGTGGTGCCCATCGGGTTCAGGATGCGGCGCAGCACGAATGTCTTTTGCAGATCGGTCTTGTCGACCAGCAGATCTTCCTTCCGCGTGCCCGACTTGAGGATGTCGATCGCCGGGAAGACGCGCTTGTCCGCGATCTTGCGATCGAGAACCAGCTCCGAGTTGCCGGTGCCCTTGAACTCTTCAAAGATCACTTCGTCCATCCGGCTGCCGGTGTCGATCAGTGCAGTCGAGATGATGGTGAGCGAGCCGCCCTCTTCGATGTTCCGCGCTGCACCGAAGAACCGCTTGGGCCGCTGGAGCGCGTTGGCATCGACACCGCCGGTCAGAACCTTGCCCGAAGACGGCACGACCGTGTTGTAAGCTCTACCAAGTCTTGTGATCGAGTCGAGCAAGATCACAACATCTCGTTTATGCTCGACCAGGCGCTTCGCTTTCTCTATCACCATTTCGCTCACGGCGACATGGCGCGTTGCAGGTTCGTCAAAGGTAGAGCTGACGACCTCGCCCTTGACCGAGCGCTGCATGTCCGTGACTTCCTCGGGGCGCTCGTCGATCAGAAGGACGATGAGATAGCATTCCGGGTGGTTCCGCTCGATGCTGGCCGCGATATTCTGAAGGATCACCGTCTTACCCGTGCGCGGCGGCGCCACGATCAGCGAGCGCTGGCCTTTGCCGATGGGCGCGACCAGATCGATGATGCGCGCAGAGCGATCCTTGATGGTCGGATCGTCGATCTCGAGCGTCAGGCGCTCATCGGGATAAAGCGGCGTGAGGTTGTCGAACGCGATCTTGTGGCGCGCGCGCTCGGGATCCTCGAAATTGATCCGCGTCACGCTGGTCAGCGCGAAGTAGCGCTCATTCTCGTCGGGCTGCTTCATCTCGCCTTCGATCGTGTCGCCGGTCCGGAGCGAGTAGCGGCGGATCATGTCGGGAGAGACATAGATGTCGTCAGGGCCGGGAAGATAGTTCGCCTCGGGCGAGCGCAGGAAGCCAAAGCCGTCCTGGAGAACCTCGAGCACACCATCGCCGAACACCAGCCAGCCATCCTCGGCGCGCTCCTTCAGGATCGAGAACATCATCTCGCCCTTGCGCATCGTCGAGGCGTTCTCGATCTCGAGCTCTTCGGCCATGGCCAGAAGATCCTTGGCGCTCTGCGCCTTGAGATCGAACAGGTTCAGACGGTCTTCGGACATGGGATACCTCATGCGCGCGCCGGGCGCGGAACGGATCGGATTGGCAAGTGAAAACGGCGGATCCCGGACGGGGGCCATGGCGCCTGATACGCGCTGACCTCTCCCAAGTCAATCACGGCCTAGAATTTCAGGATCACCGAAAAGACGATGACGATGAGGGCGAGCGTCGGCACCTCGTTCATGATGCGGAAGGTCCGGCCCGAAATCGTGCTTTGTCCGGTGATGAATTCCTTCCTGCGAAGGCCGAGCCAATGGTGAAACCATGTCAGGAAGAGAACCGCCGCCGCCTTCGTCCACGGCCAGATCGACGACCAGTCGACGATGCCCGGCGTCATCACGAGCATGAGGCCGAACACCCATGTGGCAATCATCGCGGGGTTCATGATCGCCCGTAAGAGCCGGCGTTCCATCACCTGGAAAATCTCGTCGCGGCTGTCGCCGGGGGTCGAGGCCTCGGCGTGATAGACGAAAAGACGCGGCAGATAGAAGAGCCCCGCCATCCAGGCCACGATGGAGAGAAGATGGAGCGACTTCGTCCAGGGATACATCGCGGCAAGAAAGTCGATCATCTTCGGTCCTTCGCTCCGTCCTTCCCTGCCTTCTTAAATAAATAAGAAATATAGAAAAGGATGATGATTAAGTAGGGCAGCGCCTCGCCTGTGGATTAACGCGTTATCCCCAGAAATGGCAACAGGCCAGCTTTGCATGCCGGGCCGGGTCTCGGTGATCGGCCAAGCAGAAACTCCATCGAATTTTCAGTGGCTTGGTGATAATTCTGCCGCACGTGAACGGCTCGCCACCCGATGCGCCAATCGAGCCTCGGCCGATTCCTCCCGATCGGGAATCCATACAATCAACAACGGGAGGAATGCCGCGGAGACGGGTGGCGATGGCGGGTTTTCCCCGCGCCGGTGGCGCGCCGCCGCGATTGGGGATATCCAAGGGGCATTCGCCACAGGTTCCACCCCGGGTTTTCCACATGACTGTCCGCATCATCCTCGCGTCCCAATCGCAGATCCGGCGCCAGCTTCTGGCCAATGCCGGGATCGCTTGCGACGTGATGCCCGCCCGCGTGGACGAGGAGGCGGTGAAGGACGCGCTTCTGGCCGAGGGCGCGACGCCCCGCGATACCGCCGACGCGCTGGCCGAATTGAAGGCGGCCAAGATCAGCGAGCGGGAGCGGGGTGCTCTGGTCATCGGCTGCGATCAGGTGCTCGCCTTCGACGGCAAGATCCTGTCGAAACCCGCCAGCCCCGAGGAGGCGCGTGCGCAACTCCGCGCCCTGCGCGGCAAGACGCATCGGCTCGTCTCGGCGGCGGTGATCTGCGAGGATGGACGTCCGACTTGGCGCCACGTCGGTGTTGTGCAGATGCAGATGCGTGATGTATCCGATGCCTATCTGGACGATTACATCGCGCGCAATTGGGAGAGCATTCGCCACTCCGTCGGCGCGTACAAGCTAGAGGAAGAAGGTGTGCGACTCCTGTCACGTGTCAGCGGTGATTACTTCCACGTTCTGGGCCTTCCCCTGCTCGAGTTGATCGGCTTTCTGGCGGCTCGCGAGGAGATCGAGACATGAGCGAGGCGCGCATCCCCCTCGCCGGCGTCATCGGCTCGCCCATCGCGCATTCACGCTCGCCCAAGATCCACAATCACTGGCTGCGCAAGCACGGTATCGCGGGGCATTATATTCCGATGGATGTGGCCGCGGACGATCTCGAAGCGGTGCTGCGCATGTTGCCCAAGGCCGGATTCGTCGGGGTGAACATCACCATTCCGCACAAGGAAAAGGTGCTCGAGATCGCAGATCTGGTCACCGACCGGGCGACGCTTATCGGCGCGGCCAACACCTTGATCTTCCGAAAGGACGGCAAGATCCACGCCGACAATACGGATGGCTACGGCTTCATCAAGAACCTGCAATCCGCCGGGGTCGAGTGGGATGCGGCGCGCGGGCCAGCGGCGGTCCTCGGTGCGGGCGGCGCGTCGCGCGCGGTGATCGCGGCGCTTATCGATGCCGGCGTGCCCGAAATCCTCTTGTCCAACCGCACGCGGGTGCGCGCCGATGCGCTCGCGCAGGAATTCGGCAAGCGGGTCGTCGTGTTCGACTGGGTTCAGGCGGGCAACATGATGGATCACGCGGCGACCGTGGTGAACACCACCTCGCTCGGGATGATCGGCCATCCGCCGCTGCGTGTTCCGCTCGATGGATTGCAGAAGGGCGCCGTTGTCACGGATATCGTCTATGCGCCGCTTCGGACCAAACTCCTCGAAACCGCCGAGGAGATGGGGTGTCATGTCGTCGATGGCCTCGGCATGCTGCTTCATCAGGCGGTGCCGGGGTTCGAAAGATGGTTCGGAACCCGGCCCGAGGTGGACAGCGCGACACGCGCGGCCGCGCTGAGGTGACCTATATTCTCGGCCTCACCGGCTCGATCGGGATGGGCAAATCGACGACGGCCCGCATGTTCGAAGAGTTCGGCTGCGCAGTCTGGGATGCCGATGCGGCGGTGCATCGCCTTTATGCCGAAGGCGGCGCGGCGGTCGCCCCGATGGCGGAGGCTTTTCCCGGCGCCATAGTTGATGGCGCCGTGAGCCGAGAGAGCCTGAAGCGCATCATCGCGGATGATCCAACGGCGTTGCGCAGGATCGAGGCCATCGTTCACCCTCTCGTTGCGGCGGATCGAGCGGCATTTCTCGCCGATATAGAGACTGATATCGCCGTTCTCGACATCCCGCTTCTGTTCGAGGGCGGGCATGAGGCGATGCTGGATGGCACCGTCTGCGTGACGGCGCCGGCGGAGGTCCAGCGCGCCCGGGTGCTCGAACGCGGTACGATGAGCGAGGCGCAATTCGAGACGATTTTGGCCAAACAGATGCCCGACGCCGAAAAGCGCGCCCGCGCGACATGGGTGATCGAGACGCGAACCCTTGAGGACGCGCGCGCGAGCGTGCAGGCTGTCGTGGAAACCATTCGGCGGGGGATGAAAGATGCGTGAGATCGTTCTGGACACGGAAACCACCGGGTTCGAGCCTGATCAGGGTGACCGCATCGTCGAAATCGGCGGCGTCGAGCTTCTCAACCACATGCCGACGGGCCGCACCTATCATGAGTATATCGACCCCAAGCGCGCCATGCCCGAAGATGCCTTCAAGGTGCATGGGCTTGGGGATGATTTCCTGCGGGGCAAGCCCGTCTTCGCGGATATCGCGGACGGATTTCTCGAATTCGTCGGCGACGCCAAGCTGGTGATCCACAACGCGGCCTTCGACATGAAATTCCTGAATGCCGAGCTGCGCTGGCTGAACAAGCCGCAAATTCCGTGGGAGCAGGCGATCGATACGCTGGCCATTGCCCGCAAGAAATTTCCCGGCTCCCCTGCCTCGCTCGACGCGCTGTGCAGGCGGTTCAACATCGACAACTCGTCGCGCACGCTGCACGGCGCCCTGCTCGATTCCGAGATCCTCGCAGAGGTCTATCTCGAGCTGATCGGAGGCCGCCAACCCGGCCTCATCCTGGGCCAGGCTCAGAGTCAAACCAGCGGACCGGAGACGCAGGAGGCGTGGCGACCGAAGCCCCGCCCGAGGCCCCTGCCCGCGCGGCTTACCGAAGCCGAAGCAGCGGCGCATGAGGCCTTTATCGAAAAGCTGGGCGATGCGGCCCTTTGGCGCAAGACGTCCTGACGCCCTGCGCCAGATAGATCAGGCCGTGCCGCTGGGCTGCTGCTGCTGGGCCGCCTGACGGCGCGCGATTTCTTGGCGGTAGATCGCGACGAAATCAATGTTCTCCATGTTGAGCGGCGGGAAGCCACCATCGCGCGTCACGTCCGAGACGATGCGGCGGAAGAAGGGGAACATGATGCGCGGGCATTCGATCATCAGGAACGGATGAAGCTGCTCGTCGGGCACGTTCTCGACATGGAAAACGCCCGCATATTCTAGCTCGAGCAGGAAAAGGTCATCTTCCGTGCCCTTGTTCTTGGAATTGATCTTGAGCTTGGCGATCACCTCGTATTGGTGCTCGGCGCTGCGCTTTTTCGCATCGAGATTGACGCCGACAGTCACATCCGGCTGCACCTCGCCGCCCGTGCCGCGCTGGGCGAGGATGTTCTCGAAGGAAAGATCGCGCACGAACTGCGTCAGCACATGCATCTTGATCTGCGGTTGCTCGGCGCCGGCGGCACCGTTTTCCTCATCGGCCATGTCGTTCTCCTGAAACTTGGGTCCGGCGTGGTTTACCACCCCGCCCCGCGCGCCTCAATCCCTCGTCCAGCCGGAAGGCCGGCGCGGCGCGTCGTCTGGGTCAACCTCGACATAGTCGCCCTCGATCGTGTTGGCGCCTCCGGGTGCGCGCGGATGGGGCCGCGGGCCGCTGCCGAAGCTCTGCACCTTCACGCGCTTGCGCAGATAGCTGAAGGCGGCCCGGCGAAAGGGCGGCGTCAGCAGCGCGAAACCGAGCCCGTCGGTGAAAAAGCCGGGTGTCAGCAGAAGAACGCCCGCCACGAGGATCATCGCGCCATGCGCCAGCGCCTCGGTCGGGTCGGACTGACCCGAAAGCGATCCGCGCAGATCGCTGAGCGCCATGGCGCCCTGCGTCCGGACGAGCCAGGTGCCGAGCATCGCCGTCAGCACCACGATCGCGAGCGTCGGCCAAAGGCCGAGCCATCCGCCGACCTGAATGAACAAGCCGATCTCGATCAACGGCACGATGATGAATGCAAGAAGTAGCCACATGGCGATTGGCCCCCGGGAATTGGTTATGCACCAAGGTGGACTTGGCCCGCCTCGCCCCCTACATAAGAGGCCAGTCCGACAGATTTCAACGTCTTGCCCCGAAGAGGTGCTCATGAACTCGCCCATTTTGCAGCTTTTGGTCCTTGCGGGCATCGCTGTTTTTTTGATCCTGCGCCTGCGCAGCGTGCTGGGCACGCGCGAGGGTCATGAGCCGACGCCGGAGGTGCGTAGCGCCGCGCGCCCGCGTCAGCACAATCTCGAGGTGATCGAGGGCGGACCGGACCGCGACATCGTGGATCACGTGCCGGAAGACAGCGACAGCGCAGCCGCCTTGGCCGAGATGAAACGGGTCGAACCCTCGTTCGGCGTGGCCGACTTCCTCGGGGGTGCGCGCGGCGCCTACGAGATGATCCTCATGGCCTTCGAGCGCGGCGAGATGGAGGAGGTCCGCGGCTTTTTGTCCGAGGATGTGTATGACTCCTTCGAAGAGGTGGTCGCCATCCGCGAGGAGAAGGGCCTGACGATCGAGGCCGAATTCATCGGCATCCGCGACATGACGCTCACAAGTGCCACGTTCGAGGACGGGGTCGCATCCATCACGGTCAAATTCGTGGGCGAGCTGGTCTCGGTCGTCAAGGACGCCGAAGGCAACATCATCGAAGGCGAGCCCGGCAAATCGAAGCGCCAGAAGGATGTCTGGACCTTCGAGCGCATGATGGGCACCGACGATCCCAATTGGCGGCTCGTCGCCACCGGCGAATGATCAAGGCGGCGCTGGCAGCGGTCGCGCTGGCGGCATGCACCGCCAGCGCCTTCGCCAGTGACACGCGTTACGATATCCTGACCTTCTCCGATCTCGACGGATGGGAGACTGACGATCACGCCGCCGCGCTTCGCGTTTTCAACGATACGTGCCCCGACATGAAGGACGTCGATTGGCGCGCGCTCTGTGCGGTCGCGCAGAGCGATCCCGGCCCCCGCGAGTTTTTCGAGCTTTTCTTTCGCCCGGTCCTCATCAGCGAAGGGCGGCCCGCCCTCTTCACCGGATATTTCGAGCCGGAGCTGAACGGCTCGCTGCGCCCGACGGCGCGCTATCGCTATCCGCTTTACCGGGAGCCGCCCGAGGCGCGCGAGCAATCGCCGTGGCTCTCCCGCCGCGAAATCGAGACGGGTGATGCGATGCAAGGCCGCGGCCTCGAGATCGCTTGGGTCGATGACTCCGTGGAGCTTTTCTTTCTGCAAATCCAAGGCTCCGGGCGTATCCGCCTGCCGAATGGCGAGACGATCCGTGTAGGGTACGGCGGCAAGAACGGGCACGAGTACCGCTCGGTCGGGGCCGAGATGGTGCGGCGCGGCATCTACGATCTGCATCAGGTCTCCGCCGAGGTCATCAAGAATTGGGTGCGCCGCAATCCCGAGGAAGGCGCCGAGCTTTTGCTTCATAACCCTTCCTATGTCTTCTTCCGCCGGATCGACGATCTGCGCCCCGAGCTTGGGCCGCGCGGCGCGATGAACCGCTCGATCACCACCGGACGCTCCATCGCCGTCGATCCTGCCTTCGTGCCGCTTGGTGCGCCTGTCTGGGTGGAAAAGGACGGCGCCGATCCGGTGCGGCGGCTGATGATCGCGCAGGATACCGGCTCGGCCATCAAGGGCGCGCAGCGTGCGGATCTCTTCATGGGCACGGGCGCGGAGGCGGGGCGCGCGGCGGGCCGTCTCAAGGACCCGGGCCGGATGCTCGTGCTGATGCCGATCCAGCGCGCCTATGCCTTGGCGCCGGATGCGATCTGATGTCGCGCAGGCGCCTCAAACCCGAAGAGCTCGATCTCTGGCGGCAGGTCGCTCGCACGGCGGAGGCGCTGCATCCCGCCCAGCCGCGCCCGAAATCCGCGCCCGCCCAGCCCAAGCAAAAGCCCGAGCCGCGCGCAGAGGCCGAGACACCTGCCCCGATCCAGCATTTCCGGATGGGCCAGAAGTCGCCCCGCTCTGCGCCCGCGCATGACGTGCTGCCCGGCCTCGCCGAACGCCTCAAATCGCAGCCCGTGGCGATGGATCACAAGGCCTATGGCCGCCTCAAGCGCGGCAAATTGGCGCCCGAAGCGCGCATCGACCTGCACGGGATGACGGCGGATCGCGCGCATGGCGCCCTGAGCGGCTTCATCCTGCGCGCGCATGGCCAGGGAAAGCGGCTCGTTCTGGTGATCACCGGCAAGGGGCGGCAGAGCGACGAGGACGGCCCGATCCCCGTGCGGCACGGCGTGCTGCGGCACAACGTTCCCCATTGGCTGAGCGTGCCGCCGCTGTCGTCGCTCGTTCTTCAGGTGACAAATGCGCATAACCGGCATGGCGGCGGCGGGGCCTATTACGTCTATCTACGCCGCGCGCGGTAGAAACGGTTTCGCCCGCGCGACCCCGACGACCATGAGCACGGTCGAGAGCACGAAGAACCCCGCGATCCACAGAAATTGCAGCTCGATCCCGACGCCCAGATCGATCCCGACACCCGACACGCCCGGCCCGATAGCGGAGCCGAGAACCATGACCGCCGCCGCCATCGCCTTGATCGCGCCGATATGGCGCGTGCCGTAGAACTCGGCCCAGAAGGCGGACGGCAGCGTGTTGTTGAAGCCGGTGTTGAGGCCCAGAAAGAAGAACCCCGCAAGCATTCCGAGGCTGCCTTGGGCCAAGGCGAAAAGGACAAAGGCCACCACCATCGGCACCTGCATCCACGGGATGAGCCGCGCGGTCCCGACGCGGTCGAGCGCCCAACCGCTCAGGATCATCGCGCCGATGCTGATTGCCGTGTAGAAGGGAAACATCGCCACAAGCTCGACATGCGTGATGGCCTTGATCTCGGCGATATGCACCTGGTGGAAGAAAAAGGCGGTGTTGAAGGCCGAGGGACCCAGGAGCGCCGGAAACATGAACCAGAAGAGCCAATGCCGCAGCGTCTGATTTCGCGTCCAGTGCCGCGCATCCATCCCGAGGCTCTGATCCGACTCCGCGTGGCTTTGCGGGGTGCGTTCCTGCCGCAAGAGCATCGACAGAACAGGCACGCCCAGAAAGGCGATCCCGGCGGCGATAAGCCATAGGTAATGCCAGTCCATTATCAGCATCAATGCTACGAAGGTCACGGGCAGCACCGCTTCGCCGAGGGAAAAGCCCAGTTTGGCCACCGAGAGCGCCCGGCCCCGCGCGGCGACGAACCAGCGCGCCATCGCGACGACGGCGAGATGGCTGCTCATCCCCTGCCCGGTGAAGCGCAGCGCGAAGATCACGACGGGCAAGAGCCACCAGACCGGGTTGAGCGCCATGGCCGCGCAGGACAGCGCGAGCCCGATGAGGACGATCATGCCGATCTGGCGGACGCGGAACACATCGGTCAGCCCGCCCGCCCAGACCATCACGAGCGCCGAGACCGCGGTGCCGAGCGAGTAAAGCCCGCCCCAGGCCCCGTGGCTCAGCCCGAAGACCTCGCGGATTTCGCCCGCGAAGATCGAGATGAAGAAGGTCTGTCCGAAGCTGCTGAGAAAGGTCAGCAGCACCCCGGCCGAAAGCCAGCGGGCATTGTCACGAAGAAAGGCGAGCGTCTGCATCCGCCTTTGGTGGCGCGAAACCCGCGGGAATGGAAGCGGTTATAGCGCGCGGCAGGATCGGCGCACGCTGGATGCGCGCGGTTTCACCGGGATCGAGACACTGGCCGGCCTAGAGGACATACCGGCTGAGATCGGTGGACTTGGCCAATTCGCCGAGGTTCTTGTCGACGAAGGCCGCGTCCACGGTGACGCTCTGGCCCGCGCGCTCGGGCGCATCGAAACTCAGCTCCTCGAAGACGCGCTCCATGACGGTATAGAGCCTTCGCGCGCCGATATTCTCGACCGAGCTGTTCACTTCGGCGGCGATGCGCGCCAGCGCCTCGATGCCGTCCTCGGTGAAATCGACGGTGACCTCCTCGGTCCCCATGAGGGCGGTGTACTGACGGGTCAGCGCGTTGTCGGTTTCGGTGAGAATGCGCACGAAATCGGCCTCGGTCAGCGCGCGTAGCTCGACCCGGATGGGCAGGCGCCCCTGCAATTCGGGCAGCAGGTCCGACGGCTTCGAGACATGGAACGCGCCCGAGGCGATGAAAAGGATATGGTCGGTCTTGACCGGCCCATGCTTGGTGCTGACGGTCGTGCCCTCGATCAAAGGCAACAAATCGCGCTGCACGCCCTCACGGCTGACCTCGCCGCCCCGCGCATCGCTGCGCGCGCAGACCTTGTCGATCTCGTCGAGAAAGACGATGCCGTTCTGCTCGACCGCCTCGAGCGCGGCGCGATTCACCGTCTCGTCATCGAGAAGCTTGTCCGCCTCCTCGCCGATCAGGAGATCGTAACTGTCGGCCACGGTGACTTTGCGCTTGACCGTGCGTCCGCCGAACGCCTTGCCGAAGATATCGCCCAGATTCATCATCTGCCCGCCGCCCGGCTGTCCGGGAATGTCCATCATGCCCATCGGGTTCGACGTGTCGGCGACCTCAAGCTCGATCACCGTGTCGTCGAGCTCGCCGGCCTTGAGTTTCTTGCGGAACATCTCGCGCGTGCCGTCGCGGGCATCCTCGCCGGCGATGGCGCTGATCACGCGCTCTTCGGCGGCTTTGCGCGCGGCGGTCTGCACATCCTCGCGCATGTGATCGCGCACCATCGTGATGGCGCTGTCCATCAGATCGCGGATGATCTGCTCGACATCGCGGCCCACATAGCCGACCTCGGTGAATTTCGTCGCCTCGACCTTGATGAAGGGCGCGCGCGCCAGCTTGGCGAGGCGGCGGCTGATCTCGGTCTTGCCGACGCCCGTGGGGCCGATCATCAGGATGTTCTTGGGATAGACCTCCTCGCGCAGATCCGCGCCCAATTGCTTGCGCCGCCAGCGGTTGCGCAGGGCGACCGCGACCGCACGCTTGGCGTCCTTCTGCCCGATGATGAAGCGATCCAGCTCGCTGACGATTTCGCGGGGGGTGAGGTCGGTCATATCGGCTCCTTTCGGGGATTGGCGAGAACCTAAGCATGAGGGGCCGAAACACAAGCTTCACGCTCCGATGACGGCGGATAAACCCTCCGTGAGGGGGCTATCATAAATCAGACCGATCGGTCTAGAAGTGTGAACTCAAACGATACAATTTCACATTCATCGAAAAGGATACCAGACATGAACCGCAGACAAATGATCGCCGCCCTTGCCATGGGCGCGGCCTCCCTCACCGCTCCGATGGCCTCCGCCGACAAGATGGCGGCCAAGGCATCCGGCACGTTCACCGGCCTCAGCAACCACGTCACCACCGGCGGCGTCAGCATCATCGAAGAAGACGGGCGCATCTATGTCGAGCTCGCCGAGGATTTCAGCCTCGACGGCGGGCCCGACCCCCGCGTCCATTTCGGCAAGGGCGGCGCGCATGATGCCGGTGCCTATCTCGGTGCTCTCGTCAGCCTGGAAGGCAAGCAACGCTATGCCGTGCCGCCCACCTGGGACGTCAGCGACTACAACGAAGTCTATATCTGGTGCGAAGTGGCCTCGGTGCCGCTGGGCGTCGCCGGCCTCGAGTAAAATCCGGTGAGCTGTCGCCACACGCGTCAGCCCCCGATTTTCTCCACCGTCAGATTGCCGTTGGTATAGACGCAGATATCCGCGGCGATCGCCATCGCGGCGCGGGCGATCTCCTCGGCGCCGCGATCCGTGTCCATCATGCCGCGCGCCGCGGCGAGCGCGTAATTGCCGCCCGAGCCGATGGCGGCGATGTCATGCTCTGGCTCGAGCACATCTCCCGCGCCGGTGATGATGAAAAGCTCGCTTCCGTCCGTGACGATCAGCATCGCCTCAAGCTTTTGCAGATACTTGTCGGTGCGCCAGTCCTTGGCGAGCTCGACGCTGGCGCGTTGAAGCTGGCCGGGCGTCGCCTCGAGCTTGCTCTCGAGCCGCTCGAGCAGGGTGAAGGCATCCGCCGTCGATCCGGCGAAACCCGCGACCACCTCGAAGCCGCCGGGGCTGAGCCGACGCACCTTGCGGGCGCTGCCCTTGATGACGGTCTGGCCGAGGCTGACCTGCCCGTCACCGGCCACCACCACTTCGCCGCCCTTGCGCACACCGATGATCGTGGTGCCGTGCCATCCGGGAAACGCGTCCTGCGCCATGCTCTGCCTCCTTGATCCTTTGCGCCTATATGGAAGCCTGCCGCGCCGATCGCAAGTTTTGCAGCGTGCAGCAAAAAGGGCGCCGCATCGGGCGCCCCTTGAAATCTTGGCCTATGGTGGGATCAGATGGAATCTTCGATCCAGCTTTGAAGCGCCGCCTTGGGCGCCGCGCCCGAGCGGTTCGAGACGACTTCACCGTTCTTGAAGATGAAAAGCGCGGGAATGCCGCGCACGCCCATCGCCACCGCCGAGTTCGGGTTGCTGTCCACGTCGACCTTCACGACCTTGACCTTGCCTTCCATCTCGCTCGACAGCTCTTCCAGTGCCGGACCGATCTGCTTGCAGGGGCCGCACCATTCGGCCCAGAAATCCACCACGACGGGGATATCGGAATTCTTCACTTCGGCGTCGAACGTGTCGTCCGTGACAGCAACGGTAGCCATGATCCATCTCCTGAATTGGGTTCCCGAAATACCTATGAACCGCAAGGGCCGAGGTCAAGCTGTCCCGGCCCGGCCCAGCGCCGATGTCACGAGATCGTGGGGCAGGTGCATGAGCGTCGCCGTTCTGGTCCAGAGAATCGCGGTCTCGATCCGTTTGCCCGGATAGATCTGCGCCGCCATCGCGGCATAGGCACCCATCTGGCGCAGAAGGCCTTCGGGGCAGCTCTCGGGGGCATCCGGCACCGTCGCGTTCGATTTGAAATCGACGATGAGCACGGTCTCGCCCGTCAGGATCAGCCGGTCGATCACGCCCGCGACCCGGCCGAGGCCCGGCAGATCGGCGGTGATGCCCACTTCGGGAAGCGCGCCGGCGTCCCAAAGATGCGCAAGCCCGGGTTCATCGAGGTTGCGGGCTGCCTCCTCCAGCAATTCAGGCAGATCGGGCGCACCGGGCAGCATGCGCGCGGCCGCGTCGCTCCAGTCGTAACGGGGCAGGGTGGGCAGGAACTCGAGCAAGGAATGAATGCGACTGCCGCGCAGTTTTGCGGCCTCCTCGTCGAGGCCAGCATCGCCGGGTAGTGCCTTGGCGCCGCCCAGATCCGAAGGCGCGAGCGGCGCGCGGCTCTCCGGCACTGCGGGAGCGGGCCGCGTGAAACAGGGCGCGAGCGCGGGGCGCGGGCGCTGGGGGACGGCCTCGCCGGTGGCGACCGGCCCCGACCAATCGCCATGTTCGAGCCGAAGGCCCTCGCCGCCATGGACCGCGTAGGGCTGCGCCCCGAGCCGCCGCAACCCCGCCTCCACCTTCTGATACCAGCTATCGCCCGTATCCTTCGGCGGTTTGGCCGCAGCCACGATGAGCCATTTCTCGGCGCGGGTCATCGCGACATAGAGCAGCCGGTCACGCTCGGCCGCCTGAGCGGCTTTGAGATCCTCGATTGCCCTCTGCTGCGCGTCCGGCATCACGGCCGATTTCGCCTTCCACACCGGCGCGCCGCCGAGGTTCAGGATCTGCGCCTTGACGTCGTTCTTGCGCGTGCCCGTCTCGGGAAGAATCACGATGGGCGCCTCGAGGCCCTTGGCGCCATGCACGGTCATCACGCGGATCAGATCGCCCGCGCCCTCGGCCTGCCGCTTGATCTCGAGCGCGTCGGTCTCGAGCCAGATGAGAAAGCCGGTGAGGCTGTCCACGGCTTTCTGCTCGTAGGCGAGCGCCTGAGACAAAAGCGCGTCGATGCCGTCCTGCGCCTCCGGGCCGAGCCGCGCGAGAATGCGGCGGCGCCCGTCATGGCGCGTCAGGATGCGCTCGATCAGATCATAGGGGCGCAGGAAATCCGCCTGGCTTCGCAGGTCACCGAGGATCGCCATGGTCTCGGGATGCACCTCCGCCTCGGCCCGCAGCGCCTCCCACAGGTATTTCTGCGTGCGGCCTTGCGCGAGGCGGTAGAGCTCGGCCTCGCTCCATCCCAGAAGCGGAGAGCGCAGCGCGATGGCGAGCGACAGATCGTCCTCGGGCGTCGAGAGGAACGACAGCAGCGCCGCGAGATCCTTGACCGCAAGCTCTGCGGCGACCTTGAGCCGGTCGGCGCCCGCGATCGGCAGGCTCAGCGCTTTGCATGCGCTGATGATTTCGTGAAAGATGTCGCTGCGCGACTGCACGAGGATTAGGAAATCCCCGGCATGGACGGGGCGCAGACCGTCCTTGTCCGGGATTGGATGACCGTCGGCGATCAGCTGCGCGATGGTTTCGGCCACCTGCCGGGCCAGCACCACATCGGGATCGTTCTCGGCGCGGATATCGACCGGCGCGTGCCAGGGCGGCGGATCGGCCTTCTCGGGTTCGGGATTGATCGGCCAGAGATCGACGCGCCCGGGCATGTCAGGCCAGAAGGGCACATGCGTCTCTTCGGGGCCGAAGCCCGACTCCTCCAGCCCCTCGAACGTCGCGTCCACCGCATCCAGAATGGCGCGCGAGGAGCGGAAGGAATGCGCGAGCCGCTCGCTATGCAATGGCGCGCCGGTGGCGGCCAGCCGATCCGACCAGTCGCGCTGCATCCGGTCGAATTCGCGCGGATCGGCGCCCTGAAACGAATAGATCGACTGCTTCTTGTCGCCGACGACGAAAATCGTGCGCTCGACCTCCTGCCGCGCGCCTTTGCCCGCCGTGAATTCCTGCGCGAGACGGTCGATCACCTGCCATTGCACGGGGCTCGTGTCCTGTGCTTCGTCCACGAGAATATGGTCGATTCCCCCATCGAGCCGGAATAGCACCCAAGCGGCCACGTCCGAGCGCGTCAGCAGATCGCGCGCGCGAAGAATGAGATCGTCGAAATCGAGCCATCCGCGAAGCTGCTTTGCCTTGGCATAGGCGGGCAAGAAGACTTGGACGAAATCCTGAAGCGCCATCGCAAGGCCCAGCGCCTCGAGCGCGATGCGCTTGGGCCGCGCGGCCTCGACGCGGTGCATCCACGCCGCGATCAGGTCCATGCTGTCGCCGAGCGCCTCCTTCGTTCCCTTGGTGGGAAAGCGGGCCGACACCGTGAAAGGCGCCGCGCCCGATTTCGTGAGAAACGCGTCCTCGAGAACGGGCAGGGCGTCATACCCGAGTGCCGCGATCCGGCGCAGCTTGATGGCGGCCTTGGTGTCGGTCGAGGTACCGGCCCCCAACGCAGCGATGAGGGTGCCGAGCAAGACCGTCTCGCCCCCGAGGAAAACCTCCTCCTCGATGCTGCGGGCGGTGGTGCCGGGACTCAGCCCCAGCGCGGCGCCGAGGCCCGCTTCGGTCCGCGGCTCGGAGAAAAGCGTCGCGCGTCCGGCGATCTCGCGCGTGAGCTCGTCCAGCGTCTCGCCGGTGAAGTGACGGGCGAGCGCATCGAGTTTTGCCGCTTCCGGCCCGGCGGCGATCTCCTCGACGATCTCCGCGCGCAGAAGCTTGGCCGTGCGCTCCTCCATCTCGACGAATTGCGGGCTGACCCCGGCCTCGAGAGGGAAGCGCCGCAGGAGCGACGCGCAGAACGAGTGGATCGTCTGGATCTTGAGCCCGCCCGGCGCTTCGATCGCGCGCGCGAAAAGGCGCCTCGCATCGCGCAAGGCCGTATCGCTCAGCCGCCCTTCGACGCCGAGCTCGTTCAGCGCCTTCTCCAGCTTGGCGGCGTCCAGCATCGCCCACTCGCCCAACCTCTTGAAGAGGCGGTTCTGCATCTCGCTGGCCGAAGCCTTGGTGTAGGTAAGGCACAGGATATGCTGCGGATCGACGCCGCGCAGCAAAAGCCGCGCGACCCGGTCTGTCAGAACGCGGGTCTTGCCCGAGCCGGCATTGGCGCTGAGCCATGTCGAATTGCCCGGCTCGGCGGCCGCGATCTGGCGCAAGGTGGCATCGTCGCGCTGCATCACGGCATCTCCTCGGGCGCGGGATCGTCGGTGATGTCCCACTCACCGAACCGGGCGAGCTGATCGTAATCGCCGGTATCGCCTTTCTTTTGCAGCGCGCGGCGCGAGACATAGCCCTTGCGCTGCGTGCGGTAGGCCGAAATGAGTTCGCCCAGATCGCGCCAGACATCCTCGGGCGGCTCCTCATCCAGGGGCGCGGCGACCTCGGCGGGGTTGGCGCCGAGGCCGATATAGATCGCGCGCGCGACGCGCGAGGGCGTCAGGTTGTCGAAGCCGCTCCGCTCGGCGATGGCAGCCTCCAGCAGCAATTGCTTCTCGAACTGCTTTTGCTCGGGCGCGCTGGGCGGCGTGCCGGTCTTGTAGTCGTAGATATGCAGGCAGCCGGTGTCGTCGATGTCGATGCGGTCCGCCTCCGCGACGAGGGTAAAGCCGAGATCCGCCATCTCCGCCTGTCCCTTCGCCTCGAACGCCGTCGGCATGGCCAGCGCGCGCCGCTCATGTTCGGTCTCGATGAACCAGTCGGCCACACGGTCGAGCCGCGCAAGCCAGAGCGTGCGCGCCTCCGCCCAAGGCACCTTGTCCTTCAGCACGGCCACGGCGACCTCCATCAGCGCTTCCCGCGTCAGCCGGTCGGGCGCCTCCATCGTCTGCCTGATGAATGTCTCGAATACCTCGTGAAGCACCGTCCCGCGCAAGAGCGCGTCCGGCGCGCGCATCAGCGGATCGAGCGGGCGCAGCTTGAGCACATGCTTGGCGTAGATCGCGTAGGGGTCGCGGATCAGCCGTTTGATTTCAGTCACTGTAAGGCGGTTCGGTCTCGCATCGACGGGCGGGCGGGGCGCTGGACGCTTCGCCGGATCGGTGCGCTGGACGTCTTCCAGGGCGGCGGCCTGATCGAGCCAGTCCCGCCCCCGCGCGCGCATCGCGGCGAGGGCGGCATCACCGCCTTGATCGGGCAGGCCCGACAGAAGGTTCTGGATGCGGTTGAGCCAGCGCGAGACCACCGTCTCGCTCTCGTCCGAGCGCAAGCTGCGCGTGAGCCAGACCTCGCGTGCCAGCACCGCCTGCTGGAAATCATGCGCGGCAAGGCCGATGCGCCGCTCAGGCAGAAGCAGGCCGGCGCGATGCCGCAGCGCGCGGTTGAGCCACGGATCGGGTGCCGGCGCTTCGGGCCAGCTTCCCTCGTTGAGACCGGCGAGGATCAGCATGTCCGCACCCTGCACCCGCGCCTCGAGCGTACCCCAGATCAGGATGCCCGAATGCGGCGCGACGGCGCTGCGCACCTGCTCGCCGCGCAGAAGCGCGCCGAAGAGATTGGCATAGTCGGTGGCGGTCATGGAGGCGCCTTCGGGCGCTTCGCCGGTCAGAAGATCGCAAAGCGCACGTGCCGATTTCCCGGCCTCCTCGCGCCAAAGCTCGCTGGTCCGCTCGGGCGCGCATCCGTCGGCAATCGCCTCCGCCGTGGCCAGATGGACCGCGACGCGCTCCTCGAGGGGCAGGGCATCGGGCGCCTCGCGCCCGGCCAGATGTCGCCCGATCCACGCGGCCCAATCCTGGGCCATCGGCTCGGATTGCGTCGCGGCCCAGGCGGCGATGCTCTGCGCGGTGGGGAAGGGCGGCCCGTTGCGCCGCAGATGCAGTTCAAGCTCGCGGGTCAGGCGCAGATGCGTGCCGCGCTTGCCCCCGGTATGCGTCAGCGGATGCTTGAGCAGGGTCAGCAGCGCCTCGGCGGTCAGCGGACGCAATGCCAGCTCGGCCACATGGCGCAAAAAGCGGCCCGGCGGCGACAGGTGCAGCGGCATGCCCGCGCTGTCGTCGGGGATGATCCCCCATCGGTCGAGCGCGGCCGCCACGCGCCGCGTCAGGCCGCGGTCCGGGGTGATGAGCGCGGCGGTCTGGCCCGTTTCGGCGGCATGACGCAGGCGCATCGCGATGACCTGCGCCTCGATCCGGTGCGACGGCGCTTCGATCAGCGTCACGCCCTCCATCGCGCCCTCAAGCGCGTCGAGCTTCGGGCCTTCGTCGAGCCATTGATCCGTGATCGGCGCAGGACGCAGCGCGAGCGAGACAAGCCGCGCTCGGGCGGGGCTTGCCGGCTCGGCATTGGTCCAGCGCGCCATGTCGCTCAGCTCGAGCGCATCGCGCAACGCCTTGTAGCGGTATTGCGGGTGATCCTCGCTCAGTTGCGCATCGCCCATCGAGTCCCAGACATGGGCGGGCATGTCGAAATCATAGCCGGGCAGGATGACCGCGCCCTGGGGCAGCCGCGCGACCGCCCGCATCAGCATCTGCGTCGTCCCGCGCGAGCCGGTCGAGCCCGCCAGAAGCACCGGATGCTCGGGCGGCGCGCTCTGCCATGCGGCGATCTTGCGCTGAACGATCTGCCGCTGGCGTGCCTCCGCGCCGGGCGCGCCGCGCCCTTCGGTAAAATGCCGCACGATGTTGAGGAAGGTGCGGATGCGCTCCCAATGCCCGGATTGATCGCTGATATCGAGCGCGTCGATCACATCGGGCGGCACGCCCTCGCCCTCCATCTCGTCCATCAGCGCGGCGAGGCTGCTCGCGAGATCATGAAGCGCGGTGCGCGGCGCGAGGTCGGGCTGCGCGTCGAGAAGCGACGAGATGAGCTGAATCAGTTCCAGCCTGCGGCGCAGCGGCGGCGCGGGCGGCGCGATATCCGCCATCGTCCAGTCTCGCCCCAGCTCGGCCACGAGGGACACGCGCGGCATGAGCCGGGCCGGACCTTCGGCAAGCCGGGCCTGGATGCGCCGCGCCATGCGCCGCGTGTTGACGATGAGATGCACGCGTCCGAGCGCCTCCGGCGGCTGCCCGTCGAGCCGGGCGAGCATTCCGTTGATAAGCTCCTGCGGAAAATCGACGCCGGGCGGGAGGGCGAAGACGCGCGCGTCGTCCTGCGGCTCAAACATCGCGCGCGCCCAGCATCTCTTCGGCGAGCGTGATGCCCCCCGGATGGCCGACATCGCACCAGGTGCCGGGATAGGCGATGGCGTGAAGGCGCCCGCGTCCGATCAGCCTGTCCCAAACGAGGTTGAGCGAAAAGGGCCCCTCGGGCATGTCGTCGAGCGCGCCGGGGCGGATGATCTGGGCGCCGGAATAGACGAGGCCCGGCCCGCGCGCCGCACGCCCGCCTTCACCGATCATGAAATCGCCCTTGCCGGCATGGCCGATCGCCTGCGCGGGCGGAAGGCACAGAAGAAGCGCATCCATCGCGCTCTCGTCCCATGCTGCGGCCAGATGCCCGAGCGGGTTCGGCCCTTTCCAGACGGCATCGGTGTTCAACGTGAAGACCGGCCCATCGCCCAGAAGCGGCAGCGCGGCCCGCAGGCCGCCGCCGGTGTCGAGGATCGTCTCCTCATGCGAGATCGCGACGCCCCGACCCGCGAGATGCGCGGCGATATGATCGGCAAGGTAATGCGTGTTGACCACGCACCGCCCGATCCCGGCGCTTTGGGCCAAGTCCAGCGCGTGATCCAGCAGCGTGCGGCCCGCGACCTCGATCAGCGGCTTGGGCCGCGTGCGGGTCAGCGCGCCCATCCGCGTGCCGAACCCGGCGGCGAAGAGCATTAGGGCGTCGGGCTGGTGCGGCATCGATTCTTGAGATCCTCGAGATGGTCGTATGTCGGCTCGGGCAGCGCCCCGAGGATGAGAGGCGCCAGATCGGCAAGCGCCGGACGGGCCAGATCCCGGTTGAGATAGGCCCAGACGCGGGGGATGAGATCGATGTAATGCGCCTTGCCGTCCCGCAGGCAGAGCCGGGCGAAGACGCCGATGATCCGCAGGTTCCGCTGCGCGCCGAGCACGTGATAGGCGGCGTCGAACTCGGCCTCCGGCGCGCCCGTCTCGGCGAGATAGCGCGCGATCATGTCCCGCTCCACCTGCTGGGGCACGTCGCGCCGCGCATCCTGTAGGAGAGAGACAAGATCGTAGGCCGGATGCCCCCGCATCGCGTCCTGAAAGTCGAGCAGGCCGACACGGGCGATCCCGGTTCGCTCGGGCAGCCATAGAAGATTTTCGGCGTGATAATCGCGCTGGATGAGCACGCAATCATCGGCGGCGTGCTGCGCGAGCGCCGCCAGCATCGAGGCATGGGCGGCCGCGCGGCGCAGGCTGTCAACGTCGCCCGCATACCATTCGAAGGCGAGCGCCGCCATGTCGGCCATCAGCGCGGGATCGTAGCGCGCGAGGCCCTCCGGCAGCGGCTGCGCGTGCAGATGCGCGAGCGCATCCGTCGCGGCGCCGTAGAGCAGGGCCTCGCAGCCCGGATCGCGCGGGATGACCCGCGCGAAGAGATCGTCGCCCAGATCCTCGAGCAGCAGGAATCCCTGCGCGCTGTCCTCGGCCAGAATGCGCGGCGCCGAGAGGCCCATGCCGGCCAGATGGCGCGCGATGTGAACGAAGGGGCGCACGTCCTCGCCGCGATCGGCGGGTGCGTCCATGAGAACGGCGCTTCGCCCGTCCTTCGTCAGGCGCATGTAGCGCCGGTTCGAGGCGTCGCCCGCCAGCGGCGCCATCTGCGCGCCGGCCCAGTCGGTGCCATTCATGAAGGCCTCGGCCAGCGCGGTTCGGTCAGTCATCACTCAGCTCCTTCAGCCGCGCGGCCCACCGCCTGAACGCGCCCGTGAATATCAGGCGCCGCGTGTCCTCTTCATCCCCCGGCGCGATCTCGAGCGCAAGGGCGCCCGCGGGGGCGAGATCGCCCAGCCGGTCGGGCCATTCGACGAGGCAGATGGCGGTCTCGAACGCATCGGTGAGGCCCAGCTCGAACACGTCGTTCGGATCGCCCAGCCGGTAGAGATCGGCATGCCAGATCTCGCCGTGAAGGCCCGGATAGATCTGGACCAGCGTGTAGGTGGGCGAGGGCACATCCTCGGGCATGGTCAGAAGGGACTGGATGAGACAGCGGGCGAAATGCGTCTTGCCGGCGCCAATATCGCCGGTCATGAGCACCGTGTCGCCGGAACGCAGCACCGCGCCGAGCCGCCGGGCGATGTCGCAGGTCCGCTCCGGCCCGTCCGAGGTGAGATCTATGCGCGCGCTGTCCTGCATGGGCAGACACTACACGCGCGCTCGCCGCCTGCAACCGCGTTCAGCCCGCCGCAAGACGGGCCTGTGGTTTGGAATTCGCATCGACCTGGCTGTGGAGGATCAGCATGCGCGCACCCCCGGCGAGCAGCTCGACCCGGTAGCTGAGCCTATGGCCCTGCGAAATCTCCGCCGATTTGCGCAAGGGGCTCGATGGCTGGCGCTGCTTCAGTTGCGCCTCGACGTCGCTCCAGATGTCCGGGGCGGGCAGCGCCTCGGCGCAGGCGCGTATCAGATCGGAGGTCGACATGTCCGCGAAGGCGGTATCGGGATCGACGCCGAGCAGCCGGATGGCCGACGCGTTGCAGAAGGCGAGCACGTTGCTCGGCCCGATCACGATGACCGCCTCGGGCAGGCAATCGAGCGCCGCCTGCCGCAGGTCCAATTGCGAGCGGAAACGCCGGGCCAGCATGACCTCCGCCGAGATATCCTCAAAAAGAAACGCGACCGCCCCGTCAGGATGGGGGCGCCCGGTCACGCGATAGGTGACATCGTTCGGAAGCGACCATGTCTCCTGATAAAGCCCGCCCTCCGCGGCGCCGATCACCTCGCCGATCTGCGTGCGCCAGGACGCATAACTGCGCGGCTCGGGCATCACGCGGCGGTCGCGAAGCTGATCGAAGAAGGCCATGAGGTCCGGCTGGGCGCTCAGGAACTCGGCGCCGAGCGACGTCAGATCGACCAGCGCGGGGTTGAAAAGCGCGAGCTTGCGGGTGCGGTCGAAGACGGCGAGCCCGACCGTGAGATAGGCGAAGGTCTTGGTCAGGGTCTGGACGAAATCCTTCTGCATGCGTTCGGCATTGACGATCTTGGTGATGTCGGCGGCGTGGTGAAGCGTGCCCCAGGGATGCGCGGCGCGAGTCACCTCGAACCATTTCGCGCGGCCGCCGCTCTCAGGGGTGATGGGTAGACGCATCACGGCCCCCTGAGGCGCGCCCGAGAGGCGGGCCGTGTCGTAAAGCGCAGGCTCGAAGGCGGCATGCGAGGCCGCGTTGCGCCAGAGGGTTTCGCCCTCGGGCCCGGTTTTCCAGATCGGAATCGGAGCCTCTTCAAAGGCCGCTGTGATCTCGTCCATCCGCGCCTTGGCCATCAGCATGTCATGCCGCTCGGCGGGGCAGGGATGGGCCGGGTCGATCAGGATGACTTGCGTGCTGTGCTCGGTGCGCAGCAGCTTGAGCCGGGCCGTGTCGTCGCGCGCCTTCGCCCGCAGATGGAGCGATGGCCCGCCGGTCACGTCGAGCAGGCTGTCTGGCAGACCGTCGAACCTCGGCGCGAGCCACGCGTGCAGGCGCGACCACTCGAGCGGGTCCGCGCCGCCCGGCGGCAAAGCGCCCGCGTCATGGTCGAACATCGTGTCGCCATCGAAGAGAAACCGCGTGATGCCGGTCGGCGGGGCGGGGAGAGTGGCCGGTGCCGGCGTGCGCGGTGAGAGACGCCCGATGATCCACAAGAGCCCCAGCGAGATCGCCGCCGCCGCCGCGCAGAGTTGAACCCAAATCATCATGATGGCCCCTTCGCCCCGTTGCGTGGACAAGGGTGGCGGATGGGTGGTTAACAGCGCGTTAAGCCGATAGCTGCATTCGGCGAGCCTTGCCGGGATACGCGCGATTTCAGGGCCTGAACGGCTCGTTGAAGCCGATGCCGCCTGCCTCCGCGTCGCCGGGCACCTCCAGGTCGGCGCGTTGCCAGACGACTTCGACCACTGCGCCGGTACGCTCGCGCATCACCGAATCGCCTTTGAAGCTGTCGGGGCCGTTGGCGAAGCTGAGATCGGCGCCCGATCGCTCGAGCAGCGTCTTGGCGATGAAGAGGCCGAGGCCCATGCCCTCGTAACCGGGCCGCCGGCCTTGCCCGCCCTGAGCGCGGGCGCGGCGCGGGATGAGCGGATCGCCGATGCGTCCCAGAAGCTGCGGTGGAAAGCCCGGCCCGTCATCCATGATCCGCAGCGTGATCCGACCGGGCGACCAGCGCGCCTCGACCCATACACGGGCATCCGCGAAATCAACGGCGTTCTGAATGAGGTTGCGCAGCCCGTGGATCACCTCGGGACGGCGCAGGATCACCGGCGGCGCGGCAGAGGCGCCACCGATCGCGCCGTGATCGAAGATGAGCGTCTTGCCGCGATCGGCATGCGGCTCGCCCGCCTCCTCGACGACGGCGGTGAAGGGTGCGCGGCGCAGGTGCAGATCGTCCTTACCGGCGCGGCCCATGGAGCGCAGGATGTCGCGGCACCGATCCGCCTGCTGGCTGATGAGAAGCGCGTCCTCGCGCATCTCGCTGCCCTCCGGCAGATCGTCAGCCAGCTCGGCGCTGGTCAGCTTGATCGTGGCGAGCGGCGTGCCCAGCTCATGCGCGGCGGCGGCGACCACGCCGCCCAGATCGGTCAGCTTCTGCTCGCGCGCGAGGGCCATCTGCGTAGCCTGAAGCGCGCCCGACATGGCGTGGATCTCCGTCACGATCCAGCGCGAATAGACGCCCAGAAAGACGATCCCGATCACGATGGCGACCCAGGTACCGAAGAGGAAGATCGCCGGCATCTGCATGACGAACCCCGCCTCGCTGCGCAGATCGAGATGAAACCGCGCCAGCGCTGTGACGATCAGGATCGCGGTGAGGCCCAGAAAGAGCGTCGAGCGCGACGAGAGCGAGGAGGCCGAGACGATCACGGGCCCCACGATCAGCACCGAGAAGGGATTGTTGAGCCCGCCGGTGAGATAGAGCAGCATTCCGAGTTGCAGCAGATCGAAGAGAACCACGGCGAGATTCTCTTTCTCGCTGAGCCGCTTGGTCGCCGGAAAGACGAAGGAGGCCACGAGGTTGCTGACGATCGCGGCGCCGATCACGAGGTAGCAAAGCCCCGTCGCGATCTCGATCTGCATGAATTGCTCGACGACGATCAGAGCCGAGATCTGGCCGACGATCGCCCACCAGCGCAGCAAGATCAGCGTCCGCAACCGGATCCATGCGCCGCGCCCGCGCGGCGCGACTTCGATGCGCTGGCCCGTCTGCGATAAATCGCCCTGTTGTGTCCGGTATGGCATGGGGTAGATGTGGCACAAACCCCGCATCTTGCCCAGTCGGAAGGACGTCCCCCATGAACCGCATCATCGCCATCGCCGCCGGCATCGCCGTTCTGGCCGCTTTGGGTGTCACCTATTTCCTGACCATCGGACGCGGAGGCGCGGAGGGCGAGTTCGCCCAGTGCCGCAGCACGTCCATCGCCGATGGCGGTGCGGGGATCGGGGGCGACTTCACTCTGGTTGACGAAACCGGCGCCACCGTGACGAGCGCCGAGGTGCTCGATCAGCCGTCGCTCATCTATTTCGGCTATACGTTCTGCCCGGATGTCTGCCCGCTCGACGTCGCTCGCAACGCCGAGGCGACCGAGATCCTCGAAGAGCGCGGTGTGATGGTGAAGCCGGTCTTCATCTCGGTCGACCCGCAGCGCGATACGCCCGAGGTGCTGGCCGATTTCACCGACGCGATGCATCCGCGCATGATCGGCCTCACCGGCTCGCCCGAGCAGGTCAAGGCCGCGAGCCAGGCCTACCGCACCTTCTACAATGTGCACGAGCCCGAGGAAGGCGAGGAGGATTTCTACCTCGTCGATCACTCGACCTTCACCTATCTGACGATGCCCGGTCACGGCTTTGTCGAGTTTTTCCGCCGCGAGACCACGAGCGAGGAGATGGCGGACAAGGTGCAGTGTTTCGTCGAGGCGGGCTGAGCCGGAATTGCCCATTTGACGCAGGGCGTTGCGCGCCTATCTCCTTTCCCAAGAGGAAACGGGATTGGAGCGCATGACATGGCCGATACGGAGCTGGACCTGGGTGAAGACCCGTCGCTGCTTTTGGTCGATGATGACGAGGCCTTTGTGCGCCGGCTCGCCAAGGCGATGGAAAAGCGCGGCTTCGACGTGGAGGTCGCGACTTCCGTCGCCGAGGGTCGCGCCGCCGCGGAGGCCCGTCCGCCCGCCTATGCGGTCTGCGATCTGAGGCTCGAGGACGGCAATGGCCTCGACGTGGTCGAAGTCATCCGCGAGAAGCGGCCCGAAAGCCGTGTCGTCGTGCTCACGGGCTATGGGGCCATCGCGACCGCCGTCGCTGCGGTCAAGATCGGCGCGACGGACTATCTCTCGAAACCCGCGGACGCGACCGACATCACGAACGCGCTGATGGCGACGGGCGACGACCTGCCGCCGCCTCCGGAAAATCCGATGAGCGCGGACCGTGTGCGTTGGGAGCATATCCAGCGGGTATATGAATTGTGCGACCGGAACGTGTCCGAAACGGCGCGGCGCCTCAACATGCACCGCCGCACGCTCCAGCGCATACTGGCCAAGCGCTCGCCGAGATAGAGGGCTTCGGCGTCTTTCTGCAAGAAAAAAGGGCGGCATAGGCCGCCCTTCCTTTCTGTTCAGCCCTTGAGGCGCCGTTTGCGCGCGGCCAAAAGCTTGAGGCGCAGAGCGTTCAACTGGATGAAGCCCGCCGCATCTTTCTGGTCATAGGCGCCTGCATCATCCTCGAAGGTCACATGCGCCTCCGAGTAAAGCGAGTGGTCCGACCAGCGGCCGACGCATGTGGCAGCGCCCTTGTAGAGCTTGAGCTTGACGGTGCCGGTGACGTGTTCCTGGCTCTTGTCGATGGCCGCTTGCAGCATCTCGCGCTCGGGCGAGAACCAGAAGCCGTTATAAATCAGCTCGGCATAGCGCGGCATCAGGCTGTCCTTGAGATGGCCCGCGCCCGAGTCGAGCGTGATCTGCTCGATCCCGCGATGCGCCTCTAGGAGGACGGTGCCGCCGGGCGTCTCGTAGATGCCGCGGGACTTCATGCCGACGAAGCGGTTCTCGACGAAGTCGAGCCGACCGATACCGTGCTTGCCGCCCAGTTCGTTGAGGCGGGTCAGGATCGTGGCCGGGCTCAGCGCCTCGCCGTTGATCGACACCGCGTCGCCGCGCTCGAAGCCGATCTCGACGAATTCGGGCGTCTCGGGTGCATCTTCGGGTGCGACGGTCCGCTGATACACGTAATCGGGCGCCATCTCGGCGGGATTTTCGAGAACCTTGCCCTCGGACGAGGTGTGCAGAAGGTTCGCATCGACCGAGAAGGGGGCCTCGCCGCGCTTGTCCTTGGCGATCGGGATCTGGTTCTTTTCCGCGAAATCGAGAAGGCGGGTGCGGCTTGTCAGATCCCACTCGCGCCACGGCGCGATCACCTTGATATCGGGGTTGAGCGCATAGGCCGCAAGCTCGAACCGCACCTGATCGTTGCCCTTGCCGGTGGCGCCATGCGCGACCGCATCGGCGCCGGTCTCATGCGCGATCTCAACGAGGCGCTTGGAAATGAGCGGGCGGGCGATGGAGGTGCCCAGAAGGTAGAGACCCTCGTAGACGGCATTGGCACGGAACATCGGGAAGACGAAATCGCGCACGAATTCCTCGCGCACATCCTCGATGTAGATGTTCTTGGGGTCGATCCCCAGCATCACGGCCTTCTCGCGTGCGGGCTCGAGCTCTTCGCCCTGGCCGAGATCGGCGGTGAAGGTCACCACCTCGCAACCGTATTCGGTTTGCAGCCATTTGAGGATGATCGAGGTATCGAGGCCGCCGGAATAGGCCAGCACGACTTTCTTGGGCGCGGACATGTGCAAATCCTTTGTCAGGGTCGCGCAGGGGCTTAGCGGGTTTCGCAAGGGCAGGCAAGGTGGCGGCGGGGCCGTACGCCGGCGTTGGAACCTGTCCGGACGGGCCCGAAGCGCGGTGCGCATCGCCCCTTGTGCGGCGCGCCGGCTTGGGGCAGGCATATCGGCATGAGTGATTTTCAGCAAAAGGCCCGCGCCGCCGAGGCCGCGATGCGCGAAGTGTTCGACGCAACGCCCTTGCAGCGCAACGAACATCTGTCCGAGCGCTACGACGCGAATATCCTGCTCAAGCGCGAGGATCTGACGCCGGTGCGTTCCTACAAGCTGCGCGGCGCGTTCAACGCGATGCGCAAGGTGCTGGCGCGGGGCGGCGACGCGCCGGTCTTCGTCTGCGCGAGCGCGGGCAACCACGCGCAGGGCGTCGCCTTCATGTGCCGCCATTTCGGGGTCGAGGGCGTCATCTTCATGCCCGTCACGACGCCGCAGCAGAAGATCGGCAAGACGCGCATCTTCGGCGGCGACAACGTGCGGATCGAGCTGACGGGGGATTACTTCGACGTCACGCTGGCCTCGGCGCAGGACTATTGCGCGCGTCATGGCGGGCATTTCCTGTCGCCCTTCGACGACGAGGACGTGATCGAGGGTCAGGCTTCGGTGATGGTCGAGATCGAAAGGGATCTGGGCGGCATGCCCGATCACATCGTGATGCCCGTCGGCGGCGGCGGCCTGTCTTCGGGCGTCACGAGCTATGTGGCGGATCGCGCCGATATCACGCTGGTCGAGCCGGCGGGCGGCGCCAGCCTCAAGGCCGCGCTGATGGCGGGCGCGCCCGTGCGGCTCGATCATGTGGACAATTTCGCCGACGGCGCCGCCGTCGCCCAGATCGGGGCGCGCACCTTCGCGCGGCTCGCCCATCTCGATCCTGGGCAGGTCGTCACCGTGAACGAGGACCGGCTCTGCACCACGATGATCGAGATGCTGAACATCGAGGGCATCGTGCTCGAACCCGCGGGGGCGCTGGCGGTGGATGCGCTCAAGGACATGCGCAACCGGATCCGCGGCAAGACCGTGGTCTGCGTCACATCGGGCGGCAATTTCGATTTCGAGCGTCTGCCTGAGGTCAAGGAACGCGCGCAGCGCCATTCGGGCGTCAAGAAATACTTCATCCTGCGCCTGCCCCAGCGGCCCGGCGCGCTCAAGGATTTCCTCGCGCTTCTGGGCCCCGAGGACGATATCGCACGGTTTGAATACCTCAAGAAATCAGCGCGCAATTTCGGCTCGGTTCTGATCGGGATCGAGACGAGCCGGACCGAGAATTTCGACCGCCTCCTGCCCGCCCTGACGGACGCGGGTTTCACCTATCGCGACATCACCGACGATCAGGTTCTCGCCGAATTCCTAATCTGAGCGCGGCTGGGATCAGGGCGGCGCGAGCGCCTCGAGACCGCGCATGAAATCCTCGCGCGACGCCTCGAAGCAGGCGATGGTCGCGGCGAGATCCACATCGCCGGCACGGCCAGAGGCGGCGGCCGTCTCGCCCATCTGGCAAAGTCTCGAGAAGTCCGTGAAGCCGAGATTGAGCGCGCTTCCTTTCAGAAAATGCAGCCGCGCTTCGAGCGCGTCTTCGGCGCAGCCCGCGCGGAGTGCGTCGATTTCGGTCTCCACCTCTTCCAGAAAAAGCGTCACGATCTCGGCGAAATTCTCGGCTCCGATTTCGTCCCGCAATTCGGTCACCCTGCTCCAATCGATCATCGCGCGCCCTCCGGTTCGCTTCAGGCTGGCATGCAGGGAGTTAAGGCCGCGTTAGCGGCGATCCGGGAATTTCCGGCACGCCTTCACCCTCTGTTAACGGGCCGCGCGGTAGAACCAAGGGTCAGCGTTCGAGGGGAGTCATCTTGTCCCAGACCATCCACATGCCCGAGGCCGGTCCGGCGCCGCCCGTCCGCGCGATCCGGCGCGTTCTCGTCGTGGATGACAGCCGCCTCCAGCGCCGCATCCTCGCAGCGTCGCTCAAGAAATGGGGGTTTTCGGTGATCGAGGCCGAGTCCGGGCGCGAGGCGCTCGAGCATTGCCGCGAGATGCCGCCCGACCTCGTGCTGAGCGACTGGATGATGCCGGGCATGTCCGGCCTCGAATTCTGCGATGCCTTCCGGCGCATGACCCGTGGCAGCTACGGGTATTTCATCCTGCTCACCTCGAAATCCGACAAGGCCGAAATCGCGCATGGTCTCGATGCCGGGGCCGACGACTTCCTGACCAAGCCCGTCGATCCCGGAGAGCTGCGCGCGCGGATCGCCGCGGGCGAGCGTATCCTCGAGATGGAGCGCGAGCTGACCGAGAAGAACAGGCTGGTCAATTCGACGCTCGCCAAGTTGCAGACGCTCTACGCTTCGCTCGATGCCGACTTGATGGAGGCGAAGAAGCTTCAGCAATCGCTGGTCAGCGACCGGCACCGCGATCTGGGACCGGCGGCCGTGTCGATGCTCCTGCGATCCTCGGGCCATGTCGGGGGCGATCTTGTCGGCATGTTTCCGGTGAACGGCTCGCATATCGGGCTCTATGGGCTCGACGTGTCCGGCCATGGGGTCAGCTCCGCCCTGATGACTGCGCGGCTCGCCGGATATCTGTCGGGCGCCGCGCCCGAGCAGAATGTTGCGCTCAAGAGGGTGGGAGACGACTATGTCATGCGGCCTCCCGCACGGACGGCCGCGGCGCTCAACGACCTATTCCTGAGCGAGCTGGAGACGGAGCATTACTTCACGCTGCTTCTGGCGGATGTCGATCTGGAGACGGGCCGGGTCGTCATGGCGCAGGCCGGCCATCCCTATCCCGCGATCCAGCGCGCGGACGGGCGCGTCGAGATGGTGGGCGGCGGCGGTCTGCCCGTGGGGCTCATTCCGGGCGCGGAGTATCAGGACGTGGAATTCCGTCTGCATCCGGGCGACCGGCTGATGATCCACTCGGACGGCGTGACCGAATGCGCGGCCCCCGATGGCACGCTTCTGGACGATGCGGGCCTCGCGGCGATGCTGGGCGCGTTGCGGCAGACGCGCGGGCTCGCCTGTCTCGAGGCGATGATCTGGAAGCTCGCGGATTTCGCCGGCACCGACAATTTCGCCGATGACGTCTCTGCCGTCCTGCTCGAAATCAAGCCCGCGCCGCCCAGCGCCTGACGAACATCCTGTCGCCCTCGTTGCCGAGCTCGGCCGCCGCCATGCCCGCATCCACGACAAGCGCCGTGTGCCCCGGCTCGGTCGGCGCGCGGACCTGTCGCACGGGCTGCGCGAGGTAGATCGTGCACAGCTTCTCGGCCCACATGTCGTATTCCGGCATGAAGACGAACCGGCGGAACGCGCCCATCCGGCGCGGCGCCGCGATGGTCCAGCCGGTTTCCTCCATGACTTCGCGGTGCAGCGCCCGCAGCGGCGATTCGCCCGGATCGATTCCGCCCCCCGGCAACTGCAATTCTGGCTCGGGATCGTGCTGCAACGTCACCAGAAGACCGTTCCGCGCAGGCAGAAGGGCATAGACGCCGTGGCGCAGCCTGTAGCGCTGCCCGGGCAATGGCGGCTCTCCGACACGTGGTATCATTGGCTTGCTCCTGCTCGACGCCGGGTTGCTCCTGCCTATCTCTTCGCGATATGCCAAGCCACGGCACATAAGGAAACCCCCATGACTTTCGGTGACAAAATCGCTTGGGACGACACGGTTCTGCCGTTCCAGCTCGATAACTCGGACATCCGCGGCCGCATCGCGCGGCTCGACGGGGTGTTGGGCGGAATCCTGAAGCAGCATGAGTACCCGCCCGTGGTCGAGGCGCTGGTGGCCGAGATGGCCATCCTGACCGCGCTCATCGGCCAGACGATCAAGCTGCGCTGGAAGCTCTCGCTTCAGGTGCAGTCGAACGGTCCGGTGCGGATGATCGCAACCGACTATTACGGCCCCCAGGTCGAAGGCGAGCCGGCCCGCATCCGCGCCTACGCAAGCTATGATCCCGCGCGCCTGACCGAAGCCGATCCCTTCGCGCAGGTCGGCGAGGGCTATTTCGCGATCATGATCGACCAAGGCAAGGGCACGACGCCTTATCAAGGGATCACGCCCCTCGCGGGCGGCAGTCTGAGCGCCTGCGCCGAGGCCTATTTCGCGCAGTCCGAGCAGATCCCGACGCGATTCTCGCTCAGCTTCGGCCGCTCGACCGAGACGGGCGGCGTCGAGCATTGGCGCGCAGGCGGCATCATGCTTCAGCACATGCCCAAGGCCTCGCCCTTCGCCCCGGCGACCGATGGCGGCACGGGCGAGGGCGGATTGCTCCAGCCGGAGGACGTGGTGCCGAACGGGCCGGAGGGCGAGAACTGGAGCCGCGCGAACATCCTGCTCGACACGGTCGATGCGCTCGAGCTCATCGGGCCGAGCGTCGCGCCGACGGACCTTCTGCTGCGGCTCTTCCATGAGGAGGCGCCGCGCGTCTTCGATGCGCAGCCCGTGCGCTTCGGCTGCACCTGCTCGGAGGATCGCGTGCGGCAGAGCCTGTCGATCTACTCGGCGCGCGATATCGCCACGATGACGACCGAAGAGGGTTTCGTGACCGCCGACTGCCAGTTCTGCGGCGCCCATTACGAAATGGACCCGGCGACGCTCGGTTTCGAGGCGGACGATCCGGGCGGTCAAGACGGGGCATGAGTGCGCCCGATCCCATCGCGGAGATCGCCGCCGCGCTGGGCCGCCCGCATGCGGCGACCTCCGATTTCGATTTGAACCCCGAGACGGTGTTGCCCGAAGGGCGCAAGCTGCGCCCCGCCGGTGTGCTGGTGCCGCTGATGATGACGCCGCACGGTGCGCGGCTCCTGCTGACGCAGCGCTCCTCGGTGCTCAAGCAGCATCCGGGCCAGATCGCCTTTCCGGGCGGCAAGCAGGACGAGTGCGATGCCGACGTGACCGCCGCCGCCCTGCGCGAGGCGCATGAGGAGATCGGCCTCGCGCCGTCGAATGTCGAGGTGCTGGGCCATCTGCCCGAGCATGAGACCGTCACGGGCTACATGGTCACGCCCGTCATTGGCCGCGTTCGCGCGCCCTTCACGCCCGTGCCGGAGGCCGGGGAGGTCGCCGAGGTCTTCGACGTGCCGCTCGCCCATGTGCTCGATCCCGCCCGCTTTCGGGTCGAGGCGCGCTATTGGCGCGGCACGATGCGGCGCTATTACACGGTCCCGTTCGGGCCTTACTACATCTGGGGCGCGACCGCGCGGATGCTGCGCGCGCTGGCCGATGTGGCGGGCCGGTCATGAAGATCGAGGCGCCCTGGCTCACCGCCGCGCCGCTGCGCGCGATCTTCGCGGCTTTCGAGGCGGCGGGGCACCGCGTCTGGCTGGTGGGCGGCGCCGTGCGCAACGCTCTCCTGAACGAGCCTGTGGGCGATCTTGATCTCGCCACGGATGCCGAGCCTGACGCGATGCTGACTCTGGCCGAGGCGGCGGGGCTCAAGGCGGTGCCGACGGGCATCGAGCACGGCACCGTCACCCTGATCGCCGAAGGCACGCCGTTTGAGATCACCACCTTTCGCCGCGATGTCGAGACCGATGGACGGCATGCGATCGTCGCCTTCACCGACGACATGACCGAGGATGCGCGCCGCCGCGATTTCACGATGAACGCGCTTTATGCCGCTGCGGATGGCGAGGTGATCGACCCGCTCGGCGGGCTGCCCGATCTCATGGCGCGGCGCGTGCGCTTCATAGAGGATGCGGGCACGCGCATTCGCGAGGATTATCTGCGCAGCCTGCGCTTCTTTCGGTTTCATGCGCAATATGGCGGCCAGCGCGGCATAGATCCCGAGGGGCTGGCGGCGGTGGTGGAGAATCTGGACGGGCTCGAGACGCTGGCGCGCGAGCGGGTCGGGGGCGAGATGCTGCGCCTTCTGGCCGCGCCCGACCCCGCCCTTGCCATGGCCGCGATGGCGCAGTCCGGCGCGCTGGCGCGGGTTCTGCCGGGTTCCGATCCCGCGGCGCTGGCGCCGCTCGTTCATCTCGAAGGCGAGGCGCATGTGTCGCACGATCCCATCCGGCGCCTCGCGGCGCTGGGCGGTGAGGATCTGCGTGACCGGCTTCGGCTCAGCCGCGTTGATGCCGCACGGCTCGAGACGCTGCGCGAGGGTGCGGGACGCATCGAGCGTCCGGGCGCGCTCGGGTATCTGCACGGCGCCGAGGCGGCCCGCGATATCCTGCTTCTGCGGTCCGCGCTCTTGCAGCAGCCGCTCGATGCGGGCGCGCTCGCGGCGGCGGCGCGCGGCGCGCGGCAGGTCTTTCCCGTCGCGGCCGCCGATCTCATGCCCGCCTTGCAGGGTGCGGCGCTGGGCGCGCGGCTGAAGGCGCTCGAGGCGCGCTGGATCGCGTCGGATTTCGCGCTGAGCCGGGAAGAGCTTCTGGAGGAGGGCGCATGAGCCATCTGATCGAACGGCTGGGCCATCATGGCGACGGCATCGCCGCCGGGCCGGTCTTCGCACCCATGACGCTGCCGGGCGAGCGGGTGACCGGCATGCTCGAGGGCCAGCGCCTCACCGATATCCGCATCGAGACGCCGAGCGACCGGCGCGTCGCGCCGCCTTGCCGCCATTTCAAGGCCTGCGGCGGCTGCCAGTTGCAGCATGCCGACGATGATTTTGTGGCGCGCTTCAAGGAAGATGTGGTGCGCACCGCACTTGCGGCGCACGGGATCGACGCGCCGTTTCTGCCCATCGCGACCTCGCCCGCGCAGGCGCGGCGGCGCGCGACGCTCTCGGCGCGGCGGACCAAGAAGGGCGCGATGGCGGGCTTTCACGGACGCGCGTCGGACGTCATCATCGAAATTCCGGACTGCCGCCTTCTGCATCCTGACCTCATGCGCGCCATTCCCATGGCCGAGGCGCTGGCGCAGGAGGTTGGCACGCGCAAGGGCAGTCTCGATGTCGCGGTCTGCCTGTCGCGCGCCGGGCTCGACGTGAATGTGACGGGGGGCAAGCCTCTCGATGGGCCGCTGCGCGCGCAGCTTGCGCAACTGGCCGAAACGCTGAGCCTTGCGCGGCTCGCGTGGGAGGGCGAGGTGATCGCAATGCGCGAGGCACCGGTGCAGCGCTTCGGGACGGTGGACGTGGTGCCGCCCCCGGGCGCCTTCCTGCAAGCTACCGCCGAGGGCGAAGCCGCGCTCTTGGCCGATGTGCGCGCCGCGCTGGACGGCGCCGGGCGCATCGTCGATCTCTTCGCCGGATGCGGCACCTTCGCCCTGCCGCTCGCTCGCACCGCGCGGGTGCATGCCGTCGAGGGCGACGCCGCCATGACCGAGGCGCTGGGTGCCGGTTGGCGCAAAGCCGAGGGTCTCAAGGAAGTCACCACCGAGACGCGCGATCTCTTTCGGCGGCCCCTTCTGCCGGACGAGCTGGCGAGGTTCGACGCCGCCGTGATCGACCCGCCCCGCGCGGGCGCCGAGGCGCAGATGGCCGAGCTGATCGGGGCCGGCGTGCCGCGTATCGCCTACGTCTCGTGCAGTCCCGTCACCTTCGCGCGCGACGCGGCGCAGGCCGTGGCGGCGGGCTATCGGCTCGAGGCCGTGCGCGTCGTCGACCAGTTCCGCTGGTCGAGCCATATCGAGCTCGTGGCCCGCCTGTCGCGAATTTAGGCCCCTGCGGCGGTTTTCCCCCTATCTCGGTCGCCCGGTTTTGCGGTATCTAGGGCGAAAAACACAAAACCGAGGTGGGCACGTGAGTTTCTTCAGATTCCTGGCCGTTGCGTTGATGGTTGTGGGCCTTTCGGCCTGTAGCTCCAAATTCAAGACGTATAACGGCCCCGAGGTCACGCATGTCGTGGTCAAGAAAACCGAGCGCAAGATGTATCTTCTGCACCATGACCGGGTGCTGGAGGCGTATGATTTCGACCTCGGCTTCGCGCCTGTGGGTCACAAGGCCGAGGAAGGCGACGGGCGCACGCCGGAGGGGACATATCTCATCGACCGGCGCAATCCGAACAGCAAGTTCCATCTGTCGATCGGCATTTCCTATCCAAACGCGCTCGACCGCGCGCTGGCCCGCGAGCGCGGCAAGAGTCCGGGCGGCGATATCTTCATCCACGGCCAGCCCAATGGCTTCAAGGGAAAGCGCAAGGGGATCGACTGGACGGCGGGCTGCATCGCCGTGACCAACAAGGAAATGGAATGGATCTATGCGATGGTGAAGGACGGAACGCCGATCACGCTTTATCCCTGACCTCTGCCCGCGCTGGCGGTCCGGGCGCGAGCGGTTCCTGAAAGACGAAAGAGCCGGGGCGGCCTGCCCCGGCTTTTTGCTGCGCGGCTGGCCTCAGCGGCCCATCACCAGCGTCCACCAGATCTTGCCGTTGTTTTCCTGAAGCCACGAAAAGCCCATCTGGGTCGCTTGCGGCGAAAGGATCACGCTGCGCGTGCCCGGCTCTTCCATCCAAGCGGCCAGCGTCTCGAGCTCGGTCTCGTAGGTTTCCGAAATCGCCTCGCCGACAAGGCCGCCGGTGTAGCCCACACGCTCGATCCGGTCGATCGGCGAGGAGCCGTCCGATCCGAAATGCCAGGGCCGGTTCTGGACCGACATGTCGCGCGAATGGGTCGCGGCGGCGGCGTTGAGCTGGGCATTGAGTTCGACGGGCTGACGGCCCGCGGCACTGCGCAGCGCGTTCACCGAGTCGAGCATACGGAACTGGATCGCCGACGCGTCGCCCGCCCGGATGCGGTAGACCTTGGGCAGCGGCTTGCCATCCGCGCCGATCTGCGGCGGGGGCGGCGGGGGCGGCGCGCAGGCGGAAAGGGCGAGCAGGGCGGAGATGACGAGGACCAGAATGCGCGACATGGGAGGAGAACCATCCATCTTATTGTTTTCTTATTCCCTACAGGCGCCTGCGTTGCGATTCAAACCCACATGCTCGGAACTTCGCCACCCGCCCCGGTTTGAATTGCGACTGCGACATTCGCGCCATATGATACCTCCCATTCCGCGCAATCCATTCGCCATGGAGGCAAAAGTGACCCAGACCCCTTTCAAGCCATTGAATAGAAGAAACTTCCTGGCGGGTGCCGCTGCCGTAATCGGAACGCCGGCCCTGGCCCAGAGCACGGGCACGATCGAGATGGAGCGCGAGATCACGCAAAGCGTGCGCCGCAACATCTCGAGCTTCCGGTCGATGACATGGCAGCCCTATTTCAAGTCTCTGCGCAACGGGGCCGTGCTCGTCGACATCGATTCGCGCGCTTTGCACTACTGGAGCGAGGACGGGCGCACCTACAAACTCTACCCGTCTTCGATCCCGCTGTCGGAGGAGCTGACACGGCGCGGGCGCACGCGCGTGACGCGCAAGGTCGAGGGGCCGAGCTGGTCTCCGACGCCGAACATGCTCAAGCGCAATCCCGAATGGCCGGCCTTCGTGCCGCCGGGGCCGGACAATCCGCTCGGCACGCATGCGCTCTACCTCGGATGGAAATACTACCGCATCCACGGCACGCACGACACGCGCAAGATCGGTCGCCGGTCGTCCAACGGGTGCATCGGCCTCTACAACGAGCATATCGCGGAACTCTTCGGCCTCGCGAAAGTGGGCACTCAAGTGTTGCTTATTTGACGATATTGCGGCCCGTGGTCGCGGTTTGGCATCAAGTTGCAATTGCAATCACGCAAATTTGCTGATTAGAGAATTGACACGAGGTAAACGTCTTGGGTGCTTGCCGTCGCAAGATGCGACGTCACGCTAATTTCTGGAGGATACAATGAAGAAACTCGTTCTCGCCGCTGCTCTGTCCGCCGCTGCTTCCACCGCATTCGCAGGCAACATGGAGGCTCCCGTGATGGAGGCTCCGGTTATCGTCGAAGAAACCAATGCAAGCTCGTCGGCAGCTGGCGTCTGGGTTCCGCTGGTCGTTCTGGCGATCGTCGCAGCTGTGATCGCAGCCGACTAAGCATTTCGGGCAGGCCGATTTCCGGCCGCCTTGAATGTTCTTCGTCTGACAACAGACAAAAGAGACGCCGGATCGAAAGGTCCGGCGTCTTTTCCGTTTTCGCGGTGCAGGTTCAACTCGGCCTGTCGGTCACCCAGCCGCCGAGGTTTTCGCGGATGACATCGGCTAGCGCCTCGATATGCGCGGGACCGTCGTTGAGGCAGGGGATATAGGTGAACTCCTCGCCGCCCGCCTCCTCGAAGCTTTCGCGGATCTCCTCGTTGATCTCTTCCAGCGTTTCGATGCAATCGGCGGAGAAGGCCGGCGCGACGACGGCGATACGCTTCTTGCCCTCTTCCTTGGCGAGGCGCGCCACTTCATCGACCGTGTAGGGCTTGAGCCACTCCTCCGGTCCGAAGACCGACTGGAAGGTTGTCGTGATCTGCGTGTCGCTCCAGCCCAGCCGCTCCTTCAGGAGGCGCGTCGTCTTCTGGCATTGGCAATGATAAGGATCGCCCTGCATCAGGTAACGCTTGGGCATGCCGTGATACGAGACGACGAGGATCTCGGGGTCGATCTCGCCGGCATAGGCCTCCTCGATCGAGCGCGCGAGCGCCTCGATGTAATGCGGATGGTCGAAATAGGGCTCGACCGTGCGCGCGGCGGGCTGGCGCGTCTCCTTCATCAGCGCGCGAAAGAACTGATCGTTCGCCGTGGCGGAGGTCGCTCCGGCATATTGTGGATAGAGCGGGAAAAAGAGGATGCGCGTGCAGCCCGCCTCGGTCATTTCGCGCACCTTCGACTGGGTCGAGGGGTTGCCGTAGCGCATGCAGAAATCGACCATCACCTCGTCGCCGTATTCCGCCGTGAGCGCGGCACGCAGCGCTTCGGTCTGATCGCGGGTGATCGTCATCAGGGGGCTTTCGCCCTTTTCCTCGTTCCAGATCGACTTGTAGGCGGCGCCGCTTGTGAAGGGGCGCTTGGTGAGGATGATGAGCTGCAAGAGCGGCTGCCATTTCCAGGGCGCATAATCGATCACGCGGCGATCCGAGAGAAACTCGTTGAGATAGCGGCGCATCGACCAATAGTCGTAATTGTCGGGAGTCCCGAGATTGGCCAGCAGAATGCCCGTCTTCTCCCGCGGCACCTTCGGGTGATCCTTGGGCGCGTGTACGGGGCAGGTGGCATCCTTGGCGGGCTCGGTCATCGTCTGTCGGTCCTTTTCATGCGGGCGGCTCATGGGCCGACATAAGCGAATGGGCGCGGGGGTCAATCGCGCAAAGGCGTCTCGTTCGTGCCGAGCGCGTCGGCCAGCCGGGCCTTGGCCGAGCCGGGGCGCAGCGGTTGCGGCTGCGAGGCGTCGGGCGACCAGCCGGTGAGGCAGATCAGATCGTAGGTGGCGCCTATGCGCCCGTCCTCGGTTCCGAAGCTCTGGGCATAGATCTCGCCGGCCCGCTCGAAAACCGCGCGGCGGGTGAATTTACGCGCGCGGGCCTCCATCGCGTTGCCCTCGCCCATGGCGCGCAGATCGCGCATCAGGGCGGTCATGTCGGCATAGCTGGCGCTGAGCGGCACACTGTCCACCACCGGGAGCGTCATGCCCGCCCGTTGCAGAAGCCCGCCCAGATCGCGCACCTCTGCGGTCGGCACGACGCGCGGCGAAAGGCCGCCCGTCACCTCAGCCTCCGCCTGCGCGAGACTGGCGCGCAACTGGTGCAATGTGGTGCCGCCCGGCATGATGCCGAGAAAGAGGCCATCGGGCCGCAACGCCCTGCGGCATTGGATGAGCTGCCCGACGGGATCGTTCGCCCAATGCATCGCCATCGCATGCACCACCAGATCATGCGCCTCGGGCTCGAGCGCGAGCGTCTCGTCATCGGGCACGATGGTCGCGCCACCAATCACATCGCGCCAGTGATCGGGCCAGCCGGTGACGAGGGCGGGAGCGGTAAACGCTTTGTTAACCATCTCCAGACGATCCTGCACTTCGGCGATGGCCGCATCGTGCAGGAACAGCGCCGCACCGCGCCGCTCTGCGCGGGCGCGCTGGCGCAGGAGGGCGCCGCGATCGGTGAGCGTCCGGGTCATGGGTGGAATGCCTTGGTCATGGGGGCGACATATAGATGAAGGCCGACCGGTTTCAATCCGCCATCCGGCTGATCTATCCCGCGCGCTGCTCGCTCTGCGGCGATCTCGTGGACAGCGATTTCGGCCTCTGCGGTGCGTGCTGGCGCGATACACCCTTCATCGCGGGGCAGGTCTGCAACGGCTGCGGCACCCCCTTGCCCGCCGGGCCCGACGCGCCGGAGGATCTCCTGAACTGCGACGATTGCTTGCGCATCCATCGCCCCTGGGGCGCGGGCCGCGCGGCGGTGCGGTATGCCGGGAACGGGCGCAAGATGGTGCTCAAGCTCAAACACGGCGACAGGCATGATATCGTCCGGCCCGCCGCCCTCTGGATGGCGCGCGCAGCGCAGCCCCTCTTGCAGCCCGATACGCTGATCGCTCCCATCCCGCTCCACTGGTTTCGCCTGCTCAGGCGGCGCTACAACCAGTCGGCGCTGCTGTCGCGCGCGGTGGCGCGTGCGCTGGATCGCCCCGATTGCCCCGATCTGCTGGTCCGGCCGCGCGCCACGCCGACGCTGGGCGGGATGGGGCGCGATGCGCGTTTCGCAACGATGGAGGGCACGATCCGGGTGCATCCGCGCCGACGTATCATCGTTGCGGGACGGCATGTCCTCCTCGTCGATGACGTGATGACCTCGGGCGCGACTCTCGCGGCCGGGGCGGAGGCCTGCCTCGCCGCCGGGGCCGCCGGCGTGAATATTCTGGTACTGGCGCGCGCGTCCAAGGATGCCTAGGTTCAGCACGAAGCCTGAATTCAAGGAGCGTTCCATGCCCGCCGTCGATATCTATACCTCGCCGCTCTGCGGCTTCTGCACCGCCGCCAAGCGGCTCCTGTCGCAAAAAGGGGTGAACTTCTCCGAGATCGACATCGCGCGCCAGCCCGAGCGCCGCGCCGAGATGACGCAGCGTGCCAATGGCGGGCGCACCGTGCCGCAGATCTTCGTGGGCGAAGTGCATGTCGGCGGCTGCGACGATCTCTATGCGCTCGACCGGGCCGGCAAGCTGGACGCCCTCCTGAAGGGATGAAGGCCGCGCTGATCCAGCTGTGCAGCGGTGACGATCCGGCGCGCAACCTGCCCTTGACCGCCGCGCTGATCCAGGAGGCGGCGGACGGCGGCGCCGACTTCATCCTGACGCCCGAGGTGACGAATTGCGTCTCTGCGAGCCGTAGCCGCCAGCTGGAGGTGCTTCAAACGGAGGCGGAGGACATCACGCTCGCCGCGCTGCGCGATCTCGCGTCGCGGCGGGGCGTCTGGCTCCTGATAGGCTCGCTCGCGCTCAAGACTTCGGATGCGGACGGGCGCTTCGCCAACCGCTCGTTCCTCGTCGCGCCCAACGGTGCCATCGTGGCGCGCTACGACAAGATTCACATGTTCGACGTGACGATCAGCGACAGCGAGAGCTATCGCGAATCCGCAGGTTATCGCCCCGGCACAAGAGCGGTCTTGGCCCAAGCGCCGTTCGGCCCTGTCGGCATGACGATCTGCTACGACATCCGGTTCCCGCATCTCTACCGCGGCCTCGCGCAGAAGGGCGCGCGCATCCTGACGGTGCCCTCTGCCTTCTCGCAGGTCACGGGCGCCGCGCATTGGCACATGCTCCTGCGCGCGCGGGCGATCGAGACGGGCGCCTTCGTGCTGGCCCCGGCGCAGACCGGCACCCACGAAGCCGCCGGCGGCGCGCCGCGCCGGACCTATGGGCACAGCCTCGCCGTCGGGCCGTGGGGCGACGTGCTGGCGGATGGCGGCGAGGGCACGGGGGTGATTTACGTTGATCTGCACCTTCCCGAAGTGGCACAAGCGCGTCAGCGCATCCCGGCGCTGATGCATGATGTGGAATTCGGCGGACCCTGATGGATGATGCGCGCACCAATTCGCTTGCCGTCGCGCTTTTCAGCGAGATCCTCACGAACGACCAGCTCATTCGCAACCAGCTGAGCCGCATTCTGCCCAAGGGCATGGAGGTCTCGCATTTCTCGGTGCTGAACCACCTCGCCCGCGCCGGGCTGGAGCGTACCCCCGCCGAGCTTGCCAAGAGCTTTCACGTCACGCGTGGCGCGATGACCAACACGCTGCACAAGCTGGAATGGGCCGGATACGTCCATATCCGGCCGGATTGGGACGATGCCCGCCGCAAGCGCGTGTCGATCAGCCCGGCCGGGCGCAAGGCCCGCGATGCCGCGCTCGACGCGATCACGCCCCTCATCTCGGAGGTCGTGACCGAGCTGGGGGACGACAAGGTGCGCGCGGCCCTTCCGGTCCTGCGCAGCCTGCGTGCCCGGCTCGAGCCCAAGGATTAGGCCGCGTCCGGACGGCGGCTCGCGGTGACGTAATTGCAGCTCAGATCCCGGTCCGAGATCGACCATTTCCAGCTGATCGGGTTGAAAACGAAGCCCTTGCGGTCCACCGGCTCCAGCCCTGCCTGCCGCAGCAGATCGTAAAGCTCGTCGGGCGTGATGAATTTTTTCCAGTCATGCGTGCCCTTGGGCAGCCAGCGCATCACATGCTCGGCGCCGATGATGGCCATGACATAGCTTTTCGGGTTGCGGTTCAGCGTCGAGCAGATCTGAAGCCCGCCGGGTTTCAGCAGATCGTGGCAGGCCGTCAGATAGGCCAGCGGATCGGCCACATGCTCGACCACTTCCATGTTGAGCACGGCATCGAACCGCTCGCCCGCCTCGGCCAGCGCCTCGGCGGTGGTGTGGCGATAGTCGATCTCGAGTCCCGATTGCTTGGCGTGAAGCCGGGCCACCGGGATGTTGCGCTCGGCGGCGTCGGCGCCGACCACATCGGCGCCCAGCCGCGCCATGGGCTCGGCCAGAAGGCCCCCGCCGCAGCCGATATCGAGGATGCGCAGCCCGGCGAAGGGCGCATCCGCGCTCAGATCACGCTCGAACTCGGCGGCGATTTGCTGCGTGATGTAATCCAGCCGGCACGGGTTCATCATGTGCAGCGGCTTGAACTTTCCGGTGGGGTCCCACCACTCCTCGGCCATGGCCTGGAATTTGGCGACTTCGGCATCGTCTATCGTGGATGCTGCCCTTTGCATTCCGCTCTCCGTGTGTTCATTTGATCGCGTCTGATAACATAGGGCGGTCATGGATAAAATCTCGGGACCGAAAAGCGCAGTCCAGTATCTCTATCCGCCGATCGAGCCTTTTGACCGGCGCATGCTGGATGTCGGCGACGGTCATGAGGTCTATGTCGAGCAGTCCGGCAATGCGGACGGTATTCCCGTCGTGGTCCTGCATGGCGGCCCCGGCGGCGGGTGCAGCCCCGCGATGCGCCGCTATTTCGATCCCGCCATCTACCGCATAATCCTCTTCGATCAGCGCGGTTGCGGCCGCTCGCGCCCGCATGCCTCGGTCGAGGCGAACACGACCTGGCATCTCGTGGACGATATCGAGCTGATCCGCACGACCTTCGGCATCGAGCGCTGGGCCGTCTTCGGCGGAAGCTGGGGCGCGACCCTCGCGCTGATCTACGGCATCACCCATCCCACGCGCTGCCTCCATCTGGTGCTGCGCGGCGTCTTCACCATGACGCGGGCCGAGCTCGACTGGTTCTATGGCGGCGGCGCGGGCATGTTCTGGCCCGAGACCTGGGCCCGCTTCGAGGGGCTCATTCCCGAGGACGAGCGCGGCGACATGATCGCCGCCTATCACAAGCGGCTCTTTTCCGGCGATCACCATACCGAGGTGCTGCACGCCAAGGCCTGGAGCGGGTGGGAGAACGCGCTGGCGACGGTCCGCTCGACCGGGGCGGGCGGGGACAGCCCCGCCGAATACGCGCGCGCCTTTGCGCGGCTCGAAAATCATTACTTCATCAACGGCGGCTTTCTCGCGCATGACGGCTGGATCATGGACAATGTCGAAAGCCTCCGCCACGTGCCCGGCACGATCGTGCAGGGCCGCTTCGACATGATTTGCCCGCCCGTCACGGCGCATGCGCTCTCGAACGCGTGGCACGGCTGCCGCCTGCACATGATCCCCGTCGCGGGCCACGCGCTCAGCGAGCCGGGGATCAGCGCCGAGCTAATACGCGTCATGGACGGGCTGCGCGCGCGCCTGCATCGTTAGAACTGTAGGTATCTTAAGATAAAATTCGGTTGAGTGCGTAAGATGCGCGCAACCTGAATCCGTTATCTCTCTTGCAACCAAAGCGGAGAGCGCACGTGGCATTTGTAAGCGGCACCAGCGGAAACGACACGATCATCACCGGCGCCGAAAATGACGTGGTCTGGGGCGACGATGGGAATGACGCCATCCGCACGGGTGCCGGTGACGATCTCGTCGGCGGCGGCCTCGGCAACGACACCATAATCGGAGAGGCGGGGGATGACGACCTCTACGGTAACGAGGGCAACGATGTGCTCTTGGGCGGTGAAGGCAACGATTACCTCGCCGGCAACCAAGGCGCCGACTCGTTGGACGCCGGCGCCGGCCGCGACACGCTGGACGGTGGAGAAGGCAGTGACCTTATGTTCGCGAGAGACGGCGACGACCGTTTCTTCGGCGACGCGGGAAACGACACGATCTATGGCGGCGGGGGCAATGACACCGGCGGCGGCGGCACCGGCAACGATCTGATCTACGGCGACGACGGCAACGATTTCCTCGGCGGCGAGGAAGGCCGCGATACGATCTATGGCGGCACGGGCAACGACAGCATCGGTGGTGGCGCAGACGAGGATCTGATCTACGGCGGCGCGGACAACGATACCATCGACGGGCTGGGCGGAAACGATACGCTTTATGGCGATGCCGGGAATGATCGGATCGCCGGCGGGGTGGACAACGACCTCATCGATGGCGGCGCAGGCGACGACACCGTCGGCGGCGACGAGGGCAACGACGTGGTCAAGGGCGGGGACGGCCGCGATTCGGTCTCGGGCGGCGCGGGCGATGACCAGCTTCTCGGGGACGAAGGCGACGATACGCTGTCGGGCGGCACCGGAAACGACACGATGGCGGGCGGCGCGGGCGCGGATCGCTACGTCGTCAGAGACGGCAATGGTGACGACGTCATCAGCGATTTCGACGTGGTGAATGATCGTCTCGCCTTCGACATGGCCGAGATCGCGCGTTTCCGCGATGCCGAGGCGCGCATGACGCAAGACGGCGCCGACACGCTCTTCACCTTCGACAACGGCAACACGCTGCGCCTTCAGAACGTCTCGAAGGGTGATCTGCGCCCCGCCAACGTGGAATCGGTGAACGGCCCCATCTGCATCTGCGCAGGCATGCCGGTCGAGACGGCGCGCGGCCCCGTCGCGGTCGAGCATCTGCGCGAAGGCGACATGGTGCTGACCCGTGACGGCGGCGCGGCGCGGGTGCGCATGATGCTGCACGAAACCCGCGTCTTCCGGGATCGCGAAGACCGGCGCCGTCCCGTGCTGATCGCCGCAGGGGCGCTGGGCGACGGGATACCGGCGCAGGATGTGCGCCTTTCGCCGCAGCACCGCGTCATGATGCGCGATACGGCTACCGGCGAGGAGCGTCTCGTCGCGGCCTGCAAGCTGACCGGCTTGCGCGGTGTGCGCCGGATGCGGGGCGTGGCCAGCGCGGAATATTACAACATCCTGCTCGAGACGCATGAGATCCTCGGCGTCGCGAACCTGCCGGTCGAATCGCTGCTGGTCGCCGAGCGGAGCCTGCCGCGTCTGCCGAAGGCCGAGCAGGCGGTCTGGCGCGCCCGTCCGGCGATGACGCCCGCGCGGCCCATCGACGGGCACGCGGACGACCTCGAGGGCGTGGCCTTCGGTGCGCAGGCGCCGCATTGGATGGTGATCGCGCACGCGACTCCGGTTCTCTTCGCCGCCGAATAGGCGGAGCGGCGCCGCCCCCGGTCCGAGGGGGCGGCGCAAATCGCTTGCACCTCGGGACGCGAGCGCCTATATCCCCCTCAACAGCGGCGCGCCTCGGGTCCACACCAAGGCAAACCACCGGAATTCGTGACGGGCCGCGCGCCCGTTTTTTTGTGCCTGAACCACAGCCCCGACCCAGACAGCCCCGACCCAGATCGACGAGACCATGACCAACGACCTTATCGCCAAAGCCGCCATCGACCGCCGCCTGGCCGAGATCATCACTCCGGTGATCGAGGATCTCGGGCTCGAGCTGGTGCGCGTGCGTCTGATGGGCGGCAAGCATCACACGCTTCAGATCATGGTCGATCGCCCCGATGGCGGCATCGAGGTGGACGAATGCGCGGCGGTCAGCACGGCGGTGAGCGCGACGCTCGATGTCGAGGATCCGATCACCGACGCCTACACGCTCGAGGTCAGCAGCCCCGGCATCGACCGCCCGCTGACGCGGCTCAAGGATTTCGACGCGTTCGAAGGCTACGAGGCCAAGATCGAGACGAGCGAGCTGATCGACGGACGCAAGCGCTTCAAGGGCGTTCTGGCCGGGACAGAGGGCACCGAGGTGCTCATCAACGTCGAAGAGGGCGCCGAGACCGTCACCATCGGCCTCGAATTCGACTGGCTGGCCGACGCCAAGCTGGTGCTGACCGACGAGCTGATCCGAGAAATGCTGCGCCAGCGCAAGGCGGCGGGCAGCATCAACGAAACCGAATTTGACGAAATCCAGACAGATACCGGTTCTGAGGAGGACTGAAATCCATGGCAATCACATCCGCAAACCAGCTCGAGCTGTTGCAGACCGCCGAGGCCGTCGCCCGCGAAAAGATGATCGACCCCGGTCTGGTGGTCGAGGCGATGGAAGAATCGCTCAGCCGCGCCGCCAAGTCGCGCTATGGCGCCGAGATGGACATCCGCGTCAGCATCGATCGCAAGACGGGTCGCGCGACCTTCACCCGCGTGCGCACCGTGGTCGAGGATGACGCCGTTGAAAATTACCAGGCCGAGTTCACCGCCGAGCAGGCCCGCCCTTATTTTGAGCCCGCGCAGAAAGGCGGCGCTGTCTGGATGCGCGGTGGCCAGCCGGTCGAGGATTTCGCCGCCGGTCCGCAGATCGGCGATACCTTCGAAGAAGAGGTCCCGCCTGTCGAGATGGGCCGCATCGCCGCGCAATCGGCCAAGCAGGTGATCCTGCAAAAGGTCCGCGAAGCCGAGCGTGACCGCCAGTTCGAGGAATTCAAGGATCGCGCCGGGACCATCATCAATGGTCTGGTCAAGCGCGAGGAATACGGCAACGTCATCGTCGATGTGGGCCGCGGCGAAGCCATCCTGCGCCGCAACGAGAAGATCGGCCGCGAGGCGTACCGCCCGAACGACCGCATCCGCTGCTACATCAAGGATGTGCGCCGCGAGCAGCGCGGCCCGCAGATCTTCCTGTCGCGAACTGCGCCGGAATTCATGGCCGAGCTGTTCAAGATGGAAGTGCCCGAGATCTATGACGGCATCATCGAGATCAAGGCCGTCGCCCGCGATCCCGGCAGCCGCGCCAAGATCGCCGTCATCTCCTACGACAATTCGATCGATCCGGTCGGCGCCTGCGTCGGCATGCGCGGCAGCCGCGTTCAGGCCGTCGTGAACGAGCTTCAGGGCGAGAAGATCGACATCATCCCGTGGAACGACGATCAGCCCACTTTCCTCGTGAACGCGTTGCAGCCCGCCGAGGTCAGCAAGGTCGTTCTCGATGAGGAGGCCGGCAAGATCGACGTGGTCGTGCCTGAGGATCAGCTGAGCCTCGCCATCGGCCGCCGCGGCCAGAACGTGCGTCTGGCCAGCCAGCTCACCGGTCTCGACATCGACATCATGACCGAGGCCGAGGATAGCGAGCGCCGCCAGAAGGAATTCGAGGAGCGCACCGCGCTCTTCATGGAGACGCTCGATCTCGACGAGTTCTTCGCGCAGCTTCTGGTCTCGGAGGGCTTTACCAACCTTGAGGAAGTGGCCTATGTCGAGCTTGACGAGCTTCTGGTGATCGACGGTGTCGACGAGGACACCGCCGGCGAGCTTCAGGCCCGCGCCCGCGATATTCTCGAAGCCAAGGCCAAGGAGGCGCTGGACAAGGCGCGCGAGCTGGGCGTCGAAGACAGCCTGGTTGAATTCGAGGGTCTGACGCCCCAGATGGTGCTGGCACTGGCGCAGGACGGCGTGAAGACGCTCGAGGATTTCGCGACCTGCGCCGATTGGGAACTGGCCGGCGGCTGGACCGTGCAGGACGGCGAGCGCGTCAAGGACGACGGTCTGCTCGAGCCCTTCGACGTGTCGCTCGAGGAAGCGCAGGACATGGTGATGACGGCCCGCGTCCTGCTCGGCTGGGTCGACCCGACCGAAATGGAAGGCGACGCCGAGGACGAAGGCGACGCGGACGAAGAGGAGGCCGGGGCCTGATCGCAGGTTCCGGTATGCACCCGATGGGACGCGGCGGAGAGACTAAGGACCGCAGCGATGGTCCGGAGCGCAAATGCATCGCCACGGGCGAGGTGCAACCGAAACACGGCCTGATCCGTTTCGTGGTCGGGCCGGAAGGCCAGATCGCACCGGATCTGGCCGAAAAGCTGCCGGGCCGGGGGATCTGGGTGGCAGCCGACAGGGCCGCGCTCGAGAAGGCGGCCAAGAAGGGCCTTTTCGCCCGCGCCGCGAAACAGCCGGTGCAGGTGCCCGAGGCGCTGGCCGACTGGGTCGAAAGTCTTCTGGCGCAGCGGGTGGTGAACCTCATCAGCCTCGCGCGCAAGGGCGGGCGCGCCGTGTCGGGCTACGAGAAAGTCAAGGCAAGCCTCGACAAGGAAGAGGCGCAGGTATTGATGCAGGCCAGTGATGGGTCCGAGCGCGGCAAGTCCAAGCTCAGCACCCCGCATTTCGGCTCATTCATCGGCTGGCTGACGGCCGATGAGCTGGGACAGGCCTTCGGGCGACAAACCACGATCCACGCGGCACTGTCCGCTGGCGGTTTGACGCAACGTGTTGTAGAGGAGGCGGCAAGGCTCAAGGGCCTGCGCGTCTCGGACGATGGCAGCGGCCATCGGAAAGGAAAGAAGACCAGATGAGCGAGAACGACGGAAAGAAGACTTTGGGTGTTCGTGGCGGTCCGCGTGGCGGGAGCGTGAAGCAGAGCTTCAGCCATGGGCGCACCAAGAACGTCGTGGTGGAAACCAAGCGCAAGCGCGTGGTCGTGCCCAAGCCGGGTGCGGGCAACGTCGCGGGCGCAGGCAAACCCGCGCCCGTCGGTGATCCCTCGAAACGCCCCGCAGGCATTTCGGATGCCGAGATGGAGCGCCGGATGAAGGCGCTTCAGGCCGCGAAGGCGCGCGAAAGCGAAGACGCCGCGCGCCGCGAGGCTGAGGAGAAAGAGCGCGAGGAAGAGCGCCTGCGCCGCCGCGAGGAGGCCGAGGCCAAGGAGCGCGAGGAGCAGGAGCGTCTCGAGGCGCTCAAGGCCAAGGAAGAAGAGGACGAGCGCCAGCGCCGCGCCGCCGCCAGCGCCGCCGCCGCTCCGGTCGCCGAACCCGAGGGTGCCCGTTCGGCCCCGCGCGGATCGGCCCCGTCGAGCGCGCCGCGCAAGGCGCAGGAGCGCGACACCGAAAGCAAGCGCCCCGCCAAGGGCAAGGGCATGGGCGACGACAATCGCCGCTCGGGCAAGCTGACGCTGAACCAAGCGCTGTCTGGCGGCGAAGGCGGCCGCCAGAAATCCATGGCCGCGATGAAGCACAAGCAGGAGCGCGCTCGCCAGAAGGCGATGGGCGGCAGCCAGGAGCGCGAGAAGATCATCCGCGACGTGCAGCTTCCCGAGACCATCGTCGTCGCGGAACTGGCGCAGCGCATGGCCGAGCGTGTGGGCGACGTCGTCAAGGCGCTCATGCAGAACGACATGATGGTGACGCAGAACCAGGCGATCGACGCCGACACCGCCGAACTCATCATCGAGGAATTCGGCCACCGGGTCGTGCGCGTCTCGGACGCCGACGTGGAGGATGTGATCGCACAGGTTGAGGACAAGCCCGAAGACATGCAGCCGCGTCCGCCCGTCATCACGATCATGGGCCATGTCGATCACGGCAAGACATCGCTGCTCGACGCCATCCGCGACGCCAAGGTTCAGGCCGGCGAAGCGGGCGGGATCACGCAGCATATCGGTGCCTATCAGGTCAAGACCGACAGCGGCGCGACGCTCTCGTTCCTCGACACGCCCGGTCACGCGGCCTTCACGTCCATGCGGGCGCGCGGCGCGCAGGTGACGGATATCGTCGTGCTGGTGGTGGCCGCCGATGACGCGGTGATGCCGCAGACCATCGAGGCCATCAACCACGCCAAGGCCGCCAAGGTGCCGATGATCGTGGCCATCAACAAGATCGACAAGCCCGAGGCGAATCCCCAGAAGGTGCGCACGGATCTGCTCCAGCACGAGGTCGTCGTCGAGGCGATGTCGGGCGACGTGCAGGATGTCGAGGTGAGCGCCAAGAGCGGCAAGGGTCTCGACGAGCTTCTGGAGGCGATCGCCCTTCAGGCCGAGATTCTCGAGCTCAAGGCCAATCCGAACCGCGCCGCGGAAGGCGCCGTGATCGAGGCGCAGCTCGACGTGGGCCGCGGCCCCGTCGCCACCGTTCTCATTCAGAAGGGCACGCTGCGCCGGGGCGACATCTTCGTCGTGGGCGAGCAGTACGGCAAGGTCCGTGCGCTCATCAATGACCACGGCGACCGCGTCAACGAGGCGGGTCCGTCGGTCCCGGTCGAGGTTCTCGGCCTCAACGGCACGCCCGAGGCGGGCGACGTTCTCAACGTCGTCGAGACCGAGGCGCAGGCCCGCGAGATCGCCGAATACCGCGCCAATGCCGCCAAGGAAAAGCGCGCCGCAGCCGGTGCCGCGGTGACGCTCGATCAAATGATGGCGCAGGCCAAGCAGGACAAGAACGTGGCCGAGCTGCCCATTCTCGTCAAAGCGGACGTGCAGGGCAGCGCCGAGGCGATCGTCCAGGCGATGGAGAAGATCGGCAACGAAGAGGTGCGCGTGCGCGTGCTGCATTCGGGCGTCGGCGCGATCACCGAGAGCGATATCGGCCTTGCCGAGGCATCGGGCGCGCCGGTCATCGGCTTCAACGTCCGTGCCAACGCTCCGGCCCGCCAGAGCGCCAACCAGAAGGGCGTCGAGATCCGCTATTACTCGGTGATCTACGACCTCGTGGACGACATCAAGGCGGCCGCCTCCGGCCTCTTGGGTGCCGAGATCCGCGAGAAGTTCATCGGCTACGCCAAGATCAAGGAAGTCTTCAAGGTCACGGGCGTCGGCAAGGTCGCCGGCTGTCTCGTCACCGAGGGCGTCGCGCGCCGCTCTGCGGGCGTTCGCTTGCTGCGCGACGACGTGGTCATCCACGAAGGCACGCTCAAGACGCTCAAGCGTTTCAAGGACGAAGTGGCTGAGGTTCAGTCGGGCCAGGAATGCGGCATGGCGTTCGAGAAATACGAGGATATCCGCCCGGAGGACGTCATCGAGATTTTCGAGCGCGAAGAGATCACGCGGACGCTCGATTGATCCTCGCCGAGATCCGGACATGGAAAAGGGCGCCCGATTGGGCGCCCTTTTTCGTGTGGTGACCGGGGCCGGTTGCCCGAGGCGTCTCAGGCGGCCCGGCTGACCGGAATGCCGCAATAGATCCGGTTGCCATCCGCGATCTGGATGCGCCCGTCAGGCAGCTCACCGACGAAGATACCCTGGATCAGTGTGCAGCTTCCGATCTTGATCGTGCGATACATGATGTAATCCCCCACTCATGTTGATCTGGCGACGCGACTCGCGCCGGGTAGCGTTCATGACTTAACGTTACCTCGCCTTAACGTAGAGTGGCACAGATATTTTGCTATCTAAAGAGACTCGCTATGCGCCAAAGTGCAGCAGTCAGAGCCAGTCCCGGAGTATGGGGATAAGGGGAATATCGGCTGGCGGCATGGGATAGTCGCGCAACTTCGACGGGTAGACCCATTTGAGCGCCTGCCCCTCTCGCCCTTGAATGATGCCTTCCCACTTGCGGCAGGCGAAAAGCGGCATGAGCAGATGGAACGTCTCGTAACTATGGCTGGCGAAGGTCAGCGGCGCGAGGCAGCTGGCCCAGGTGTCGATCCCGAGTTCCTCCTGCAGCTCCCGGATCAGTGCCGCCTCGGGTGTCTCGCTGGGCTCGACCTTGCCGCCCGGAAACTCCCAGAGGCCCGCCATCGACTTGCCTTCGGGCCGCTGCGCCAGAAGGATCCGGCCGTCCGCGTCGATCAGCGCGACAGCCGAGACGAGCACGGTCTTCATACACGCGCTCCCGTCACGAGCGATAATCGGCGTTGATGTCGATATATCCGTGCGTCAAATCGCAGGTCCAGACGCGGGCGGTGCCGCCACCGAGACCGAGATCGACGTGGATCGCCAATTCCTGACGCTTCATATAGGCCGAAGCCGCCGCCTCGTCGTAGTCGGGACTGACCCAGCCGTTCTCGGCCACCTTCAGATCGCCGAACCAGATCGAGAGCGTGTCGCGATCGGCGCGCGCGCCGGATTTGCCGACGGCCATCACGACGCGGCCCCAATTCGCGTCCTCGCCCGCGATGGCGGTCTTGACGAGAGGCGAATTCGCGATCGATTTGGCGTGGCGATGCGCATCGGCATCGCTGGCGGCGCCGGTCACGTTGATCTCGACCAGCTTCGTCGCGCCCTCGCCGTCGCGCACGACCTGCTGGGCGAGATCGAGCATGACGCGCCGAAGACCTTCCATGAAGCCGATGGAATGCTCGCTCACCTGAACGCCCGACGCGCCGGTCGCGCCGACCAGAAGGGTGTCGGATGTCGACGTGTCGCTGTCCACCGTGATGCAGTTGAACGTGGTGCGATTCAGCGCCGAGACCATGGATTGCAGCACCGGCTGCGGCACGGCGGCATCCGTGAAGATATAGACCAGCATCGTGCCCATATCGGGCTCGATCATCCCGGATCCCTTGGCGATCCCGGCGATGCGCACGGTCTTGCCGTCCATCTCGATCTCGGTGGCCGAACCCTTGGGGAAGGTGTCCGTGGTCATGATGGCGCGGGCGGCCTCTTCGAGCCCGTCTTCCCGGAGCGCATCCTTCAGCTTGTCCAGAACGGCGACGATGCGCTCGTGCTTCATCGGCTCACCGATCACGCCGGTCGAGGAGGAGAAGACGCGATGCGCGGGCAGGCCCAGCACCTTCGCCACGGCGCCCGTCACCTCGCGCACCGACTCGACACCCCGCGCGCCGGTGAAGGCGTTCGAGTTGCCCGAGTTCACGATGATCGCCGCGCCCTCGTCGCCGCCGCGGGCGATCTTGGATTGGCAGTCGAGCACCGGGGCCGAGCGGGTGGCCGAGCGGGTGAACACCCCCGCGACGGTGCTCCCCGGCGCGAGATGCGCCAGCATCACATCGGTGCGCCCCTCATAGCGCACGCCGGCCGCGATACTGGCGAAACGAACACCCTCGATGACGGGGAGGTCGGGAAATGCGGCGGGCGCCAGAGGCGAGACGGAGGTGATCTTGCCCACGGTGTGTCACTCTTCGAGAAGGTCGAGCTGATTGAGCACTTGCGGGTCCATCTCGTCGCCGGCGGTGCGCTCGATATCGCCCTCGTCCTGAAGCTCGGTCACGCGCTGCTCGATCGCCTGCTGGCGCAGCGACTCGACGATTTCGGCGCGCACCTCCTCGAGTTCGGGCGCATCCTTGGCGCGGGTCTCGTTCAGCTTGATGACATGCCAGCCGAATTGGGTCTGGACGGGATCGCTGATCGCGCCCGCTTGCATGCCTTCGACGGCGGCCTGGAAGGGCTCGACCATCATGCCTTCGCTGAACCAGCCGAGCGCGCCGCCCGAGGGGCCGGAGGGGCCGGTCGAATGCTCTTCGGCCAGCGCACCGAAATCGGCGCCGCCGCGCGCTTCTTCGACGAGGGTTTGCGCCTCTTCCTCGGTCTCGACGAGGATATGCGCGGCGTTGTACTCGGTCACCGGCTCGGCATTGGCGTAATTCTCGTCGAAATAGGTCTGGATCGCTTCATCCGTCACGGCGGCCTCGGCGATTTTCGCCATCTCTTCGGAGGCGATCAGCGCGCGGCGCTCGTTCTCGAGCGCAAGGGCCGAGCGGCGGGGCAACTCGCCCTCATGCGCGTCGGCCAGAAGCGTCTGCTGGATCAGCTGGTCGAGAATGCCGGGAAAGAGGACATCGGCGGGGACTTGCTGAAATTGCTCGGGCAGGCCCGCGCGCAGGATCAGCATGTGACCCAGCGTGATCTCGGTGCCGTCCACGGTGGCGACGACGGTGTCGGCGGTCGGCGCCTCGTCGCCGGATGTGTCCTGAGCGATGACCGGAGCGGCACCGAGTGCCCCCATCAGCATGGCGCAGGTGGCAATCGGTTTGATACGGTCGAGCATGGGACGTTCCTTCACAGTTTCCGTCGGCTTGTGCCGCGCGGGGTGCGCGACGTTGACACTAAGACAGCAGGCGCTTACATCGCCTTTGAATAAAGGCATATCCCGCTGATACCCCTCCCGACATAGGGGTGCAATCGAAACGGGACAAGGCATTGCCGAATGCGAAGAAATCACAGGACGGGAACGGATTGCACATGCTGGGATTAGGAACGGTCGCCCGAAAGGTGTTCGGCACGCAGAATGACCGGAAGGTCAAGGCGACACGCCCTCTCATCGAAAAGATCAACGCTCTGGAGCCTGAAATCTCGGCCTTGGACGACGCCGGAATCATCGCGAAAACCGACGAGTTGCGCGGCCGCCTGCAGAACGGCGAGAGCCTCGATGCGCTCTTGCCCGAAGCCTTCGCCAACTGCCGCGAGGCTGCGCGCCGGGCCTTGGGCCTGCGCGCTTTCGACGTGCAGCTCATGGGCGGCATCTTTTTGCATCAGGGCAACATCTCCGAGATGAAGACCGGCGAGGGCAAGACGCTCGTCGCCACCTTCCCCGCCTATCTCAATGCGCTGACCGGCAAGGGTGTGCATGTCGTCACGGTGAACGACTACCTCGCCAAGCGCGACGCCGACTGGATGAGTGCTGTCTTCGGCGCGCTCGGCATGAGCACGGGCGTCGTTTATCCCAATCAGCCCGAGGACGAGAAGCAGCGCGCCTATGCCTGCGACGTGACCTACGCCACCAATAACGAGCTGGGCTTCGACTATCTGCGCGACAACATGAAATCCGAGCTGAGCCAGATGAGCCAGCGCGGCCATCACTATGCCATCGTGGACGAGGTCGACAGCATCCTGATCGACGAGGCGCGCACGCCCCTCATCATCTCCGGCCCCGCGCAGGACCGCAGCGAGCTTTACATCTCCATCGACAAGCTGATCCCCGAATTGGCCGAAGAGCATTTCACCGTCGACGAAAAGACGCGGGGCGTGACCTTCACCGACGAGGGGAACGAATTCCTCGAGAAGCTTCTTGTCGAGCGCGAGATCCTGCCCGAGGACCAGTCGCTCTACGATCCCGAAAGCACGACCATCGTGCACCACGTCAATCAGGGTCTGCGCGCGCACAAGCTCTTCCAGAAGGACAAGGACTACATCGTCCGCGACGGCGAGGTCGTGCTGATCGACGAATTCACGGGCCGCATGATGGCGGGCCGTCGCCTCTCGGACGGTCTGCATCAGGCGATCGAGGCCAAGGAGGGCGTCGATATCAAGCCCGAGAACGTGACGCTGGCACAGGTCACCTTCCAGAACTATTTCCGCCTTTACGACAAGCTGTCGGGCATGACCGGCACCGCCATGACCGAGGCCGACGAATTCGCCGAGATCTACGGCCTCGGCGTCGTCGCCGTGCCCACGAACCGCCCGATCGCGCGGATCGACAAGGACGATGCGGTTTTCCGCACCACCGCCGAGAAATACAAGGCCGTGATCGAGGAGATCAAGGAAGCGCACGAAAAGGGCCAGCCCACGCTCGTCGGCACCACCTCCATCGAGAAATCCGAAACGCTGAGCCGCATGCTCGACGAGGCGGGGATCAAGCACAATGTCTTGAACGCCCGCCAGCACGAGAAGGAAGCGCAGATCGTCGGCGATGCGGGCAAGCTGGGCGCCGTCACCATCGCGACGAACATGGCCGGTCGCGGCACCGACATCAAGCTGGGCGGCAACATCGACATGAAGATCATGGAGGCGATCGCCGCCGATCCCGAAGGCGATCCCGCCGAGATCCGCGCCCGCATCGAAGAAGGCCACAAGTCCGAGGAACAGGCCGTCAAGGACGCGGGCGGCCTCTTCGTTCTCGCGACCGAGCGGCACGAGAGCCGCCGCATCGACAACCAGCTTCGCGGCCGGTCGGGCCGTCAGGGCGATCCTGGGCAATCCTCGTTCTTCCTGTCGCTGGACGATGACCTGATGCGCATTTTCGGCTCCGAGCGTCTTGAAAAGGTGCTGTCGGGCCTCGGCATGAAAGAGGACGAGGCGATCATCCATCCGTGGGTGAACAAATCGCTCGAGCGCGCGCAGGCGAAGGTCGAGGGCCGCAACTTCGACATCCGCAAGCAGCTCCTGAAGTTCGACGATGTGATGAACGAGCAGCGCAAGGTGATCTTCAAGCAGCGCCTCGACATCATGCGCGCCGATGACCTGAGCGAGATCGTCAAGGACATGCGCGCCGAGGTGATCGACGATCTGGTCTATCAATACATGCCGCCCAAGACCTATGCCGATCAATGGGACATGGACGGGCTTCACGACGCCATTCTCGAGCAGCTCAACATGGACCTGCCAGTTCAGGCCTGGGGCGACGAGGACGGTGTCGATGACGAGGATGTCGCCGAGCGCATCGAGAAGCACGCCGACGAGATGATGGCGAAGAAGGCCGTCGATTTCGGCCCCGCCAATATGCGGCAGGTGGAGAAGCAGCTTCTGCTTCAGACCATCGACACCAAGTGGCGCGAGCATCTTCTGACGCTCGAGCATCTGCGCAGTGTCGTCGGCTTTCGCGGTTATGCGCAGCGCGATCCGCTGAACGAATACAAGAACGAGGCGTTCACGCTTTTCGAGTCCATGCTGGACAGCCTGCGCCAGGACGTGACGCAGAAGCTGAGCCAGGTTCAGCCGGTCTCGGAGGCCGATCAGCAGGCGATGCTGCAAAAGATGATTCAGGAGCGCGCCGCGCTCAAGGCGCAGACCGAGGCGGCCGAGCCTAAGGAGGACGGCCGCGACGTCGCGCAGCGTCCGGCGACGGCCGCGATCGAGGGCTTCGACGAGAACGATCGCTCCACCTGGGGCAATCCAAGCCGCAATTCGGCCTGCCCCTGCGGGTCCGGTCTCAAGTTCAAGCATTGCCACGGCCGCATCGCCTGAACAGCGCCGAAAATCATCGGGCCGCCACCGTGCGGCCCGAATGACTCCCAAGCAGCGCCACACGCACGCCCTTTTGTGCAGCTAAATCCTTCGCGAGACCCGCCGTTTATGGTGAGTGGAGGATCAAGATGCAAAAGCTCAAGATGATCGCCCTTGGATGCGGAACGCTGGCCCTGGCGCTGGGCGCCGGTCACTACATGCAGTCGCGCAGCGCCGTGCCCCCTGTGGCGCAGGACGCGGCCCCCGCCGCCCCTAGCCTGGGTGACGAGCATGGCGCGCTGGGCGGTCAGGCGCCTGTGCTCGCCGGTGCCGGAGCGGTCGAGCTGTCGTCCATCACGCTCACCTCGGCAGCCCCGCAACTCCCCAAGGCCGTCCCGGCCCCCGCGGCCCTGCCCGAGCTTCCGGACGACCGCCAAGCGGCGCTGGGCGAGGGTGATGCGCTCACCGCGACGGACGCATTGCCCGCCGAAGAGCCTGCACCCGGCTTGTCCTGCGATTACAGCCTGACGGCCGATGTGGCCCCCGGCGCGATGGTGACCCTCGCGCTCGATGCGCCCTGCGCCCCGCGCGAGCGTTTCACGCTTCACCACAACGGCATGATGTTCACCGAAGTGACCGATGATGGCGGCCATGCGAGCATGCTCGTCCCGGCCCTGTCGCGCCAGGCGGCCTTCATCGCGGCCTTCGCCAATGGCGAGGGTGCCGTCGCCAATGCCGAGGTCGAGAGCCTCGACGCCTATCAGCGCGTCGCGGTGCAATGGCAGGGCGACAGCGGCGTGCAACTTCACGCGCTCGAATTCGGTGCCGATTACGACGAGGACGGTCATGTCTGGGCCGGTGCGGCGCGCGATGTGGCCGCTGCGGCGGATGGCGATCGCGGATTTCTGACCCAGCTGGGCGATGCCGCCCAGCCCGATGCCCTGCGCGCCGAGGTCTATACCTTCCCCAGTCTGCTCGAAGGCCGGGATGGGCAGATCGCCCTTCATGTCGAGGCCGAGGTGACGGCGGGCAATTGCAACCGCGATATCGAGGCGCAGGCGCTTCAGATGCAGGCGGGAGGCGGGCTCAAGGTGCAGGACCTGACGCTCATGATGCCCGAATGCGATGCCGCCGGAGATTTTCTGGTGTTGAAAAATCTGCTGAATGACCTCACCATCGCCCGCAACTGACGCGGCGGATCGAGGGCCCATCGATGACACAGCTACGTGCGGCGATCCTCGCCGCACTTTTTCCTTGTCTCGCCGCCTTTTCCGCAACCGCGCAGGACGTGACCCTGACCTCGCGCGACGGCGATGTGACGATCACCGGTGATCTGCTGGGTTTCGACGGCGAGTTCTACCGCGTCGACACGATCTATGGCGAATTGACCGTCGATGGATCGGGCGTGCTCTGCGAGGGGCCCGGATGCCCCAATCTCAGCGCCTTCGTCGCCGAAGCCACCATGTCCGGCGCGCCCACGATCGGGCGGGTGCTCATGCCCGCCCTGATCGAGGCCTTCGCGTTGCGCGAAGGGCTCGAGCTGTCGCGTGAAAACAGCTCCGACATCGCATTCGCCTACACGCTTTCCGATCCCGAGAGCGGTGAGGCGCGCGGGCGGTTCAACCTGCGCCTGACCAACACCGACGAGGGTTTCGCCGATCTTCTGGCCGGTGAGGCCGACATGGCCATGTCCCTGCGCGAAGTGACCCGCGCCGAAGCGATCCGGGGGCGCGAGGTGGGCCTCGGCGATCTGCGCGACGCGCGGCGCAGCCGGGTTCTGGCGCTCGATGCGCTGGTGCCGCTCGTCTCGGCGGGCAATCCGGTCACGCAGATCACGACGCCGCAACTGGCGAAGGTTCTGACCGGCGAGATCAGGGACTGGACCCCGCTCGGCGGGCCGGATGCGCCCATTGCCGTGCATCTGCACGACGCGACCACGGGCCTCGGCCAATCGACCGAGCGGCAGATGCTGCGCGGCGAGGGTGAAACCTTCGCCGAGGACGCCATCCGCCATCTCGACGGGCAGGCGCTCGCCGAGGCCGTGGCGCAGGATCCCTTCGCCATCGGTGTCGGCAGCCGCTCGGAAAAGGGGCTGACGTTCGAGCTGGCGCTGACCGGCGATTGCGGCTTCGGCATGACGGCGACGCGCCGCGCGATCAAGACCGAGGATTATCCGCTGACCGCGCCGATGTTCCTCTACCTGCCTGCGCGCCGCCTGCCCAAGATGATGCGCGAGTTTCTCGCCTTCACCCGCGAGCCTGCGGCGCAGCTCGTGATCCGGCGCGCCGGGTTCGTCGATCAGCTCCCCGAGGAGATCGTCATCGACGAGCAGGGTGACCGCTTCGCCAATGCGGTCCTGCGCGCGGGCGAGGATGTGACCCTCGAGGACCTTCAGCGCATGGTGCAGGTGCTCAGCCCGCTCAAACGGCTCACGACGACCTTCCGCTTCGAGCCCGGCTCGGCGCGGCTCGACGCGCAATCGCGCTCGAATGTGGAAAGCCTCGCCCGAGCGCTCGAGAGCGGTTTCTACGATGGCCGCCGGCTCGTTTTCGTCGGCTTTTCCGATGGCGAAGGTCCGGCGAGCGGCAATCGTGCCATCGCCCTGCGCCGCGCCGACACGGTGCGCGAGGCGGTCATCCGAATGGCGGAGACCGCGGAACTCGACCGGCTGACGCTCGAGACCGAAGCCTTCGGCGAGGCGATGCCGATGGCCTGCGACGACAGCGAATGGGGCCGCCGCGCCAATCGCCGGGTTGAAATCTGGATGCGATAAACGAGGCTGGCCGCGCGCCGTTGAGCGGGCATCGCTTGGGTATTTCCACCAAGAAAAAGCAGAGCGGGATCAATCGCCCTGCCGTTGGCGATCTTCCTCGATGCGATTCATCACGGCGGTCCATTCGCGGTCGCGCAGGATGCGCCGAAAGGCACGGCGCAATTCGCCCGCCGCATCGCGCCTGTACCAGCGCCCATGCACGAGGACGAGGCGGCGCGGCGCCCATGCGATCATGCGCTCGACCGACTCCGCGAGCGGGCCCTTTTGAAAGCTCAGCCGAAGCCCGAGGGGCATCTTGCCATCGCTGTCATCCGTTCCGGCGATCCAGATGAAGGGGCGCATCCATGCGGGGAGCTTGGCCGTTTCGAGATTGTGCAGCAGGTCCGCCACGATCAGCGTGTGAGAGGCGCGGTGAAAGAACACCGCCTCGCGGTGAACGCGCGAGCCTTCGACCATGAGTTGCTCGATCTCCCCCGCCCATGCGCCCGGCGGGATGGCGCCGAGCTCGTGCTGGGCCGCGAAAGGCGTGCCGGCTTTCTCCGCACGCTCCGCCGCGCCGGGCGCGGCATGGGTCTGCGCCTCCGGGAAGGCGGTCTGCCACTCGGCGACATGCGCGGTCTGCAAGGGGCTGGGCGCGACGAGGTGCTGGACCGGGCCGAGCGCATTAAGCGCCGCGCGCAGATCGTCCGTGAGGGGAACGGGCGCATGCACCCAAAGAGCGCCGCTTGCGAGGCGGATGACCGTGCAACGCGCTGGGTAGGGCATGCCCCGTATCCGCCGCGCAAGCCCGTCGATCAGCCAGATATCGTCAGCCACGGGCTGAAGCCCGCTCTGCGGCGCATCGCCCGTGACTGAAAGCTCTGCGGCCAAGATCAGTCCGTGACGCGCACGTCGGTCATCACGTCGGGCTGGCCGATCACGGCGCCGTTGCCGCCGGTGCCGCGCTTGATCGCGTTCACCACGTCCATGCCGTCCGTGACCTTGCCGACCACGGTGTATTGGCCGTTCAGACGCGGCTCGGGGCCGAACATGATGAAGAACTGGCTGTTCGCGCTGTCGGGGCTCTGGCTCCGGGCCATCCCGACGATGCCTTCCTCGAAGCGCTGGTCGGAGAATTCGGCCTCGAGATCGGGCAGGGCGCTGCCGCCCATGCCGGCGCGGCTCATGTCGCCGCCCTCGAGCTTGCCGAATTGCACATCGCCCGTCTGGGCCATGAAGCCGTCGATCACGCGGTGAAAGACGACGCCGTCATAGGCGCCCTCGTCGGCGAGGGACGTGATCTGTGCGACATGCGCGGGAGCCAGGTCCTCGAAGAGGTCGATGGTGACCGTGCCGTTCGCCTCGCCCGCGATGTCGATCTCGAGACCCGTGGCCAGCGCCGGTGCGGCGGCGGTCATCAGGATGGCGGCAAGAAGGTTACGCATCGGCGGCCACCTTGACGCTGATCATGCGGTCGGGATTCGCGGGCGGCTCTCCGCGGGCGATAGCATCGACATGCTCCATCCCCTGGATGACGCGGCCATAGACGGTGTATTGCCCGTTCAGGAAATGGTTGTCCTTGAAATTGATGAAGAACTGGCTGTTCGCGGAATCGGGATTGGCCGAGCGGGCCGCGCCCAGCGTGCCGCGATCATGCGGGATCTTCGAGAATTCGGCCTTGAGATTAGGCAGATCGCTGCCGCCGGTGCCTGCAGCGCGCGGGTTGTAATCCTTTTCCATATTGGCGTTCTGCACGTCGCCCGTCTGGGCCATGAAGCCGTCGATCACCCGGTGGAACGCGACATTGTCGTAGGCGCCGCTGCGCGCGAGCTCCTTCATGCGGGCGGAATGGCCGGGGGCCACGTCGGTCAGAAGCTCGATGGCGACGGTGCCGTCCTTCAGCTCGATCAGGATCGTGTTCTCGGGGTCTTTGATCTCGGCCATGGAAAGGGCCTCCTGTTTGAAATGCGTCGCTGCAATATCTAGGCGCTCGGGCAGGGCTTGCCAAGCGCGCCCGTCTTGACGCAGGCGCGGCGCCGCGCCAAGACGGGCGGCGACCGAGCACGGCCAAGGAGAGCGACATGAGCTGGAAGACCCTCGACGACATGGACCTTGCGGGCAAACGCGTGCTGGTCCGGGTCGATATCAACGTGCCGGTCGAGGGCGGGCGCGTGACCGACGCCACCCGGATCGAGCGGATCGTGCCGACCATCGAGGATATCCTGACCAAGGGCGGGCGCCCTATCCTGATCGCGCATTTCGGGCGGCCCAAGGGCAAGGTCGTGCTCGATCTGTCGCTGCGCGTCGTGATCCCGGCGCTCGAAAAGGCGCTGGGCCATTCCGTGCGCCTCATCGAGACGCTGGACGGCGCCGAGAACCTCACCGCAGAGGCGGAGGCCGCCGAGGTGCTGCTTCTGGAGAACATCCGCTTCAATCCCGGCGAGGAGGCCAATGACGCAGATTTCGCCGCGCGTCTCGCGGCGCTGGGCGACGTCTATTGCAACGATGCGTTCTCCGCCGCGCACCGCGCCCATGCGAGCACGACCGGCATCGCGCATCTCATGCCGTCCTGCGCGGGCCGCCTCATGCAGGCCGAGCTCGAGGCGCTCGAGGCCGCGCTCAGCCGTCCCAAGCGGCCCGTCGTGGCGGTGGTCGGCGGCGCCAAAGTCTCGACCAAGCTCGATCTGCTGGGCAATCTGGTGAGCAAGGTCGACAGCCTCGTGATCGGGGGCGGCATGGCCAATACCTTTTTGGCCGCGCAGGGCCTTCATGTGGGCAAGTCGCTGTGCGAGCACGACATGGCCGCGACGGCGCGCGAGATCATGTCGAAGGCCGCGGCGAGCGGCTGCGAGATCATCCTGCCCGCCGATATCGTCGTCGCGCGCGACTTCGTCGAGAATGCCGAGAACGAGACGGTGGCCGTGCATCTATGCCCCGATGACGCGATGATCCTCGATGCGGGGCCGCAAAGCGTTCGGCGCGTGGCGCAGGTGCTGGACAACGCGAAGACGCTGATCTGGAACGGCCCGCTCGGCGCCTTCGAGATCGCGCCGTTCGATGCCGCCACGAATGCCGCCGCGCGCCATGCCGCCGCGCGCACCCGCGAAGGCAAGCTCGTGTCGGTGGCCGGAGGCGGGGATACCGTGGCGGCGCTCAACCGCGCGGGGGCGGCGGAGGACTTCACCTATATCTCCACCGCGGGGGGCGCCTTCCTCGAATGGATGGAAGGCAAGGATCTGCCCGGGGTCGCCGCGCTCAAGGGATGACCGGGGGAGCGTTCGTTAGCGCCACCACAATTGCAAGCCCGCGCGCGCTGACCTAAAAGCGCGCCTGACCCAGAGATCAGCGAACCGGAGCCGACCAGATGACGCACGCAGCCCAAGCAGACAAGATTCGCGCCGGGAACGGCTTTGTTGCGGCGCTCGATCAATCCGGCGGATCGACCCCGAAGGCGCTGGCGCAATACGGCGTGCCCGAGAGCGCGTATTCCAATGACGCCGAGATGTTCGACCTGATCCACGCCATGCGCGCCCGCATCGCGCAGGCGCCCGATTTCAACGGCGACAAGGTGATCGGCGCGATCCTCTTCGAGATGACGATGGACCGCGCGATCGGCGGCAAGCCCTCGGCGCGGTATCTGTGGGACGAGCGCGGCGTCGTGCCGTTCCTCAAGGTGGACAAGGGCCTCGAGGACGAGGCGGATGGCGTGCGCCTGATGAAGCCGATGCCGGGTCTCGATGCGCTTTGCGCACGGGCCGTGGAGGCCGGCATCTTCGGCACCAAGATGCGCTCGGTGATCGACGCGGCCTCGGCCAGCGGGATCGAGGCGGTCGTCGCGCAGCAATTCGAGGTGGGCCGCCAGATCCTCGGCCATGGCCTCACTCCGATCATCGAGCCCGAGGTGACGATCAGCATCGCGGACAAGGCCGAGGCCGAGGCGCTGCTTCTGGACGCGCTCTCGCGGCATCTCGATGCGCTGCCCGAAGGTACCGAAGTCATGCTGAAGCTGACCCTGCCCGAGAAGGCGAACCATTACCGCGCCCTGACCGAGCATCCCGCCGTGATGCGTGTCGTCGCTCTTTCGGGCGGCTACAGCCGCGACGAGGCGAACCGCCGCCTTGCCCAGAATACCGGGATCGTCGCCAGCTTCAGCCGCGCGCTGACCGAGGGGCTTTCGGCCGATCAGTCCGATGCCGAGTTCAACCGCACCATCGGCGCGACGATCGACAGCATCCACGCGGCCTCGGTCGCCGGCTGAGGCCGGGCTCAGCCGATCCGCGCGAGGATCGCGTCGATATCCACGCCTTCGATCGCGCCATAGCTGCGCCCGCGCGCATCGCCGAGGCGGGTTGCGACATAGGCATCGGCGATGGCGCTCGGCCCCTGCGCGATGAGGATGGCGGAGGTGAGCAAGCTCGCGAGGCTCTCCACGTACCAACGTGCCTGCGCTTCCTCCGGCAGGCGGGGGAAGCGGGCCATATGCGCGCGCAGCGCCGCGTCATAGGCGCGCGATCCGCCCGTCACGCTCCCCAAAATGTCGCCGAGAACCTGGCCGGTCACCGGCGCCTCGCGCAAGATCCTCAGGATCTCGAGGCAGAGCGTGTTGCCGGTCCCTTCCCAGAGGCTTGTCGCGGCGGCTTCTCGCAGGAGGAGGGGCATGCCGCTCTCCTCGGTCGGGCCGATGACGCCGAGGCAGTCCATTGCCTCCTGCACGACGCCGGGGCAAAGGCGCGCGCTCTGATGAAGGGCGAGCGCGGATCCGATGCGGGCGAAGGCACGGCCCTGCTCGGTCGGCTCGTCGAAGGCGCTCGCGGCGGCCATTGCCAGCGCCAGCGCGCCCTCCCATTCGAGCGCGAGATCGGCCAGAACACCGCGCATCAAGGGCAGCTCGACGAGGCGAGCCCCGCCGGATCGCCGCTCGCCGCACCAGTGCCACGCCGTGGCCAAGGCGGCGCGCATCAGGCCCACGGGCGCGATGCCGGCACCGAGCCGAAGATGCTGCATGATCGGCGCAAGGCTCGCCGCGCCGTCGCCCTCTGCGCCGAGCGGATAGGCGATGGCATCGGCAAGCTCGATCTCGGCGACCCCGCTCGCGCGCTGTCCCATCATGTCCTTGAGGCGCTGGATATGCACCATGTTGCGCGTGCCCTCGAGCCAGCGAGGCACGAGAAAGGCGGTCGGCCCGCCGGGCGCTTGGGCCAGCACGATCAGGCCGTCGGACATTGGTGCCGTGCAGGCCCATTTATGTCCGCGAAGCCGGTAATGCTCTCCGTCGCGCTGGGCGCGGGTCACGGGCGCGCCGCCCTGCTTTTCGGTCAAGGCGAGGCTGACCGTCGCCGCCGCCTTGACGCCGACCGGGCGCAGGGCCGGATCGTGAAGGCGGGCGGTCAGCTTGGGCACCCAGAGATCGAAGAGGGGAGGCGCCGCGCGCAGGGCGGGGATGGCGGCATAGGTCGACATGAGCGCGCCGCACTGTCCCGGCGCGATCTGCGCGGTCATGTAGATCATCGCGGCATGGGTGGAATGCCCGCCCACCGCGCCTTCCCACGGCAGCGCGGCAATCCCAGAGCCGAGTGCGGCCTGCATCACGTCATGATAGCCGGGATGATAACTCAGCTCGTCGAGCCGACGCCCGCCCGCATCGAAGAGGCGCGGCCGGGGCGGCTGCCGGTCCGCCTCGGCGGCGGCATCGCGCATCGCCGCGCGCCCGATCTTGCGTCCGTAAAGCGCGAGGTGGTCCCCATCGGCGGTCAAGCCATGCGCGCGGAGCGCCGGGTCCTCGGCCCAAAGGTCCAGATCGCCGCGCGCGCCCGGCTGGTTTTCGACGGCATGCGTATCCGTCTCGGGATGCGGTCCGGACGTTGTTTGGCGGGTGTCTAGCATTCCGAACTCTCCCTAAGCGAGAGCATTTAGGCGCGGCTGCCGCAGGATTGCAACGCCTCCCGCGCATGCGGAGCACCGATCACAAATATGATTCCAATGGCTTGCCCGCTGTGGCAGGGTGCCCCAAAGCCCGATCAGAGGCATGACAATGAGGCACGACCGGTGATCCATCGCAAGAAACCCCCTGTGGGCGTTTTCGTCTATTTCATCATCGCTTTCGCTCTCGGCACGTATTTCACCTTCGCCGCCGTGCAGGGTGATTATGGGTTGTTCAGCCGCGCCGAGATCGAGGCCGAGGCAAGCGAGCTTCAGGCGCAGCTCGATGCGCTCAATGCCGAGATCGCGGTGATGGAGAATCTCACGCACCGCCTGTCGGACACCTATCTCGATCTGGACCTTCTGGACGAGCAGGCGCGCTCGGTGATCGGGCTTCTGCGGGGCGACGAAATCGTCATCCGCTGATCGCGCTTGCCACCCGCATTGCCCCGCGCATATCGTGACCCCGACGTGCAACTGTTTGTGCAAGGGATAGTTTAGCTTTAAACTATCCCCGTCACATGTGCCAACCAAGGGGATACCTGCCAATGGCTGCCCAGAAGAAAGCAATCAAATCAAACGCTTCGGCGGAAGAGCTGAAAGCGTATTACCACGATATGCTCCTGATCCGTCGATTCGAGGAAAAGGCGGGACAGCTCTACGGGATGGGCCTTATCGGCGGCTTCTGCCACCTCTACATCGGCCAGGAAGCCGTCGTCGTCGGGCTCGAGGCCGCGGCGGAGGAAGGCGACAAGCGTATCACCACCTACCGCGACCACGGTCACATGCTCGCCTGCGGGATGGACCCGAACGGCGTCATGGCCGAGCTGACGGGCCGCGAGGGCGGCTATAGCCGCGGCAAGGGCGGCTCGATGCACATGTTCTCGAAGGAGAAGCATTTCTATGGCGGTCACGGCATCGTTGGCGCGAACGTGCCGCTGGGCGCGGGCCTCGCCTTCGCCGACAAGTATCGCGAGAACGACCGCGTCACCTTCACCTATTTCGGTGACGGCGCCGCCAACCAGGGCCAGGTCTACGAGACGTTCAACATGGCTGCGCTCTGGCAACTGCCCTGCATCTTCGTGATCGAGAACAACCAGTATGCGATGGGTACGGCGCAGAAGCGCTCCACCTCGTCGCCCGAGCTCTACAAGCGCGGCGAAGCCTTCGGCATCCCCGGCGAGGCGGTCGACGGCATGGACGTGCTGGCCGTGAAGGAAGCGGGCGAGCAGGCGGTGGCGCATTGCCGCTCGGGCAAGGGGCCGTACATCCTCGAGATCAAGACGTATCGCTATCGCGGCCACTCGATGTCGGACCCGGCCAAGTACCGGACCCGTGACGAGGTGAACAAGATGCGCGACGAGAAGGACTGCATAGAGCATGTCCGCGACCTTCTGCTGACCGGCAAGCACGCGACCGAGGAGGATCTGAAATCCATCGACAAGGAGATCAAGAAGATCGTCAACGCCTCGGCCGAGTTCGCCAAGGACAGTCCCGAGCCGGATGAGGCCGAGCTGTGGACCGATGTCTACGCCGCCGAAATCCCGCAGAAAGCCTGAGGAGCCACGCATATGCCGACAGAAATTCTCATGCCCGCCCTCAGCCCCACGATGGAAGAGGGAACGCTTGCCAAATGGCTGGTCAAGGAGGGCGACACGGTGTCGTCCGGCGACATCCTCGCCGAGATCGAGACCGACAAGGCCACGATGGAATTCGAAGCCGTCGATGAAGGCACGATCGGCAAGATCCTGGTCGAGGCCGGAACCGAGGGCGTGAAGGTGAACACCGCCATCGCCGTGCTGCTGGAAGACGGCGAAAGCCCCGAGGACATCGACGCGGACGCCAAGGCAGAAGCGCCGAAGGATGCGCCGAAAGAAGAGGCCGACGCGCCCAAGTCCGACGCCCCCAAGGCGGTCCCTGCTCAGGCCAAGGCGCCGCGGCCCGACCGCACGCCCGACTGGCCCGAAGGCACCGAGACGAAGAAGCAGACCGTCCGCGAAGCGCTGAACGAGGCGATGGCCGAAGAGATGCGCCGCGACAAGGAAGTCTTCATCATGGGCGAGGAGGTGGCCGAGTATCAAGGCGCCTACAAGATCACGCAGAGCCTGCTGGAGGAATTCGGCGCCAAGCGCGTGATCGATACACCCATCACCGAACATGGGTTCGCCGGGATCGGCGTCGGCGCGGCCTTCGGCGGCCTGAAGCCGATCGTGGAATTCATGACCTGGAACTTCGCCATGCAGGCGATCGACCAGATCATCAACTCGGCGGCCAAGACGCTCTACATGTCGGGTGGCCAGATGGGCTGTCCCATCGTTTTCCGCGGCCCCAACGGCGCCGCCGCCCGGGTGGGCGCGCAGCATAGCCAAGATTACGCCGCGTGGTATGCGCATATACCCGGCCTCAAGGTGGTGCAGCCCTATTCCGCGTCGGATGCGAAGGGTCTGCTCAAGACCGCTATCCGTGATCCCAACCCGGTGATCTTCCTCGAGAACGAGATCCTTTACGGCAAGTCCTTCGAGGTGCCCATGATCGAGGATTACACCGTTCCCTTCGGCAAGGCGCGCATCTGGCGCGAAGGCGACGACGTGACCATCGTCAGCTTCGGCATCGGCATGACCTATGCGATGGAAGCCGCCGAGAAACTGGCCGAAGACGGCATCTCGGCCGAGGTGATCGACCTGCGCACCCTGCGCCCCATCGACTACGATACCGTCATCGCGTCGGTCCAGAAGACGAACCGCTGCGTGACGGTCGAGGAAGGCTTCCCCGTCGCGTCGATCGGCAACCACATCTCGGCGATCCTGATGGAGCGCGCTTTCGACTATCTCGATGCGCCGGTCATCAACTGCCTCGGCAAGGACGTCCCGATGCCCTACGCCGCCAATCTAGAGAAGCTGGCGCTGACTTCCACCAAGGAGGTCTTGAACGCCGTGCATAAAGTGACCTACCGCTAAGGAGAAAGAGCGATGCCGACAGAAATTCTGATGCCCGCGCTTTCTCCGACGATGGAGGAGGGCACGCTGGCGAAATGGCTGGTCAAGGAAGGCGATACCGTCTCGTCCGGTGATCTTCTGGCCGAGATCGAAACCGACAAGGCGACGATGGAATTCGAAGCCGTGGACGAAGGCACGATCGGCAAGATCCTGGTCGAAGCCGGAACCGAAGGCGTCAAGGTGAACACTGTCATCGCCGTTCTTTTGGAAGAGGGCGAGAGCGCCGACGACATCGACGAGGGCGGCAGCACGCCCAAGAAGAAGGAACCAGAGGACGCTGCACCCAAATCCGAGGACAAGGCCCCTGCCGCAAAGGATGCGCCCGATGCGGCCGAGGCGCCCGCCGCACCCGAGACCGCCGATGGCGAGCGCATCTTCGCCTCGCCGCTCGCGCGGCGCATCGCGGCGGACAAGGGCCTCGATCTGAGCGCGATCCAGGGGTCCGGCCCGCATGGCCGGATCGTGAAGGCGGATGTCGAGAAGGCCACCGCCAAGCCCGCGAAGAAGGCGGACGCCGCCGAGGCCGACGCCGTCGGCGCACCCGCCGCCACATCGCCCGCGCCGGCGGGGCAATCCGCGGATGCCGTGGCCAAGATCTACGAGGGCCGCGAGTATTCGGAGGTCAAGCTCGACGGGATGCGCCGCACCATCGCCGCGCGCCTGACCGAGGCCAAGCAGACGGTTCCGCATTTCTACCTGCGCCGCGACATCCGCCTCGATGCGCTCCTCAAGTTCCGCGGCGATCTGAACAAGCAGCTCGAGCCGCGGGGCGTGAAGCTTTCGGTCAACGACTTCATCATCAAGGCCTGCGCGCTGGCGCTTCAGGCGGTCCCCACGGCGAATGCCGTCTGGGCCGGTGACCGGGTTCTCCAGCTCAAGCCATCGGACGTCGCGGTGGCCGTCGCCATCGAGGGCGGGCTGTTCACCCCGGTGCTCAAGGATGCCGAGATGAAATCCCTCTCGGCGCTCTCGGCCGAAATGAAGGATCTGGCCAGCCGTGCGCGCGACCGCAAGCTGGCGCCGCATGAATATCAGGGCGGCAGCTTCGCGATCTCAAACCTCGGCATGTTCGGCATCGACAATTTCGACGCGGTCATCAATCCGCCGCACGGTGCGATCCTGGCGGTGGGTGCGGGCGTCAAGAAGCCCGTGGTCGGCAAGGACGGCGAGCTGTCCGTCGCGACGGTGATGTCCGTCACTCTCAGCGTCGATCACCGCGTCATCGATGGGGCGATGGGGGCCGAGCTTCTGAAGCACATCGTCGAAAATCTCGAGAATCCGATGGTCATGCTGGCCTGAAACGGCCCTCGGTTCAGTCAGTGAAAAGCGTGCCGTCCCGGCGCGCTTTTCGTTTTTGCCGCGAGCCTAATTTCATGATTACGAAAATGTTTCTTGAATCCATGGCCATGACTGTGATTCATCGAAGCATAAGAACAAAAACGAACATGAGGTGAGCGACGTGACTCCTTTCAAGGGCAATATGGTGCTGTGCGCACTGATGATGGTGCCGGGTGCGGCCATCGCGCAGGACATTTCCGGCGCGGCAACGCTTGGCTATGGCTTCTCTTCCATTTCGAACGGCGGCGGTGATCTCAATCAGTTCACGCTCGACGGTGCGGGCGATATCGACTTTCTGAACGGTCTCGCCCTCGGTCTGACTGGAGGACTCGTGCATGCGGATGCCGATCGCGGCGGCGATATCAGTCTGACCGACCTCGGTGCCGATCTGGCCTATACCTCGGTCGGCGGCGCGACCTTCGGCGGATATCTCGACTACACCGATTTTGGCGGGAACGGCCTGCTGACCGGCAGCACGGATACGTCCTCCTACGGCCTCATGGGGGGCTATGCGGGCGATTTGTTGCAGCTCACCGCCAATCTGGGATGGAGCGACGCGTCGGGTGCGGCCGTCGCCGGGGTCTCGGACTGGATGGACTATGGCCTGAACGTTTCCTACACGCCGAGCGATCAGACGCGGATCGCCGGTCACTGGCAGCTCGGCGATCTCGACAACGCGCTGGGCGGCGACGATCTGAGCAGCATCGGAATCGGGGCGAGCCACGTCTTCGGCGCCGGCATCATCGGCTTCGGTGGCATCAGCCGCACGGAGTTCGACGCCGCCAATCTCGAGGCGACCTCCTACGGTATCGGTGTCGGCTATGACCTGAGCCAGATTTCCAACCTGCCCGCGCAAATGTCGCTCGAGCTGGCGCGCACGAATGTCGAGCGCGCGGCGCGCCCCGACGCCGATGTCGACACGATCCGGCTTGGCGTGACGATTCCGCTCGGTGCGCGGGCGAGCGCCGCGCCGCTCAACAGCCTCGCAAACGGCATCATGAGCCCGCGCCGCAACGCGCTTTCGACGCTTTACGGCTCGTCCTTCTGAAACGTGAAAAGCACCGGGGACCACCCCCGGTGCCTTTCTCGAATTCGCCCTGAAAAAGCTCAGCGCACGCCGAGCAACTGGTCCATGCGCACCGAAGGCTGATCGCATCCGGCCTCGCCGACGATACGGGCCGGAACGCCCGCGACCGTCTTGCAGGGCGGCACCTCCTCCAGAACCACCGAGCCTGCGGCGATACGGCTGCAATGGCCGATCCTGATATTGCCCAGCACCTTGGCGCCCGCGCCGATCAACACGCCATCCTCGATCTTCGGATGGCGGTCCTCTTCTTCCTTCCCGGTCCCCCCTAGCGTGACCGAATGCAGCATCGACACGTTGTCACCGACAACCGCCGTCTCGCCGATCACGATGCTATGCGCGTGGTCGATCATGATCCCCTTGCCGATCCGGGCCGCGGGATGAATGTCGACGCCGAAGACTTCGGAGACCCGCATCTGGAAGAAACGCGCCATATCGCGCCGCCCCTCCCGCCAGAGCAGATGCGCGATGCGGTAGGCCTGCAGCGCCTGGAAGCCCTTGAAGAACAAAAGCGGCAGGATGTAGCGATCGCAGGCCGGATCGCGATCATAGACCGCCACGATATCGGCGCGCGCCGCGATGCCCGTCGCGGGATCGTGCCGATAGGCCCAATCGCAGATTTCGCGCAGGATCTGTTCGGGCATCTCGTTCGATGCCAGCTTCATCGATGTGCGATAGGCCAGCGCCGATTCGAGCGACTTGTGATGCAGGATGCTGGAATGCACCATCCCGCCCATGAGCGGCTCGTCCCTGACGGCGCTCTCCGCCTCGGCGGTGATCTGGTCCCAGACCGGATCGCAATTGCTCAGCTGCGCGTGCGATTTGACCATGGCTTTGGCTCCCTCTTTGGGAGTCCAATATAGCACGTCGAAGCGGTTGGCAAAACGCAATGCCCGGCGGCGCCCGTCCTTCGGCGCGCGCCGCTGTCCGATCACGCGATGCCGGTGAGCCGCGCGAATACCCCCGGCCCGAATTTCGCCGAGATCTGAGCCACTTCCACATCGAACGGCCCCGTCACGCCGTCTATCGTCTTGAGGGCGTCCTCATAGACCCAGCCGGGCGATGCTACGATCTCCTCGCGCCGGATCTCTCCATTTTGGAGCACCCTCACGAGATAGCTTTCGCTTTCCTCGCCCAGCGGCACGTCCGGCGTGTCCCAACGATCCCCGTCGATCCGCGTGCGCCGGATCCAGGTCATCGTCGTCGCCTGCCCATCAGTTCGGGCCCTTAGATGCACCGGACTGTAGGGCCTGAGCCCAAGCCCTTCGAACGCGATCACCGCATGCTGATAGGACGGATCGTCCACCGCGCGCCCCGCCGGCCCGATCCGGTAATTCTGCGCCCTGCGGCGCAGCGCGTCCGGCAGGTCGATCTGGCCCGGCGTGCCATCCATCAGCACGAGATAGCTGCCTTCCGGCCATCCCGCCCTCGCAGCGCCTTCGGTCCCCAACTGGCCACGAAGCCGGTGCGTCAGGAAATACGTGTCCTGCGCCACCAGTTCCGCATCCCGAAACTGCATCAGCTCCCAGCCATCGACCGTGCCGTCGCCCACCGCGCAGAGATTGGCGCCCGCCAACAACGCGCGCTCGTCCACACTCTCGAGACGGCCCGAAAGCATGCGCACCGTCACCCCGTCCGCCCTGTCGATCAACCCGGCATTGCCCGGGGCCAGTGGCGTCTCGAGAATGCCCACGGTCGAGCGCGCCTCGATCAGCCGGTTCAGCCGGTAATTAGCATCGCTCTCCGACGCATACAGCGCCGCCGAACCGGGCCAAGGGCGCGCCGTAACCGCCAGATGCGGCGCGCTCGGCGCTTCCTGTCCCGTCATCAGCGGCAGATCGAGAAAGAGCGGCAGCACAGGGACCGGCGGCACGAAGGGCCGCAAGCTCGGCGGCGTTTCGGCGATGTCGATCGCGCGATAGCTCTCCGGCTCGATCCGCACACCGTCCACGCGCTGCGCATTGCCCATTTGCTCGACCCGGTCGATCCGGAAAAGGCCCTTGCCGCCCGCCTCGCTGAGGCCGACGACGTCTCCGGCGCCGAGCGTCAGTTTCGAGGGCGGCAGCATGAAACGCACGGTGTCGATCGACACTCTCGCCTCCGAAAGCCACCGCTCGGTCACCGCACGGCCCTCGGCCCGCGTCATCGCCAGAGGAATCTCGGAGGTCGAAACGGAATGCGTGGCCTCGTCGGGCAAAACGGACTCCTCGGCGATCACCTCGAAATCGCTGTCGGCCTCCACAAAGCGCAGCCTGACGCACCCCGCGATCTCGGCGGCCCCCGCGCGCGTCTCTTCGAGTCGGGTGCCGCTTTCGGCATCGCGCACCAGATCGTCCAAGCCGATTTGCGCATCCGCGCGCCCGTCGCGCATACGGAAACTCAGCACACCGTCCCGCTCCACCGCGTCGAACCCGTAGCGCAGCATCAAGGGCTGCAAAGCCGCACGCGCCTCCCCCACGTGATCGACCGAATAGCCGCTGACATAGCCGAAAAGCCGCGACGTATCGACATGCCGAAGACCCGCGCGCGCCGCGACCTCCTCGACGACCGACGCCAGGGATCGCCCGGCGGTGCGCCCGGTGATCCAATGCCCGCGCGCGTAGTTGCGGCCATCCTCCCACTGGCTCCGATTGTTGGGAAAGAAGGGAAAGGGCCGCGCATCCCAGGCCCAGACATAGGTTTTGTCGATATCGATCATGCGCCCGTCATACTCGGGCGAGAGGGGGTTATACGCCGGATCGGTCCAGTAGCCGCGCAGGGCGCGCAGGTACTGCCGCTGGATCAGATCGTCGCGCCGCCCGTTCGAATATCGCGGCAAGGCCGACTCGGACGATTTCGGGTCGACGAACTTGTTTGGCTCATTGGTCCCCTTGTCGATGGCCGCGCATCCGATCTCGGTAAAGCGGATCGGCTTGGACATGGGCACCCACGGGCTCGGAGTGCTCCGCCGCTCGCCCCCGATGCGATCGTGATGCGCCTGCGACCACCAGTTGCGCAGATCCTTGTAGCGCCAGATCCAGGGCTCGCCGTGCGCGTCATCCGTGATCGGCGTGCGGATCTGCGCCTCCCGCGCCTCGGGTGAATGATAGTACCAGTCATACCCCTCGCCGCCCTCGATATTGGCGCTCAGGTAATCGGGATTATAGATCGAACCCCACGCGGCATCCGCATGCGCGTCCCCCTCCCGCCAATCGGAGAGCGGCATGTAATTGTCGATGCCGATGAAGTCGATATTCGCATCCGCCCAGAGCGGATCGAGGTGAAAATAGCGATCGCCGCTGCCGTCCTGCGGCTGATAGCCGAAATATTCGGACCAATCCGCGGCATAGCTGATCTTGACGTCCGGCCCGAGCAGCAGGCGCACTTCGGCCGCAAGATCGACGAGCGCTTCCACGGCGGCAAAGCGGCCATTCTCGCCGCGCAGCTGCGTGAGCCCGCGCATCTCGGAGCCGATGCAGAACGCCTCGACGCCGCCCGCCTTGGCGCATAGCGCGGCGTTGTGGAGAATGAAGCGCCGATAGCTCCACTCGTCCGGGCCCGAGTAGAAGACGGTCTGCAAAACCGGCGGAGGCGTCAGTGACAGAAGATCGAAATAGGCATTCTCACGCGACTCCCGAGGGTCTTCCGGCGCACTCGGAGCGGGTGGCGGGGTCAGGCTGAAATCGGCCGCGCGGGCTCTTCCGAAGAAGGCGGCGATCTGCGCATCCGCATCCGCCGTGCCGTCGGGTCCGCCCTCGGTGCCCGGCACCCGCGACAAGGTGATGCGTCCGCGCCAGGGCAAAGGCGGCTGGCCCGCCGCGCCCCTATAGGGGTCGGGCAGCGCGTTACCGGCGATCTGGTCCATCAGAATGAACGGGTAGAACATCACCTCCTTGCCCGCCGCCTTCAAAGCCGCGATCGCCTCGAGGACGGAGGCATCCGCCGGGGTGCCGCCATAGATCGGGTTTCCTGTGCTTGTCTGCGGCACCTCACGCGCGGTCTGCCGGGTAAGCCCCGCAACGGCCCATGGCATGTTGCGCGCCTCGTACCGCTTCTGCTCGACCTTGGGCCGCAGGCTGCACGCGCCGCAGCGCAGATCGTCCCCGAACCACGACACCACGAGCGACACGCTCTTGCATGCAGGCAACTCGCCCCGCAGTGCATCGAGCGAGGTCAGAAAATCGGACTTTCCCGAGGGCGTGTTCACATTGGCAAGGACCGACGAGCCGGCGCCGTAATTCATCGTCACCGGGCTGGTGGCGAGGGCGTATTCTCCGCTCCCCGGAAGGAGCGCCACTCCCGTCACGCCGCGCACAGGGTCGAGCTCGGCGCCCACCTCCTCGATCTGCGACGGCCGCATGACCTCGAACGTGAATTGCGGCACGCGGTTGCCGAATTGGCCCAGCTCCAGATCCTCGATCACGACATAGGCCGTGCCGCGATAGGCCGGAGCCGTGCCCGCGCCTTCCACGGCCTCGATCTTGGGGTCGGGCAACTGATCGCGCGTGCCGGTATAGACCCGCATCGTGAGCGCATCACGCGCCAATTCGGTGCCGTCTGCCCAGACGCGCCCGACATGGCTGATCTCGCCTTCGCAAAGCGCGAGCGCGACGCTCACCGAATAGCTGAACTGGCGCACTGTCGGCGCCTTGGGCGCGCCCTTGCCGCCGCCTCCGCCGGATACGCTGACCTCTTCGCGGAACTCTGTCGCCCAGATCACTTGCCCGGCGACACGCATGCGACCATAGACCTGCGCGATCGGATCTCCCTCACCCGATCCCGTCAGACGCAGTCGGCTGATGCGCCCGGTTTCGACGACATCCGATCCTTGACCCATCAGCCGCTGGTCGATGGACCGGCCGATGATGCCCCCGGCAAAGCGCCCGGCTGCCGCCATCGACAGCCCCAGAACCGTGCCGCCCATCGAGCCGCCGAGTGCCGCGCCCGCGGCCGAAAGTAGTATCGTCGCCATCAGATCTGTCCTTCGGGAAATGAAAACCGGGCCACGATGCGCCGCCGCCACGGTAGGCTCAGAGGGCTTTCGACCACCGCATGGCCCGAATACGCGTGGATGAAGGACGCCTCCGGTCCGACGCGCCCCGCGATCCCCAGATGTTTCGCGATGCTCCCCTCGCGCATGCGAAAGAGCAAGACGTCGCCCGGCGCCTCCTCATCCAGTGCCTTGCCGTGAAGGTGCCGCTCGGCGGCTTGCCACAGCGCCTCGGTGCGGCTCGGCTCGGCCCAGTCCATCGAATAGGCGGGCGGCAGTTCCGGCTCATGCCCCAGGACTTCGCGCCAGACCCCCCGCAAGAGGCCGAGGCAATCCGTGCCGGCGCCCTTCAGCGAGGCTTGATGCAAGTAGGGTGTGCCAATCCAGCCACGCGCCGCCGCGACGACGGCGCTCTTTAAATCTGCGCTCATCTCCGGCTCCCCCCGTCCAGCCGGCTCGATCGCGACGGATCGCTGATCGACCAGTCATCGCCGGGAATGTCGGGAAATCCCTGAAAGTTGTGAAGGTTCTCGAACTTGAGCCGGCACGTCTCCGCCCGCTTGTCGCACCCCGCCTCGAGCCGAACCGCATCCTCGGGACGCACATCCGCCCGGATGGGGTGCCAAAGCTCGACGATCCGCCACCCGCCATCCTCGGCGTCGCGCTTGATGAGGCCGTGAAGGCCCTTCGCAGCGCCCTCGAGCACGATCAGCCGTCCATGCTTGAACCAGCCGGCATCGAACCCGCCGAAGGCCTGGAACCGAAAAACGCGCCGCTCCTCGATGTCGGCGGGCTTGCGCTCGGTTGCATATCCCGGCTGGCCCATGTCGAAACCACAGGCGCGGTCGCCCAGCACCGCCGAGCACGGCTTCTGATAGACCCGCCCGATGGGCCGGTTCAGGCTCTCCGTCAGCCCGCGCAGCTCTGCCTCGAACGCCCCGCCCGAGCGGCGAAGCTCGCCGATGGTGCCGCGAAACTGCAAATGCCGCTGACCGACATCCTGCCAATTGACCAGCCACGCGCGGATTTCAGCCCCGTCATAGCGCCCCGCCTCGATATCCTCCTCGCGAATCGACGCATCGCTCAGCGCACCGATCGCTTCCGTATTGTCCACCGACAGCCCGGTCGTCTGCTGAAGCGCCATCGCGCTGAGGCCGGTATCCGCGCGAAAGGTGATCCCGTCGAAGACAAGCGCGCCGTCATGATCGGTAAAGCCCAGAACTTCGCCGTCCTTCCGCGTCAACGCCCAGGCCCGGCATGTCGTCGTGACGCCGCTTTTCAGATGAGCCTCGAGACCCGCGTTCATCCCGCTCATACCCGGATCTCCACCACGGGAATGTTCGGCGCATCGCCCGCCTGAAAGCTGGCGACGCTCACCATGATCCGGTCCGTGTCGAAGCGCACCGGCACGTCGAATTCGAATCCCGCCGTCACCGCATCCCCCGCATTGGGCGGATGTAGGAACGTCACCACGCCCGTCGCATGATCGACGGTGTAGTGTATGCCCTCCTGCTGTTCGTCCCCGCCCAGCCCGATCCGCACCGTTCCGCGCACCGGCTTGGTCACGGGCCGCGCGTAGTCATGCTCGCCCGAGCGGTAGGTCTTCACGAGCTGAAAGCTGGGCGTTACGTCGTCGCCGCGCGCAATCACCTGATCGTCGAAGGCCGGCTCCGCCTGTGCGCCGCCCGTCTTGAAATCGGCCCAGTCCTTCCAGCGAAACCCGTGCATTTGCCCGCGCCGCGCTTCGAAGAACGCGATCAGCGTTTGCAGATCGTCGAGGCTGCGCATCGCGATCCCGGCATCATAGCGGCGCCGCGAATGCTGCCAGGGCGTATTGCGCTCCTCATGACCGTTGGCCAGTGTCACGACATCCGTCAGCCGCTCGGGCCCGCCGATCGAGCCGAAGCTGAGGCTCGCCGGAAATCTCACTTCGTGAAAACCCATCTTCGTGCTCCCTTACCGATTGCGCTGACCGCGCCCGATCGCGCGGCTCAGCTGCGCGGCGATCTGTCCCTGGCTGCGCCGGAACCCCTCCGAATCCGGCGTCGAGATGTTCATCACGACATTCACCGCCCCGCCGCCGCCGCCGCGCACGCCCAGCTTGCCGTCCGGCCCGCGCGCCAGCGGCATGATCGCCTCCGGCCCCGCCTCGCCCATAAGGCCGGTGCCGCCGCGCATCGGGAAGGTCACGGGGCCGCTCACGATCCCGCCTGTGGCGAAGGGCTGCACCCGCCCCTGGGAGAAACTGCCGCCCTTCTCGAAGGGCATCAGCCCGCCCAGAAGGGCGCCGACGCCGTTCGACAAAAGGCCGCCGACATGATCGCTGACCGGTCTCACCGCGGCATTGAACGCGGTGTTGATCATCGACGTCGCAAGCGTGCGCAGCGAGGCCGACAGGCTCTCGCCATCCACCACGGCGCCCTTGATCGCGCGGCTCAGCCCCCGGCTGATCCCGCGGTCGAGCGTGGCCACATCCTGGCCCGTCCGCTCGAACGTGCCGCGCACCCGCGCCAGTTCTGCGTTGAAGGCGGCCGCCATGTCAGCCGCAGCCCCCAGCGAGCCGTCCAGCGCCTCGATCTGCGCATCGAACGCGCCGAAATCATCTCTCTCGTCCATCGTCTTTCGCTCCTCGCGTATCGGGATGGGCGCGCATCAGCGCATCCAGCCCACTGCGTCCCAAGGGTGCGCTCCCGCGCATGTCGCCCAGCATCACGCGCAGCTCGGCGGGGGTCAGCGCCCAGAATTCGGCGGGCTTCAGGCCCAGCCCGCGCATTCCCGCCTGCATCAGCGCCGGCCAGTCGAACCGGCTCATCGGTCCTCGGGCAGGGTGAAGGCCCGCGCCAGCAGCTCCGCCGCCGCGCGGGCCGCCGCCAGCGGCCCGCCTTCGATCTCCGCCGCGATCAGATCGCGCGCGTCTCCGCCCCATCCGCCGCCGCGCAGGCCCGCCACGATCAGCGCCAGCACATCGCGTGTGTTGAACGCGCCCGCCTCGAAGCGTTCGACGAGGGTCACGAGCGACCCCGCCGCCAGGCCGGCCTCCAGCTCGGCCAGCGCTCCCAAGGTGAGCTTGAGCACCCGCTGCTCGCCGTCGATCATGAGCGCCACCTCGCCGGTCCACGGATTCGCCATCTCAGATCGCCGTGAAGATCAGGCGCCCCGCCGAGGCCAGCGACAGCTCGTAGGTCGCCTCGCCGTCATGCGTCCCCGAATATTCGATCGACGTCACCTGGAACGGCCCCTCGACGATGCCGAAATCGGGGATCACCACTTGAAAGTCGGGGGTCTCCCCGTCGAAGAAGATCTGCCGCGCGCGCTCGTCGGAATCCGCGTCCCGAAAGATCCCCGAGCCGCTGATCGCCGCCGATTTGACGCCCGCGCCGGACAGAAGCTCGCGCCATCCCCCAGCGCTCTCGAGGCTCGTCACATCCACGCTCTCGGCGTTGAAGCTGATGCGCGTCGCGCGCAGCCCCGCCACCGACTCGAAATTGCCGTCGCCCGTCAGGTCGACCTTGATCAAGAGGTCCTTGCCGTTCTGAACTGCCATCTGTCTCGTCTCCGATTGAAAGGGTTAGGCCGCGTCCGACACACGGGCGCGAAAGATGAGGTCGATGCGGCGCAACGCGCCGTCCCTAAGGGCCCGGGCGCGGTAGAAACGAAGCCCCGCGAGATGCCCGCGATCGAGGCTCAGCTCCGCATCGGTCAGCGCATCGCCGACTGCCGCCGCCACCGCCTTCGCGGTTGCGAAGCCTGCGGCCTCGCTGACGACGGAGACCGTGAAGCGGTGCCACGCGCCCCCCGCCGTCGCGTCCGAGCGGTCGCGCACCTCCTCGGGGCCGAGCGTCACGTAAAGCGCGGGAAGCGTGCCCGCCGGCGGCGCATCGTAGATCGCGCCGCCCACCATCGCCGACAGCTCGGCATCGCCGATCAGCCGGCCATAGACCGCCGCCTGAAGCGCCGCGGATCCTCCATAGCTCATACCGCCACCTCCTCGGTCGCATGGCAGGTCAGGTAGCGGCCCTGCGGGTCCTGCTCGGTGACCGCCGTGATGTTGAAGACGCGGCTGCCACTGCGCAGCCGCTGCTCGGGCTTTGGGCGCGAGGGCGCACCATGGGGCGCCGCTCTCACCGTGATCCTGTAGCCGGCGCTCGAAAGCGCGGCGGTGCCGTCCTGCGTCTCGCGCCCCGTGCGCGCCGCGATATCGGCCCAAAGCTCTCCGATGCGCCGCCATGTCTCGATATATCCGCCGGCCCCGTCGGGCCCGCGTTCGGGCGCCTCGAGCACGAGGCGCCGGTTCAGCTTGACGTCGTGCATCAGGCCGCACCCCCGCCCAGAAGGCGCACCGTGCGGTAACGCTCGATGAGGCTCGTCACGCCGAAAGGCATGCAGCCGCCGCCCAGCGCCGTATCCGCGCGATACTCGTAGTAATGCGCCGCCAGCAGCAGCACCGCCTGGCCCAGATCGGCAGGCAGATCGCCCCAGCCCGTCCCGAAGCCCGCGCGAAACCGCACCACCACGGCCCCGCCCGAAGGCACGGGCGGCAGGACGGTGCCGAGAGGCACGATCCGGGGCCGGTGCGTGTCGCGCTCGAGGCGGTAATGCGCGGGATCGGCGATCTGCTCGCTGCCCGAGGCATGCCGCAGGACGATCTGCTCGACCGCCTTCACCGGCGCCACGGGAAGCGCCTGCCCATAGCTGGTGCGCCAGGCCAGCAACTCCCACGAAAACACCCGCTCGATCAGCACCTTGCCCGTGCGCGCCTCGATCGACGCGATGGCCGCCCGCAGGAAACTTTGTAGAACCGCATCCTGAACATCGTCATCGGCAAAGCCCGTGCCCAGCCGCAGATGCGCCTTGAACTGCGCCACTGGCAGCGCGGCGTCCGGGACCGCGGTTTCTTCGATCAACATCATGGAACAACTCCGATAGTGCCGGATTCCTCCGGTGCTTCAGGCGCGCGCCACCCAGCGTTGCTCGGACGGAGGGGAGCAGCTGGACAACGCATCAAGTGTCGGGCGGCGCGCGCCCCGGACGGGGGCAGATCCCCCGCCCGATCCGCGCCTGACTTAAGAGGCCGCGAATTTCAGCAACTTGATCGCCGCGTAGTCGCTCACATCGCCGCCGACGCGCTTGGTCGCATAGAAGAGGACATGCGGCTTGGCGCTGAACGGATCGCGCAGCACGCGCAGATCCGGACGCTCCGCGACGGTGTAACCCGCGCCGAAATCACCGAAGGCGACGGACATCGAGCCCGAGGCGATATCCGGCATGTCCTCGGCGATCAGCACGCGGTAGCCCAGAAGGCGCGCGGGCTCGCCTGCCGCCAGGCCGTCCGACCACAGGAAACGGCCATCGGCATCCTTCATCTTGCGCAATGTACCTGCGGTCTTCGAGTTCATGACAAAGCTCGCATTGGCGCGGTATTCGGCCCCCAGCGCATAGACGAGATCGATCACCGCATCGGCACCGTCGAAATCGCCATCGGCGCCCGTCGGCACATAGCCGAGATTGCCCCAGGTCCAGACATCGTTGTCGACCGCCAGTTTGGTCAGAAAGCCGGTAGGCTTGTCCACGCCGTTGCCCATGACGAAAGCGGCCGCTTCGGCGCGGGCGAACTTGTCCGCGATCCGGCCCGCGAGCCAGCCTTCGATGTCGAAGGCGCTGTCGTCCAGCAGGCGCTGCGATGCCTTGGGCAACGCGCTCAGCTCGTGCAGCGGGATGGTGATGCGGTCGATGCCGGGCGTCGCCGTCTCGGTCACGCCGGCGCTTTCGGTCGCCCAGCCATGGCCCACGTCGCCATGGTCGATCAGCACATCGAAGCTGGTCGCCTCGACGGCCACGACATTGGCGATCGCGCGGATCGAGGCGGTCGCGCTCAGCACCGACTTGATCGCATTCGCGGTCTGCGGATCCACAAGATAGCCGCCATCGCCCGCGATCGTCGTGCCCAGTGCCTTGCTTTCCATCTCGAGGCCGCGCAGCCCGTCGTCATCGCCCGAGCGCAGATAGGCATTGAACGCCTTGCGATGGGGGGCGGGGCCGTGATCGCCGCCCGCCAGAACCGGACGCGCGGGCACAAAGGATTTACGTTCCATCATGGTCATCTTCTCTTCTTGTTGTTGCACTCGTTTCTCGATGTCGGACTGAAAGCCCTTCAGCTCCGCCACGAAGCCCGCCACGGCGGACTTCACCTCGGCCACCGGCGCATGTGCGTTGGACACACCTTCCCCGGCACCGGAAATCCCGGTCTCGTTCATCACCTGATCCTTCTGTTTCCCGCTTGCTCGGCCGCTACCTGCGCGCCAATTCCCGGCGCGCGTCCTCGAAGACCGCCGCCAACTCGTGCAGGTCGCCGCCCCCCAGGGCATCGCCCTTGGCGCCGACCCGCGCACTGGGCAGCATCGGGAAGGTCACGAGCGACACCTCCCAGAGCTCCAGTTCCTGCAAGAGCCTCTGGCCCTTCTCGTTCTTGGACGCGCGCACCGTGCGATAGCCGATGCTCAGCCCGTCGATCGCGCCCGCGCCGATCAGAGCAGCCGCCTCGCGGCCCCGCCCCACGGCCTCCAAAAGGCGGCCCTTGACGTAGAGACCGCGCGCGTCCTCGCGCACCTCGTCCCAGATCCCGATGGGCTGCGCCGGATCATGCTGCCACAGCATCTTGACTTGCCGCCGCTCCGCACCGAGCCGCGCCAGCGACTTGGCATAGGCGCCGCGCATCACCACGTCGCCGCACTGGTCGACATCCCCGAAATAGCTGGCATAGCCTTCGATCCCGACCCCGTCCCTGACGGTCAGATCCGCGTCGAACCGCGCGAACTTGCGTTCGAGCCCCGTATCGTTTTCCATGACTCTCATCCTTTCAAAACCTCAGGGCAGCGCCACCAGCAAGGGTTGAAGCGCCTGCGCCACGATCGCGCCCGCGATCCCATAGACCGCCAGCCAGAGCCGCCGCTCCAGCCGCTCCATCGCTTCCTCCAGCCGTTTCTGCTTCTCGGCGATGGACTGGAATTTCAGCATGGCGATCCGCTCATTCGCCTCGAGCCGCAGCGCGGGCGCGCAATCGAACGCCTCGAAGCCATAGCGTTCGGGCCGTTGCTCCTCATGCATCCGCGCCTCCCGGCTCGGGCAGGGCAGGCAGGCCCAGCAGGCTGCGCTTTTCTGCATCCGTCAGGAAATCGGCTCCGGCGACGCGCGCCCATTGCGCATCGCGCTCGGCGGCCAGCGCAGGCACCTGATCGAGATCGGGCTTCAGCTCGAGCAGCGTGCCCTCGAATCCGCTCAGCCAATCGGAAAGGCTCGCCGCGACGCGGCTCGCCAGCGGCAGCACGGTCAGCCGGAAGAACGCGCGGTTCGCTTCCTGGTAGTTGGAATAGGTCGCATCCCCCGGCACCCCGAGCAGCATGGGCGGCACCCCGAAGGCCAGCGCGATCTCGCGCGCCGCGCTCTCCTTGGTTCTCTGGAACTCCATGTCCGACGGCGAAAAGCCCATCGGTTTCCAATCGAGTCCGCCTTCGAGCAGCATGGGGCGCCCTGCATTGCGCGCACCCTGATGATGCGTCTCCATCTCGCTCACCAGCCGGTCATACTGATCGCTGCTCAGACCGCCTTGCCCATCCGCGCCCTTGTAGACGATGGCCCCCGAAGGCCGCGCGGCGTTGTCGAGAAGCGCCTTGGACCAGCGCGAGGCGGAATTGTGGACATCCACCGCCTGCGCGGCGGCCTGCATCGGAGACAGGCCATAATGGTCGTCCTGCGGATGAAAGCTCTTGATGTGACAGATCGCGGGATGGCCGTCGCTCACAGCGAAGCGATGCTTGCGCCCGGCCACCGCGTATTCATAAGCCACCGGCCAGCCGTCGCTTCCGGGAACGACGCTCATCCGGTCCGAGCGCAGCACATGCAGCTCCACCGGCGCGCCTTGGGCATCGCCCACCGCCTCGACATAAGCGTTCCCTGTCAGCAGAAGCTGACCGTAAAGCGCCTCGAGCAATTCGGCCCGCCCCTGCGCGGGATTGGGGCGGCGCATCAACGTCAGAAGCGGATGCTCGGCAAAGCGCGTCTCGGCATCCTGCAGCACCAGCGGCAGCGAGGCGGCCGCCTCGGCGATCATCTTCACGCAGCGAAAACCGACAGGATTGGCGGCGAAGCCCTGACGCGTCAGCGTGCCGGAATCGCGCGCACTCCACGCCACACGGTTCGCTCCATGCCAGGCCATCACGCGGCCGGCAGCGCTCGCCTTGGCTTCGGGCGCGCTGGGCGGCTGCTGCGCTGCGCTCTGCCTGAAGAAGTCCATGATCATCTGCCGCTACTCCTTGATCTGTCCAAGCTTGAAAGGGCGCGAAGGCCCTTCATCCGCTGTTGGGGGCATCATTGTTCCAAAGGTTTAAGAAAACTGAACAGCACCGCGCGCCCCTGCGCAGGATGCGGAATTGCACAACAAACGCTGGCGCGCCGCTTGCCGCGCCGCTACGATTCGCCCCGATCTTGGGGGCTGGAAATGCGATCCGAACATCTTCAGACGTTTCTCGATGCCGCGCGCGCCGCCTTCACGGCTCATGTGCGCGATCCGCGCGCATCGGACTCCATCGCACGCATCTTCGACGCCCTGTCGAAGCCGGGCGAGCCGTCCACGCAGCCGGGAACCCGCCTTCCGGTCTGCGATCACCTCCAACAGGCGACGAGCGATGCGCATTTCACCGATCCCAGCCTCAAGGCTCTCTCATCCGCCTTCATGACGCTCGAGCCGTCGCTCACCTGGTATCGACGCGGCGGCGACAACACGAATGCCAGCCCCGAATTCGCGGAGAACCACGCCAACGCGATGATCGTCGGCCCCGGCGGTGCCGAGCGCCGCACCGATGTCTGGATCGGCGTCTCGCTCGTCGCGCCGCACATCCGCTACCCGGATCACGATCACCCGCCCGAAGAGACGTATCTCGTCCTCAGCGAGGGCGACTTCATGCAAGGCCGGGACAACTGGGTGACGCCGGGCATCGGCGGAACGCTCTACAACCCGCCGGGCATCCTGCACGCCATGCGCTCCGGCGCGGCCCCGCTCTTCGCCTTCTGGGCGCTCTGGGCCGCGCCGCACGGCGCCTAGCAGTCACACCGCCCGCACGCGCGGGTGGCGCCATTTCGCCGCCGGCTCGATCATCAGCTCATGCAGGGCCCAGACCAGCGCATCGACACGGTCGGGGCTGCCCTTGCCCTCATAGCCCTGCGCGGTCATAGCGCACATCTGGTCCTCGAGCGCGCCGAGGCCGCGCAGGTGATGCACGCGTCCCTGCTCGTAGAGCGCCGCCACCGGCTCGGCCCGCGCGACTTTGCCGCGCGCCGCATGAACGGCTCTGATCGGCACCATAGGATCGATCTGCCGGATCACTTCGGACACGAGCTCGCCCCCCTGGTTGACCTCGGCGACCAGCCGCTCCGCCCCCCAGGTCTGCATCGCGCGCACCGCGGCCGCGGCCCATGTCGCCGGGCTGGCGGCCGTCACACTCTCGTCAGCCAGGACATAGGCGCGCCAATCCTGCACCGGCCCGCGCGTCACGGCGCCGACGACGACGATACCGCACTCGTCCGCTTTCGGCCCGCCCGTCACGGGCGGATCGACCGCCACGACGATCCGGTCCATCTCGGGCGCGAGGTCCACCCGCAGCGCCTCCAGCCCCGCGCCGGTCCAGAGCGCGCCTTCGGCATCCTCCATCAGGATGCCGTCAAGCTCCTGCCGCCCCAGCCGCGTGCCCGCATATCGCGTGCGCACCTCATCGAGAAAGCTTTCCGCCAGAAACGCACGGTTCGCTTCGGTCGGCGCGCTCGTCACCACCGTCGAGGGCGCTTTCAGAAGCTCCTTCAGAACGCCCACATTGCGCGGTGTGGTGGTCACGCAGACGCGCGGTCGCTCGCCCAGACGCAGCGCGAATTGCAGCATGTCCCATGTCTCCTGCGCCTTCTTCCACTTGGCCATTTCGTCCACCCAGGCCCCGTCGAATTGCGGCCCGCGCAGCCCTTCCGGCTCATGCGCCGAAAACACCTGCGCGATGGCGCCGTTGGGCCACACGAGCCGCGCCTTGCCCGCCTGCCACTCGGGCCGCCGGTCGGGCGGCGAGCAGGCGAGGATACCGCTCTCGCCGAAGATCATGACGTCGCGCACCTGCGCCACCGTCTCGCCGACAAGCGCGAGGCGCCTGCATTCGCCGGAATCGAGCGGCGTCGAGCCTTCGACCATGCGGCGCACCCACTCGGCCCCGGCGCGCGTCTTGCCCGCGCCGCGCCCGCCCATGATGACCCACGAACGCCAATCGCCCTCGGGCGGCAACTGATGCTCCATCGCCCAGAACTCGAAAAGATAGGGCAGCGCCAACAGCTCCCCCTCGCTCAGCTCATTGAGGAAAGCGTCGCGGACAGCCGGCTCTTCTGAGGCGATCCAGACGGCACCCGATCGAATCCCGTGCCGCGTCCATGTCGAGGGCGTATCCATTGACGATCCCCTGTTCTTTCTTCTTGCGTTGCTCAAGTTGTGTCTCCGCTTCGATTGCCAGTTTCAGCCATTGCCGGATATCGCCGAGAATGCGGCTGCGATTTTTGATGTCTTCGAAATCCTGCGCGCGGACCCTGTCGGACAGCGCCTCGAGGTCCTCGCACATGCCGCGCAACTGACGCTCCAGAGTGGTGACGGTCGCGCTCAGGGTCGATTGTCCCTCTTCGGGTGTTATCAAACTCATTCGTGATCACTGCCTCATGCGATTGCGTTGCTTGCCCCACCGCCCGCGCGAAATGAAAAAGCGGCCTCCGGGGGACACCCCGGGGCCGCTTACCCATTTCTTCCAGCATGCCACAACCTATACGCGAAGCCGTGCGCAAAGTCAAAGAAATCCGGCCGGCGGATCAACGCCAACCGCCCGGATTATTTAGGTTTTCTTAACCTCGGACAACGTGTCAGGCATTCACGTCCACGACGACCCGGCCCTTGACCTTGCCTTTCAGGATATCGTGTCCGAGCTGCGGCAGATCCGAGAGCGTCGCGGGCTGGATCATTGCCTCCAGCTTCTCCATCGGCAGATCCGACGCGATGCGCTTCCACGCCTCGACGCGCCGCGCATAGGGCTGCATGACCGAATCGATGCCCAGAAGATTGACGCCCCGCAGAATGAAGGGCGTGATGAGCGCCCCCTCGATCGGCGCGCCGCCGGCGAGCCCGATGGCCGCGACTGAAGTGCCGTATTTCATCTGCTTGAGAACCCGGCCCAGCATCGCACCCGCGACCGCGTCGATGCAGCCCGACCATTGCTCCGCTTCGAGCGGCTTCTTGGTCACCTCGGTCAAATCCTCGCGCGGCACGATCTGCGTCGCGCCCAAGTCCTTGAGATAGTCACCCGTCTCGGGCCGCCCGGTCACCGCGGCCACCTCATAGCCGAGCTTGGCGAGGATCGAGACGGCGACGCTGCCCACGCCGCCTGCCGCTCCGGTCACGAGAACAGGCCCCGCGCCGGGCTTCAACCCGCCGTCCTCGAGCGCCATGATCGCCAGCATCGCCGTGAACCCGGCCGTGCCGACCGCCATGGTTTGACGCGTGTCGAGGCCCTCGGGAAGCGGCACCAGCCAGTCGGCCTTGACCCGCGCTTTCTGGGCATAGCCGCCCCAATGCGCCTCGCCCACGCGCCAGCCGGTCAGCACCACCTTGTCCCCCGGCTTGTAACGCGCGTCGCTGCTCTCCTCGACGGTTCCGGCAAAATCGATGCCCGGCACGTGGGGGTAATTTCGCACCAGACCGCCGCCCGGTCCGATGCAAAGCCCGTCCTTGTAATTGACCGTCGAATACTCGACCGCCACCGTCACGTCGCCCTGCGGCAGATCGCTTTCGGAAATCTGCGTCACGGCGGCGCTCGTCTTGCCGCTGTCCTCGTCCTTGGTGACGACCAATGCGTTGAAGCTCATGTCTTTCTCCTCATTTGGATGAAATTGGATCAAGTGGATAGATAGGCCGCGCCAGCTTGCGGAAATCGAACAGGTCGAGATTCGAGCTTGTGATGCCTGCACTCGCGCATTCGATCACGGCGCGGCAAAGCGGCTCGAACACCGGCCGGCAGTACATGCGCGATTTCAGAATCAGGAAATCCGCCGAAACAGGATCTATTCCGGCGCATTCGAACACGCCCAGATCCCACGGCTCATGCGGGCGCTCGGTCACCAGAACTGTCGCGCCCTCGGTTGTCAGGACAGCGGCCCGTCCCATGTCGCAGCATTGGCCTGTATAGATCGGCCCGCGCACGACATAGCGCCCCGGGCCCGCGAAGGTGACGTCGCCCGTCAAGTCGAGCGGCGGATTTTCCGGAAATCCGGGCAGCGCGACCTTGTTGCCGAGCCGGAGTTCGACCGCATTCCCCTCACCCGCCGCATGCATCTGTGCCACAGCCTCCGGATCGCAGATCGGCCCGGCCACGATGCCGCGCATCCCGGCCCGCAATGCGGCACGAAGCACGTCGATCGTATCGCAGGTGCCGCCCGACATGCAGTTGTCCCCGTGATCGAGCAGCAGGACAGGGCCTCCGCCCCCGCCCCCCGACGCCGCCCGCGCCTCGGCCAGCGACACCTCGAGCGGCGCCTCTTCATAGACGAACCCCGCGCGCCCCTGCCACGCGGCCTCCCCCAACTCTTCCGCGGCGGCTTGCGCGGTCGACGCATCGTCGGCGACCGCGACCAGCGAAACGCCTGCGTCGGGAATGTCGGACAAGGGAAAGCCGCCGAACACCGTCGCCGCCCAGATGCCCTCCCGTGTCTCGATCTCGCGCGCCAAGTCGATCAGATCGGCCATGATCCCCGGCACCTCGGTATTCATCCGCAGGGTCTGCGCGAGGATCGGCGGATGGACGCGCGCCACCCAAGGCCGCCCCGCGCCCTCGAGCACGCGCGCCATCATCCGCGCGACATGCGCTCCCGTCTCGCGCATGTCGATATGTGGATAGGTCTTGAACCCGGCCAGGACGTCGCAGTTCTGGACCATCCGCTCCGTGATGTTCCCATGCAGATCGAGCGCCACGCCGATCGGCACACCCGGCGCCTTCTCCCTGATCCGCGCCAGCAACTCCCCCTCGCAATCGTCGATGCCCTCGGCCACCATCGCGCCATGCAGATCGAGCAGGATCGCGTCGCATCCTTCCCGCGCGGCCTCGATGACAGGCGCCGCCAGCGCCTCGAAGACGTCGCGCGCCGCGGGCCCGCTGGGATTGGCCGTCGCGCAAAGCGGCGTCACCAATTCGGCTCCCATTCTCTCGGCATAGTCTATGAACGCCCCGAACGCGGTCGCCGAGCCCCTACCGAATTCCAGCGCCGCAGCACCATGCAGCGGCCCGAAATTCTCGAGCGGCGTCGGCACGGGCGAGAAGGTGTTCGTCTCGTGATTGAACCTCGCGGCGATGATGCGCATTCAGGTCTCCTTCAGGCCGTCTCGGGCATGGCCGGCTTGCGGGGCCGCCCGGTCAGGGTGATGGCGATGGAGACCACGATCAAGCCCAGAGCGACGATCTTTTGCCAACTCACCGGCTCTCCCAGAAGAAGGATGGCCGAAATCACGCCCACCGTCGGCGCCGTCAGGATCGAGATCGCCGCGACGGTCGCGGGCAGGCGCTGCAAGAGCACGCTCCAGAGCAGATAGCAGGTCGCCATCGGCCCCGCGACGTGAAAGCCGAAAACCCACCACGTCTCCGCCGAGAGCCCGAGGGCGGTGCCATGCGGCTCCAGCCACAGCGCGAGGGGCCAGGCCAGCACGACCGAAAGCGCGAAGAACCAGAATGTCAGCGCGAGCGGCGTGAGCGACCATGCGCGTGCCTGAACGAGCACGTTGCCGATGGACCACGAAAGCGCCGCAGCCAGCATCAGCAGCGCGCCCCACGGCGACGCGACGAGCGCCGACAGATCGACCGAGGCGAGCACGGCCAGACCCGTCATGCCGATGACCACGGCCAGAACGCGCCGCACGCTCAGCCGGTCCTTGAGGAAAACGGCCGCGAGAACCGCCGTGATCGCGGGCATCGTATAGGCGATGATCGCCGCCCGCGACGCTTCGGTCAGCGTTTGCCCCAGCGCGGCCATCATGTTGAAACCGAACACGACGAAAAAGCCTGTCACAGCGATCATCCCCGCCTCGCCCGCCGCCGGGCGCAGGCGATGGCCCAGCATACGGGCCATGAGCCACAGCACGATGGCGCCTCCGGTGAACCCGGCCGCCCTCAGCGTAAGGGGCGGAACCTCGCGCAGCATGAATTTCACCGCGGGCCAGTTCAGCCCCCAGAGCATGCCGACGAGCGCGACCATCGCCAGAACGAAAGGCGTCAAGCGTGGCTCCAAGTCGCATCTCCCCTGCATCTTCCGGCGCGGTGACCGCCGCGACCGTTCCACAAAGCGCCGTGCTCTTCCATCGAAAACCGGACGCGGGGCCGCGCTGCCTCCGCCATCTCGACAAGCCGCGCGAATTGAGGCACCTCTCGGGCACCATGCAGAGCGATATTCCCCTCACCCGCGACCTCGTCCTCATCGGCGGCGGTCATGCCCATGCGCTTGTCTTGCGCAGATGGGGGATGAACCCGCTCCCCGGCGCACGGCTGACGCTGATCGACCCCACGCCTAAGGCGCCCTATACCGGCATGCTGCCCGGCCACATCGCGGGCCACTACCCGCGCACCGCGCTCGATATCGACCTCGGGCGCCTCGCGCGCTTCGCCGGCGCCCGGCTGGTGACGGGGCGGGCCGTGGCCATCGAGCGTGCGGCGCGGCGTGTCAGCGTCGAGGGGCGTCCCGACATCGCCTATGACGTCCTGTCGATCGACATCGGCATCACCTCGGCGCCGATGCGCCTCGAAGGCTTCGACGCGCACGGTATCGCCGCCAAACCGCTCGGCCCTTTCGCCGACCGTTGGCAGCGTTTCGTCGAAGCGGTGAGATCAGGCTCTGAAAAGCCGCTTTGCGCCGTCCTGGGGGCCGGTGTCGCCGGTGTCGAATTGGCCCTCGCGATGCAGCACCGCCTCTTTGGCGTCGCGACGCGTCCGCAAGTGCATCTTCTCGACACGGGCGCCGCGCTCACCGGCGTCGCCCCGGCCACGCAGCGCATCTTGCGCAGGCAGCTCCGCAGCGCCGGTGTTCATCTGATCGAGAATGCCGAGATTGCCAAAATCACCCACGATAGTGTCGAATTGAAGGGTCGAGATGCCATTCGATCCGCTCTGACCGTCGCCGCCGCCGGTGCCCGCCCTTGGCCTTGGCTCGCCGATACGGGCCTCGATCTCACCGATGGGTTCGTCACGGTCGCCCCCGATCTGCGAAGCACCTCCGATCCGGCGATCTTCGCTGCCGGCGATTGCGCCCATCTCGCCCACGCGCCGCGTCCCAAGGCGGGCGTCTATGCCGTGCGCGCGGTGCCGGTTCTTCATCACAACCTGCGCGCCGCGCTCATGGGCGAGAGCCGAATGCGCCGTTTCGAGCCGCAGAAACGCTATCTCAAGCTGGTTTCGCTCGGCGACAAGTCTGCGGTGGCCGATCGCGGGGCGCTCGGCCTGTCTCTCCCGGGTCTCTGGCACTGGAAGGACCGGATCGACCAGAAATTCATGCAGAAATTCCGGGACCTGCCTGCGATGCCGCCTGCCCCCCTGCCGCGCGAGATGGCGGGTGGCGCCGCACGCGAGCTGAGCGATCATCCGATGATCTGCGGCGGATGCGGCGCCAAGGTCGGCCCCGAAGCGCTCGAGACCGCGCTCGCCGGCGCGCGCACCGATCTGCGCGACGATGTGCTCATCCGCCCCGGCGACGATGCGGGTGCGCTCAGGATAGGCGGGCGCATTCAAGTCGTCAGCACCGACCATCTGCGCGCCTTCACCGACGATCCGTGGCTGATGGCCCGCATCGCTGCCCTTCATGCGCTGGGCGACATATGGGCCATGGGCGCGGAGCCGCAGGCGGCGCTCGTCAACATCGTCCTGCCCCGGATGAGCGCGCAGCTTCAGGCGCGGACTCTTGCCGAAATCATGTCGGCCACGAAGGACGTCATGTCCGAATGCGGCGCCGAGATCATCGGCGGCCACACCACGCAAGGCGCCGAAATGACGATCGGCTACACCGTGACCGGGCTCATGCCCGAGGCCAGCACTCCCATCGGCGTCGGTGGCGCGCGTCCCGGCGACCACATCATCCTCACCGGCGCGCTCGGCACCGGCGTGATCCTCGCCGCCGATATGGCGGGAAGAGCGGATGCGGATGTCGTGACAGCGGCGCTCTCGCACATGTCGAATAGTCCCCAAACCGCAGCGCAGAGCCTGAAATCGGCGCGTGCCATGACCGACGTGACCGGCTTCGGCCTCGCCGGGCACCTCGCCGCCATGTGCCGGGCCAGCGATTGCGGAGCGAAGATCGACCTCGCAGCCCTTCCGCTTCTGGGCGGCGCCGAGGCCTTGCTGGCGGCCGGACGCCGCTCTTCGCTCCATGCCGCGAACCGCGCTCATGCCGCCCCGCGCCTCGCCGACTTGGACGATGCGCCGCGCAGTGAAATTCTGTTCGATCCGCAGACCGCCGGCGGGTTCCTGGCCGCGCTCGCGCCCGAAGACGCTCCAAACGTGCTGGCCGCGCTCGAAGCCGCTGGGGTTCAGGCCGCCGATATCGGACGAATGACCCCGTCAGAGGCGGGCATCAGGTTCCGCTAGCAGTCTCTATTGCGGCCATTAGCTCCGGCAACGCCGCAGTCAGGGCGGCGTCGTCCAAAGCGGGCAGATGGACGGCCAGAGGCTCCGCCATGTCCTGCCGCGCGCGCGCCCGTTCGTAACCCGGATCGTAATGCTGCCGGATCAGCTCCTCGGCCAGCGGCGTGAAGTCCTTGGCCAGCACCATCTCCTGCCAATGATCCACCGCCTCGTGCCCGCGCAGCGGCCGCAGCAAATCGAGCGCGGCTGAAAGCGTCTCGGGGCGTTCGGTCATGTCGCCGTAGGCCTCGGCGAGGAAGCGTGCCCGCGCCTCGACCGGGGCAGTGACGCGCACGACCGGAGCCACCTTCATCGCGCTCCAGAGGCTCGGCGGCAGGATCCGCGTGCCCACCTTGTGCGATTCGGCCTCGATCACCACTGGCCGTTTCGGATCGAGCGTCGCCAGCTTCTGTGCCAGCCGCCCCTCGAAAAGCTTCTGTGTCGGCTGCCCGCCCTCCATCGCGCCGAGGGCCGAGCCGCGATGGTTCGCCAGCCCCTCGAGATCGACGATTTGAACGCCCTCACGCTCGAGCAGATGCAGGAGCCGCGTCTTGGCAGTCCCCGTATTGCCGTCGAGCAGCACGGGCCGCAGAGCGAGCGGGCTGTCGTAGAGTATCCCGACGACCAGCCGCCGATAGGCGCGATACCCGCCGTCGAGAAGCCGCACACGCCAGCCGATCTGTTCGAGAATGGACACGAAAGAGCCGGAGCGCTGCCCGCCGCGCCAGCAATAGACCAAGGGTTGCCACCCGCCACCATGATGCGCGAGCGGCCCCTCGAGATGCGCGGCCACGTTCCGCGCCACCATCGACGCGCCGATGCGCCGCGCCTTGAATCGGTCTTCCTGCACGTAGATCGTACCGACCTCGGCGCGCTGTGCGTCGTCGAGGCTGGGCAGATTGATGGCGCCCGGCAGGTGATCTTCGGCAAACTCGGCGGGCGAGCGCGCGTCGATGAGCGTGTCGCACGGCAGCTCCGCAAGCTGGCCGATATGGGTGAGCGTGAGTTTCATCCCCTCGGCCTACTGCGGATCATCGGCGCGCGAAATGGCAAATCCAACGCGCGCCTGATGTTACTTGAGCCGGTCCCACCCCTCGTCGGGCGCGAAACGTTCGCCATGCGCCTTCTCGAGCCGCTTCAACTGCTCGACGATCTCGGGAACGCCGCGGCGCCGTGCGTAGTGCATCGGCCCGCCCCGGAAGGGTGCCCAACCGGTCGCGAAGATCATCGCGGCGTCGATATCGTCGGGATCCTTCACCACGTCCTTGCGCAGAAGCTCGGCGCAGGCGTTCAGCATCGGCAGAATCAGCCGATCGGTCAGATCGTCGGGCGCACCCTCGTCGCTATCGGGATGCGGCGTGCCTTGCGACCAATCGTAGAAGCCCTTGCCAGCCTTCTTGCCTGTCTCGGACGCCGCCACCTTGGCGCGCAGCCTGTCGGAAATGGGCGCCATCGGCTTTTCGAGGTTCTCCGAAAGGCTGACCGCGACATGTAGCCCGATATCGAGCCCCACTTGGTCGGCCAGCGTGACCGGCCCCATCGGCATTCCGAACCGCAGCGCCGCCGTGTCGATGACCTCCTTCGACACGCCTTCGTCCATGAGTGCCATCGCCTCCATCATGTAGGGCACCAACGCCCTGTTCACGAGGAAGCCGGGATAGTCGGCCACATGCACCGGCAGCTTTTTGATCGCGCCGCAGAAGGCCGCGAGCCGCGCGGCCGTTTTCTTCGATGTCTTGGCGCCTTGGATGACTTCGACCAGATCGATTTTCGAAACCGGGTTGAAGAAATGCAGGCCCGCGAAATTCGCGGCCACGGGCGCATGACCCGCCAGCGCATCGACCGACAGGCTCGACGTGTTGCTGGCGAGGATGGCACCCTTTTTCAAGCGCTTGGCCAGATCCGCGTAGATGCTCTGCTTGATCTCCATCCTCTCGGGACCGGCCTCGATCACCAGATCCGCCGCCCCGATGCCGTAACCCTTGGAATCCGGCATCAGACGGTCGAGCGCATCGCGCCTTTCGAGACTACCTAGGTGTTTCGAGCCGCAAATCTCGTAGGCGAGCTTCATCGCGCGCGCCAGCGCCTCGGGCGAGGTATCGCCCAGCGTGACACGCTTGCCGCGAATGGCCGACATGGCGGCGATCTCGGCGCCCATCGCGCCCGCGCCGATCACGTGCACATGCGCGATCTCATCCTCGCCCTTTGCGTTGCCCCGCAGCCGCTGCCGAAGGAAGAACGCGCGCTGAAGGTTTTGCGAGGTCTGCGTCTGCAGGAGCGAACCGAAGGATTTGATCTCGGCCTTCTGCATCGCCTTGCGGTCCTGACCGTGCTTTTCCCACAGATCGATCATCGCGTGGGGCGCCGGGTAATGCTCTTTCGGTGCCTTCTTTTCGGTCTGCGCGCGCATCTGGCGCACAGCATATCCGCGGGCCGTCGCGTAGTTCATTGCGCGCGCCTTCAGCCCCGGCTCGGGCCGCTTGAGTTTGCCCGCGACGGCGGCGGCCACTGCCGAAGCGACATGGCGCTCCTCGATTACCGCATCGAGAAGGCCAAGCGACTTCGCCTTCTTCGTATGCGCCGTCTTGCCGGTCAGCATCAGCGTCATCGCCTCGATCGGATCGATCAGGTTGAGCGAGCGGAACGTGCCGCCAAGCCCCGGATGCAGGCCCAGCATCACCTCGGGAAAGGAGAAGGACGCGCCGCACAGCCCGATCCGGTAATCACATGCCAGCGCCAATTCGAAACCGCCACCGAGACAGGCGCCATGCACCACGCAGATCGTAGGGCATTTGAGTGCAGCGAGTCTGTCGAACACCGCATGCCCTTCGCGCAGAAGGGTCTCGGGATCGTCGGCAACGTCCTTGAACTCGGAAATGTCGGCCCCGGCGGCGAACCCGCCATCCTTTGCCGAACGGATTACGAGCGCCTTCGGCAGATCGCGCTCCGCGGCGGCCAGATGCGCGTTCAGCTCTTCCAGAACCTTGCGCGAGATGACGTTGGTGCCGCTGCCCTCGCAATCCATGACGAGCCACAGAACGCCGTTCGCGTCGCGCCCGCTGCGCCAGTTACCCTCGCGCGTGCCCGCGCCGCCCATCTCGCGCAGCTCTTCGCCCAGAAATTCCATCACGGGTCCGGTCATCGCACAGCCTCCAGCATCATGGCGCCGCCGAGACCGCCGCCGATGCACTCGGTGGCGATGCCTCGCTTGGCGCCGCGTTTCTTCATCGCGTTGGCGAGGTGCAGAACGATCCGGTTACCGCTCGTCCCCACTGGGTGGCCGAGGCTGATCGCCCCGCCATGCACGTTCAGCCGGTCGCGGTCGATCCGCCCGAAAGCTCCGTCATAGCCCAGCACCTCCCGGCAGAATTCCTCGTGATCCCACGCGGCCACGCAGGAAAGAACCTGCGCGGCGAAGGCCTCGTTCAGCTCCCAAAGGTCGATATCGTCAACGCCGAGGTTGTGCCGCTGCGTGATCGGGCTCGACGACATGACAGGCCCGAGGCCCATGACCGAGGGATCGAGACCCGCCCATTCGCTGTCCGTGATCTCGGCCAGCGGCTCCAGCCCATGCGCGTCGACCGCCTTTTGCGACGCGACGATCACCCAGCTCGCGCCGTCGGTGATCTGGCTCGAATTGCCCGCCGTGACCTTGCCGTAAGGCTTCTCGAACACCGGCTTGGGCTTCGACAGCCCTTCCATGTCGCTGTCGGGACGCACGCCGTCATCGTGGTCGTAGACGCGGCCATCGGTGCCGAACGCCGGCATGACCTCGTTGTCGAAAGTGCCGTCCTTCTGCGCGGCGGCGAGACGGTGATGGCTTTGCATCGCGTATTCATCCGCCATCTCGCGCGTGATGCCGAAGCGGTGCGCGAGGATTTCGGCGGTCTGCCCCATGCCCAGATCGGTGATCGGATCGGTCAGCCCCCGCTCGAGCCCGATGACCGGCTTGAAAAAGTTCGGGCGCACGTCGCCCAGAAGCTTCAGCTTGTCCACCGTGCTGCGCGCGCCGGCCATGCGTCCCATCCACTTGGCGGCGGATTGGCGCAGGATCAGCGGCGTGTGGCTCAGCGATTCAGCACCGCCCGCGAGGATCATGTCGTGGCTGCCGTCTCGGATATAGCGATAGGCCGTGTCGATGCTCTGCATCCCCGAGCCGCAGTTGATCTGCATCGTGAAGGCGACCATCCGCTCGCCGAGGCCCAGCCGCAGCGCCGCGACACGGGCGGGGTTCATCTCGTCCGCCATCACGTTGACGCAGCCGAGGATGCAAAGATCGAACGCCTCCCGCGCGAAGGGCTGCCGCGCCAGCAGGGGGCGCCCGCATTGCACGGCGAGATCCACCGGCGTGAACGGCCCCGGCGTGCCGCGCGCCTTGAGGAACGGTGTGCGCGCGCCATCGACAAGGAAAACTCGTTGCGCTTGGGTCATTCTGCGGCCTCCTGCGGTGTCTCCATACGGGCAAGCTTGTTCTGCGCGTTCGGCACGTAGTTGCGGAAGTAGCGCGGCAGTTCTTCGGGTGTGAAATCGTCCACCGCGATCACCTGCGCCACCACTTCCTGCATCTCGCGGACCCGCTCCAGCTCCGCCGCGCTGATGAGGTTCGCCTCGCGCGCGTCTTCGGGCGTCTTGCGGGCATCGCGCAGCCGTTTCATCACAGGCGCCATGTCGTTCACCATGTCGTAGCAGCGGTTGAGCAGCGCAATGCCCGGATGCGTGCAGCCGCCGCCGATGCCGCTGGTGATGCGGTCGCGCGTGGGCGAGGACGCATAGATCAGATCGCTGCACGTCTCGACGAGCGTATCGCTCGGCCCCATTTCGCGGCGGCCGGGCAGGGTGATCGCGCGCAGGATCCACGCGGCCCAGCGGGCCGGCAGATTGGCGATCACATCGTCAAGCGACGTCTGGATGCGCTGGAAACCCGCCTCGGCGGCGTAGTTCAGCACCGGCAGATCGGTCTCCTGACGGCCTTCGTCCTCCCAACGCTTCAGAGCGGCGGAAAGGATATACATCTCCGACAGGATATCGCCCATCCGGCTCGACAGCATTTCCTTGCGCTTGAGCGCGCCGCCTAGCGTCAGGAAGCAGACATCGGCCGTCAGTGCATAGGCCGCCGACCAGCGCGACAGGCGGCGATAGATATGCGTGGCCTTGCCCGCGTCCGGCGCGGGCGCGAAACGCCCGCCGGTCAATGCGCGGCCCCAAGCGCGGAAGAGCGTCCTGGTGGTATGCCCGATATGCGCCCAGACTGATTTGTCGAACGCCTCCAGAGACTTGCGCTTGTCCGGCTCCTGAAGCGCCATCATGTTGTCGAGCATGTGCGGATGTGCCCGGATCGAGCCTTGGCCGAAAATGATGAGGCTGCGCGTGACGATGTTGGCGCCCTCGACGGTGATCCCGATGGGCACGGCGCGGTAGAGCGCCAGCAGATAGTTGGACGGCCCGTCGATCACCGCCTTGCCCGAATGCACGTCCATCGCGTCGTTGAGCGCCTCGCGCATGCGGAACGTGGCATGCGCCTTCATGATCGCCGAAATGACCGACAGCGCGCGCCCCTCGTCGAGGCCCGCGCAGGTCAGGTGCCGCGCCGCATCCATCGAATAGGCGTCGGCGGCGAGCTTGCCCATGCGCATCTGAACGCCGCCGAACTTGCCAATCGGCAGGCGGAACTGCTCGCGGATGCGCGCATACGCGCCGGTCGTATGCGCGCTCAGGGCGATGGCGGCGCAGCCCATGGACGGAAGCGAGATGCCCCGCCCCGCGGCCAGCGCGCTCATCAGCATCATCCAGCCGCGCCCGGCATAATCCGGCCCGCCGATAATGTTCTCGAGCGGGATGAAGACGTCCTTGCCGGTCGTCGGCCCGTTCATGAACATGGTCGACGCGGGAATATGGCGCCGCCCCGTCTCGACGCCTTCCAGATCGGTCGGAACCAGCGCGCAGGTGATGCCGATATCCTCGTCGCCGCCGAGAAGCCCGTCCGGGTCGCGCATTTGAAACGCGAGACCCAGGACCGTGCAGACGGGCGCCAGCGTGATGTAGCGCTTGGCCCAGTTGAGGCGGATGCCCAGCACCTCCTCGCCTTTCCACATGCCCTTGCAGACGACGCCCGCGTCGATCATCGCGCCCGCGTCGCTGCCTGCCTCGGCGCTGGTGAGGCCGAAGGCCGGCAATTCGCGCCCGTCGGCCAAACGGGGCAGCCAGTAATCCTGCTGCTCCTTGGTGCCGAACTGGTGCAGAAGCTCGCCCGGCCCGAGCGAATTGGGCACCATCACGGTCACCGCGGCGGCGACCGAACGGGTCGAGATGAAGCGCACGATCTCCGAATGCGCGAAGGCCGAGAACTCGAGACCGCCATGCGCCTTCGGGATGATCATCCCGAAAAAGCCCTTCTCGCGCAGGAACTGCCAGACCTCGGGCGCCAGATCGGCGGTGTCCTGGTTGATCGCCCAATCGTCCAGCATCGCGCAAAGCTCGGTGCAGGGGCCATCGATGAAGGCCTGCTCCTCTTCGGTCAGAACCGGCGCCTTGACCTCATGCAGCTTCGACCAGTCGGGATTGCCCGAGAAAAGCTCTTTCTCCCACCAGACCTCGCCGGCGTTCAGCGCCTCGCTCTCGGTCTCCGACAGGGCCGGCAGTGCCTTTTTCGCCCAGCCGTGGATGGGCCGTGTGATGTATTTCGCTCTAAACGAAGACATGGGCAGACTCCCTTCATTGATCGCTCAACGCCCTGCGATGCGTCCGTGTTCCCTGCACCCGAGGCGTCGGCGGACGGCCGGCCCGAACCGGCCCTACGATCGCCGTTGTCCTTGTCACCAAGGGCGTATCGATCCTATCGGACCTTAACGTAAAGCAAATCGCAAGAGGGTGAAGGCCCCTCCCAAGCCGAATGCCGCGACGTCATGTCGCCAGATCTATCTCCGGCTGGGCCTTCGTCAGATCGTCGATCTGCCGCAACTGCCCGATCAGGGCCTTCATCTTGTCCACGGGAATCATGTTCGGCCCGTCGCTCGGCGCCGTGTCGGGCGCCTCGTGCGTTTCGATGAAGAGAGCCGAGACGCCCACCGCCACCGCCGCTCGCGCCAGAACCGGCGCGAACTCGCGCTGCCCGCCCGAGGTCGTGCCCTGCCCGCCGGGTTGCTGCACCGAATGCGTGGCGTCGAACACCACCGGATAGCCCGTGCGCGCCATCACCGGCAGTCCGCGAAAATCGCTGACCAGCGTGTTGTAGCCGAAGGACGTGCCCCGATCGCAGAGCATGATGCGCGTATTGCCGGTGCTGGCGATCTTTTCGGCCACGTTGCCCATATCCCAGGGCGCGAGGAACTGACCCTTCTTCACATTGATGGCGCGCCCCGTCTCGCCCGCGGCCAGCAGCAGGTCTGTCTGGCGGCAGAGAAAGGCGGGGATCTGGATCACGTCCACCACCTCGCCTGCCGGAGCGCATTGATGCGCGTCATGCACATCGGTCAGCACCGGACAGCCGAACTCGCCGCGGATCTTGTCGAGGATCGTCAGACCCTCGTCCATGCCGAGGCCGCGCTGCGTCGACAGGGACGAACGGTTCGCCTTGTCGTAGCTTGCCTTGAAGATGAAGCGCGTGCCCGTCTCGGCGCAGGCTTCGGCGATCCGCCCGGCCATCATGCGCGCGTGCTCGAGGCTTTCCAACTGGCAGGGGCCGGTGATGAGCGCGAAAGGCGCGGTGCCGCCGATCTCGATATCGCCGACCTTGATGGGTGTCGTCTCGATCATGATGCCTCCAGTGCCGCCTCGATCCGGGCCACGTCCTCGGGGTTGTTCAGCTCCCAGAAAAGGCGCCCGCGCGCCTCCACCTCGACGCAGCGCACCGCCAGCCCCGCGCTCAGAAAGCGCAGCTGTTCCAGCCCTTCGAGCGTCTCCAGCTCCGACACCGGCGTCTCGATATAGGCCTTCAGCGCCCCGGGCCGGTAGGCATAGACACCGACATGGTGAAAGACGGGGATCGGCTCGGGCAGCTTGCCGGGCGCGATATAGGGGAGCACTTCTTTGGAGAAATAGAGCGCGTTCATATGCCGGTCGAACACCGCCGTCGTGCCGCCGACGCGGCCGTTCCTACGGTCCTCGGTGAAATTCTCGTAGGTCTGCCGGTCGCAGCGCAGCACGGGCGTCGCCATCTGGACCGACGCATCCGCCTTCATCGCCGCAATGAGGCCCTCGACGAACCAGGGCGGCGTGAGCGGTGCATCGCCTTGGAAATTGACCACCAGATCGGGCGCCTCGCCGAGTTGCGCCGCCGCCTCGGCGCAGCGCGCCGTGCCGTTCTCGCACGCCTCCGAGGTCATGATCACCTCCGCGCCGAAACCCCGCGCATGCTCGGCGATGCGCGCGTCATCCGTCGCCACATAGACGGCATCGACGCCCTCGATGGCCCGCGCCGCCTCCCAGCTCATGCGGATCAGGCTTTTGGTGCTGCCGTCCTTCTGGCGCAACTCGGCCAGCGGCTTGCCCGGATACCGGGAAGACGCATAGCGGGCCGGAATGAAAATGACGGTTCTCATGGGGTGCCTTCCACGTCGATGACTGCGCCCATACATCATAACCCCCGCATGGGGGCAATCGCCAGCCGTCCGCGCTCAGCCTTGCCGGGTGTCGCCCAAAGGCGCGCGGGCGATCAGATGGAAGCGTTTCTGCCGGTCCTCGCCCATGAGGCTGAGCGCATCGATGGGGAAGGGCCGGGTCAGGAGCGGCTCCAGCATCGGCGCCAGCGCGGCCTCGGCGCGGGACATCGTTTCGGGGTCGAGCTGGCCGGTGAGCGTCACGTGAAAGCGGAACCGCTGCATCACATGCGGATAGCCCCAGTGCAGCATCAGCGCATCGGCCTCGGGCGCGAGGCCGCCTTGCCTGCGCCGCGCGATCTCGGCTTCGGTAAGCGGCGCGCGAAACCCGTCCAGATCCCGCACCGCATCCGCGGCGAGCCTGTCCAGCGCCCCCGCCTTGCCTTCGGGCCTGAGGCACAGAAAGCGCCCGAGCCGCGCAAGGGCGAGGCCGTCCAGCATGACGGGCGCCTGCCGCGCCGCGAAGTCGTGAAACGCGCGGCAAAGCTCCGCCGCCGTCCGTCCCTCGGCCAGCCGGAAAGGCGCCTTCATAGTCGCATGCAGCCCATAGGGCCGGGGCGTCTCGGTGATTTCCCCGGTCGCAAGACCCTCCACCGCAAGAGCCTCCGGCGCCGTGCCGCTCGCCGGATCCCAGCCAAGCCACGCCGCGCCGAACCCAGCGAGCGGGCCGGGCGGCGGCGTCCAGTAAACCGCGTACCGCGTGAATTCCTTGCCCTGCATCCGCGCCGCCTCGCTAACCTCTGTCTCGCCTCCACATGCCAGACCGCGCACCCCCTGCAAAGAGGCGTCCCGCAACAAAGCCGTTTCGCGCCCGCCGCCCATATGCCATACCCACCCGCGTCCGGAGCGTTCGCGGCGAAAGGCCCCCGCATGACTGATCTGCGCTATGCCATCGTGCTTTATGCCTATAATCACGAGGATTGCGTGCGCGCCGCCGCCCGCGCGATGCTCGCGCAGGATTGCCCGCCGACCGAGATCATCTTCAGCGACGATTGCTCGAAAGACGGCACCTTCGGCATTCTCGAGCAGGAAGCGGCGGCCTATGCCGGGCCGCACCGCGTCACGCTCAATCGGAACCCCCGGAATCTGGGCGTGATCGGGCATGTGCACCGCATCTTCGAGTTGACCGATGCCGATGTCATCATCAACTGCGCCGGCGACGATCTATGCCATCCGCATCGCGCCCGGCGCATCATGGAGACGTTCGAGCAGGGCCGTCCCTGGCTCGTCTGCTCGCATGCCGCCGTCGTCGATGCCGAGGGCAGGCCCGCGCCCCGCGTCTATGCCAAGGCCGATTTCTATCACGCTGTCGATGCGACGCGGGCGGCCACCTCCATGCAGCTCTATCTCGGCGCGACTTCGGCCTGGCACCGAGACCTCTTCTCGGCATTCGGCCCCATCCGGTTCGAGGAGTGTTTCGAAGATCTGGTCTGCGGCTTTCGCGCGGCACTGGCGGGCCGCGTCGCCGTGATCGACGAAGAGCTCGTAACTTACCGCATCGGGGCGGGCCTCACTAACAGCGCGCACCGCGCCGAGACACTTGCCGACACCCGCCGCCGCCGCGAGTGCGAACTGCGCATGCAGATCGCGGTTCTCAAGCAGCGCGCGGTGGACCTGGAAACCTTCGGCCATGCCGAGCAGGACCGGATGCAGCGCGCCATCTCGAAGGCCCTTGCGGCCCGCGAAACCCGCCTGCGCTACATCACTGAAGGCGCCCGTGCCCTCCTCGGCCCGGCACTGCGCCACCCCCTGGCAACGCTGAGAGCCGCCCTCAGCGAAAACCGCCGCTGGCGCAAGGCCAAGGCGCGCAAGCGGTGAGGCGCGCCTGGTGAAGCGTCGGAATTCGCAGCGGTTTCGACTTTGAGGAATTGGTGCCCAGGAGAGGACTCGAACCTCCACACCGTTGCCAGTACTAGCACCTGAAGCTAGCGCGTCTACCATTCCGCCACCTGGGCAGGTCACGTGAGGGGGCGTTTAGACGGGGGGCAGGGGCGTGTCAACGGGCTTTTTCGCGCGGCGCGCGGTCTCGCCTTGCCCGCGCGGCGCGTCGCGGGTAGGACGGTAGGCGCTAGAACAGGAATGACGGCGCGCCGGAGGCTTTCTACATGTCGAAACTGGTCACAATCTTTGGCGGATCGGGCTTTGTCGGCCGCTATGTCGCATACCGGATGGCCCAGGCGGGATGGCGTGTGCGAGTCGCGTGCCGGCGCCCCGAGGCGGCGGGATTCGTGCGCACCTACGGCGTCGTCGGCCAGGTCGAGCCGGTGATCTGCAACATTCGCAACGACGAGTCCGTGCGCTCGGTCACGCGCGGCGCGGATGCGGTGGTCAATTGCGTTGGCACCTTCGATCGCAAGGGCAAGAACAATTTCGACGCCGTGCAGGACGACGGCGCGACGCGCATCGCCCGCATGGCCGCCGAGGAGGGCGCCGAGCAACTGGTGTACCTTTCGGCCATCGGCGCGGATGTGGACGGGGACAGCCTCTATGCCCAGAGCAAGGGCCGCGGCGAGAAAGGCATTCTCGAGCATTTCCCGAATGCCGTGATCCTGCGCCCCTCGATCGTGTTCGGCCCCGAAGACGCGTTCTTCAACCGCTTCGCGGCGATGACCAAGATGGGCCCGGTGCTGCCCGTCGTCGGCGCGGACACGAAGTTCCAGCCCGTCTATGTGGGCGATGTGGCCGATGCCGCTGCGATGGCCGCGCAGGGCAAGGCGGCGCCCGGCATCTACGAGCTGGGCGGGCCGGACGTGCATACGTTCCGCGAATTGATGGAGCTGATGCTGCGCGTCATCCGCCGCCGCCGGCTCATCGTGAACATCCCCTTCCTGCCCGCCAAGGGCCTCGGCGCCGCGATGGAGCTGGGACAGACGGTGACGCTGGGCCTCGCCCCCGCGCAGATCACGCGCGATCAGGTCACGTCGCTCAAGTCGGACAATGTCGTGGCGGAAGGGGCCAAGGGGCTGCCCGACCTCGGGATCGAGGCGACGGCGCTCGAGGCGGTGCTGCCGGATTACCTCTGGCGCTTCCGTCCCTCGGGCCAGTACGCGGCGATCAAGGAATCGGCCAAGGACGCGTCGGGCAAGCTCGGCACGCATTGATGACGTCACCCGGCCACGCCGGCGCAGACCGGCGGGCCGCAAAGCCCTGAGCCGACCGGGCAGGGCGTAGAGGCAAAGAGCGGTGCAAATATGTCGGACACCACGTTGGTTGCGGCCGCCCTCGGGCTGATCGAGGGGCTGACCGAGTTCATTCCGGTCTCGTCCACCGGCCATCTGCTCCTGACCGGGCATTTCATCGGGTTTCATTCGCCGGGTCGCAGCTTCGAGGTGGTGATCCAGCTCGGCGCGGTGCTCGCCCTTCTCAGTGTCTATTTCACGCGGCTGGCCCAAGTTTTGATCGATGCGCCGCACAAGCCCGGGGCGCGCCGTTTCCTCGCCTCGGTGCTGATCGCCTTCCTGCCCGCGCTCGTGGTCGGGGTTCTGGCGCATGATTTCATCAAGCTGGTGCTGTTCGAGACGCCCGTCCTGGTGGCAGTGATGCTGATCCTCGGCGGGATCATCTTGATCTTCGTCGACCGTTTCGCGCCCGCGCCGCGCCATCACGATGCCGCCCATCTGCCGATCTGGGTGACGCTGCGCATCGGCCTCTTTCAGTGCCTCGCGATGATCCCCGGAACCAGCCGTTCGGGCGCGACCATCGTCGGCGCGCTCCTCATGGGCGTCGACAAGCGCGCGGCGGCGGAATTCTCGTTCTTCCTATCGATGCCGACGATGGCCGGGGCCGTGGCCTACGATCTCTACAAGAACCGCGACGTTCTGGACCTGAGCGCCATGGGCGATATCGCAGTCGGCTTCGCGATGGCCTTCGTGAGCGGCCTTCTGGTGGTCAAATGGCTGCTCGGCTTCGTTGCGCGCAACGGGTACGCGCCGTTCGGCTGGTGGCGAATCGCGGTCGGCACGATCTCCTTGGGGCTGCTTTGGGCGGGATATTGACAGATGGGTAAATACTACTGCCATAAAATCGGTGATGTGGATCTTACTATTTCACCCAACTTCCTGAAAACTGATATATAGGACAGCAGTACTGTCTTTTATCCATCCCGCGACCGGTCTATCCCAGCACTGCTGAATAGATAGGTGCGCCGATGGCCGACAACCCGATGCTGAAATTCACGACCGTCATGCGCGACATGCCGGAGAAACGTCCGCCCGATCTACGCGCGCGGGATTTCCGCGAAATCTATGCCGAATACGCTTCGGACAAGGCGCGCGAGCAGTCGAGCCGGTGCAGCCAATGCGGCGTGCCTTATTGCCAGAGCCATTGTCCGCTTCACAACAACATCCCCGACTGGCTGCGCCTCACCGCCGAAGGCCGTCTGCGCGAGGCCTACGAGATCAGCCAGGCCACGAACACCTTCCCCGAGATCTGCGGCCGCATCTGCCCGCAGGACCGCCTCTGCGAGGGGAATTGCGTGATCGAGCAATCGGGCCACGGCACCGTCACCATCGGCTCGGTCGAGAAATACATCACTGACACCGCGTGGGAGGAAGGCTGGGTCACGCCCGCCAAACCCGCGCAGGAGCGCGCCGAGAGCGTCGGCATCATAGGCGCCGGCCCCGGCGGGCTGGCCGCTGCGGACATGCTGCGCCGTGCCGGCGTGCAGGTCACCGTCTATGACCGGTATGACCGGGGCGGCGGTCTCATGACTTACGGCATCCCCGGCTTCAAGCTGGAAAAGGACGTGGTCATGCGCCGTATGGAGCAGCTCGAGGCGGGGGGCGTCAGCTTCCGGCTTGACTGCAACGTGGGCGAGGACGTGAGCTTTGCGGAGCTGCGCGCCGCGCATGATGCGCTCATCATCGCCACCGGCGTCTACAAATCACGCGAGTTGCAGGGCCCCGGATCGGGCGCGAAGGGCATCGTGCGCGCCATCGACTACCTGACCACAAGCAACCGGCAATCCTTCGGCGATGCCGTGCCCGAATTCGACGACGGCACGCTCAATGCCAAGGGCAAGCGCGTCGTCGTGATCGGCGGCGGCGACACCGCGATGGACTGCGTGCGCACCGCCATCCGTCAGGGCGCGACATCGGTCAAATGCCTTTATCGCCGCGACCGCACGAATATGCCGGGCAGCCAGCGCGAGGTCGCCAATGCCGAGGAGGAGGGCGTCGAATTCGCTTGGCTCAGCCTGCCAAAGGGCTTCTCGGGCGATCCCGTCACCTCGGTGCGCGTCCAGCAGATGCGCCTTGGCGCCCCCGATATCACCGGCCGCCAGACGCCCGAGGAGATCGAGGGCGCCGTGCATGACGAGCCGGCCGATCTGGTGATCAAGGCGCTCGGCTTCGAGGCGGAGGAGCTGCCGACTCTCTGGGACCAGCCAGAACTCGAGGTGACCCGCTGGGGCACCATCAAGGCGGAATTCACCACGGGGCGCACGTCGCTGCCGGGCGTCTATGCCATCGGCGACATCGTGCGCGGCGCGAGCCTCGTCGTCTGGGCGATCCGCGACGGGCGCGACTGCGCGGAGGCGATCCTGAACGATCTGGCCGCGCCCCAGGCGGTGGCGGCGGAATGAGCGGGTTCGGAAAAATGAACGACATGGCGCAAAACACGCGCGGGGAGGCTGAGGCGATGAATGGTTTCGATGCGAATTGGGCCTCCGAAGAGCAGGCCAAGCGCGATTGGCTGGCCGAGAACGGCATGTATGCGCATGAGGAGGAGCATTCCTCCTGCGGTGTCGGCCTTGTCGTCGCCGTCAGCGGCAAGCGCTCGCGCCGCGTCGTGCAGGCGGGCATCAACGCGCTCAAGGCGATCTGGCATCGCGGTGCGGTCGATGCGGATGGCAAGACCGGCGATGGCGCGGGCATCCATCTGCAAATTCCGGTGCCGTTCTTCTACGACCAGATCCGCCGCACCGGGCATGAGCCGCGTCAGGATCAACTCGTCGCCGTGGGTCAGGTCTTCCTGCCGCGCACCGATTTCGGCGCGCAGGAGGCCTGCCGGACCATCGTCGAGACCGAAGTGCTGCGCATGGGCCACACGATCTATGGCTGGCGCCACGTTCCGGTGAATATCGACTGTCTCGGCGAGAAGGCGAACGCGACGCGGCCCGAAATCGAACAGATCCTCATTTCCAATGCCAAGGGCATCGAGGAGGAAGCGTTCGAGCGCGAGCTTTACGTCATCCGCCGCCGGATCGAGAAGGCGGTCATCGCCGCCGGGATCGCGAATTTCTACATCGCGTCGCTGAGCTGCCGCTCGATCATCTACAAGGGCATGATGCTGGCCGAGGAGGTTGCGGTCTTCTACCCCGACCTGATGGACGAGCGGTTCAAATCCGCCTTCGCCATCTATCATCAGCGCTATTCGACCAACACCTTCCCGCAATGGTGGCTGGCCCAGCCCTTCCGCATGCTGGCGCATAACGGCGAGGTCAACACGCTCAAGGGCAACCGCAACTGGATGAAGAGCCACGAGATCCGCATGGCCTCCAGCGCCTTCGGCGATCTGGCCGAGGATATCAAGCCGATCATCCCCGGCGGCGCGTCGGACTCGGCCGCGCTCGACTCGGTCTTCGAAGTGCTGGTGCGGGCGGGCCGCTCCGCCCCGATGGCGAAGACGATGCTGGTGCCCGAGTCGTGGTCGAACCTCGCGCAGGAATTGCCGCAGGCGTGGCGCGATATGTATTCCTACTGCAACTCGGTGATGGAGCCGTGGGACGGCCCCGCCGCGCTGGCGATGACGGATGGCCGCTGGGTCTGCGCGGGTCTCGACCGGAACGGCCTGCGCCCCATGCGCTATGTGGTCACCGGCGATGGCCTCGTCATCGCGGGCAGCGAGGCGGGCATGGTGCCGATCGACGAGGGCACCGTCCGCGAGAAGGGCGCGCTCGGGCCGGGCCAGATGCTCGCCGTCGACATGAAGGAGGGCAAGCTTTTCCACGATGTCGAGATCAAGGACAAGCTGGCCGCCGCCCTGCCATTCGGCGAATGGGTCGGCAAGATCAACGAGCTCGACGACACGCTGGCCGTGGTCAGCGAAGCGCCGATGCACACGGGCAGCGAGCTGCGCCGCCGCCAGATCGCGGCGGGCTACACGATCGAGGAACTCGAGCAGATCCTCGCCCCCATGGGCGAGGACGGCAAGGAATCCGTGGCGTCGATGGGCGACGACACGCCGAGCGCCGTGCTCAGCACCCAGTATCGCCCGCTCAGCCATTATTTCCGCCAGAATTTCAGCCAGGTCACGAACCCGCCCATCGACAGCTTGCGCGAATACCGCGTGATGAGCCTCAAGACGCGGTTCGGCAACCTCAAGAACGTGCTGGACGAAAGCGGTGCCCAGACGCAGATCATCGTGCTCGACAGCCCCTTCGTCGGCAACGCCCAGTGGAATGTGCTGATGGAGCAGTTCAGCTCGGATGTGGGCTATATCGACTGCACCTTCGCGCCCGGGCCGGGCGCGCTTCAGGACAGTCTCACACGCATCCGCGCCGAAGCCGAGGACGCGGTGCGCAGCGGCGCTGGGCATCTGGTGCTGACCGATCAGGCCGTGGGCGCGGACCGCATCGGGATGCCGATGATCCTCGCCACCTCGGCGGTGCACAGCCACCTCACGCGCAAGGGCCTGCGCACCTTCTGCTCGCTCAACGTGCGGTCCGCGGAATGCATCGATCCGCATTACTTCGCCGTGCTGATCGGCGCGGGCGCGACGGTCGTCAACGCCTACCTCGCCGAGGACAGCCTCGCCGACCGGATCGAGCGCAACCTGATGGACGGAACGCTGACCGAGGCGGTCGCGCGCTATCGCAAGGCGATCGATCAGGGCCTGCTCAAGATCATGTCGAAGATGGGCATCTCGGTGATTTCCTCCTATCGCGGCGGTCTCAACTTCGAGGCCATCGGCCTGTCGCGCGCGATGTGCGCCGAGTATTTCCCCGGCCTCGTCAGCCGCATCAGCGGCATCGGCGTGACCGGCATCCAGGCCAAGCTTGAGGAGATCCACGCCAAGGCCTTCGGCACCTCGGACAACGTGCTGCCCATCGGCGGTTTCTACAAGGCCCGCAAATCCGGCGAGACCCACGCCTGGGGCGCGCAGAACATGCACATGCTGCAATCGGCCTGCAACACCGCCAGTTTCGAGCTCTGGAAGCGCTATTCGGCGGCCATGCAATCGGCCCCGCCGATCCATCTGCGCGATCTCATGGCGATCAAGCCGCTCGGCAAGGCGATCCCGCTCGACCAGGTGGAATCGGTCACCGCGATCCGAAAACGCTTCGTCACGCCCGGCATGAGCCTCGGCGCGCTCAGCCCCGAGGCGCACAAGACCCTCAATGTCGCGATGAACCGCATCGGCGCGCGCTCCGACAGCGGCGAGGGCGGCGAGGATCCGGCGCATTTCCACCCCGAGCCGAACGGAGACAACCCGTCGGCCAAGATCAAGCAGGTGGCCTCGGGCCGCTTCGGTGTCACCGCCGAATACCTCAACCAGTGCGAAGAGCTCGAGATCAAGGTCGCGCAGGGTGCCAAGCCCGGCGAGGGCGGCCAGCTCCCCGGCATGAAGGTGACCGAGCTGATCGCGCGTCTGCGCCACTCGACCAAGGGCGTCACGCTCATCTCGCCGCCGCCGCATCACGATATCTACTCGATCGAGGATCTCGCGCAGCTGATCTACGATCTGAAGCAGATCAACCCGCATGCCAAGGTGACGGTCAAGCTCGTCGCCCAGTCGGGTGTCGGCACCATCGCGGCGGGCGTCGCCAAGGCGAAGGCCGACGTGATCCTGATTTCGGGCCATAACGGCGGCACCGGCGCCAGCCCCGCGACCTCGATCAAATATGCGGGCCTGCCTTGGGAAATGGGCCTGACCGAGGCGCATCAGGTCCTGTCGATGAACAACCTTCGGGGCCGCGTCACGCTGCGCACGGATGGGGGTCTGCGGACCGGGCGCGACATCGTGATGGCCGCGATGCTCGGCGCCGAGGAATACGGCATCGGCACGGCGGCCCTCATCGCGATGGGCTGCATCATGGTGCGCCAGTGCCAGAGCAACACCTGCCCCGTCGGCGTCTGCACGCAGGATCCGGCCCTGCGCGAGAAGTTCACCGGCAATGCCGAGAAGGTCGTGAACCTCATCACCTTCTATGCGCAGGAAGTGCGCGAGATTCTCGCTTCGATCGGCGCGCGCAGCCTCGATGACGTGATCGGGCGCGCGGATCTTCTCACGCAGGTCAGCCGCGGCTCGGCGCATCTCGATGATCTCGACCTCAATCCGATGCTCATCACCGTGGCCAGCAGCGAGACGCCCTATGACCGCGCCCGCCCGCGCAACCCGGTGCCCGATACGCTCGACGCCGAGATCGTGCGCGATGCCGCGCGCTTCCTCGACGATGGCGAGAAGATGCAGCTGCATTACGCGGTGCAGAACACGCACCGCACCGTCGGCACCCGCGTCAGCAGCCATATCGTGCGCAAGTTCGGCATGAAGAACGGCCTCCAGCCGGATCACCTGACTGTCAAGCTGTCGGGCAGCGCGGGCCAATCTCTCGGAGCCTTCGCCGCGCCGGGGCTGAAGCTCGAGGTTTCGGGCGATGCCAACGACTATGTCGGCAAGGGCCTCTCGGGCGGCATCATCGTGGTGCGCCCGCCCATGTCGAGCCCGCTAGAGGCGGGCGAGAACACGATCATCGGCAATACGGTGCTCTACGGCGCGACGGCGGGCTATCTCTTTGCCGCCGGGCGCGCGGGTGAGCGCTTTGCCGTGCGCAACTCGGGCGCGCATGTGGTAATCGAGGGTTGCGGCAGCAACGGGTGCGAATACATGACCGGCGGCGTCGCGGTGATCCTCGGCCGGATCGGCGCCAATTTCGGCGCTGGCATGACCGGCGGCATGGCCTATCTCTACGATCCCAATGGCCGCGCCGCACCGATGATGAACCGCGAGACGATCGTGACCGGCCCCGTGGAGCACCCGCATTGGGAGGCGCAGCTCAAGGGCCTCATCGAGCGTCACGCGGAAGAGACCGGCAGCCGCCGCGCGCGCGATATCCTTCAGCATTGGGAGAGCGAGCGGGCCAACTTCCTGCAAATCTGCCCGCGCGAAATGCTCGACAAGCTGCCCCATCCGCTGAGCGAGAGCGACATGGCCGTGCCCGCCGAGTAACGGCGCGATCGGGCCAGCAAAAAACCCCCGGCCGCTGATGGCGACCGGGGGTCTTTTTTCGAGAAGCGGAAGATTTTAGAGGCTTGCCTCGAAAAGCCCGCGCAGGTTCTCGCGCGTCAGCTTCACGGGGTTGCCGCCACAGCTCGGATCCTGGACCGCCTCGGCCACCAGATCGTCGATGCGCGCGGCCTCCACCCCGAGATCCGAGAGCTTGCGCGGAATGCCCAGCGAGTCGTTGAATTCCTGCACGAAGGCGCGGAACCCGTCGAAGCCGCCCTCGATCCCGAGATAGGCGGCGGCGGCGTCGAACCGCGCGCGGATCTCGGGCGCGTTCAGCTCGAGAACGGCGGGCATGCAGACCGCGTTGGTCGTGCCGTGATGCGTGCCGAAGACCGCGCCGACGGGATGGCTCATCGCATGGATCGCGCCGAGGCCCTTCTGAAACGCGGTCGCACCCATCATCGCGGCGCTCATCATATGCGCGCGCGCCTCCAGATCGCTCCCGTCCTTGTAGGCGCGGGGCAGGTACTCCTTGACGAGCCGCATCCCCTCGAGCGCCATGCCCTGGCTCATCGGGTGGTAATGCGGGCTGGAATACGCCTCGACGCAATGCGCGAAGGCATCGAGGCCGGTGCCGGCGGTGATGAATTTCGGCATCCCGGCGGTCAATTCCGGATCGCAGATGACGACCGTGGGCATGACCTTGGGATGGAAGATGATCTTCTTCACATGCGTCACGGAATTGGTGATGACGCTGGCGCGCCCCACTTCCGAGCCGGTGCCCGCCGTGGTCGGCACCGCGATGATCGGCGCGATGGCGTCCGCGTCGGCGCGCGTCCACCAATCGTCCACATCCTCGTAATCCCATACGGGCCGCGTCTGATGCGCCATGAAGGCGACCATCTTGCCCAGGTCCAGCCCCGAGCCGCCGCCGAAGGCGATCACGCCGTCATGGCCGCCCTCGAGATAGGCGGTGACGCCGGCGGCGAGGTTGTTCTCGTTCGGATTGGGATCGACCTCGGAAAAGATCGCGCGGCCGAAGCCCGCGTTTTCCATGATGTCGAGCGTCTGCGCCGTGATCGGCAGATCGGCGAGGCCCCGGTCGGTCACGAGAAGGGGGCGCGTCATCCCGGCCTGCGCGCAGGCGGCGGGCAGCTCGGCAATGCGGCCCGCGCCGAATTTCACCGAAGTCGGGTAGGACCAGTTTCCAGTCAGAATCATTTCGTCACCTTCTTGAGATGGTAGGATTTCGGGCGCGTGAGGTTGTGATAGCCGATCACCGACAGGCCCCCGCCGCGCCCCGTATCTTTGCAGCCGGTCCAGCACAGGCCCGGGTCGAGATAGTCGGCGCGGTTCATGAAGACGGTCCCCGTCTCGATCCGGTCGCCCACAGCCTGCGCGCGGGCGACATCGGCGGTCCAGAGGCTGGCGGTCAGGCCGTAAGGGCTGTCGTTCATCAGCTCGATCACCTCGTCGTCCGAGGCGACCTTCATGATGCCCACGACGGGGCCGAAGCTTTCGTCGCGCATCACGCGCATGTCGTGGCTCACATCCGTCAGGATCTGCGGCGTCAGATACGCGCCGCCGTCATCGGCCGGCATCTTGGCGATATGCGCCTTGGCGCCCGCCGCCACGGCCTCGTCGATCTGCGCGCGCACCTCCTTGGCGAAGCGGACATGCGCCATCGGGCCGATGGTGGTCTCGGGGTCGAGCGGATCGCCGAGCTTGTAACCCTCGACGATCTTCACGGCCTTCTCGACGAACGCGTCGTAGAGACTCTCATGGACATAGATCCGCTCGATCCCGCAGCAGCATTGCCCCGAGTTGAACATCGCCCCGTCGATCAGCGTATCGACGGCGGCGTCGAGATCCGCGTCCTCCATGACATAGCCCGGATCCTTGCCCCCGAGCTCTGTGGCCACGGGGGTGAACGTGCCCGCCGCCGCGCGCTCCATCTCGCGCCCACCGCCGACCGAGCCGGTGAAGTTCACGAAATCGACGGCGCCCGCCGAGATGAGGCCCGATGTCGTCTCGTGCCCCATGAAGACGTTCTGGAACACGTCCTCGGGCACGCCCGCCGAATGAAACGCCCGCGCCATGCGCTCGCCCACCAAGAGCGTCTGCGTCGCGTGTTTCAGCAACACCGTATTCCCGGCGATCAGCGCGGGCGCGACCGTGTTGATGGCGGTCATGTAGGGATAGTTCCAGGGCGCGACGACCAGCACGACGCCATGCGGCAGACGCCTGATGTAGCGCAGGAAGGTCTCGTCCTCGCCCACCTCGATATCCGCGAGCGCCTCCTCGGCGATCTTCGCCATATGAGAGGCGCGCTCGTTGAAGCCACCGAATTCGCCGCCGTAGCGGACGGGCCGGCCCATCATGCGCGCGAGTTCGGGCACCACCTCGTCGTTCATCGCGCCCACGGCCTCGACGCCCGCCATCACAAGCCGGATGCGTTCGGTCAGGGGCCGGGCCGCCCAGTTCATCTGCGCCTTGCGCGCCCGGGCGGCGGCGGCCTTGGCGCCGTCCGAATGCAGCGTCTCGCGCGTGGCGAATACCGATCCGTCGATCGGCGATATGCAGGTCAGTGTCTCGCTCATTGCACCTTGTCCATTCATCCGCGGGGCAGAGCTTTCTTCTTGCCCCAAATATCCCCGCCGGAGGCTCCGCCGCCCGCAAGGGGGCGGGCTGGCGGCTTTGCCTTAGCAGCGCTCGAAACCGCGCGCGATCTCGTAATCGGTGACGGCGGCCTCGAAATCCTCGATCTCGACCTCGGCAGCGCGGGCGTAGTGATCGACCACGTCATCGCCAAGCGCGCGGCGCAGCATCTTCGAGCCCTTCAGCGATTCATAGGCGTCACGCAAGTTGGTCGGGATCATGCCCTCGTCGCCGGAATAGGCATCGCCCTTGAAGGGCGGCGCCAGCTCCAGCTTCTCCTCGATCCCGGCGATGCCCGCGGCAAGCTGCACCGCCATGGCGAGATAGGGATTGATGTCCGAGCCGCCGACGCGGCATTCCACGCGCACGCCCTTCGTGCCCTCGCCGCAGAGCCGGAAGCCCGCAGTGCGGTTGTCCACCGACCAGATCGTGCGCGTGGGCGCGAATGTGCCCTTCACGAAACGCTTGTAGCTGTTGATGTAGGGCGCGAGGAAATAGGTGTAATCGGGTGCGTATTTCAGCATCCCGGCCATGTAGTGCTTCATCAGCTGAGACATGCCCAGATCGTCGGACTTGTCGAAAAACGCGTTCTCGCCGTCCTTCCAGAGCGACTGGTGCACATGGCTCGAGCTGCCGACGCGGTTCTTGTTCCATTTCGGCAGGAACGAGACGGCATGCCCCTGCTGCCAGGCGATCTCCTTGACCGCGTGCTTGGCGATCGTGTGGAAATCCGCCGTATCGAGCGCGGCGGCGTATTTGATGTTGAGCTCTTCCTGCCCCGCCTCGGCCTCGCCCTTTGTGCATTCGATGGGCAGGCCCGCGCTGCGCAGATGGTTGCGCAAGGGCCGCATGACATGCTCTTCCTTGGTGGTCTGAAAGAGGTTGTAATCCTCGTTGTAGCCCGAAATCGGCGCGAGGTCGCGATAGCCGCTCTTGCGGATCTCGTCGAAGCTCTTCTCGAAGAGGAAGAATTCCAGCTCCGTCGCCATCATGGCGCTCATGCCCATCTTCTCGAGACGGGCGAGCTGCTTTTTCAGCATCGCGCGCGGCGAGTGCGGGACCGGCTCATGCGTGTGATGATCGACCACGTCGCAAAGGACGAGGACCGTGCCCTCGAGCCAAGGCATCGGGCGCAGGGTCGAAAGGTCTGGCTGCATGACGTAGTCGCCGTACCCCGCTTCCCAGGAGGTGCTGGCGAAACCCTCGGGTGTCGCCATTTCCAGATCGGTCGCCAGAAGGTAGTTGCAGCAATGCGTCTCCTCCCACGCGCTCTCGATGAAATGCTCCGCGTGGAACCGCTTGCCCATCAGGCGGCCCTGCATGTCGACGAGCGCGGCCAGAACGGTGTCGACCGTTCCTTCCTTCACCTGTCTCTTCAGGTCGTCGAAGCTGAGGGCAGGGGTCTGGGCGGAGGGCTGGGCAGGCATGGGGAACCTCGGGAATGCGGATGAACTGTAGGGGATGGCCTGCCCCGGCATGAAGCCGGGGCAGGTGGAGAGACTGGACGATCACTCGAAATTGTAGGGAGGGCCAGCCTTGCTGATGACGTCGTTGTAGTCGCGGAAGATCTGCACGACCTTCTGGTGCACTTCGCCTTCCTGCGCGATCTCATCCCAGAATGTCAGCGCGGCCTCTTCGACCTCCTTCCATTCCGATTGCGGGATCGAGCGCAGCTGGAGCTTGTCGCCCTGCGCCCGGAGCCGCGCCTCGCCGCCCCAGTACCACTGGTTGCGGTAGGTATGGCTCGCTTCGATACCGGCCATGACGATCTGCTTGAGATGCTCGGGCAGGTCGGCCCATTTCTGCTGGTTCACGAAGAACGAGCCGATCCACGCGCCCGAGATGTTGTTGGTCAGGAAGTAGTCGGTCACGTCCGCCCAGCCCACTGTGTAATCCTCGGTGATGCCCGACCAGGCCATCCCGTCGAGCTCGCCGGTCTGCACCGCGACCTCGGCATCCTCGTAGGGGATCGAGACCGGCACGACGCCGAATTGCGACAGGAACCGGCCCGCCGTGGGGAAGGTATAGAGGCGCAGCCCGTCGAGATCGGCGAGCGATGTGATTTCCTTCGTGGTGTTGAAGTTGCACGGATCCTGACCCGCTGCCGAAAGCCATGTGACGCCGACTTTCTCGTATTCCTCGCGCCAGATATCGGCGAGGCCGTACTGGTTGAAGAGAACCGGCACGTCGAGGATGTGCTTGGTCGCCATCGGGAAATAGCCGCCGAAGCGTTGCAGCGGCGTCGGCGAGGCCATCGAATCGTCATCCGAATGCACGCCGTCGATGGTGCCGCGCTGGAGCGCCTGGAAGAGCTCGCCCGTGGGCACGATCTGATCGGCGTAGAACAGCTCGATCTCCATCTCGCCATTGGCGGCGGTGTTGATGTAGTCGATGGCGGGCTTCGTCACTTCCTCGCCCAGCGCGGCGCCGGCATAGGTCTGGAACCGCCACTTGATCGGCGCTTGCGCGCGCACGATCGACGGTGCGGCCAGAGCCGTCGCGGCGGTGCCGAGACCGGCGGAGGCTAGAAACTTTCTGCGTGTCGTCATCTTTTCTCTCCTTGGGTTGGATCCATGAGCGCCCCGGTGGTCCGGGATCGTGATTGGGCCTAGTTATAGACCAGATTGGGCAGCCACAGCGCGATCTGCGGAAAGGCCATGACGGCGATCAGCGCCCCGACCATCACCAGCACGAAGGGGATGATCGAGCGATAGATGTCGCGGATCGAGATCTCGGGCGGAGCCATCGCGCGCATCAGGAAGAGGTTGTAGCCGAAAGGCGGGGTCATATAGGCGATCTGGCAGGTGATCGTGTAGAGCACACCATACCATATCAGATCGAAGCCGAGCTGCCCGACAAGCGGCACATAGAGCGGCGCGACGATGACCAGCATGGCGGTATCGTCCAGAAACGTGCCCATGATGATGAAGCTGAGCTGCATCAGGATCAGGATCACCCAAGGATTGAGGCCCCATTGCGTGGTGAAAAGATCCGAGATCGCCTTGACCGCGCCCAGCCCGTCAAAGATCGCGCCAAAGCCGAGCGCGGCGAGGATGATCCACATGAACATGCACGAGATGCCGAGCGTCTGGCGCACCGAATTCTCGAAGACCTCGCGCGTCATCCGGCCCTTGAGCACCGCGGCGAGGAAGGCCGCCGTCGCGCCGATCGCGCTGCTCTCCACGAGGCTCGTCCAGCCCTTGACGAAGGGCACCATCATCACCGCGAAGATCACCAGCGGCAGAAGGCCCGCGCGCAGGAGGCGCAGCTTCTCGCCGAGGCTCACGTCGCGCTCGTCGGCGGGGAGTGCCGGGCCCAGATGCGGCTGCATGCGGCACCGCACGTAGATGTAGATGATGAACATCGTGGCCATCATCAGGCCGGGAATGACGCCCGCAAGCCAGAGCTGTCCGACCGGCTGGCGCGCGATCATCGCATAAAGCACCAGCACGACCGAGGGCGGAACGAGGATGCCGAGGCTCGATCCCGCCTGGATGACGCCCGTCACCATGATTTTGTCATAGCCGCGTTTCAGAAGCTCCGGCAGCGCGATGGTCGCACCGATGGCCATGCCCGCGACCGAGAGGCCGTTCATCGCCGAGATCAGCACCATCAGGCCGATCGTGCCGATGGCGAGGCCGCCGCGTACCGGCCCCATCCAGACATGGAACATCTTGTAGAGATCGTCCGCGATGCGGCTCTCGCTGAGGACGTAGCCCATGAAGATGAACATCGGCAGCGTCAGCAGCGGGTACCATTTCATCAGCTTCATCGCGGCCGAGAAGGGCACATCCGCCCCGCCGGTGCCCCACAGCAGCATGCCCCCCGCTGCCGCCACGAAGCCGATGGCGCCGAAGACGCGCTGGCCGGTGAGCAGCATCAGCATCATCGTGCTGAACATCAAAATGGCGATCATCTCGTACGGCATCAGATCTCTTCTCCGCGGATGCGGCCGATATCGCGGAAAAATTCAGCGAGAACCTGGAGGATCATCAGCGTCACGCCGAGGATCATGATCGCCTTGACGGGCCATATATAGGGCCGCCACGCGGTCGGGCTGCGCTCCATGAAGCCCATCTGTTCCTTCGCCGCCGCCGGGCCTTCGGTGACGAAGGTGGTCAGCAAATTCCAGAAGAAGGCGAAGGGCTCGCCCTGGAAATGGCCCAGCGAATAGGCGGTCGAGCCGACCGCGCCATAGAGCAGGACGGCCAGATAGAAGAGGAGGAACAGCACGGTGAAGGCATCCACCTGCGCCTTTCGGCGCGGGCTCCACTCGCCATAGAAAAGATCCATCCGCACGTTCGATCCCATCTGGATCGCATAGGGCCCGCCGAGGACGTAATAGGCGACCATCACGAATTGCGCGGTCTCGAGCGTCCAGAGCGTCGGGTCGAAGAAGGTCTTGGAGACCGAGGACCACATCAGCACGCCGACAAGCGCGAAGATCAGATACATGGCGATGCGCCCGATGAAACGGTTCATCGCGTCGATCCCGCGCACATAGCCCCGGATGAAGCTAGGCATGCGCGGTCCCCTGCGTCTCGAGGCCCAGATGCACCAGTGCCGGCCGGAGCATCGCACAAAGCTCGTCCCCGATCGCCGCGATATCCTCGGGCGAGCGCAGCAGATCGTTTCGCACCTCGATCATCACGTTGGGCAGGCCATGGGCGATCCCGTGCAGTTTCAGCGAATGGGTCACGCCGTCCTCCGGCCCGTAAGGCCGATTGCGATGGAGCGCGCGCCTGCCGCCACGCGCACCCGCTTTCAGCATCGCATCGGCGAGCGCGGTGTCGCTGTCATGCAGGATGCCGATTTCGGTCTCGCGCGGGGTTCCGTAATAGACGGGCGTGAAGCTGTGCACTGTGACGATGGCGGTCGGCTGCGCGCGCGCCTCCCGCGCCGCGATCTGGTCCGTGACCGCCTCGCAGAAGGGGCGATAGACCGCATCGACGCGGGCGGCGCGCTGGGCCTCGCTCAGCCCGACATTGCCCGGCACCTCGATCAGCTCCGAGACGGTCGGCATGGCCGAGGGCGCCTCGGGCGGGCGATTGCAGTCATAGACGAGCCGCGAGATGGTGCCCGCCACCAGCGTGGCGTCCAGACGCTCGAGCATGTGCAGCGACAGATCCCGCGCGCCCGGATCCCAGGCGGCATGGCTGAGCGCGGCCTCTTCGGTCAGCCCAAGCCCGTCATAAGCGGGCGGAATGCGGCGCGACGCGTGCTCGCACAGGATCAGCGCCGCACCGGCGGCACCGGCGTTGATCGTCTCGACCGCATCGCTGACATCTGGCCGCGTCGCCATGAAGACCCTCCCGCTTGTGAAAAATTGTTTTCACGCGCGAGAATTTCTGTCAATATCTTTCCAGTAACGATTTTGCCTTCCGTTCCAAGCAGCCCGAATTTCAAGCAAGGTCCGGCATATGAGCGATCCGGCCACCCCGGCACAGAAATCGGTCCGCGACGCGATCCGGGCGCATTACGCGTCCCTGACCGCGTCCGAGCGCAAGTTCGCGCAGGCTCTTCTGGACAACTATCCCGCCGCCGGTCTCGCCTCGATCACCATCGCCGCCGCCAATGCCGATGTTTCGACGCCCACCTTGGCGCGGCTGGTGCAGAAACTCGGCTTCAAGGGGTATCCGCAATTCCAGCAGGCGCTTCTAACCGAGCTTGAGGCGAAAGCGTCGGGGCCAACCCAGCGCCGCGATCAATGGGCGCAGGACGTTCCCGAATCGCACCTGCTCAACCGCTTCGCCACCGCCATCGGCGACAATATCCAGCAGACCCTCGCCAATATCGACTCGACGCAATTCGATGCCGCCGCCGCGCTCCTCGCCGATCCCGAGCGGCGGCTCTACGTCGTCGGCGGGCGCATCAGCCGCGCGCTGGCCGATTACGCCTTCACCCATTTTCAGGCGGTGCGCCGGCGCATCACGCATATGACGTCGAGCTCGGCCACATGGCCGCATTATGTGCTCGACATGTCCGAGGGCGATGTCCTTTTGCTCTTCGATATGCGCCGCTACGAGACGAACCTTCTGCGTCTCGCCCAGCTGGCGCATGCGCGGGGGGTGCGCGTGATCCTCATGACCGATCAATGGGCAAGCCCCGTCGCCGGTCACGCCACGCACACGTTCCACTGCTGGACGCAGATCCCCTCCGCCTGGGACAGCAACACCTCCACCATGATGCTGCTCGAGGCGTTGATCGCCGCAGTGCAGGAGGCGAACTGGCCCGAAACGCGCGAGCGCTACGAGCGGCTCGACGCCATATTCGACGCGGCGCGGCTTTTCGAGAAATAGACCTCAGCCGGCGAGACTGGCCAGCGCGTCGTCGCGCGCGTCCTCGAGCGCCGTGACAGGCCGACCCGAGCGCGCCATCACGCGAAGACCCGCATAGACCGCGAGCAGCATCTGCGACCGGCGCGGTGCGGCCTCGGGGCCGACCACCTCGGCCACCGCGTTCTCGAGCGCGCCCGCCAGCTTGGCATAGCAGCGCTGCACGATGGCCGCCGTCTCCTCGTCGAGCGCGGCGCGGTCGGCGGAGGCGTTGCACAGAAAACAGCCGGTATCGTCATTGGCATCGCGCCGCGCCGCGATCGGCGCATCTAGAAAGGCCCGGATGCGATCCATCGCCGGCATCGCATCCGAACTCAGCATCTGCGCGCCCGCATCGACCATGTCCGTCTCGAACGCGGCCAAGGCGCGCAGATACATGGATTGCTTGTTGCCGAATGTCGCGTAAAGGCTCGCCTTTCCCAGCCCGGTCGCGTCGATGATGTCGCTCAGGCCCGTGCCTTCATAGCCGCGCTCCCAGAAAAGCTGCATGATCGCCGAGAGGGCCTTGCCCTCGTCGAACTGACGCGGACGTCCCGGCGCGGGGCGGGTCATCGTCTGATCTGACATGTCATTCGCTCCTCTTTACCTACACGTCATGTAACGGGTCTCTTCGACGACTTCAAGACCGCTCGGTCTTTATAGTGCGGCCGTGACGTTTTTGTCTGCAACGAAGCCGCCCGCCCATGCGTTGCATCCTGAACCGGGGAGTTTTGAAGATATGACGAGTTACGATCTCGACGTCGCAATTCTGGGGGCGGGCACCGCCGGGATGGCGGCCTATCGCGCCGCCGCCGAGCATACCGACAAGGTGGCACTGATCGACGGCGGCCCTTTGGGAACGACATGCGCCCGCGTCGGCTGCATGCCGTCCAAACTTCTGATCGCGGCGGCTAACCGCGCCGAGGCGGTGCGCGACGCCGACAAATTCGGCGTCCATACCGATACGCCCCGCATCGACGGCGCCGCCGTGATGCAGCGCGTCCGGGAGGAGCGCGACCGCTTCGTCGGCTTCGTCATCGACGCGATCGACGGCTTTCCCGAACGCCACATCATCCGCGAGAATGCGCGCTTCGTCGACGACCACACGCTCGAGCTGGAATCGGGCCGCCGCTTGACCGCGCGCGCCATCGTCATCGCCACCGGATCGCGCCCCAATATCGCCGGGCCGCTGGAAGGCTTGGGCGACAGGCTCCACACCAATCAGGACCTCTTCGACTGGCCTGACCTGCCCGCATCGGCCGCGGTCTTCGGTGCGGGCATCATCGGGCTCGAGCTGGGGCAGGCGCTCCACCGGCTGGGCGTGCGAACGCGTCTCTTCGGGCGCGATCATGCGGTCGGCCCGCTGACCGACGACGAGGTGCGCCGCTACGCCGCCCGGACCTTCGAGCGGGAATTTCCCGCCCATTGGCACGCCGACAGCGAGCTGAGCCGGACGGATACCGGCGTCCGGGTGAAATGGTCGGATGCGTCCGATGAGGATGCGCCCTGGCATGAAGAGGAATTCGACTGCGTGGTCGCCGCGACGGGGCGCGTTCCGAATGTGGACGGGCTGAACCTCGGGGCGACGAGCCTGCCTTGCGACGACATGGGCGTGCCGGTCTTCGATCCGCTGTCAATGCGCATCGGGCGAAGCCATGTCTTTATGGCCGGAGATGCGGGCAACGACGCGCCGCTCCTGCACGAGGCATCGGACGAGGGGCGCATCGCGGGCGAGAACGCCGCCCTTCTCCCCGAGGCCTATCGCAAGTCGCGCCGCACCCCGCTCAGCATCGTCTTCAGCGATCCGCAGATCGCCATGATCGGCGCGACCCATGCCGAACTGACCGAGGCGGGCACGAATTTCGCCGTGGGGTCGGTCGATTTCGAGGATCAGGGACGCGCGCGGGTCATGGCCCTCGCCCCCGGCCTTCTGCGCATCTATGCCGAGCGGGACAGCGGCCGCGTTCTGGGCGCCGAGATGGCCGGCCCCGAGGCCGAGCATATCGGACACCTGCTGGCATGGTCGATGGCCGAAGGCGCGACCGTTGACCAACTGCTCTCGCGCCCCTTCTATCACCCGACGGTGGAGGAAGGTCTGCGCACCGCGCTGCGCAAGACGTCCGAGGCGCTCGGCATGGCGCCCGCCCCGCCTCTGCGCAGCATCGATTGCGGCCCCGGCTGCTGACCGCGCGCCATGCATGCAGAACGCCCGGCCCCCTTGCGAGGGGCCGGGCGCGTCTCAGTCTCACCTCAGGCGGCGATCACTCGGCGTCGTCGCCCAGCGTGACCGCGATGAAGGTGTAGTTGCCGCCGCGATAGACCCGCAGCAGAAGCGGCGCGTCTTTCTCGGCCGCCGAGGCGACGGCCGCCCGCAGCGCGTCGAGATCGGCGATCTCCTCGTTCGATGCGGCGGTGATGACATCGCCCGGCTGCATGCCCGCGCGGGCGGCGGCGCTGTCCGGCTCGACGCCGGTAATGGCGACGCCGTTCACGTCTTCGGGCAGGCCGAGCCGCGCGCGCAGCGCCGCATCGAGCGGTGCGATCGCCACGCCAAGGCGGGGCGTTCCGGCGTCTGCGGGCTCCGCATCACCGGCTTCCGTGACGCTCTGGCTCGGGTGCAGGCCGATAGCCACCGAAAGCTCCTGCTCCTCGCCATCCCTCAGAATGGTCAGGGTCGCGTCCGAGCCGACCTCGAGATCGGCCACCGCGAGCGACAGCTCGCGCGGGCCGGTGATGGGTTCCTCGCCCAGCGACAGGATGACGTCGCCCGGCTCGAGACCCGCGTCCTCTGCGGGGCTGCCGCGCGTCACCGACGACACCAGCGTGCCCTCGGCGGCGTCCAGACCCAGCGCTTCGGCGATCTCGTCGGTCACGGGCTGGATGCCCACGCCGAGCCAGCCGCGCTCGACCGTGCCGTCCTCTTGCAGATCGGCCACGATGCGCTGCGCCACCGCCGACGGCACGGCAAAGCCGATGCCCACGCTGCCGCCCGAGGGCGACACGATGGCGGTGTTCACACCCACGACGTCGCCCTCGACATTGAAGAGCGGGCCGCCCGAGTTGCCCCGGTTGATGGCGGCATCCGTTTGAAGGAAGTCGTCATAGGGGCCGGCGTTGATGTTGCGCGAGCGCGCCGAAAGGATGCCCGCCGTCACGGTGCCGCCAAGTCCGAAGGGATTGCCGATGGCGACGGTCCAGTCACCGATCTCCAGATCGTCGGACGAGCCCCATTCGACATGCGGAAGCGCGTCGTCGCTCTCGATCTTCAGGAGTGCGATGTCGGTCGCGGGATCGGTGCCGACCAGCGTCGCGTCGAAGCGCCGTTCGTCCTCGAGCACGACCTCGATGCCGCTCGCGTTCTCGATGACGTGGTTGTTCGTCACGACATAGCCGTCAGCCGTGATGATGAAGCCCGACCCCTGCGCCTGGGCCGGTCCTTGCGGTGCGCGGGGTCCGCGCGGGCCGCCGAAGAGATCGCCAAGGCCGGGGGGAAGTTGCGGCTGTGCGCCGCGTGCGCCTTCGGGCGCATCGACCGTGCTGACGATGCCGACGACGGCGGGCAGCTTTTCCTTGACGATGCTCGAGAAGCTAAGCGGCGCGCCCGCCACCGGGGCGACCGAGCTGTTTGCGGTGTCTTGTTGCGCGATGCCGCTCATGGGGACCGCCATCGCGATGCCGATCGCCGTCGCGGCGCCGATCATCAGGCGCGGCTTGCCGGCAAGCCGGGAGAATGTGGTCATCAGGTATTCCTCTTGGTGTGTTGATGCGCGTCAATTGGGCGAGCGCGGCGCGAGGTTCAACCCTGCGGCGAGGCCGATCCGGTCACATCTGCATCCCATTCGCGTGAGCGATGCGTCGCCGTGCCGCGCCCCTCGGGGGAACGCCGCCGCGCGCCGAGGGTTGACCCGGCAGAGAATTAAACCGGGTGCGCCACGAGCATCGCAAAGTTGAAGGAGACAGATCATGGCCGAAGACCGTGCCAAATCGTCCAAGCCGCGCCACACCGAAGCTGGCCCCGAAATCGCGCCGCACGGGCGCGAGAAAATGATGGAAGAGCATCGCGGCCGCCGCGAAGACGAACCGGCCGCCGCCGCGATGGAGACCGATGCGGAAAGCGGCGGTGCCTCGGCCATATCGCATCTGCCGAAGGGCGAAGCGCCGCGCGATCCGGCCAAGCAGTATGAAGGGGCAACCGCGCCCGATCAGAGCGGCGCCGCCGTGACCGGCGGCTGGCTCGGCTGGACCATCGCGGCGCTTCTTCTTCTCGCCGTGGCCTATGCAGCGATGCAGTTCTAGGGAGCTTCGAGACGCGGCGCGAATTCCGCGCGCAGCAGCGCCGCGTTCTTGAGATTGGCCTTGTAGCCGATATCGAAGAGATCACCCACGAGCGGGATCGCCCCGACAACGAAGTCGATCCCGCTATTCGTGGCCATGCGCAGCAAAACGCGCTTGCGGGCCCCATGATGCCAGCCCCGCTCCAGCATCCATGCCGACGGCAGAAACACCACAGCATCCCCTATGCCCGGAATGAGGCCGATCAGCCCGTCGAGGCCGATCGGCACGCGAATGAGAGGAAGGGTGAATTGCGCATCCATGAGCCGGGCCACACGGTCGATACGGTCCAGATCGCGCGCCAAGGCTTCGCGCGCTTTGATATCATTCGGAGTGTCGGGCTTTTGCGAAACTGCCACGGTGGTGAAAATCCCTATTGAAAATGCGCTCGGCGCAGCCATCCAAGGGCCGCGAGCGCCCGAGTCCGTGAACGTGTCCAGCGCCCGGAAGTTCCATGAAAATAAGCGGAATTTAGCTGAAACCATCGGGCGGGGGAGTTGCTTGTCTAGGCATGAAGCAGGTTCGCCCTGCGCAACGGAAAGGAGCAATTCTTATGAAACGCTTTATGATGACAACCGCACTCGTCGCCGCAACGTCGATCCCCGCAGCCGGTCTGGCCGCGAGCGATGACACCGCGCAGCAGGACGGTGCGATGAAAGATGCGACGTCCACCTTCATGGCGCAATCGCCCTCTGGCGACACGATGGACATGAAGGCGTCCAACATCATCGGCCACCGTCTTTACATCGTCTCCGACGGCAGCGAGATGACGCCGATGGACGAGCTGACCGAAGCCCCCGAGAATTGGGAAATGGCCGGTGACATCGACGACGTCATTATCGGCAAGGACGGCAGCGTGAAAGAGGTGTTGGTCGATGCCGGCGGCTTCCTCGGCATGGGCGAAGACAATCTGCGCGTGTCGCTCGACTCGATCCGCTTCCAGCCGGATGCCGACGATGAAGGCGAGTTCTTCGCCGTCTACACCGGCGACCGCAACATGTTGCAGGAGTCCGAGAATTACGACGAAGCCGCAGCCAGCGAGCAGGGCGAAACGCTCGGCACCAATAGCTGGGAAGGCTACACCGAGAACAACGAAGCCCAGATGCAGACTGTCGCGTTCGACGAGATGAACACCGAAGAGCTGCTCGGCACGACTGTCTACGGCTCGAACGACGAGTGGGTTGGCGAGATCAGCGAGCTGGAGCTGGGCGATGACGGCAACGTCTCGGCGCTGATCCTCGATATCGGCGGCTTCCTCGGCATCGGCGAGCATGCCGTGTCCATGCCGATGGACAAGGTCGAGCTGCGCCGCATGGGCGACGACGGCGAGATCAACGCCTACGTCTCGGCGACCGAGGAAGAGCTGGAAAACATGGAAGCCTATGACGCGAGCTAAGCGCAAGGCTTAGGTGACAAGCGAAGGGCGGGCCAGATGGCCCGCCCTTTTTCATGCGCGCGGCTCAGCCCGCCGCCGCCTCGCTCGCAGCGGCGATCTGCTCGCTCCGGCTGCCGAGCGCGATCAGAATCGCGCCCCATGTCACCAGGTCGATCCCCAGAAGGACGCCCGGCACCCAGGCCGCGCTGAAGGGCAGGCCGGAGATCAGCATGACGGCCAGGATCAGCGACAATGCGCCCCCGGCGATCATCCAGCCCCCGCCGCTGCCGTATCGCATCAGGCGGATGCCGTAATAGACGCGCAGCGCGCCGCTGGCCGCGAAGAAGCCGATGATGAGCGCGGTGATGGTGATGAGCCCCAGAACGGGCTGCGCGAGGATCATGAGACCGATGAAGACCGACAGGGCCGCGCTCAGCGCCGCGGCTACCATGTGCCATCCGTGCCGGCGCCGGAACGCGGCGATCAGCCCGATCGCGCCGCTCGCCACCAATACCCAGCCCGCCACAAAGGCGGCGGTGATCGAGGCGAGAAACGGCATCGCGATGGCCAGCACCCCGGCGATCAGCGTGACGATCCCGATGATGAGCAGCAGCCACTTGTTATGCGCGCCTTCCCGGCCCGCGAGATAGGCCGCCTGCGACGCGGCGGAGTCGGGGGCGTCGGAAGGGGTTTCGGCCGCAGCCTCGCGGCCGCCTTGCGTCTGGGACGGGTCGGTCATGAAAAGCTCCTTTTCTGTTTTGGGGAAGGTCTTGGTCAGACCATCGCGTCGGGAATGCCGGGCAGATTGCGCCCGAATTCTTTCGCTGGTCCTAGATCGTAGGGCACAAGAAAGCCGCGCCGATCCTCGGGCGCGACCTCGGCATTGCGGCGTGCGCGCTCGGCCCAGAGGGCGACGGCGGTATCGCCCGAATAGAACTCCGGGCCCGCATCCGCGCCCAGCCAATGCCGAAAGATCCGCTCGCGCAGATGCGTCACCTGCGCTTCGTCGCTCAGCATCACGCCCGCCTCGGTATCCCATCTCAGCGAGCGTCCGTTGAGATTGGCCGACGATACGATCGCGCGGTCCGTATCGAAGATCGACACCTTGGAATGCACGTAGATGATGGGCGAGCCGCTAAGCGTGTCGCGCTTGCCGGTGTCGAGCACCTTGGGCCGCACCGGAGAGCAGACCGTCACGCGCTCGCCGAAGGCCTTCTGAAGGATCTCGATGCATTTCACCTGCTGATACTCGCCGAATTTCGCGTCCGAGCCGACATTGCCGTCGAAGGCGATGGCTTCGGGCGCGCCGGGTAGCACGATGATGAGCGCAAGATGCGGGTTGTCCTGCGCCGCCTCGGCAAGCCGGTGGCAGAGAGGCCGGTCGCGCAGGAACTGCGTCTCGAGATAGATCAGCCCCCGCGCGCGCTGAACCAGACGGTAATGATCGTCGAGAATGGTATGGACGAGGGGCTTCGGGCCGAGAAAAGGCCAATCATGCTTGCGTTTGCGTGAGAGCGTGCGCAGAAGCCGCCCCTCGGCGGTCGGCGCGCTGATGCCGCGCACCACGTCCAGAAATTCGTTCAGATGGCTGTGCACGTCGAGCGCAACCGGCCCGGTGCAGCGCAATTGCACGTCCTGCCAGGTCTCGCTGCGCTCTCGGTCATGCGCCTTGGTGTCGAAGCGCCGCTCGTCAAGATCGAGCCCGCCGATATAGGCGAGCCGCTTGTCGATGACGCAGATCTTCTGGTGATGCGTGCCGGGAATGAGCGACGGGATGGGCCAGCGCTTGGCCCTCAGCTTGCCCGTGCGCGTCTCGCACAAAAGCGGGCGCAGGCCCGGACTGCATTCGAGGATGCGTTCCGCCTCAGCCCCGCCCATGTGGTTGAGCCGGCTCGCGACGGAATTGACCTCCTTCACGAGGCGCGGCCAGAGGAAGAAGCGCGGCAGGATGCCGACCTTGGCCGAATGCGCCGCGTTGATGACGTCGAGCTTCGCTTCGGTCCCCGCCGCCTCGCGCGCGGCGACGAAGGCGCGCCGCGCTTTCCATGACTGGTAATGCAGCTCATGCGCCAGCACCGCGTCGAAATCGGAGATGATGAAGCGCATCTTCACGCCCTTGCGCAGGACATGCACGATGAGATCGAACCAATCGTCCCCGATGGCCCGCCCCTCGTCGCTGCGCAGCTTTGTGGAAAGATCGAATACGCGGTAGCCCGCCGAAATCTCGCGCTCCGCGGCGAGGAAGTCGCGCTCCATCGCCGGATAGACCTCGCCCGCGGTCAGCAATACCTCTACGTCCGCGAGGCCTTCGTTTTCTGTCGAATTGCTCAAGGCGCGCCCCGCGGTGCTGATTGCCGGATGAATTCCGTTCACGTCATGCAGTCTCCGCCGCATGATCGCGTGCGGATGCCTCTCAACGCAAGGGGGGCCGGCAGGTTCCGGGCGCATGGGGGCGCAGTCTTGGCGCCGCCCTTTCAGGCGTCGGCCTGCTCCTCCGCTTCCCGCAGCTTGCGCAAGAGGTCTTCCATCGCGGGGGGAAGCTCTTGTTTCTCCGGCTCGCGATACGCGCGCTTCAGATTTTTCGCTACAGGATGCATGTCGTTATCTCTCGCTTTCCGGCTGCCTCTTTCGGTTTCGTTTCTCGTTGGGCTCCGCCGTCGCCAGCAGCGGAACAGGGGCCTAACCTCGCTCGCGTGCCGCAGGTTCCATCGGGCGGAACGCGCTCACCGAAAGTTGTTGCCAAAATGCCCGGGCCTCTCGGATCGTCCCTCGGGTGGCTCGGAACTGTGCCGAATAAGGTGCGTTGCATCGCAGCAACCCCGCACCTCTAGCGACGGACATCATCGCCCATGACCAAGGACACCAAACCCGGCTGGACCCACCGCCTCGCGCAGAACCGCGTTGGCCTCGGCCTTCTGTCCTTCGGCGAAAGCACTGTCGTGCCCATCCCACTCGAAGCGATCGCGGTGCCGCTCATGGTGGGTCATCCGCGCCGCGCGCTGAGAATCGCGCTGGTGATCTGGCTCGGCTGTCTCGCCGGGGCGAGCCTCTTTTACTTCGTCGGGCTGTGGCTCGCCGATCCGGTGGTCAAACCCGCGCTCGAGTATCTCGGGCTGTCGGACACCTACCGCACGATGACCGATCGGCTCAGCGAGGACGGGCTTTTTTGGTCCGTCTTCCTCGTCTCGCTCCTGCCCGCGCCGATGCAGCTCGCCACGCTGGGCGCAGGCGCGCTCGGCGGCAATTTCCTCACCTTCCTCGCCGCCATAGTCCTCTCGCGCGGGCTGCGCTATTTCGGCATGGCGATTCTCGCGCAATTCGTGGGCGAGCGGATCGCGCATCTCAACATTCCGAAACGCTACCTCGTGCCGGGTCTCTTCGCCGTTCTGGTGCTCGGCTGGGGCCTCTCGAAGCTCTGGACCGGCGCGCCCTGATGCCGCAGGCGCTATACATCCCCGGCGCGAGGGTATAGACGCCGCAGCTTGTGGCGCTCACATGCCCGCGCCCGCCCATGACACAGCAGAAATCGATACCCGTGAAACAAGCTCTCGCCGACGCCATCAAAGCCCGTGGATATGCCACGCTCACCCCAGTTCAGGAGGCCGTGACGAACCCGGACCTGACCGGCGCCGACATGCTGGTCTCGGCCCAGACCGGCTCGGGCAAGACGCTGGGCTTCGGCCTCGCCATTGCGCCCACGCTGCTCGACGAGGCCGAGGTGTTCGATACCGCCGCCGCGCCGCTGGCACTCGTCATCGCGCCGACGCGCGAGCTGGCGTTGCAGGTCAAGCGCGAGCTGACATGGCTTTATGCCGGGGCGAACGCGGTGCTGGCCTCTTGCGTCGGCGGCATGGACATGCGCGACGAGAAACGCGCCTTGGCACGCGGCGCGCATATCGTCGTCGCAACGCCCGGCCGCCTGCGCGATCACATCATGCGCGGCTCGATCGACCTCGGCAGCCTGCGCGCCGTGGTGCTCGACGAGGCCGACGAGATGCTGGACCTCGGCTTTCGCGAGGATCTGGAATTCATCCTGGGCGAGGCGCCCGAGACGCGCCAGACGCTGCTTTTCTCGGCCACAGTTCCCGCCGCGATCGCCAAGCTGGCCGAGAATTATCAGCAGGACGCCGTGCGCGTCAGCACGGCCAGCACCGAAGCGGGCCAGCACGCCGATATCGAATACCGCGCCATGAACGTCTCGCCCCGTGACGGCGAGAACGCCATCATCAACGTGCTGCGCTATTACGAGGCGCCCAATGCCATCGTCTTCTGCAACACCCGCGCGATGGTCGCCCGCCTGACCACGCGCCTGTCGAATCGCGGGTTCGCCGTCGTCGCCCTCTCGGGCGAGCTGTCACAATCCGAGCGCACGCACGCCCTCCAGGCGATGCGCGATGGCCGCGCCCGCGTCTGCGTTGCCACCGATGTCGCGGCGCGCGGCATCGACCTGCCGAACCTCGATCTGGTCGTCCATGCCGAGCTGCCCGGCAGTCACGAGACGCTGCTCCACCGCTCGGGCCGCACCGGCCGTGCCGGGCGCAAGGGCGTATCCGCGCTGATCGTGCCGCCCGCCGCCCGCAAGAAGGCCGAGCGCATCCTGAACTGGGCCAAGCTGCGCGCCGAATGGGGCCCCGCGCCCTCCGCCGACGAGGTGACCGCGAAGGACGAAGAGCGGATGCTCGGCGACGAGGCCTGGTCCGAGGCCATCACCGAGAGCGAGGCGCCCGCCGTCGCCAAGCTGCTCGAGCGTTTCTCGCCCGAGCAGATCGCCGCCGCCTATCTGCGCTTCTATCATGCGCGCCATTCCGCCCCCGAAGATCTCGGCGATCCGGGCGAGAAGCCCGCGCCGCGTGCCGCCTTCGGCCCATCAGTCTGGTTCTCCATCTCGGGTGGACGCGCCAAGGGCGCCGAGCCGCGCCGCCTTCTGCCGATGCTCTGCAAGGCGGGCGGCGTCACGCGCGAGGATATCGGCGCGATCCGCGTCGGCGATACCGAAAGCTATGTCGAGCTGCGCAAGCCCGCCGTGGCGGGCTTCAAGGCCTCCATCGGCGATGCGATGCGCGTCGAGGACGGCGCCGAAGTGACGGAGCTGAGCCAACCGCCCGCCATCGCGCAGCGCAAGGGCGGCCCGGCCGGCAAACCCCATTCCGGCCCCAAGCCCGACTGGAAGAAGCCCAGCCCCAAATCCCCGCCCCCGCCCAAATCCCCGCCCCCGCCCAGTGCGATGGACGATCTGCCGCCCATCCAGCCGCAGGAGCCGCAGCCCGAACGCAAGCCGCGTCCCAAGGCCAGCAAGCCCGTCGAATACGACGACGCGCCCGCGCCCCGCTTCAAGAAGCCGAAGGGCGAGGCGCCGTCCAAGCCGCACCGCAAGGGGCCGAAGCCCGACTTCACCCGCGACGGCGCGGTGACGCCGGCGGGTGACAAGCCGAAATACAAGGGCAAGACCGGCGGCTTCGCCAAGCCGGCGGGCGCGCCCCCTGTCGGCAAGCCGAATAGCAAGAAGAACCGCGCCCGCGCCGCCGCCAAAGCCGCCGAAGGCTATGCCAGCAAACCGGGCGCCGCGCCCAAGCCGAGCGGCAAACCCGGAGCGAAGCCTTTCGGCAAACCGAGGGCCAAGCCCGGTGCGAAGTCCGGTGGCAAACCGGGGGGCAAGCCCTTCGGAAAACCGCGCGACGGCGCCCCCAAGGCTGGGCCGAAATCCGGCCCCAAGCCCGGCCCGAGACCCGGCCCCAAGCCTGGCAAGAGCTAGGCCGGGATCGCCGCCTTCACCGTCTCGCGCCAGCCGGGATGCACCCACGGCTTGAGGTTCGAGGCGGGCAGGGGGTCCTTGCCCAGAATATGATCGGCGGCTTTCTCGCCGGTCATGATGCTCGGCCCGTTCAGGTTGCCGTTGGTGATGCGCGGAAAGATCGAACTGTCGGCCACGCGCAGCCCCTCGACGCCGATCACCCGGCATTCGGGATCGACCACCGCATCAGGATCATCCTTCGCGCCCATCTTGCAGGTGCCGCAGGGGTGATAGGCGCTTTCGGCATGCTCGGCGATGAACGCGTCGAGATCCGCGTCCGACTGCACATGCTCGCCGGGCTGTATTTCCTTGCCGCGATAGGGATCGAACGCTTCTTGGGTGAAAATCTCGCGCGTCAGGCGGATGCAGCGCCGGAAATCCTCCCAGTCGCTGTCGTGCGACATGTAATTGAAGGCGATATGCGGCGGCGCCATCGGATCGGCCGAGGCGAGGCTGACCCGCCCGCGCGACTTGGAGCGCATCGGCCCGACATGCGCCTGATAGCCATGCCCTTCGGCGGCAGCCTTGCCGTCATAGCGCACCGCCATGGGCAGGAAGTGATACTGGATGTCGGGATATTCGACACCGGGCTTAGAGCGCAGGAACGCCGCGCTCTCGAACTGGTTCGACGCACCGAGGCCGGTCTTGCGCAAGAGCCATTCGGCCCCGATCAGCCCTTTCGAGAAGACGTTCCAATGCTTGAAGAGCGTGATCGGCTGGATGCAGGTCTGCTGGATGTAAAGCTCAAGATGATCCTGAAGATTGCCGCCCACGCCGGGCCGGTCGACCACTACGTCGACGCCATGCTCGGCCAGATGCGCAGCAGGGCCGATGCCCGAGAGCATCAGGATCTTGGGCGAGTTGAAGGCCGAGGCCGCCAGCACGACCTCGCGGTTCGCGCGCACGGTCTCGATCCGCCCGCCGCGCTCGATCTCGACGCCCGTGGCGCGGCCCTCCTCGATGATCACGCGCCGCACGTAGCAGCGCAGCATGTCGCAATTGGGGCGCTTCAGCGCAGGCCGCAGATAGGCATTCGCGGCGGACCAGCGGCGCCCCTTGTGGACCGTCTGCTCCATCGGCCCGAAACCTTCCTGCTTCTCGCCGTTGTAATCCTCGGTGATCTCGTAGCCCGCCTGCCGCCCGGCCTGAACGAACGCGTCGAAAAGCGGGTTGTGGCGCGGCCCGCGCGTGACGTGCAAGGGCCCGTCCGTGCCGCGCCATGCCGGATCGCCGCCATGCCCGCCATCGGTCCAGTTCTCCATGCGCTTGTAATAGGGCAGCACGTTCCGGAAACCCCAGCCGATCGCGCCGCTCTCTTCCCAATGGTCGAAATCGCCGGCATGGCCGCGCACATAGACCATCCCGTTGATCGAGGACGAGCCGCCCACGACCTTGCCGCGCGGCGCGGCGAGGCGGCGCCCGTTCAGATGCGGCTCGGGCTGGCTGCTGTAGCCCCAGTCATACCGCTTCATGTTCATCGGATAGCTGAGCGCCGCCGGCATCTGGATGAAGGGCCCCGCATCCGTGCCGCCATATTCCAGCACCAGAACGGAATGCTTGCCATCCTCCGACAGCCGATAGGCCATGGCCGAGCCTGCCGAGCCCGAGCCGATGATGACGAAATCCGCCTGCATTGCGATCCCTTTCCCAAATGCGAGATGCAAATACTTACCAACGGTCAGTTTTTGAGTCAAAAGGTAAATATTGTCGCGCCCGGCCGTGCGGGATAGGGTGGACGCGCAGCGGATCGGCAGGGCTATGGCACGCAGGAGCATCGGAGATATCAGGCGCGCGGAATTGTCCCAGGCGGCGTTCGATGCGCTCGTGGAGCACGGCATCCGCGGCACCACGCTCGACCGGGTGGCAAAGATCGCCGGGGTGTCGAAAGGCGTCGTCCTGCACCATTTCAAGGACAAGGACGCGCTTTTCGAAGGGGTCCAGCGCAAGGCGAACACCGTCCTGCGCGACTGCGTGACCGAACTTCTGCGCCACGCGGACACCCCGCTCGAGCGGCTTTACGCGATCATCGTGGGCAATTTCGCGGCGCCCGTCTTCCAGCAGGAGATCTGCCACGCCTGGATCTCGCTCTGCTCGGACGTGCCGCATAACAGGCAGAGCCAGCGCATCCAGACCGCCGTTCACGCCCGCATGCAGAGCAATTTGATGAGCGCCTTGCGCCCCATGGGCATCGCGGACGCGCCCCGTATCGCCTTTCAGCTCCGCACGGTCATGGACGGGATATGGCTGCGCGCGAGCTTTCAGATCGCCCCGATGGAGGGCGCCGAGGGCGTCGCAGAAGTGGATTTCGCCGCGCGCCACCTTCTCGGCGCGCGGGGCGTGCCCGGCGCCGAGATGGAGCAGGCGCGCACCAAGATGCAAACGCTCGCAAGCCTCATCCTCGGCTCCCGCGCCTTTCGCGACACCGCGCTGACGGCAAGCTGAGACAGGGGGGCGTTGCCCCCCGCCGCCCTTCGGGCGTCTCCCCCCAGGATATTTGCGGGCAAGAAGAAAGGGGCCGCGCGCGCTTTCTTCTTGCTTCAAATATCCCCGCCGGAGGCGGCGCGGCGCGCGCGCTCAGATCACGCGGATGACGTCCTTGTCGATGGCGAGCACATAGCCCTGCCGCGCGATGTTCTTGACCAGAAGCTCGCTCACCATCTGATTGCCCAGCGTGTCGCGCAGCCGCTTGATCCGCGTCGCGCCCGCGGCTTCCTCGCAATCGGAGGCATCGCGCCCCGAGACGATGGCCTCGATCTCGGCGCCGGTCAGCACGTCGCCGTCCATCCGCGCCTCGGCGAGCACCGAAAGCGTCTCCATAGCCGCGTCCGTCAGCTTGAACCCCATGTTGTTGAGATAGACCGACTTCTCGGCGCGGCTGATGAGGAGCGAGCTGACCTGGATGCCCGACCTCTCGATCTGCGCCATGCGCCGGTTGAGCATCGTCAGCATGACGAGAAAGGTGAGCGCCGCGATCAGGAGCGCCGTGCTGAACACCAACAGCACGAAGATCACCATGCGGTAGCTGACGAGCGTTTCGCTGAAGGCCGTGCCCGAGAGGGCGAGGATCTCGAGGAGTTTGATCTCGGCGTCGCTGGTCAGCGCGTCGTTCTCGACGAAGATCCGCTCGACCCGCGCGTTGAAGGCGCCCGCGTCGGGCAGCGACAGGAAGAGGAGGATCGCGGCGAGGCTGAGGATCGCCACGATGGCGACGACGCCGAAGACGACCACCCGGCCGCCCGAGCGGCGCGCATCCCCGGCGAGCACCGGATCGTCCCTCATGAGCCGCGCACCGACAGCACCTTGAGCAGCGTGAGGCCCTCCCGGTCGAGTGCGCCGCGCAGCTCTGCCTCGGCATCCTCGAGCGTGCAGGGCCCGTCGATCTGCGCCGTGCCGTAGAAGAGCTCGAGCGGGTCGTCCCGCTTGGCCTTGTATTCCGCGATGCAGGCGGCGCCGGCGGGCGCGGCGAGCGAGGCCGCAAGGGCCAGTGTGAGAACCGTTTTCATCATGTGCCGGAGCATGGCGAAGCGCGCGGCGCTATTCAATATCCCATCGCGCGGCGGCGCCGCCGCACCGGCTGCTATCGGATAACAGGCCGGCGTTATTGCGAGGCGGCGCGCGCCGGGGCGAGGATTGCCTTGTTCATTGACCCAAAGCCCGAAAAGGATTTCCGACATGTCCCGCAAATTCATCACGCTCGTCATCGCGGCCTCCATCGCCGTCACCGGCTTCACCGCCGCGCCCGCCCGCGCCTCCGACCGCGACCTCGCGCGCGCGCTGGCCACCATCGCCGGCATCGCCATCGTCGGCGTCGCCATCAACGAGGCGCGCAAGACCGATCGCCGCGCGGCGCCGCGCGCCTACTATCAGCCACAGAGGCGCGCCTATCACGCCCCCCGCGGCCGCGCGCTCGAGCGGGCCTATCGTCAGGGCTTCGCCGATCATCGCAGCCTCGTGCGCGAGCGCCGGGCCGAGCGGCGCTTTCATCGCCCGGTCTACCGCGATCAGCGGCACTACAGCGCGCGGCCCTACCGCTACTGAGCGGCGCGGCACCGCATCGGGGGGCTTCGGTCCGGGCCCCTCGACATGCGGGTGGCCATTCCGCCGCACCCGTGCAAACTGGCGCACATGAGCGCACCCGATTATTCCTTCGAAACCGAAGCGCGCGCCGCCGGCGCGCGCCTCATCGCGGGCGTGGACGAGGTGGGTCGCGGCCCGCTCGCCGGTCCCGTGACCGCTGCCGCCGTCGTGCTCGATCCGGCGTGCATCCCCGAGGGGCTGAACGATTCCAAGACGCTGAGCGAGACGCGCCGCCTGGTCCTGCGCGAGGCGATCCTCGCCAGCGCCGAGGTCAGCATCGCCCATGCGAGCGTCGAGGAGATCGACGCGCTCAACATCCTGCGCGCGTCGCATCTGGCGATGGAGCGCGCCGTGGCGGGCCTGCCGCGCCGCCCGGATCTGACCCTGATCGACGGAAACATGATTCCGCGCGGTCTGGACGTTCCGGCGCGCGCGATCGTGAAGGGCGATGCCCTCTCGGTCTCCATCGCGGCGGCCTCGATCATGGCGAAAATATGTCGAGATCTTGTCATGCGGGATTTGGCGCAACACTATCCCGGATATGGCTGGGAGACGAATGCGGGATATCCGTCAAAGCGCCACATCGAGGCGCTCCGAGATATCGGTGTCACCCCACACCATAGACGAAGCTTCAAGCCGGTGCACAATATCTTGTATCAAGATAAATAACTAACCCGCTGATTCAAAAAAGAAATTGACCGCGAATCGTCGATGACTCATCTTTGTCCACAAGCAGACAGAGCGCAAAAACGCGCCGGGACAGAGGCAAGACATGACGAAGATGACCAAGATCGAGGGCGCGCCCGCGCTTCCTCTCAACACGATTATCGGCGGCGATTGCATCGAGGCGATGAATGCGCTTCCGGCCAATTCCGTCGATCTGATATTCGCCGATCCGCCCTACAATCTTCAGCTCAAGGGCGATCTGCACCGTCCCGACAACAGCCAGGTGGATGCGGTCGATGACGCCTGGGACCAGTTCGACAGCTTCGCCGTCTACGACACGTTCACACGCGAATGGCTCAAGGCCGCGCGCCGCCTTCTGAAGCCGAATGGCGCGATCTGGGTCATCGGCTCCTATCACAACATCTTCCGTGTGGGCGCGGCGCTTCAGGATGCGGGCTACTGGATCCTCAACGATGTGGTGTGGCGCAAGTCGAACCCGATGCCGAATTTCCGGGGCAAGCGGCTCACCAATGCGCATGAGACGATGATCTGGGCCTCGAAGTCGGAAGGCGCGAAATACACGTTCAACTACGAGGCGCTGAAATCGCTCAATGACGGCGTGCAGATGCGCAGCGACTGGGTCCTGCCGATCTGCACCGGGCACGAGCGGCTGAAGGACGAGGCGGGCGAGAAGGCTCACCCGACTCAGAAACCGCAGAGCCTCCTGCACCGCGTGATCGTGGGCAGCACCAACCCCGGCGACGTCGTGCTCGATCCCTTCTTCGGCACCGGTACGACCGGCGCCGTCGCCAAGATGCTGGGCCGCGACTATATCGGCATCGAGCGCGACGAGGGCTATCGCAAGGTCGCCGAGAAGCGCCTGAAATCCATCCGCAAGTTCGACCGCGAGGCGCTTCAGGTCTCGACCTCGAAACGCGCCGAGCCGCGCGTGCCCTTCGGCCAGTTGGTCGAGCGCGGCATGCTGCGCCCGGGCGAGGAACTCTATTCGCTCAACCAGCGCCACAAGGCCAAGGTGCGCGCCGACGGCACGCTGATCGGAGACGACATCAAGGGCTCGATCCACCAGGTCGGTGCGCATCTGGAAGGCGCCCCCAGCTGCAACGGCTGGACCTACTGGCACTTCAAGAAGGACGGCAAGCGCGTGCCGATCGACCTTCTGCGCCAGCAGATCCGGGCCGAAATGGCCGAGCGGCCCAACTAGGGTTACCCGAGTTTCACAAGAACACCGCCGGTGCCTGTGGTCTGACGCTAGGCACCACCTCAACTGCGCCCTGCCGCTTGCCGGTGGGGCGTCTTTTTCTGCGCGCGCGGCGCGGCTTGAAGGCAGGGGCTTTGAGTATTTGAACCAAGATGAAGAGCTGCCGGCCCTGCTTCATCTTGGTAAAAATACTCAATCGACCGGATGGCGTCAGAGCGACCACGCGGCTTTCAGCCCGTCCAGCACCGCTTCTTCGGCTGTGCGGGGCGCCATGCAGTCGCCGATGCCGATGACCGTGCCGTCATACCCGTGAAGCGCGCCGAGGAGCGCGTCGTCGCTCGTCGTGCCCTGGGCCAGAACGAGCGTGTCGGTCTCCTCGACCAGCATCGCCTCGCCATTGGCGGCATGGATGAAATAGGCGGTGTCGTCATCGGCGCCGTAGAGCCGGGCATAGGGGATGATCTCGACCCCGAGCTTCTGCACCCGGCCCACCATGCTGTCGCGCACATAGCTTTGCAGCATCTCGCCCGCATGGGTGCCGTTCACGCAAAGGCGCACGCGGCGCCCGGCGGCGGCGAGCATCTCGGCCACGCCGAGACCGACCCAATCGGCCCGCCAGTCGGCGATGGTGACGCTGCCGCCGACATTCGCCTGCCCGCGCAGCACGTCCCAGGCCGTGACGACATGCGCGCCCTCGGCGATGTCGAGACCCTCGGGGCGGCGCGCGCGGCCGCCCGTGGCGACGATCACCGCATCGGGGGCGGCCTCGGCGATGCACCCGGCACTTGCCGCGCTGTTCAAATGCACCGTCACGCCCGCGCGGCTCATCTCGCCCGAGAGGTTGGTGACGATCCCGCCGAACTCGGCCCGTCCGGGCAGCATCTGCGCCAGAAGCGCCTGCCCGCCGAGCTGCGCCGCCGCTTCATGCAGCGTCACGCGGTGGCCCATCGCCGCCGCCACCGCCGCCGCCTTCATGCCGGCGGGCCCGCCGCCGATCACCATGACCGTCCTCGGCCTCTCGGCGCGGCGCAGCCTGCCATAGCGCAACTCACGCCCCGTTTCGGGATACTGGATGCAGGAGATCGGCACGCCCTTGTGGAAATGTCCGATGCAGGCCTGATTGCAGGCGATGCAGGCGCGGATCTCGTCCGCGCGGCCCGCCTCGGCCTTGCCGGGCATCGCCGGATCGCAGATGAGCGCGCGGGTCATGCCGCACATGTCGGCCTGCCCCGAGGCGATGATGCCTTCCGCCTCCTGCGGCTGGTTGATGCGGCCCGCCACCATCACCGGAATCTCGACCGCCGTCTTCACCGCATGGGCGAACGGCGCGACATAGCCCGTCTCCTGAAACATCGGAGGCACGATATGGATGGCGCCGCCGAGGCTCGCCGAGGTGCCGGCGATCACGTTCACGTAGTCGAGCGAGGGCGCGAGCGCGCGGATCGCCTCGAGGCTCTCGGCATCGCGCATGCCGCCCTCGACATGCTCGTCGCCAGAGATGCGCAGGCCGAGCACGAAGTCTTCGCCTGTCGCAGCGCGCACCGCCTCGATCACCTCGCGCAGGAAGCGCAGGCGGTTCTTCGCGCTGCCGCCATATTCGTCCTCGCGCCGGTTCACCTCCGGGCTCAGGAATTGCGCGGGCAGATAGCCGTGGCTCGCCACGATCTCGACCCCGTCCATGCCGGCCTCCTGCATCCGGCGCGCGGCGGCGCCGTAGCCCTCCACGACCTCGCGGATCATTTGCGCGGACATCGCGCGCGGAATGACGTGGAACCGGTCCGAGGGCGTGGCCGAGGCCGAATAGGCGACGGGCGCGGTGCCGTCCGCCACCTCCATGATCTCGCGGCCGGGATGAAAAAGCTGCGCGAAGATGCGCGTGCCGTGCGCCTGGACCGTCTCGGCGAGGCGGCGAAACCCCGGCAGGCAGTCGTCGCCGGTGCCCATCAGCACGTGGGATGTGTAGCGCGCCGTCTCGTGCACGCCGACCACCTGGCTCACGATCAACCCCGCGCCGCCTCGGGCGCGGGCCTCGTGATAGGCGATCATCGCGTCGGTGACATGCCCGTCATGGGCCATCGACGTGTCGTGCCCGGTGGAGAGGATCCGGTTCTTCACCTCCACGCCCCCGATGCGCAGCGGCGAGAAGAGATGCGGAAAAGGCGGCGCGGCGTCGGGCATGGCGGTCTCCGGCTGGATCTGCCGTCACGCTAGCGGCGCGCCGGGGCGGCTTCAAGCGGGGGGCGGATTGGCCCCCGAATTGTAGGGCGCCCAGTCGGTGATTCCGGGGTAATACATCTTGCGCCATGCGCGCACGCGGCGGTTCATCACCCGGCGCCAGAGCGGCGGCACCATCGCGGCCATCGTCATGACCGGGTAGCCGTAGGGCAGTTGCGGCGCCTCGTCCTCGGCGTAGTTCTGCAAGAGGGGGAAGCGGCGGTCCGGCTTGTAGTGATGGTCCGAATGGCGCTGAAGATTGATGAGCAGCCAGTTCGTGGCCTTGTGCGACGCGTTCCAGCTGTGGCGCGGCTTCACATGCTCGTAGCGCCCCGCGCCCAGATGCTCGCGCGTGAGGCCGTAATGCTCGACGTAATTGACCAGCTCGAGCTGCCAGATCGCGATCAGCGCCTGCCACAGAAAGAGCGCGAGCCCGGTCCAGCCGCCGAGCGCCAGCGCCAGCGCCAGCATCCCCGCCTGAAGCGCCCAATAGCGCCAGAAGGGGTTCGAGCGATGCAACGGCCCCAGCCCCCTGCGGGCCAGCATCGCCGCCTCCGCGCGGAAGGCAGAAATCGCGCCGCCCGGCACGACGCGGGCGAAGAAGCGGTGAAACCCCTCGTTATAGCGGGCCGTGACCGTATCGCGCGGCGTCGCCACATGGCGGTGATGCACCAGAAGATGCTCGGAGCGGAAATGCGAGTAGAGCACCATCGCGAGCAGAAGATCCGCCATCGCCCGCTCGTATTTCGGCCGCTGGTGCATCAGCTCATGCGCGTAGTTGATGCCGACCGTGCCGGTGATGACGCCGACGCCGAAGAAGAGAACGATCTTCTCGAGCGCACCCAGATGCGCCGCTTGCGGCACATACCAAAGCATCCACAGCAGAAGGACGAACTGCACCGGCGCCCAGAGAAGCGTGATCGCGCGGTACCATGTCAGATCGTCGCCGCCTTCGGGGTCGAGATTGCTCTTGTCGAGGCCGAGGATCGCATCGAGCAGCGAGAAGAAATACCAGGTGAAGACGGGCAGCAGCACCACCGTCCATCCACCCTGCATGGCGCCGAGGAGCGCGATGGGAACCAGCAGGAGCGACATCCAGAAGGGGATGGCGCGGCGGATCTGGGCGAGGGTGGTCATCGGCGGTCTGCTCCGGCTCTTTTGCGCGCAATCTACCCCATTTCGCGCAGAACGCCACGCGACAGATCATACACCTTGCGCATCACCGTGGGCAGGTCCGACGGGCGAAAGTCCGCGGGCGGCAGGAAGGCGCCGCGCCGGGGCGCCGCCTCCATCCCGACCTGCGCCACCTGCACCATGAGGCGCAGGTGAAAATGCGTGAAGGTGTGACGCGCCTCCTCGGGCAGAGCCTGCCAATCCGCGTCGAGCGGCGGGGCGGGAGCGGGCGCCTCCTCGGCCCATTCCGAGCCGGGCCAGCCCAGCATGCCGCCCAGAAGGCCCCGGTCCTCGCGCCGCTCGAGCAGGAGCGCGCCATCCGCGCGCTGCGCGACATAGGCGATGCCGAGCCGGATCGGCTTGGCCTTCTTCGGCGTCTTTTTCGGCAACTCGGCGGCGGTGCCGCGGGCGCGCGCGGCGCAAGGCGCGCGCCAAGGGCAGATGCCGCATGCGGGAGTGCGCGGCGTGCAGATCGTGGCGCCGAGATCCATCACCGCCTGCGCGTAATCGCCCGCGCGCCGCTCGGGCGTCAGCGCGGCGGCGGCGGCGGTCAGTTCGGGCTTGGCGGCGGGCAGGGGCGTGTGGATGTCATGGAGCCGCGCCATCACCCGCTCGACATTGCCGTCCACGACCGTTCTCGGCAGATCGAAGGCGATGGCCGAGATCGCGGCGGCGGTATAGGGCCCGATGCCCGGCAGCTTGAGAAGGGCGTCGTGATCGGCGGGGAAGGTGCCGCCATGCTCGGCCACCACGGCGCGCGCGCATTTCAGAAGGTTGCGCGCGCGGGCGTAATAGCCGAGCCCCGCCCATTCGCCCATCACATCGCCATCCTCGGCGGCGGCCAGATCGGCCACGCCGGGCCAGCGGGCGGTGAAGCGGTTGAAATACGCGGTGACGGCGGCCACCGTCGTTTGCTGCAACATCACTTCGGAGAGCCAGACGCGGTAGGGATCGGGCGCCGTCCCGGCCCGGCGCGCGGCGGGCGGGACGCGCCACGGCATGATGCGCGCGTTCCGGTCATACCATTCGAGAAGATCGGCGGCGCGCGGCGTTTCTGTCTCACGCATACTTTATGACCCCGCGCCCTCATTCCGCTGGCAAGACCAGCACCATGCCCTAGAATGGCGCGCATCGACAGGAGGTCAACGCATGCCGCCCCGCAGCCCGACGACCAAGGGTTTCGCCCGCTCCAGCACGCTTCTTCAGGCGCGCATCCGCAAGGCGTCCGAAAGCCGGGGCTTCGCCGAATCGCGGCTGCTGACGCAATGGTCCGAGATCGTCGGCGAAGAGATCGCCGCCATCGCGCGCCCGGTCAAGGTGGGCCACGGGCGCGGCGGCATGGGCGCGACGCTGACCCTGCTGACCACCGGCGCGCAGGCGCCCATGCTCGAGATGCAGAAGGAGCAGCTGCGCGCCCGCGTGAATGCAGTCTACGGCTACAACGCCATCAGCCGCATCACCATCACACAGACCGCGCCCACGGGCTTTTCCGAGGGCCAGGTCAGCTTCGAGCATCGCAAGCCCAAGCCCGCGCCGCGACAGCCCGATCCCGAGGCCGTCGAAGAGGCGCGCCGCCTTGCCGCGCCCGTCGCCGATGCGGGGCTGAGGGCCGCGCTTGAAGCTCTCGCGCAAAACGTATTATCCAAGTCCAAACGCTGATCCCAAAAGGAATATCGCCATGAACCGCAAAATCTTGATCGGCGCAGCCGTGCTGGCCGTCGCCATCGGTGCCCTCTGGTGGCAACTTGGCGGTCACGAGGAAGTGCAGACCGCGTCGGCGCAGGAGGCGAGCGCGCCCGACAGCGCATCCGAAGGCACCGGCGAGGCCGCCGATATCGACACCTCCTCGATCACCGAGATGACGATGGGCCCCGAGGACGCCAAGGTGACGATCACCGAATACGCCTCCTTCACCTGCCCGCATTGCGCGACCTTCCACCAGACGACGTTCCAGGAGCTCAAGCGCGACTATATCGAGACCGGCAAGGTGCATTTCATCTACCGCGACGTCTATTTCGACCGCGTCGGCCTCTGGGCGTCGATGCTGGCACGCTGCGGCGGACCGGTGCGCTTCTTCGGGATCACCGATATGCTCTACAAGCAGCAGAAGGAGTGGCTGAACTCGGACGATCCGGTCACGATCTCGAACAACCTGCGCCGCATCGGCAAGGTCGCCGGCCTCGAAGAGGACCAGATCAACGCCTGCCTCGAAGACGCCGGCAAGGCCGAGACGCTGTTGGCCTGGTACGAAGAGAACAAGGCGGCGGACAACATCACGTCGACGCCGACGCTGATCGTGAACGGCGAGAAGCAGGGCAACATGGCCTATTCCGACCTGAAGGCGCTCATCGAAGAGAAACTCGCCGAATGAGCGCGGCGCCTCTCGCCGCCCCTCTGGCAGGTCTCAAGGTCGTCGAACTGGCCCGCATCCTAGCCGGCCCCTGGGCCGGTCAGACGCTGGCCGATCTCGGGGCCGAGGTCGTCAAGGTCGAAAGCCCCGAGGGCGATGATACCCGCCGGTGGGGGCCGCCCTTCGTCGAGCGCGACGGCGACCGTAGTGCCGCCTACTTCCACGGCACCAATCGCGGCAAATCGAGCGTCGCCATCGACTTCCGCTCGCCCGAGGGGCAGGCCGAGGTGCGCGCGCTCATCTCCGAGGCCGATGTGGTGATCGAGAATTTCAAAGTCGGCGGTCTGGCGAAATACGGGCTGGACTACGCCGCCCTGTCGCGGGAATTTCCGCGCCTCATCTATTGCTCGGTCACCGGTTTCGGGCAGGATGGGCCCTACGCGCATCGCGCGGGCTATGACTACATCATTCAAGGCATGTCGGGCCTCATGTCGATCACCGGCGCGCCCGAGGGCCAGCCGCAGCGCGTGGGCGTGGCGATCACCGATATCTTCACCGGCGTCTATTCGGCCACCGCCATCCTCGCCGCGCTGCATCAGCGCAGCCTGACCGGCAAGGGCCAGCAGATCGACATGGCGCTTCTCGACGTGGCCGTGGCGGTGACGGCGAACCAGTCGATGAATTACCTGACGACCGGCGAGGCGCCGGGACGGATCGGGAATTTCCATCCCAATCTCGCGCCCTACCAGGTCTTCGACTGCGCGGACGGGCATATCATCATCGCGGTCGGCAACGATGCGCAATATCAGCGGCTCTGCGCCGCGCTGGGCGCCCCGGATCTGGCCACGGCGCCCAAATACGCCACGAACGAGAGCCGTGTCGCCCTGCGCGATCAGTTGAGCGTGCGCCTGACCGCCCGCACCGCGACCTTCACCAAGGACGCGCTTCTGGCGGCCTGCGAGGCGGCGGGCGTGCCTGCCGGGCCGATCAACACGCTCGAGGAAGTCTATGCCGATCCGCAGGTCATCGCGCGCGGCATGCGGATCGACCCCGAAGGCGTGCCGGGCGTGCGCACGCCCATTCGCTTCTCGGATGCGTCGCTCTCGCTCGGAAAAGCGTCTCCGAAGCTCCCGAAGGGCTGAGGCGCGCCGCCCCGCCTAGAGCCCCAGCGCCGCGAGGCGGGTGTCGAGTTCGGTCCAGTCCTCGATCTCGAGCCGCACGGGCAGGGTCAGCACCTTGGGACGGAAGGCGTCCGGCAGGCGCACGGCGTCCTTCTCGGTGGTGACGAGTTGCGCGCCGTGGCGCGCGGCCTCCGCCTCGAGCCGGGTCAGGATCGCGGGGGTGAAGGGCTGGTGATCGTCCAGCGCCTCGACGGCCACCACATCGGCGCCCATCGCCTTGAGGCTCGCGAAGAATTTTTCGGGATGTCCGATCCCCGCGAAGGCGAGGCACCGCGTACCGCGCCAGTCCATCCCGGTCTGCAAGGGCGCGAGCGCGCCGCGCAGATGCGGCAGGCGCAGCGCATCGCCCCATGCGGCGCGGAAGGCCCGCTGCGCTCCATCGCCGCCGATCGACAGCAGCAGGTCCGCGCGGCCGAGGCCGACATCCACCGGCTCGCGCAGCGGCCCGGCGGGCAGGCAGCGCCCGTTGCCGAACCCCGCCACGGCATCCACGACGATCAGCGACAGATCCTTGTGCAGCGACGGGTTCTGGAAGCCGTCATCCATCACGATGACCTCCGCGCCCGCCGCGGCTGCGGCCAGCGCTCCGAGCGCGCGGTCCCGCGCGACCCATGCCGGCGCGAAGGCGGCGATGAGAAGCGGCTCGTCCCCCACATCCTCGGCGCCGTGATGCGCGGGGTCGACCTGCACGGGGCCGTCCAGCCGCCCGCCATGGCCGCGGCTGACGACATGCACGGCCCGCCCGCGCGCCGCGAGGCGCTGCACCAGCGCGATCACCGTCGGCGTCTTGCCGGTGCCGCCCGCGTTGAGATTGCCGACGCAGATCACCGGCACCGGCGCGCGCACCTGATCGCCCGCCGCCAGCCGCCGCGCCGTGATGCGGGCGTAGACCGCGCCGAGCGGTGCGAGCAGACGGGCGCGCAGGCCGGGGGCGTTCGGCGGGCGGAGCCAGAAGGCGGGCGCGCGCATCAGCCGAACTCCAGATCGTCGAGCATGTCCTGAAGCAGATCGAGGATGTGATCGGTCACCTCGGCGCCCGCCGTCGCCACTTCCCAGGCCGCATGGGCCATCGTGGCGCTGCGGTCCGCCGCGATCAGATGCGCCAGCGCCGCCGCGAGCGTGCCCGCGTCCCGCACGATGCGTGCGCCGCCCGCGCCCGCGTAGCGCTTGTAGTTGGGCAGGTAGCGCGCGACGTTCGGGCCATAGACGATGGCCGTGCCGTGGGCCGCAGGCTCGTTCGGGTCGCTCCCGCCCATGCCGGGCAAAAGCGAGCAGCCCATGAAGGCGATGGTCGCAAGGCGATACCAGAGCCCCATCTCGCCGGGCGTATCGGCGAGGAGCACCTGCGTCGCCTCGCTGGGCATCCCGCCCTGCGACCAGACGACATGCCGCCAGTTGCCCCGCCTCAGCGTGTCGCGGAAGGCCTCGGTCTCGTCCAGATCGTCCGGCGCGACGATCAGAAAGAGCCGGTGCGCGAGGCGGCTGGCCTGCCGGTGCGCGTCGAGGATCATCTCGAGCTCGGAATGGCGCACCATCGCGGCCAGCCAGATGGGGCGTCCGCGCAGGCTCGTCGCCATTTCGTCGCGCAGCGGCTCGCTATAGGGCAGCGCGATGGCGCCCTCCTGAAAGAGGCCTGTGACGCGCAGCTTCTCCTCGGGCACCCCGAGGCGGCGCAGATGACGCGCGGCCCCGTCGGAGCGCGCGAGGATATGCCGGAACCGCGTCAGCAGCGCGGGCGTCACATCGGGCAGCCAGCGCCAGCCCGGACGCTCGAGCATCGAGGTCTCGGCATCGACGAGGATCAGCGGCACGCCCGCATCATCCGCCGAGGTCAGGAGCGCCGGCATGAGATCGCCGCCCGTCCAGAGGCAGATATCGGGGCGCCAATGGGCCAGGAACGCGGCGGCGGAGGCCGGATTGTCGGCGCCGAGGGTCTGATGGCAACTCAGCGCGCGCGGATGCGACGGAAACTGCACCCCCGGCCCGGTTGTCAGCAGAAGATGGAGGCCCTGCCCCTCGCGGCTGGCCTCGCCGCGCTGCGTGGCGAGGCGTTCGGTCAGTTGCACGAGGGCGTTGGCATGCTCGAGGCTGGTCGCGTGGCCCCAGATCACCGCGCCTTGGGGGCGCGGCCCGCTCGGGGCGAACCCCCCGTCCGGCGCGGAGGCCCCGCGCCGCGACAGCGCCATGTAGGCCGCAAGGCTGAGCGAGCGGGCCATCGGCGCCTGCCTCCTCAGCCCAGCTCTTCGGTCGGGGATGCGGCTGTCTCCTCGTCGCGCAGGCGGTGCAGATGGGCGATGAAGTAGCGCATATGCGCGTTGTCCACGGTGCGCTGCGCCTCGGACTTCCAGGCGTTATGCGCGCTTTGATAGTCGGGAAAGATCCCGACGATATGCAGATCGTCCACGTTCTTGAACACGTTCTTCGACGGATCGACCAGCTCTCCGCCGAAGACGAGATGCAGGCGTTGGGTCATGCTGTGGCTCCTCGGTGACGTCATGGCGCGAAACTATGGGCTGCGGCCGGAAGGGGCAAGGGCCGCACGGGCCTCACCGATCCTTGTCGTAGCCCTGCTTTTGCGCGCTGTAGAGCTGTGCGTAGAGGCGGTTCTGTTTGAGCAGGGTCTCGTGCGTGCCCTCCTCGACGAGCTGCCCGGCCTCGAGCACGAAGATCCGGTCGGCATCCGCGATGGAGGACAGCCGATGCGCCACGACGATGCAGGTCTTGCCCTTCGTCAGACGGTCGAGCGCGCTCTTGATGCGCGCCTCGGTCGCCTGATCGAGCGCGCTCGTCGCCTCGTCGAGCAGGATGATGGGCGCATCGGTCAGGAAGGCGCGCGCGATGGCGATGCGCTGTTTCTGCCCGCCCGAAAGCTGCGCGCCCTTGGGCCCGACGGCCGCACCGCCGCGCCTGCGGATGACATCCGCGATCTCGGCCTTCTCGGCGGCCTGCCAGACCTCCTCGTCGGTGGCATCCGGGCGCACGTAGCGGATATTCTCCCAGATCGAATTGTTGAAGATCACGATGTCCTGCGCGACCACCGAATAGGCGCTGCGCAGCGCCTTGACCTGAAGCTCGTCGATGGGCTGCCCGCCGATGGTGATGCGCCCGCCCTTGGTGTCGTAGAGCCGGGTCAGAAGCGACAGGACGGTCGTCTTGCCCGACCCGGTCGAGCCGACGATGGCCGAAACCTCGCCGCCCTTGAACGTCATGTCGAGCCCGTGAAAGAGCGGCTGATCCTCGGAATAGGAAAAATGCACATCCTCGAGCACGATGTCGCCGCCGGTGTCGAACTCGGCGACGGCGCCTTCCTTGTCGGTGATGCTGGGTGTCTCGTCATGCAGGCGGCGGACACGGTCGAGAATAACAAAATGGGAGGGAAGGCTTCCGATAAACATCGCAAGCAAGCGCGCTGGATCGAAAACCATCACCATACCCAGCAGGAACGTAATAATACTGGCACCGTCCACATCGAATTCAGGGCTAATCACCATATAACCGCCGCCGCCGATGACTAGGACATAGACGAAAGCGCTGCTCAGATCGATCGACGGCATGGTTAGAGCCTGGGTGATCTGCACGCGGTTCATCAAATCTCGCAACGCGGAGGTGCCCCCCATTAGACGGCTTGTTTCGACCTCTTCCTGGCTCGCAATCTTGACAGTGCGCATGCCAAATACCGCCTCGTCTATATCATTCATGTATTCACCGAGCGCGGTTTCAGCTTCGCCCTGAACAATTTTCACTCTGTTTGAGACGTAATTCATTACCCAAATTATGAACGGCAGCACCACGACTGCGGTGGCGAAAAGGATCGGGTTCTTCCAGATGAGATAGCCTGACACGATGATGACGGTGACCGCATCGCGCACCGCGTTCGCCGTCGCCTGCCCCACGAAGACGCCGAGCGCCTGTGTCTGCGTCACGAGCCGCTGGATGATCTCCCCCGACTTCGTGCGTTCGAAATACGCAAGATCGAGCCGCATCATATGGTCGATCAGATCACGTCGCATATGGAAGATCGCATCATTGCTGGCCCAGATAGTGATGCGCGGCACGAGATAGGACATGAGGCCGCGCACGGCGAAGAGCACGAAGACCACGATGCAGACCTGAACGAGATCCGCGACGCTCCCGCTCTCGAAGATCACGCGCAGACCGCTTTCCGTCATGGAGAGGAATTGCTGATAGACGACGCCCTGAACGAGGATCATGCCGAGCACGACGAGCAGCCACGGCGCCTTCTTGCGCAGATACCGCGACCAGAGCCAGCGCAGATTGTCGCGGTCCCGCTCGGAATAGAGGGGAATGCGCTCGGATTTTTCGGTCTTGCTCATGCGGTGCGGGCCTTTGGCGTTTGGTCTCCGGCCCGCTCTTACAGCAGCCCGGCGGCAAGGTCACCTGCCGCGGGCTTTCTTTTGCGCGCGGCTCATTCCCAGCAGCTGACAAGGACGGTCATGCCGTTGGCCCGGTCGGCCATCTGCGCGGGGGCAAGCGCCGCTCCGGGCTGCGCGGCGGCGGGCGCGCTGCCTGCGGCGGTCAGAATCGCGCTGAGTGCCTCGGCATCGGCGGCGAAGGCCACGTCCTCGGGCAGCATGCGCCCGTCCTGCTTGCGCGGGAGGAGCATTCCGATCACCGCGCCGCCCGCATCCAGAACCGGCCCGCCCACATCGCCCTCGAGCGCGTTCAGCGCGAGGCGCGAGACGGTCTCGGTGCCATCGAGCCCGCGAATATCGGCCACCGTGCCGAAGGTCAGCGACGGCGCGCCCAGAACGCCGCCGTAGGAATAACCCGACAGCGTCACCTCGGATTGCAGGCGCGGCGCGTCCTGTGCGAGCGCGGCCACGCCGATGGGCGCGACGCTGCTCTCGGGGCGCAGGACGGCGACGCCCAGATCCGCATCCGACGCCGCGATGGTGGCGTCGATATGGTCCTCGATGGTGATATGGCCGCAGGCGCCGACGATCTCGGCGCTGGTCACGACCGTGCCGCGCGCATCGACATAGAAGCCCGAGCGCGTCATCAGCGGCTTGCGGATCTCGAGCCCCGAGACGAGATCGATGCTTTGCGCGTCGTTCGATCCGGCGGCGGGGTCGAGCACCCCGTCGAACCGCGTGAAGCTTTGCTGCATCCGGCTCAGAACGCGGGCGCGGCGGTCCTCGTCGCCGGTCGGCCAGATCAGCGTGAAGCCCTTGATCTGCCCGTTTTCCAGGCTCGCCTCGGTATGCGAGATCATCTTCGCGTTCTCGCCGATCAGCGTGAAGCTGTCGCCGCGCCGCTCGCGCGGGCCGTCTTCCGGCACGATCTCGAGCGTCTGCATGATGTCGTACAGGCCGAACAGCGTGTCCTGCGTGCCTTCCTGGCTGATGAGAAGGGCGCGCGCCGGAAGATCGCCCGTGGCGTCGAACTGCGCGAAGGGCGGCTCGTAGCGCGCGAAGCCGACGACGCCCAGCGGCAGCTTGATCGCGATGCCCGCCTCCTCGTCGCTGACGAGCGCCATGCCCATCCCCTCGAGCACGGCGTTGTATTGGCGCAGCAGCTCGGCGCGCTGAAGCGTCGTGAGGATGCCGGTCGGCTCGAAGCCGTTTGCGCCTTGCCAGTTGGCCATCGAGCGCCGGGTGCCGGCGCCGAAGGCCGCGTCGATCGCGCCGTCGTAGAACCCGGCCCATTGCAGGGCGATCTGTAGATCGGCGCGCGCCTCGCGGCTGAGTTCGGCCTCGCTCGCGCGGGCCTCGCGCGGGGTTTCGTCGACGATTTCGGGCTCGGGCTCGATCTCGGGCAGGCTTTCCGGCTCGGCGGCGGGCACCGGCTCCGGGGTCACGGCGGCCAGATCCTCGGCCGTGATCGGCTCGGGCGCGGCCTCGGCGCCGTCTGCCAGAAGGTCGGCGCCGATGGGCCAGATCTGCCGGGCGTAATCGCTGCTTTCGGCGATGTAGCTGTCGCGCGGGATCGCACCCTCGCGGCGCAGGCGCGTCAGGATTTCCTGCGCGTCATCCGCCTCGTAGGGGCCGAGCGCCACGACATACCAGCCCGAGCCATCCAGATCGAAGCCGTTGACGTCGTTCAGCTCGGCGCTGCGGCGGCGCAGCGCCTCGTTGATCTCGGCAAGGTTCGGCTGCGCTTCGATCTGCACCCAGACAAGGCGCGAGCCGGCGCCCGCGGCATCGCCCGACTGCTGTGCCAAGGCGCCGGAGGCGCCCAACATCACAACGGCGATCGCCGCCAGAAAACTGCGTTTCATTCTCAGCCTTACCCTATGGTCATCGACGGGCCGCCCCGCGCTTTGGGCGGTTCTATCAAAAAACCCCCTGCATGCACCTAAAATATGAAACTTTCGAGAGGTCCCGAGGCGCCGCGCCTGCGCCCAAATAACGCCCCGCCGCCTGATTGACCCCTCGCGCGCCGCGCCGTAGGTAGAAGGCGCGATTTCCGGGGGCCATGCCCCGCCGATTTCCCGAAGGGGCCGCCATGACCGACACGCCAGCCAAGCCGCGCAGTTTTCAGGAGATCATCCTGAGGCTTCAGACCTATTGGGCCAGCAAGGGCTGCGCGATCATGCAGCCCTATGACATGGAGGTGGGCGCCGGCACGTTCCACCCCGCGACCACGCTGCGCAGCCTCGGCTCGCGCCCCTGGGCTGCGGCCTATGTCCAGCCCTCGCGCCGCCCCACCGATGGCCGCTATGGCGAGAACCCGAACCGGCTCCAGCATTATTACCAGTACCAGGTGCTTATCAAACCGAGCCCGCCCGATCTTCAGGCGCTCTATCTCGGAAGCCTCGAAGCCATCGGCATCGACATGGCACTCCACGACATCCGCTTCGTCGAGGATGACTGGGAAAGCCCGACGCTGGGCGCGTGGGGCCTTGGCTGGGAAGTGTGGTGCGACGGTATGGAAGTCAGCCAGTTCACCTATTTCCAGCAGGTCGGCGGGCATGATTGCGCGCCCGTCTCGGGCGAGCTGACCTACGGGCTCGAGCGGCTGGCGATGTATGTGCTGGGCGTCGATCACGTGATGGAGATGCCCTTCAACGATCCCTCGGCGCCCATCCCGCTCAGCTATGGCGATGTCTTCCGCCAGACCGAGGAGGAGTATTCGCGCTGGAACTTCGATGTGGCCGACACGGATGTGCTGCTGCGTCATTTCGAGGAGGCCGAGGCCGAGTGCCGCGCCATTCTGGCTGCGGAGGATGCCGATCCCAAGACCGGCAAGCGCATCGTCATGGCCCACCCCGCCTATGATCAGTGCATCAAGGCCAGCCATATCTTCAACCTTCTGGACGCGCGCGGCGTCATTTCGGTCACTGAACGGCAGGCCTATATCGGGCGCGTGCGCGCGCTGGCCAAGCAATGCGCGGACGCGTTCGTGCAGACCACCGCCGGCGGGTGGGCGGCATAGATGGGAAAGTTTCTGGCGGTGCTTCTCTTTCTTTGCGCGGCGGGCGGCGGCGCCTTCATGTATTACCAGCAGGTCTATGCCTATTACGAGGAGGTCGAGCCCGATGGCGAGACCGATGTCGTGATGACCTCGATGATCACCGACGCGCCCGAGCCGGTGCTCTATGACGATTTCCGCGCCATCGACGCGACAAGCTCGCCCATCCGCTACCGGGCCTGCTTCACCACCTCGATGAGCCACGCGATGCTGACCGAGACCTACTTGCTCGACGAGGACGCCGTGCCGCTGACCGCGCCGGGCTGGTTCGACTGCTTCGATGCGCGCGAGATCGGCGAGGCGATAGAGGCGGGGCGCGCGCTCGCCTTTCTCGGCACCGAGAACATCGAATACGGCATCGACCGCGTGGTCGCCATTCACGAGGATGGGCGCGGCTGGGTCTGGGATCAGATCAACCCGTGCGGCGAGGTCGTCTTCGACGGCAATGCCGCCCCCGAGGATTGCCCGGAGCCGCCCGAGGGCTACTAGGCCCCGCTGTAGGACGGAACGAAAGGGCGCGCCATCGCTTGTCTTACCGACACCAAGGGAGGACATCCGATGGCGAACAAAGCCCCTGCATGGGTCGTGCCCGTGATGCGCACCGGATACGGCGCGCGCGGCGTGGTCTATCTCATCGTCGGAGGACTGGCGCTCTGGGCCGTCTTCTGGGGCGGCGCGGCGCAAGGCACGCAGAACGCGCTCGCCGATCTCAAGCAGCTCGCCTTCGGCAATCTCCTGCTCTGGCTCATCGGTCTCGGCCTCGTCGCCTACATGGTCTGGCGCCTGATCGACGCGGCGATGGATCTCGAGGATTACGGCAGCGGGGCCAAGGGCATCTTCGCGCGTCTCGCGCAGGCGGTGACGGGCCTCATCCACGGCGCGCTCGGCCTGTCGATCATCCGCCTCGGCATGGGGCAGGCAAGCGGCGGCGGAAACGGCGCCGAGAACTGGACCGCGCGGCTCATGTCGCTGCCCTACGGCCCGTCGCTCGTCGCGGTGCTGGGCGCCGCGGTGATCGGCGCGGGCCTCTATTACATGCAGAAGGGCCTGCGCGGAAAATACCGCGAGGACATCCGCATCACGCCCGTCACCCGCAAGCTCGATCCGCTGATGAAGCTGGGCTTCGTCGCCGAGGGCGTGATCGTCGCCACCATCGGCGGCTTTCTCCTCTATGCGGGTCTTACCTCCGATCCCGGCCAGGCAGGCGGCGTCGGGCAGGCGCTGGGCTATATCCGAAGCATGGAGTACGGCGCGTTCCTCTTCGCCGTCATCGCCGTGGGGCTTTTGTGCTTCGCGCTCGAGAACATGGTCGAGGCGGTCTATCGGATAGTGCCGCGCCATGCCGGACCGGATGTCGGCACACTGGCCGCCGAGGCGAAGGCCAAGGCGCGGGCGCACGCTCCGGGCTGAGGCCCGCTATTCGCTGGACCTCGCCCCGGCGCGCTTGTATCTCCCTCACCGAATTGCCGCTGCTCAGACGCGGCGCGCGTGATGCCAAGACGAGGGTGAGACAATGCCGGACCTTCTGATCGAACTCTTTTCCGAAGAGATCCCCGCCCGGATGCAGACCCGCGCCGCAGAGGATCTGAAGGCGCGCGTGACGGAAGGTCTGGTCGACGCGGGTCTCACCTATGCCGGCGCCGCCGCCTTCTCGACCCCGCGCCGCCTGACGCTCGCTCTGGGCGGGCTGAGCGCCGCCTCCCCGACGCTCAAGGAAGAGCGCAAGGGCCCGCGCACCGACGCGCCCGAGAAGGCCATCGAAGGCTTCCTGCGCGGCGCGGGCGTCGGACGAGGCGATCTGGAAGTGCGCGACGAGAAGAAGGGCCAAGTCTATTACGCCACCATCACGAGGCCGGGCCGCGACGCCGATGTCATCGTTGCTGAAGTGCTCGAACAGGTGATACGCACCTTCCCCTGGCCGAAATCGATGCGCTGGGGCAGCGGCAGCCTGCGCTGGGTGCGCCCGCTCCAGTCGATCCTCTGCATCCTCACCGATGACGCGGGCGAAGCGCGCGTGGTCGATCTCGACGTGGACGGCATCAAGGCCGGGAACACGACCGAGGGCCACCGTTTCATGGCGCCGGGGCGCTTCGCCGTCAGCGGTTTCGATGATTACGCGGCCAAGCTGAAGAAGCGTTTCGTGGTGCTGGACGCCGCCGAGCGCGCCGAGGCGATCTGGCAGGACGCCACCAATCAGGCCTTCGCCGCCGGACTGGAAGTGGCCGAAGATCGCGGTCTGCTCGCCGAAGTCGCGGGACTGGTCGAATGGCCCGTCGTGCTGATGGGCACCATCGACGCGGCATTTCTGGGCCTGCCGCCCGAGGTGCTGCAAACCTCGATGAAGGAGCACCAGAAATTCTTCTCGGTCCGTAACCCGAAGACGGGCCGCATCGAGCGGTTCATCACCGTCGCCAACCGCGAGACCGCCGATGGCGGCAAGACGATCCTCGCGGGAAATCAGAAAGTGCTCTCGGCGCGTCTCTCTGATGCGAAATTCTTTTGGGAGAACGATCTGCGGCTGGTCAAGGAGCGTGGCCTCGAAGGCATGGCCGCGGGCCTCGGCGACGTGACCTTCCACAACAAGCTGGGATCGCAAGCCGACCGCATCACCCGTATCGAAGCGCTGGCGCGGGAGATCGCGCCCATCGTCGGCGCCAAGCCCGATCTGGCCGCCGAAGCCGCGCGCATCGTCAAGGCCGATCTGCAATCCGAGATGGTGGGCGAGTTCCCCGAATTGCAGGGCCTCATGGGCCGCTACTACGCTGAGGCGGCGGGGCATGAGGGTGGCGTGCCCGAGGCCTGCGAAGAGCATTACAAGCCGCTCGGGCCGGGCGATATGGTGCCCTCCGCGCCGGTCTCGGTCGCCGTGGCGTTGGCGGATAAGATCGACACGCTGACGGGGTTCTGGGCGATTGATGAGAAGCCTACGGGGTCGAAGGACCCCTATGCGCTTCGCCGTGCGGCGCTGGGGGTTATTCGGCTGGTGCTGGAGAATGATCTCAGGATTTCACTTGATCAATTACAGTTGGATGGATTTGCAAGACATCGAGAGCAAGACTCTTTGCGAAAAGGCATTGCTCACGACGCCCGGCTCGTAAAATTTGCACAAGAGTTCGGTATCGAGCCCGCCGATCTTAGTGTGGCCATTGACGAGTCTCGCCGCAATCCACAGACCGCCGAAGGACTACTTCGAAAGCACCTTGGAGATGTTAAAAGCTTTTTGGAGAAAGCTCTTACTGATACTGGACGCAGAGACGTTTGGAAAAAAGCCGACGATCTCCTCTCCTTCTTCCACGACCGCCTCAAGGTTTACCTCCGCGATCAGGGCATCCGCCATGACGTGATCGACGCCTGCGTCGCGATGGACGGCAATGACGACCTCGCGCTTCTGGTCAAGCGCGCGACGGCGCTCAGCGACTTCCTGAAAACCGAGGATGGGGAAAACCTGCTGCAAGGTTTCAAGCGGGCGAACAATATCCTCAGCCAAGCCGAGGAGAAGGACGGGGTCGAATACTCTTTCGGCGCGGACGTGAAATTCGCCGAGACGGACGAGGAGCGCGCGCTGTTCGATGCGCTCAAGGATGCGGCGCCGCGTGTGGATGCGGCCCTCAAGTCCGAGGATTTCGCCGCCGTCATGTCGGCCCTCGCGGCCCTGCGCGCGCCCATCGATGCCTTTTTCGAGGCTGTTCAGGTCAATGCCGAGAACGACATCGTGCGCCGCAATCGTCTCAACATGCTGGGCCAGATCCGCAAGATCGGCCTCTCGGCGGCGGATCTGACGAAGATCGAGGGCTAGAGAGTCCTTCTCGCGCCGGAATAGCGCCGGACCGGCCCGCGGTTTAGCGCTTTTGTTCCTGAGTGCGCGGCATATCCGTAGCGCGGACATCGCTGCCATGAAGCGCATCGAACAAGCGTTGCCGCGCCAGCCCCCGGTCCGGCGCCCGCCGGGCTTCCGTTCGCAGTCCGTGCGGCCTCACACGCGCCCTGCGCCGCTTGGCCGCGCCCCTGACTTTCCCTTGCCTTGCGCGTGTTCCTGCCTATGCTGCACCGACACGCGAAAGGTGCCGCAGTGCAGCAAGGCCAGACCGACATCACCCTCATCACGCCCGATGCCCCGATCCGGACGGATACGCATGGCGGGCGCGCGAAATGCCTTCAACGGCTCGCGCGGCTGAGCCTGCCGGTGCCGCCGACCGTCGCGCTCTCTTTCGCCGCCGTGCAGCGTATCGCCGCCGGGGAGATGCCGGACCTGCGCGCACTCCTGTCTCAGCTCGACGACAATGCGCTGCTCTGCGTGCGGCCCTCGTCCGAGCATGGAGATTGGGGCGGCCCGCGCGCTGTGCTGAATATCGGCATGACCGACGCGATGCGCGAAATCCTCGCCACAAGGATCGGGCCGGAGGCGGCGACGCGGCTCTATCTGCGCTTCGTCGAGAGCTACGCGATCCACGTCGCGCGGCTCGATCCCGACATGCTGGACGACATGCCGGACGCGCCGGACGCCGCGCTGACCTTCGCGCTGCGCGTCTACGAGGACGAGGTCGAGGAGGCGTTTCCCCAAGATCCCGCCGTGCAACTGGCCGAGGTGCTGCGCTCGATGGCGCGGGCCTGGGACGGGACCACCGCGCGGCTTCTGCGGCAGGCCAAGGGCGCGCCGGCGGATGCGGGGCTGGGCCTCGTCGTGCAGGAAATGGCCATCGGCCTTGGGCGCGGCGAGTGCGGCAGCGGCGTCATGCAGCTCGTCAACAGCAAGTCGGGCCTGCGCCAGATCACCGGCCGTTACCTCAGCCAGAGCCAGGGGCGCGACGCGCTCTCGGGCGGCAAGGAGGCGCTCTATCTCGAGCGCGATCCGCGCGGCCCGTCGCTCGAGGATCTCGCGCCCGAGGCCTTCGCGCAGCTCAAATCGCACCTGTCGCTGATGCGGGAGAAGCTGCGCGAAGAGATGCAGGCCGAGTTCACCATCGAGAACGGCAAGCTGCACCTCCTCGACGGCGTGCGCGTCGCGCGCAACGCCCGCGCGGCGGTCAGCATCGCCGTGGCGCTGGCCGAGGACGGGATCATCCCGCGCGAGGAGGCGCTGATGCGGATCGAGCCGCGCGCGCTGAACGAGCTTTTGCACCGGCAGGTCGATCCCGAGGCGAGGCGCGACGTGCTGGCGCGCGGGGTCGCCGCCAGCCCCGGCGCCGCGACGGGCCGTATCGTGTTCAGCGCCGAGGCGTCACAGGCCGCCGCCGCGCGGGGCGAGGCCTCGGTGCTGGTGCGCCGCGAGACGACCTCGGAGGATATCCGGGGCATGCACGCCGCCGTCGCCGTCCTGACCGAGCGCGGCGGCATGACGAGCCACGCCGCCGTGATCGGGCGCGGCATCGGCCTGCCTTGCGTCGTCGGCGCCTCCTCGATCCGGTTTCAGACCGCCGCGCGCAAGCTGACGGCGCCCGATGGCCGCGTCCTCAAGGAAGGCGACGAGATCACCATCGACGGCACCAATGGCGAGGTGCTCTTCGGTCAGGCGCCGCTGCTCGATGCGGGCCATGACGACAGCTTTCAGGTGCTGATGGGCTGGGCCGACGATGTGCGCGACATCGCCGTGCGCGCCAATGCCGACACGCCGATGGACGCCAAGATGGCGCATAACTTCCTCGCCGAGGGGATCGGTCTTTGCCGGACCGAGCACATGTTCTTCGAGGAAGCGCGCCTGCGCGTCATGCGCGAGATGATCTTCGCCAGCACCAGTGCCGACCGCGCCGCCGCGCTCGAGCGCCTGTTGCCCATGCAGCGCGCCGATTTCGCTGAACTCTTCCGCATCATGAAGGGCCAGTCGGTCTGCATCCGCCTCTTCGATCCGCCCCTGCATGAATTCCTGCCGAGCGACCGCGCCGGGCACCGAGAGCTGGCCGAGGCGCTGGATCTGCCGCTGAGCAAGGTCACCCGCCGTGTCGAGGCGCTCGCGGAATACAACCCCATGCTGGGCATGCGCGGTGTGCGGCTCGGGATCACGGTGCCCGAGATCTACGAGATGCAGGTGCGCGCGATCTTCGAGGCGACGCTCGAAGTGGCCGGCGAGGGCGCCGAGATCGTCCCCGAGATCATGATCCCGCTGGTTTCCGCGAGCCGCGAGGTCGAGTTGGTCAAGGCCCGCGTCGATGCCATCGCCGCCGCCGTGCGCAGCGAGACGGGCCGCGATTTCGCCTATCGCCTCGGCGTCATGGTGGAGACGCCGCGCGCGGCGCTGCGCGCGGGCGATATCGCGCCGCAGGTCTCGTTTCTCAGCTTCGGCACGAACGATCTGACGCAGATGGCCTATGGCCTCAGCCGCGACGACGCGGGGCGCTTCATGTCCGAATACGTGCAGCTCGGCGTTTATCCCGAGGATCCGTTCCACACGCTCGATCTCGATGGCGTGGCCGAGCTTCTGAGCATCGGGGCCGAGCGCGCACGCAAGGCGAACCCGGATCTGACCCTGTCGATCTGCGGCGAGCATGGGGGCAACCCCGAATCGATTGCCTTCTGCCGGGCCGCCGGGTTCGACTATGTGTCCTGCTCGCCCTTCCGGGTTCCGGTGGCGCGACTAGCTGCCGCACAGCTTGCCGTGCGTGACAAGATCGGGCGGTAGTGATGTGCAAAGCCACTACATAGAGGGTCCGAACCGGCGGAGCCGCGCCGATTTCGGCGTCTGAAAACGCCATGATCTGTCCCATAATCGTCACGGGCTGGACGAAAGGGCGCGAAAACTATATCCCACCGCGATCCTGGGGGGCTGCGCCCCTCGCTGCCAGTAGGTGTTTTATGACGCGCAAAATTCGTCTTGCTCTCGTCGCCGCCCTTCTCGCCACGGGTCCGGCGCTTCCCGCCGCAGCCGATACGGCGATCAACAAGCTGATGGGCCAGGAGCGCCGGGGTCTTTCGGCCATGTCGCAATCCCGCGTTGCCAGCTATCTCAAGAAACCCGCAGCCACCGCCGGTTATACCCGCGAATGGCTCGATGCACAAAAGCCCGTCAAGGGCGATGCCGAATGGCGCTGCCTGTCCGAGGCGCTCTATTTCGAGGCCCGCGGCGAGACCGTGAAAGGCCAGTTCGCCGTCGCCGAGGTCATCCTGAACCGCGTCGACAGCCCCCGCTATCCCAACACGATCTGCGGCGTCATCCATCAGGGCACCGGCCAGAAATACGCCTGCCAGTTCACCTATACCTGCGACGGCCATGCCGAAATCATCGCCGAGCCGCGCGCCTTCGAGCGTGTTGGCAAGATCGCCAGCATCATGAAGAACGGCGCCAAGCGGCCCCTGACCAAGGGCGCGACGCATTATCACACGCATGCCGTCTCGCCGCGCTGGTCGCGCGTTTTCCCGCGCACCGCCGAAATCGGCTATCACTATTTCTACAAGCAGCCGACGCGCCTGTCGCAGAACTGAGCCCCGGCACGGCGTGCCGCTTTGCCGGTTTGTGCGCGGCGGCCCGCCATGCTAAGCCGCGCCGGCGGGGAGGATTTCCCCGCAAGGCGCGATCAGGAAGACGGGCGATGAGCAACGATACGACACTGGCCTTCGGGCATCCCGATGCCCGCGCCGAGGCCACCGCGCCCGCCGGCCCGCTCGACCGCATTTCGCTGCGCGATCACATCGTCGAGGTCGAGATCGGAGCCTTTCAGACCGAGCGCGGCATCACCCAGCGCATCTGCTTCAATGTCGTGGTCGAGGTGCGCCCCGTGGGGCCGGATCTGGGCGACGATGTGGACCGCATCCTGTCCTATGACCGCGTGACGCAGGCCATCGCCGCCGAGCTGGCCGAAGAACGCCTGAACCTGCTCGAGACCCTCGCCGAGAACGTGGCCGAGCGCATCCTCGCCGAGCCGCAGGCGGTGCGCACCTTCGTGCGCATCGAAAAGCTGGATCGCGGCCCCGGCGCGCTCGGCGTGGAAATCGTGCGCTCGGTCGATGATCTGGGCGCCCGGCCCGCGACGCCTATCTCGGCGCCGCGCCCGCATGTCGTCTATCTGACCAACGCCGCCGTCAAATCGCCCAATCTCGAGCGCTGGCTCGATCAGCTCGAGCAGCGGGCCGAGCCGGTCATCCTTTGCGTGGGCCGCGCCGATGCGATGCCGCCCCAGACCGGCCACAAGATGACCCAGCGCCGCGTCGATCTTCTGGCGATCGAGCAGAACGCATGGGTGCTTGCGGGCCGCGACGACCGCTGCGTTGTCGTCGATACCCGCACCGAACTCGACTGGGCGATGCGCAACGGGCGCATCAGTGTCTGGGCGCCCTCGAAGATCGTGCTCGATGCCGTCGATGGCCCCACAGTCGGCCCCGACAAGCCGGTGGCGCTGGCCGCGTGGTTCGCCGGGCACATGGATGCGTCAGACCTTCTTCTGATCGGCGAGGCGCCGCCCGAAGGCGGCGCGGACGTCCCGGTGCTGGTGCAGGACATCGCCGAATCGGGTCTCTGAGCCATGCGCAGCTATTACCGTCCCATCCCCCAGTCCGATCCCGGTCGCCCCGATGGCGCATTGACCCTCGCGGGCGGGTGGACATGGTTCGACCGCGCCGAGCGCATCACCCGCGAGGGGCGCGAGATCGTCGCGGCGAAGGACATCCCGAGCGAAGTGCTGGAGCGCCTGACAGAGCCGCGCGCGCCCATCGCCGGGCTCGGTTTCGACGCGCCGCGCCTCATGGGCATTCTCAACGTCACGCCCGACAGCTTCTCCGATGGCGGCAAGTTCATCGCTCCCGAGGCCGCGCTGGCACAGGCGCAGGCGATGGCCGAGGCGGCGGATCTGATCGACGTGGGCGGCGAATCCACCCGCCCCGGCGCGCTGCCGGTCGCGCCCGAGGACGAGATCGCCCGCACCGCGCCCGTCATCGCCGCGATCCGCAGCCGCATCGACGTGCCGATCTCGATCGACACGCGCAAGGCCGCCGTCGCGCAGGCCGCGATCGGTGCGGGCGCGCGCCTCGTCAACGATGTGGCGGGCTTCACCTACGATCCGGCCCTCGCGCCCTATTGCGCCGAGGCGGGCCTGCCCGTCTGCGTGATGCACGCGCAGGGCGATCCGCAGACGATGCAGGACGCGCCCCATTACGAGGACGTGCTGCTCGACGTTTATGATTTCCTGGAGGCGCGCATCGAGGCGCTCGAGGCGCTGGGCATCCCGCGCGCGCATATCATCGTCGATCCGGGCATCGGCTTCGGCAAGACGCAGGCGCATAATCTCGCGCTTCTGGCGCGGCTCGGCCTCTTTCATGCGCTGGGCTGCGCGGTCCTCTTGGGCGCGTCGCGCAAGAAATTCATCGGCACCATCGGCGGCACGCCCGAGGCGTCGGACCGCATGCCCGGCTCTGTCGCCGTTGCGTTGGCGGGGATCGCGCAGGGCGTGCAGATCATCCGTGCCCACGATGTGCCCGAGACGCGCGCGGCGATGCGCCTATGGGGCGCCGCCACCACCGGCGCGGCGTGACGCGCGCCCCGCAAAAAGCCGTTTGAGCGCGCCGAGCTGGCTGAGCGCGAGGCCCGACAGGATCAGCAGCAGCGCCCAATAGATGTTGGGCGGCAATTGCTCGCCCAGAAACACGATGCCGAACCCCATCGACCAGAGCGGCACCTGGTAGTTGACGAGGCTCATGAAGACCGGCCCCGCGCTGCGGATGATCTGCACCAGCAAGAGCTGCGCGAAGCCCGTCGGCAGCGCGCCGAGATAAAGCAGCGCCATCAGGCTGGGCAGGGGCACGTCGCTCGGCCAGCCGTCGAGGATGAGCGCGGCGGGCATGATGAGCGCCGCCCCGATGCAGAGCGCGGCGGCGGCGAGCGACAGCATGTCAACGTCCGGGCAAAGCCGCGTGACGATGGCGCCGAGCGCATAGCAGAGCGCGGCGCCGATACAGCCGAGGCGCGCCGTCGTCTCGAATTCCGCGCCGGTCGCGGCGAAGGCGGCGGGCCCGATCAGGACGATCACGCCGATCGTGCCGATAACGAAGCCGACAAGCCGGCGCAGGTTCATCTGCTCGCCCGGAATGAGCAGATGCGCGAGCGGCAGGATCAAAAGCGGGACGACCGCCATGCAGACCCCGGCAAAGCCAGAGGCGACGAATTGCTGGCTCCAGCTCAACAGGAAGAACGGCAGAGCGTTGGAAAAAACGCCGATCCCCAGCGCGCTGAGCCATATCGCCCGCGCATTCGGCCCCGAAAGACGCGGCAGCCCGCTGCCCTTCAGATGCGCGATGACGAGGAGCATGAGCGCCCCGAGGCCGAGCCGCGACGCGACCACGATGCGAGGCCCGACCCCGTCGAGCGCGACCCGCGTGAACATGAAGGCGGCGCCGAACATGAGGCCCAACGTCATCAGGCGCAGCCAGTTGATGGGAGTGATCGGTGTCATGCGGCGGGGCTCCTGCCTGATCGGGCGTGAAAGAAGCGCCCTCGTTCCGGGCGGACAAAGGCGTGTTCGGATGGGCAGCCCGGCCGGGGCATCCTGCCGCAGGCGGGGAACCGATGCATGCGAGTCACGTTTGTGGCCCAATCATCGAGAGGAGTTTTCCCATGGAGATGCCACTTCTGGTCATCCTGCCGCTTGCGACCTTCGCCATCGTGATGGTCGCCGTTCTCTGGAGCAGATCCGCGACCCGAAAGCGCAAGGAAGAGGAGGCGGCCTCGAAATCGACGCTGGCCCGCGACAAGGACAGCCACGGCAAGCCCGCCGATGTGGAATGATGCGGCCGAGGCCCGCACGGAGCCTCGGCCCGTCTTCTCGGATCAGTTCTTTTCCTGATCGACCAGCTTGCCGGCGGAGATCCACGGCATCATGCCGCGCAGCTTCTTGCCGACTTCCTCGATCTGGTGCTCGTCATTCATGCGGCGCGTGCCCTTGAAGAAGGGCTGGCCCACCGCATTCTCCTGCATGAAGTCGCGCACGAACTTGCCCGATTGGATGTCGTGCAGGATCGCCTTCATCTCCTTCTTGGTCCGCTCGTAGGGCAGAACGCGCGGGCCGCTGACATACTCGCCATACTCGGCCGTGTTCGAGATCGAGTAGTTCATGTTGGCGATGCCGCCTTCATAGATCAGATCGACGATCAGCTTCACCTCGTGGAGGCACTCGAAATAGGCCATCTCGGGCGCGTAGCCCGCCTCGACCAGAGTCTCGAAGCCCATGCGGATCAGCTCGACAAGACCGCCGCAGAGCACGGCCTGCTCGCCGAAGAGGTCGGTCTCGCATTCCTCGCGGAAGTTCGTCTCGATGATGCCCGAGCGGCCACCGCCGATGGCGGAGCAATAGGAAAGGCCCAGCTCCAGCGCCTTGCCCGATGCGTCGGTATCGACGGCCACGAGGCAGGGCACGCCGCCGCCCTTGACGTATTCGCCGCGCACGGTGTGGCCGGGGCCCTTGGGCGCCATCATGATGACGTCGATGCCTTCCTTCGGCTCGATCAGGCCGAAATGCACGTTGAGGCCGTGGGCAAAGGCGATGGCCGCGCCCTCGCGGATGTTGTCATGCACGTATTTGCGGTAGGTTTCGGCCTGCAGCTCGTCAGGCATGGTGAACATGATGAGGTCAGCCCAGGCCGCCGCCTCGGCGATGCCCATGACCTTGAGGCCCTCGCCCTCGGCCTTCTTGGCCGATTTCGAGCCTTCGCGCAGCGCGACGACGAGGTTCTTGGCGCCGCTGTCGCGCAGGTTCAGCGCGTGGGCGTGGCCCTGGCTGCCATAGCCGAGGATGGCCACCTTCTTGTCCTTGATGAGGTTGATGTCGCAATCGCGGTCGTAATAAACGCGCATGTCTTGGTCCCTTTCGGTTATGTGATTGGGCCTGAAAGTACAGGCACGACCCCGAGAAGAATTGCAAAAGCGCGTTGATGGTCCGGTTATTTCGAGTATTTATAACCAAGATGAAGGATTGGCGGTAAATTCATGCTCGACGATACGGACAGGCGCATCCTGCGGCATTATCAGCATGCTCCCGCGGCGGCCCTGTCGGATCTGGCGGAGCTTGCCGGCGTCACCGCCAATACTTGCGCGCGGCGGCTGGAGCGGATGGAGGCGCAGGGCGTGATCCTCGGCAACCGCGCCGTGATCGACTGGCGCGCCCTCGGCTACGAGGTGGAGGTCAGCCTGCGTGCGCAGCTCGACAAGACCCAGCCGCGCGCCTTCGACGAGTTCACGGCGGCGGCGCGCGAGGTGCCCGAGGTGGTGGAAATTCAGACCTTTCTGGGCCGGGTCGATCTGCGCCTTTGCGTGATCGCGCGCGACATGGCGCATTACCAGCACATCTATCGCAGCGCGATCCTGCCCCTGCCGCATATCGCCGATATCGAGGCGCTGATGCATATGGCGCGGATCAAGGCGGACGAGGCGCTGCCGCTATGATCGAGCTCGACGAGACGGATCGGCGCATCCTGCGCGCGCTGGTGGAGGATGCGACCCAAAGCGCCTCGGCGCTGGGCCGCAAGCTGGGCCTGTCGCAACCCGCCGTCTGGCGGCGCATCAAGCGTCTGCACGAGACGGGCGTCATCAAGGGGCAACGCCTCGATCTCGACCGCGAGAAGCTGGGCTTCGGCGTCAGTGTTTTCCTGGGTGTCAAGCTCGCCACGAAGGGGCGGGTCAGCCTCGACGATTTCGAGCGGGCCGTGACGGCCATTCCCGAGGTGCAGAGCGTCGAGCATATTCTGGGCGTCTATGACTACCGCCTGCGCGTCGTGGCGCGCGATATCGCGGATTTCGAGCGCGTGCTGAGGCGCCGCATCATGACCCTGCCGGGGGTCGGAGATGTCGAGGCGAATGTCCTTCTGAGCGAGGAGCGCCGGCCGGGGCCGATCTAGCGGGCCGATCTAGTCGCGCGTCCCGCCCATCCCGAGCCGCATGAGGCCGCGCCGCACCGGCGCCAGCGCATAAAGCGCGTTCAGCCCCATGGCGCGCGCATCCCGCAGGGGCTGCGCGCCCATCATGGAGGCACGGTTCAGCATGTCGATCCCCTTCATCCGGAATGCCACCTCGGTGTGCCGGGCGCGGTGATAGGCGTCCAGCATCGCGGCGTCGCCCAGCGTTTCGGGCGATTTGCGCGCCAGATCGAGAAGCGCGCGCAGATCGGCGAGCGAGGTGTTCAGCCCCTGAGCGCCGATGGGCGGCATGACATGCGCGGCCTCGGCGATGAGCGCGACGCGCTGCGCGGAGTAGCGGTCGGCGATCTGGCTGATGATGGGCCAAATGCCGATCTGCGAGGCGAGCGTGAGCGGGCCGAGGACATGGCAGGCGCGCGCGTTCAGCGCCTCGTTGAAGGCCTCGGCATCCAGTGCGGCGAGACGCTGCGCCTCGGGGCCCCGCTCCATCCAGACGACGGCGGAGGAGGGCATGCCATCGTGGTCCGGCAGCGGCACCAGCGTGAAGGGGCCGCCGCTGCGGTGGATCTCGGTCGAGACATTGCCATGCGGGATCGGATGCGTGACCGCGAAGGCCAGCGCCTTTTGCCCGTAGCGCGTCGTCGTCGTCTCGATGCCCGCCGCCCGCCGGATGGGCGAATTGCGCCCGTCAGCCGCGACGACCAGACGTGCGGTTACATGGGTGCCGTCGCTCAGCCGCACGCGGGCCTCGCCGTCGCGGGTCAAGAGCCCATCCGTGCCGACACCGGAGCGGAAGGTGATCCGCTCCGCATCCTCGACATGGGCCAGCATCTCTCGGCGCAGGAGCCAGTTGGGAAGGTTCCAGCCGAAGGGGGCGTCCGAAATCTCGGAGGCGTCGAAATCGCGCGTGAGGCGGGCTTCGGCCTCGGCGCCGCCCGCGTCGATGATCCGCATCGTCTGGAGCGGCATGGCATGGGGCGCGAGGCGCGCCCAGAGGCCGCAATCCTCGAGGAGCTTCTGCGCAGGTTGCAGGAAGGCTGTGCTGCGCAGGTCCGCGCCCTTGGTATCGCGCTCGGTCACGGGCGGCGCGGGATCGACGCAGATCACATCGAAGCCCGCCGCGCCGAAGGCCGACGCCGCCGTCAGCCCTGCGATACCGCCGCCTGAGATGAGGATGTCGACCTTCTCCATGAGACCGCCCTTTCGCATTCTATGCTTGACGATATAGGCCCGCGCATTGCCGAGGGCCACCCGGCAGAAGGCCGCAGCCGGCCCTCAGACGAGCCGCGCGAGAAAGCCGCTCAGATCGTCGGTGTGGTGATGGATATGGCTTGCCTCATGCGGATCGGGTGCGACCAGAACCGTGCGCAGACCCATCTCATGAGGCGCGGCGAGGTTGCGCGGATCGTCCTCGAACATCGCCGCCGTCTCGGGAGCGAGGCCATCGGCGGCGAAGACCGCCTCGAAGGCCGCGCGGCCGGGCTTGGGCACATAGCCCGCATGCTCGACGCCGTAGATCGCGTCGAAAATGCCGGATAGTCCGCGCGCCTCGGCCACGCGTTCGGCATAGGGGGCGCTGCCGTTGGTGAAGATGATCTTGCGCCCCGGCAGCGCGGTGATGCGCGCGCGCAATTCGGGATCGGGGCTGAGGACGCTCATGTCGATGTCATGCACATCGATCATGTATTGCTCGGGCGCCATGCCGTGCACATTCATCAGCCCGGCGAGGGTCGTGCCATGCTCGCGCCAATAGGCGACGCGCAGCCTGTCGGCCTCGGCATGGCTCACGCCGAGCGTGTCCATGACGAATTGCGTCATGCGCACCTCGATCTGATCGAAAAGGCGCAGATGCGGCGAATAGAGCGTGTTGTCCAGATCGAACACCCAGGCGCCCACGTGACTGAAATCCTGCTTCGGCATGGCGCGCAGCCTAGTGCCTTTCGACGCGAAGCTGAATGCGATTCTCGCATCGCTAGGAACGCCGCGCCCGCATGCAGTCTTGATCGTCGGCGGCGGCGCGCCTACCGTCGCGCGATGCGACGCAGAATTGGACCCGCCCCCATGAAACCGCCCCAGACCGATGCCTATTCGCTGATCCTCGAGGCGATCGACATGGGCGAATTCCGCCCCGGCGACCGCCTTGTCGAGAGCGATCTGGCCGAGCGGTTCGGCGTCTCGCGCACGCCCATCCGCGAGGCGCTCCAGCGGCTCGAGACGCAATCGCTGCTGACGCGCGACGGGCGCAGCCTCATCGTCGCCTCGCTCGATCACAACCAGCGGGCCGAGCTTTACGTCGTGCGCGCCGAACTCGAAGGCCTCGCCGCGAGCCTCGCCGCGCGCCACGCGACACCCGAAGAAGTGGCGGTGCTGCGCGGCATGGTCGAGCAGGACCGCGCCCTGATCGGCGATCCGTCCAAGATGGCGCGCGCCAACCGCCGCTTTCACAAGCAGATCCACCTCGCCTCGCATAACCGCTTCCTGGTGCAGCAGCTCGGCCTCGTGCACCGCTCCATGGCGCTGATGGCGACCACGTCGCTCGCCGCGGAGGGGCGCGGCGAGGTCGCCATCGCCGAGCATGACGCCATCGTTTCGGCCATCGAGGCGGGCGAGGCGCGCATGGCGCATGACGCGCTCAAGGCGCATATCTCGAAGGCCTTCGTCACGCGCCTCCGGCTCGAATCGGGCGAGGTGAAATCGACGCTCTGATGCGGCTCAAGGCTCGGGCTGGTTCAGGTCGAGCGAGTGGCCATGCGCCGTCTTGTCCCAATAGTAGGGCGCGACGATCATCTCGTAGATCGCCTTGACGGCGGCGATGGTGCCGAGCGGCGTGTAGAGATGCATGGTCGGCGCCCAGGGCAGCAGATGGCGATGCCCCTTGCTCGAAACGCCCAGCATGTAGAACCCGATATTGAGGATCTCGACTGCAAGGAACAGCTTGCCGAAGAGCAAGAGCCCCTCGCGCGGCAGTATCGGATCGAGCGGGTGCGGAAGACCGAAGAGGACGAGCCAGAAGGACCACAGGAACGGCGCGAGCACGAATTGCGAGAGAGCGGTCAGAAAATGCGCCTGAAAGCCCCAGAAACGCCACGCGCCGAGCTGGCGATGCAAGAGGAGGGGCCGGCGCATATGGACGAGATAGGTCGTCATGTAGCCCTTGAGCCAGCGCGAGCGCTGCTTGATCCAGGGCCAGGCGCGGCAATTCGCCTCCTCGCCGGTAACGGTGCCGATCACCTCCGTACGGTAGCCGTGCCGGGCAAGGCGGAAGCCGAGATCGGCATCCTCCGTCACGTTATGCGCATCCCAGCCGCCAAGCTCCTCCAGCACGTCGCGCCGGAAATAGAGCGTCGTGCCGCCGAGCGGGATGGCGAACCCGAGACGCGCCATGCCCGGCAGCATTACGCGGAACCATGTCGCGTATTCGATGGTGAAACAGCGGGCGAGCCAGTTCTGGCGCGGGTTGTAGTAGTCGAGGATGCCTTGCAGGCAGACCACATCGGGCGGCGCGGCTGCGAATCTGCGGGCCACTTGGGTGATCTGGTCGGGCGCGGGGGCATCTTCGGCGTCGAAAATGCCGACGATGTCGCCCTCGCAGAAATCGAGCGCGTAATTCATCGCGCGCGGCTTGGTGCGGGGCTGCCCGTCCGGAACGATCACGGCGCGCATCCAGGGCGGCAGGTCGATGGCCGCGACGGTCTCGCGCGTGGTGTCGTCTGTCTCCTCGAGCACGAGGATCACGTCGAGCAGGCATTTGGGATAGGTCAGCCGGCTCAGCCGCCGGATGAGCGCCTGCGCGATGCGCGTCTCGCGGTAGAGCGGCACGAGGATCGAAACCTTGGGCAGTTTCGCGCCCTCCGGCAGGGGCGGCTGGACCGGCTCCGGTGCGCCATGCACGACGCGCGCGCAGACGGCGGCCGTCTTGAAGAGCGCCGAGACGATCAGGGTCAGCGTCGCCCAGGCGACGAACAGGCCGAAGACCTGCGCCGGAAACAACACGCTGAGGCCAATCAGCGCGCCGACCACGCCGAGCGCAAGCGCGCCTCGGCCCGCGGGCGTCGCGCGCCAAGTTCGGCAACTTTCGGCTTCGGGAGGGCGGGCTTCAGCGGCGGCGGTCAGCGCGATGCGCGCGGCATCGGCCATGGCGCCCTGAATGGCGCGGCGCGGCGCGATCAGAGGCGCGCGGCGGCGCAGGGCATCGGGCAGATCTCCGAGGCTCGCCGCGTCCTCGGGGCGCTCGACCGCGAGACGCAAGACGCCGTCCGCGCCCCGGAGCGGCACCGCCCCGCGACGGATCAGGCTGCGCGCGTCGATCCCCGGCAGTTCTTCGGCCCCGGAGGCGATTTCGGCCTCGCTCGCCCAGCGCAGTCCCGCGCGCTCGGCTTGCGCGGCCAATGCGACGTCTTCGTCCAGAAGGCCCTCGGCGCGCAGGACGCGGTCGAGGGGCGCGTCGCAATGCGCCTGAACGATCTGGCCCAGCGCGGCGTCCGATCGCGAGATCGCGCCAGTCTGCACGAGGTGGCGGCCGAGCGCGCAGAGCGGCTCCGTGCGGCCCGCCCCGTCGCGCAGGCTGGCGGCTGACCAGGACGGCGTGTCCAGCTTCCGCAGTTCCGAGGTCGCCATAAGATACCCTTCGCCGTGCAATTCAGCGACGAGTTTCGTTCACCTCGGTTAACGAAGGGTAAAGAAAGTCCTAAAGATGATACTGAAAACGCTCAGGAAGCCGGCGTTTTCGCGGCCATATACCCTGCGAACCGCTCGAAAAGGTAAAAGCTGTCCTGCGGGCCGGGGCTCGCCTCCGGGTGGTGCTGCACCGAGAAGACGGGGCGATTCTTCAGCGCGATGCCACAGTTCGAGCCGTCGAAGAGCGACACATGCGTCTCCTCGACGCCTTCGGGCAGCGATTGGCCGTCCACGGCGAAACCGTGGTTCATCGACGTGATCTCGACCTTGCCGGTGGTGTAGTCCTTGACCGGATGGTTCGCGCCGTGATGGCCGTGGCTCATCTTGACGGTGCGCCCGCCCAGCGCCAGCGCCAGCATCTGATGCCCGAGGCAGATGCCGAAGATCGGCAGATCGGCCTCCAGAAGCTCCTTGATGACCGGCACGGCATAGGCGCCCGTCGCCGCCGGATCGCCCGGCCCGTTCGACAGGAAGACGCCGTCCGGCTCGTGCGCCAGCACCTCCTCGGCGGTGGCGGTCGCGGGCAGCACGGTGACGTCGCAGCCCGCCGAGGCGAGGCAGCGCAGGATGTTGCGCTTGGCGCCGTAGTCGATCGCGACCACCTTGTGCGGCGCATTCTCCTGCACCGGATAGCCATCGGGCCAGGCCCAGCGCATCTCGTTCCAGCGGTAGGATTGCGCGCAGGTCACGTCCTTGGCGAGGTCCAGACCTTCGAGCCCGGCAAAGCCGCGGGCCTTCTCGACCAGCGCGGCGATGTCGAAATTGCCTTCGGGATCGTGCGAGAGCGCCACATGCGGCGCGCCCTGCCGGCGGATCGCGCGGGTCAGGCGCCGCGTGTCGACGCCGCCCATTGCGATGCGCCCGCGCTGGGCCAGCCAGTGCTGGAGCGTCTGCGTGCTGCGCCAGCTCGACGGCGCGGTCGGGTCCCATTTGACGACCATGCCGGCCGCCACGGGATCGGCGGTCTCGTCATCCTCGGCATTGGTGCCCGTGTTGCCGATATGGGGAAAGGTGAAGGTCACGACCTGCCCGGCATAGCTCGGGTCCGTCATGATCTCCTGATAGCCGGTCATCGCGGTGTTGAAACACAGCTCGGCCACCACCTCGCCCGTCGCGCCGAAGCCGTGACCGTAGAAGACCGTGCCGTCCGCCAGCGCGAGGCAAGCGGTGGGGCGAGGCTGAAGCGCATCGGGCATGGCGTCTCTCCGGTCATGTATGGCAGGGGCAAAATTTGCGCGAAACTAAGGGTGCCGCCCGGGAGGGTCAAGGGCCAAGCCCGCAAGGGTGCCGTAGCGGCAGGGCCGCGACATGTTGCCATGCGCGCCCGGATTGGATAGACCCCGGCGCCTGTGATACCCTGCCGGCCACTTTCGGCCCAGCCGATGCCAAAGGATCGAGACATGGAAAACACTCTGCGCGACCGCGTCAATGCCGCCCTCAAGCAGGCGATGCGCGACAAGGACGCCGCCCGCCTCGCCACGCTGCGCCTCATCAACGCCGCGATCAAGGATCAGGAGATCGCGGCCCGTGCGACGGGCGGCGAGGTGCAGCTGAGCGATGACGACGTGCTCACGATCCTCGGCAAGATGACCAAGCAGCGGCTCGAGTCGGTGCGCGCCTACGAGGAAGGCGGGCGGATCGATCTGGCCGAGCGCGAGCAGCAGGAAGTGGCGGTGATCTCCGAATTCCTGCCGCGCCAGCTTTCCGAGGCCGAGGTCGACGCCGCGATCGAATCCGCCATCGCCGAGACCGGTGCGAGTTCGATCCGCGACATGGGCAAGATCATGGGCGTGCTGAAGTCGAAATATGCCGGGCAGATGGATTTCGGCGCCGTCGGACCGCGCATCAAGGATCGCATGACCCAGTGAACGGGCGCGCCCCGGCGCCTTTTCCATCTCTACGGAAACACCCGACGGCGAGGCCCGTCCGGCCGCGCGCGATCCGTCCGCCTCAGCCGCGTTCGCGCGCGAGCTTCAGCGCGCCGCGCAATTCGCCATAGAGCGCCTTGCGCTCGTCTTCGGACAGGAATGCGCCCACCTCCACCTCGCGGCCCGCGCCGCGCAGCGTGATGTAGTGTTTGACCGGCCCGCCCGAGGGATAAATCTGCGCCTGCGCCCAGTAGGCGTTGCAATCCCATTTCTGCACCTCGCCGCCCGGATTGGTGCGCGTCAGCAGCACCTCCTGCGCGTCGATGATGAGCGCCTCGTGCATGTTCCCGCTGGCATAGCTGCGCTCGAGCGCCCACCACATCAGCACGACCGCGCCGGCAAGGAAGGGCAAAAGCCCCCAGAGCACCACGGTGCCGACCAGCGCGAAAAGCGGGATCGAGAACATCAGGCACGTCGCCAGCATGAAACCGGCAAAGCCGCGCCGGGGCAGCGACCTGTGGGGCCACATGTCGAGGCGCTGCGTCTCGGTGCCTATTGCCGGAGGGGACCATTCGTAGGGCATGGGCGGAGAATATCCCGCAGATCGCGTTTGAAAAGTGCCTGCCTTGCGATTTTTTGCCGCTCCCGCGGGCGCCGCGTCCTCAGCGCGAGTATTTGATGAAGGGCGTCAGCGTTCCGATCCGATCATAGAGCGTGCGCGCGGTGGCGTTGAAATCCTGCGTCATCCAATAGACGGACGGGCGCCCGTCGCGGTCGGCGGCCTCGTAGACCGCCTCGATCAGCTTGCGCCCCACGCCCATGCCGCGCGCCGCCGGATCGGCGAAGAGATCCTGCAAATAGCACACGTCCTCGATCTTCCAGTTATGCGGATGATAGATGTAATGGACGAGCCCGACCGGATGATCGCCGCGAAGCGCCAGAAGGCCGTTCTGGTTCGGATGCTCGTCCGACAGAAGCCGCGCGAAGGTGGTGGCATAGACCTCCTCGGGGACGGAGGCCTCGTAGAATTGCAGATAGCCCGTCCAAAGGCGGCGCCACTCGGCCTCGTCACCGGCGTCGAGCGGGCGAATGGTGATCTGGTCGGACATGGCGCGCTCTCCCCCGGGCCTTGCGGAATCATGCGCAAGCCTAGCCGATGGCGCCCGCACCGCCAGCCCCTATTCGGCGGCGACCGCCCCGGGATCGACCAGCGCCACGATGTCGCGCATGATGGTGTTCAACTCGAAATCCTTGGGGGTATAGACCCGCGCGACGCCCATCGCGCGCAGGCGCGATGCGTCCTCCTCGGGGATGATGCCGCCGACGATCACCGGCACGTCGCCGAGCCCCGCCGCGCGCATCCGCTCCATCGTCTCCTCGACCAGCGGGATATGGCTGCCCGACAGGATCGAGAGGCCCACCACATGCGCACCGTCCTCGAGCGCGCTTTTCACGAGCTCCTCCGGCGTGAGGCGGATACCGCGATAGTCGATGTCCATGCCGCAATCGCGGGCGCGGAAGGCGATCTGCTCGGCTCCGTTGGAATGCCCGTCGAGACCGGGTTTGCCGACGAGGAAGCGCAGGCGCCGGCCGAGCCGGGCAGAGGCCTCGGCCACCGCCTCGCGCAGATCGTCGAGACCTTCGGTCATGTTGGAGGGGCTGGCGCTGACGCCGGTGGGGCCGCGATATTCGCCATGCACGCGGCGCATCTCCTCGGCCCATTCGCCGGTCGTCACGCCCGCGCGGGCGGCGGCGATCGAGGCGGGCATGATGTTGCGCCCCTCGCTGGCGGCGCTGCGCAGCTCGGCCAATGCCGCCGCGACGGCACCCGCATCGCGGGCGTCGCGCCAGGCATCGAGGCGCTCGGTCTGCTCGGCCTCGACGGCGGGATCGACGGTCATGATGCCGCCATCCTCGTCCATCAGCGGCGAAGGCTCGCCCGTGGTGAACTTGTTGACGCCGACGACAGTCGTCTCGCCCGCTTCGATCCGGCCCAGCCGCGCGGCGTTGCTGCCGACGAGCTGCGCCTTCATGTAGTCGATGGCGCCAATGGCGCCGCCCATGCTCTCGAGGCTGGCCAGCTCGCGCCGCGCGCCCTCTTTCAGCGCCTCGACCTTCCGGTCCACGGCGGGGTTGCCGTCGAAGAGATCGTCGAATTCCAGAAGGTCCGTCTCGTAGGCCAGGATCTGCTGCATCCGCATCGACCATTGCTGATCCCAGGGGCGCGGCAGTCCCAGCGCCTCGTTCCACGCCGGAAGCTGCACTGCGCGGGCGCGGGCCTTTTTCGAAAGCGTCACGGCCAGCATCTCGATCAGGATGCGATAGACGTTGTTCTCGGGCTGCTGCTCGGTCAGGCCGAGGGAGTTGACCTGCACGCCATAGCGGAAGCGCCGGAATTTCGGGTCCTCGACGCCGTAGCGGTCCTTCAGGATCTCGTCCCAGAGATCGACGAAGGCGCGCATCTTGCACATCTCGGTGACGAAGCGGATGCCCGCGTTGACGAAAAAGCTGATGCGCCCCGCCAGCATCGGGAAATCGGCGTCCGGCACGCGCGGCTTCAACTCGTCGAGGACCGCGATGGCGGTGGCGAGCGCGAAGGAAAGCTCCTGCTCGGGCGTCGCGCCGGCCTCTTGCAGATGGTAGGAACACACGTTCATCGGGTTCCATTTGGGGATATGCGTGTAGCAATACTCGGCCACGTCCCCGATCATCTTGAGCGACGGCTTAGGCGGGCAGATATAGGTGCCGCGACTCAGATATTCCTTGATGAGATCGTTCTGCACCGTGCCTTGCAGCGCCTTCGGGTCCGCGCCCTGCTCCTCGGCCACCGCGATATAGAGCGCGAGAAGCCACGGGGCCGTCGCGTTGATCGTCATGGAGGTGTTCATCTGCTCGAGCGGGATATCCGCGAAAAGCTGGCGCATGTCGCCCAGATGGCACACGGGCACACCCACCTTGCCGACCTCGCCGCGCGACAAGACATGATCGCTGTCGTATCCCGTCTGCGTCGGCAGATCGAAGGCGACCGACAGCCCGGTCTGGCCCTTGGCGAGATTCGCGCGATATAGCGCGTTCGACGCGGCGGCGGTCGAGTGTCCGGCATAGGTGCGGATGAGCCAGGGGCGGTCGGGGGTGATGTCGGACATGATCTTGCCTCGGGCTTGGGTAACAAAATTGCGCTGCCGAATGACTATGCGAAACATTGCGCCAATGTCAATTCGCTGCGTTGCAGCACGAAGAATCCTCTAGGCGGCGCACCGCAGGTCAAATATCTTGGGCGCGCGCTGGCATGGGCCCGCTGATTTGCCGATTGGGCGATGTTTCGGACTGACATGAATGGTCGATGAACTTTTTCGCCTGATGGCCTTCAATCGATGGCTGTTCCTGCTGCTTTTCCTGATCGCCATGATCGTCTTCAGCGAATTGGGCCGCTGGATCGGCGTGCATCGACGCAGCCGCATCAACGAGGACAAGGACGAGGGCGCGAGCCTCGTCGTCGGCTCGCTTCTGGGTCTTCTGGCCTTCGTTCTGGCGCTCAATCTTTCGAACGCGAGCAGTCGGCACGACCGGCGCATGGATGCCACGCTCACCGAGGTGAACGCCATCAGCACCGCGCTGCAACAGGCGAGCGCGCTGGGCGGTCCCGAGGCCGAGGCGATCGAGGCCGCGCTCAAGGAATATCTGCTGCTGCGTTACATCTATGTGCGCGCCAACCCCGCCGACGAGGAGATCGCCCGGCTCAGCGCGCTCACCGACGAGATGCAGGGCGAGATCTGGGAGCGCATGAGCCGGATCGTGCGCGAGACGCCCACGCCGCCCGCCACGTCGCTGATGAACGCGCTCAACACGGCCTTCGATGCCTCCACCGCGATGCGCATGGCGATGGAGTATCGCATGCCCGCGCAGGTGGTCTATCTGCTGCTCGCGATGAGCCTTCTGGGCACCGGCGCCGTCGGCTACCAGTTCGGTCTGACGCGGCGGCGCGGGCGGATTCCCGTCATCGTGCTCTCGACGCTCTGGGCCGTGGTCATCACGCAAATCATCGATATCGGCACCGCCCGCATCTGGACCTTCCGGACCGAGACCAAGGTCTATGAATGGTCGATGGACACTCTGGGCATGACCTATCCCAAGGACGGCGCCTGACCCAGGCCCGCGGCGGTGTGCTCCTGATGCACCAAGGCGCCGTTTCGGCCGGCGGCGCATGTGCGCCACTGGTCCGCCGCGGCGGATTGCCCTACAAACCCGTCACACCACACACGCCAACGGTGCCTGTGGCACCTGTGCCATGAGGGGCCAGATGACAGGACCGCGCGAAGTGCTCTACGATATTCCCTCCAGCCTGATCGCCCTCGGGCTTCTGGTTCTCATGTTGGTCGCCATGGGCCTCGCCTGGAGGATCGGGCGGCGCAGTCACCGCAACCAGTCCGAGGAAGGGCGCAGCCAGACGACGGCGGTCCAGGGCTCGATGCTGGGCTTGCTGGCGCTGCTGCTGGGCTTCACCTTCTCGCTCGGCCTCTCGCGCCACGACACCCGCTCGACCGCCGTGGTCGACGAGGCGAACGCCATCGGCACGGCATGGCTGCGCACCGATTTCCTTCCCGAGGAGCTGCGCGCCGAGGCCAAGGCCGATCTGCGCCGCTACACGCGCCTGCGGCTCGAGGCGGCGGAGGTCTCCGCCGATCAGCACCAGCGCCGCGCGCGCCTCGTCGCCAATGCCGAGGCGGCGTTCGCCGATCTGTGGGAGCAGGCCTCGCGCCACGCGGCGACGGCGGGCGGGCCTGCGGCGGTCAGCTATGCCGCCGCGCTCAACGACATGATCGACGCCTTGGGCGCGCGGGACGCGGCGATCGAGCGGCATGTGCCCGAGATCGTGCTGTTCATGCTCTTCGGCACCTTCATTCTGTCGGGGGCGATGCTCGGCTTTTCCTCGGGCCTCGCGGGCACGGCCCCGGCGACGCCCGTCTATCTGATGCTGGCGCTGATCGTGCTGCTGGTCTTCATGATCATCGATCTCGACCGGCCGAGGCGCGGGCTGATCGAGGTGGACCAGCGCCCGCTTGCCGCGGTGCTGGCCGGGATGCAGCAGAAATGAGCGGCCCGCGCCCTGCCTGCCCTCGGGTGGCGGGGCGCGCGTCGGCGCGCGGTGCGGGCGCATGACCTCCACCGTCTCGATGCCGCTTTGGGTGCTCTTGCTGCTCATCGCCTTCGCGGCGGTGACCTTCGCCTCGCATTTCCTCTTTCCCTCCGTGCGATGGTTCTTTCGCCGCAGGCTTGAGCGCGCCGTCTCCAAGCTGAACGAGCGGCTGGCCCGCCCGATCCAGCCCTTCAAGCTGGCGCGACGGCACGACATGATCCAGCGGCTGATCTACGATCCCGATGTGACGCAGGCCATCGTGGACTATGCCGCGCGCAACAACGTGCGCGAGGACGTCGCCTTCGAGCAGGCCCGCCGCTATGCCCGCGAGATCGTCCCCAGCTTCAGCGCCTTCGCCTATTTCGGCTTCGGCACGCGGCTGGCCAATTGGCTGGCCAATCTGCTCTACGATGTACGCACCGGGCCGCATAACGGCGAAATCATCGACGGGATCGAGCATGACGCGACGCTGATCTTCATCATGAACCACCGCAGCAACATGGATTACGTGCTTGTCACCACCCTCGCGGCGCAATCCTCTGCCCTCAGCTATGCGGTGGGCGAATGGGCGCGGGTCTGGCCGCTCAGTCGCCTCATCAAGGCGATGGGCGCCTATTTCATCCGGCGCCGCTCGCGTGGGGGGCTCTACCGCGCGGTGCTCGCGCGCTATGTGCAGATGGCCACCACGGGCGGCGTCACGCAGGCGATCTTTCCCGAGGGCGGGCTGACGCTGAACGGGACCGTGCAGCCCGCCAAGCTGGGGCTTTTGTCCTATGTGATCGAGGGTTGGAAACCCGGCGGGCGCGACGTGGTCTTCGTGCCTGTCGCCATCAACTACGACCGCGTGCTCGAGGACCGCGTGCTGATCGCGGCGGGAACGCGCGGGGATCGCCGCTTTCGCGCGGGCAAGCGGAAGGTTCTGCGCGGCGTGCTGCGCATCGTCTGGCAGCGGATGCGCGGGCGCTTCAAGCGCTTCGGCGCCGCCTCTGTCGTCTTCGCGCCGCCAGTCCGGCTGAGCGATTACGGCCCCGAGCCGTCGCTCGACACGCTCGGACGCGACCTCATGCAGCGGATCGAGGCCGAGATGCCGGTGCTGGCGGTGCCGATGGTGGCGCGCACACTCTTGCGCAGCGGCGGGCCGATGACCGAAGCGGCCCTGACCGCCGCCGCGCGGCGCATCATGACCGCCTCGGGCGCCGAGACGGTACCCGAGGGCGCTCTCGATGCGGAGATCGCCCATGCCTGCGCAGCGCTGGCCGCGCGCGCCGCGATCCGGCGCAGCGGCGAGGGCTGGATCATCGCCGAGGGCGGCGCGCCGCTTCTGACCTTCTATGCCGCGTCGATCGCGCATCTGCTGCCCGGGCAACCAGCGCGCGATGCTGCGCTTGCATCAGGCGTTGCTGCGCCTGCGGGGTCATAAAATTACAAAATCACATCTCTTGTCATTGCATTGTTGCGCGGTGGCCGGTATCCCCTAAGTCAGAGGGCCGCGATTCTGCATTGCGGCACGAAAAGGATTGATCGCGCGGGTCAGGAACCGCGCAGACGACAGGAGGCCCGCATGGCATTGGACACCGACACCGGCATCGCGCGCTACGACGCGCCCGAGAAGGATCTCTACGATATCGGGGAAATGCCGCCGATGGGCTATGTGCCCAAGCAGATGCACGCATGGACCATCCGCCGCGAGCGTCATGGCGAGCCCGACAAGGCGATGCTTCAGGAAATCGTGGACGTGCCGCTACCCGACAGCAACGAGGTGCTGGTCCTCGTGATGGCGGCTGGCGTCAACTATAACGGTGTCTGGGCCGCGCTGGGCCAGCCGATGTCGGTCTTCGACGTGCACAAGGCCGAGTATGCCATCGTCGGCTCGGATGCGGCGGGCATCGTCTGGGCCGTGGGCGACAAGGTGCGCCGCTGGAAAGTTGGCGACGAGGTGGTCATCCACTGCAATCAGGACGATGGCGACGACGAGGAGTGCAACGGCGGCGATCCCATGTTCTCGCCCAGCCAGCGCATCTGGGGCTACGAGACGGCGGACGGCTCCTTCGCGCAGTTCACCCGCGTGCAGTCGCAGCAGCTCATGCCGCGCCCCAAGCATCTGACATGGGAGGAATCGGCCTGCTACACGCTGACGCTGGCCACCGCCTACCGCATGCTCTTCGGGCACGAGCCGCATGACCTCAAACCCGGCCAGAACGTGCTGGTCTGGGGCGCGTCGGGCGGTCTCGGCTCCTACGCGATCCAGCTCATCAACACGGCGGGCGCCAACGCGATCGCGGTGATCTCCGAAGAGGACAAGCGCCAGTTCGTGATGGATCTGGGCGCGAAGGGCGCGATCAACCGCAAGGATTTCTCCTGCTGGGGCCAGTTACCCAAGGTGAACACGCCCGAATACAACGATTGGCTGAAAGAGGCGCGCCGCTTCGGCAAGGCGATCTGGGACATCACCGGCAAGGGCGTCAATGTCGACATGGTCTTCGAGCATCCGGGCGAGGCGACCTTCCCGGTCTCGTCGCTGGTCTGCAAGAAGGGCGGCATGGTCGTGATCTGCGCGGGCACCACCGGCTTCAACTGCACCTTCGACGTGCGCTACATGTGGATGCACCAGAAGCGCCTGCAAGGCAGCCATTTCGCGCATCTCAAGCAGGCGAGCGCCGCGAACAACCTGATGGTCGAGCGTCGCCTCGATCCCTGCATGTCCGAGGTATTCCCCTGGGCCGAGATCCCCTCGGCGCATATGAAGATGATGCGCAACGAGCACAAGCCCGGAAACATGGCCGTGCTGGTCCAATCGCCCCGCACCGGTCTGCGCACCGTCGAGGATGCGCTCGACGCGCGCGGATAGGCGCAGCGCGCTCCCGATCCGGCTGAAATCCCGCCACGCCCCGAGAGGGGCGGGCGGCCCCCTGCTGCGGTGGGTTGACGCAGCTACCGCGTTGCAAACGCCGCATCCCTGTAGTTTAGTTGGGCCTCATGCTCTCACAGAGTTCAAGGAGGACCCCTCATGACATTCGGATTCAAAAGCCTCATGCGCGCCGCCACGGTCGGCGCGGCCATGATGGCCGTCGGCACCGTCGCATCCGCACAGGAGCCGCAATTCTTCCGCATCGGGACGGGCGGCACGTCCGGCACCTACTATCCCATCGGCGGCCTGATCGCGAACGCGATCTCCAACCCGCCGGGCTCGCGCCCCTGCGAGGAGGGCGGCTCCTGCGGCTATCCCGGGCTGATCGCCTCGGCGCTGTCGGCCAACGGCTCGGTCGCCAACATCAACGCCATCGCGGGCGGCGCGCTCGAGTCGGGCTTCTCGCAGTCCGACGTCGCCACCTGGGCGCAGACCGGCACCGGCATCTGGGAGGGCAAGGAGCCCGTCGAGAAGCTGCGCGCCATCGCCAACCTCTATCCCGAGACGATCCACCTCGTCGCATCGGCCGACTCGGGCATCACGTCGGTCGCCGATCTCAAGGGCAAGACCGTCTCGCTGGACGAGCCCGGCTCGGGCACCCTCGTCGACGCGCGCATCATCCTCGGCGCCTATGGCCTGAGCGAGGACGATGTCGATGCGGCCTTCCTCAAGCCCGACCAGGCCGCCGAGCGCATGCGTGACGGCGCGATGGACGCGTTCTTCTTCGTCGGCGGCTTCCCTGCGGGCGCCATCGCCGAACTGGCGAGCCAGGAAGACATCACGCTCGTTCCGATCTCGGGCGCCGAGGCAGAGGCCGTGACCGGCGAATACACCTTCTTCGCCGAGAACGTCGTGCCCGCCGGCACCTATGAGGGCGTCGACGAAGACGTCACGACCCTCTCGGTCGGCGCACAGTGGGTGACGAGCGCGGATCAGCCCGAAGACCTGATCTACGGCATCACCGCGGCGCTCTGGAACGAGAACACCCGCAAGCTGCTCGACTCGGGCCACCAGAAGGGCAAGTCGATCACCGCCGAGACCGCTCTCGACGGCATCGGCATCCCGCTGCACCCGGGCGCCGAGAAGTTCTACCGTGAGCAGGGCCTGATCGAGTAATCGGCGGCTCACGACCCGGCCGGCCCGCCACGCGCGGGCCGGCATTTCCATCCCCAGACATCGCAGCGAGGCGGCCATGGCCGAGACACCCGAATCCGATCGCGTCAAGGAAATGACCGACGCGGAAATGAAGGCTCTCGAGGAGAAATACGATCCCGAGGTCCGCTTCAGACCCCTCCTTCCCAGCATGGCCTGGATCGTGGGCGGGATTCTCTTCGTCCTCTCCTGCTATCATTTCTACACGTCGGGCTTCGGCATCCCGCAGGCGACCGTGCATCGCGGCACGCATCTGGCCTTCACGCTGGGCCTGATCTTCTTCTCCTTCACCGTCCTCGGCGCGCGCCCCGAGCCGCGCAACACGCTGCTGACCCCCATGGGCATCTCGCTGGCCGATTGGATTCTGGCCATCGCGGGCGTCGTCTCGGCGCTCTATGTGCCGTGGGTTTTCGCCGATCTCGCCTTCCGTGTCGGCAACCCGCTCCTGGTCGACGTGGTGATGGGCACCATCCTCATCGTCGTGCTGATGGAGGCGACGCGCCGCGCCATGGGCTGGCCGCTGCCGGTGATCGCGATCATCTTCATGGGCTATGCCTATTTCGGGCAGTCCATGCCGGGCGTTCTGACTCATCCCGGCGCGAGCTGGACCAACATCGTCAACCACCTTTACCTTACATCGCAGGGTATCTACGGCACCGCGCTGGGCGTGATTTCGACCTACGTCTTCCACTTCGTCCTCTTCGGTGTGATGGCGACGCGCATCGGCCTCGGACAGCTTTTCATCGACCTCGCTTCGGCCCTCGCGGGCCGCTTCGCGGGTGGCCCGGCCAAGGTATCGGTCGTCTCCTCGGCCATGCTCGGCTCGATCTCGGGCTCGAGCATCGCGAACACGGTCACCACGGGCTCGCTCACCATTCCGGCGATGATCCGCATCGGCTATCCGCGCCACTTCGCGGCGGCGGTCGAGGCCGCCTCCTCAACCGGCGGGCAGATCACGCCGCCGGTCATGGGCGCGGTCGCGTTCCTGATGATCGAATATCTCGGCGTGCCGCTGACCACGATCCTGACCGCCGCGCTGGTCCCGGCCTTCATGCATTTCTTCGGCGTGCTGGTGCAGGTCCATCTCGAGGCGCGCCGCCGCGGCCTGCGCGGCATGACGGCGGACGAGCTTCCCGTCGCCTGGGCCGTCTTCAAGGCGGGCTGGCTGACGACGCTGCCGCTCTTCGTGCTGGTGGCAACGCTCCTGTCGGGCAAGACGCCCTATCTCGCGGCGTTCTACGGCATCTTGTCGTGCATTCTCGTGCTCATCATCCAGAACCTCTTGCGCCACGGAACCGACCTCAAGGCGATGGCGACGCAGACGATCTCCGAGCTTTGGGACAGTTTCGTGACCGGCGCGAAATTCTCGCTCTCGGTCACCGCCGCCGCCGCGCTGGTCGGCGTCATCATCGGCGTCGTCACGCTGACGGGCGTCGGCTTCAAGATCGCCTACATGGTCACGTCCGTCGCGGCGGGCTGGGCAACGAGCGTGTCCGAAGGGCTCAGCTTCCTGCCCTTCGAGGTCATGTCCGTCTCGGCGCTCACGCTGATGTTCACGCTCATCATGACGGCCATCGTCTGTATCCTGATGGGCTGCGGCATTCCGACGACGGCCAACTACCTCATCATGATCGCGGTGGCGGCGCCCATTCTCGGCATGCTGGGGGTGCAGCCGCTCGTGGCGCATTTCTTCGTCTTCTATTACGGGGTCATGGCCGACATCACGCCGCCCGTGGCGCTCGCGGCCTATGCGGCGGCGGGCATCGCGGATTCGAACGCGTTCAAGACGGGCAATACCGCCTTCCGGCTCGGCATGGGCAAGGCGCTGGTGCCCTTCGTATTCGTCTTCTCGCCCTCGCTGCTGCTGGTGGTCGACGGGTTCACGTGGACCGAGTTCCTCATCGGCGTCTCGGGCGCGATGGTGGGCATCTGGATGCTGTCGGCGGCCTTCGCCGACTGGCTGATCGGCCCGATGAGAGGGTATGAGCGCGCGCTCCTCGCCGTCGCGGCGATCCTTCTGGTCGCACCGAACCTCTACGCGACGCTGGTCGGCCTTGCGCTGATCGCGCCGGTGGTGATCCGCCAATTGCCGATGCTGAAGATGAGCGCGGCCGAGCGCGCGGCGCTCTGAGACGAAAAACGCCGGGCGGATGATCCGCCCGGCGCCTTCACGTCACAGCGGGCTTCCCGCCGCCCAATCCCAATAAAGCTCGCGCGCGCGCCGCGTCACCGGACCGATCTGGTAGGAGGTCCCGTCGAAGGCCGTGACGGGCGTGACCTTCGCCATGTTCCCCGTGAGGAACACCTCGTCCGCCGCGTGGAAATCCTCGAAGCTGAGGACGGTTTCATGCACCGTCACGCCATCGGCGCGCAGATTCGCGATGTGCCGCGCCCGGGTGATCCCGGCGAGGAAGGTGCCGTTGGGCTGCGGCGTGAAGACCTCGCCATCCTTGACCATGAAGGCATTGGAAGTCGCGCTTTCGGCGACATTTCCGAGCGCATCGGCGCATAGCACATTGCCGAAGCCCTTGGCCCGCGCCTCGGCCAGCATCCGCGCGTTGTTGGGATAGAGGCAGGCGGCCTTGGCGTTGACCACCGCATCCTCCATCACCGGACGCCGGAAGCGCGTGCGCGTGAGCGTGGTGGACGCGCCCTCGGGCGGCATCGGCACCTCCTCGAGGCAGATCGCGAACCCGACCGAGGCCGCGTCCGGCACGATCGCCATATAGCCCGTGTCCCGCCCCCAATACATCGGCCGGATATAGACCGCGGACCCCGGCGCATACATGCGCAGCCCCTCCCGGATGATCTCCACCATGTCGCTTGCATCGACGGTCGGCTCGAGCATCAGCGCGCGCGCCGAGGCATTCACCCGCGCGCAATGCAGGTCGAGATCGGGAACCACACCATGCGCAAGACGCGCCCCGTCGAAGACGGCGCTGCCGAGCCACATGCCGTGATCGGCGGCGCGCATGACGGGCGCATCGCCCTCGTGCCACGCTCCCTCGAACCATGTCCGGATATTCGTGCCCGTTCCCATGCCGTGCGCCCCCCTTTCATCATTTCCAGAAAAACTCCCGCCAGGGACGGAAGAAACTTCGCGGCGTCTGCCGGCCTAGCGTCCGACCATCCCGACGATCTCGTAGGTGCGCGCGAGGATCGGCGCGGCGATTTCGCGCGCTCGCTCGGAGCCGCGCGCGAGGATCGCGTCGATCTCGCCCACATCCTGCATGAGACGGCCCATCTCCTCGGAAATAGGCGCCATGCGCGCCACGGCGAGATCGGCCAGAATGGGCTTGAACTCGGAAAACGGCTTGCCGCCCATCTCGCGCATCACCTCTTCGGCACTCATACCCGCAAGGCCCGCGTAGATGTTCACGAGGTTGCGCGCCTCGGGGCGGCCTTCGAGGCCGTCCAGCTCCATCGGCAGCGGTTCAGGGTCCGTCTTGGCCTTGCGGATCTTCTTCGAGATCGTGTCGGCGTCGTCGGTCATGTTGATCCGGCTCATGTACGAGGGATCGGATTTCGACATCTTCTTCGAGCCGTCGCGCAGGCTCATCACCCGCGTCGCGGCACCCTCGATGACCGGCTCGGCCATCGGGAAGAACTCGGTCTCGTAGTCATGGTTGAACTTCGCCGCGATGTCGCGCGTCAGCTCGATATGCTGCTTCTGGTCTTCGCCCACGGGCACGTGCGTCGCGTGATAGACGAGGATGTCGGCCGCCATCAGCGCCGGGTAGCCGAAAAGGCCCAGCGAGGCGTTCTCGGCATTCTTGCCCGCCTTGTCCTTGAACTGGGTCATGCGCTTCATCCAGCCCATGCGCGCCACGCAGTTGAAGACCCATGCGAGCTGCGTGTGTTCGGGCACCTGGGACTGGTTGAAGAGGATGGATTTCTCGGGATCGAGCCCCGAGGCGATGAAGCCCGCCGTCAGCTCGCGCGTGGCGTGGCGCAGTTTCGCGGGGTCCTGCCAGACGGTGATCGCGTGCAGATCGACCATGCAATAGAGCGACTGGACGCCCTTCTCCTGCGCTTCGGCGAAGCGCTTGAGCGCGCCGAGATAGTTTCCGAGGTGCAGATCGCCCGAAGGCTGGATGCCCGAAAACACCCGCGGGGTGAAGGCTGCATCGCTCATCTCTTGCGTCTCCGTCTGGATTTCCGTGCCTGCCTCGCTTACCCATGCGCCATAGCCCCGTCAAGCGAAGGCCCGGACCCGCCCATGACCCATTCCGACGATTCGAGCCCGTTCAATCCGCTGCCCCCGGTGGTGATCCTGCTGTTTCTCGGCGTGGTCATCCCCGAGATCGCGTTCTTCCTCGGCTCCAAGGGTCTGATCGGCGGACCGCAGGCGGTGGGCTGGCGGCAGGCGATGATCCAGGATTACGGGTTCAGCGGCGACATCCTGCGCTGGATGATCGGCAACGGCATGTATCCGCCCGAGCAGCTTCTGCGCTTCATCACCTATCCCTTCCTGCATGGCGGGTTCAGCGAGATGCTCTTCGCCGCAGCGCTTTTGCTGGCGATGGGCAAATTCGTGGGCGAGGTCTTTCGTCCGATGGCGCTGCTCGCTGCATTCCTGATCCCGTCGCTCTGCGGCGCGCTGGTCTACGGCCTCGTGGCGCGCGACAATCCGTGGCTCTACGGCGCCTTCCCCGGGATCTACGGGCTCATCGGTGCCTTCACCTATCTTCTGTGGCTGAAGCTCGGCCAGCAGGGCGCCAATCAAGCCCGGGCCTTTCTGCTGATCGGCTTCCTGATGGGTGCGCAGCTTCTCTTCAGCCTGCTCTTCGGCGGCACGATGCGCTGGGTTGCGGATCTCACGGGGTTTCTGACGGGCTTCGCCGCCTCCTTCGTGCTGCGCCCCGGCGGCTGGGCCAAGCTGCGCGCGCGGCTGCTTCAGCGCTGACGGCGCAGCGCCGCCTTGAGTTCGGCCTTGTTGAACGCGCCGAAGAGGCGCCCTGCGATGTAGTAGACGACGCCGCCGAGAAGGATCATGACGGCGAGCGCCAGCGCCCGCCAGCCCGGCACGCCGAAGACGGGCGAGAGCGCGATCATCAGCCCCCAGAGCGCCGCGCCCATCACCGCCGAGGCGGCGCAGATGCGCCAGAGGCGGCTGCGGAACCGGTCATCGAACCGTGCCACGTCGCCGAAGGGCCGCACGCCGCGCGCCAGGAGCCAGACCATCGCCCAGCCCGCAACGGTCGTGCCGATCGCCGCCGCGATCCAGCCGATGGCAGGCGCGAGGCCGATGGCAAGCGCGGCGTTCACCACCATCGAGGCAACGGCGTAATAGAAGGGCCGCTTGGTATCCTCTCGCGCGAAATAGAGGGGTTGCAGCACTTTTTGGAGCACGAAGGCGGGCAGCCCGAGCCCGTAGATCGCCACGGCGAGCGCGGTGGCCGCCGTGTCATCGACGTTGAAATTGCCGCGCTGGAACAGCACCGTGATGAGCGGGATGGGGATGACCACCAGCGCCACAGCCGAGGGAATGGTGAGCGCCAGCGACACCTCGCCCGCACGGCTGAGCGCCATGCGCGCGCCGCTGCCGTCATCCGCCCGCAGGCGGCGCGAGAGATCCGGCAGAAGCACGATGCCCACAGCGATGCCCACGACGCCCAGCGGCAATTGGTAAAGCCGGTCGGCGGCATAGAGCCAGCTCACCGCGCTCTCGAAATTCGAGGCGACCTGCTGGCCCACCAGAAGGTTGATCTGCATGACGCCGCCCGCAAGGGCCGCAGGCACCGCGATGCGCACGAGCTGGCGCATCTCGGGCGTCCAGCGCGGGCGCATGGGGCGGATACTCTGGCCCGCGCGGGACGCGGCGACCCAGACGAGGGCGAGCTGCGCGACGCCGGCGAAGGGAATGGTCCAGACGAGGGCGGCGGGCACGCTGCCATTCGTCCAGACGGCGACCGCCATCGCGGTGCAAAGCATGACGTTGAGCAGGACCGGCGCGGCGGCGGCGGCGACGAAGCGGCCCGTCGCGTTCAGAACGCCCGACAGAAGCGCCGCCAGCGAGATGAAGAAGATGTAGGGAAAGACGACGCGCCCGAATTCCACCGTCAGATCGAAGCGCGCATCGCCCACGAAGCCTTCGGCGGTCAGCCACACGAGCGCGGGCATGAAGATCATCGACAGCGCGACCAGGAACAGCAGCACCAGCGCCAGCCCGCTGAGCGCGAGCCGGGCGAAGCCTTCGGCATCGTCGCCCCCTTCGAGGCGTTTCGAGAACATCGGCACGAAGGCCGCGTTGAACGCGCCCTCGGCGAAGAAGCGGCGGAACATGTTGGGCAGGCGGAAGGCCGCGACGAAGGCATCCATCACCGGCCCCGGCCCGATGAGGCCCGCGATCATCACGTCGCGCACGAAGCCGAGGATGCGGCTGAGCATGGTCCAGACGCCCACGGTGAAGATGCCCGTTATCAGGCGTACGGGCTTGACGCCGCTTGGAGTGCTCACTCGATGGCCCTTTGCGTGCCTTCGGAAATGGCCGCGCGCAGCTTCGCCTCGAGCGCTTTCTGCTTGGCCTCCGAGTAGAATTTCAGACCGAACATGTCCTTGACGTAGAAGGTGTCGACCACCTGCTCGCCGAAGGTCGCGATGACGGCACTGGCGATATAGACGTTGCCCGCCGCAAGCGTGCGGGTCAGGTCATAGAGAAGGCCGGGCCGGTCGCGGGTATCGACCTCGATGATCGTGTAGATCTCGGAGCCTTCGTTGTCGAAGGTGATATGCGTCGGAACGCGGAAGGCGCGCTCGCGCTTCTTGATCTTGTCGCGCGATTTCATCGCGTCGCGCGCCACGACCTCGCCCTTGAGCGTCTTGAGGATGGTCTGGCGCAGGCGCGGCAGGCGCTCGTCCGCGAAGGGGTGCCCGTCACTGTCTTGGATCCAGAAGACCGCCGTCGCATAGCCGTCCTTCGACGTGTAGGTGCGCGCATCCACGACGCCCGCGCCCACCAGCGCCAGCGCGCCGGCAAGCCGCGAGAAGATGCCGGGGTGATCCTCCATCACGAAACAGGCGCGGGTCGCGTCGCGGTCCTCGTCGGGATGCAGGTCGATCCCGATCTCGCCCACCTTGCCCGACATCTCGCGCAGAAGGTTCGCGAAGACGACATGCGCCGTGACGTGAAGACCTTGCCAGTAGGGCGGGTAATGCCGCGCCGTCTCGGCTTTGAGCGCCTTGGCGTCCCAGCCCTTCAAGGCCTTGCGCAGACCTTGTTTGGCGTCCGAGCCGCGCTGCTCGCGGTTGAGGTCCTCGAGCCCGTTTTCCATCGCGTTCAGCGTCTGGCGATAGAGCGCGCGCAAGAGCGAGGCTTTCCAGTTGTTCCACGTCCCCGGCCCGACGCCGCGGATATCGCAGACCGTCAGCACGCACAGAAGGTCGAGCCGCTCGCGCACCTGCACCGCCTTGGCGAAATCGCGCACGGTGCGCGGATCGGCGATGTCGCGCTTCTGCGCCATGTCGGACATCAGGAGGTGATAGCGCACCAGCCATTCGACCGTGTCCACTTCCTTGGGCTTCAGCCCCAGCCGAGGCGCCACCTTCCGCGCGATCTTGGCGCCGAGGATCGAATGATCCTCGCTCCGCCCCTTGCCGATATCGTGCAGAAGGAGCGCGATATAGAGGATGCGGCGGTTGACCCCGTGCTTGAGGATCGACGAGGCGACCGGCAATTCCTCGACAAGCTCGCCGCGCTCGATCAGGGCAAGGTGGCTTATGCATTGGATCGTGTGCTCGTCGACCGTGTAGTGGTGATACATGTTGAACTGCATCATCGCGACGATCGGCTCGAATTCGGGGATGAAGGCCGAGAGCATGCCCAGCTCGTTCATCCGCCGCAGCGCCCGCTCGGGATTGCCGTGGCGCAGCATGAGCCCGAGAAAGAGCTTCTGCGCCGCCGGATCGGCGCGCACCTCGTCGGTGATGAGGTCGAGATGGGCGGTCACCAGACGCATCGCGTCGGGATGGATCAGAAGGCCGGTGCGCAGCGCCTCATCGAAGACCCGCAGCAGGTTGAGCGGATCGGCGAGGAACGCGCCGTCATCCGCGATGGCGAGCCGTCCGTTCACCTCGACATAGCCGTCCCGCAGCTTGCGCTTGCGGCGGAAGAGGCGCTGAAGCAACGGCTCGGATTTGACATGCGCGGCCTCGAGCTGCGTGAGGAAGATGCGCGTCAGATCGCCCACGGCGGTGGCATGGCGGAAATAGTCCTGCATGAAGATCTCGACGCCGCGCCGCCCGGCGCGGTCGGCATAGCCCATGCGCTCGGCGACCTCGACCTGAAGATCGAAGGCCAGCTTGTCGTTCGGGCGCCCGGTGATGAGATGGAGCTGGCAGCGCACCGCCCAGAGGAAATTCTCGGCAAGCTCGAAGGTCTCGAACTCGTCATGGGTGAACATGCCCTGGCTCACCAGATCGGCCTTGTCGGTCACGCGGTAGGTGTATTTCGCGATCCAGAAGAGCGATTGCAGATCGCGCAGCCCGCCCTTGCCCTCCTTCACGTTCGGCTCGACCATGTAGCGCTGGCCGCCCTGCTTCTCATGACGCTGCTCGCGCTCCTCGAGCTTGGCTTCGGTGAATTCCCGCTCGGTCCCCGAGAAGAGGTCGTGCCAGAGCCGGTGGCGCAGATTGCCCGCGAGCTCCGCGTCTCCGGTCAGGTACCGATGCTCGAGCAGGGCGGTGCGGATGGTGAAATCCTCGTCCCCGAGGCGGAGGCAATCGCGGATGGTGCGGCTCGAATGGCCGACCTTGAGGCGCAGGTCCCACAGGATGTAGAGCATCGATTCGATGACGCTCTCGGCCCAGCCGGTGATCTTGTAGGGCGTCAGGAACAAAAGATCGACATCCGACTCGGGCGCCATCTCGCCCCGGCCGTATCCGCCGACCGCCAGAACGCCGAGACGCTGGGCCTCGGTCGGATTCGGCAGCGGGTGCATCGCCTCGGATGCGAGGCGATAGGCGGCGAGCACGAGACAATCGGTCAGCCAGCTATAGGCGCGCGTGGCCTCCCGCGCGCGCAGCGGCTGCGCGGCGAGGGCTGAGGCGATGGCGCCGCGCCCGCGCCGCATCTCGGCGCCGAGGATATCGACCGCATGGCGGCGCAGATCCTCGGGCGCGGCCAAGCGATGCTCGGCCAGTCGCGCCTCAACGCCGTCCCGGTCGAAGATGGCGTGCGCGTCGCAGATCAGATCGCCCGGCGCCGCATCCCGCGCCGGGCCCGTCGCCGTCATGGCTGTCATTCTTGCCTCTCCGGGCCGGATCAGAAACCGGCCCCGCCGAAGCCCTGCGGCGCGGGATCGACGATGACCACGCGGTTGTCGCGCACCGTGGCGACGGCAAGGCCGCGCTGGTTCGTGCCGTCTTGGCGCAGGCGGAAGACGCCATCGACCCCCTGGAAGCCCGCCGATTGCGTCAGGCTCGCCCGCGAGAGCGCATCGCGCTTGCCGGTCTTGACCAGCGCCCCCACGGCCGCGATGCCGTCATAGGCGAGGCCCGCGATGGGATGCGGCTGGTTGCCGTTGGTCTGCGCGAACCGCGCCCGGAACCGCTGCGCCTTGCCCTGATCGGGCAGCGCGAAGAGCCCGCCCTGAAGGCCCGGCAGCTCGAGCGTCTGCGGCGGCGAATCCCAGCGCGAGAGGCCGATATACTGCGTCGTGGCGGGGTTCAGCCCATTTTCGGGAAGCATCTGCGCGAAAAGCGGAAGCGCGCCCGCGGAATTCGCGGTCAGGAACACCGCGTCCGCGGAGTTGCTGCTCGCGGTCTGCGTGATCTGCGGCACCGCCGCGACGACGCCCTCCTGCGAGAAATCATAGCCCACATTGCCGACGATCTGCGCGCCCGAATTGGCCGCCGCCTTGGCGATGGCCTGCGCGCCGAGCTGCCCGGCGAGGTTGTTGGACGACACCGTCAGGATGCGCCGCTTGCCTTGGCGCACGGCATAGCGCGTCAGCCGGTCGGCGGTGTTGTCGAAGGTCTGCCCCAGCACGAAGAGGTTGCCGCCCGCGATGGTGGGATTGTTCGAAAAGGCGAGCACGTTGACGTTCTTGGGCGCCACGGCGACGGCGACGGCATTCGCCGATTCCGCGTGGAGCGGCCCGATGATGATCTTGGCGCCGTCCGCCACCGCGTTGAGCGCGGCCTGCTGGGCCTGCCCCGGCTGGCCGGCGGTGCCGTAGACCCGCAGATCGATGCGCACGCCCGAAAGATCCGCGACCGCGAGCCGCGCCGCGGCCTCGAGATCGCGCGCGAGCGCCGCCTCGCCCGGCGCCGAGGAGCCGTGCGGCACCAGCAGGGCCACCGCGACCGGCGCGCCGGGATCGATCGGCTGGCCGCCGCCCCCGCCGCCCATGGTGACGCCCGTCGCGTCGCACGCGGCGAGCCAGAGAAGCGACAGGACCGCGAAGAGACGGGTCAGCACCTTGCGGGCGATCTGCGAAATGGCGAACATGGGGAAGATACCTCGTTTCGGACGGTTTTCTTGCGAAGGATGCGTTGCGGGCGATCATAAACGTCAGGAAGGGCGGGTCCAGCGATGAATCATGTCAGGCAAACTCTCGCTCCGGGCGTGTATCTGGTGGCAACGCCCCTTGGGGCGGCGCGCGACATCACGCTGAGGGCGCTCGACATCCTCGCCTCGGCGGACATGCTCGCCGCCGAGGATACGCGCAGCCTGCGAAAGCTTCTCGACATCCATGCCGTCCCACTGGGCGACCGCCCGCTTCTCGCCTATCACGACCATAACGGCGACAAGATGCGCCCGAAGATTCTCGCGGCGCTTGCGGAAGGAAAATCAGTGGCTTACGCGTCCGAAGCGGGCACGCCCATGGTGGCCGATCCGGGCTTCGATCTGGCGCGCGCGGCGATCGCCGAGGGTCACGGGCTGATCTCGGCGCCCGGCCCTTCGGCGGTCATCGCGGCGCTCACGCTCTCGGGCCTGCCGACTGACCGCTTCCTCTTCGCGGGCTTTCTTCCGAACACGGCGAGCGCGCGGAAATCCGCCCTGCGCGCGCTGGCCGAGACCCCGGCGACGCTGGCCTTTTACGAATCGCCCAAGCGCGTGGCCGCCATGCTGCGCGACGCCGCCGCCGTGCTGGGCGGCGAGCGCCGCGCGGCGCTTTGCCGCGAGCTGACCAAGAAATTCGAGGAGGTGATGCGCGGCACGCTCGCCGAATTGGCCGAGGAGATCGCCGCCAACCCGCGCAAGGGCGAGATGGTGGTCCTGATCGACCGTGCGGGGGAACGGTCCGTTAACCTTTCGGACGTAGAACGGTCGTTGGAGGTGACGATGCGTGATATGTCGGTGAGGGACGCAGCCGACAAGGTCTCGCACGATCTCGGGATGAAGCGGCGCGAGGTCTATCAGATCGCATTGCGGCTTGGGGGCGGTGGCACGGACGGTGCCGGAAAGGATCGCGAATGACATTGACGATGGATTTCGGAACGCCCCTCCATGTGCCGGCCCCGGCGCGGCGGGATCGCGGCCGGCGCGCCTACAACTCCGGTCTCGCGGCGGAAGAGCGTGCCGTCGCGCTCTACAGGGCCGCAGGCCTGCGCCTTCTCGAAACCCGCTGGCGCGGCAAAAGCGGAGAGATCGATCTGATCCTCGACGACGGGGGCGAAATCGTCTTCGCGGAAGTGAAGCAGGCCCGCAGCCACGATGGCGCCATCGCAAGTCTCGGGGTGGCGCAGATGCGGCGCATCCATGCCGCCGCCTCGGAGTACCTCGCCCATTGTCCGAAGGGGCAGCTCTCGGACATCCGCTTCGATCTCGCCGTCGTCGATCAGGCAGGGCGCTGCGATATTCTCGAAGGGTTCTTCTCGCATTTCTGAATTGCACCCCGGCGGCCCTTCGCGCATGAAGGCGGGGCAGCAGGACGGGGGATTTCCCATGAAGATCGCGTTTCAGATGGACCCGATCGGGCCGATCAACATCGATGCCGACAGCACCTTCCGTCTGGCCGAGGAGGCGCAGGCGCGGGGGCATGAGCTCTTCTACTACACGCCGCAGAACCTCGCCTATGACGAGGGGCGCATCACGGCGCGGGGCCAGTCTCTCAGGGTGCAGCGCGTCAAGGGCGACCATGCCATTTTGGGCGAGATGGAGACGGTCGATCTGGGCGATTTCGACGTGGTCTGGCTGCGCCAGGATCCGCCTTTCGACATGTTCTACATCACCACCACCCATCTTCTCGACCGGCTCGCGCCGGGCACGCTTGTCGTCAACGATCCGTTCTGGGTGCGCAATTTCCCCGAAAAGCTGCTGATCCTCGATTTTCCGGAGCTGATGCCGCCCACCGCCATCGCGCGCGATCTGGCCACCATCCGGCAGTTTCGCGATCGGCATGGCGACGTGATCCTCAAGCCGCTCTACGGCAATGGCGGCGCCGGGGTCTTCCTGCTCAAGGGCGGGGACAGCAATCTCAGCTCGCTGCACGAGATGTTCACCGGCTTCAGCCGCGAGCCGCTGATCGTCCAGAAATTCCTGCCGGACGTCTCGAAGGGCGACAAGCGCGTCATTCTCGTCGATGGCGAGCCCGTGGGCGCCATCAACCGCGTGCCCGCCGAGGGCGAGACGCGCTCGAACATGCATGTGGGCGGGCGCCCCGAGAAGGTCGCCCTGACCGAGCGCGACCGCGAGATCTGCGCCGCGATCGGCCCGCGCCTGCGCGAGAAGGGTCAGGTCTTCGTCGGGATCGACGTGATCGGGCGCTACCTGACCGAGATCAACGTGACCTCGCCCACCGGCATTCAGGAGCTCGAGCGCTTCGACGGCGTCAACATAGCCGGCAAGATATGGGACGCGATCGACGCGCGGCGCGCCGCCTCCCGCACGTGAGTCGCCGCGCCCGGCTCCTGAACGCCTGGCTGCGCCGTTTCGAGAAACCGCGCCTCGCGCGGGCCGAGGATCCGGTCAAGCTGCGCCGTCAAATGGAGCTGAGCGCCCGCATCTTTCTGCGCGCCCCGCGCGGGACCCGTTTCGACCGGATCGATCTCAGTGGGATCGAAGCGGTGCAGGCGGTGCCGCGCCGGCATTCCGGCGGGCCGGTTATTTTCTACCTGCATGGCGGCGGCTTCATTCTCGGCAGCCCCCACACCCATCGCGCGCCGGTCGCGCATCTGGCTGCGCTCACCGGTCTTCGCGCGATCCTGACGCGCTACCGCCTCGCCCCTGAGGCGCCGTTTCCCGCCGCGCTCGAGGATGCGATGCAGGCCTATCGCGCGCTCGGTGATCCGCCCGGCGGGGTCATTCTCGGCGGCGACAGCGCGGGCGGCGGTCTCGCCCTCGCGCTTCTGGCGCGTATCCTCGCCGAGGGCCTGCGTCCACCGCTCGGCACGTTCGGCTTCTCGCCCTTCACCGATCTGACCTTTTCCGGTGCGAGCTTCACCGCCAACGCGAAGGCCGATCCGATGCTTCCCGCGCAGCGCGCCGCCGATCTCGCGCGGATGTATCTGAACGGCGCCGATCCGCGCGATCCGCGCGCCTCGCCGCTCTTCGCCGATTTCACCGGCGCCGGGCCTGTCTGGATCACGGCGGCCCGGACGGAAATCCTCCTCGACGACGCGCGGCGCATAGCGGACCGGCTGATGGCGCAGGGCGTCGATGTGACCTGCGTGATCGAAGGGGACCTGCCGCATGCCTGGCCGATGTTCCAGGGCTACATCCCCGAGGCGCGTCAATCGATGGTGGAACTCGCGGCGTGGATCAGCACTCTTTCGCGGCTGTGATCCGGAAGCTCGCGGCTTCGGCCACATGCGGCCGCCGGACGACCTCCGAGCCATCGAGATCGGCGATCGTGCGCGCGACCCGCAGCACCCGGTGATAGCCGCGCGCCGAGAGGCCGAAGCGCTCGGACATGCGGGTGAGCAGATCGCGGCCTTCGGTGTCGGGAGTCGCCACTTCGGCGAGAAGCCCGCCCTCGGCATCCGCATTGAGATGCACGCCGGGCGCCCCGGTATAGCGCGCCGCCTGCACAGTCTGCGCCGCCACGACACGGGCCGCGACCTCGGCCGAGCCATCGCCCGAAGGCGGCAGATCGAGATCGGAAAAGGCGACCGGCGGCACCTCGATTCGCAGATCGAAGCGGTCCATCAGCGGCCCGCTGATACGCCCGAGATAATCGTCACCGCAAACCGGCGCGCGGGCGCAGGCGCGGGCGGGATCGCTGAGATATCCGCATTTGCAGGGGTTGGCGGCGGCGATCAGCATGAAGCGGCAAGGATAGGTGACATGGGCATTGGCCCGCGCGATCATCACCTCGCCCGTCTCGATGGGCTGGCGCAGCGTCTCGAGCACGGTGCGCGAGAATTCGGGAAACTCGTCCATGAAGAGAACGCCGTTATGCGCGAGGCTGATCTCGCCGGGCGAGGCACGGCGCCCGCCGCCGACGATGGCGGCCATCGAGGCGGTGTGATGCGGCTCGCGGAAGGGGCGCACGCGGCTGATCCCGCCCTCGTCCAGAAGCCCCGCGAGCGAATGGATCATCGACGTCTCCAGCGCCTCGCGTGCGCTCAGCGGGGGCAGGATGCCGGGAAGGCGCGCGGCCAGCATGGACTTGCCCGATCCCGGCGTGCCGAGCATCAGAAGGTGGTGCCGCCCCGCCGCCGCGATCTCGAGCGCGCGCTTGGCGCGCTCCTGCCCTTTCACGTCGCGCAGATCGCGGCCCATGGGCGGCGCCGTCACCTCGCCCGGCTCGGCGGGGGCAAGCGGCGACTGGCCGGTGAAATGGCGCACCACATCGGCGAGCGTCGCCGCGCCGATCACATGCGCGGCGCCCACCCACGCCGCCTCCGCGCCTGAGGCCTTGGGGCACAGAAGCGTGCGGTCCTCCTCGGCGGCGGCCATGGCGGCGGGCAGCGCGCCGATCACGGGCATGATCTTGCCATCGAGCGACAATTCGCCCAGCGATGTCGTGCCCTCGATGGCGTCCTTCGGGATGATGTCGAGCGCGGCGAGGAGAGCGAGGGCGATGGGCAGATCGAAATGGCTGCCTTCCTTCGGCAGGTCCGCGGGGCTGAGATTGACCGTGATGCGCTTGGACGGCAGCGCGATCGCCATCGAGCTGAGCGCGGTGCGCACACGGTCGCGCGCCTCGCTGACGGCCTTGTCGGGCAGGCCGACGAGCGAAAATGCCGGCACGCCGGGTGTGACGGCGCATTGCACCTCCACATGCCGGGCCTCGACCCCTTCGAAGGCGACCGTGTAGGCGCGCGCGACCATCTCCTGCCCCTTCGGCACAAACTTTCATCAAGGTTAATGCCGAAGAGATTGAGGATTGGTTAACGCGTGTGCGGCAGGCTCAGACCAGCGCCATGAATTGCGGCCAGGCCTCCGGATCGGCCGCCGTCTTGTCGCGGCAGCGCGCGTTGCACATGCCGAAAATGCGCCCCTCCATCTCCATCAGATGCGTGACCGGCTTGCCCGAATAGGGGCAGGCATCGTTCTCGGGCGTGCCCGTCCGGGCGGCTTCGGCCGCGCGGGGCGCGGGGCCGGGCCAGGCGCCCGTCTCATGGTCGCGCCGATACCGCTCGAGATCGGGGCCATGCGCCAGCCCCAACGCGCGCCAGCGCCGCAAGGAAAGGTCGGCCAGATGCGCATTCACATAGGCCTGCGCCGAGGGCGATACTTTCAGCCCGTAACCCGCGATGCGCATGGCGACCGGGGCGTAGAACGCATCGACGATGCCATAGTCTCCGCAGAGCCACGGCCCCTCTGGCCGGCAGGTGGCGCGGGCATGGTCCCAAAGCGTCTCGATGCGCCGCAGGTCGCGTTCGACGGCCTCGGAAGGAATGAAATCGGTATAGGCCTTGCGCAGGTTCATCGGGCAATCGCCGCGCAGGGAGGTGAAGCCCGCGTGCATTTCAGCGGAGAGGGCACGGGCGGTGGCGCGGGCGAGCGGAGCCTCGGGCCAAAGCGGCAGGTCGGGATGGCGGCTCGCCAGTTCCTCGGCGATGGCGAGGGATTCGCCCACCACGGCGCCTTCGGGCGTGCGGATCGCAGGCACGGTTTTCGCCGGTGTCCAGTCCGGCATGAGATCCGGCACGGCGCCGTCGGCGAAACAGATTTCCGTCTCGCGCCGCTCGATGCCGAACCGATCGAAGAGCAGCCATGCCCGCATGGACCAGCTCGAATAGGCGTAATCGCCGATGATGAGATCATATGTCATGGCAAGATGGTATGCGGCGTGCCGGCCTGCGCAAAGTCAGCAAATGTGCGGCGGACCATCAGGGCAGGTGATTGATCGCATCCGCGTGCCAGCGCGTCCCGTCATGGCTGAGCGACGTGACCGAGAGATTGTCGATCCGGTGCGAGAAGGCGTCATAGGCGCTGATCCCCAGCGCGGCCTGCACCTGCGTCAGGATCGCGCCCATATGCGCGACGGCGATGATGTCGCGCCCCGGATGCGCGCGCAGGAGCGCCGCCGCCGCGCCGCTGACACGGGCCGAGATCATGTTCCACGACTCGCCCTCGGGGGCGGTCAGATCGCCCGGCGTCTCCCAGAAGGCGCGCAGGCGTTCGGGCTCGGGGGCGGTGTCGAACGCGGCCATCTCCCAGGCGCCGAAATGGATTTCGCGCAAGGCAGGATCATCCGGCAGGCGCTGGCGCGGGCCGAGGATCGCGCTGGCGGTATCGCGAGCGCGCATGAGATCCGAAGAGACGACGAGCGCATCGGCAGGCAGGTGCGCCGAGAGGCGCGCAAGCTGCGCGGTATCGCTCAGATCTGCGGGCAGATCTGTCCAGCCGACCATCGCCTTGGCATGGGTCGGCCCGTGGCGGACCCAGTGAAACCGGCTCACGGCAGCGCGCCCTTGAGAACCAGCGGCAGGCCCGCGATCATCTGCACGACCAGATCGGCCTCGGCCGCGAGACGCTTGTTCAGATCGCCCTGCGCGCGCCGGAAGCGGCGGGCGAGCGCGTTGTCCGGCACGACCGAGAGGCCCACTTCATTGCTGACCACGATCACCGGCGCGGCGCAGGCGGCGAGCGCCGCAATCAGCCCGTTCTCGGCGGCGTTCAGATCATGCTCGGCCAGCATGTGGTTGCTTAGCCAGAGCGTCGCGCAATCCAGCAGAACCGCCTGATCCGGGCGCGCCTCGGCCAGCGCCGGGGCCACCTCCATCGGTGCCTCGATGGTGGTCCAGCCATCCTCGGCGCGGGCCGCCTTGTGCTGCGCGATCTTGTCCCGCATCTCGTCGTCATAGGCCTCGGCGGTGGCGATATAGAGACGTTTTGCACCGCTCTCGCGGATCAACGCTTCGGCCCAGCGGGATTTTCCGGAGGCCGCGCCGCCTAGCACCAATGCGAGCGATGGCAACATTTTATCTGAACTCTTTTGTGATCCGAAACGTTCGTAATCCCGTAGCACTTGGCGAGTAAGTGAGAAAGAGCGCACTGGACAGTGGCGCGCAAACCCTGGGGGAAGTCTCATGGCAATCGACGTTCAACAAAACAGCTCCTTGTCCCGCAAGGCCATGAAAGCCGAGCTGCTCGATGCGGAAACCGAATTGCAACTGGCCTATGCCTGGCGCGATCAGCGGGATGAGGAGGCGCTGCACCGTCTCATCACCGCCTATATGCGTCTGGCGATCTCGATGGCGTCCAAATTCCGCCGTTACGGCGCGCCGATGAACGATCTCATTCAGGAAGCCGGCCTCGGCCTCATGAAGGCAGCCGAGAAGTTCGATCCCGACCGCGGCGTCCGCTTTTCGACCTATGCCGTCTGGTGGATCAAGGCGAGCGTGCAGGACTATGTGATGCGCAACTGGTCGATGGTGCGCACCGGCAGCACGTCCTCGCAAAAGTCGCTCTTCTTCAACATGCGCCGCGTCCAGGCCCGACTCGAGCGCGAGGCGATGGCGCAGGGGCACGAGCTTGACGGCTACCAGCTCCGCGAGATGATCGCGCAGGAAGTTGGCGTGCCGCTGCGGGATGTCGAAATGATGCAGGGCCGTCTTTCGGGTTCGGATTTCTCGCTGAATGCGACGCAAAGTTCCGAGGACGAAGGTCGCGAATGGATCGACGCGCTCGAGGACGAGGCGCCCCGCGGGGACGAGCTGGTCGAGGTGGACCACGATCTCGGCACGCTCCGCGTCTGGCTGACCGAGGCGATGGGCAAGTTGAACGAGCGCGAGCGCTTCATCGTCCGTGAACGCAAGCTGCGCGACGAGCCGCGCACGCTCGAAAGCCTCGGCGAGGAGCTGAGCCTCAGCAAGGAGCGCGTTCGCCAGCTCGAGGCGGCGGCATTCCAGAAGATGCGTAAGGCGCTCGAGGCCAACGGCTCCGAGGTGCAGAGCCTTCTGGCGTGATCCGCTGGCTTGCGGCGCTGGCCCTGTGGGCCGCGCCGGCCACGGCGCAGGATGTTTTCGTGATGGGCGAGGTGCATGACAACCCCGCCCATCACGCCGTTCAGGCCGAGCGTGTCGCGCAGATCCAGCCCGCCGCCATCGTCTTCGAGATGCTGACAGAAGATCAGGCCGCGCGCGTCACCCCCGAGTTGCGGAATGACCCGGAGGCCCTGGCGGATGCGCTGGGCTGGGACCAGAGCGGTTGGCCCGATTTCTCCTTCTATCATCCTATCATGACCGCCGCGCCCGAGGCGCGCATTCTCGGCGCCGGTATCCCGCGCGAGGCGGTGCGCGGCCTGTCCGAAACCGGATTGGCGGAGACCTTCGGGGACGGGGCCGAGGCGTTCGGCCTTGCAGAGCCGTTGCCGGAGGCGGAGCGGGCCGCGCGCGAGGCTCTTCAGGCGGCGGCCCATTGCGACGCGCTGCCGCCTGAGATGCTGCCGATCATGGTGGATATCCAGCGCCTGCGCGACGCTGCGCTGGCGCGCGCGGCGCTCGAGGCATGGCGCGAGACGGGCGGGCCGGTCGCCGTCATCACCGGCAACGGCCACGCGCGCAAGGATTCGGGCATGCCCGCGCTTCTGGCGCGTGCGGCGCCCGAGCTTCGCATCCACAGCCTCGGGCAGGGTGAGGACAGCACGCCGCCGGGCGGCGGCTTCGACGAGATCGCGGACAGCCCCGCGCCCGTACGCGGTGATCCCTGCGAGGCCTTCCGCTGAGCCTCTCTTGTCTTGGAGGCGGCGCGGCCCTAGGCTCGCGGCGCTCGGAGGATCGCGCATGACGCTGGCTGGTAAACGAATTCTTCTCATCATCGGCGGCGGCATCGCGGCGTTCAAGACGCTGGATCTGATCCGGCGCCTGCGCGAGCGCGGCGCTGCCGTGACGCCGGTATTGACCCGCGCAGGCGCCGAGTTCGTCACGCCCCTGTCGGTCTCGGCACTGGCCGGGCAGAAGGTCTATACCGATCTTTTCGATCTGACCGACGAGGCCGAGATGGGCCACATCCAGCTCAGCCGGAGCGCGGATCTGGTGCTGGTCGCACCGGCCACGGCGGATCTCATGGCGAAGATGGCGGGGGGGCATGCCAATGATCTGGCCACGACGCTCCTTCTGGCCACCGACACGCCCGTGATGATCGCGCCTGCGATGAATGTGCGCATGTGGGAGCATGCGGCGACGCAGCGCAACCTCGCCGCTCTGCGCGGCGACGGCATCGCCGTGATCGGCCCCGAGCATGGCGACATGGCCTGCGGCGAGCATGGCCCCGGCCGCATGTCCGAGCCGCTGGAGATTGTCGCCGCCATCGAGGCCGCGTTGGTGGATGGTCCGTTGAAGGGGCGCCGCATCCTCGTGACGTCCGGCCCCACGCATGAGCCGATAGACCCGGTGCGCTATATCGCCAACCGCTCTTCGGGCGCGCAGGGGAGCGCCATCGCCCGCGCGCTGACCGCGCTCGGCGCCGAGGTGGTCTTCGTGACCGGCCCCGCCGAGGCGCCGCTGCCCGAGGGCGCGGAGGTCCACCGCATCGAGACCGCCGAGCAGATGCTGGCCGCCTGCCGCGCCGCGCTTCCCGTCGATGCCGCGATCTGCGCCGCCGCCGTGGCCGACTGGCGCGTCGCCAGCGCGTCGGACTCGAAGATCAAGAAGGACAAGGGCGGGCTGCCCAAGCTCGAGTTCACCGAGAATCCCGACATTCTCGCCGCGCTCTCGCAGCCCGGTCCCGATCGCCCCCTGCTCGTTGTGGGCTTCGCCGCCGAGACCGACGCGGTGGAGCGAAACGCGATTGCCAAGCGGCAGCGCAAGGGTTGCGATTGGATCGTGGCTAATGATGTGAGCCCGCGGACGGGCATCATGGGCGGCACCGAGAACGAGGTGATACTCATCACCGAGACGGGCGCCGAGCCGTGGCCGCGCCTCGGCAAGACGGAGGTCGCGCGCCGCCTCGCCGCGCGTCTTGCGGCGCATCTGGAGTCTGAACAAGGCGCGTCCTAGGCGCAGGGCGCACTTTCGATAGTTGTTGCGCCCTATGGGGCTTTGGGCCAATAAAGGGCTGAAAGACCAAGAAACGGCGCCGATCATGCAGCATTCCACGGAACGATCGCCCAAATCCTACGGGACCGCCGTCCTTCTTTGCGGGATCTTCGGCATCCTCGGGATCCATCATTTCTATCTCGAGGACTGGCTGCACGGGCTGGCGGATGTGGGTCTTCTGATCCTCGCCATCGGGTTCGCGGCGCAGGGCATGGCCGGGCTCGCGCTGTTCGTTCTGATGCTCGATGCGCTGCACACGATCGTCATTTTCTATTATCTCATCATCGAGAAATGGCGCGACGGGAAAGGCCGCCCCGTTCTGATGCCGAGCACTTCATAAGGCGCAAAACGCGCCACCATAGCGAGGGACATTCCAATGACCAATTCCACCGATGTCGGGCCCGTCAGCGAAAAGAAATTCGTGCCCGCCGTGCTGCTCTGCTTCTTTCTGGGCAGCCTCGGCATTCACCGCTTCTACCTCGGCAAGGTGGGCACGGGCATCCTGATGCTGCTCACGCTGGGCGGCTTGGGTATCTGGACCATCATCGACTTCGTGCGCCTCATCATCGGCTCGATGAAAGACAAGCACGGCCTGCCGCTTCAGCACTGATCGCGCGGCACTGATTCCTGATCGAGGGGCCTTCGGCGGCGGCGTGTGACGCCGCCGTTCGCGTTTGTGATCACATGATATTCGCGTGTGATCACAAATTGCATCGCCAAGCGCCATGAACCGCGTTTTAGTGGTTTTTTGCTGGGCAAGCGCGCCAAGACCGCTAAAACGAAGGCCAAGTCATCGCGTCATGCGAGCCATGCGCGCGAGAGCCAATTGAAGGATACCGAAGATATGGCAGACGTGAACCGGGGCAATCGGCCGCTTTCACCGCATATTTCCATCTACCGCCCGCAACTGACCTCCATGACGTCGATCCTGACGCGCATCACGGGCAACGCGCTTCTCATCACCACGCTCCTGATCGTCTGGTGGTTCCTCGCTGCCGCGTCCTCCCCCGAGGCCTTCGTGACCGCCGGCGCGGTTCTGACGAGCTGGTTCGGCGATCTGGTCATGGTCCTGTCGCTGCTCGGCATCTGGTATCACACGCTCGCGGGCGTGCGGCACCTGATCTGGGACACCGGCTCGATGCTCGAGATCGGGCGCGCCGAGATGCTGGGCTGGATCTGCCTCGGCGGCTCGGTCGTGCTGACCATCCTCACCGTCATCATCGTCTAAGGGGTCACCACCATGCGTTTTCTGACTGACCGCAAACGGGCCGAGGGCCTTGGATCGGCGAATTCCGGCGTCGAGCATCACTGGTCGATGATCCTCAGCTCCGTCGCGCTGCTGATTCTGATCCCGCTCTTCATCTTCACCTTCGGGCCGGTTCTGGGCGCGCCCTACGAGGAGGTCGTCGCCTATTACAGCCGCCCCTTCCCCGCGATCGTGGCCGCGCTGACGCTGATCGTCGGCCTGCGGCACTTTGCCGGGGGCTGCCAGGTGATGATCGAGGATTATGTTCATGGGCTGGCACGGAAGGTTTCGATCCTTCTGATGTATTGCCTTTCCTACGCGGCGATGGCGGCTGGCGTTTTCGCCATCGCGCGCCTCGCGCTGTAAACTACCGGAGTAGAACCGAATGGCCGAATACGAATACGAGACGCATGATTATGACGTCGTGGTCGTCGGGGCAGGCGGCGCGGGCCTGCGCGCGACCCTCGGCATGGCCGAGCAGGGCCTGCGCACCGCGTGCGTGACCAAGGTTTTCCCGACCCGCTCGCACACCGTCGCCGCACAGGGCGGCATCGCCGCTTCGCTGAGCAACATGGGCCCCGACCATTGGCAGTGGCACATGTACGACACCGTGAAGGGCTCGGACTGGCTGGGCGACACGGATGCGATGGAATACCTCGCCCGCGAGGCGCCCAAGGCGGTCTATGAGCTCGAGCATTACGGCGTGCCGTTCTCGCGTACCGAAGAGGGCAAGATCTATCAGCGCCCCTTCGGCGGCCACACCACCGAATTCGGCGAAGGCCCTGCGGTGCAGCGTACCTGTGCCGCCGCCGACCGGACCGGCCACGCGATCCTGCACACGCTCTATGGTCAGAGCCTCAAGCAGAAGGCCGAGTTCTATATCGAATATTTCGCCATCGACCTGCTGATGTCGGACGATGGCGCCTGCACCGGCGTCGTCTGCTGGAAGCTCGATGACGGCACGATGCATGTCTTCAACGCGAAGACGGTCGTTCTGGCGACGGGCGGCTATGGCCGTGCCTATTTCTCGGCCACCTCGGCGCATACCTGCACCGGCGACGGCGGCGGCATGGTGGCGCGCGCGGGTCTGCCGCTTCAGGACATGGAGTTCGTGCAGTTCCACCCCACCGGCATCTACGGTGCGGGCTGCCTCATCACCGAAGGCGCGCGCGGCGAGGGTGGCTATCTCACCAACTCCGAGGGCGAACGCTTCATGGAGCGCTATGCGCCCCAGTACAAGGACCTCGCGCCGCGCGACTATGTCAGCCGCTCGATGACGATGGAGATCCGCGAGGGCCGCGGTGTCGGCAAGGACGGCGATCACATCCACCTGAACCTCTCGCACCTGCCGCCCGAGGCGCTCAACCTGCGCCTTCCGGGCATTTCGGAGTCGGCCAAGATCTTCGCCGGCGTCGATGTCACCAAGGAGCCGATCCCGGTTCTGCCCACCGTGCATTACAACATGGGCGGCATTCCGACGAACTATTGGGGCGAGGTTTTGAACCCCACCAAGGACGATCCCAACGCCATCGTGCCGGGCCTCATGGCCGTGGGCGAGGCGGGCTGCGCGTCGGTGCACGGGGCCAACCGGCTCGGCTCCAACTCGCTGATCGACCTCGTCGTCTTCGGCCGCGCCGCCGCGATCCGCGCGGGCAAGGTCGTGGACAAGGAGGGCGCGGTCCCCGCGACGAACAAGGCGGGCGTCGAGAAGGCCTTCGAGCGCTTCGACACCCTGCGCAACGCCAAGGGCGGCACGCCCACCGCCGAGCTGCGGCTCGACATGCAGAAGACCATGCAGGCCGACGCCGCCGTCTTCCGCACGTCCAAGACGATGGCCGAGGGTCTGGAGAAGATGAAGGCCATTGCCGCCAAGCTCGACGACCTGCACGTCACCGACCGCAGCCTCGTTTGGAACACCGACCTGATGGAAACGCTCGAGCTGACGAACCTCATGCCCAACGCGATGGCCACCATCGCGGGCGCCGAGGCGCGTCATGAGAGCCGCGGCGCGCACGCCCATGAGGATTACGAGAAGCGCGACGACGAGAACTGGCGCGTGCACACGATCGCCCGCGTCGATGGCGCGAAGGTCGATCTGAGCTATCGCCCCATCGTCGAGGCGCCGCTGACCACCGAGGATCAGGGCGGCATCAGCCTCAAGAAGATCGCGCCGAAGGAACGCACATTCTGATGCGAGCGCTCGCCATATCGGCCTTCGCCGCGCTCGCGGCCTGCACGGCGGCGAACGACGCCGCCGATGCGGTTGCGCGGGGGCAGGCCAAGAACGTGGTGAACACCTATGTCGCGACCCGATATCCCGGCCTCAACGCCGCGCCGATCACCGATTGCATCATCGACGCCGCCGACGCGCGCGAGATCCTGCAAATCGCCAGCGGCGCGGTCACGGGCCTCGATGCGGCCACGGCCGAGCAGATCGGCCAGATCGCCCGCCGCCCCGAGGCCCTGCAATGCATTGCCCAGAGCAGCCTGACCCTGGTCGGCTGAAAGGAGTAAGAGAATGGTTCAACTGACCCTGCCGAAAAACAGCCGCATGGTGACGGGCAAGACCTGGCCCAAGCCCGAAGGCGCCACCAACCTGCGCAAGTTCAGCATCTATCGCTGGTCGCCCGACGATGGCGAAAACCCCCGCGTCGACACCTATTTCGTCGATATGGACACCTGCGGTCCGATGGTTTTGGATGCGCTCATCAAGATCAAGACCGAGATCGACCCGACGCTCGCCTTCCGCCGCTCCTGCCGCGAGGGGATCTGTGGCTCCTGCTCGATGAATATCGGCGGCATCAACACGCTGGCCTGCATCTACGGCATGGACGAGGTGAAGGGCGACGTGAAGATCTATCCGCTTCCGCACCAGCCGGTCGTGCGCGATCTGATCACCGATCTCACCCATTTCTACGCCCAGCATGCCAGCATCCAGCCTTGGCTCGAGACCGAGACGGTCGCGCCGTCCAAGGAATGGAAGCAGTCGATCGAGGATCGCGAGAAGCTCGACGGGCTTTATGAGTGCGTCATGTGCGCTTGCTGCTCCACCGCCTGCCCGAGCTACTGGTGGAACGGCGACAAGTATCTCGGACCGGCCGCGCTTCTGCACGCCTATCGCTGGATCGTCGATTCGCGCGACGAGAATACGGGCGAGCGGCTGGACGATCTGGAAGATCCCTTCAAACTCTACCGCTGCCACACGATCATGAACTGCACCAAGACCTGCCCGAAGGGTCTGAACCCCGCCAAGGCCATCGCAAATATCAAGAAGATGATGGTCGAGCGCGCAGTTTGATCTTAAAGTGACGCAAGTAGTATAGCAGGCCGCATCCCGGCCTGCTTTTTGTCGCCCACGGACCCATGTTTCTCGCCCTCCTGTCGTTTGCATCTGTTGACTGGGGGGAAAATAAATTAAACATTGGGAAATTAACGTGAGGAGGCGACATGGGCGCGGATCAAGGTAGCGGTGTATGGAAGTCCGGGCGCGGCAAGGGCCGCGTGACGCCCAAGGGGCGGCAGCTGGATGATGCCGCATGGAGCGATGTGCGCGCCCTTCTGGAGGGCCGCGCGATTCGCCGCGACCACCTGATCGAGTATCTGCATCTCATTCAGGACAAGTTCGGACACCTCTCGGCGGCCCATCTGCGCGCGCTCGCCGAAGAGATGCGCATCAGCATGGCCGAGATCTATGAGGTCGCCACCTTCTACGCGCATTTCGACGTGGTGAAGGAAGGCGAGACGCCGCCGCCCGCGCTCACCATCCGCGTCTGCGATTCGCTCAGCTGCGAGCTGGCGGGCGCGCAGGAATTGAAGGCCGCGCTCGAGAAGGGTCTCGATCCGTCGGAAGTGCGCGTGCTGCGGGCGCCCTGCATGGGCCGCTGCGACACCGCGCCGGTGCTCGAACTGGGCCACGCCCATATCGACCACGCGACGCCCGAGAAGGTGCACGCGGCGATCGCCGCCAAGCACACCCACCCCACGATCCCCGATTACGAGACCTTCGACGCCTACCGCGCGAATGGCGGCTATGCCGTGCTCGCCGATCTGCGCGAGAAGGGCGATTTCGAAACCGTCCAGAAAAAGCTGCTCGATTCGGGGCTGCGCGGCTTGGGCGGCGCGGGATTCCCCTCGGGGCGCAAATGGGGCTTCGTGCGCGATGCCGCCGGTCCGCGCTATCTCGCCGTCAATGGCGACGAGGGCGAGCCGGGCACGTTCAAGGACCGCTATTACCTCGAGCGCACGCCGCATCTCTTTCTCGAAGGCATGCTGATCGCGGCATGGGCGGTCGAGGCCGAGACCTGCTTCATCTACATGCGCGACGAGTATCCCGCCGTGCTCGAGATCCTCGCCCGCGAGATCGCGGCGCTCGAGGCGGCGGGCATCGTGCGCGAGGGCTATATCGAGCTGCGCCGCGGCGCGGGCGCCTATATCTGCGGCGAAGAGAGCGCGATGATCGAATCGATCGAGGGCAAGCGCGGCCTGCCGCGTCATCGTCCGCCTTTCGTCGCGCAGGTCGGCGTTTTCGGCCGGCCCACGCTCGTCAACAACATCGAGACGCTGCACTGGGTCACGCGCGTGCTGCGCGAGGGCGGTCAGATCCTGTCGGACGTCGAGAAGAACGGACGCAAGGGCCTGCGCAGCTACTCGGTCTCGGGCCGCGTCAAGAAACCGGGCGTGCATCTTCTGCCCGCAGGCTCGACGATCACGGACATCATCGAGGCGGCGGGCGGCATGCTCGATGGCCACACGTTCAAGGGGTATCAGCCGGGCGGCCCCTCCTCGGGCCTGCTGCCGGCGTCGATGAACGACGTCCCGCTCGACTTCGACACGCTTCAGGCGCATGGCACTTTCATCGGCTCCGCCGCCGTGGTCGTGCTGAGCGACAAGGACAGCGCCCGCGCCGCCGCCCTCAACATGCTGCGCTTCTTCGAGGATGAAAGCTGCGGCCAGTGCACGCCCTGCCGCGTCGGCTGCGAAAAGGCGGTCAAGCTGATGCAGGCCCCGAAATGGGACCAGGCGCTTCTGGGCGAGCTCTGCACGGCGATGGCCGATGCCTCGATCTGCGGTCTCGGCCAGGCCGCCCCGAACCCGATCCGTTCCGCGATCAAGCATTTCCCGGAGGAAATCTGATGCTCGACTCCAATGTGCAGACCGTTACCTTCATCCTGGATGGCGAGGAAGTCACGGCGCCGAAGGGTCAGACGATCTGGGAAATCAGCCATGGCCGAGGCCTGATCATTCCCAATCTGTGCCACAAGCCGGCGCCGGGCTATCGCCCCGACGGCAATTGCCGCGCCTGCATGGTCGAGGTCGAGGGCGAGCGGAACCTGATCGCCTCCTGCATCCGCGAGCCGAGCGACGGGATGGTGGTCAAGACGAACACCGACCGCGCCCGGACCGCGCGCAAGATGGTGATCGAGATGCTGGTCGCCGATCAGCCCAAGCCCGAAGCGGCACACGACAAATCGAGCCATCTGTGGGACATGGCCGCGATGCAGGGCGTCTCGGAGAGCCGCTTTCCCAAGCTCGAAGAGGGGCGCATCCCGCTGCTGGACGACAGCCATGTCGCGATGAGCGTCAATCTCGACGCGTGCATTCAGTGCGGCCTCTGCGTGCGCGCCTGCCGCGAAGTGCAGGTAAATGACGTGATCGGCATGGCCGGGCGCGGGCATGACGCCTATCCGGTCTTCGATTTCGACGATCCGATGGGCGAGAGCACCTGCGTCGCCTGCGGCGAATGCGTGCAGGCCTGCCCCACCGGCGCGCTCATGCCCGCGACCGTCGTGGACGAGAACCAGGTCGGCGACCGCGCGGACTACGATTCCGAGACCAAGAGCATCTGCCCCTTCTGCGGCGTCGGCTGCCAGATCAACCTCAAGGTCAAGGACGGCAAGATCAAATATGTCGAGGGCATCAACGGCCCCGCGAACGAGGGCCGGCTCTGCGTCAAGGGGCGCTTCGGCTTTGACTATATCCACCACGAGCATCGCCTGACCAAGCCGCTCATCCGCCGCGAAGATGCGCCGGCCAAGGGGCTGAACGTCGATCCGGGTAACTGGCAGGAGTATTTCCGCGAAGCAAGCTGGGACGAGGCGCTGGACCTCGCCGCGAGCCGCCTCAAGGGCCGTGGCCGCGAGGTCGCCGGGTTCGGCAGCGCGAAATGCACCAACGAGGAGGCGTATCTCTTCCAGAAGCTGATCCGTCAGGCCTTCCGCCACAACAACGTCGATCACTGCACACGGCTTTGCCACGCGTCCTCCGTCTCGGCGCTGATCGAGAATGTCGGCTCGGGCGCCGTGACGGCGACCTTCAACGAGATCGAGAACGCGGATGTCGCCATCATCATCGGCGCCAACCCGGTCGAGAACCATCCGGTCGCCGCGACCTATTTCAAGCAGTTCACCAAGCGTGGCGGCAAGCTGATCGTGATGGACCCGCGCGGGCAGGGGATGAAGCGTTTCGCCACCCACATGCTGCAATTCCGCCCCGGCGCGGATGTCAGCATGCTGAACGCGATCATGCACACGATCGTCGAGGAAAAGCTCTACGATCAGCAGTATATCGACGCCTATACCGAGAACTGGGAGGCCGAGAAGGCGCATCTGGCCGATTTCTCTCCCGAGAAGATGGAAGGCATCTGCGGCATTCCCGCCGAGACGCTCCGCGAGGTCGCGCGCACTTTCGCGGGCGCGAAATCCGCGATGATCTTCTGGGGCATGGGGGTCAGCCAGCATATCCACGGCACGGACAATTCGCGCTGCCTCATCAGCCTCGCGCTGATGTGCGGGCAGGTGGGCCGCCCCGGCGCTGGTCTGCACCCGCTGCGCGGCCAGAACAATGTGCAGGGTGCGAGCGACGCGGGCCTCATCCCGATGTTCCTGCCCGACTACCAGAGCGTCACCGACGACGGTGTGCGCCGCGCCTTCACCGAGGTCTGGGAGTCCGAGGATTTCAGCGCCGAGAAGGGTCTGACCGTCACCGAGATCATGGATGCGGTCCATGACGGCGATATCAAGGCGATGTATATCCTGGGCGAAAACCCGGCCATGTCTGACCCGGACGTGGACCACGCCCGCGACGCGCTGGCCAAGCTGGATACACTGGTGGTGCAGGACATCTTCCTGACCGAGACGGCGAATTACGCGGACATCATCCTGCCCGCCTCGGCCTTCGCCGAGAAATCGGGCACGGTGACCAACACCAACCGCCAGGTGCAACTGGCCCGCCCCGCCGTGCCGCCCGTGGGCGACGCGCGCGAGGATTGGCGCATCACGACCGAGTTGGCCAACCGCCTCGGCCTCGGGTGGTCCTACGACAGCCCCGCCGATGTCTTCGCCGAGATGAAGCGCAACATGCGCAGCCTCGACAACATCACCTGGGAGCGGCTGGAGAACGAGGGCGCGGTGACCTACCCGTCGCTCAGCCCGACCGATCCGGGACAGGCCATCGTCTTCGGCGACGGCTTCCCGAGGCCCGAGGGGCGCGCGCGCTTCACCCCCGCGAGCGTCATCGCGCCCGATGACGTGCCGGACGAGGAATATCCGATGATCCTCACCACGGGCCGTCAGCTCGAGCATTGGCATACCGGCTCGATGACGCGCCGGTCAAAGGTGCTCGACGCGGTCGAACCCGAGGCGAACTGCTCGCTGCACCCCAGCACGCTGCGCAAGCTGGGTGTCGAGCCGGGCGGCCATGTGCGCCTGACCACCAAGCGCGGCAGCATCAGCATCATGGCGCGGGCCGACCGCGCCGTGGCCCCGGACATGGTGTTCCTGCCCTTCGCCTATGTCGAAGCGGCGGCGAACATCCTGACAAACCCCGCGATCGACCCCTACGGCAAGATCCCGGAATTCAAGTTCTCCGCCGTCAAGGTGGAAGCAGACACCCAATCCGTCGCCGCCGAGTGACGCAACCTACGAGGGACTGACCTAAAATGGCCTATAAAAGCGACATCGAAATTGCCCGTGCCGCGCAAAAGAAGCCGATCCAGGAGATCGGCGACAAGCTGGGCATTCCCGGCGAGCACCTGCTGCCCTACGGCCATGACAAGGCCAAGATCAGCCAGAGCTATATCGACAGCGTGCAGGGCAACAAGAGCGGCAAGCTGATCCTCGTGACCGCGATCAACCCGACCCCGGCGGGCGAGGGCAAGACGACCACCACGGTCGGCCTCGGTGACGGTCTGAACCGCATCGGCAAGAAGGCGATGGTCTGTATCCGCGAAGCCTCGCTTGGGCCGAACTTCGGTATGAAGGGCGGCGCCGCGGGCGGCGGTTATGCGCAGGTCGTCCCGATGGAGGACATGAACCTCCATTTCACGGGTGACTTCCACGCCATCACCTCGGCGCATTCGCTGCTCTCGGCGATGATCGACAACCACATCTATTGGGGCAACGAGCTCGATATCGACATCCGCCGCGTCGTCTGGCGCCGCGTCGTCGACATGAACGACCGCGCGCTTCGCCAGATCACCGCGTCGCTCGGCGGCGTCTCGAACGGCTTCCCGCGCGAGACGGGCTTCGACATCACCGTGGCCTCCGAAGTCATGGCGATCCTCTGCCTCGCCAAGAACCTCAAGGATCTCGAGGAGCGTCTGGGCGCCATGATCGTCGCCTATCGCCGCGACAAGAGCCCCGTCTACTGCCGCGATATCGAGGCGCAGGGCGCGATGACCGTTCTTCTGAAGGACGCGATGCAGCCGAACCTCGTGCAGACGCTCGAGAACAACCCGGCCTTCGTGCATGGCGGCCCCTTCGCCAACATCGCACATGGCTGCAACTCCGTCACCGCGACCACGACCGCGCTCAAGATCGCCGATTTCGTCGTGACCGAAGCGGGCTTCGGTGCCGATCTCGGCGCCGAGAAGTTCATGAACATCAAGTGCCGCAAGGCGGGTCTCGCGCCTGACTGCGTCGTGCTCGTCGCCACCGTGCGCGCGATGAAGATGAACGGCGGCGTCGCCAAGGCCGATCTGGGTGCCGAGAACGTGGACGCCGTCAAGGATGGCTGCGCCAATCTCGGGCGCCATATCGCCAACCTCAAGAGCTTCGGGGTGCCCGTCGTCGTGGCGATCAACCACTTCGTCAACGACACCGAGGCCGAGATTGACGCGGTCAAGGCCTATGTGAAGGAGCAGGGCAGCGAGGCGATCCTGTCGCGGCACTGGGAGCTGGGCAGCGAAGGCAGCGCCGAGCTCGCCACGCGCGTGGCCGAGATCGCGGAGAGCGGCGTCTCCGAGTTCAAGACGCTTTATCCCGACGAGATGCCCTTGATGAAGAAGATCGAGACCATCGCCAAGAACATCTACCACGCCGACGGCGTCGTCGCGGACAGCAAGATCCGCGACCAGCTCAAGCAGTGGGAAGATGCGGGCTATGGCAACCTGCCGATCTGCATGGCCAAGACGCAGTACAGCTTCACCACCGATCCGACCCGCCGCGGCGCGCCCACGGGCCATTCCGTGCCGATCCGCGAAGTGCGCCTCAGCGCCGGTGCCGGTTTCGTCGTCGTCGTCTGCGGCGAGATCATGACCATGCCCGGCCTGCCGCGCGTGCCGGCGGCGACCTCGATCCGTCTCAACGAGGGCGGCGAGATCGAAGGTCTGTTCTAAGAAGAAGCGCGGGCTGCGAGGGGCATCGAGCCCCCCGCAGCCCGATCGCCGCCCTTTCGGCGGCTCCTGCCTCCGGCGGGGATATTTTCAGCAAAAAGAAAGCAGGGGCGGCGCCCCGTGTCGCAAGGAGAGCGCGATGACGGCTCAGGTGATTGATGGCAAGGCCTTCGCGGCCGAGGTGCGCGGCAAGGTGGCCGAGCATGTGGCACGGCTGAAGGAAAAGCACGACCTCGTGCCGGGCCTCGCCGTGGTGCTGGTGGGCGAGGACCCCGCGAGCCAGGTCTATGTGCGCTCGAAGGGCAAGCAGACCACCGAAGTCGGCATGAAGAGCGTCGAGCACAGGCTCGACGCGGACACGTCGGAGGCGGATCTGCTGGCGCTGATCGACACGCTCAACAAGGACGAGAGCATTCATGGCATTCTCGTGCAGCTTCCCCTGCCGAAGCACCTGAACGAGGATCTGGTCATCAACTCCATCGACCCGGCCAAGGATGTGGACGGGTTCCATATCTCGAATGTCGGTCTTCTGGGCACCGGGCAGAAGAGCATGGTGCCCTGCACGCCGCTCGGCTGTCTCATGATGCTGCGCGATCATCATGGCTCGCTCTCGGGAATGAATGCGGTCGTGATCGGGCGCAGCAACATCGTGGGCAAGCCGATGGCGCAGCTGCTGCTGGGTGACAGCTGCACCGTGACCATCGCGCATTCGCGCACGAAGGATCTGGCCGATGTGGTGCGCCGCGCCGATATCGTCGTCGCCGCCGTGGGCCGCCCCGCAATGGTGCCGGGCGACTGGATCAAGGAAGGCGCCACGGTCATCGACGTGGGCATCAACCGGATCGAGACGGAAGACGGCAAGACCAGGCTGGTCGGCGATGTCGATTACGAGAGCTGCGCCGCGCGCGCGGGCGCCATCACGCCGGTGCCGGGCGGCGTCGGGCCGATGACGATCGCCTGCCTTCTGGCCAATACGCTCACCGCCGCCTGCCGTGCCAACGGGCTCGAGGAGCCCGAGGGGCTGACGGCCTGACCTGGGCCTGACCGCGCAGCAAGGGGCCGCCATGCGCGGCCCCTTTCGCGTTCAACGGGGCATCGGAATGGCGCGCGCGGCGGTCCCGGTGAGCACCGCCACCGCCTCGGCGCGCATGAGCCGGGAGAGCACGGCACTGTCGCTGCGTAGCCCGCCCGTATAGGTGCCGTAGGCCGGCAGGATCACGCGGTCCCCGTCGATCAGGAAGGCGGGCCGGCTGAGGCTGCGCCCACGCGCGCGCACCTGCGCCTTGGGGTGGTAGTGCCCCGAGACCTCGCCGCTGGCGCCGGGGCGGGCGATGTGGCGAAAGGTGAGCGGCGCCGCCGGAAGCTCGGCCAGATGCGTGCCGCCCAGATCGACGGGGCCGGGATCGTGATTGCCCTCGATCCAGACCCAGCGGCGGCCCGATTGCAGCGTCGCGATCCAGAGCTTCTCATCCTCGCCCAGCGCCTCCGCCGCCGCACTGTCGTCGAAGCTGTCGCCGAGGCAGACGACCGTCTTGGCGCGCGTCGCCGACAGATCCGCATCGAGCCGCGCGAGCGTGTCGCGCGTCTCGTAGGGCGGCAGCGCGCCCGTCCCGAGCCGGGCCCGCCGCTCGGCCTTGCCGAGATGGAGGTCCGACACGCATAGCAGGCCCTGCTCGGGCCAATGGAGCGCGCCCGAGGGCAGGGCGACCAGCCGCGCGCCGGCCAGGGTGAAGGGGTGGGTCATCTACGCTCAGGCGTCAGAAAAATAGTCTTCGTCGAGACCCTTCACATGGTACGTGATGCGTGTCCTCACGCCCACTCCATGTTCGATCATGAGCTGCGCAAGCTTCTTGCCATCGATCAAGACGATACGCTGCTGGACGCGCTCGACATAATCTCGGGCGTCTTTCGAGAATGAGGAGGTCGTAACGAACACCCCTTTCGTCGCGCTCTCGCCGGTCAAAGATCCCACGAAGCGTTGAATGTCCGGTCGCCCCACTTTGTTGTCGGGAGCGTAACGCTTGGCTTGGATGTAAACAGCGTCCAACCCGAGCGCGTCTTCATTGATTATTCCGTCAATGCCGCCATCCCCACCGGCGGATGTCATTCTGCCATTCTCCAAGTCGCCACGGCCGAAATTCATTGCCGCAAGCAGGTCGAGGATGAGGCGCTCAAAACGGGTGGGAGACACCTGCATGAGAGCGCCGATCAATTCATCCCGCAACGCCGAGTCGATGATGCTGCTGGCGGTCTGCATCGCGTCTTCCGGGGTCTGTTCATCGGTCGACGCTTTTGAAACGGGATAGTCGGCAAGAGTGCCATCCTCTTTCGGAGGCTGACTTTTCCATTCGGAGAATGCTTCGAATTGCGCAAGAAACGCGTTGTCGATTGTCTCAGGCTTTGACGCCAGGACTTTGAGGCCCGCATCGGTGATCTCGTGATAGCCGCGCTTTGGCGACGTCAGAAGTCCGGCTTTGCCGAGATATGTTCTCGCCCAGTGTGCCCGGCTGTATAGTCTCGTAATTCGGCCACTTGGCAGGAGTTCTGCTGCCTCTTCCTCACTGATATTGAATTGAGCTTTCAGATCGTCGATACAATCGGCAATGCTCGTCTTGCCATCCGCGAAAAGCTTGAGGACAGGCAGCATCAGCGTTTGGTAGTCAGGGACTGCCACAGTCGTTACTCCTCAAACATCCAGCTCTTCCACAAAGCGCGCGTTCTCCTGGATATACTGGAAGCGCAGTTCGGGTTTCTTGCCCATCAGGCGCTCCACGAGATCGCCCGTCTCGCCCGGTTCGTCCTCGTCGATGGTGACGCGGATGAGGGTGCGCGAGGCGGCGTCCATCGTGGTTTCCTTGAGGTCCTTCGCATCCATCTCGCCGAGGCCCTTGAAGCGGCTCACGTCGATCTTGCCCTTGCCGCCGAGGCCCTTTTCCAGCCAGTGGTCGCGCTCGGCCTCGTTGATGCAATAGACGCGGCGAGCGCCCTGGCTCAGGCGATAGAGCGGCGGGCAGGCGAGGTAGAGATGGCCCGCGTCGATCATCGGGCGCATCTGGGTGAAGAAGAACGTCATCAGAAGCGCGGCGATATGCGCGCCGTCCACATCGGCGTCGGTCATGATGATGACCTTGTCATAGCGCAGATCGTCGAGGTTGAACTTGGAGCCGAGACCGACGCCGAGCGCCTGCGTCAGATCGCTGATCTCCTGGTTGCTGCCCAGTTTCGAGCTGGCTGCGCCGAGCACGTTGAGGATCTTGCCGCGCAGCGGCAGGAGCGCCTGCGTCTTGCGATCGCGCGCCATCTTGGCCGAGCCGCCGGCGCTGTCGCCCTCGACGATGAAAAGCTCGGTGCCGTCGCGCGTGGCGGAGGAACAATCGACCAGCTTGCCGGGCAGGCGCAGTTTCTTGGTCGCGGTCTTGCGCTGCGTCTCTTTCTCCTGCCGGCGGCGCAGGCGCTCTTCGGCGCGCAGGACCAGGAAATCGAGGATCGCACCGGCGGATTTCGTGTCGGCGGCGAGCCAGTTGTCGAAATGATCGCGCACCGAATTCTCCACCATGCGCTGCGCATCGACCGTGGCGAGGCGGTCCTTCGTCTGGCCGACGAATTCGGGATCGCGGATGAAGCACGAGACCAGCGCGCCCGCGCCGGTCACCAGATCCTCGCGCGTGATTGTGGCGGCCTTCTTGTTGTTCACGAGCTCGCCGTAGGCCTTGATCCCCTTGAGGATCGCGGCCCAGAACCCGGCCTCATGCGTGCCGCCTTCGGGGGTGGGGACCGTGTTGCAATAGGACTGGATGAAGCCGTCGCGGGCGGGCGTCCAGTTGATCGCCCATTCGACCTTGCCGGGCACCTTGAACTTCTCGAAGCTGACCGCGCCGGCGAAGGGCGTCTCGGCATAGGTGGTGGCGCCGCCCATCGCCTCGCTCAGATAGTCCGAGAGGCCACCGGGGAAGTGGAACTTGGCCTCGCGCGGGGTCTCGCCATCGTCGATGCCGGACTTCCAGCGGATCTCGACGCCCGAGAAGAGATAGGCCTTGGAACGGGCCATCTTGAAGAGGCGCGCGGGCTTGAGCCTGAGCGAGCCGAAGATCTCGGCATCGGGATGGAAGGTGACGGCAGTGCCGCGCCGGTTGGGCGCCGCGCCGATCTTCTCGAGCGGGCCTTGCGGCAGACCGCGCGAGAACTCCATCGCGTAAAGCTCCTTGTTGCGGGCCACCTCGACGCGCAGATGATCGGAGAGCGCGTTGACCACCGACGAGCCGACGCCGTGCAGGCCGCCCGAGGTCTGGTAGCTGTCGCCCGAAAACTTGCCGCCCGCGTTCAGCGTGCAGAAGATGATCTCGAGCGCCGATTTCGTCGGGTCCTTCGGATGCGGCCCCGTCGGGATTCCGCGCCCGTTGTCGCGCACCGACACATGGCCGTTCTCGTGCAGCTCGATCTCGATCCATGTCGCGTGGCCGGCGACGGCCTCGTCCATCGAGTTGTCGACGATCTCGGCCACCATGTGATGCAGCGCGCGGTCGTCCTTGCCGCCGATATACATGCCCGGACGCAGGCGCACATGCTCCATGTCCTCGAGGACCTGAATGGAGGATGCGTCATAGTCGCCCGAGGATGTGGCGGGTGTCAGAAGATCGGACATGGGGTGCGCTGCTCGCTCTTGTCGGAGTTTGCGCGATTATGACAGAGCCGCGCGCCGGTTGAAAGAACGCAAGGGCGCGCGTGCCGCTCAGGGAGGCCATAAAAACAGGCCGATGCCGTTCACGATCAGAAGCGCCGCCGTGAGCGCCGCCACCCGCGCGCAGGGACGCCGCCGCGCTGCGCCGGATGTTCGCGCGGCATGGGGCAGCCCGCCCAGCATCGCCAGCCAGATCGAGAAGAGACCGGCGGCCAAAGCGAGCCACATCACCTGTGCGAAAACCATCATGCCCGCCTTGCGATCCGCATCACGCCCTCCCTGCACCGGCCGCTGCCGCATCGCTTTACTTTGGCGCGATTCGCGTCAACAAACCTCTAATGAGCGAGCATCTGAAGGGGCTTCTCATCACCGCGCTCGGCGTGCTGATGATCGTCCCCGACTCCCTTTTCGTGCGCATGATCGAGGCCAGCCCGGCCACGATCACCTTTTGGCGCGCCGCCGTCTCGGGCAGCCTGATCCTGCTGGGGTGTCTTCTCTTCCAAGGGGTCGGCGGCTTTCGGGCGGTGCTGCGCACGGGCCGCGCGGGCCTTCTCTATACGCTTCTGATGGCGACGACGGCGCCGGGTTTCGTGATGGCGATCTCGCTCACCAGCGTGGCGAATGTCGTCTTCATCTTCGCGTCGATCCCGATCTTCGCGGCGATCTTCAGCCGCGTCTTCCTCGGCGAGCCGTTCAGCCGGCGCACGATGCTCACCATGGCCGCCGTGCTGCCCGGCCTTGCGATCATCGCCTATGGCAGCCACGAGAGCGAGATCGCAAGCTGGCAGGGCGACGTGATCGCGCTGGCGGTCTCGGCCAGTTTCGCAGGCGCGCTGACGACCATCCGCAAGGTGCGCGCGACGTCCATGATCCCGGCGATCCCGGTCTCCTACCTTCTGTCGGCCACGGTCATGCTGATCTGGGCCGCGCCCGGCGAGGTGATGGCGTCGCAATGGCCGCTCGTGCTCGCGCATGGCGGGTTCATCGCCATGTCCACCTGCCTTCTGACGCTCGGTCCGCGCTATCTGTCCTCGGCGGAGGTGTCGCTGCTCATCCTGCTCGAGTCGGTGCTGGCGCCGCTGCTCGTCTGGGCGGTGATCGGCGAGGACCCGGGGGCTTGGGCGATAGTCGGCGGCGCACTGGTGATCGGGGCGCTGCTCGTGTCGAACCTGATCGCGCTCCGGCGCCGGCGGGTCAGAACTTTGCCGTCACGCCCGGAAGCTTCAGTGCCGAGATGAGATCGCGCAGCTCCTGACGCGCGGCGATGTTCGAGATGTTGAGCTGCTTCACGCCCACATCCTTCAGATCGAGCAGTGTAAGGCCGCGCGGGAACAGCTCGCGGAAGATCACGCGCTCGTTGAAGCCGGGCGCGGTGCGAAAGCCGATCCGCTTGGCCAGATTCTCGAGCGCGGCGCCCATCTTCTCCTTGTTGACCATGGCCTGAGCGCCGACGCGGTTGCGCACCACGATCCAGTCGATCGGCTTCAGCCCCGCCTGAGCGCGCAGCTGGCGCGCGTTCCAGACCATCTCGGAATAGACCGAAGGACGCAGGATCTTGGAGCCGTCGGCATCGACATGGGCCAGCAGGTCGAAATCGACGAAACTGTCGTTGAGCGGCGTGATGAGCGTGTCGGCAAGGCTGTGCGCCACCTGGCTGAGGCGCGTATGCGAGCCGGGGCAGTCGATCACGATGAAATCGCTGTCCGGCTCGAGCGAGGCCACCGCTTCGGAAAGGCGCCGGTCATACATGTTCTCGCCGGGATTGAGGGCGCTCTGATCGACCTCGGGCAGGTCGTGATAGAACGGGCTGGGAAGGCTCAGCCCTTCCTTGGCGAGATACGCCTTGCGGTTCTCGGCATAGCGCCCGAAGGTCTTTTGCCGCAGGTCCAGATCGAGCGCGCTGACGGTGAAGCCGAGCCGCGCCAAGGCGGTGGCGACGTGCATCGACACCGTGGATTTCCCCGCGCCGCCCTTTTCGTTGCCGACGACGATGATATGCGCCATGTCCCAAGATCCCTTGCCCACGCCCTCGGAGCGGGGCGTTTGGCGCATAGTATATCGCGCCGGAACGAGAGGAAAGGGCGCCCGGCCGGAACTTGGCGCCCGTGGCAGGGTTGTCATCGCACCGATCAGGACTGGAAAGGAGCGTCTGGCCATGTGGGCGTGGATCGCAGAGAACAGCGCCGCGCTGAGCGTTCTGGTGAGCTGCCTGACCGCGCTGATCTGGATCGGGTATTTCCAGCTTCTCTTCATCTCCTTCCGCCGCCAGCGGCGCACCCGCATTCTGATCAATCGCGGCGCCGGCAAGGGGACCGATGCGCGCTGCTTGATCTCCAACATGGGGGCGGAGCCGCTCTATGTTATGAGCATTCTCGCCACGATTCACGACGGGCAGGAGCAGGTCACGTCCGAGGTCGCCGATCTGCACCGATCCGAGAAGGAGCAGCTCGGCGCCGAGGACCGCGAGACGCATCAGGGGCCGCTCATGTCGGGCGACTTCATGGATATCGGGCGGTTCTCCACCCTCATCGAGCGCTGCGCGCGGGGTGCGGGCGGCATCGGTGACAGCAGGAATGTGCAGAGCCTTCATCTGCTGGTGATCGCGGCCTATGGCGCCGATGATCTCTCGGTCGGGGCGGAGCGGCATTTCACGGTCTGCGAGAAAGATGGCGAGACGCTCGTCGATCCGGACAGTATTTCGACCACGCAACTGCGCTCGCGCAGCGAACGGCGTCGGCTCGAGCGGACGCTCGACACCTACCGCTGAAACGCGAAAGGCCCCGCCGATGAAGCGGGGCCCTGCATGCGGAGTGTTTTGCCGGGGTCAGCCCTTCATGCTGTCCCAGAACGACTTGACCGATTTGAAGAAGCTCTTGCTCTCCGGGTTATTGTCTTCGGAAAGGGCCTCGAATTCGCGCAGAAGCTCCTTCTGGCGCGCCGTCAGGTTCACGGGCGTCTCGACCGCGAGCTCGATGAACATGTCGCCCGAGCCGCCGCCGCGTAGGGCAGGCATGCCCTTGCCGCGAAGGCGCATCTGGCGGCCTGACTGGCTGCCCTCGGGGATTTTCACCTTACTGCGCCCGCCATCGATCGTCGGCACCTCGATATCTCCGCCGATCGCGGCGGTGATCATCGACACGGGGACGTTGCAGTAAAGGTTCGTCTCCTCGCGCTCGAAGAGCTTGTGCTTGGCGACCTCGATGAAGATGTAGAGATCGCCCGGAGGACCGCCCCGCATGCCGGCCTCGCCTTCGCCCGAAAGACGGATGCGCGTGCCGGTCTCGACGCCCGCGGGAATGTTGACGCTCAGCGCGCGGTCCTTCTCGACCCGGCCTTGTCCGCCGCAGACCTTGCAGGGGTTCTGGATGATCTGGCCCAGCCCTCCGCAGGTCGGGCAGGTCCGCTCGACGGTGAAAAAGCCCTGCTGCGCGCGCACCTTGCCCATGCCCGAACATGTGGGGCAGGTCGTCGGCTCGGCGCCGCCCTCGGCGCCCGATCCGTCGCAGGATTTGCACTGCACCGAAGTGGGCACGTTGATCGTCTTCTGCAGGCCCTTGTAGGCCTCTTCGAGCGTGACGCGCATGTTGTAGCGCAGATCCGAGCCACGCGCGGCGCGCTGCCGCCCGCCGCCGCCACGGGCACCCATGAAGTCGCCGAAGAGATCGTCGAAGACGTCCGAAAAGGCGCTGGCGAAATCGCCTTGGCCGGGGCCGCCGGGCCGCCCGCCGCGCGCGCCGCCGCCACCCATGCCGCCCTCGAAGGCCGCATGGCCGAACCGGTCATAGGCCGCCTTCTTCTCGGCGTCCTTGAGAACGTCATAGGCCTCGCCCACTTCCTTGAACTGAGCCTCGGCGTTGGGATTGTCCTTGTTGCTGTCGGGGTGCAGGCTGCGCGCCTTCTGGCGATACGCCTTCTTGATCTCGTCAGCCGAAGCCCCGCGCGCGACGCCCAGAACCTCGTAATAATCGCGTTTGGCCATTGGGGACCTCCAAAACCTGAAACGAAACGGGCCGGCCCAAATGACCGGCCCGAAGGTTTCTCAGGAGCGCATCACGCGCGCTTGTTGTCGTCGAGGTCCTCGAAGTCGGCATCGACGATGTCGTCATCGTCCTGGCCGCCCGACTGGTCGGTGGCCGAGGGGCCGCCGTCATCCTCTTCCTGGCTCGCCTTGTAGATGGCCTCGCCGAGCTTCATCGCGGCTTCCGAGACGTTCTGGATGCCCGACTTGATCTTGGCCGCGTCATCCTTCTCGAGATCGTCCTTGAGTGCCGAGATCGCAAGCTCGATGGCTTCGATCGTCGTCGGATCGACCTTGTCCGAATGCTCTTCCATCGACTTCTCGGTCGAGTCGATCAGGCTCTCCGCCTGGTTGCGCGCCTCGACCAGCTCGCGGCGGGACTTGTCGGCCTCGGCATTCTCCTCGGCGTCCTTGACCATCCGCTCGATGTCTTCCTCCGAAAGGCCGCCCGACGCCTGGATGGTGATCTTGTGCTCCTTGTTCGTGCCCTTGTCCTTGGCCGAAACGGAGACGATCCCGTTGGTGTCGATGTCGAAGGTCACCTCGATCTGGGGCATGCCGCGCGGTGCGGGCGGAATGTTCTCGAGGTTGAACTGGCCGAGCATCTTGTTGTCGGCCGCCATCTCGCGCTCGCCCTGGAACACCCGGATCGTCACGGCGCTCTGGTTGTCCTCGGCGGTCGAGAAGACCTGGCTTTTGTTCGTCGGAATGGTCGTGTTGCGGTCGATCAGGCGGGTGAAGACACCGCCCAGCGTCTCGATGCCGAGCGACAGGGGCGTGACGTCCAGCAGGACCACGTCCTTGATATCGCCCTGAAGAACGGCGGCCTGAATGGCGGCGCCCATCGCGACGACCTCATCGGGGTTCACGCCCTTGTTCGGCTCCTTGCCGAAGAGCTTGGTCACTTCCTCGATCACCTTGGGCATGCGGGTCATGCCGCCCACGAGAACGACCTCGTCGATATCGCTGGCCGTGAGGCCCGCATCCTTGAGCGCGGCCTGGCAGGGCTTGAGCGACGCCTTGATGAGATCGCCCACGAGGCTCTCGAGCTTGGCGCGGGTCAGCTTCATGACCATGTGCAGCGGCTGGCCGCTCGAGGACATCGAGATGAACGGCTGGTTGATCTCGGTCTGGCTCGAGCTCGACAGCTCGATCTTGGCTTTCTCGGCTGCCTCTTTCAGGCGCTGGAGCGCCATCTTGTCCTGCGTCAGGTCGACCTGGTGCTCTTTCTTGAACTCGTCCGCCAGGTAGTTGACGATCCGCATGTCGAAGTCTTCGCCGCCGAGGAACGTGTCGCCATTGGTGGCCTTCACCTCGAAGAAGCCCTCGGCCATCTCGAGGATGGTCACGTCGAACGTGCCGCCGCCGAGGTCATAGACCGCGATCGTCTGCTCGTCCTTCTTGTCGAGACCATAAGCCAGCGCGGCCGCCGTCGGCTCGTTCACGATGCGCAGCACTTCGAGACCCGCGATCTTGCCCGCGTCCTTGGTGGCCTGGCGCTGCTGGTCGTTGAAATAGGCGGGAACCGTGATGACGGCTTGGGTCACCTCTTCGCCCAGATAGCTCTCGGCGGTTTCCTTCATCTTACCGAGGATGAAGGCGGAAATCTGGCTGGGCGAGTACTTCTCGCCGCGCGCTTCGACCCATGCGTCGCCGTTGCCGCCGTCGACGACCTTGAAGGGCATGTTCTTCTTGTCCTTGGCCAGATCGGCATCATCCGCGCGGCGGCCGATCAGGCGCTTGACGCCGAAGATGGTGTTCTCGGGGTTGGTCACCGCCTGGCGCTTGGCCGGCTGGCCGACAAGGCGCTCGTTCTCGGTGAAGGCGACGATCGAGGGGGTCGTGCGCGCCCCTTCGGAGTTTTCGATCACGCGTGCATTCTTGCCGTCCATGATGGCGATGCAGCTGTTCGTGGTGCCGAGGTCGATACCAATGACTTTGGACATGATTTCATCCCTTTCTCTTCAGGCGATATGGACGGAGGCAGACCCGTTTCGGCATCCGCTCCCGGTTGATGTCGGCAGGGACGGTGTTTGCTGCCCCTTGCTTCCGGGCGTATATAGGGAGGGCGGGAACGCCCTGCAAGCGTTCGGGCGGATCGCGATTTGCAGAATCTTTTCAGGGGGCCGCGGGGCCGAGCCGCGGCGAGCGGACACCATGGCGGAGCATGCGAGCGAATTGGACCTGCGCGGCTTTCGCATCCTGCCGGGATATCTGGACGCCGAGGCGCAAGCGGCGCTTGTCGAGGCGCTGTGCGGCGTCGTGGCGGCGGCGCCGCTCTTTTCCCCGATGACGCCGATGGGCCGCAAGATGAGCGTCCGCATGACCTCGGCGGGGCGCTACGGCTGGGTGTCGGACCGCTCGGGCTATCGCTATGCCGCCGCGCATCCGGAAGGCGGGCCGTGGCCCGCCATCCCCGCTTGCGTGCTGCGCATCTGGCGCGATCTGGTCAGCGCCGAGCGCGATCCCGATTGCTGCCTCGTCAACTATTACGGCGAGGGCGCGCGCATGGGGCTGCACCAAGACCGCGATGAGGCCGATTTCGACTGGCCGGTCCTCTCGATCTCGCTCGGTGACGAAGGGCTCTTGCGCATCGGCAATCCCGTGAAGGGCGGCAGCACTGTCTCGCACTGGCTGCGCTCGGGAGATGTCGTGGTGATGGGGGGCGCGGCGCGGCTGACCTATCACGGGGTCGATCGCATCCGCTTCGGCTCGTCCACGCTTTTGAAGGGCGGCGGGCGGATCAACCTGACCTGCCGGGTGGTGGACTGAAAGCGCCGCCGGCCTTTCGTGACCGGCGGCGGAATTCGAGTATTTTCGCCAAGATGAAGCCTCCGGCGTCAGGCCTTCTTCGGCTCGACATTGACCTGATGCGGGAAGGGGATCGAGATGCCCTTGGCGTCGAAATCCTCCTTGATCTGCTTGGTCAGCTCGAACTTGAGGTCCCAATAATCACTCGTTGAGGTCCAGAGCCGCGCCGTGATATCGACCGAGCTGTCGCCCAGATTGGTCACGCGCGCCCAAGGCTCGGGGTCCTGCATCACGCGCTCGTCGGCGCGGGCGTTCTCGAGAATGATCTGCATCGCCTGATCCGCATTGTCGGAATAATCGATGCCGAAGGTCAGATCGAGGCGGCGGGTGTCATGCGCGGAATAATTCGTGATGACCGATCCCCAGGCCTGCCCGTTGGGCACGATGATCTGCACGTTCTGGGGTGTCGTAAGCTCGGTGAAGAAGAGGGCGATCTCCGTCACCGTGCCGCTGGTCCCGTCGATATCGACATATTGGCCGAGCCGGTAGGGGCGGAAGATGACGAGCATGATGCCCGCCGCCAGATCCGCGAGCGTGCCCTGAAGCGCGAGGCCGATGGCCAGCGTCGCCGCGCCGAGCACCGCGACGACGCTCGTCGCCTCGATACCGAAGAGGTTGAGCACCGCGAGAAGGACCATGATGCGGATGGCCCATGTCGCCACCGTCGCGGCGAAATTGCCGAGCGTCTGGTCGATGCGCTGATGCCGGCGCACCTGCCGCCGCACGAAGCTGCCGACGAAGCCCGCGATGAGCCAGCCGACGATGAGAACGACGAGCGCCTTGCCGACGTTGATGACCAGCGGCGCATAGCCGCCCAATTGATCTAGAAAACCTTCCATCGCGTGAACTTACCCTTTTGAAATCGTGATTTTTTAGCCGTGCGAGGCCCTATAACCTGCCGGGTCCAAAGACGAAAGGCCCCGGAGGTTCCGGGGCCCTTGCCATGCCGAATGCGGCGCTCAGCGCGTTTTCAGGGCGTCGCGGATCTCGATCAGGATGTCCTTCTCCGACGGGCCGGTCGGCACTTCGGGCGCGACCTCGTCGGGTTTCTCGGCCATCGACTTCACCTTGTTCACGTATTTCACCAGCATGAAGACCACGAAGGCGATGATGAGGAAATTGATGACCGCCATGATGAAGGCGCCGAAGGCGAAGACCGAGGCGCCCGTCTCGCGCGCCGCCTCGAGCGAGGCGCCGGCGGGCACATCGCCGGCCAGCACGGCATAGTTGTTGGTGAAATCCACACCGCCGGTGAAGAGCCCGATGATCGGGTTGATGAGATCGGCCACGAGCGATGTGACGATCGCGGTGAAGGCCGCGCCGATGATGATACCGACAGCCATGTCCATGACATTGCCCTTGGCGATGAAATCCTTGAATTCGTTAAGCATATTTTTTGGTGTCCCCCATAGTCGCATGCGATCTGCGCACATGCGCAGGGAGCCTAGCACATATCCGCACCGGCAAATCCATGTTTTCTGCGCGCCGCCGCGCTAGCTTGTGGCTCCCAGACAGGAGACATCATCGCATGGCACTTTCGCACCCCATCACCGCCCGCTTTCCCGCCAGCCGACCCGATATCTTGCAACTCTATTCCTTCCCCACGCCGAACGGCGTCAAGGTGTCGATCATGCTCGAGGAGACGGGGCTCGACTACGAGCCGCATCTCGTCACGCTCGCCGACAAGGACGTCAAGAGCGAGGCCTTCACCGCGCTCAACCCCAACGGCAAGATCCCCGCGATCATCGATCCGAACGGCCCCGAGGGCGCTGTCGAGCTCTTCGAGAGCGGCGCGATCCTGATCTACCTCGCCGAGAAAACCGGACAGTTCCTGCCCGAGGCGGGCGCCGCGCGGGCCGAGGTGCTGGCGTGGCTGATGTTCCAGATGGGCGGGCTGGGGCCGATGCTGGGCCAGCTCGGTTTCTTCTACAAATTCGCGGGCGCCGAGATCGAGGACCCGCGCCCGCGCGATCGCTACATCAACGAGGCGAAGCGCCTCCTGGGCGTGATCGAGGGGCGGCTCGAGGGGCGCGACTGGATCGCAGGGGACTATTCGATTGCGGACATGGCGATCGCGCCGTGGCTGAACGCGCTGGACTTCTACGGCGCGAAGGAAGCGGTCGGCTGGGCTGGGCATCCCAATTGCATCGCCTATCTCGAGCGCTTCATGGCGCGCTCGGCGGTGCAGCGGGGCATGAAGATCCCCAAGCGCGACGGGTGAGCGGCAAGGCCCGTCGGCGCGCCGGGCCGCGCCTCACTTGGGCAGCGTGCCTTCGAGGACGTAGCGCAGGATCTGCACCACCTGCTCGGGCGTGCGCGCGACGGCGAGGGCGGCCGCGTCCACCTCCTTCAGCGCGTGGTCATGCTCCTCGGGCTGAAGGATGATGAGCGATTTGCCCAAGGCCGCGGCATAGCCCGCATCGAAGGCCGCGTTCCATTGCTTGTATTTCTCGCCGAAGCGCACGACCACGACATCGGCTTCCTCGATCCCCATCCGGGTGCGGATCGCGTTCAGCTTGGCGCCCTTGTGGTCGTGCCAGAACTTGTCGTCCTCGGCCCCGAGGATCGCCACGCCGCAATCGTCGCTGGCGCCGTGATCGGTGACGGGCGCGCTGAAATGAATGTCGATTGTCTTGGCGCCCTCCTCGATCCGGTCGCGCCAGTCGGTGTGAATCTCGCCGCTCAGATAGACGTTCAGCATGTCCTCTCCTTCCTTCGGTTCAGCCGCGCAGGGTGCCCCCCGTGGCCTTGGCGACCTTCTCGACGATCTTGGCCGAGACGGTCTCGATATCGGCATCCTTCAGCGTCGCCTCGGTGGGCTGGAGCCTCACGGTGATCGCCAGGGACTTGCGCCCCTCGCCGAGGCTGCCGCCGATGAATTCGTCGAAGACGCGGACGTCTTCGATCAGCGCCTTGTCGGCGCCCGCCGCCGCGTTGACGAGCGTCAGAGCCTCGACATCGGCATCCACGACGAAGGCGAAATCGCGCTCGACCGCTTGCAGCCCGTGCATCTGCGCCGCGCCCCGGTTGGCCGTGGCGTTGCGCGGCAGCGGGATCTCGGCCGGCCAGAGCGTGAAGGCCATCGCGCTCCCCTTGATGCCCATCGCGCGCAGCGTCTTGGGGTGCAGCTCGCCGAAGACGCCGAGCACCTTCTTGGGGCCGAGGCAGATCATGCCGTGGCGCCCCGGGTGCCACCATGCATCCGCGCCGCGCAGGATCTGCACCTTGGCGGGCGCGCCGATGGCGGAAAGGATCGCTTCGGCATCGGCCTTCACGTCATAGAGATCGACAACGCGGCTGCCGCCATGCACGTCCTTCGGGCCGGTGCGGCCCAGCAGGACGCCCGCGACCTGCAAATGCTGCTCGCCCGGCTCGCCGCCGTGGAAGGCGTGGCCGACCTCGAAAAGGCCCATGTCGGAAATCCCGCGCGCCTGGTTGCGGGCTGCGGCCTGCAGGAGGCCGGGCAGAAGGGCGGGGCGCATATGGCTCATCTCGCTGCTGATCGGGTTGGCCAGCATGGTCGCGTCATCGCCGCCGCCGAAAAGCGTCGCGCTCGCATGGTCGATGAAGCTGTAGGTCACGCATTCGTTGTAGCCAAGGCTCGCCGCCGTGCGCCGGGCGATCTGCTCGCGCTTCTGCGCGGGCGAGAGGATCGGCGCGGGCACGCCGGCTTGCATGCGCGGCAGGGGGCGGCCCTTGAGCTTCGTCAGCGAGGCGACGCGCGCCACCTCTTCGACCAGATCGGCCTCGCCCAGGATATCGGGCCGCCAGCTCGGCACCGATGCCAGATCGCCGTCGAGCCGAAAGCCGAGCGCCGTCAGCGTCTGGCGCTGCTCGCTCTCGGGAATGTCCATGCCCACCAGCGATTGCACCCGCGCGGGCACCAGCTTGTAGGCGCGGCGCACATCCGGCACGCGGCCCGCCTTCACGAGGTTCGAGGGCGTGCCACCGCACAGATCCATGATCATCTGCGCGGCGAGATCCACGGCCTCCATGTTGAATGCCGGATCGATGCCGCGCTCGTTGCGGTAGCGCGCGTCCGAGTTGATCTTGAGCGCGCGGCCCGTGTTCGCGATCTGGACGTTGTCCCAGATGGCGGCCTCGAGAAAGACATCCGTCGTCTCGCTCGTGCAGCCCGTCGCGAGGCCGCCCATGATGCCGCCGATGCTCTCGATGCCGCTCTCGTCGGAAATCACGACTTGCCCTTCGGAGAAGGTATATTCCTTCTCGTCGAGGCCGATCAGCGTCTCGCCGCCCTTGGCGCGGTGGACACGCAGATCGCCGGTGACCTTGCCCGCGTCGAAGACATGCAGGGGGCGGTTGCGATCGAAGGTGAAGAAATTCGTGATGTCCACCAGCGCCGAGCGCGGACGCAGTCCGATGGCGCGCAACCGGTCCTGGAGCCATTTCGGGCTCGGCCCGTTCGTGACGCCGCGGATGAGGCGGCCCGCGAAGACCTCGCAGCCGTTCGTCGCGGTGTCCTCGTCGATGGTCACGTTGATGGGGCAGGGGAATTGCCCCTCGACATGCGCGCTCGGCGCGTCCTTCAGCTTGCCGAGGCCGCGCGCGGCCAGATCGCGGGCGATGCCGCGCACGCCCAGCGCGTCGGGGCGGTTGGGCGTGATCGCGATCTCGATCACGGGATCGACCTTGGCCGGATCGTTCTTGGCCAGCCAGTCGATATAGCGCTCGCCCACCTCGCCCGAGGGAAGCTCGATGATGCCGTCATGCTCGTCCGAAAGCTCCATCTCACGCTCCGAGCACATCATGCCGTGGCTCTCGATGCCGCGGATCTTGCCGATGCCGATGGTGGTGTCGATGCCGGGCACATAGACGCCGGGCTTGGCCACGACGACGGTGATCCCCTCGCGCGCGTTGGGCGCGCCGCAGATGATCTGAAGCTCGCCCTCGCCGGTCGCGACCTTGCAGACGCGCAGGCGGTCCGCATCGGGATGCGGCTCGGCATGGGTGACATGGCCCAGCGTGAAATCGGCCAGCCGCGCGGCGGGGTTCGCGATGCTCTCCACCTCGAGGCCCAGATCGGTCAGCGCATAGGCGATCTCATCGACCGTGGCCGATGTGTCGAGATGGTCCTTGAGCCAGGAGATCGTGAATTTCATGTGCCGTCATCCATGAGGTCGTTTTCGCGTTGGCTTCGCATAGCGCAGAAGGCGCGGCGGGGAAAGGCCGCTTACTTCTCGAGCCGCTCCGCAAGGTCTTCGGTATCGCCCATTTCCAGCAGCTTGATCTCGCGCACGAGGCGGATGGTGGGCTTGAGGCAGAAACAGACCGAGCCGATCACGAAAAGCCAGATGGCCTGGGTCTCGTATTCGGCCCAGAAGAAGAGGATCGAGCCGATGAGAAAGGAGATGGCGGCGGCGAAATCGACGAGCGTGTAGGCGAGTTCGAACATTGCGTAGAGACGCCGGCTTTCTGCGGAGTTCTGGCGGTTTTCATGTCTGAATAGACGCATCGGCGGCCTCCTTTTGGTCTGAGGCCAATAAAGGGAGCCAAAGTGGCTGAAATCAAGGTGAAGGGCCCAAGGAAGGCGCGCCCCTTCGTCCGGAATCACGCCGAAGGCGCCGGACGAGCGCCTGCCCGTCCCGGCGGGCTGGCGCTTTTGCAAAGTCGTGCTGTCGTTCGAATGGAGGACGGACTTGGCAGGCATAAAGCGCGCCGCTCAGCCGTTGCAGCGCCAACCCACGGGCAGGCGCGCGTCCGGCTAAAGGCAAAATAGCGAAACGGGAATGGAATAACCATGCAATTTAGGACTTGCAGCGAAGATCATTCTTTATGTTGTCAGCATCTTTAAGGAGCGCCCCAATAGAGTATTGCCCAAGTTGTTAGGGCCGCAGTGAAAATACTCGTGACAGCATGTGGGACACGTTCAACTAAAGTGGATCCCCATTGGTGGAGCAGCAGTTTGTTGTTTTCTTCAAGGTATTCCCAGCCCTCACGCGTCAGACGAACGACTTCACCTTCGAGATCATAAGAAGATTTGTCCAAACCCGATACCCAATTAACTTCATGATACTTCGAGCGCTCCAAGAAGCCAAACCGCCAAGCCAAAATCAAATAAGTTTCAAACGTCTCTGGCGATAATTTGTGGGCCGGCGCGGCCGAAAATCTAAACCGGCGCGAAGATCTATAGTTCGATTGCTCGAACATAAGTTCCATAAGTCGATTTTACTCAAAGCCATGTATGCCTTCTTCACCTACAATCGTAAGCGCTTCTGCCATAGTTGCTTTAGAGTAGTGGAAAGTCACCTACTCAACCCACCCCTGAGCGTAGGCACATCGAGCGCGGCAAACCCATAATGCCGCAGCCACCGTAGATCTGAATCAAAAAACGCCCGCAGATCCGGAATCCCGTATTTCAGCATCGCGATCCGGTCGATCCCCATGCCGAAGGCGAAGCCCTGCCATGCGGCGGGGTCGATATTCCCGGCCTCGAGCACCTTGGGGTGCACCATGCCGCTCCCCAGGATCTCGAGCCAGTCGTCGCCCTCGCCCACTTTCAGGGTGCCGCCCTCCCATGAGCAGCGGATGTCGACCTCGGCCGACGGCTCGGTGAAAGGAAAATGCGAGGCGCGGAAGCGCAGCTCGACATCGTCCACTTCGAAGAAGGCCTTCACGAACTCCTCCAGTACCCATTTCAGGTTCGCCATCGAGATGTCCTTGTCGATGGCCAGCCCCTCGATCTGGTGGAACATCGGCGTGTGCGTCATGTCGTAATCGGCGCGGTAGACGCGGCCCGGGGCGATGACGCGGATGGGCGCGCCCTCGGCCTGCATCGCGCGGATCTGCACCGGCGAGGTGTGGGTGCGCAGAACGTGCGGCGGGCGTTCGTCCCCCTCGCCGCGATGGGTATAGAACGTGTCCATCTCGGCCCGCGCGGGGTGGTGGCCGGGGATGTTCAGCGCGTCGAAATTGTACCAGTCGCTCTCGATCTGCGGGCCTTCGGCCACGGCGAAGCCCATATCGGCGAAAATCGCGGTCACCTCTTCGGTCACCTGGCTGATCGGGTGGATCGTGCCCTGCCGCCGCGTGCGCGCGGGCAGCGTCACGTCGAGCCATTCACCGCGCAGACGCTCGTCGAGGGCGGCATCGCCCAGCGCTTCCTTCTTGGCGGCGAGGGCCGAGGTGATTTCGTCCTTCAGCGCGTTCAGCCTGGGCCCGGCGGTCTGCCGCTCCTCGGCGCTCATCTTGCCGAGCTCGCGCATGGCGAGGCTGATCTCGCCCTTCTTGCCCACGGCCTGCACACGCAGATCCTCGAGCGTGGCCTCGTCGCCCGCCTTGGCAATGAGGCTGATATACTTGTCGCGCAGATCGTCCATCGGGCTGTCCTCGGTCAGTGCTCGCTTGGCGAGTTACCGCGCATCCCCCTTGCGTGCAAGCCTCACCGCAGATTGCGCGCATAGTCCGCGCTGAACGCGGCATAGCCGTACTGCAACACGCCGTGATGCCCTCGCATATGCGCATGAAGATCGGGTAGCCGATGGAAGGGCACGTTCGGCAGGGCGTGATGCTCGGCGTGATAGGGCATGTTCCACGCAAGGAAGCGGATGACGCGGTTGGTATGCGTCGTGCGCGTGTTCCGGAGCATGTCGGCCACCATCGGGCAGCGCCCGTGCTCGGCCAGAAGGTAGAGCCGCAGGAACGGCTGGCCCAGAAGCGCGGGCAGCAGCCAGATCCAGAAGAGCAGCGGCGAGACAAGGAGGCTCGCCAGAACGGCGGCATAGATCGCCAGCATCGCGCGCGCCTCGCGGATGATGCGGGGCCGGGCGCGGGCGGGAATATAGGCGGGGTCCATGCGGCCCCGCGCGCAATTCAGCGTGATGCGCGCCATCGCGATCCAGTAGGGCAGGCCCGAGATGTGACGGATGTAGTCCCGGCGGGTTTCGGGCCGCCCGCCCTCCAGCTCCGGGTCGCGCTCGGGATCGTTCGTATGGCGGTGATGGGCGAGGTGGAAATAGCGGAACCACTCGAACGGGAGCAGCATCAAGACGCCGCAGACGCGCCCGACCCATTCATTGAGCCTCAGCGACGCGAAAGGCGTCTTGTGCGTCGCCTCATGCGCGAGCGTGAAGAGAAAGCAGATCGCGATGCCCTGGAGCAGCAGCGCCGCCTGCCAGAGCGGCCAGCCCTGCGCGATCCAGACCGCCAGCGCCGCGATCAGCCCCGCATGGCCCGCCAGATGCCGCAGCCCGGCCTTATCATCGCGCGCGCTGAGCGCGGCCAGCTTATCGGGGGGCAATTGCGCGATGAAAGCCTTGTGATCCATGCGCCCGCACATAGCGCGCGGCGCCGCCGCGTTCCAGCGTCCGGCGTGGCACGCGACATGAAAAACGCCGCCCCGTTGGGGGCGGCGTTCGCGAAACTCCGACAAGGCGGTTGGCTCAGAAGCCGAGGCCTTCGTATTTCTTCTTGAACTTCGACACGCGGCCGCCCGTGTCCATCAGGCGCGACGAGCCGCCGGTCCATGCGGGGTGCACGGTGGGGTCGATGTCGAGCGACAGCTGATCGCCTTCCTTGCCGTAGGTCGAGCGCATTTTCAGGATCGTGCCGTCGGTCATCTTGACGTCGATCTCGTGGTAATCGGGGTGGATGTCTTTTTTCATCGTACCGGTCCTTACGCTTTCTTGGGCTTGTAGGTGGTGTCTTCCGCGATGCGCGCGGATTTGCCACGGCGCGAGCGCAGGTAATACAGCTTGGCGCGGCGGACGCGGCCACGGCGCACGACCTCGATGCTGTCGATGTTGGTCGAATAGAGCGGGAACATGCGCTCCACGCCTTCGCCGAAGGAAATCTTGCGCACGGTGAACGAGCCGGCGATGCCTTCGCCGTTCTTGCGGCTGATGCAGACGCCCTCGAAGGCCTGAACGCGGGTGCGCGTGCCTTCGGTCACCTTGAAGCCGACGCGCACGGTGTCGCCGGCCTTGAAATCGGGAATGGTCTTGCCGAGTTCGGCAATCTGTTCCGCTTCGATCTGAGCGATAATATCCATCGCTTGTCTCCTGGGTTGCTTGCGGTTTTGGTCCGCAAAGTGTTTCGCGCCCCGAGAGCTGGTGGTCCTTGCCCGGATCCCCCCGGCCCTATTGCCGAAAGTCCGCCCCAGATCGGATCGTCATTATCTTGTGTGGCGCCCGAAGCGCGCGCGGCCCGGATGAAAGGAACATCCGGCAAGACGCAACGCCGAGCAGACCCGACTCGGATGGCTCCGCGCCGGGATGGGCGGGCTTTACGGCAGATGACCGGCTATTGCAAGGGCGGCGCGCGTCAGTCCTCGGAGCTGCCGGTCGCCGCGCGCCGCGCCCACATGTCGGGCCGCCGCTCCCGCGTCAGCCGCTCGGCCTCGGCCTGGCGCCAGCGGGCGATCTCGCCGTGATTGCCGGACATCAGCACGCCCGGGATGGTGCGGCCCTGCCACTCGGCGGGGCGGGTGTAGTGCGGATGCTCCAGAAGACCGCTCGAATGGCTTTCCTCGACGGCGCTCGCCTCGTTGCCGAGGATGCCGGGCCGCAGGCGGAGCGCGGCGTCGATCATGGCCTGCGCCGCGATCTCGCCGCCGGTCATCACGAAATCCCCCAAGGAGACCTCGATGGCGCCGTAATGCTCGATCACCCGCTCGTCGAGCCCTTCGAAACGCCCGCAGATCAGCGTCATGCCCGGGCCCGCCGCCAAATCGCGCGCCATCGCCTGATCGAAGCGCCGCCCGCGCGGACTGAGATAGATGAGCGGGCTGCCGGGTGCGGAATGCCGTTGCGCGGCCTCGATCGCGGTGCCCATCACGTCCGCGCGCAGGACCATCCCCGCGCCACCGCCCGCGGGCGTGTCGTCGACATTGCGATGCTTGCCGATGCCGTGGCTGCGCAGATCCACCGTCTCGAGCTGCCAAAGCCCGTCTTTCAGCGCGCGGCCCGTCAGGCTCTCGCCGAGGATGCCCGGAAAGGCCTGCGGAAGAAGGGTGATGACCTGAACCTGCCACGCGCGGCTCAGCCGCTCGGCCTCGCCCATCAGATCGCGCGGGGCGGCGGTCAGCGTCACCGACTTGCGGCCATGCGACCGCTTGGGGCCGCTCTCGGAAGGATCGGACGGGCTGGACATGCGCTGGCCATAGCCCGCGCGCGCCACTCTTGGCAAGCGATGTCGCGGCGCTCAGGCCGCCATGCGGCAAAGCGCGGCTTCATGCGCGCGCAGGCTGCGCCGCACGTCGCGACCATACGACGAAGGGCCGAGGCTGCGCAGCGCGGGAAAGAGGGCGAAAAGCTCGGCCCGGACCGCCTCCTCCAGCGCGCTCAGCGCCATCTCGCCCGGCTGGAAACTCTCGGACCAGCAATTCTCGGCCAGGATCAACTGGTGCCGGTCGAAGAGGATATGGAAATACTCGACGCTGCCGCCCGGTGCCTCGCTGATGCCGGGGGTGCCGACCAGAAGCTTGGCCGCGGCCAGCGCCTCCGGCTCGCCGGTGAAAAGCTCCGTGCGCCAGCCGCGCATGAGCAGCCTATGCTGCGGCGAGACGAGCAGATCGCGGTCGTTGCCCATGGCGCCCGCCCTGATGCGGATCGGGGCGAAGCGACCAGCCGCCGCCACGCGCCGCGAGCCGACCCAGCGCACCGGCTGCACGCCGTCGTCGCGGGTCTGAATGAGATCGCCGGCGCGCACAGCCTCGACGGCGATGCGCCCGCGCAGCGTGTGGATCTGCGTGCCGCGCGCGAAGCAGACGACGCCGGTCGTGTCGTTGGTCAGATCGTTGCGCGTCACGCCGGTGAGCGTGATCGAGCCGTTCATCGCCGTGTTGTCGGAATAGTCGCCCACGGACTGGTTCAGGATTCCGTCATCGCTGAAATCGTTCCGCAGTTCGGTCAGCCCGGAATAGAAGGCGCTGAGATCGAGCGAGTCGTTGTTCGATCCGTCGCCATCGGTGATCGAGCCCGCGTTGCCCGTCCCGAAATCCGTGATCGTGTCGTTGCCGGAGCCGGGCGCATAGACGAACCGGTCGTTTCCGGCGCCCCCCGTCAGCACATCGTCGCCATTGCCCCCGTCGAGCGTGTCGTTGCCCGCGTCCCCGGCAATCGTGTCCCGATCGGCGCCGCCGGTCAGCCGGTCGTCGCCGTCGCCGCCCGACAGGATGTCGCGCCCGCCCCCTCCGAGGATCGTGTCGTTCCCGGCCTCGCCGCGCAGCGTGTCGTCGCCCGCGCCGCCGCGCAGCTCGTCGTTCCCGGTGCCGGCAAGAAGGCTGTCATTGCCCGCGCCGCCCGTCAGCGTGTCGTTGCCGCCATCGCCGAGGAGCGTGTCGTCGCCCGCGCCCCCGGTCAGCGAATCGTTGCCTTCGACGCCCGCGGGCACGCCCGTGACCGAATAGCTCGGCCCCGGCGGCATCCCGATCATCGGGGAGGTCAGCAGATCCTGCGCCACGTTGGCGGTGTCCGGTCCGCGAATGGTCGCGCTGAGATTGTCTTGGCCGCCGTTCTCCCAATAGCGGATCTGGATCGTGTAGGTCTGGTTGGCCGACAGCACCACGTCCCCGAACCGCGTCGTCGAGGCTTGGTGAAAATCGTTGTTGAGGTAATTAAGCGTGCCGCCGCTCTGGTTGGCGAAATTCAGCGCGTTGCCGTTGCTGTCGAAGATCTGGATGGTCGAGCCGTCATCCGAGGTCAGGTTGAGCCGGTAAGTGCCGCCCTGCACGGTGTTGAGCGTGCTGGTATAGATGACGCCGAAATCCTCGGGGTTGCCCGAGGTGCCGCGCAGCGTGTTGGTGAGACCGCCCTCGTTGAAATCGCTGACATAACCCGAGCCGGTGCGCGTCCCGCTCTCGATCGTGAAGGCCTGCCCGTTGGCGCTCGAGAAATCGCGGTTGTAGGTCTCGAAATGCCAGCTTCCGCGCACGCCGCCGTCGCCGCGCAGGAAGTCGTTCCCGTCGAGCCCGTCGATCGTGTCGTTTCCGAGGCCCCCGGTGAGCGTGTCGGCGCCCGAGGTCGCATTGAGCGTCTGGCTCGCCTGCGTGCCGGGGTTGGTGTTGTCGTTCGTGGCCATCTCGCCTCTGCCTGCAAGAAGCCGCGCGCCGGAAACCGGCACGCGGATAATGGTTTACTTGCATTAACGGTAAATGTTGCTTGCGCCTTAATTGAGCCGGGATTGCGGCGACGCAGCGGCGCGGCGTCAGGCCCGAGATGCCGCCTCAGGCGAGCGCGATGACCCCGAAGAGCACCAGCAGGAAAAGCACCAGCGCCACGAAGATCAGGAGCTTGGCCCCCGAGAGCGCGAGGCCCGACAGGTTGTTGAAGCCCAGAAGGCCGGCGATGGCCGCGATGGCGAGAAGGATGAGAATCCACTCGAGCATGAACATGTCCTTTCGGTTGCTGGCCGGCCGCGCCGGCCCTTCCGCTCACAAACCCGTGAGCGCCGCGAAAGGTTCCAGCCGGGCTCAGCCGTCGGGGAAAAGGCCCTCGGGCGGGTCGGCGACGATGCGACCCTCTGCCAGATCGACTGTCGGAACCGAGGCGCGCGTGAAAGGCAAGAGCACCGTCTCGGCCATGCCCGGCACGGCGATCTCCAGAAGATCCGAGGCGCCGTGGTTGAGCACCGAGCGGACCTTGCCGAGCGGCGCGCCGCCCGTGTCGTGAACGGCGAGGCCGACGAGATCGGCGTGATAGAATTCATCGTCCGGCAGGCTCGGAAGGCGCGAGCGGGCCACCATGAGGCGCACGCCGCGCAGCGCATCGGCCTCTTCCTTGGTGCGGATTCCCGACAGGCGCGCGGTGAAGCCGCCCTTGGTCTGGCCGGTGAGCGTCACGCTGAACGACGCGCCGCCGGTCTCGGCCGTCAGCGGGCCGTAGGCCGCGATATCCTCGGGCACGGCCGCGAAGCTCTTGAGCCGCACCTCGCCGCGCACCCCGAAGGAGCCCGCGACGGCCCCGATGCAGATCATTTCGCCTTGCTCGCTCATCGCGTCTCTCCCTCGCAGAGGCCGCGCACCACCTGCCCGCCTGCCGCCGCACATGCCTCGGCGTGTTGATATTTGCCATAGCCCCAGCCCGCAAGAAAGAGCAGGCCCCAGAAGATCGGCTTGCGCAGCATCGGCGCTCAGCGCCGCAGCGGGGCGAGGGGCGCCGCGCGCTCCTCCCAGCCGGCACTCTCGAGTTCGGGGGTCAGGCTGTCGGCCTCGGGCCAGCCGATGCAGAGATAGGCCACGAGGCGCCACGCCTCCGGCACATCGAGATCACGCGCCAGCCGGGCAGGATCGAGGATCGACACCCAGCCGACCCCGAGACCCAGCGCGCGCGCCGCGAGCCAGTATTGCGTGACCGCGCAGACCACCGAATAACGCCGCATCTCGGGCATGGTGCCCGCGCCGAGACCCGCGCCCTTGGGCGTCTCCTCGTCGCAGAAAACGGCCAGTTGCACCGGCGCATCGCGCATCCCCGACAGCTTGAGGGTGCCGTAAAGCTGCGCGCGCTCGCCTTCGTAGCCCGCGAGCGCATCGGCATTCGCGGTCTCGAAATTCAGCCGCGCGGCCTCGCGCGCGGCGCCGCTCGCCACCTCGACGATGCGCCAAGGCTCGCTCAGCCCCACGGACGGGGCCATGCGAAACGCGTCGAGGCAGCGCGCCTGCGCTGCCTCGTCCACGGGATCGGTGCGAAAGCGGCGCACATCGCGCCGCCAACGCATCAGATCAGCCAGATCGGACTGGAAGCCTTCGGAAAACGTCGACATCCCAGCGCGCTCCCGGCTTTACTCTTCGGCGGCTGCCTCTTCGGCGGGCGTGTCCTCGGCCGGGGCCTCGGCGGGGGCGTTCTTGGCCTCCTCGAGAGCGGCGGCCTTGGCGGCGCGCTCTTCAGCGCGGTCCTGTGCCTTCTTGCCGGGGACGGCCTTCTTCATGTTGGCGCGCTCGGTCTTGGGGCGGGCGCCTGCGGCTTCGAGCATGCGCGCGACACGGTCGGTCGGCTGCGCGCCTTTCTCGATCCACGCCTGAACGCGCTCGATGTCCATCTTGACGCGGTCTTCGCTGTCCTTGGGCAGGAGCGGGTTGTAGGTGCCCAGCTTCTCGATGAAGCGGCCGTCGCGCGGCATGCGGCTGTCGGCGGCGACGATGGAATAGTGGGGGCGCTTCTTGCTGCCACCGCGGGCGAGGCGAATTTTCATGGCCATGGGGGTATCTCCTTGGGTCTTTGATTACGATTGGTGCTGTTTGTGGTGCTGAATGACTTCAGCGATGATGAAGTTCAGGAACTTCTTGGCGAATTCAGGATCCAGATCGGCCTGTCTCGCCAAATCCTCCAGGCGCGCGATCTGCGCGGCTTCGCGCGCGGGATCGGACGGGGGAAGGTCGTGCTCGGCCTTGAGGCGGCCGACGGATTGCGTGTGCTTGAACCGCTCGCCCAGCGTGTAGACGAGGATCGCGTCCAGCCGGTCGATGCTGTCGCGGTGATCCTTGAGCAGTTGCGCGGCGCGGGCGGAGGGGGAGGCGGTCATGCGCCCACCTTTCCCGCTGCGGGCGTAAGCCCCAGATCCTCGGGCGAGGGGTGACGGTAGATCATGTCCTCGCCCATATGCGGGTTCATGTAGGTCCGCTCGTATCGCGCGCCCATGCGCTCGGCCAGCGCGATGGAGCGGGTGTTGCCCGGCACGATATGCGAGCCGAGGCTGGTGAGCCCCAGATCGACATAGGCCCACTCGCGCGCCCGCAGCGCGGCCTCGTGGGCGATGCCGCGCCCCTCGAACCCGTCGAAGACGACATAGCCAAGCTCGGGTTCGGGCCAGCCTTCGGGCGCCCAGATGCCGGTCAGGCCGCAGGGCTGACCCGACGCCTTGTCCTCGATGATGAAATACCCGAAGCCGCGCAGCGCCCAATGACCGAGATTCATCGCGAACCAGCGCCAGGCGCTGCCGCGGTCCGGCTCGGAGCCGAAGCCGTGCGAGCGGGCCTCGTCCAGCAGAAATGCGATCGTCGGCTCGATATCGCGCTCGCACGGCGCGCGCAGGATCAGGCGCTCGGTCTCGAGGCGGGGGATATCAACGTTCATGAAGCCGCTCCTTCATCTGTGCCGCCGCCGCGGAACGGACGGGCCGTTCGGGGCCGGAATATCTGGGGTAGGATGCACGCATGTGGATCACTTCTTGCGTCCGAAGCCCGAAAGACCAGGGGGAAGACCGCCGCCGCCCATTCCGCCCAAGCCGCCGAGACCGCCGGGCATCGAGCCGCCCATTTGCTTGGCCGCCTGTTCCAGCGCCTTCGGGTCCATCTTCTGGATCTCTTCGGGGGTGGGGCCGCCGCCCTTGCCGAACATGCCCTTCATCGCCTGTTTCAGCATGCCGCCCTTGCCCATCTTCTTCATCATGTCCGCCATCTGGCGGTGCATCTTCAAAAGCTGGTTGAGCTGGCTCACCTCAAGGCCCGCGCCCTTGGCGATCCGCTTCTTGCGGCTGGCCTGAAGGATCTGCGGGTTCGCGCGCTCCTTCTTGGTCATGGACTGGATGAGGGCGATCTGGCGCGCGATGATCTTGTCGTCGAAGCCCGCTTCCTGCACCTGCTTGGCCATCTTGCCCATGCCGGGCATCATGCCCATGACCGATTCCATGCCGCCCATCTTCTGCATCTGCTCGAGTTGCGAGCGCAGGTCATTCATGTTGAACTGACCTTTCTGGAAGCGGCGCATCATGCGCTCGGCCTGTTCGGCCTCCATCGTGGCCTGCGCCTTCTCGACGAGGCTGACGATATCGCCCATGCCGAGGATGCGGCCCGCGATGCGCTCGGCCTCGAAGGTCTCGATGGCGTCCATCTTCTCGCCGAGGCCGACGAAGCGGATGGGCTTGCCGGTGACGGCGCGCATCGAGAGCGCGGCGCCGCCGCGCCCGTCGCCATCCATGCGGGTGAGCACGACGCCGGTGACGCCGATCTTGTCGTCGAACTCGGTCGCGACGTTCACCGCGTCCTGGCCGGTGAGGCCGTCGACCACCAGCAGGGTCTCGCGCGGGTTCGCCACGTCGCGCACGGCGGCAGCCTGGGCGATCAGCTCGGCGTCGATGTGAAGGCGCCCGGCGGTATCCAGCATGTAGACATCGTAGCCGCCGAGGCTCGCTTGCGTCTTGGCGCGTTTGGCTATCTGGACGGGATCCTCGCCCGGCACGATGGCGAGCGTATCGACGCCGATCTGCTTGCCGAGAATGGCGAGTTGCTCCATCGCCGCGGGGCGGTTCACGTCGAGCGAGGCCATCAGCACGCGCTTGCCGTCCCGCTCGGTCAGGCGCTTGGCGAGTTTCGCGGTGGTCGTCGTCTTGCCCGACCCCTGCAGGCCGACCATCAGGATCGGCGCGGGCGCGTTGTCGATCTTGAGCGCGCCGGGATCGCCCTCGCCGCGCAGCGTGTCGATCAGGGCGTCATGCACGATCTTGATGACCTGCTGGCCCGGCGTGATGGATTTCAGCACCGCCTGCCCGGTCGCCTGGCTCTGCACCTTCTTGACGAATTCGCGCGCGACGGGCAGCGACACGTCCGCCTCCAGAAGCGCGACGCGCACCTCGCGCAGGGCCGTCTTGACGTCCTCTTCGCTGAGCGCGCCCTGTTTCGTCAGGCGGTCGAAGACACCGGAGAGGCGTTCGGACAGATTTTCAAACATCTCGCTCGTCTCCTTCAGGCACCGGACGCGCCAAACCGAAAGAGCCCCCGTGGGCGCAGACGCGCTGACGGAGGGCGATCCCGGCATTGGCCAAGGGACCGGAAGACGAGAGCGCTTCCGGGAATTGCGGGCCTTCTAGGCCGGGGCGCCGCGCGAGTCAAGCGCCGCCCCGGACGCACGGCTCAGGCGGCGGCGCGGCCGAGCGCCTCGATCCCGGCATCGGCCTTGGCCTGCGCGGCATCCGCATCGACCATCTGCCGGCCGGCCTCGACCACCTCCACATCGGTGATCCCGATGAAGCCGAGTACATGGCGCATGTAGCCTGTCGCGAAATCGATCTCCGAGCCGAGCGCGGTCCCGCCCGAGGCGACGGCCAGCACGGCGCGCTTGCCGGTCAGAAGGCCCACCGGACCCGCCTCGGTATAGCGGAAGGTGCGGCCCGCGCGCGCCACCTGGTCGATCCAGAGCTTGAGCGCCGCCGGAACGCCGAAATTGTAGATCGGCACGCCGATCACCAGCACATCCGCCGCCTCGATCTCGGCGATCAGCGTATCCGACAGGGCGAGCGCGGCTTTCTGCGCTTCCGAGCGGTCGGCCTCGGGCGTGAAATTGGCGCCCACCCAGGCCTCGTCGATCTGCGGCAGGGGCGCCGCCAGATCGCGCCGCGTGACGGCGCCGCCGAGGCGGGCCGAAATCCGATCGGTAAGCGCGCGCGTGGTCGAGCCGTCGCGGCGGGCCGAGCTGTCAATCTGCAAGATGGTCGTCATGGAAGGTCTCCTGATGAGGCCCGGGCGCGGCGGGCGATTGGCCGGCGGCGGGGCAAGGGGCGCGGAGGGGGGTCTCCGCTCTGCCGCACATAATTGTTCGCTTGTCCGCTCGGGCTCAATTACCAAGGGGCGAACCGGCACTGTGCGCGAATGCGCAGCCCGCCGCGCCGCGCCGCCGCCGCATCGAGGGACGAAGATGGAAAACTGGGACGAGATCAAGACCGCCTATCACGTCGCCCGCGCGGGCACGGTCAGCGGCGCGGCGGCGACGCTGGGTGTGCATCACGCGACCGTCATCCGCCATATCGACGCGCTCGAGGCGCGGCTGGGCGTGCGGCTCTTTCAGCGCCATGCGCGCGGCTACACCGCCACCGAGGCGGGCGCCGATCTTCTCTCGGTCGCGCGCGAGGCCGATGACCGCTTCGCGCAGCTCGCCGGGCGCATCAAGGGGCATGGCGGGGACGTGTCGGGCGATCTGGTCGTCACCTCGCTCGCGGCGTTCAACCATTTCCTCGTGCCCGCCCTCGCCGCGTTTCAGGAGACCTATCCGGACCTCACGGTGCGCTACCTGACCGGCGAGCGGCTCTTTCGGCTGGAATACGGCGAGGCGCATCTGGCCATTCGCGCGGGCGCCGCGCCCGATCAGCCCGACAACGTCGTGCAGCCCTTCTTCGAGCAGCCGGTCGCGCCCTATGCCTCCTCCGCCTATATCGCGCGGCACGGCTTGCCGCAGAGCGCCGAGGCGCTGGCGGAGCATCGCATCGTGGGCCACGCCGATACCGACTCGCGCGCGCCGACCGCGCGCTGGATGGCAAGCGCCCTGCCGCCCGACGTCACCGCCTTTCGCAGCGACGATCCGCACGCGCAATGGCAGGCGATCGAGGCGGGCATTGGCATCGGCTTCATGCCCTGCCTGCGGGCCGCCGCGCTCGGGGATCTGAGGCAGGTTCTGCCGCCGCGCCCGGAATGGGCGTCGCCGCTCTGGCTCGTCTCGCACATGGATCTGCATCGCACCGCCAAGGTCCGCGCGCTGACCGCGTTTCTCAAGGAGCGCGCCAAGGGCTGGGCCGGGGCATGAGCGGTGCGCTGCGCGGGCATCTGGCGATGCTGGCCTTTTCGGGGCTGATCGCGGGATCCTTCGCGCTGGGCGCGCTGGCGGCGCCGCATATCGCACCGGCGGCGCTCAACGCGCTGCGCTTCGGGATGGCGGCGCTAATGCTGGGCGCCTGGGCGGTCTGGCGGATCGGGATCACGCGGGCGGATATGGCGGCGCCCTGGCGCTATCTCATCCTCGGCGCGTTGCTCAGCTGCTATTTCGTGCTGATGTTCGAGGCGCTCAAGACCGCGCCCGCCGTCTCGCTCTCGGCCGTTTTCACGCTTTCTCCGATCCTCTCGGGCATCGCGGGCTATATCCTTCTGCGCCAGCGCATGACGCCGCGCATCGCGCTGGCGCTCGCGGTGGGTGCGGCGGGGGCGCTCTGGGTGATCTTCCGCGCCGATCTCGCGGCGCTTCTGGCCTTCCGCCTCGGCTGGGGCGAGGCGATCTTCTTCGTCGGCTGCACGGCGCATGCGATCTACACGCCCTTGGTGCGCAGGCTGAACCGGGGGCAATCGGCTGTGGTCATGTCCTTCGGCACCATCGCGGCGGCGGCGCTGATCCTGAGCGCATGGGGCGCGCCCGCGCTCGCCGCGCTCGACTGGGGCGCGGTGCCGGGCATCGTGTGGATCACGCTCGCCTATATCACCATCGTCGCGACGGCGCTCACCATCGTCCTTCTGCAATACGCCTCGCTGCATCTGCCGAGCGCGAAGGTCATGGCCTATACCTATCTTCTGCCGACCTGGGTCATCATCTGGCAGGCGGCGCTGGGCCAGCCCCTGCCGCCCGCGCTGGTGATCGCCGGGGTCGGGCTGACCATCGCGGCGCTGCTGATGCTTCTGAAGAACGAGGAGGGCGCGGCGCGTCCCCGCGATACGCAGGCTCGGAACCTTACGCGCTAGGCCCGCGTTGGCGCAGCAATGCAAATCGAACCCAAAGGGGCAGAACCATGCGCAACATCATCTATCTCGTCGGCCTTGTCGTCATCGTCGCGGCCATCGTCAGCTTCGTGCTGTAACACGGATTTCAACGGAGTGACCGCGCCTTGCAACGGCGCGGTCACTCCGCATCTTTCCGCAGCTCGCCGGCGAGGAATATCTCGAACGCATCGAGATCCACCGGCTCGAACTGCCCGAACCCCTGCATCCACACAGACGCCGCGCGCAGCCCGCCCGGCTCGAGCTTGCACCATTTGACGCGCCCGCGCCGCTCCTGACTGATGAGGCCCGCGCGGCCCAGAATGGCCAGATGTTTCGAGATGGCGGCAAGGCTCATCTCGAAGGGTTCGGCCACGTCCGTCACGGCCATATCGTCTTCCAGCAGCATCGACAGGATCGCCCGGCGCGTCGGATCGGCCAGCGCCGCGAAGGTCAGATCGAGGGCGTTCGTCATCGATTCCTCATGATTTGCGCCAGATCAAGGGCGGCGGATACGCGCGACTTCATGATGCCCGTTCACGCAAGCAAGGAAGGAAAACGCATGTTCGCTCACATCATGGTGCCGGTCGATCTGGTTCACAAGGACAAGCAGCAGAAGGCGCTCGACCTCGCAGGCGAAATGGCCAATACGCATGGCGCCACGGTGCATGTCGTCAGCGTGGGGGGCGATCTGCCCGGCAGTCTCGGGCACAATCCCGGTGAATTCGGCGCGACGCTCGAGGCCTTCGCCGCATCGCTGCGCGAGGCATACGGCGCCGATGTCGAGGCGCATCCGGTCCAGTCCAACGATCCGGCGGTCGACACCACCCGCAAGCTGATGGAAGCCATCGAGAGCATCGGCGCCGATCTCGTCATCATGGCCTCGCACGAGCCGGGCATGATGGAACACATCTTCTCGTCCCATGGCGGCTACATCGCGCAGCACGCAAAATGCTCGGTCTTCGTGGTTCGCTGAGAAAGTGCGCCCCTTGCTCAACCGCTTGGTTGAATAAGCTTCGCTCGTCCGCAGGGCGCTCGCCCGGTGCCATCGGGCGGGCCAGTCTCTCTAGACCTGCTGAAATTACCGAACAAAAACAATACTATCTATGCTGTTATCCTGCGACGCACGCGCGCTTGACTCATCACGCCCCGCCGCATAGCACTACCGCAACCCGACGTATGAGGGGCTTGCCCAAGTGACCGACCCCGATCATCGCGCCAGGCTTCGCGATCTCGAGGCCAAGATCGAGGCGCTGAAGGCGCCGAAAGCGGCCAAGTCCCATACGGAGGAGCACTATTCGCAGGCACAGCTCGCCTGGCGCATGGTGATCGAATTGGTGGCCGGTCTCCTGATCGGTTTCGGCATCGGATACGGGCTCGACAGCCTTTTCGGCACATTGCCGATCTTTCTGGTGCTCTTCACATTGCTGGGCCTGGCGGCGGGGATCAACGTGATGATCCGCAGCGCCAAGGAGATCCAGCAGACGCAAGAGGCCGAAGCGGCCAAGGACAATACGGCCGCAGGCGGCCGAGACGAGAGGGCGAAAGATGGCGACTGAAGCAGCATCCGGGGAAACCACGGGCCTCGTGTTCCACCCGATGGACCAGTTCATCATCAAGCCTCTGTTCGGCGACGGCGCCGTGGGCATCTTCACCGTGACCAACCTGACGCTCTGGATGGCGATCACCGTTCTGGCCACGGTCGCGCTCCTGGTCCTCGGCTCGTCGAGCCGCCAGTCCATCCCGACCCGCATGCAGTCGATGGCCGAGCTTGCCTACGGCTTCATCCGCAAGATGGTCGAAGACGTCGCGGGCCGCGATGCGCTTCCCTACTTCCCCTATATCATGACGATCTTCATGTTCGTCGTCATGGCTAACTTCGTCGGCCTCATTCCCGGCTCCTTCACCTCGACCAGCCATATCGGCGTGACCGCGACGCTCGCGCTTCTGGTCTTCGTGTCGGTGACGGTCATCGGCTTCGTCAAGCATGGCGCCGGCTTCCTCGGCCTCTTCTGGATCAGCGCCGCGCCGCTGCCGCTGCGTCCGATCCTCGCGCTGATCGAGGTCATTTCCTACTTCGTGCGCCCGGTCAGCCACTCCATCCGTCTGGCGGGCAACATGATGGCCGGCCACGCCGTCATCAAGGTGTTCGCGGCCTTCGCGCCGATGATCATCATCTCGACGGGCATCGGCCTCGCCGTGACGCCGCTCTCGATCCTCGCGATCTCCGCGATCTACGCGCTCGAGGTGCTGGTGTCCTTCATCCAGGCTTACGTCTTCACCATTCTGACCTGCGTCTATCTCAAGGACGCGCTGCACCCGGCGCACTGATCCGCAGGCCAAGTCACCGGCGGGTCCGCCCGCCGCACGTTCCGACCGAAATACCGCAAATTCCACAGTAAGGAGACATCACATGGAAGGCGATATCGCAACAATGGGCGCTTACATCGGCGCAGGTCTGGCATCCGTCGGCATGGGCGGCGCAGCCGTCGGTGTGGGCAATGTCGTCGGCAACTTCCTCGCCGGCGCCCTGCGCAACCCCTCGGCCGCTGCTGGTCAGACGGCCACCATGTTCATCGGCATCGCATTCGCCGAAGCACTGGGGATCTTCTCGTTCCTCGTCGCGCTTCTGCTGATGTTCGCCGTCTAAGAACACCGCCGAGCTGATCCTTACGGGATGGGTGAAGGGCATCACGCCCTTCACCCTCTCTTACCGACAGGTTCCTGGGAAAGGACTACACCATGGCTACCGAGACCGCCGCTGCGACAGCCAGCCAGTGCGTCACCTCCTATGGCGGAGCGATCGGCCTGCCGCAACTTTGCCCCGACTGGATGGGCAACCAGATCTTCTGGCTGCTGGTCACGCTGGTCGTGATCTTCTTCGTGCTGTCGCGCATCGCGCTGCCGCGCATCGCCGCCATCCTGGCCGAGCGTCAGGGCACCATCACCAATGACATCGCCGCTGCAGAAGACCTGAAGGTCAAGGCGTCCGAGGCCGAAGCCGCCTATGAAAAGGCGCTCGCCGACGCACGCAGCAACGCGAACGAAATCATCGCCGAGACCAAGGCGGGCATCAAGGCCGACCTCGACGCCGCCATGGCCAAGGCCGACGCCGAAATCGCCGCCAAGACCGCCGAGGGCGAAAAGGCCATCGACGAGATCCGCGCCAACGCCCTGCAAAGTGTCGAGGCCGTGGCCAAGGACACCGCCAAGGAGATCGTCGCGGCCATGGGCGGCAACGCCGACGCCAAATCGGTCGACACCGCCGTCGCCTCGCAGATGAAAGGCTAAGAACATGCGCATTCTTGCATCCCTGATCGCCCTCGTCTCTGCCGGCCCCGCGCTGGCCGCGACCGGTCCGTTCTTCTCGCTGTCGAACTCCAACTTCGTCGTGATGATCTCGTTCATCCTGTTCATCGCGTTCCTCGTCTACCTCAAGGTGCCCGGCAAGATCGGCGAGATGCTCGACAAGCGCGCCGAAGGCATCAAGTCCGAGCTGGACGAGGCCCGCGCCCTGCGCGAGGAGGCCCAGGCACTTCTGGCGACCTACGAGCGTCAGCAGAAGGACGTGCAGGAGCAGGCCGACCGGATCGTCGCGCAGGCCAAGGCCGAAGCGACCGCCGCGTCCGAGCAGGCCCGCGAGGACCTCAAGAAGTCGATCGCCCGCCGCATGCAGGCCGCCGAGGACCGCATCGCCTCCGCCGAGGCGAGCGCCGTGCGCGAAGTGCGCGACCGCGCCGTCGCCATCGCCATCGCCGCCGCGCGTGACGTGATCGCCAAGCAGATGAGCGCCACCGAGGCGAACAAGCTGATCGACGAGGGGATCGACACGGTCCAGGCCAAGCTGCACTGAGCCGCTCCGAGATTTCGAGCACAAGAACCCGGCGCCGGAAGGAGCCGGGTTTTTTCATGCGCGAGGCTATGTCCGGTGATCGCTTGTGCGCCGAAGGCCGGATTTATCCCAGCGTCGCGCAGACACCCGTCCCTGCAAAATGAAAGGGGGCCGTTGGTTCGGCCCCTCGATCATTCTGCCCACTGCTGCTCTGGTCTTCTGCCTGTGTTCCTTAACTCCGGGGCGGGATGATGAGCCTTTGGCCCACCATCAATGCGGGCCGCGCGTCGAACGTGGCGCGATTGGCCTCCGTGATGCGGCTCGCCATATCGGTCCGCCCATAGCTGCGATACGCGATGCTGGCCAGCGTATCGCCCGGCTGCACCGTGTAGGCGCCGCTGGGCGCGGGAATGTCCCGCGCGGTATGATGCGAGAGCGCCGCGATGAGCGCCTGCGTGTCGATGCGTCCGCCTTCCCCGACGAACTCCCCTGGCACATCGACGCCCGAGGCGGCGGCGCTCGTCACCAGCGCGTCGATATAGGCGTCGCTCTGACCTTCGCCGAGCGCGGCGGCGATCATGCGCTCGAGCTCGGTCTCGGGCATACGGGGGGGCTGCGTCTCGGCCACGGGGGCAAGCGGCGCAGCGACGGGAATGGGAGCCTCGACCGATGCAGTCTCCCACGCTCCGACGCTGTCGATGTCGATCTCCGTGTCCATCCCTGCGGAGGCGCGCGTGACGGGCTCGTCCTCGCCGTCGATGCTGCGGGGGGCGGTCGGCTGAATTGCGATGAGTGCGCCGGTCACGCCCAGAAATCCAAGCGAGAGGAGCGCCGGACGGATCATGCCGCTGGACCCTCGACGCGGTGCGCTTTATCTGCGGCGAAACATGGCATGCGGTCGGCGTCTCCGGGCAAAATCGATCGAGGGATCGGGCCACCTAGATATAGCTGGCGACGCAACATATAGGCGACTTTGCGCGAATCGGTCAACCTTCTAGGGCCTTCGCAACAGGCTCTTTGGCGTCCGGACTATCCTTCGATTGGCAAAATCGAATCGATTACCGATAGTTAGCCGTCATAAAAAATTTACGCGGCGTCAGCCGTTTTCCCGCAGGACATGCCCCGCGAGGTAGAGCGATCCGCAGATGAGGATGCGCGCCGTCGGCTCCTCCTCCATGATCCGCCGCAGCGCGCTGCGCAGATCGGGCGCGACATGCGCCGTCATGCCGGCGGCCTTCGCGGCGGCGGCGGTCACCTCGGCGGGCAGGGTATTCGCCTCGCCGGGGATCGACAGCGCGGTGAGACTCGCGGCCTCGGCGGCCAGCGGGCGCAGATAGCCCGCGATGTCCTTGGTGTTGAGCATGCCGCAGATCAGATGCGTGGGCCGCCTCGGCAGGCTTGCCAGATGCCGTCCCAGCGCCTCGCCCGCCGAGGCGTTGTGCCCGCCATCGAGCCAAAGTTCGGCCTGCGGCACGGTCTCGGCCAACGCGCCACGATCGAGCCGCTGCATCCGCGCGGGCCACTCGGCGCGGGTGACCGCCGCTTCGGCCGCCTCCTCGCCCTTGCCCAGATGGCGCAGCGCGGCGAGCGCGGCGCCCGCGTTCTCGATCTGATGCGCGCCGGGCAGGTTCGGCAGCGGCAGGTCCAGAAGGCCGCTCTCGTCCTGATAGATCATGCGGTCGCGCTCGGCGCTGATGTGCCAGTGCTGGCCGTGGGCGATGAGCCGCGCGCCGTGGCGCTGCGCGACCTCCTCGATCACCTCCTGTGCCTCGTCCGTCTGCGGGCCGACGACGCAGGGCACGCCGCGCTTGATGATCCCGGCCTTCTCGAAGGCGATCTTGGCCAGCGTGTTGCCCAGATATTGCTCGTGATCCATGCTGACCGGCGTGATGATGGTCAGCTCGGGCCGCGCCACCACGTTCGTCGCATCGAGCCGCCCGCCCAGCCCGACTTCGAGCAGGGTATAATCGGCCGGCGTGCGGGCCATGGCGAGGATGGCGGCGCAGGTCGTGATCTCGAAATAGGTGATCGGATCGCTGCCATTGGCGGTATAGCACTCGTCCAGAACCGCGCTCAGCGCCTCTTCGGTGATGAGACTTCCGGCAAGGCGAATGCGCTCGTGAAACCGGGCGAGATGCGGCGAGGTATAGGCGTGAACGCGGCTGCCGCCCGCCTCGAGCCCCGCGCGGATCATGGCCTGCGTGCTGCCCTTGCCGTTCGTTCCCGCGATGTGGATGACCGCCGGCAGATCGTTCTGCGGATTGCCGAGCGCCACCAGAAGGCGCCAGACGCGGTCGAGGGTCAGATCGATGATCTTGGGGTGAAGCGCCATCATCCGCTCGAGGATGACGTCCGATCCTGCGCCGGTCATTTGCGGGCCGACGCCTCGGCTGCGGGGCCCGATTGCGCCGCCTTGTCGGTGGCGGTCTGGGTCTTGCTGGCGCCCGCGCCGGGCTCTGCGGTCTTGGGCGCGTCGCTCGTCTCCTTCGGCTCGGCGCCTTTCGGCGGAGCGGGCAGATCGCCCGCGATGGCGGGCGTGAGGCCGAGGAGCATGCGGGTGATGGTGATAAGCTCCTCGCGCATCTTGGGGCGGGGCGTCACGCGGTCGAGCATCCCGTGATCGAGCAGATATTCCGCCCGCTGGAAGCCTTCGGGCAGCTTCTCGCGGATCGTCTGCTCGATCACGCGCGGCCCGGCAAAGCAGATGAGCGCGTTCGGCTCGGCGATCTGAACGTCGCCCAGCATGGCGTAGGAGGCGGTCACGCCGCCGGTCGTGGGATGGGTCAGCACCACGATATAGGGCAGGCCCGCTTCCTTGAGCATCTGGATCGCGACCGTGGTGCGCGGCATCTGCATGAGGCTGAGAATGCCCTCCTGCATCCGCGCGCCGCCCGCCGCCGAAAAGAGGATGAGCGGGCGCTTGAGCTTCACCGCCGTCTCGGCGGCGGCGATGATCGCGTTGCCGACATACATGCCCATCGAGCCGGCCATGAAGCTGAAATCCTGGGCGGCGGCGACGATGGGCGTGCGCCCGATCTCGCCCGTGGCGACGAGCATCGCCTCCTTCTCGCCCGTGGATTTCTGCGCGGCCTTCAGCCGGTCGGGATAGCGTTTCTGATCGCGGAAATGGAGCGGATCGGGCTTTGGCGCGGGTACGGCGACTTCGGAAAAGGTGCCGCCGTCGAACAGCGCCTTGAAACGCGCGCGGGGCGCGATGTTCATGTGGTGGCCGCAATTGGTGCAGACGTTCTGGTTCTCGGTCAGCTCGCGGTGAAACAGCATCGAGCCGCATTCATCGCACTTGGTCCACAGATTCTCGGGCATCTCGCGGCGCGAGAAGATCGAGTTGATGCGCGGGCGCATGTAATTCGTGATCCAGTTCATGAGGCCTGCCTGTTTGTCGCGGTTCGCATCGAAATAAGCCGCGCGCCGCGGAAATGCAATCAAACGCGCAAGGCCAGCCGCGCCGCGAGATACGAGCAGAAGAGCAGCGCGAGATCCATCGGCATCCATCGCAGCATGAGGGCGGTGTCCTCGGGTCCGAACGGATAGGTGGCGAGCGCGAGGCCGTCGAAATAGCCCGAAGTCGACGCGATGGCGATGGCGCCGAAATTGTTGATGAAGTGCAGAGTGATCGCCGGTCCGAGCGTGCCGCAGCGCGCCGTCAGATCCGCTGCCGCGATCCCGAAGAGCATGGCCCAGAGGACGATGATCCAGGCCGCATCGCCCATGAGGCCGGGCTGGAAATGCAGCATTCCGAAGAGGACCGACGGCAGCACCATCCACACCGCCGGATGGCGGAACCGCGCCGCAAGCTGGCTTTGCAGGTAGCCGCGGAAGAGCAGCTCCTCGGCGCCGGTCTGGATGAGGAGGCCCAGCACCGTCAGCGGCAGAAGCCCGAGCCAGAGGCCCGCGGGCAGCCCCGGCAGCATCTCGATCGGATCGAAAAGCTGCACGAGCGAGCCGAGGACGAGGACCGCGACGACGAAGGCCGCAACGCGCCCCGATTGCCGAAGCGCGAGGCGGCGCGGCCCGATCAGCGTGCCGATCCCGCGCTTGTGCAGCAGCGGCAGCACCACCGCCAGCGCGAGGATCAGGAGCCCGAAGGCGAAGAGATTGACCAGCGCGCCTCCCGGGGTCGAAGCGGTCTCGATTCCGGTGCCGTCCGGCCCCCAGGTCTCGGGCGGCAGGAATTGCGTGCAGAGCCAGCCATATCCGACCGAAAGCGCCAGAAAGAGCACGATGACCAGCACAACCCCCAGAAGGAGCCGCCACGGGGAGGCGCTGGGGCGGGCGGGATCGACGAGCCGGGCATGGAGCGGGTAACGCATGGGCGAACGCTATCCGCGCGGACCGGCCCGCGCAATCGTCATGGCTGCGGCATCGGCGCGATCCGGCGCGCTTGCGCCAGAAGGGCCGCTCGCCTATTCCTCGGACAGCGTATTTTCAGCCAAGGTTTCCGCGAGGCCCTCATGACCAAGTTCGACAAGTCCAAATTGCCCAGCCGCTATGTCACCGAAGGGCCGTCCAAGGCGCCGCACCGCTCCTACATGTACGCGATGGGTCTCAGCGAGGAAGAGATCCATCAGCCGCTCGTCGGCGTCGCCACCTGCTGGAACGAGGCCGCGCCCTGCAACATCGCGCTGAGCCGTCAGGCGCAGGCGGTCAAGATGGGCGTGAAGGCAGGCTCGGGCACGCCGCGCGAATTCACCACCATCACCGTGACCGACGGCATCGCGATGGGCCATGAGGGCATGCGCTCGTCGCTGGCGTCGCGCGAGGCGATCGCCGACACGGTCGAGCTAACGATGCGCGGCCATGCCTATGACGCGATCGTGGGCCTCGCGGGCTGCGACAAGTCCCTGCCGGGCATGATGATGGCGATGGTGCGGCTCAACACGCCCTCGGTCTTCATCTATGGCGGCTCGATCCTGCCCGGCCGCGCACCCCAGGTCGAAGAGATCCCCGAGGATTTCCGCACCCGTGATCTGACCGTTCAGGACATGTTCGAGGCCGTGGGCCGCCACCAGAACGGCAGCCTGTCGAGCGCCGCGCTCGACATGCTCGAGCGTGTGGCCTGCCCCAGCGCAGGCGCGTGCGGCGGGCAGTTCACCGCGAACACCATGGCCTGCGTCTCGGAGGCGATCGGCCTCGCGCTGATGAACAGTTCGGGCATGCCCGCCCCCTACGAGAGCCGCGATCAATATGGCGAGGCGTCGGGCCGCGCCGTGATGAACCTTCTCGAGAAGAACATCCGCGCCCGCGACGTGGTGACGCTCAAATCCCTTCAGAACGCCGCGCGCGTCGTGGCCTGCACGGGCGGGTCCACCAATGCGGGCCTGCACCTGCCGGCCATCGCACATGAGGCGGGCATCGACTTCTTCCTCGAGGATGTCTGCGACATCTTCCGAGATACGCCCTATTTCGTCGATCTCAAGCCGGGTGGCAGCCATGTCGCCAAGGATCTTTACGATGTGGGCGGCATTCCCGTCGTGATGAAGGAGCTGCGCAAGGCCGGCCTCATCCACGAGGATTGCATCACCGCCTCCGGCCGCTCCATCGGCGAGGAGCTCGACCTCATCAGCCGCGAGGCAGATGGCAAGGTGATCTACCCGATCGAGACGCCGATCACCAAGACGGGCGGTGTCGTCGGCCTCAAGGGCAATCTCGCGCCCGAGGGCGCCATCGTGAAGGTCGCGGGCATCAAGGCCGAGGATCAGGTCTTCACCGGCCCGGCCCGCGTCTTCGAGAGCGAGGAGGAGGCTTTCGAGGCCGTCCAGAATCGCGGCTACGAGGAGGGTGAAGTGATCGTCATCCGCAACGAGGGCCCGGCGGGCGGTCCCGGCATGCGCGAGATGCTGGCGACCACGGCGGCGCTCTCGGGGCAGGGCATGGGCAAGAAGGTCGCGCTCATCACCGATGGCCGCTTCTCGGGTGCGACGCGCGGCTTCTGCGTCGGCCATGTCGGTCCCGAAAGCGCCTATGGCGGCCCGATCGCCCTGCTCAAGAACGGCGACATGATCACCATCGACGCCGTGAAGGGCGCGCTGACGGTCGATCTGAGCGACGAGGAGCTTGCCAAGCGCCGCGAAGCCTGGCCCGGCCCGCGCGAGACGATGTATGCCTCGGGCGCGGTCTGGAAATTCGCGCAGCTCGTCGGCCCGACCTACAAGGGCGCCGTGACGCATCCGGGCGCCGAGGCCGAGCGCCACATCTACATGGATCTCTGAGGCCGTTGCGCCTTCGGCACCCTGCGGCGCGCGCGGCTCTCGCCGGCGCGATGATCCTCTCCCTCGCCGCCTGCATCGGCGGCGAGGGCATCAGCCGCGTGGTGCCCGAAAGCGAGACGCGTACCGAGGCGCCGCGCCGCATCGCCTTCTATTCGGGCGATGTCGTCGTCGCCGGTCCCGAGGGCTATTGCGTCGATGTGAACTCGATCCAGAAGGGCGGCGGCGCGGCCTTCGCGCTTCTGGCCAATTGCGGCCATCTCGGCACGCTCTTCGCCGATGACGTGCCGCCCGCCGTCGTCACCGTCTCCGTGCTCGCCCGCGACGGGCGCGCCGAGCAACCGAGCGCCGAGAGGCTGGCGCGGGCGTGGAAGAACGCGGGCGTCACGCGCATGGTCAACGGCGACGGCATCTCGCTCATCCAGCTCGCGCGCGGCGGCGACAGCCTGCTTCCGGGCGGCGATCCGCGCCACTGGCGCGGTGCGATGCTCATCAACGGGCACATGATCGGCCTTGCCGCCTATGGCGGGACCGGGAGCGGCCTTCACGGCAAGGCGGGGCACGATCTTCTGGTCGCGACCGCCGAGGCGATGCTGAGCGGAAGCCCCCATCGCCGCGCCGTGCCCCCGCCCGCGCCGCGCCCCGAGGCGCCGCAATCCACCGCGCCCGAGGATGCCGCCGAGGCGCCGCGCGCGCGGCCACGCACGGCGCGACCACAAACGGGGCTGAATTCCTTCCTCGCGGGATTGTTTCGCGATCCAGCTTAATCCTATAGAAGGAAGAGAAAGGTCAGGATAGAACCGGACCGAGGCAGGCGGGGGCGTCAGGACATGCAGGTGCGAAGTGCGTTGGTCGATTGGATCGTGCATCGGCGCGGTGTGCGCCGCTGGGCACGCGCCGCGCGCCGCGCGCCGGAGATGCCCCTGTCCGAGCTGCGCCGCGAGCGCAGCATGGCCCGCAAGCTGATGTATTCGCTTCAGGAAATGGTCGCGGTCGCCGAGAACCGTCTGGCCTTGCCGATGATCGGATCGAACGCCTTTCCCAAGCCGCACGGCACTGATTGGTCCTGGCGTCCGGCGCTGTGGAACCTGCCGCTGGCCAGTCCCGGCATGTCCTCTGCCCCCAGCAAGTCCAAGCTGGGCGACGAGTTGACACTGTTTCACGATTGCGCACGGTCCGAGCTGACCTTGCGGCAGGTGCGCAACACCCGCGAGGCCGATCTGGCGCCTTATGGTTTGCGCATGGACGTTTTCGCCTTCGACGGCTCGTTCCTGTCGGTGGTGCTCGACCTGCCGCATGGCGCGGTGGACGGGCTCAAGAAACGGCATCTCATCCGCATGACGACCATCGTCGAGCTCGAGAAGCCGCTTGAGATCTTCGCGCGGCTCAACATCAAGCATGGCCCGAATACCGAGCAGATCGTGCGCGAATTGCCGCTCCATGAAAGCGAGATCGTGGTCGAGTTCGATCTGGCCTATTCGGGCCTCAACGAGAAGCGGATCGAGCGCGCCTGGGTCGATCTCATCTTCGAGAATCCCGAGATGAGCCAGGTCACGCTGCGCGATCTGACCTTCAGCCGCCGCCCCCGCGCCGAGTTTTGACGGCCCAAAGACCTGCCGAGGAAGGGACCACATGAGCACTCTCAAACTGACCAAGACACGGCTTTTCGAAGGCGTCTGGGAAGGCCAGCTGACCCACGAGGGCGAGGGCAACATCCAGCCCGATATCGAGGTCACGCATCTGGAGCGGCCCCTGACCGGCGTGCGCGTTGTCGAGAACGAGCAGGGCGGGTTCTGGACGCTGCGCGTGCCGATCCCGCCCGAGGTCATCACCGACGGCGTTCAGACATTTCTGATCCGCGACCGCAAGGCCGGTGTCGTGCTGGACAGCTTCTCGCTCATGTCGGGCGATGCGCTGGGCTATGACATCCGTGTCGAGGTGCAGCTTCTGCGCGAGGAGCTCGACATGCTCAAGCGCGCCTTCCGTCGCCATTGTCTCGAAACGGGCTGACAGCTAGCCGTCATCGGTGAATTCATGCGCGCTGAGACGGCGCGGCTCGTGCTCGACGGCGGACGGGCGCTCGATCTTGCCCGCTGTGGCGGCCACGACGCCCAGATCCTCGAATTTCCGCGCCGAGGGCAGAACGCGGCCCTCGAGCGATCCGAGCGCCTTGTTGTAGTGATCGACGGACTGCCCGAGCGACCGGCCGACGCGCGCCAAATGCTCGGCGAAGACGCGCAGCCGGTCATAGATCTCCTTGGCCGATTTCTGCACCTCTTCCGCGTTCTCGGCCATCTTGTCCTGCTGCCAGCCATAGGCGATGGACTTGACCAGCGCCATCAGCGTCGTCGGCGTCGCGATCAGGACCTTGCGCTCGAAGGCGTATTCCAGAAGGCCAGGATCGGCTTCGGCCGCGGCGGAGACGAAGGTTTCGCCGGGGATGAACATCACCACGAAGTCGGGCGTCATGCCCAGCGTGTCGTGATAGGCCTTCGACGCGAGGTCGTTGACATGCTTGCGCACCTGCATCGCGTGCTGCCTGATGAACACGCTCTGCTCGTCCGGCGTCTCGGCCTCGAGCGCGTCGAGATAAGCCGAGAGCGGCGTTTTCGCATCGATCACGATGCTCTTGCCGCCGGGAATATGGACGATCGCATCGGGGCGGCGGCGCCCCTCGTCGGTGTCGAAGCTCTGCTCGAGATGAAAATCGACCCGCTCGGTCATGCCCGCCATCTCGAAAACCTGCCGGAGCTGCATCTCGCCCCAGCGCCCGCGCGTCTTGGGCGCGCGGAGCGCCTGCACGAGACGGCGCGTTTCGGTGCCGAGGCTGGCCTGCCCTTCGGCGAGGCTCAGCACCTGCTGGCGGATCGTGCCGTAGGCTTCGTTGCGGGCCTTCTCGATCTCGGTCATGCGCGCGTCGAACTTGCCCAGCCGCTCGTCCAGCGGCTTGACCAGATCGCGGATCGCCGCGTGGCGCTGCGCGGTGTCCTGATCGGCGCTTTCCTTGTGCTTCTGGAACCGCTCCGTGACCATCGACAGGAACCGCTCGGAATTCTGCGTGAGCGCGCCGGAGGCGAGCGATTGAAACCGGTCCTCGATCTCCTTACGCATGGCCTGCATGTCGGCGATGCGCGCATCATGCGTCTCCTGCTGGCTGGCGAGTTTCTGGCGCAGCTCGGCGGCCTTGACCTGCTCCTGATAGACTTCGGTCAGCAGCCCCTCGGCGCGCTCTTCCAGATTGGGCAGCCTGGCCGCAAGAGGCTCCAGCCGGGCGATCTCGGCCCGCAGGCGATGAATTTCGGCCTCGCGGCTCCGCGCGCGCCCTCCGGCGCTCCGGGCGATCAGTCCGAGAAGCACGGCAAGAAGGGCGGCGCCCGCGGCGATGCCCTGCCAGACGGCGATATCCCATCCCGCGATCAGCTCCAGAATCTCGTCCATGCCCGCCTCATGTTCAGTCTTTGTTCTATTCTGGCCGCAAGATACCCCAACGCGCAAGCGTCAAATCCGTCAACTTCTCCCGAAAAGCCGTTCGATGTCGCTCAGCTTCAGCGCGACATAGGTGGGGCGGCCGTGGTTGCATTGGCCCGAAAGGGGCGTCGCCTCCATCTCGCGCAGGAGGGCGTTCATTTCATCGGCCTGCATGCGCCGCCCCGAGCGGATCGAGCCGTGGCAGGACATGCGGCTGAGGATCGCGTCGATGCGGGCGCGCAGGGTCTGGCTGTCGCCCTGATCGGTCAGCTCGTCCAGCACATCCAGAACCAGCGCCCGCGCGTCCACATTGCCCAGCATCGCGGGCGTCTCGCGCACCGCGATGGCGCCGCCGCCAAAGGGCTCGATGCACAGGCCAAGGCGCGCCAGATCTTCGGCGGCCTCCATCAGCGTCGCGCAATCGCCCTCGCACAACTCCACGATCTCGGGGATCAAAAGCGCCTGCGCCGGGATGCCATGCCCCTCCTGCTCGCGCTTCAGGCGCTCGTAGACCAGACGCTCATGCGCGGCATGCTGATCGACGATGACGATGCCGTCCTCTGTCTGGGCAATGATGTAATTCTCGTGCACCTGCGCGCGCGCGGCACCGAGCGGCAGTCCGGCGGCGGCCTCCTGCGTCCCTCGCTCTTCTTGCGCCGGCTCGGCGCGGGCGCTGTAATCGCCCTGCATTTCGGCGAAGCCCGGCGCCTGCGCGGCATAGCTCGCGGCGCGGGCCTGCTGCGAAGGGCGGTCCATCTGATAGATGCGCGCGCCGGTCTGCTGGCCGCCCTGCTCGGGGCGAAAGGCGCCCAGCGTGCCCGCCGCGACGGTGGAAGAGGCGCGGTGCCCTGCCTCGGCCAGGGCATGGCGCAGGCCCGACACGATGAGGCCGCGCACCAGCCCCGGATCGCGGAACCGCACCTCGGACTTTGCGGGATGCACGTTCACGTCCACCAGCGCGCCCTCGCATTCGACGAAAAGCGCGGCGACGGGATGCCGGTCACGGCCGAGCACGTCCATGTAGCCCGCGCGAAGCGCGCCGAGCAGCATCCGGTCCCGCACCGGACGGCCATTCACGAAGAGATACTGCGCGACCGCCGCGCCCCGCGAATAGGTCGGCAGGCCCGCGCAGCCGGTCAGGCGGATTCCCTCGCGCTCCGCGTCGATGCGCATGGAATTCTCGGCGAAGTCGCTGCCGATCACCCGCGCGAGCCGGGCATGGAGCGCATCGAACATGTCGCCCGTTTCGGCATCGGCGCGGAAGCTGAGCCGCCCCTCGCCGCCGCCCGAGACGTCGCGCAGCGTGAAGCCGATCTGCGGCTCGGCCATCGCCAGTCGCTTGACCACGTCGCCGATGGCCTGCGCCTCGGCCCGGTCCGTGCGCATGAACTTGAGCCGCGCGGGCGTGGCGAAGAAAAGATCGCGCAGCGTGATGATGGTGCCGCCGTTCAGCGCGGCAGGGCGCACCGCGCCGATTCTGCCGCCCGAGACGCTGATCTCGGCGCCCTCGTGCCCCGCCGCGCGCGAACTGATGCTCAGCCGCCCCACCGCGCCGAGCGAGGCGAGCGCCTCGCCCCGAAAGCCGAAACTGTGGATGTTCAGAAGATCGCTGCCGTCGATCTTGGAGGTCGCATGCCGCGCGAGGGCGAGCGGCAGGTCCTCGGGCGTCATGCCGCAGCCGTCATCCGTCACGCGGATCAACGTCTTGCCGCCATCCGCGATTTCGACAGCGATGCGCGATGCGCCCGCGTCGATCGCGTTCTCGACCAGCTCCTTGACCGCCGAGGCGGGACGCTCGACCACCTCGCCCGCCGCGATGCGGTTGATCGCCGCCTCGTCGAGCTGGCGGATGATGGGGCCGCTTTGGCCGATTTGGGGTGCGCCTTGCATCATGCCACAAGACTTAGCATGGCGCCGTTTGATTCTGCCACCATGCTCGGCACCCTGCGCCGGCTTAAAATCGCGCAGCCCCTCTACAAGCCCCGCTATGTGGGGTAGTCTCGGAACACACCAAGGGGTAAAAGCCCCGGGGCAGATTGGCCGGGCAGGGCACGCATGAGCACTTCAGGACCGCGCAAGCCACCTCTGGTGGCCGAAAAGCGCAAACCCAAGACAGCACCGAAACCGGCCAAGGCGCCGCGCACGGCCCGTGCGCGCAAGCCGGCGCGGCCGCCGCGCGGCGGCAATGTCGTGACGCGCGGCATCTTCGGGCTCTTGCGCTTTATCTGGCGCATCGTTTGGGGCTTCGGCTGGCGGATCACCGTGATCGCGCTCCTGCTGGTCGGTATGTCCGTGGGTTACGTCTATACCACGCTGCCCGACGCGTCGGCCCTGCTCGACGGGCGCGCGCGCGGCTCGGTGACGCTCCTGGACCGGGACAGCGACGTCTTCGCGTGGCGCGGGGACCAGTTCGGCGGCGCGGTCACGGCGGGCGCGGTCTCGCCGCATCTGCGCAACGCGGTGATCGCCACCGAGGACCGGCGCTTCTACCTGCATCCCGGGATCGATCCCATCGGCATCGCCGGCGCGATCAGCATCAACCTGCGCGAGGGGCGCGGGCCGCTCTCGGGCCATGGCGGCTCGACCCTGACGCAGCAGACGGCCAAGCTGCTCTGCCTCGGTGTCGAATACGTCGAATCCGAATGGGAAAGCCAGGCCGCCTACGAGGCCGATTGCCGCCGCGGCTCCCTGGTGCGCAAGGGCAAGGAGGCCATCTACGCGATGGCCATGGAGGCGAAATACACCAAGGAGCAGATCCTCTCGATCTATCTCAACCGCGCCTATATGGGCGGCGGCGCCTATGGCGCCGAGGCCGCCGCGCAGCGGTATTTCGGCAAGAGCGCGGCGCAGCTCAATCCCGCCGAGGGTGCGATGCTGGCCGGTCTGCTGACCGCGCCCTCGACCCTCGCGCCGACGAGCAATATCGAGCGCAGCCAGAACCGCGCGGCCACGGTCATCCGCCTGATGCGCGATCAGGGCTATCTGGACGAGAGCGAGGCCGCGCTGGCCCTCGCCACCCCGGCGGAGCTGTCGGAGGCCGCCGAGCGGCAGGCGGGCGGCTATTTCGCCGATTGGGTCATGTCGTCGGGCCCCGAATACTTCACCCGCGACACCACCGAGGACGTCATCATCCGCACCACGCTCGATCAGCGTATCCAGCGCGCCGCCGAAGAGGGCCTGCATGCGGTGCTTGACGACAAGCTGCGCGACGGCTCCAAGGCGCAGGCCGCCGTTGTGGTGATGAGCGCCGACGGTGCCGTCCGCGCGATGGTGGGCGGGCGCCAGACCAAGGTGACGGGCGCCTTCAACCGCGCGACGCAGGCCAACCGGCAGACCGGCAGCAGCTTCAAGCCCTTCGTCTATGCCACCGCGCTCGAGCTGGGGTATTCCAGCCTCGATACCGTGCTGGACGACGCCTATTGCATCAACATCGCCGGGTCGGGCAACTGGTGCCCCAGCAATTACGACAACAAGTTCCACGGGCGCGTGACGCTCGCCAAGGCGCTCGAGGAATCCTACAACATCCCCGCCGTGAAAGTGGCCGAGAGCGTCGGCCTCGACCTCGTGCGCAAGGTGGCCAGCGATTTCGGGATCGAGAGCGATCTCGCCGCCGGTCCCGCGCTGGCGCTCGGCGCGTCCGAAAGCACGCTTCTCGAGATGACGGGCGCCTTCGCGGGTATTCTCAACGGCGGCTCTTCGGTCACGCCCTACGGCCTCGTCGAGCTGAAGCTGATGGGACAGGACGAGGCGGTTATGGGCGCGGGCGGTGGTATCGGCGAGCGGGTGATCCGCGAGGACGCGGCGCGCGAGCTGACATGGATGATGAGCCGCGTGGTCGAGGCGGGCACCGGCGCGCGCGCCAAGCTGCCGGGCCGCGAGGCGGCGGGCAAGACCGGGACGACGCAGGCCGCGCGCGATGCGTGGTTTCTCGGCTTCACCGCCGATTACGTGGCCGGTGTCTGGATGGGCTACGACGACAACACGCCCCTGACCGGCGTGACCGGCGGCGGCCTTCCGGCCGAGATCTGGCACGAGGTGATGGTCCGCGTGCATGAGGACCTGCCCGCAACGCCCCTGCCGATGACGCAGCCGACGCCCCCCGCGCCCCAGCCGCAGCTCTCGCAGGGCACGGCCGGCCAGACCTATCAAGGGCAGGGCAATCAAGGCTATCAAGGCGATCAGGGAAACCAAGGCACGCAAGGTCGTGGCTGGGAGGGGAACCCCACCGGCCCCGCCCCGGTGGATGATCGCGAGGGGCCGATCACCAATATCCTGCGCCGTCTTCTGGGCGGCTGAGCGCATGAAAAAACGCGCGCGCCCTGCCGGGGCACGCGCGTTTCATGACTGTGCGGTAAGGCTCAGCCCGCCTGACGCAGATCCGCGATGAGCGCGTCGATATTGCCCTGACGGCGGTCCAGCATCGCGCCGATCTCGGTGCGCTCGCTCAGTCGCAGGCTGATGCCCTCGATCACCATGTCGAAGAACAGATCGCGCCCCGAGCGGCCCGAGACCAGAAAGCGCACGTCGAAGGGCGCTTGGCCGCGCAGGTTCACCCGCGCCTGCACCTCGTGCCAGGATTTGACGGCCTGTGTTCCGACCACCTCGATCTCGCCGCCGACGAATTCCTTGAACCGCTTGCCGTATTTGCGCGCTATATAACCCCGGAACGCTTCGGTGAAGGCCGCGAGCTGCGCGGGGGTGGCGCGGTTGGCATCGGCGCCGAGCGTGCTGCGCGCGATCAGATCGACATCGGCATAACGGCGGAAGATCGCCTCGAATTCCGAGATCATGCCGCCGAGGCCCTTGCCCGACGCGATCACCGAATTGATCTCGACCACGACCTTGTCGACGAGCGCGCGCGCGCCCGCTTCGGTCAGGGCCAGCGCGCCTTGCGGCAGCGCGGCGACGAATGCGGCGGCAAGGCCCGAGCCGAGAAGGCCGCGGCGTGTCATGTCATTGCTCATAGGGGTCCTCGAAATCTGCGCTGACGGCGCCGCCCGCACTGGGCGCGCCCGGAGTGGTATCATAGGGGTCCAGATAGTTCTCGCTTCCGCCGGTGCCCAGCTTGAAGCGGCGATTTTGCAGGTAGACCGAGCGCGAGACGGCATAGCTGTCCGCGCTGTCGTAGAGAACCGAATCGATCGTGTCGCCGAACCGCGCGCGCGAGGTGAGGCCGCTCGCCGCGCCCGTGCCGAGGGCATAATAGCTCTCGGGGTCCTGGATCCAGTATTCGAGCGGGTTGGTGAAGAAATCGACGAACCGCCCCGCCGCATGCCGGCTGGTCGAGGGACCGAAGACCGGCATCTCGACATAGGGGCCTTCATGCACGCCCCAGGCATAGAGCGTCTGGCCGAAATCGGCATCGGTGCGGTCCGGCATGCCCAGATCCGTCGCCACGTCGATCAGCCCGCCGAGACCCAGCGTCGAATTGACGAGGAAGCGGTAGAAATCCGACGTGAGACCCACGCCGTTGCCTTGCAGCGTGCTGTTCACCATCGCGCCCGGCAACGAGAGGTTGGTCGAGAAATTGCTCACCGCCGTTTCCAGATCGTCGGGCATGAAGGCGCTGTAGCCGTCGGCGACGGGCCGCACCACGGCGCGGTCGACCGATTTGTTGAACGCATGATTCTTGCGGTTCGATTGCTCGTTCGGATCGAAAGGCGCGCCGCGCGTCACGGCCGGGTCGGGCTTGTGCCCGCAGGCGGCGACGATGGCGAGCGCGGCGAGCGACAGGGCGAGACGGGGTGCGAAGGAGCGGAAAATGCGGGTCAACGGATCACTTCCAGGCTGGTTTCGGCAAAACTCGGTCTTCGAACAGTTAGTGCGATACCGCCAGTCCGGCACGCAGGCAGCGGATAGTTGCTGCTCGGACGTTGCACAAATATGACGCCCGTACCGGGCGCGCCCACACCCGCTTCGTACATTTTTCCTCGAATTGCCGCAAGTGGCGCGCCTTCGCGCCATCGCACATCCTGTGTGCATTTGCCGTTTTATTCCCGCGTGGCAGGCGCTAGCGTCCGCGCCAAGCAATCATTCACGGAGACCATGCTCATGGGAAAATTCGAATCGAAGCTGGCCGAGATGGGCATCACTCTCCCCGAGGCTCCGGCGCCCGCGGCCAATTACGTCCCCTACGTTCAGGTCGGCGACATTCTCTATGTCTCGGGCCAGATCTCGCGCGATGAGAGCGGTCTGCTGACCGGCAAGCTGGGCGAGGATCTCGACGTGGCGGCGGGCGCCAAGGCCGCGCGCAGCTGCGCCATCGCGCTTCTCGCGCAGGTGAAGGCGGCGTGCGGCGGCGATCTCGACCGGCTCAAGCGCGTGGTCAAGCTGGGCGGCTTCGTCAACTCGACCCCCGATTTCACCGAGCAGCCGCAGGTCATCAACGGCGCTTCGGATCTCTTGGGCGAAGCGCTGGGCGATGCGGGCAAGCATGCGCGCGCCGCCGTCTCGGCCGCCGCGCTGCCGCTGGGCGTCGCCGTCGAAATCGAAGGCGTCTTCCAGATCGGATGATCCGCCTGCATCCGGATTTCCTGCGCCTGCCCTTGGCGCATCGCGCGCTGCATGTGCCGGGTACCGAGCGGGTGGAGAACTCGCGCGCGGCGATCCGGGGGGCCATCGCGGCGGGCTACGGGATCGAGATCGACATCCAGATGTCCTCGGACGGCGTTGCCATGGTCTTCCATGACGACGCGTTGGACCGTCTCACGGACGCCGCCGGCCCGATCCGCGCGCAGAGCGCCGCGGGCCTTGCCGGTGTCATGCTGAAAGGCACCGAGGAGAGCATCCCGACCCTCGCCGAAGTCTTGGGCGAGGTCGCGGGGCGCGTGCCGCTGTTGATCGAGCTCAAGGACCAGCACGGGCAGATGGGCGCGACGACCGGCGCGCTCGAGGCGGCTGTGGTGCGCGATCTTGAAGGATACGGCGGCCCCGTCGCGCTCATGTCGTTCAATCCCGATATGGTGACGCGGCTGGCCGATCTGGCCCCGCATCTTGCGCGCGGCATCGTCAGTTGCGACTACGCGCCCGAAGACAGCCCCGAGCTGACCGCCGAGATATGCGATCGCCTGCGCGCGATCCCGGATGCGGAGGCGTCGGGCGCATCCTTCATCAGCCATCAATGGGACGATCTGGAGCGCCCGCGCGTCGCCGAGCTGAAGGCGGCGGGCCTCGACGTGCTCTGCTGGACGATCCGCACGCCCGAGGCGGCCAAGGCCGCGCGCCACATCGCGCAGAACATCACCTTCGAGGGATATCTGCCCCCGTTGCCCGCTTGAATTCGGTCGGCCCGGCCACAGGTATGGGCGAGGGGCACGAGGGCGAACGCGGCATGACCACCACCAAGGACATCACCATTCGCGCGCATGGCCATCTCGGCGCCATCGACACGGCGGAGTGGGACGCCTGCGCCTGCCCCGAGGCGGCGGAGGGCGGCCGTCCGAACGACCCTTTCACCACCTATCGGTTCCTGTCGGCGCTCGAGCAAAGCGGCTCGGTCGGGCCGGGAACGGGCTGGCAGGCGCAATACCTGACGGCCGAGCAGGGCGGGCAGGTGATCGCCTGCGCGCCGCTCTACGCCAAGTCGCACAGCCAGGGCGAATATGTCTTCGATCACGGCTGGGCCGAGGCCTATCATCGCGCGGGCGGGCGGTATTATCCCAAACTCCAGATCGCCGTGCCCTTCACGCCGGTCACCGGGCGGCGCCTTCTGACGCGCCCCGGCCACGAGGAGACGGGCCGCGCCGCGCTGATCCAGGGCGCCGTCCAGATCGGCGAGCAAAACGCGCTGTCCTCGCTGCATCTGACCTTCTGCACCGCCGCCGAAGCCGAGGCCGGCGCCGAGATGGGCCTGATGCGGCGCACCGGCCAGCAGTTTCACTGGGTCGACGAGGGCTATGGCGATTTCGACGGATTCCTCGCGGCGCTGAGTGCGCGCAAGCGCAAGAACATCCGCAAGGAGCGGCGCACCGCGCAGGGCTTTGGCGGGCGCATCGTGCAGCTGACCGGCGACGACATCCGCGCCGAGCATTGGGACGCCGTCTGGCAGTTCTACCAAGACACCGGCGCGCGCAAATGGGGCACGCCCTATCTCACGCGGCAGTTCTTCGAGATCGCGCATGACACGCTCCGGGACGATATCCTGCTGATCCTCGCGATGGACGGGGACACGCCCGTCGCGGGCGCGGTGAACCTTATCGGCGCGTCGGCGTTATATGGCCGCTACTGGGGATGCACCCGCGATCACCCGTGCCTTCATTTCGAGCTGTGCTACTACCAGGCCATCGATTTCGCGCTCGCCCACGGCCTTGGCCGTGTGGAGGCGGGCGCGCAGGGAGAGCACAAGCTCGCGCGTGGCTATCTGCCGGTGGCGACCCATTCGCTGCACTGGGTGCGCGATCCGGGTTTCGCCGAGGCCGTGGCGCATTATCTGCGCGCCGAGGGCGCGGCGGTCGAGCAGGATATAGAGGTTCTGACGTCCTACGGGCCGTTCAGGAAGACAGCGAAGGAGGATCAGGAATGACCGAGAAACTCAGCGACACCGCCCGCACGACGATGATCGAGCCGCTCTTGAAGGAGGGCTGGAGCATGGTCGAGGGGCGCGACGCCATCACCAAGGAGTTCAAGTTCGCCGATTTTCCCGACGCGCTGGCCTGGATGGTGCGCGCGGGCGTCTGGGCCGAGAAATGGAACCACCACCCCGAATGGAGCAACGTCTACAACACGGTTCAGGTGACGCTCACCACGCATGACGTGGACGGGCTCAGCACGCTCGACGCCAAGCTGGCGCGCAAGATGGACACGCTCGCGCATTGAGCCGGTGGCTTTGAAAGACGAAAGGCGGCCCGATGCACCATCGGGCCGCCTTTTTTCATGCCGGACATCTCGGGTGGGTTTCTCAAGAGAAGGCCCGATGCCCGCGCGGATCACATCGCGCTCAGAAGCCCTTCGCCCGCCGACACATCGCACAGCCCGGGGTTTTCCTCTTCGTTCAGCACGGTGACGGTGCGGTCCTCGACCACCATCGCGAAGCGCTTGGAGCGCGCGATGAGGCCTGCATCCTCATTGGTGAAATCCATGCCGAGCGCCTTGATGAATTTCGACATCGGATCGGCCAGCATCGTGATGCCCGCGGCGCTCGCGCCGGTGACTTCGCCCCAGGCGCCCATGACGAAGGGATCGTTCACCGACACGCAGATGATCTCGTCCACGCCCTTGGCATCGAACTGATCCTTGGTGCGGATGAAGCTGGGCACATGCGCGTTGTGGCACACGCCGGTGAAGGCGCCGGGGACCGCGAAGACGACGATCTTGCGGCCCGCCGCGAGATCGGAAAGCGCGACCGCCTCGGGGCCGTTCTCGCCCATGCGTGTCAGGGTAGCCTGCGGGATCTTGTCGCCGGTGGAAATGCTCATGCTGAGGTCCTTATCTGTGGGTCGGCCGTGTGTTTGCGCCGGGATACGAAACCGATATAGGCTGCGCGCCGGTGAAGCCATGTAAAAAGATCGGAAGAGCGCGCATGTCGAATATCGTCGTGATCGGGGCAGGGCAGGCGGGGGCGTCGCTCGTTGCGCGCCTACGCAAGAACGGCCATGAGGGCCGCATCACCCTCATCGGCGCGGAGCCCTCGCCGCCTTACCAGCGCCCGCCGCTGTCCAAGGCCTATCTCCTGGGCGAGATGGATCTCGAGCGGCTCTACCTGCGCCCCGCGCATTACTACGAGGAGGCCGGGATCGAGCTGCGCCTCGGCGCGCATGTGAGCGGGATCGACCGCGCCGCGCGCGAGGTGCATCTGAATGGCGAGACGCTGGCCTATGACACGCTGGTCCTGACCACGGGATCGTCCCCGCGCCGCCTGCCCGCCGCGATCGGCGGCGATCTCGAGGGCGTGCATGTGGTGCGCGATCTGGCCGATGCCGATGCGATGGGCCCGCGCTTCGGGCCGGGCGCGCGGGTGCTGATCGTGGGCGGCGGATATATCGGGCTCGAGGCGGCGGCGGTGGCGGCCAAGAAGGGGCTGAAGGTGACGCTGGTCGAGATGTCGGAGCGCATCCTGCAACGCGTCGCCGCGCCCGAGACCTCCGATTTCTTCCGCGCGCTTCATGCCGGCCACGGCGTCGATATCCGCGAGGGCGTGGGGCTCGAGACGCTGCTCGGCGACGGCCATGTGACCGGCGCGCGGCTCAGCGACGGCAGCACGCTCGATGTGGATTTCGTGATCGTTGGCGTCGGGATCGCGCCCTGCGCCGCGCTGGCCGAGGCGGCGGGGCTCGAGATCGACAACGGGATCGCCGTGGATGCCGAGGGTCGCACCAGCGATCCCGCGATCTGGGCCGCGGGCGATTGCGCGTCCTTCCCGTGGCGCGGCGGGCGGCTGCGGCTCGAAAGCGTGCCGAACGCGATCGACATGGCCGAATGCGTGGCCGACAACATCATGGGCGCCGGGCGCGCCTATGTCCCGCAGCCGTGGTTCTGGTCGGATCAGTATGACGTGAAATTGCAGATCGCGGGCCTCAACACCGGCTATGACCGCGTGGTGAAGCGGGGCGGCACGGGGCCGAACGCCGCGTCCTTCTGGTATTTCGAGGGCGAAAGGCTTCTGGCCGTGGACGCGATGAACGAGCCGCGCGCCTACATGGTGGGCAAGCGCCTCATCGACGCGGGCCGCTCGCCCGATCCGCACGCGGTGGCGGACCCGGCGACGGATCTGAAAGCGCTTCTGGCGTGAGGATTATCGCGGGCGAGGCGCGGGGCCGCAAGCTGGCCGAGCTCGGCAAGGGCGACGCGGCGGCGCATCTTCGCCCGACCTCCGACCGGGTGCGCGAGAGCCTGTTCAACATGCTGGCGAGCATGAATGCCATCGAAGGTGCCGAGGTGCTCGATCTTTTCGCGGGCACCGGCGCGCTCGGCCTCGAGGCGCTGTCGCGCGGCGCGGCCGCCGCGCGCTTCGTCGAGAACGGCCGCGTGGCGCTGGGCCTTCTGGAGCGCAATATCGACATTACCGGCAGCAGCGACCGTGCGCAGGTTCTACGACAGGACGCGCGCGCCATCGGACGGAATTCCGGCGCGCCTGCAACCCTCGTCTTTCTCGATCCGCCCTATGACAAGAGGCTCGGCGAGGCGGCGCTCGCCGCAGCTCTCGAGGGCGGCTGGATCGCCCCCGGCGCGGTGATCGCTTGGGAGGAAAGCGCGCCCGTCCTGCCACCGCCCGGCCTCGCGCAGCGCGGCAAGCGGCGCTATGGCGACACGCAGATCACGCTTTTCGCCTATGCGGGCTGAGCGTCATTCGCTCAGCGCGCGGCCCTCGGTGATGGTGAAGGGGTAGGTCTTGCCATCGCGGCCCCAGGCATAGCCCTGTTCGGTGCGCATGACGGCATAGGCGGTCCAGCCGATCGCGTCCCAGAAGCTCTCGTAATCGCCCGTGTTCGGATTGATCCGCCACTTGCCCATCAGCGCCTCGCCATTGGCCGGATCGTAGACCGTGACGCCATTCGGCGCGAAATAGGATTTATAAGGCGTGCCGTCCCAGACGCCTTCGGCGGTGTTGCCCGTCAGGAGCGCCTCGAGCTCGGCCGCGCCGAGGCGCGCCTCCTGCGCGCCCGCGGGGGCGGCGGTGATCCCGGCGGCGCCGATGGCGAGGGCCGCGAGGGCGGTGAATGCAAGATTGCGGCGGTACATGGCAGTGTATCCTCGGTGCGAATGATCGTGGCGCATCGGCCACGGGTTTTGAGGCAAAAATAGCACAGCCGGGGCCGGTTTCAACTCCGCATGGCGGGCCGGACCCGGCAGGGCCACCCCGTGCCGTCGCCTTGACAAGAAGGCAGCGGCGCGCGACAGGGTGCGCATGTCCACGGCTTATCTCTCGGTCGCCCTCGGCGGTGCAATCGGCGCCAGCCTGCGCTATGGCGTCGGGTTGTGGGTGCTGCGCATGGGCGCGCCGAATCTTCCCGTCGCGGTGCTGGGCGTCAATGTGATCGGCTCGTTTCTGATGGGCGCTTTCGCCATCTGGTCGCTCGAACGGGGGCATGCGGGGCTCAATCCCTTCGTGATGACCGGCGTTCTCGGCGGCTTCACTACCTTCTCGGCTTTCTCGCTCGACGCCTGGACGTTGATGGAGCGCGGCGAGATCGGGTTGATGGCGGTTTATATCGCCCTGTCGGTGGGGCTCTCGATCGGCGCGCTTGCGCTGGGGATCTGGCTGATGAAAGGAATGCTCGCATGAGCGGCGTCCAGACGATCCATGTGGGCAAGGACGAGGCCGATCAGCGGCTGGACCGCTGGCTCCGGCGCCAGTTCCCGCACCTGCAACAGGGCCGCATCGAGAAGATGTGCCGCAAGGGCGAGCTGCGCGTCGATGGCGCGCGGGTCAAGCCCGCGACCCGTCTCGAGGTGGGGCAGGCCGTGCGCATTCCGCCGTTGCCCGATCCCGCCGAGGCCGAGGCGCGCGCCCGCGCGCATGTAACGGACGCCGACGCCGCCATGATCCGCGCCTGCGTCATCTACCGCGACGATCATGTGATCGCCCTCAACAAGCCGCCGGGACTGCCGGTTCAGGGCGGCTCCAAGACCACGCGCCATGTCGACGGCCTCGCCGAGGCGCTGCGCTTCGGCTACGAGGATAAGCCGCGGCTGGTGCACCGTCTCGACAAGGATACGTCGGGCGTCCTGATCCTCGCGCGGACCCGCGAGGCCGCCAAGGGCCTCACGGCCGCGTTCCGTCATCGCGGTACGCGCAAGCTCTACTGGGCCGCCGTCGCGGGCGTGCCGACGCCCCGCATGGGCACGATCAAGTTCGGCCTCGTCAAGGCGCCGGGCCACGGCGCGAAGGGCGAGGGCGAGAAGATGCATGCCCTGCATCCGCGCGAAGTGGACGGCACTCCGGGCGCCAAGCACGCGACCACCGATTACGCCGTGCTTGAGGCGGCGGGCAGTCGCACCGCCTGGTGCGCGCTTGTGCCGGTGACGGGCCGCACGCATCAGCTTCGCGCGCATATGGCCGAGCTGGGCCATCCCATCGTGGGTGACGGGAAATACGGCGGCTCGGGGCAGGAGAATCTCGGCGACGGCTGGGGCGCGCAGCTGGGCGGGGACATTTCGAAGAAACTGCACCTCCACGCCCGCTCGCTCAAGATCGAGCATCCGGTGACGCGCGCGATGCTGCATCTGACGGCGCCGCTGCCGCCGCATATGCAGCACACATGGGACACGTTCCAATGGTCCGCCGCCGACGTGCCTGCCGATCCGTTCGAGGTGCTGGAATGAGCCTGCGCCTCGTCATCTTCGACGTGGACGGCACGCTGGTGGACAGCCAGGGCGATATCGCCCTCGCGATGCACCATGCCTTCACTGAGCTGGGCGCGCCCGTGCCCGAGACGGCTGCGATCCGCAGCATCATCGGTCTCTCGCTCGACGTGGCGATGGCGCGGCTCGCGCCCGCGCTGACGCCGCGCGATCACGGCGCGCTCGTCGAGGCCTACAAGCGCAGCTACATGAGCCTGCGCGCCGAGGCCGGCGCGGCGCAATCCTCGCCGCTCTTTCCCGGCACGCGCGAGATGCTGACGGCGCTCGGCGCCCGCGACGATCTGCTTCTGGGCGTCGCCACCGGCAAATCGCGGCGCGGTCTCGACAAGCTGATCGAGGGGCACGGGCTCGAGGGCGTCTTCGTGACGCATCAGGTGGCCGACCATCACCCGTCCAAGCCGCATCCCGCGATGGTGCTGGCCGCACTGGCCGAGGCAGGCGTGGGCCCGGCCGATGCCGTGATGATCGGCGACACGAGCTACGACATGGAGATGGCGCGCGCTGCCAAGGTCGCGACCATTGGCGTGCCCTGGGGGTATCATCCGGTGGCCGATCTGAGGGCCGATCACGTGCTGGCCGGATGGGACGATCTGCCCGCGCGCCTCGCCGAGCTATGGGAGGTGCCGGCATGACCGAATGGGCCGCGAAACGCTTCTGGACCGAGGCACGCGTGACCGAGGAGGGGGCGGGCTTCGGCGTCGCGCTCGACGCGCGGAGCGTCAAGACGCCCGCGAAGGCGCCGCTGGTCGTGCCGACCCGCGCGCTGGCCGAGGCCATCGCCGCCGAATGGGAGGCCGTCGAGGCGAAGATCGACCCGCGCGCGATGCCGATGACCCGTTCGGCGAATGCCGCGATCGACAAGGTCGCCCATCAGCGCGCCGAAGTCGCCGACATGATCGCCGCCTACGGCGAGACGGATCTTTTGTGCTATCGCGCGGTGGCGCCGCAGGAGCTGGTGCTGCGCCAGTCCGAGGAATGGGATCCAATGCTGGATTGGGCCGATTCGGCCCTGAATGCCCGGCTGCGCCCAGTCTCGGGCGTCATGCCTGCGGCGCAAGACCGCAGCGCGCTGGAAAACCTGCGCCGCGCCGTCCATGCGCAGGGCATTTTTGAGCTGACGGCCCTGCATGACCTCGTGGCGCTCTCCGGCTCGCTGATCCTCGGGCTCGCCGCGCAGCATGGCGTGCGCAACGTGCATGAATTATGGCAGATTTCGCGCCTCGACGAGGCTTGGCAGGCCGAGCTTTGGGGCGCCGACGACGAGGCGGAGGCGACCGCCGAGATCAAGCGCGCCGCGTTTCTGCACGCACAGGAATTCTATTGTCTTGTGAGTGAAGTCTGACAGGCCCAAACCCTTGCTGACGCAAGGTAACCGTTGATGCCGAAACATCATTTTTCGTCATGCGGCCCTTGACCTTTCGGAATGAATGCCGCCAAACTCCGGTCCACTCGGGGGGAACACCCCCTCGGTATCATGCTTTGGTCCGCCCCGGGCCGAATGAACCATCCAGGCTAAACGGATGGAAAATCAGGAAGAGGTAAACATGAAAAAATCCGTATTCTTTGGCGCGCTCACGGTTGCCGGCCTTACCGCTGGTGCCGCTGCCGCCGCGACGCTTGACGACGTCAAGGCACGCGGCAAGCTGAACTGTGGCGTGACCACCGGCCTGGTCGGCTTTGCCGCGCCCGACGCGAATGGCGAATGGCAGGGCTTCGACGTGGCCGTGTGCCGTGCCGTCGCCGCCGCCGTTCTGAACGACCAGAACGCAGTCGAGTTCGTTCCGACCACCGGCAAGACGCGCTTCACCGCTCTGTCCTCGGGCGAGATCGACATGCTGGCGCGCAACACCACCTGGACCTTCAGCCGCGACGTCGACCTCAAGTTCGAATTCGTCGGCGTCAACTACTATGACGGTCAGGGCTTCATGGTTCCGAAGGCACTGGGCGTGAGCTCGGCCAAGGATCTCGACGGCGCGACGATCTGCGTGCAGACCGGCACCACCACCGAGCTGAACCTTGCCGACTATTTCCGCAAGAATAACATCAGCTACGAGCCGGTCCCGATCGAGACCAATGCCGAAGGCAACCAGCAGTACCTCGCCGGTGCCTGCGACGCCTACACCACCGACATGTCGGGCCTCGCATCGACCCGCGCCACGTTCGAAGCGCCGGGCGATCACGTCCTGCTGCCGGAAATCATCTCGAAAGAGCCGCTGGCACCGCTGGTCCGTCATGGCGACTCCGAGTGGGCCGACGTCGTACGCTGGACCCTGAACGCGCTGATCGCCGCCGAAGAAGCCGGCATCACCAGCGCCAACATCGCCGAGCTGTCGGCTCAGGCCGGTGACGCGCCCGAGGTCAACCGCATCCTCGGCACCGAGGGCAACCTCGGCGAGATGCTGGGCCTCGACAACGAGTTCGCCCGCCGTGCCATCGCGGCCAACGGCAACTACGGCGAGATCTTCGAGAAGAACATCGGCGAAGGCAGCCCGATCGGCCTCGCGCGCGGTCTGAACGCACAGTGGACCGACGGCGGTCTGCTCTACTCGCCGCCCTTCCGCTAAGATCATCCAAGGGGGCGCGGTTTTGTCCGCGCCCCCTAACTCCATTCAAGACCCGCCGCAGATAAAGACCGCGTGATGCGAGGGACGGAGCAACCATCCCCGCCACAACTCACCGGGAAAACCAGGGAAGCCACATGAGCACAGTCACCGACCCAGACCAGGGCGGCTTTCGCGTCTCGCAATTGCTGAGCGACACGCGCTATCGCGCCATCACGTTCCAGGCCATCGCCGCGCTCGCCTTGTTCGCCGTGTTCTTCTATCTCGGCCGCAACCTCTACAACAACCTGAACGCCGCGGGCCTCAACATCTCGTTCGGCTTCCTGGACGAGGCCGCGGGCTATGACGTCGGCCAGGCGCTCATTCCCTACAACAGCCAGTCGTCCAACTGGCAGGCCGCCAAGGTCGGCATTCTCAACACGCTGCTCGTGGCCTTTCTGGGCTGCATCATGGCGACGATCCTCGGGGTCATCGCCGGTGTCCTGCGCCTGAGCAAGAACTGGATCGTCTCGCGTCTCATGGCCGCCTATGTCGAGGCGTTCCGCAACGTGCCGGTCCTGATCTGGATTCTCATCATCTATGCGATCATGACGGTCGCGCTGCCCGCGCCGAGCGCGTTCCGGGGCGACGAGCCCGAAAGCTCGATGCTTTTCGGCCTATTCGCCTTCACCAACCGCGGCATCTACATTCCCGCCCCCATCTGGGGCCCCGGCTCGATGATCGTGGGGATCACCGCGATCGCCTCGATCGTCGGCATGTTCGCCTATCGCGCCTATGCCAAGAAGCTGCTGTTCGACACCGGCAGGCTGCTGCCGCTGGGATGGCCGTCGCTCGCGATCCTGCTTCTGCCCACCATTCTGGTCTTCTTCATCCTCGGACGTCCCATCGGCCTCGACATCCCCGAGCTCAAGGGCTTCAACTTCGGGGGCGGCATCCAGATCGGCGCGCCGCTGATCGCTCTGTGGTTCGCGCTCTCGATCTATACCGGCGCCTTCATCGCCGAGAATGTGCGCGCCGGTATCCAGGCCGTGAGCCACGGCCAGACCGAGGCCGCCGCCGCGCTGGGCCTGCGCCCGCGCCGCATCATGAACCTTGTGGTTCTGCCGCAGGCGCTCCGGGTCATCATCCCGCCGCTCATCTCGCAATACCTGAACCTGACCAAGAACTCGTCGCTGGCCATCGCCGTGGGCTATGCGGACATCACGGCGACGCTGGGCGGGATCACCCTGAACCAGACCGGCCGCGCCATCGAATGCGTGCTCCTGCTCATGCTCTTCTATCTCGCGATCTCGCTGGCGATCTCGGCGGTGATGAACCTCTACAACAAATCGGTCGCGTTGAAGGAGCGGTAATATGTCTGACATGCACGCAGAATCCGTCGCCTTCGTCCGTGACACCGCCATTCCGCCCTCGCCGCCCCCCGCCGCCGAGACCGGCGCGGTCAAGTGGATGCGCGCGAACCTGTTCAGCACCTGGGCGAACGCCCTTCTGACCGTGGCGGCGCTCTATTTCATCTATGTGATCGTCGCGGCGGTATGGCCGTGGCTCACCAACGGCGTCTGGACGACGCCGAGCCTTTCGGCCTGCCGCGAGGTGCTTCAGGGCGAAGTCGGCGCCTGCTTCTCGGTCCTGACCGAACGCTGGAACCAGCTTCTCTTCGGGTTCAAGTATCCGAGCGATCAGTACTGGCGCCCGGGCCTCGCCTTCATCCTGCTCTTCGCCGCGCTCGCGCCCGTGATGTTCTTCAAGCTGCCGCGCAAGCTGCTCATCATCACCGCGCTCTATCCCTTCACGGCCTATTGGCTGATCTGGGGCGGCACGATCCTGACCCCGCTCGTCGCCCTTCTGGGCTTCATCGTCGGCTATTTCGCCTATGCGCGGCTGGTGAAGGGCAACTTCGCCGCCGGCTTCTTCGGCGGCATCGTCGCGGCGGCGCTGGTCTGGTGGATCGGCGGCATGATCGTGAACATCATCGCGCCTTCGGACCCTTTCCTCGAAGTCGTGCCCTCGCGCGACATGGGCGGCTTCATGCTGAACCTGATCCTCGGCGTCACCTGCGTGTCGCTCTCGATCCCGCTCGGCATCGTGCTGGCGCTCGGTCGGCAGTCGAACCTGCCGCTCATCAAGGGCATCTGCGTCGTCTTCATCGAATTCATCCGGGGCGTTCCGCTCATCACGCTGCTTTTCGTCGCCAACGTGGTGCTGGCCTACTTCCTGCCGCCGGGCACGACCTTCGATCTGATCCTGCGCGTCATCATCATGATCACGATGTTCGCCTCGGCCTATATCGCCGAGGTGATCCGGGGCGGCCTCGCCGCGCTGCCGAAAGGCCAGTACGAGGCGGGCGACAGCCTGGGCCTCGACTATCCGCAGGCGATGCGCCTCATCATCCTGCCGCAGGCGCTCAAGATCTCCATCCCGGGGATCGTCAACATCGCGGTGGGCCTCTTCAAGGACACGACGCTCGTGTCGGTCATCTCGATGTTCGATCTCGTGGGCATGATCCGCGGCCCGATCCTCGCCTCGACGGAATGGAACGGCGTTTATTGGGAGCTCTTCAGCTTCGCCGCGCTTCTGTTCTTCATCGTCTGCTACGGTATTTCGCAATACTCGCAATGGTTGGAGCGCCAGCTCCAGACCGGTCATCGTTAAGGGAGATCTCCAATGGCCGAAGCTCAAATGAAGGTCTCGGACGAGGTCGCCATCTCGATCCGCAACATGAACAAGTGGTACGGCAGCTTCCACGTGCTGCGCGACATCGACCTGACGGTGAACCGGGGCGAGCGCATCGTGATCTGCGGGCCGTCCGGGTCGGGTAAATCGACGCTTATCCGTTGCATCAACGCCCTCGAAGAGCATCAGAAGGGCACGATCGAAGTGGACGGCACGGTGCTGTCCAACGACATCAAGAACATCGACAAGATCCGGCGCGAGGTCGGCATGTGCTTTCAGCACTTCAACCTCTTCCCGCATCTGACCATTCTCGAGAACTGCACGCTGGCCCCGATCTGGGTGCGCAAGATTCCCAAGGCCGAGGCCGAGAAGACGGCGATGCATTTCCTCGAGAAGGTGAAGATTCCCGATCAGGCCAACAAGTATCCCGGCCAGCTCTCGGGCGGTCAGCAGCAGCGTGTCGCCATCGCCCGCTCGCTCTGCATGAAGCCGCGCATCATGCTCTTCGACGAGCCGACATCGGCGCTCGACCCCGAGATGATCAAGGAAGTGCTCGACACGATGATCGAGCTGGCCGAAGAAGGCATGACCATGCTCTGCGTCACGCACGAGATGGGTTTTGCCCGGCAGGTGGCGAACCGCGTGATCTTCATGGACCAAGGCCAGATCGTCGAGCAGAATGAGCCGGAGGAGTTCTTCAAGAACCCCAAGTCGGAGCGCACTCAGCTGTTCCTGAGCCAGATCCTCGGCCACTGAGGCCGTCCGCATCCTATGAAAAGAGGGCGGGCCGAAAGGCTCGCCCTTCGTCGTTTCGATCAGCGGTGGAAATGGCCCATGTGATAGGCCGATTGCTCCGCCTCTCGCCCGAAAGCCTGGCTGACCGGGCAGGCGCGCCGGGCCTTGCAGCCTTGGCGCAAACAATCCCCGCCTGCCGGTGTGTCGAGAAATCCGTGGCAGGCCGCCACGTCATAGCCCCGCGCCGCGCTCAGCGCATCCACCGGGCAGGCCGTCATGCAGGGCTGTCCCTCGCAGCTGTCACATGGGCGGATCGAGGGCGGGGGCAGGGCGATTTCGCCCGCAAAGCGCAGCGCGCCGCGATAGGACACCCAAAGGCCTTGCGTGTCATGCACCAGCATACCCGCCGGGCTCTGCCACGCGCGCCCCGACGCCATGGCCCAGCGCAGAAAGGGTTGATAGGGCGGCCCGCCGAAGGGAAAGAGCGCCGCGGCCTTCATGTGCTCCGCCAGCGCGCTGATGACGCGCAGCGACCAGCGATCGACCGGATCAGGCGCGCCATCCTGCCACTCGGGACCGGCCTTGAGCGCGGGCCAGAAATCCCGCGCCGGACCCAGAAGGATCACGGTGCCGCCGTCCTCGTGAAGCGCCCCCATCACGTCGAGATGCGCGGCGCTTGCCGCCCTTGTGATGGCGGCGAGGTCCGTCATGCGCGGATCATCGATCCTGCGCCGTGATCGGTGAAGAGCTCGAGCAGCGGCGCGTTCGGCACGCGGCCATCGAGAATGACCACCGCCCGCACTCCCCCCGCGATCGCATCGAGGGCGGTCTCCGTCTTGGGGATCATCCCGCCCGAGATCGTGCCATCGGCGGTCATCGCGCGCACCTGATCGGCCTTGAGATCGGTGATGACATGGCCCGACGCGTCGCGCACCCCGTCCACATCCGTCAGCAGCAAAAGCCGGTCCGCCTTGAGCGCGGCGGCGATGGCGCCGGCCATCGTGTCGCCGTTGATGTTGTAGGTCTCGCCGCCCCGGCCCGCCCCGAGAGGCGCGATCACCGGGATCGCGTCGTCCTTGAAGAGCGTGTGCAGAATGCCCGGATCGACCTCGCTGGGCGCGCCGACGAGGCCGAGTGCCGGATCGGCCGGATCGCAGATCACGAGGTTGGCGTCCTTGCCCGAGAGGCCGACCGCGCGGCCGCCCTGCGCGTTGATTGCCTGCACGATGCGCTTGTTGACGCGCCCCGAGAGGACCATCTCGACGACTTCCATCGTCGCCTCGTCCGTCACGCGCTTGCCGTTCACGAAATCCGACTTGATCGCGAGCTTGTCCAGCATCTCGTTGATCATCGGCCCGCCGCCATGGACGATCACCGGGTTCACACCGACCTGCCGCATGAGCACCACGTCGCGCGCGAAGGTCTCCATCGCCTCGTCGTCGCCCATCGCGTGCCCGCCGAACTTGATGACGACGATGGCGTCGTCATAGCGTTGCAGGTAGGGCAGCGCCTCGCTGAGCGTGCGGGCGGTCGAAATCCAGTCGCGGTTCATGTCTCGTCGCTTCATCTTTCTGTCCTCGGGCCTTCGACTATCGGGCGGCGCGGCCCGGCTTGCAAGCGGTCAGGGCGCTCAGACAAGGCCCGCGATCGTGGCGCGCAGCGTGGGAATGCCGTCGCCCTTCTCGCTCGAGGTCAGGATGAGCTCGGGAAAGGCGGCGGGGTGGCGCTTTAGCTCGCCCCGCACTTGACTGAGGATCGTCTCGAGCTGGGTGCCGCGCAGCTTGTCGGCCTTGGTCAGCACGACCTGAAAGGTCACCGCCGCGCTGTCCAGAAGGCTCATGATCTCGTGATCCACCGCCTTGATGCCGTGGCGCGTGTCTACCAGCACGAAGGCGCGGCGCAGGTTCGCGCGGCCCGAAAGATAGCGCTTGAGCAGCGCCTGCCATTTCTCGACGACGGCCAGAGGCGCGTTGGCATAGCCATAGCCGGGCAAGTCGACGAGATAATGACTGTCCGCGAGCGTGAAGAAGTTCACTTCCTGCGTGCGGCCCGGCGTGTTCGACGCGCGCGCCAGTGCCTTGCGGCCGGTCAGCGCGTTGATGAGCGTCGACTTGCCGACATTCGAGCGCCCGGCGAAGCAGACCTCGATGCGGTCGGCCTCGGGCAGGCCCGACATGGCGACGACGCCCTTGAGAAACTCGGTCTCGCCGGCGAAGAGGATGCGCGCGCGTTCGGCGGTCTGCGGATCGGGCGCCTCGGCCACGGGAAAGGGGAGCGTCTCCATCAGAAAACCTCCGCCACATCGCCCACGGAGATCTCGCCGCTTTGGGTGACGACGCCGTAGAGGCCGAATTCCTGATGGCCCATCGCCTTGAGCGCCCCGAGCGTATCCGCGTCGCGCTCGCCCGTTTCGGGATTGGCGGTGGTGGCACGGCAGCGGATGATGGCCTCGCGCAGCTCGAATTCGGCGCCCCCGATGCGCAAACGGCGCCCGATCCAGTCCCGCTCGGCCCAGGGCGCGAGCCCTTCGAGGTGGATATTCGCGCGCCAGCGTAGCGGCGAGAGATCCTGCCCGAGCCGCGTGCCCAGATCGGCGCCCGAGGCGAGGTTGATGATGCTGATCGAGGGGAAATCCGAATCCGTCATGCCCTGCGCCTCGGCGCGCAGCACGCGCGCGGATTGCGCGCGGCCTTCGGGCATGAGGGGGCGCACCCAGTCCAGAAAGGCGTCCGCCTGACTGTCGGGATCGAAGGTCAGATCGGGGCGCTGCGGGTGGCGCAGCGTGACGGTGCCCGCCTCCACGTCGCTCACCGCCGAGATCGCCATGAGCTGCGGCGCCTTGGCCCCGCGCGAGAAGTTGTTGCAGGACGTCCAGCCCGTTCCGTCCACTTCGGGCGCGGCGGCGTCATGCGCCACCGCCCAGCGGCGATCCCAGGGCAGCGTCTCGCCTGCGCCGAGGCGCACGCGGTCCAGCGCCTCGAAGCCATGGGCCTTGATCGGGTGGCGCCAGATCGCGGCGACGCGTGTCACGACTTGTCGCCCTTCGCCTTCTTTGCCTCGGGCGCATCGCCCTTGGGCTTGCGCTTGAACCCTTCGCGGATATTGCCGAAGACGTCCGGCTTGTAGCCCTGGCTCAGCATGATGAGATATTGCTGGGCGAAGGTGATCATGTTGTTCGCGATCCAGTAGATCACGAGGCCGCTGGCGAACTGGCCCAGCATGAACATGAAGACCCAGGGCATCCAGGCGAAGATCATCTTCTGCGTCGGATCGGTCGGCGTCGGGTTCAGCTTCTGCTGGAGCCACATCGAGACGCCCAGAAGGATGGGCAGCACCCCGAGCGACAGGATCGCGAGGATCGAGTCGGGATTGGGCGCGGCGAAGGGCAGAAGGCCGAAGAGGTTGAGGATCGACGAGGGATCGGGCGCGCTCAGATCCTCGATCCAGCCGATCCACGGCGCATGCCGCAGCTCGAGCGTGACGAAGATCACCTTGTAGAGCGAGAAGAAGATGGGGATCTGAAGAAGGATCGGCAGACAGCCCGAGGCGGGGTTCACCTTCTCGCGCTTGTAGAGCTCCATGATCGACTTCTGCATCTTCTGCTTGTCGTCGCCGGCCTCTTCCTTGAGCTTCTCCATCTGCGGCCCGAGCTCTTTCATCTTGGCCATCGAGACGTAGGACTTGTAGGCCAGCGGCAGCAGCAGCGCCTTGATGAGCAGCGTGAGCGCGATGATCGCCCAGCCCATGTTGCCGATCAGCAGGTTCAGGTAATGCAGCACCGCGAAGATGGGCTTGGTCAGGAAGAAGAACCAGCCCCAGTCGATCGAATCGAGAAAGCGGTCGACGCCGTCCTCGTTCTGGTAATGGCGGATCGTCTCCCATTCCTTGGCGCCGGCGAAGACCTCGAGCCGGGTCGAGGCGCTGGCGCCGGGCGCGACCTCCTGCGTCGGCATGCGCGCGGTCGTCTGGTAGATATCGCGGCGCGTGTCCTGGAGCGTCGTGACATTGAAGCCGCCGGTGTCGCGCGGAATGAGGGTCGTCATCCAGTACTGATCGGTCAGACCGGTCCAGCCGTCCTGCTCGACTGCGACGGTCCTGACGTTGCTGATCGGGTCGAAATCGTCGTAATCGGTCTCGGTCAGCTCGCCATCCGCCATGCGGATGCCGCCCTCGTGCAGGATGAAGAAATTGCGTAGATCGGCGGGCAGGCCGTGCCGCGCGAGAATGCCGTAGGGCGCGAGCGAGACGGCGGCGTCGCCGGTGTTGCGCACCGATTGCTCGACCCCGAACATGAACTTGTCGTCGACCGTGATGACGCGGGTGAACTCGAGCCCCGAGCCGTTCGTCCAGCTCAGCGTGATCGGGCTCTCGGGTGTGAGCGTGCCGCCCTCGGTCTGCTCCCAGAGCGTGTTGGCGCCGGGCACGTCCTCGGCGGTGAGGCCCGTGCCGGGGGCCCAGCCGAAGAGGGCGTAATAGGGCTGCTCGCTGCCGATGGGCGCGAGCAGATCGACGATGGGCGAATCCTCCTCGATCGTCTCGCGGTAATTCTTGAGCGACAGCTGGTCGATGCGCCCGCCCTGAAGCGAGATGCTGCCCTTGAGGCTCGGCGTGTCGATCTCGATGCGCGGCGCATCGGAGGCTTGCGGAGCCTCGGCGGCAGCGTTTCCGCCATCCGTGCCCTCGATCGCGCCCGGCGTCGCGGCCACGTCGCCACCATCCGAGGACTCGCCGATGATGTCGACCGGCGCGTTCGCCGTCGGCTCGGGCGCCGGGAAGAGTACGAACCAGAGCATGATGACGAGGAAACTCAGCACGGTGGCGAGGATTAGGTTCTTGTTCTGATCGTCCATTCGGGCTGCCACTCATCTGTTAGGGGGCTGCGCACCCGGGGCCGCGACATCGGGCACGGGCGCGCGTCACGCGCAACTCGGCCTGCTCCGGATATCGGGGACCGGCTCTCGCGGCGCGGCGGCGCGCGGTCCCCGTGTCCACCTCGGAAAGGCCCACGCGAGGGTTCAACAGAGTGCGGCCCCAAAGGTCAAGCGGATTCCCCTGGTCCGGCGCGCCGAAAGGCCGGTTTGGCCCATGAATTCATCGGATCTGGCGCCCGATCGCCGGCGGCGCCTCGAGACGCGAGACATGGCGCCGCACCCAGGCCGCCGTCTGGTCGAGCGGGAGGGGCCGCCCGATGCCGTAGCCCTGCACGTGGCCGCAGCCGAGCTGTGCCAGCATCGCGTGCTCGCCCGCGGTCTCGACCCCTTCCGCGAGCGTCGCGAGGCCGAGCTGATCCGCCATCGTCAGGATCGCCGAGACCATGCGCTGCTGCTCTGGGTCGCGGTCCACCTTCATCACGAAAGACCGGTCGATCTTAAGGCGCTGCACGGCGAAGCGCCGGATCGACGAGATCGAGGCATGGCCGGTGCCGAAATCGTCGAGATCGATCGGGCAGCCCAGCCCGGACAGCCCCGCGATATTGCGCACGATCATGTCGTCGGGCGACAGGGCGACGACCGTCTCGAGTATCTCGACATTGAGGCGCTGCGCGGCGAGATCGAAGCGGTCGAGCTCCCATTCGACCTTTTTCACGAGGCGCGGATTGCGCAGCTCCTGCGGTGAGAAATTCACGCCTACCTGCGGGATGTCGAGCCCCGCCGCATCCCATGACTTCAGCGCAGCCAGCGCGTTATAGAGGATCACCTCGCCCAGACGCTCCATCGCGCCGGCCTCGTCGAGAAGGGGCAGGAATTCGGCGGGGGCGATCAGGCCGTGGTCGGGATGCACCCAGCGCGCGAGCGCCTCGAACCCGCTGACGCGGCCCGTATCGGTGCAGATCTGCGGCTGGAACCATGGCTGGATCTGCCCGTTCTCGAGCGCGTCCACCGCCGCCGCGCGCATGCCGGGCGAGGAGGTCAGCGCCGGTCTGCGCAGATCGGCGCTGAAGGCGCGCAGGGAGGAGGGGCCGTGCCGACGCGCCTCGGCGAGGGCGGCACCGGCGCTGGCGACGAGGCCCTCGCCGGTGCGGTCCGCGGCCGTGTCGAGCGCGAGTCCGACCGAGGCGGTGACGTAGATCGCGGCCCCGTCGATCACAACCGGCTCCTCGAGCGCGCCCTGGAGCCGGGCGGCAAGGCGCAGCATCACGCCGAGATCGAGCTGCCGCACGGGGGCGAGGCAGATGCCGAGCGTTTCCGGCTCGATCCGCCGCACCACATCGCGCCCGCGCAGGACCGAGCCCGCACGCGCGAGCATCTGGCCCATGACGGCCTCGCCCGCCTCCGCGCCGAGCCGCTCGCCCAGTTCCGCGAAATCGTCGATCTGCATGAGAAGGCAGCCGGTGCGCCGCGCGCTGCGTCCGGCGCGCTCCAGCGCCGCGTCCACGATCCGCTCGAATGCGGCCTCGTCCTCGTCGTCCTCGTCCCTCGTCCCCTCGACGGGTTTGTGCAGCCCCGCGAAGAGCACGCAGACCGGCAGGCCGAGCGCCATCATGAGCAGCATCTGCTCCCCCCCGATCCAGAAGCCGCAGAGGATGAGCGCGGGCAGCAGCGCCAGCGCCACAGGGCCGGACAGGGCGCTGCGCAGGCGCGCGAGGGCGCGCGGGACTACGGGAGGGATATGAGGCGGCATGCGATGACCCTTGAAAGACCGTGCAGCCGCCAGCTTACGCGCGGTGTCTCAACAGCCGCTTAACGCAGCCGGGGAATCTCGCCCTCGGGGTCTTCGCCCGGCGCCGCGCCGAGGGCAAGAGCCGCGAAATCGAAGAGCTTGGGGTCGAGCAGGTGCGACGGGCGCGCGTTCATCAGCGCGCGGAACATCACCTGCCGGCGGCCCGGGCTGTTCTTCTCCCAGCCGTCGAGGATCTGCTTGACCTGCTGGCGCTGCAATCCGTCCTGACTGCCGCAAAGATCGCAGGGGATGATCGGATAGCCCATCGCGGTGCTGAATCTTTCGCAATCGGCCTCGGCCACATGCGCGAGCGGGCGATAGACGAAGAGATCGCCCTCCTCGTTGACCAGCTTGGGCGGCATCGTGGCGAGGCGTCCGCCGTGAAAGAGGTTCATGAAAAACGTCTCGAGAATGTCGTCGCGGTGATGGCCCAGCACCACCGCCGAGCAGCCTTCCTCGCGCGCGATGCGGTAGAGATTGCCGCGCCGCAGCCGCGAGCAGAGCGCGCACATGGTGCGCCCGGCGGGCACCTTGTCGACGACGATGGAATAGGTGTCCTGATACTCGATCCGGTGGGGCACCTGCATCGACTTCAGAAATTCGGGCAGCACCGTCGCCGGGAAATTCGGCTGCCCCTGATCGAGATTGCAGGCCAGAAGGTCGACCGGCAGCATCCCGCGCCATTGCAGCTCGTGGAGAACGGCCAGAAGCGTGTAGCTGTCCTTGCCGCCCGAGAGGCACACGAGCCATTTCGCGCGCGGTCCTCCCCGATCGAGAGAGGCGCGGTCCACCATGCCGTACTGTTCCACCGCCTCGCGCGTCTGGCGCACGATGCGTTTGCGCAGCTTGCGGAATTCCGTGCTGCGGGGCGCGCCCTGAAAGAGCGGGTGGATATCGTCGGCATCATCCAGCATGCGCCGGCTTTAATTGAGTTGGGGCCACCCGGCAAGGGCCGGAACGGGCGCGCGGCGCCGCGCGTTGACCGGCAATTCACCCCGAACCGAAAGGAGACACTCATGCCCCGTTTCATCACATCGACCGCAACCGCCCTCGCCCTGGGCCTCGCCGCGCCCGCCGCAGCCGACTCGGCCGCCATGGCTTCGCTGAACACCGCCGATGGCCAGCCGGCCGGAACCGTTCAGATCCGCGACGCGAATGGCGGCACGCTCTTTCATGCCGAACTGTCGGGGCTGGCGCCCGGCTGGCACAGCTTTCACGTCCACGAGACGGGATCGTGCGAAGACGGCTTCAAGGCAGCGGGCGGGCATTACGCGCCGGACGGCAATGGTCACGGCCTGATGGCCGAGGACGGCGCCCATGCGGGCGATCTGCCGAACATCTACGTCCACGAGACCGGCGAGGCGAAAGCCGAATTCTACAGCGCGCGTCTCACCGTGATGGAGGGCGACGCGCCGCTCATGGACGAGGAGGGGTCGGCCATCATGATCCATGCCCAGCCGGACACCCATCAATCCGAGGCCGAGGCGGGGGACCGCGTGGCCTGCGGGGTCATCACGCAGTCGAAGTGAGGCGAGCCGTGCGGCCTAATCGGGCACGTTGTCGATGCCCGAGCCGCCCCACGGGTGGCAGCGCGCGATGCGGCGCGCTGTCAGCCACGCGCCCTTGATCCCGCCATGGCGCTCGAGCGCCTCGAGCGCATAGGCGCTGCACGTGGGCTGAAACCGGCAGCCATGTCCAACCCACGGGCTGAAGACGAGGCGATAAGCGCGCACCGGCAGTGAAAAGAGGCGCGCGAGCGGGGTCATGACCGCACCCCGTGCAGCTTGCGCAGGGCATGGGCCAGATCGCCCTTGAGAAGGTGAAAGGGGCGGTCCGCCGTCGCCCCGGCCCGGCCGATCAGCACGTAATCCCATCCCGCGCGCCCGGCTTCGGGCAGGACGGCGCGCGCCGCCTCGCGCAGGCGCCGTTTCGCGCGGTTGCGCGCGACGGCGTTGCCGACCTTCTTGGAACAGGTGAAGCCGACGCGGATGCCGCCCGCCTCTTCATGCGCGCCGCGCTGGCGGGCCTGCACCATCATGGATTGGGTGCCCTGCCGAGCGGCACGTGCGGCCATGAGAAAGCTCTTGCGGGTCTTGAGAACCGTCAGCGGCCGGGCCGCCGTGCCGGCATCCGGACATGACGAAGCCGCCGGGGGCATCGTCCCGGTCTCGCGATCGGGGGCCTCCGGCGGCGTCATGTCGTCATCCGTTCGCGTGGCGCTCAGGCGCTCAGGCGCTCAGCGACTTGCGGCCACGGGCGCGGCGCGCGTTCAGGATCTTGCGGCCGGCCTTGGTGGCCATGCGCGCACGAAAGCCGTGGCGGCGCTTGCGAACGAGGTTCGAGGGTTGAAAGGTGCGTTTCATCGCTCCGTCTCCAAATTTGTGCGGACAAAGGCACGCCCTCTCGGGAATCGCGCAAACATCCGGGCATGTCCGAAGCCCGGTCTATAGTAGGGGCATTTGCCCAAGTCAAACCCCGTCCGGCCGATTGTTGCAACAAATCCGCCGCTGCGCCCGCTTCGATGTTACAGAACCGCGTCCGCACGTGAAACAAGCCTTGCCGCAAGGTCACGCGCGATCAATGCCGCGTGAGGTGGCTATCCCCGGACGGGCGGACCCGTCATCTATGAGCCAAGCGCCGCAACCAATGGAAAGGCCCGCGCCATGCAGAAGATATATGAGGACGGCGCCGACGAGACGGGCGCGACCACATCCGAGCGCAAGCACCCGCTGCTGCGCCACGCGCCCCTCGCGCTCATCCTCGCGGTCGCCGCCATCGGCGCCTTCACCTTGCGCGACTATCTGAGCTTCGACACGCTGCGCGACAACCGCGAGGCGCTGCTGGCCTTTCGCGACGCGCATTTCCTCCTGATGGCGGCGGGCTTCGTCGGCATCTACTTCCTGATCGTCGCCTTCTCGCTGCCGGGCGCCGCGGTGGCCTCGGTCACGGGCGGGTTCCTCTTCGGCCTCGGCCTCGGCACCGTCTTCAATGTCGCGGCGGCCACCTTGGGCGCCATCGCCATCTTCCAGGCGGCGCGCATGGGGCTGGGCAAGACGCTCGCCGCGCGCATGGAGGCGGGCGAGGGCACGCTCAAGCGCATCAAGGAGGGGCTGCGCGAGAACGAGATCAGCGTCCTGTTTCTCTTGCGCCTCGTGCCTGCCGTGCCCTTCTTCGTGGCGAACCTGTTGCCCGCGCTGGTCGGCGTGAAGTTCCGCAACTTCGCGCTGACCACCGCGCTCGGCATCATTCCCGGCGCGCTCGTCTTCACATGGATCGGCGTCGGTCTCGGCGAGGTCTTCGACCGCGGCGAGAGCCCGGATCTGAGCCTTCTGTGGGAGCCGCAGATCATCGGCCCGCTTCTGGGCCTCAGCGCGCTGGCCGCGCTGCCCATTCTCATCAAGGCCGTGCGCGGCAAGAAGGGGATCTGAGACGATGAAGAGCGTGAAGACGGATATCCTCGTGATCGGGGCGGGATCGGGCGGCCTGTCGGTGGCGGCGGGCGCGGTCCAGATGGGCGCGAAGGTCGTGCTGCTCGAAGGGCACAAGATGGGCGGCGACTGCCTCAACTACGGCTGCGTCCCCTCTAAAGCCCTGATCGCGAGCGGCAAGGCGGCCCATGCGCAGGCCCATGCCGCGAAATACGGCGTCGCGAACGTGGCGCCGCAGGTGGATTACGCCGCGGCCAAGGATCACGTCGCCGATGTCATCGCCACCATCGCGCCCGTCGACAGCGTCGAGCGGTTCGAGGGGCTGGGCGTCGAGGTGATCGAGGAGTTCGGCCATTTCATCTCGCCCACCGAGGTGCAGGCGGGCGATACCGTCATCACCGCGCGCCGCATCGTCATCGCCACAGGCTCGAGCCCGCTCGTGCCGCCCATTCCCGGCCTCGAGGATGTCCCTTACCTCACCAACGAAACGCTTTTCGATCTGCGCGAGCAGCCCGAGCATTTGCTGATCGTCGGCGGCGGACCCATCGGGATGGAAATGGCGCAGGCGCATCGCCGCCTCGGCAGCCGCGTGACGGTGATCGAGGGCGCCAAGGCGCTTGCCAAGGACGATCCCGAAACGGCGGCCATCGTGCTCGACACGTTGCGCGGCGAGGGGGTCGAGATCGAGGAGGACGCCAAGGCCGCCGAGATCCGTGGCAAGGCCGGCGCGATCGAGGTCGAGGCCGAGGACGGGCGCGTCTTCAAGGGCACGCATCTTCTGATGGCTGTGGGGCGCAAGTCCAATATCGACCGGCTGAACCTCGATGCTGCGGGGATCGAGACCACGAAATCCGGCATCAAGGTCGACGACAGGCTCAAGACCACCAACGCGCGCGTCTATGCCATCGGCGACGTGGCGGGCGGGCTGCAATTCACCCATGTCGCGGGCTATCACGCGGGCATCGTGATCCGCTCGGCGGTGCTCGGCTTGCCCGCCAAGGCGAAGACGAGCCATATCCCATGGGCCACCTATACCGCGCCCGAACTCGCGCAGGTCGGACTGACGGAAGAGACCGCGCGGCAGAAATACGGCGCCAACCTCGAGGTCGTGCGCCACGAATACAGCCATAACGACCGCGCCATCGCCGAGCGCTCGACGCGCGGCCTCATCAAGGTGATGGTGGTGCGCGGCCGTCCCGTCGGCGCCTCCATCGCCGGTGCACAGGCGGGCGAGCTGATCGGGCTTTGGGCATTGGCGCTGGCAAATGACATGAAGATGAGCCAGATTGCTGCCATGGTAGCCCCGTATCCCACGATCGGCGAAGTCAACAAGCGGGCCGCTGGCGCATATTTCTCGCCTCGCCTTTTCGACAGTCCGATGGTCAAGCGCGCGGTGCGCTTCGTGCAACGCTGGCTGCCGTAGGGACCGTGCGGGGCAGAGGACGCGGATGAATTCACTTTCGGGCAGATTCCTGATCCTGACCGCGATCTTCGTGATGCTGGCCGAAGTTCTGATCTTCGTGCCCTCCATCGCGCGGTTTCGCGAGGATTTCCTCCTCTCCAAGCTCGAGCGCGCGCAGATCGCTTCTCTCGCCCGGCTCGCGGGCGACGAGATCAGCCCCGATCTAGAGGATGAGCTTCTGGCCAATGCGGGCGTCTTCAACGTCGTGCTGCGCCGCAACGACGCGCGCCAGCTCGTGCTCTCCTCGCCCTTGCCCTCGCCCATCGTGGCGACATTCGATCTGCGCGATGCGGGCGCGCTCGAATTGATCCGCGATGCGCTCGCCCGGCTCTGGAACACCGAGGATCAGGTCGTGCGCGTGATGGGCATGCCCGTGCGCAGCGCCGGGATGCTGATCGAGGTCACGATGGAGACGGGCACGCTGCGCATGGCCATGATAGATTACGGCCTGCGCATCCTCGTCCTCTCGGCCGTCATCTCGATCATCACCGCGGTGCTTCTCTTCCTCGCCGTGCGGGTCTTTCTGGTCAAACCCATCAGCCGCGTCGTCGGCTCCATGCGCGCCTTCGCGAACGCGCCCGAGGATGCGCGCGGCGTCATCGCGCCCTCCTCCTCGATCACCGAGCTGCGCGCCGCCGAGGAGACGCTGGCCCTGATGCAGACCCAGCTCACCAGCGCGCTGCGCCAGAAGGAGCGCCTCGCCGGTCTCGGCGGCGCCGTTGCCAAGGTGAGCCACGATCTGCGCAACATCCTCACCTCCGCGCAGCTCTTCACCGACCGGCTCGAGACCTCCGAGGACCCGATGGTCAAACGCATGGCGCCCAAGCTCGTCGGCTCGATCACCCGCGCGGTCAATCTCTGCGAATCGACGCTCGCCTACGGCAAGGCCGAGGAGCCCGCGCCGCGCCTGTCGCGCTTCGCGCTTCTCGACATCGTGACCGATGTTCTGGACAGCGAGCGCCTCTCGGCGGGCGATGCCGACATCAGCTTTTCCGAGGATGTGCGCGCGGGCTTTCAGCTGAGGGCCGATCCGGAGCAGCTCTACCGCGTGATCGCCAATCTCGTGCGCAACGCGCGCCAGGCCATCGTGACGAGCGGCCGGCCCGGGGAGATCAACGTGCAGGCCGACGAGACGGACGACGCCGTGACGATCCGCATCACCGACACCGGCCCGGGCCTGCCGCCCAAGGCCCGCGAGCATCTCTTCACGCCCTTCACGGGCGGTGCGACGAAAGGCGGCTCCGGCCTCGGCCTCACGATTTCCTCCGAACTCGTGCGCGGTCACGGCGGCTCGCTCACGCTTGAGCATACCGGCCCGACCGGCACGTCCTTCGTGATCGTGCTGCCCAAGGGTGACCTCGGATCATGACGATTTTCTGCCATTCGGCGCTTGCAAAGCCCGAACGCAGCCTTTAATGCCTCCCCTCGTGGACCGATAGCTCAGCTGGATAGAGTACTTGACTACGAATCAAGGGGTCGGGGGTTCGAATCCTCCTCGGTCCGCCACAAACTTCCTCTAGTTTCAGTATTTCGCGAGAAGTCGGTTGCTCGATGGCAGATGTGTCGCTGCCGTGCGCGCATCAAAAGCGCACTTCCTGACGCCTATTTGCGCCGAGCGGTCGTCTCCACGGGCATCGCGTTCGACGCGATGATCGACGCGATGGCGAAGCAGGGGAAACATGTCTCCAGCCCGATAGCGCGGTCGAGGATGTCCTTGATCATATCTTGGCAACACGCGATGGCGCGCGCGGCGATCCCGAGCGGATAATCGTGCCCGCCGGAGACTGGATGGCGCTTCGTGGCACCCTTCCAGCGGCGGCCTCTACGATCCTGCGTTTGCGTCTCCTGCGGTCCCGAACCAGAGCCCATCAAACCAGCCCTGCGCGAATCATATGCGATCCGAGTCGAAATCGATTCGGACAAGCTGCCGTTACGGCAATTAGCGGCGTTCGCACCTTACGTCAGCGGCAGCCAAGTGGCCGGGATTACTGCGATTTAGAGTGGAGCGGGCGACACGTTAAGCGCGAGCGGCGGAAAGAAGTCGCGCCGCGCTCTAAAGTATGGCCGTCATGATCTTCAGCTACTCGGAGCGCGCCCTTTGCGCGATCCCCCCTGCCGGGGTTCGGTGAAACATTACCCGTATAGAGGGTGACTTACCGAAGATTTTCGTTCCGCCGCCCTCATCTCTCGTCAGGTTGAGGACCGGCCAATGGAACTTCTGGCACTGCTGCTGCCCGCCCTTCTGGGGGCGTCTATCTTCGCCGGTTCCGGCGGGGAAGAGGATATGCCCGAGGGCGAGACGGACGAGAGCGGCGCCGAGGCGGAAATGCAGACGCCTCCCGCCCCTGCGGACGATCTTCTGACAATGGCCTTCGAGGATGAGATCGTCGTGAGCGACATCGTGCAGGATGAGCCTGCGATCGGCGTGGACCAGATCGTCGTTGAAGACATGGCGGACGACGCGCCCGAAGCGCTCGAGGACGCGCCCGTCGCCGCTGCGCCGGAAGAAATCACGCTGTCCGAGACGCCCGCCGAGGATGAGGAGGCGCCCGCGCTTCAAGCCGTGGTCGAGGATGAGGCCGAGGAAGAAGAGGACTTGGCAGAGGGTCCCGTGGTGCCGGAGCAGGACGGCCTGACACCCGGCGTGAAGATCTCGATGTCGGTCACCGACACGGCGGCCACCGGCGAGATCGTCACGAGCCGCATGTTCGGCGGCAACACGGTCTATGTCGCCAATACCGACAATGGCGCACCGACCGAGGGCTATACCGACGCTGTGGACGAGCTGGGGATCGAGCATTACCGCTTCCCGGCGGGGCAGGGCGATCCCTTCCCGAACATGGTGGACGGCGTCCAGTGGCTCAATGTCATGGAGATGCAGCCCAATGCGGAGGGCGAGATGGACCTGCGCCCCGAGCTGACGGACATGCTCGACTGGGCGCGCGCACAGGGCGGTCAGGTGACGCTCGTGATCCCGACGCGGATCTGGGACGAGGAGGACTACGCCACCTATCTCGACGACGTGATGCCGCCCTTCGTGGAGAAGGTGCTGGGCGAATACGGCGATGTGATCGAGGCCTTCGAGGTCGGCAACGAGTATTGGGCGACGATGGCCGAGGCGGAATACGGCGCCAAGGCGAATATCGCGGTTCTGGCGCTCAAGGACGCGATGGAGGACGCGGGCTGGGACGCGCTCGAGCAGCCCGATATCCTCGTGCAGATGGCGACGCCCACCGGCCAGTCCGATTTCCACGGCGCGCTCGACAGCCGCAGCTACGGCACGCGGATCATCGACGCCAACCAGACCATCATCGACAAGCTCGACCCCGAGGCGCGCGAGGCGATCGACGGCGTGGTCGATCACTACTATTACCGCCAGACCGAGATGGCCTTCACCGACGGCAATCACGAGAAGAACTACATCAACCGCGATTTCGATGTCTGGGCCGACAATTTCGACAAGGATCTCGATCTGCACCTGACCGAATGGGGCGTGCGCGGCTCGAACTACACCGAGAACGGCATGCGCGCGGCCTCGGTCATGCTCGAGCAGTTCGAGAACATGCTCGAGATGGGCGCGGACGGCGCGCATGTCTGGCCGGTCAAGCACAACACCTCGAACGATCTGGCCGGGGCCGCGAACCATCCGCTGATCCAGGACGAGGAAGGCCGCGTTCTCAACAGCGTGCGCGGCGCGATGTTCGACCGGATGAGCGAGAGCCTCGTCGGCACGGAACTGATCGAGACGCATTTCTCCAACGACGATGGCCGCGTCGAGATCAACACCTTCCAGTCGGACGACAAGACCGTGGTCTATGTCTCCTCCCGCACGCTCGACGTGCTCGAGCTCGACCTCGATCTGACGGGCCTCGTGGGCGAGATCGCGGGCGCGACGGGGATGAAGATCTCCGTCGATCAGAGCACGGGCCGCGCCGACGGCACGCATTGGCGCTCGGACACGGGCCGCGCGGACGCCAACTCGATCAAGATCGACGGCGAGGATTACTACTACGACGAGCATGACGTCTACGCGATGTTCACGGACTACACCTTCGACTCCTCCTCGGCGATCGAGATGCGGCTCAAGCCCTTCGAGGTCATGGAGATCGTCTTCGCCAAGGGCGGCACCGTCGCCGGCACCGTGCCGGCGGGCGAAGAAGTAAGCACCATCGACGGCGGCGGCCAGACGGACAGCCTCACCGGCGGCGAAGGGTCCGACTCGATTTCGGGCTACGGCATGGACGATATGCTCGACGGTCTGGCGGGCGACGATGTGCTGAACGGGCATAGCGGCGACGACACGATCATCGGCGGCTCGGGCAACGACGATCTGCGCGGCGGCCCCGGTGACGACGTGCTGCGCGGCTGGGGCGGCGACGACACGCTTGGCGGTCATGACGGCGACGACGATCTGGCCGGCAATCAGGGCGACGACGTGATCGCGGGCCACGAGGGCAATGACGTGATGCGCGGCGGCGCGGACGATGACACCATGTATGGCGGCGAAGGCGACGACACGATCACCGGCGACGAGGGCGCCGATACGCTTTCGGGCGGGCTCGGGGCGGATTGCTTCTGCTTCGACGAGGGCGATCTGACGGTCGGCGACACGATCACCGATTTCTTGCCCGAAGAGGATGTCATCCTTATCGACATGGCCGATGTGACCTCGCTCTCGGATCTGACCGCGCAAGAGGTGCCGGGCGGCGTGCGGCTCAGCTTCGGCGACGAAGGCAGCCTCTTCCTTCAGGGCGCCCTGCGCATCGAGGATGTCATGAACCCCCGCAACTTCCATTTCGGTTCGCTGCGCTGAGAGGCGGCTGCGGACGCGTAGGAACAGGCCTTCCGTGCAGGCCGCTTGCGCCCCTGCCTGCGCCCCGAATGGAACCTATCAGGGGCTGAAAGCGTCTCCTTAGGCAATGGCGCGAAGCTGTGCGCGGGCGAGGCTCCCGCGCCGAGCCGTTCGCGCCGAGGATACGCCCTGCGATCCGGCCGCTCCCCACCGGGACGGCCGCGCGCAGCACCTGAAAGGAGACGGCTGATGACCGACCACGCACCGAACCGCCCGCGACACGCGGCACTTGCGGCTTGCCCCGAAGCGCCGGAGCGCAGCTTCCAGATCGGATTGATCGCTCTGACCTGCGCGCTTGCCCTTCTGCCGGCCTTCGCTTTGGCAGGTGACGATACCTCCAAGGATGCCGAGGCCGCCGAGATCGAGACCGAAGCCGCCGAAGAAGCCGCCGAGGACGAGCGTGAGCCCGCCGAGATTGTCGACGAGTCCTCGCCCGATCTCAAGACGCCCGAGGAGGTCGAGGGCGAGCTTGCCCCCGACGATACGGTCGAGGAAGGTCTCGACGTCGATGACGTGACCGAAGAGGCCGAGGTGCCCGAAGAGGACGCCAACCCGAACCCGGTCGTCCCGCAAGGTGGCGTCATCCCGCCCGCGTCGATCAAGGATGAAGCGGACCAGTAACTCCGCTTGGCGTGACGGGGAAAATCAAAGGCCGGCCACTCGGCGCCATGAGGCGCGATTGGCCGGCCTTTTCGCGCTCAGTCCTCCATCCTCAGTCGTAGCGCAGCTCCGTCGCCTTGCCCCGGAAGATGTAGTAGGACAGAAGCGTGTAGCCTGCGATCGACGGAAGCACGAAAAGCGTTCCGATCAGGATGATGAAGAGGCTCTCGGGCGCGGATGCGGCCTCGTAGATCGTGATGCTTTCGGGCACGACATAGGGATAGAACGAATAGGCCATGCCCCCGAAGGCGAGGATGAACAGCCCCGTCGCGGCGGCGAAGGGTGTCCAGGCCCAGCCGTCGTTGACGCGCGGCAGGCGGCGCAGCTTCCACCACAGGAAGCCGACGAGCGCCGCCGAGAGGATCGGCATAGGCATGAGGTAGAGCATCTGCGGCATGCCGAACCACTTATCGAAAATCCGCTCCGACACGAAGGGCGTCGCAAGCGAGATCGCCCCGATCCCGAGCACCAGACCCCATATGCCGCCCCGCGCCCAGCGGATCGCATGCGCCTGAAGCGCGCCCCCGGTCTTGAGGATCAGCCACGTCGCCCCGATGAAGCTGTAGCCGACCGTCAGGAAGACCGCCGTCAATAGCGCGAAAGCCACGTTGGGCAGCGTCCAGGCGAGGCCCATGATGTACATGCCGAGCATGAAGCCCTGCGCGAGCGACGCCATGAGCGATCCGGCGAAGAAGGCCGCGTTCCACATGCCTTTCTGGCGGGGCGGCGCCTTGGCGCGCAGCTCGAACGAGACGCCCCTCAGGATGAGGCCGATCAGCATGACGAAGACCGGCAGGTAGAGCGCCGTCAGGATCACGCCATGCGCCGGCGGGAAGGCCACCAGCAAAAGGCCGATGGCCAGAACGAGCCACGTCTCGTTCGCGTCCCAGAAAGGCCCGATCGAGGCGACGAGCATGTCCTTCTCGCGCGCGTCGGCCAGCGGCATGAGCAGCCCCACGCCCAGATCGAAGCCGTCGAGCACGACATAGATGAGGATCGACGCGCCCATGAGCGCGGCGAAGGTCCAGGGCAGCCAGACGGCGGGATCGCCGAACATTTCCATCATCATTCTCCCGGCTGCAAGACGGCCGCTTCCGCCTCACCGGCAGCAGGCTGCTCGCGGTTCGGCAGCGGATCGCCCTTCGCGGCTTTGCGCGCGAGGTAGGTGATGGCCGCGATATAGGCGAGGATCAGCGCGGCGTAGATCACGAGATATCCGACCAGCGTGGTCCAGACCATGCCCGAGGGCACGTCGCTCACCGCGTCCTTGGTGCTGAGCACGCCCTGTACCAGCCACGGCTGGCGGCCGATCTCGGTCGTGTACCAGCCGGCAAGCGTTGCGATCCAGCCGCTGAAGCTCATCGCGCAGAAGGCATAGAGCGGCAGGCGCGGCATGTCGGCGGCACCGTACCGGCGCAGCAGGTAGAGACCGCCCCAGGACAGCGCCAACATCGCCATGCCGACACCCACCATGATGCGGAAGCTGTAGAAGACCGGCGCCACGGGCGGGTGCAGAACCTGGCCGTCTTCGGTGACGAAGTCGTTGAGGCCGGGCACCACGCCATCCACCGAATGCTTGAGGATGAGCGATGCGCCGTTCGGCACGCCGATCTCGAAATCGTTGCTGCGCGTCTCCTCGTTGGGCACGCCGAAGAGGACCAGCGGCACGTTCGGCCCAGTTTCCCAGTTGCCCTCCATCGCGGCCACCTTGGCCGGCTGATATTCGAGCGTGTTGAGGCCGTGCATGTCGCCTGCGAGGATCTGGAGCGGGATGAGGCCCGCGGCGAGGAAGATACCGGTGCGCAGCGCCGATTTCACCGCCTCGCCCCGATCGCCCCAGAGCATCCGCAGCGCCGAGATACCGGCGATCAGGAAGGCGACGGTGAGGCCCGAGGCCAGCATCATATGCGTGAACCGGTAGGGCATCGACGGGTTGAAGATGATCTGCATCCAGTCGGTCGCATGCACGACGCCTTCGCGCAGCTCGTAGCCTTGGGGCGTGTGCATCCACGAGTTCAGCACGATGATCCAGAAGGTCGACATCGTGGTGCCGAACGCCACGAGGAAGGTGGCGGTCGTGTGCACCCAGGGCTTCACCCGCGACGCGCCGAAGAGCATGATCCCGAGGAACACGGCCTCGAGGAAGAAGGCCGTCATGATCTCGTAGGCCAGAAGCGGCCCGGCGACGTTGCCCACCGTCTCCATGAAGCCCGGCCAGTTGGTGCCGAACTGGAAGGACATGGTGATGCCCGACACGACGCCCATCGCGAAGCTGAGCGCGAACACCTTGACCCAGAACATGTAGGCGTCCATCCACTTCTTCTCGCCCGTCGCCGAAAAGCGCAGCTTGAAGAACAAGAGCACCCATCCGAGCGCGATCGTGATCGTCGGAAAGAGGATGTGAAACGAGATGTTGGCACCGAACTGGATGCGCGACAAAAGCAGTGTGTCCACCGAAAACTCCGAAAAATGAAGCGAATGGTCAGGGCGTATGACGGATATATAGGCCGCGGGCCCGCTACCGCACCGTCATGCGACAATCCGCGCTTGTGCTTTGAGCCGCACGGCGCATTTGCGGGCGGCGCGGTGATGATGTAGCCAAGACGCGAGGATTTCGCGAAAGACCGACCATGCCCCTTGCCGATTGCCGAGTCATCGACCTGCCCAAGATCACGGATGCGCGCGGCAACCTGACCTTCGTGGAGGGCGGCAATCATATCCCCTTCGACATCCGCCGGGTCTATTACCTCTATGATGTGCCCGGCGGCGCCGACCGGGGCGAGCATGCGCACAAGGCGCTGCACCAGTTCGTCATCTGCATGTCGGGCAGTTTCGATCTGGTTCTCGACGACGGTTTCGCGTCGAAGCGCTTTCACCTCAACCGCTCCTATTTCGGGATCTATGTCTGCCCCATGATGTGGCGCAATCTCGACAATTTCTCGTCCGGATCGGTCTGCATGGTCATGGCGTCGGCCCCCTATGACGAGGGCGATTACATCCGCGACCGGTCCGAATTTCTCGCCGCCGTGGGTGCCGCATGAAGGTTCCTTTTCTCGATCTGGCCGCCGCCGCGGCGCCGATTCAGCCCGAGATCGAAGCGGCGCTTCTGCGCGCCGCGCGTTCGGGCCATTTCATCGGCGGCCCCGAGCTCGAGCACTTCGAGGCGGATTTCGCGGCCTATCTGGGCGCTCCGCACTGCCTCGGCGTGGCGAACGGGCTCGATGCGCTCGCGCTCGGGCTGCGTGCGATGGGCCTCGGGCCGGGCGACGAGGCCATCGTGCCGTCGAACACCTATATTGCGACATGGCTCGCCGTCTCGCAATGCGGCGCGCGTCCTGTGCCGGTCGAGCCGCGCGAGGATACCTACAATCTCGATCCCGCGCGGATCGAGGAGGCGGTGACGCCGCGCACCAGGGCGATCCTGCCGGTCCACCTATACGGTCAGCCCGCCGATATGGACGCGATAAACGAGATCGCAGCGCGGCACGGGCTGCATGTGTTGCAGGACGCGGCGCAGGCGCATGGCGCCGGCTACAAGGGCCGCAAGGTCGGCGCGTCAGGCTCCTGCACCTGGAGTTTCTACCCGTCGAAGAACCTCGGCGCGCTGGGCGATGGCGGCGCGCTGACGACGGACGATGCGGGCATCGCGCATGCGGTCGGCGTTCTGCGCAATTACGGCTCGCAGGTGAAATACGAGAACGAGGTCAAGGGCGTGAACAGCCGACTCGATCCGATTCAGGCCGCGGTCCTCTCGGTCAAGCTGAGATCGCTGGATCGCGCCACCGCCCGCCGCCGCGAGATCGCGGCGCGCTATTCGGCGGCCTTCGCGAAAGCGGGTCTCGATCATCCGCATGTGCCCGATTGGGCCGATCCGGTCTGGCATCTCTACGTCATGCGCCATCCCGAGCGGGACGCCTTTCAGGCGCGTCTGGCGGAGGCGGGTATCGGCACGGTCATTCATTATCCCATCCCGCCGCATCGCCAGAAAGCCTATGCCGATGCGGGCCTCGCCGAGGGCAGCCTTCCCCTGGCCGAGACGCTGGCCCGCGAGGTGGTGAGCCTGCCGATGTGCCCCGCGCAGACCGACGCGCAGACCGATCACGTGATCGACCGGGTGATCGCCCTTTTCTGAACGCTCAGGGGATCAACAGCCTGATCGCGAAGGCCACCGCGCCCAGAACCGCGATAGAGGCCAGCCATATCCCCGCGAACCATGCGAGGCGCCGCCAGAGCGCGCGCGGCGCGCGCGGCATCAGTGATAGCCTTTCTCGGGGTCGATCTTGCCGCGAAAGACCCAGTAGGCATAGGCGGTATAGGCGAGAATGATCGGCAACAGGACGGACGCGCCGACCAGCATGAAGATCTGGCTTCGTGCGGGGGCGGCCGCCTCGTAGATCGTCACCTCGGTCGGCACGATATAGGGGAACATCGACACGCCGAGTCCGATGAAACAGATCGCGAAGAGCAGGAGCGAGAGCACGAACGGGCGGTATTCGTGGTGATGCACCGTCAGCGAGCGGAACATAAGCGCCGCGATCAGCAGCACCGACGCGGCGACGCCCGCCGCCAGCAGGATGTTCCAGCCGCCGAACCAGCGGCTGTAATAGCCCTCCTGAAGAAACGGGGTCCAGAGGCTGACGATGCCGATGAAGACGAGCGTCGCGACGCCGAGCGGCCAGGCGCGCTTGCGCATCCGCTCCTGCAACTCGCCCGAGGTCTTTGCGACGAGCCAGGTCGCGCCCAGAAGCGTGTAGCCCACCATCACGGCGACCCCCACGGTGAGCGAGAAGGGCGTCAGCCAGTCCCACCAGCCACCCGCATAGGCGCGTGCGGCCTCGTCGATATCGATGCCTTGCAGGATCGCCCCGAGCGCCACCCCCTGCGCGAGCGACGCCACCGCCGAGCCGCCGATAAAGGCCGCGTCCCACGCCCAGCGCCCGCGCTCGGTCTTCCAGCGGAATTCGAACGCGACGCCGCGAAAGACGAGCGCGAGCAGCATCGCGATGATCGGCACGTAGAGCGCGGGCAGAATGAGCGCATAAGCGAGCGGAAAGGCCGCGAAAAGCCCGCCCCCGCCCAGAACGAGCCATGTCTCGTTGCCGTCCCAGACGGGCGCCACGGAATTCATGATGACATCGCGGTCTGTCTTGCGCCGCTCGACCGCGAAGAGCATCCCGAGGCCAAGATCGAACCCGTCGAGCACCACATAGACCAGCACCGCGAAGGCGATGAGAAAGGCCCAGGTCGTGGTGAGATCGAGCGAGAAACCTTCTGCGAGGGGCATGGCCTATTCTCCTGCGACGGCGCCGGGACGGCGCGCGGCCTCTTCGGGGGCGGCGGTCAGGCCCGCGGTGCGGGTCGGACCCTGGACATCGTCCTTCATCCGCGTCTCGTCCGATTTGGGCGGGCGCGACATGAGCCGCATGATGTAGAATGTGCCCGCGCCGAAGACGGCGAAATAGATCACGACGAAGGCCACGAGCGAGGCGCCCACCGCTGGCGCATCGAGCGGTGCAGCGCTGTCGGCGGTGCGCAGAAGGCCATAGACGGTATAGGGCTGTCGGCCCACCTCGGTCGTGACCCAGCCCGCCAGCACCGCGACAAGGCCCGATGGACCCATCGCCACCGCCGCGCGGTGCAGCCACGGCGCCTCGTGAAGCCGCCCCCGCCAGCGCGCGACGAGCGACCAGATCCCGATGCCCAGCATCGCGAAGCCGAGCGCGACCATGATCCGGAAGGACCAGAAGACGATGGCGACCGGCGGCTGTTCGTCATCCGGGACCGTGTCGAGCCCGTCGAGCGGCGCGTTCAGATCGTGCTTGAGGATCAGCGACGACAGCTTGGGAATGCCGACCGCGTAATCCAGCGTCTGCGTCTCGTCATTCGGCAGGCCGAACAGGTAGAGCGGCGCGCCGTCCGGGTGGCTTTCGTAATGGCCCTCCATCGCCATGACCTTGGCGGGCTGATGCTCGAGCGTGTTGATGCCGTGCAGATCGCCCAGGAAGATCTGCACCGGCGCCACGATGGCGGCCATCCACATCGCCATCGAGAACATCGTGCGCGTCGCGGGCGAGGCGACCTCGCCCCGGCGCCGATGGCGCAGAAGGTGGTAGGCACCGACGCCGCCCACGATGAAGGCGGTGGTGAGATAGGCCGCCGTGACGGTATGCGCGAGACGGTAGGGAAAGGAGGGATTGAAGATGATCTGCCAGAAATCCTCGGGCATGAACTGGCTGGTGTCGGGGTCGATGCTGAAGCCCGCGGGAGTGTGCATCCAGCTGTTGACGCTGAGAATCCAGAAGGCCGAGAAGAACGTGCCGAAGGCGACAGCCGCGCAGGCCGCCATATGGAGCTTCTCGCCCACCTTGTCGCGCCCGAAGAGCATGATGCCCAGAAATCCGGCCTCGAGGAAAAAGGCCGAGAGCACCTCGTAGGCCATGGGCGCGCCGATAACCGGGCCCGCCTTGTCCGAAAAGACGCTCCAGTTCGTGCCGAACTGATAGGACATGACGATGCCCGACACGACGCCCATCGCGAAGGCGAGGGCGAAGATCTTGACCCAATATCGGAAAAGATCGAGGTATCTGTGCTCGCGCGTGGTCAGCCACAACCCGTTCAAGACGGCGAGATAGCTGGCGAGGCCGATGGTGAAGGCGGGGAAAAGGAAGTGGAACGAGACGGTGAAGGCGAACTGGATGCGCGCCAGAAGAATGGCGTCAAATGATCCAAGCATACCCAGCGTCTCCTGTTGACCCTGAACGGGTAACTGCGCGTCGCGGCATTTGGTTTCACCGGGGCGGCGAGTTGCGTGGCCGCAACCCTGCGATTGCCAGCGCCGCGGCCGATCACGTTCCCGTCAGATCCTCTGCGATGATCCCTGGTTTCGGACAGCAAGCCTCTGACGCGGAACGCGAATGTCAGGATCCCCGAGCTTGAGCCCGGCAGTCTTCTGCCGCAGGGCCCCGCTCCGGCGGGAACCTGCTGGCGGGACGCTTGTTGTTGACCTAGACTCAATAGAAGACCGGCGGGCTCGCGTCGGCGCGTCAGGGATACGAGGATCAGAACGTGGGTTTGAAAAAGGGTGCGCTCCATCTGCCGGCTGTCGCGGCAAGTGCTGTCATGGTCGCCGGAGCGTTCGCAGGGAATAAGGCGGCCGCCCTCGAGAACCTGCGCTTCGAGATCCCGGCCATCGACGGGGATCTGCGCGACGCGCTGGTCGATGCGTCGCTCATCGCCGCCGCCAAGGAAGAAGGCCGCACCGACCCTCAGGACATCATCGCCGCCGCCAATGCCGAATACGGCAATCTCTTGGGCGTGCTCTATAAATTCGGCTATTACAGCGGCGTCATCAACATTTCGATCGACGGGCGCGAGGCCGGGTCGCTCTCGCCTTTCGCGCAGCCCGAGGGCGTGAACAACGTCGTCGTGCAGGTGCTCCCCGATTTCATCTTCGGCTTCTCGAAGGCCGAGGTCACGCCGCTCGCGCCCGGCACCGAATTGCCCGAGGAGTTCGCCGTGGGCGAGCCTGCGCGCGCGCCCCTCGTCGGGGCGGCCGCCGATGCGGGCATCGAGGGCTGGCGCGATCTGGGCTATGCCAAGGCGGACATCGCGGGCGAGGATATCGTCGCCGATCACCGCACCAACAAGCTGTCGGCGCAGGTCACGCTCCGGCCCGGTCCCGTCGTCACCTTCGGCAACCTGGTGCAGACCACCGAAAGCGACGTGCGCCCCGAGCGCATTCAGCAGATCGCGGGCCTGCCCACCGGCGAGCGTTTCTCGCCCGAGGAACTCGACAAATCGGCCAAGCGCCTGCGCCGCACCGGCGCCTTCAAATCCGTCGCCTTCACCGAGAGCGAGACGCTGCGCCAAGGCAACGTGATGGATATCGAGGCGAATGTCGCCGATGAAAAGCCGCGCCGTTTCGGCGCCGGGATCGAGCTGAGCAGCAACGAGGGCGTGACCCTCTCGAGCTTCTGGCTGCACCGCAATTTTCTGGGCGGTGCCGAGCGTCTGCGCTTCGATCTCGAGGTGGGCGGCCTCGGCAGCCAGACGGGCGGCTTCAAGCCCGGCGACGAGGGCATCGACTACGAGGTCGCAACACGTTTCGAGCGGCCCGCGACCTTCGGCGCCGACACCACGCTTTTCGTCATCGGCCGCATCGCGCGCGAGGACGAGCCGAACTATCTGGCCGACACCGCCGAACTGGGCTTCGGCTTCAGCCGCATCGTCAACGACGAATTGACGGTCGAGGCGGGGCTGGGGCTGCGCTATTCGGACGAGACCGATGTGAACGGCAATCAGGAATTCTTCCATCTTCTGGTGCCGGTCAAGGCGACCTACGACACGCGCGACGATCCGCTCGATCCCTCGGGCGGCTTTTATGCGCAGGCCGAAATCATGCCCTTCGTCGCGCTCGACGACAAGGACAGCGGCGGGCGGATCCATCTTGACGGGCGCGCCTATCGGCAACTCGGCGAGGACGGCATCGTGACGCTCGCGACGCGGCTGCAATTCGGCAGCATTCTCGGCGCGAGCCTGAGCGACACTCCGCAGGAATTCCTCTTCTATTCCGGGGGCAGCGATACCGTGCGCGGCCATCCCTACCAGTCGCTCGGCGTGCCGCAGGCCGCGGGCCTGACCGGCGGGCGCAGCTTTGTCGGCGCCTCCGCCGAGGCGCGTTTCGATATCGGCGGCAATTTCGATCCGGTCGCCTTCTTCGACGTGGGTTATATCGGCTCGGAGAGCATCTACGACGACAGCGGGCGCTGGCACAGCGGCGCGGGCATCGGCATCCGCTACGCGACGGGCATCGGCCCGATCCGTTTCGACATCGCAGCGCCCGTTTCGGGCGACACGGGCGACGGCGTTCAAATCTATATCGGTATCGGACAGGCATTTTGAGACAGACGAGCCCCCATTCCCGCGCGCACCGCATTCTCGCCTGCCTGGCTGTGGGCCTTCTGGCCGCGACGCTCCTCATGCCGCGCGGCGCCGTGGCGCAGGACGAGGATCGCGGCCTTCTGCAAGGCTTCATCGAGGACAATCTGTCGGGCGCGGGCCGCGAGGTGCGCATCGAAGGCTTCGAGGGCGCGCTCAGCAGCGAGGCGACCCTCGATCTGCTGACCGTGGCCGACGATCAGGGCATCTGGCTCACGCTGCGCGACGTTCGGCTCAACTGGAGCCGCCTGGCCCTTCTGCGCGGGCGCCTCGAGGTGAGCAATCTCTCCGCCGCCGAAATCATCGTGCCGCGCCTGCCCGAAGCGGAGGAGACCGTGGACGTGCCCGATGCCGAGGCGACGGGCTTCTCGCTTCCCGATCTGCCGGTCTCGGTCAATGTGGATGAGATCGCGGTCGAGCGGCTCGAGCTCGGAGCGCCCCTTCTGGGCGAGGAAGTGGTCCTGTCGCTGCTCGGCTCGGTCGTGCTGGCGGACGGAGAGGGCAGTGCCCAGCTCGAGATCGGGCGTCTTGACCGAGCGAATGACGCGATCACGCTCGCCGCGTCCTACGCCAATGAGACGCGGACCCTCGGCATCGACCTCGACGTGAACGAGGAGGCGGGCGGCATCGCGTCGAAGCTGATGGGCATACCGGGCGCGCCTTCCCTGGCCCTGACGGTTCAGGGCGATGCGCCGCTTTCCGACTTCACCGCGGATATCACGCTCGCCACCGATGGCGAAGAGCGTCTCGGCGGCACCGTGACGGTGCGCGCCCCCGCCCCGGCGGAGGGCGAGACGGACGCGCCGCTGAGCTTCGCCGCCGATATCCGGGGCGATATCGCGCCCGTCTTCGCGCCGGAATACCGCGAGTTCTTCGGCACCGAGATGGCGCTCGTCGTCGACGGCTCGAAACCCGCGAATGGCGGGCTGGGGATCGAGACGCTCTCGCTCACCGCCGCCGCGCTGACGCTCGATGGCAGCTTGCAGATGGGCGCCGATGGCTGGCCCGAGCGCTTCGATCTGACTGGGCGCGTCGCCTCGGGTGACGGCTCTCCGGTGCTTCTGCCCGTCGCGGGCGAGCGCACGGAACTCGGCAGCCTCGATCTGCGCCTGACCTACGATCTGGCGCAGGGCGAGGAGTGGGATCTGTCGCTGACCGCCGAAGGGCTGGAGCGTCCCGATCTCGCGCTGGCGAGCGCCTCGCTCAGCGGCGGCGGCACCATCTCCAAGGGCGAGGGCACGGCACCGGGCCGCGTGGACGGCGCGCTCGACATGGCTGCGACGAGGCTCGATCTCGAGGATCCGAACCTCGCGGCTGCGCTGGGCGATGCGCTGTCGGGCGATATCACCTTCGACTGGACCCAAGGCGCGCCCTTCACCCTCAACGAGCTTTCGGTCGACGGCAGCGATTACAGTGTCACGGGCGAGGCCGCCCTCATCGGACTCGGCGCCGAGGCCGAGCCGCTGCGGGTGACCGCGAATGTCGCTGTAGACGCCGCCGACATCGAGCGTTTCGCCGGCCTCGCAGGGACGGCGCTCGACGGCGCGGTGAACCTGCGCGTCGATGGCGGCTACACCCCCTCGGACGGCACGCTCGAGGCTGAAATTACCGGCACCGCGCAGGATCTGGCCGTGGGGCAGCCGCGCCTCGATCCGCTGCTGCGCGGGCGCACGGAGCTGGACGTGGCCGCCCGCCGCACGGGCGAGGGCACATTCCTCGACACTCTGCGCGTGACTTCCCCGACGACCGATCTGACGGCCTCGGCGGCCTATAAATCCGACGGCAGCACCGCCGAGCTGGCTTTGTCGCTCGACGACGCGTCGCTGGTCGAGCCGGCGCTGCAAGGGCCCGCGCGGCTGACCGCGCGCGCCGATCAGGACGGCAACTCCTGGAAGATCAAGGTCGGAGCCTCTGGCCCCGGCGAGGCGACGGTGACGGCCGATGGCACGATCGAGCTTGTGGACCTCAAGCCCGGCATTTTCGATCTGCGTGCCAGCGCCGTCGCCAGCGACTTCGCGCCCTATTCGGCGCTTGCGGGCCGCGATCTCGCGGGCGCGGCATCGGTGGTGGTCGATGCGCAGGGCAATGCCGGAACGCTGAGCGGTCAGGCGGAACTCTCGATGAACGGGCAGGATCTGTCGGTGGACATCGCCCAGCTCGACCCGATCCTGCGCGGCAGCTCGAGCGCCGAAATCTCGGCGCAGCGCAGCGCGGACGGCGCGCTCACGCTCAGCAAGGCCCTGCTCACGACACCGATGATCGACGCGGACGTGACCGGCTACATGGGCGCCGATGGGGCCGCGCAGGTCATCGCCGATGTGACGGGCAGCGATCTTGTGGTCGGCATCCCGCAGGCCGACCGCATCCTTCGCGGCACGTCGCGCGCGCAGATAGAGGCCTTGCGCAGCGCCGATGGCACCATCACGCTCAAGCGCGGCGATATCGAAACGCCCATGCTCGATGCCGAGGCGACGGGGTTCTACAACGCGGACGGCGCGGCGCAGGCGGTCGTGGACGTCGCGGGCGACAACCTCGCCATCGGCATTCCCCAGGTGGATCAGCTCTTGCGCGGCGCCTCGAGTCTCGAGGCCGAGATCGCGCGCCGGGCCGATGGCACCATCGTCATCGACCGCGCGGATCTCGACACGTCGCAACTCACCGCGAACGCCTCGGGCACGCTCGGCACCGATGGCTCCTCGGCGGCGACGATCGACGCGCGGCTCGCCAATGTCGCGCTCTTCGCGCCGGGCATTCCCGGCCCAGCGACCGTGAGCGGCACGGTGCGCGGCGACGGCGGCGGCTATGTCGTCGATCTGGACGGCACCGGCCCCGCGGGGCTGACGGCGGATGTCTCGGGCCGCATCGCGAGCGGCGGCTCGCTGAACCTGTCCCTGCGCGGCCGGGCGCCGCTGGCGCTCGCCAATTCCTTCATCAGCCCGCGCAGCCTCTCGGGTGTCGCGCAGTTCGATCTCGCGGTGAACGGCCCGCCCGCGCTCTCCTCCGTCACGGGCACGATCACCACCAGCGGCGCGGGCGCCGCGTTGCCGAACGCCAAGCTGGCGCTCGAAGGGATCAACACGAATATCCGCCTCACCGGCAGCGCCGCGCAGATCGACGCGACGGCGGGCCTCAATACCGGCGGGCGGCTCGTCGTCGGTGGCCGCGTCGGCCTTGCCGCGCCCTATCAGGCCGATATCGGGATCGATCTGCAAAATCTCGGCATCACCGATCCCGGGCTCTACACCACCACCGCCAATGGCCGGATCAATTTCAACGGCCCGGCCGCCGGCGGCGCGACGATCAGCGGAATCGTCAACCTCGGTCAGGTCGATGTGCGCATCCCGAGCGGGGCGATCTCCTCGGGCGCGAGCCTGCCGGGCCTCGAGCATGTCAACGAGCCGGCGGCGGTGCGCCGGACCCGCGCCTTCGCCGATCTGCTCGATAACGGAAATGGCGCTGAGGGCTCCGGCGGGGGCGGGCCGGGCTACACGCTCGATCTCAACATCAACGCACCGTCGCAGATCTTCATCCGGGGCCGCGGCCTCGATGCCGAGCTGGGCGGGCGCCTGCGCCTTGGGGGCACCACCAAGAACGTGATCCCCGAGGGCCAGTTCAACCTCGTGCGCGGACGGCTCGATCTTCTGGGCAAGCGGCTCGATCTGACGCAAGGCAATCTGCGCCTGCAAGGTAGCTTCACGCCTTTCCTTCTGCTAGTCGCCCAGACCGAGAGCGGCGACATCCAGATTTCGATCACCATCGAAGGTCCGGCGGACGAGCCGGAAATCACCTTCTCGTCCCAACCCGAATTGCCGCAGGACCAGGTGGTCTCGCAGCTCATCTTCGGGCGCGATCTCAGCCAGATCTCGGCCTTTCAGGCGCTGCAACTCGCCTCGGCGGTGCGCACGCTCGCCGGGCAGGGCGGGGGCGGCGTCGTGGGCAGTCTGCGCGAGGCGACGGGGCTCGACAATCTCGACGTGACCACAGGCGCCGACGACCAGACCGAGGTGCGCGCGGGCAAGTACCTCTCGGAGAACGTCTATTCCGAGGTGGAGGTCGACAGCGAGGGGCAGACCCAGATCAATCTCAACCTGCGCATCAACCGGCGCCTCAAGGCCAAGGGTAGCTTCGGCGCGGACGGCAACAGCGGCCTCGGCATCTTCTTCGAGAAGGATTACTGACACGCGGCATGGACGCAGGCAAACTCACCACGCTGGCGCTTTGAAGCTTCAATTATCGACTATGACGAAGGGCGAGCAGTTTTAAGGTTGTCCGCTAAGAATACTTCGACATTCGCTGTGGAAAGGTCGCGCACATGCTTGAGACCGCATCGCGCAAAATTATCGAAGATCGCGTTAATTTCAGGCTGAGGGGTAACGTTGGGATGCATTTCTATCACTGCTGCCCGAAAGCTCGATAGGTCGGAGTCAACCAGTAACTCGGACTCTCCACCGTCGATATCGCAAATCAAGACCGTTGGTTTGAAAGAAGATATGGTCTCTTCGAAAGGCATTACTGAAACGCTTACTTCCTTTTGCGTGAACTCTGACTTGATTACTGAGCCTTCCGGGAAATACCGGTGCAAGGAAAAGGTTTCAATTTCTAGCGTCGGATTGTGCTTGAGCATCGCATTTATGACCTCAATACAGTCAATTCCGTTCAGAGCATGCAATCTATTGATAGGCTCCATCAACTCCGGATTGGCTTCAAACGACAAGACACCAATGTCACTCGCCATGCGACTGGCAAGTGCGGACACCACGCCAAGGCCGCAACCCAACTCCAAGATGCGATCTCCATTTTGGATGACGCCCTCGATTCCAAGTAGCTCCGGAGCTTCGTAATCGTCACGGACAAGCTGATCAATTACTGAGTCTGGAATGTGTCCGCCAGAGGTAGGAACAAGTATTCCCCTGTAGTGGATGGCTGGTTCCGCCGGCATCGCACGCTTGACGTTGTCGCTCGTACGGCGTCTATCGCGCTTGAAGAGCTTGAGCCAATTCACTGGGAAATCTCCTCAGATTCGGTTCGGGCTTCGTGCTGAATGCTGGAAGCCAATTGTACCGCTTCTTTATGCAGCCAAACTGAGTCGCCTTGATCCAGATTTTCTATTGTGTTGAGGAGGCAGATAGAAGATCGGACATTCCATTGTGCAGGAGATTTTTTTAGGAAAGGGAATCCTCGAGAAGCCAAATCAGCTGCCATCACATAGCTAACACCATAAAATGCCACAAAAGCAAGGACTGCGCTAATTGCCTCTTTTTTCCACGCATAAGAGGGCGAGTAAGACCCAGTAATTCGGTCAATCAAACTATATTCGTGTTCTTCTGATAAAATTAAGGCTTTTAAAATTTCTTTTAGTTCCCTTGGGGTTTTCTTGTGGAGCTCGTGCTGCAAATGAATTTCATTCCACGTTGAGCCGTGTGAATAGCCAGATGTGATCACCCACTTGCTCAATCCCATTTCACCTCGGCGCACGGTTATGCGCTTGTCGTTCGAGAGCCTGAAGGATTTCCAGAATTTTAAAAATTTACGGTCTTTAAGTACGTTAGGGCGAATTGAAAGAGCATAAGAGCAGTAATGAAAGTTCTTTCGAAATGTGTCGAATTCCCATTCCATGTCTTTATAAGATTCAGTTCTTACATGTTTGTAGCCATATGATGTTGCTGCACTTGTGTAATCGAGATCGAGCGATTCAACTGCGTTCAGCCAATCTTCACTTCCCGGGAGCGGAAACCAAGTCGAATCATTTATTAATACAAGCTGCTCAAGATCTGCTAAAATTTTTTCCAAATACAAGACACCGGAACGGTAGGCGCCAAAGTCATAGCCAAAGTTTGGACGTTGGATAACTTTCCAACACCGCGCCTCAACAAGCTGTAGTGAGCTTCTTTCGATTGGTAAATTTGACACTAAGAGCGGAGCAAATCCGCGCTGTGAAAAATATTCCAGAACCTTCAGATGGGAAAGCTGAATACCATTCAAAGGAAATATAACGACAATCACAACTCTTTTTGATGGATCCAGCTGGCCAGACGTTATCACTTCTCTAGCTGACAGGACGTTATCATAATACGGCGTCGACAGCCAGTACCTTGCTGTTGCGCCTGGAATTTTCCAGATTTGACCTGGTATTCGCGCTAATTCTCGCTTTATTTTCCATAACGGAATATTTTTCATTCGATTTCATCCGCTTTTGCAGTCTGGTTTAGGAGATGGGATTGCCATGCCATAAAGGACCTATGGAAATATGAATGGGCAACTGCCAGTTTGGACCTCTTATGTCAAGCGCGTGACCTTTACTCTTAACAAAGTGGGTTTGCCGCCGTCCGTGATGGTTCCACTCAGGTCGCAGGCCCCCAGAGGCTCATACGAGGCTCTAGTTCGTATTGTATGATGACCATTTTGCCTGCACACTAATTCAGCTGAAGGGGGCGAAGAGCGTCTTTTGCTCTCTGCCGAAAGCGTCGATGCACGAGGAGTTGTCCATGCAGATGAGCGACAAGCGGGAAATCGAGGCGGACAAGGCCACTGTCTGGGCGGCCCTGCTCAATCCCGAGGTGCTGAAGGAATGCGTGCCCGGCGCGAGCGAAGTGACGGGCAGCCCCGAGGAGGGTTTCGAGGCGGTCGTCACGCAGAAGGTCGGCCCGGTCAAGGCGACGTTCCGGGGGGCCGTCACCGTCAGCAACATGGTCGCGCTCGAGAGCCTCACGCTCACCGGCGAGGGCAAGGGCGGCGCGGCGGGCTTTGCCAAGGGCAGCGCGGATGTGCGGCTGAGCGAGACGGACGGTGTGACGACACTCAGCTATGATGTCGAGGCGAAGGTGGGCGGCAAGCTCGCGCAGCTCGGCAGCCGCATCGTCGACGGGTTCGCCAAGAAGATGGCCGATCAGTTCTTCGCCCGTCTCGAGGAGGTGATCGAAGGGCCGAAAGAAGAGGACGACGCGCCCGAGGCGGAAAAGAAGGGCTGGCTGAAAAAGCTCATCAGCTGATCTTCTCGGCCATGCGCCCGGCGACGCGGCGGCCGCTGTCGTAGGCGCCATGCGCCGTCGCCTGCCATTGCGGCGAAAACGCCTCTCCCGCGAAGGCGACGCGCCCGGTATCGCGCGCGATCATCTCGCGCCGAAAGCCCGCCGATCCGGGCCGCGCGTGGGAGTAGGAGCCGAGAACGAGCGGATCGTTCGTCCAGTTCGTCGTGGCGGTGCCGGTGATGCGCTTCTCGATCTGCGGCCCGAACGCCTGACGAAGCGCGGCGCGCGCGTAGTCCACCATCGCGCCGGGGCCGTCCATGACGAGGCCGTGCGCCGTCCTGCCCGCCATGTGGCAGAGCATCATGGGCTCAACGCCGTGCATCACCTGGAAGTTCGTCGCCATGTCGGCTCCGGTCTGCACCGTCAGAAACCGCGTCTGCGCCAGCTCGTCCGGGATCCGGTCAAGCGCGAAGGCGACCTTTTCATAGACGCCGCACGGCACCCGGTGCAGCGCCTGCGCCAGATCGGCGGCGGCGCCGCCCTCCATTCGGATGCCGCCCCGCGCCAGCACGTTGGTCGACGCGGTGACGATCACGCCCGCCGCCTCCAGATCGCCCGCGTCGGTGACGACACTGGCGCCGTCGCCGCGTTGGCGCACGGCGTGCACGGGCACCCCGGTCCGGATGTTCAGCCCCTCCGCCATCGCGGTGATGAGCGCGCCGTAGCCCGACAGAACCGGCCAGTTGTGATCCGTGTCGTGATAATCGGCATAGCCCGCGGCCGACACGTCCTCGGCATCGTCTCCGGCCATGAGGGCAAGGATCAGGCGCACCGTGGGCGTCCAGCGGCCCGTGTCCGGCAGCACGTCCGGGATCGCCACGTCGCGTCCCGAGGTCTCGACCGCCTCGAAGGCGCGGTTCAGCGCATCGTCGCACTCCGCAACGGCGCCGGGATCTTGAAAGCGGCCGTCGCTCCAGACGCTGATGGCCTCGTTGAAGGTGCGCTGCCGCACGTAGTCGGCGCCCAGCCTGTCGGCCCAGGCAACGAGCGGGTTCTCATCCGCGCAATGGAGCCAGTGACAGCCGTGATCCCAGGCCTGCGGCAGCCCCGCCGCCGCCGTGTAGGCCCGCCCGCCGACGCGCTCCGCCGCCTCGAGCACCGTGTAGGGGATGCCCCGCGCCGCGCATTCGAGCGCCGCGCCGACGCCCGCCGCGCCTGCGCCCACGATGATGATGCCCTTGCCGTCCATGCCTTTGCCCTCCTGCCTCGGGCGCAGCATACAGCGCGTGCCGACCCCGGCAAGCCTGTGCGCCAGCGCAGACACCGCCCTCGCTCGATGCGCGATTGCCACCGCGCACGAATGCTTTAGGTTCGCACCGGTCAGCAAAAAGGGGGCAGCATGACGGCCATCGTCGACGTGCAGAACATGGGCAAGGTCTATGACGGGGGCTTCACCGCGCTGGGCGGCGTCTCGCTCCGGATCGAGCAGGGCGAGATCATCGCGCTGCTCGGCCCCAACGGCGCGGGCAAGACCACGCTCATCTCGGCGCTGTGCGGCATCGTCACGCCGTCGAGCGGGAGCGCGACCGTGGGCGGGCATGATGTCGTGACGGGCTATCGCAAGGCGCGGGCCATGATCGGCCTCGTTCCGCAGGAGATCGCGCTCGAGCCGTTCGAGAAGGTCATCAACACCGTGCGCTTCTCGCGCGGTCTTTTCGGCAAGCGGCGCGACGACAAGCTGATCGAGAGGATCCTCCGCCAGCTCAGCCTCTGGGACAAGCGGAACGCGCGTATCCGCGAGCTCTCGGGCGGGATGAAACGCCGCGTGCTGATCGCCAAGGCGCTCTGCCACGAGCCGCGCGTCCTCTTTCTGGACGAGCCGACGGCCGGCGTGGATGTGGAGCTGCGCCGCGACATGTGGCAGATCGTCGAGGAGCTCCGCAGATCCGGCGTCACGATCATCCTGACCACGCATTACATCGAAGAGGCCGAAGCGATCGCCGATCGCATCGCGGTCATCAACAAGGGCCAGATCCTGCTCGTCGAGCCGACCGCCGATCTGATGGCGCGCATGGGGCAGAAGACCCTGCGCATCGATCTGATGGAGCGGCTCGAGGGCATTCCCGCCGCGCTGAACGAATACGATCTCGCGCTGGCCGAGGACGGCATGTCGCTCAGCTATACCTACGAAGCCGGGGGCGAGCGCACGGGCATCACGCGGCTCCTTCAGGCCATCGCGAACGAGGGCATGGCGCTGCGCGATATCCAGACCAAGCAGAGCAGCCTCGAGGAAATTTTCGTTGGCCTCATTCAGGAGGAGGACGCATGAACCTGCCGGCCATCTGGGCGATCTACGTCTACGAGATGAAACGCTTCTTCCGCACCCTGATGGAGAGCCTTCTGTCGCCCGTCATCTCGACCTCGCTCTATTTCGTCGTCTTCGGCGCCGCCATCGGCAGCCGCATCGACGAGGTCGAGGGCGTGAGCTACGGCGCCTTCATCGTGCCGGGCCTCATCATGCTGAGCGTCATGACGCAGGCGATCAGCAACGCCTCCTTCGGGATCTATTTCCCGAAATTCATCGGCACCATCTTCGAGCTTCTCTCGGCCCCGGTGAACTTTCTCGAAATCGTGCTGGGCTATGTCGGGGCGGCGGCCACGAAGGCGCTGCTGATCGGGGTGGTAATCCTGCTGACCGCAGGCTTCTTCGTCGAGATCCAGATCCTGCACCCTTGGGCGATGATGAGCTTTCTCGTGCTGACCTGCATCAGCTTCAGCCTCTTCGGTTTCATCATCGGGATATGGGCCAACAACTTCCAGCAGCTCCAGCTCATCCCGCTTCTTGTCATCACGCCGCTCGTCTTTCTGGGGGGCGCGTTCTATTCCATCTCGATGCTGCCGGAAAGCTGGCAGTCGGTCGCGCTCTTCAACCCGGTGGTCTATCTCGTCTCGGGCTTCCGGTGGTCCTTCTTCGGCGTGGCCGATGTGGGCGTGGGCTGGTCGCTTCTGGCCATCGCGGGCTTCACCGGCATCTGCATGGGCGTCGTTTGGTGGATCTTCAAGACGGGCTATCGCATCAAGTCCTGAGCCCGCGCCCGCATCCGCGCCGGCTTTTTCGTGATAACTCTGCCCCGGGGCGCGGCGATCTTGCCGCGCCGCCTTGTCTCGGGCACCCGGCGATTATACATGCCCCGAATGACACGATGGACCGCGCTCAAATCCCGCCTGCCGCTCGGCAAGACCCGCGCCCGCGTGGCCGTGGTCCGTCTCAAGGGCACGATCGGCACGGGCCGCGCCTCGCTGAACGACGAAACGCTGGCCCCGATCCTCGAGAAGGCGTTCAAGCGCGGCAAGCCGAAGGCGGTGGCGCTGCTCATCAACTCGCCCGGCGGCTCGCCGGTGCAATCCTCGCTCATCGCCGCGCGCATCCGGCGCCTTTCGGAGGAGAAGGGCGTGCCCGTCCATGCCTTCGTCGAGGATGTGGCCGCATCGGGCGGCTATTGGCTCGCCGCCGCCGCCGATGACATCTGGGTCGATTTCGGTTCCATCGTCGGCTCCATCGGCGTGATCTCGGCGGGCTTCGGCGCGCCTGTCTTCCTCGCCCGGCAGGGGATCGAGCGGCGGGTGCACACCTCGGGCAAGTCGAAATCGACGCTCGACCCCTTCCTGCCGCAGAAGGACGAGGACGTCGCGCGGCTGAAGGATATTCTCGAGGATCTGCACAGCGGCTTCATCGCCTATGTCAAGGAGCGGCGCGGGGACAAGCTCTCGGACGATCCGGACATCTTCAGCGGCGAGTTCTGGCTGGGCCGCCGCGCGGTCAAGCTGGGGCTGGTCGATGGCGAGGCGCATGCCGTGCCCAAGCTCGAGGCGCTTTACGGCAAGGATCTCAAGTTGATGCGCTACGGCCCGAAAAAGGGCTTCTTCGCGCGGTTCGGCGCCACGATGGCCGAGGACGCGCTCGCCGCGGTCGAGGAGCGCGCGCTTTTCGCGCGGTTCGGGCTTTAGTCCCCGTGATCGTCAAGATCGTCTCTCTCTTCCTCGTCGGCATGGTCGTTCTGGCCATCTTCGGCAAGATGCGCTTTCCGGGCCAGAAGCGCCTCGCGGCGGCCAAATGCAAATCTTGCGGCAGATACAGGATCGGCAAGGGGCCATGCTCCTGCCGGAAAGGGATCGGTAAATGATGGTATGGGCGCTTGCGGGCCTCGGCCTCGTCATCCTGCTTCTGGCGGGCGACGCGCTGGTCAAGGGCGCGGTCAATCTGAGCCTCAGGGTCGGTATTCCCGCGCTGATCGTCAGCCTGACGATCGTCGCCTTCGGCACCTCGGCGCCCGAGCTTCTGATCTCGGTGAACGCGGTACTGATGGACAAGCCGGGGCTGGCGCTCGGCAATGTGATCGGATCGAACACGGCCAATGTGCTGCTGGTTCTGGGCCTTCCCGCCATCATCTCGGTGCTGCACACCAGCGGCTGCGAGACGCGCAAGACCTATGTCTTCATGCTGATCGCCAGCGTTCTCTTCATCGGCCTCGCCTTCCTCGGCACCTTCACCTTCTGGTCCGGTCTCCTCCTGCTTGCGGCCTTGGCCTACATGCTCTTCGACGCCGCCCGTGACGCCAAGCGGCACCGCCGCGCGGTGGCCGCCGCCGGGCCGGTCGAGGAGGAGGTCGAGGGCGCGGACCCCGACATGCCGTGGTGGCGCATCATCGTCTTTCTGGTCCTCGGCCTCGTCGGCCTGCCGCTGGGCGCGGATCTTCTGGTGGACAACGCGTCGATCATCGCGCGGCAATACGGCGTGACCGATGCCGTGATCGGCCTCACGCTGGTCGCGCTGGGCACGTCGCTGCCGGAACTCGCGACGACGGTCATGGCCGCGCTGCGCCGTCAGGCCGATGTGGCGCTGGGCAACGTCATCGGCTCGAACATGTTCAACCTTCTGGCCATCATCGGCATCACCGCCCTTGTCGGACCCATTCCGGTGGACCCCGAATTCCTCACCTTCGATCTTTGGGTGATGCTGGCCGCGTCGCTGATCCTCATCCCCTTCGTCTTTTTCAAGATCGATATCGGCCGGGTCTGGGGCGTGCTCTTGACCGGGGCCTATCTGGCCTATGTCACCTTTGTGCTGAGCTGAGAAGGAGACGGGCATGGGCCGAGCATTGGTGACCGGGGCGGGCAAGCGGCTGGGCCGGGCGATGGCGATCGAGCTGGCGCGGCAGGGCCATGACGTCGCGGTGCATTACCACAGCTCCGCCGAGGAAGCGGACAGAGTGGCCGACGAAATCCGTGCGCTCGGCCGCGACGCGGTCACGCTGAAGGCCGATCTTCTGAACGAGGCCGAGGTGACGCCCCTTGTCGGCCTCGCCGCCGAGGCTCTGGGCGGCCCGCTCACTTTGCTGATCAACTCGGCATCGATCTTCGAGCATGACACCGTCGCCAGCGCCACGCGCACCAGTTGGGACCGCCATTTCGAAAGCAACCTGCGCGCGCCCTTCGTTCTGACGCAGGCCCTCGCCGCGCAGGTGCCGGACCCTGTCATGGACGAGAATGACGAGCCCTTGGCGCAAGGCCTCGTCGTCAACATGATCGACCAGCGCGTGCGCAAGCTGACGCCCGAATTCATGACCTACACCCTGGCCAAGATGGGCCTTTGGGCCTTCACACGGACCGCCGCGCAGGCGCTCGCGCCGCGTGTGCGCGTCAATGGCATCGGGCCGGGCCCCACGTTGCGGGCGGCGCGCCAGAGCGAGGAGCATTTCGCCGCGCAGCGCGCCGCCACCGTGCTCGAGCGCGGCGCGAACACCTCCGACATCACCGGCGCGCTGGCCTATTTCCTCGCGGCGCCCTCGGTCACGGGCCAGCTTCTGTGCATCGACGGGGGGCAGCACCTCTGCTGGCAGACGCCCGATGTGCTGGGCGTCGAATAGGGCCGTTTCGGCACTGTCCGGGGCGTGCGCGGCCAAAGTTTTGCACCGCGTCAACCTGTGTTAAGAAATGGTTACAAAAAGCGTAGCGTTTTCAGTATTTTGCCCAGAGCGCTAAAAAATATAGCGCAAAATCAACACTTTGATTAATTGCCTAAAAAACAGGCAATTCTGGGAAGCCTGTCAGACTCAACGGAAAATTCCGGATGGCCGAAACTTGTCCGCAGAGTTATCCACAGAATTCGTGGACATCAAAAGCCTTGCGCCGGCGCTTCCAAGATTGCAGCCGGGGCCCAGAATCATATCTATAGCCCCATGACCGACACGCCCCCCGAGACCTCCGACAATACGCCGCCCGAGGCGCGGACGGCGCCCGTGCAGACCGGGCGCAAGGTGATCCAGTCCTACTTGCGCACGCTCGACGCGTCGCCCGGCGTCTACCGGATGCTGGATGCGCAGGCGCGCGTTCTCTATGTCGGCAAGGCGCGCAATCTCAAGGCGCGCGTGTCGAGCTATGCGCGCCCCACCGGGCATACGGGCCGCATCATGCGCATGATCGACGCGACCGCCTCGATGATGTTCCTGACGACCGCGACAGAAACCGAGGCGCTTTTGCTCGAGCAGAACCTCATCAAGCAGCTCAAGCCGAAATACAACGTGCTGCTGCGCGACGACAAAAGCTTTCCGAACATCCTCGTGACGAAGGCGCATGACTATCCGATGATCAAGAAGCATCGGGGCGCCAAGCGCGAGAAGGGCGCCTATTACGGCCCCTTCGCCAGTGCAGGGGCGGTCAATCGCACGCTCGCGCAGCTTCAGCGCGTGTTTCAGCTCCGCAACTGCACGGATTCCGTCTTCGAGACGCGCACCCGCCCGTGCCTGCAATATCAGATCAAGCGCTGCACCGCGCCTTGCGTCGGCTACATCTCCAAGGCCGATTACGCGAGCCAGGTCAACGATGCCGAGCGCTATCTGAGCGGCAAGTCCACCGAAATCCAGGAGAAGCTGGCCGCGCAGATGGCCGAGGCGAGCGAGGCGATGGAATTCGAGCGCGCCGCGGCGCTGCGGGACCGCATCAAGGCGATGACGCAGGTGCAGACCGCGCAGGGCATCAATCCGCGCAGCGTCGACGAGGCCGACATCATCGCGCTCCACATGGAAAACGGGCAGGCCTGCGTGCAGGTCTTTTTCATCCGCGCCGGGCAGAATTGGGGCAACCGTGATTTCTATCCGCGCGTCGGGGCCGATGTGGAGGCGCCCGAGGTGCTCGAGGCCTTCATCGGCCAGTTCTACGACACGAAGGAGCCGCCGCGTCAGCTCATCCTCTCGAACGAGATCGAAAGCCCCGATCTCATGGCCGAGGCGCTCAGCGGCAAGCTGGGCCGCAAGGTGACGCTGATGGTTCCCCAGCGCGGCGAAAAGGCCGAGCTGGTGGAAAGCGCGCTGCGCAACGCCCGCGAGAGCCTCGCTCGGAAAATGGCCGAAAGCGCGACACAGGCCAAACTGCTCAGGGGCGTCGCCGAGGCCTTCGGGCTCGAGGCGCCGCCGCAGCGGATCGAGGTCTATGACAACAGCCATATCCAGGGCGCGCATGCCGTGGGCGCGATGATCGTCGCCGGACCCGAAGGGATGATGAAGAACCAGTATCGCAAGTTCAACATCCGCGGCGAGGACCTGACCCCCGGCGACGATTTCGGGATGATGAAAGAGGTGCTGACCCGCCGCTTCAAACGCCTGCTGAAGGAAGATCCCGACCGGGCCAAGGGGACGTGGCCGGGCCTTCTGCTGATCGACGGCGGCGCCGGGCAGGTCAGCGCCGTGCGCGGCATCATGGAGGCGATGGGCGTGGGCGACATTCCGATGGTCGGCGTCGCCAAGGGGATCGACCGCGATCTCGGAAAGGAGGAGTTCCACCGCACCGGCCAGCGGCCCATCGCCCTGCCGCGCAACGATCCCGTGCTCTATTTCATCCAGCGCCTGCGCGACGAGGCGCACCGCTTCGCCATCGGCACGCACCGCGCGAAACGCGCGAAGGCCGTCAGCGCGACGCCGCTCGACGATGTGCCGGGCGTTGGCGCTGCACGCAAGCGCGCCCTTCTGGCGCATTTCGGCAGCGCCAAGGCCGTGAGCCGCGCCAATCTCGCCGATCTCAAGGCCGTGGACGGGGTGAGCGAGGCGCTCGCGCAGAAGGTCTATGATTTTTTCCACGAAAAAGGCTGAGCGCGGCCCGGCGGGCGAGGGCGATGGGGGGCGATGGCGTTTTGCCCGTTGCCGCGACATCCGGATGGTCCGGAGGAGAAAAGCGCCTAAGTCGTGCCATGCCCGCCGGCTCCTCTCAGGCGATCGAATAGGTCAGCGAAATCGCCCGTGAAAGCGAAGGGACGCGGGGCTTTCGGGCGCCCTTTCCGCGCCCGGTAAAACGGAGTAGACAAGCGGCATGACATGGACCGTGCCCAATATTCTCACGCTCTTGCGCCTGCTGGCCGCGCCCGGTGTGGCGGTCATGTTCCTCTATTTCACGCGCCCCTATGCCGATTGGTTCGCGCTCGTGCTCTTCGTCGTCGCGGCCATCACCGACTGGTTCGACGGCTATCTCGCCCGCTCGTGGCGGCAGGAGACCAAGATGGGTGCGATGCTCGATCCCATCGCCGACAAGGCGATGGTGGTGATCGCGCTGATGGTCATCACGGGCTTTTCGGGCATGAACCCGTGGTTCCTGTTGCCCGCGACGGTCATCATGTTCCGCGAGGTTTTCGTGTCGGGCCTGCGCGAGTTTCTGGGCGATACGGCGGGCACGCTCAAGGTGACCAACCTCGCCAAGTGGAAGACGACGCTCCAGATGGTCGCCATAGCCGTGCTCTTCGCCACCGGCGTTTTCGAGCACAACATTCTCGACCGCACGACGGGCATGGACGCTGCCACGGTGGACGCCATCCTGGACGGCACCGTCGAGGATCATGTCGGACTGGTCTGGAACTTCTATGCCTCTATGATCACCTGGTGGAGCGGTGTCGTCCTTTTATGGCTCGCGGCGGCGCTGACGCTGGTGACGGGCGCGGATTACCTGTTCAAGGCGCTGCCGTATCTGAGGGATGATCGCTGATGGATATTCTCTATTTCGCTTGGGTGCGCGAACGCATCGGCCTGCCGCGCGAGACGCTGCGGACGGATGCCGAGACGGTCCAGGACCTGGTGGACGAGCTGCGCGCCCGCGAGGCGCGCTACGACATGGCGTTCAGCGATCTCGCGGCGCTGCGCGTCGCCGTCGATCAGGAACTGGCCGATTGGCAGACGCCCCTCTCCGGCGCGCGCGAGGTGGCGTTCTTTCCGCCGATGACCGGCGGATGAGCGCCGTGGAAATCCACGTTCAGGAGGCGCCCTTCGATCTGGGCGCCGAGGCTTCCGCCTTCGCCGCGCGGCAGACGGGAATGGGCGCCATCGTGACCTTCACCGGCATCGTGCGCGATCTGGGCGGCGCGCTCGAGCTGATGACGATCGAGCATTATCCCGGCATGACCGAGAAGGCGCTGAGCGCGATCGCCGAGGAGGCGCATGCGCGCTGGGATCTGGGCGGCAGCCTCATCATCCACCGGCACGGGCCGCTCGCGCCCGACGAGATGATCATGATGGTCGCCACGGCGTCGAAGCACCGCAAGGACGCGTTCGAGGCGGCGATGTTCCTGATGGATTATCTCAAGTCCCGCGCGCCCTTCTGGAAGAAGGAAGAAACGCGCGAAGGCGCCGAATGGGTCGCCGCCCGCGACGAGGACGAGGACGCGCTGAAAGGCTGGAGCTGAGGATCAGCGCATCAGGTCGGGCAGATCGCCGCTGAGGCCCGCCGCCTCGCGCATCATCGCGCGGCGCAGCGGCGCCGTCGCCTGAATGGCGCCCATCCCGATGCCCCGGAGCTTGCGCAGGAGCGGATTGTCGTTCGAGAAAAGCCGGTTGCTGAAATCCGTGGTCGCCGCCAGTGCGGCGATGTCGAAGCGCCGCCAGCGCTGATACCGCTCGAGCACATCCGGCGCCGAAGCATCCTCGCCGCGCTGTCGCGCCTCGCCCAGCACCTGCGCCAGCGCCGCCACGTCGCGCAGCCCGGCATTGAGGCCCTGTCCCGCGATCGGGTGCATCCCATGCGCCGCATCGCCCACTAGCGCAAGGCGCGGCGCGATGAGGCTGCTGGCGAGGCTCAGGCCCAGCGGATAGGTGTAGCGCCGCCCTTTCAGCGCGATATCGCCGAGGAAATCCCCGAAACGCGGGCGCAGCACGGCGAGGAAATTCTCGTCGCTCATCGCGGCAAAGGCGGCGGCGGTCTCGGCCCGCTCGCTCCACACGATGGACGAGACATCGCCGGGCAGGGGCAGGATCGCGAGCGGTCCGGGCGGCATGAAAAACTGATGCGCGATGCCGTAATGCGGGCGCTCATGCTGGACCGCGCAGACGAGCGCGGTCTGGTCATAGCCCCAGCCGCTCCGCGTGATCCCCGCGCGCTCGGCGGTGCCCGAGGCGCGCCCGTCCGCGCCGACGATCACGCGCGCGCGAAGGGTCTTGCCCGAGGCGAGCGTCAGCGTGGCGCCCGCGCCGTCCACGTCCTGCGCCGTCACGGCGTCGCCGGAAATCTGCGAAATGCGCGGCTCGGCCTCCATCGCATCCAGAAGGGCGGGGCGCAGCACGCGATCCTCGCACATATGGCCCATCGGGCCTTCCTCGAGCTCGGCATGGTCGAAATGGAGCGAGAAGGGCGAGAGCGGCCCCATGCCGGCGCGCCCGTCGCTCACCTTGATTTCGAGCATGGGCTGGGTGCGGTCCTCGATCCCGTCCCAGACGCCGAGCCGCCGCAAGAGCCGGACCGAGGCCATAGCCAGCGCATAGGCGCGCCCGTCGAAATCGCGGTCCGCGCGCTCGGCCGCGGGAAGCGCGTCGATCACGGTCACGTCGAACCCCTGCCGCGCAAGCGCGAGGGCCAGGGTCGGGCCGTTCAGGCCGCCGCCGATGATGGCGATATCGCTGTCGGTCTTCATGCTTTCCTATATGGCCGCGCGGGCGGGATTGTCCATGCGCCAACCCGCCGCTAGGGTCGCGCGGGCAGGAAGATTTTCGCGTGGAGACGGACGATGCGGGACTGGCAGAAGATGAGCGCGGCGGATCTCGGGCGCGGGATCGAAGCGGGCCGGATCGACCCGGTCGAGCTGACCGAAGCCTTTCTGGACGCCATCGCCGCGCATGAGCACGCGCCGCGCATCTACTCCGCCGTCACGGACACCCGCGCCCGCGCCGAGGCGGACGCGGCGCGCACGCGCGCCTGGCAGGGCCAGCGGCGCGGCCCGCTCGACGGGGTGCCGATCAGCTGGAAGGACCTTTTCGACAGCGCCGGCACGCCGACCGAGGCCGGTAGCCGCCTTTTGCAAGGCCGCGTTCCCGAGCATGATGCGGACGTTCTGCGCAACGCCACCGCCGCGGGCCTCGTCTGCCTCGGTAAGACGCATATGAGCGAGCTGGCCTTCTCGGGGCTCGGTCTCAATCCGATGACGGCGACGCCGCCTTGCGTGAACGATGCGGGTGCGGTCGCGGGCGGCTCCTCCTCGGGTGCGGCGTCGAGTGTGGCGCATGGGCTGGCCGCCGCCGGGATCGGCAGCGACACGGGCGGCTCGGTCAGGGTTCCGGCGGCCTGGAACGATCTCGTGGGTCTCAAGACGACGGCGGGGCGCATCTCCTGCAAGGGCGCCGTCCCGCTCGCCGCGCGCTTCGACACGGTCGGCCCGATCGCGCGCAGCGTCGAGGATGCGGCGCTGCTTCTAGGCGTGCTCGAGACCGCGCCGCCCGTCGATCTGCGCGGCACGTCGCTTCGGGGCATGCGCTTTGCCATGCTGCAAAGCACGGTGATGGACGATCTGCGCGAGACGCCCGCGCGCGCCTATACGGATGCCTGCGCCCGGCTCGAGGCGGCGGGCGCGACGCTCGTTCCGCTGACGGCGCCCGAAGTGGACGAGGCGATGGCGCTTTCGGCCACGCTCTTCGCCGCCGAAGCCTACGGCACATGGCGCGACGTGATCGAGGCGGACCCGGACAAGATGTTCGGCCCGATCCGTGACCGTTTTCGCGGCGGACGCGAGGTGAGCGCGCCCGATTACGTCGCCGCCTGGCAGAAGCTCGATGCGCTGCGCGCCGCATGGGCCGCGCGGGTGGCGGGCTTCGACGCCGTTCTGATGCCGAGCGCGGCCAACATGCCGCCCGATGCCGCGCGCCTCATGGAGGACGGCGACTATTACGTCACCGAGAACCTGCTGACCCTGCGCAACACCCGCGTCGGCAACCTGATGGGCCTCGCCGCGATCACCCTGCCGACCGGAATTCCGAGTTGCGGGATCATGCTCTGCGGGGCCGCGATGGGCGAGCGGCGGCTCTTGCGCACCGCCCATGCGGCGGAGGCGGCGCTCGGGTAAAGCCTTGGGATCGGGTGTTTATCTTAAGAAATAGCCCCGATGCGCGCCCGGATGCGGCGCGATTGCCAAAAATGCCACAATGGCGCGGCGCGCGGGATGGTTTTGCTGGACGCAAGCGCGCGCACCGCGTAGTTTTGCAGCATACGGGGCGACAATGATCCCGAACCTGAGGCAGTATACATGTATCCCGAGCGGTTTTCGAACCATGCGGTCCGTCTTGTGATGCGCCCCGTCCGGGCTTTGGACGCGCGCGCATCCGGCTTTCGGACCCGGATCCATCCCCCTCAGGTCGATGATGAAACGAGACCGGCCGGGCGCTTCCGCGCGCCGCTGGCGGGGCAGGCGGGCGGTCGTGGCCGCTCCTGCAGGGCGTAAGGACGAGGGACGACATGGCATATCAGACACGCGGGCGCGATCCTCTCTTGGACAGCAACATGGCGCTGGCCATCGAGAAGCGCGGCAAGGAGCTGCTGGGCCTCGGCCTTCTGGGCCTCGCGGCGGTGGCGATGATGATGTTCGCCTCCTACAGCCCCGACGATCCCAGCTGGCTCTCGGCGGTGGACACGCCGGTGCGCAACTGGATCGGCCAGACCGGCGCCACGATCTCCGCGACGCTCTTCATGGTGGTGGGCCTCGGCGGCTGGGGCGTGGCCATCGTGCTGGCGGCCTGGGGGCTGCGCTTCATCCTGCACCGGGGGCAGGAGCGGGCGATGGCGCGGGTCATCTTCGCGCCCATCTGGATCGCGCTCCTGTCGCTCTACGCGGCGTCGCTGACGCCGGGCGCGGAATGGTACGCGAGCCACAGCTTCGGCCTCGGCGGAATTTTCGGGGATACGGTCATGGGCGCGGCGCTGGGCATCCTGCCCATCGGCGCGGCGGCGGGGCTCAAGATCCTGTCGCTGCTCCTTGGCCTCGGCATGCTCGTCATGGGCGCCTTCGTCAACGGCTTCGAGCGCAGCGAGATCCGGCGCGGCCTGCGCTGGACGGCGCTCGGGCTCGTGATGGCCTATTCGCTCGTGGTCGCGCTTCTGTCGCGGGGCGCCACGGGCGCCGCCGGCGCCGCGCGTCAGGCCCGCGCCTCGGTGCAATCGGCGGCCGCCGCCCGCCGCGCCGAGCCGGTGCTGCGCGAAAGCCAGGACCGCAGCCGCAGCGCGCAGCCGCAGGTCCGCCGCAGCGCCCATGCCAAGGTCTACGACGAAGCCTATGACGCGGCCTATGACGGGGCCTTTGACGCCGAGGACATGGACAGCCAGTATCACACGGCGCCGCTCCACGCGCCGCAGCGCGCGTCCGCAAAACCCGCGGGTGGCCTTCTGGGCCGGATCAACCCGCTCGCCCGGAAGCCCGAGCCGATGCCGACGCCCGAACTGGTCGAGCCGCAATCCGTCGCGGGCGATCAGCCGATGCCGGGCGAGGACCGCATCAAGGCGAAGATCGCCGACATCATCAAATCGCGCGTGCGCGCCGCGCCGCAGGCCCCCGTTCAGCAGGCGGCCGCGGCCGCCATCGCGCGGGGCGGACGGCGCGGGCCGATGCCGCTCTTGCTCGACACCACGCGGCGGGGCGGCCTGCCGCCCGAGCCGCCGCTGACCTCCGCCGCCGCGCAGACCCTGCCGCCCGAGCCGCGCCTCAGCGCCGCGATCCCGCCCGCGCCCGAGCCGATCGCCTATGACGCGCAGCCGGATACCTATGCGGATTACGACATGGACGATCTCGACGAGGCGGTGATCCTCGACGACAGCGCCCCCGCCGCGCCCCAGCAGGCGCCGCGCGTGCAGGCGCCCGAACCCAAGAAGGTCGTCCAGCACCTTCAGCGCAAGGCGCCCGCTCCGTCCGCCCGCGCCGCCGCCGAGGCGCAGCCCGCGCTGCAATTCGAGGAGGCCGCGCAGGTCCAGTACGAATTGCCGCCGCTCAGCCTTCTGTCGAGTCCCGACAACATCACTCGCTACCACCTGAGCGACGAGGCGCTCGAGGAGAACGCCCGCATGCTCGAGGTCGTGCTCGACGATTACGGCGTCAAGGGCGAGATCGTCAGCGTGCGTCCCGGCCCTGTCGTGACGATGTACGAGCTCGAGCCGGCGCCCGGCCTCAAGGCCAGCCGCGTCATCGGCCTTTCGGACGATATCGCACGCTCGATGTCGGCCCTTTCGGCGCGGGTCAGCACCGTGCCGGGCCGCACCGTGATCGGGATCGAGCTGCCCAACGACAACCGCGAGATGGTGTCCTTGCGCGAGATCCTGTCGAACCGCGATTTCGGCGACGGCAATCACAAGCTGCCGCTGGCGCTGGGCAAGGATATCGGCGGCGACGCGATGATCGCGAACCTCGCCAAGATGCCCCACCTTCTGATCGCGGGCACCACCGGCTCGGGGAAATCCGTCGCCATCAACACCATGATCCTGTCGCTTCTCTACAAGCTGACGCCGGACGATTGCCGGATGATCATGATCGACCCCAAGATGCTGGAACTCAGCGTCTATGACGGCATTCCGCACCTTCTCAGCCCCGTCGTGACGGACCCCAAAAAGGCGGTCGTCGCGCTGAAATGGACCGTGGCGGAGATGGAGGAGCGCTATCGCAAGATGTCCAAGATGGGCGTGCGCAATATCGACGGTTACAACAGCCGCGTGGCCGATGCGCTCGCCAAGGGCGAGATGTTCAGCCGCACCGTGCAGACGGGCTTTGACGACGAAACCGGCGAGCCCGTCTTCGAGACCGAGAAATTCGCGCCCGAGAAGATGCCCTATATCGTCGTCATCGTCGACGAGATGGCGGACCTCATGATGGTCGCCGGCAAGGAGATCGAGGCCTGCATCCAGCGCCTCGCGCAGATGGCGCGGGCGAGCGGCATCCATATCATCATGGCGACGCAGCGCCCCTCGGTCGATGTCATCACCGGCACGATCAAGGCCAACTTCCCGACGCGCATCAGCTTCCAGGTGACGTCCAAGATCGACAGCCGCACCATCCTGGGCGAAATGGGCGCCGAGCAGCTTCTGGGCATGGGCGACATGCTCTATATGGCCGGCGGCGCCAAGATCACCCGGTGCCACGGCCCCTTCGTTTCGGACGAAGAGGTCGAGGACGTCGTCAACCACCTCAAGAGCCAAGGCCCGCCCGTCTATGTGGGCAGCGTTCTGGAAGGCCCGGATGAGGACAAGGCGAGCAATATCGACGCCGTTCTGGGCCTCTCGACGGGCGGCAACACCGATGGCGAGGATGCGCTCTACGATCAGGCCGTGCAGATCGCGATCACGGACCGGAAATGCTCGACCTCCTATATCCAGCGCAAGCTGGCCATCGGCTACAACAAGGCCGCGCGCCTCGTCGAGCAGATGGAGGAACAGGGCGTCGTCTCGGCGGCGAACCACGTGGGCAAGCGCGAGATCCTCGTCCCCGAGCAATAGCGCCCCGGAACCGGCTGCGCGCCGCGCCGTTAAGCCAGCGGGCAGTCGGAGAAACGCATGGCACGCCAGAGAACCACGGAAGTCGAGGACATGCTCGACTCCATCCGCGATCTCGCGCGGCGGGACGGGCAGGAGACCGTCTCGGTCGGCGAGGTGACGACGGCGATCGGCGGGCGCGGCTTCGGCCCGCTTCTCTTCATCCCGCCCCTTTTCGAGATCACGCCCATCGGCGCCGTGCCGGGCGTGCCCACCTTCATCGCGCTCATCTGCGCGATCTTCGCCGCGCAGCTCGTCGCCGGACGCAGCGATGTCTGGCTGCCCGGTTTCATCGACCGCATGTCGCTGCGCGCCGACCGCGTCGAGAGCGCGGTGCGATCCCTGCGCGGCACCGGCGCATGGCTCGACCGGCATTTCGGCCAGCGGCTCGACATTCTGGCGGGCCGTGTCGGCTCGCGGATCGCGGGAACGCTCATCCTGCTCTTGTGCCTGATGGTGCCGCCCCTCGAATTGGTGCCCTGGGCAAGCTCGGCGCCGATGCTCGCCATCGCCTTTCTCGGGCTCGCCATGACGGTGCGCGACGGGCTCTTGATCCTCGTGGGCCTCATCGCGGCGGCGCTCGCCGCCTTCGGGGCCTATTGGTTCCTCGCCGGAAGCGGGGCGGGCGCCTGAGACCGCCGCATGAAACCGCCGCCCCCCGGCGCATGTTATCGCATATCATCCGCAAACCTGCGACATTGCTCGCATCGAGACCGACAAGACAGGGCCAAACCCATGCATCCTATCAAGACCGCCGCAGCCGCCGTGACACTCCTTCTGGCCGCCAGCCTTCCCGCCGCCGCCGAGAAGCTGTCGCTGGCCGAAGTGTCGCGCTATCTCAACAGCTTTCAGACGGCGAGCGGCGCCTTCACGCAGATCAACGATGACGGCACGATCAGCGAAGGCCGCATCCTCATCAAGCGTCCGGGCCGCGTGCGCTTCGAGTACAAGCCCCCCGAGGAGATGCTGGTGGTGGCCGACGGCGATACGGTGGGCATCATCGACGGCAAGTCGAACGAGGGGCCGCAGGGCTATCCGCTCAATCGCACGCCCCTGTCGATCATCCTCGCGCGCAATGTCGATCTGACCCGCGCGCGCATGGTCACGGGCCATTCGAGCGACGGCACGACCACGACGGTCCGCGCGCAGGATCCCGAGAACCCCGATTACGGCAGCATCGAGCTTGTCTTCACGGCCAACCCGACCGAGCTGCGCCAATGGGTCATCAACGATTCGGGCGGCAGCCGCACGACTGTGGTGCTGGGCGATCTGACGACCGGCGTCAGCATTCCGAACGAGACATTCGTCATACCGGGGATCGGAACCGGCGAAGGCCGGGTCGAGCGCTAGGCACGGCGCGCGGGCGGCAGGTGCCGCCCGCGAACGCTCAGTTGCAGCGCCGCAATTGCGCCTGATAGCGCGCCGCGCGCTCCTCGACGGTGCCGGCGACGCGGACGAGCCACGCTTTCTGGTTGTAGCTGCCCCGCGCAAAGCCGGTGCGGCCCTCGTGATAGGCAAGATACTGGTTCCGCGCGTCGTGCATGGGAATGTTCAGCGACTCGCGCGTTTTCGACATGTACCAGCCCATGAAATCCGTCGCGTCATGGATGTTGTCGCGCCGCGCGCGGCGCGATCCCGCCTCGGCGAGGTATTCGTCCCAGGTCCCGTCGAGCGCCTGACTGTAGCCGAAGGCCGAGCTTTGCCGCCCCATCGGAATGACGCCCAGCGTGTAACGGTACGGCGTGCGCGCGTCCGAGACGAACTTGCTCTCCTGATAGATCGTGGCCATCTGGACATGCGTCGGCACGCCCCAGCGGCGCTCGGCCGCGCGGAAGGCGCGTCTGTATTCGGGGCGTTCCCGCAAGATTGCGCAGGCATCCTCCAACTGGCGGGGAGATTCCCCGTAGCCGCCGCCGCGTCCGCAGGCCGCGACCAGCAACAGTAGAAGGAGCGCGCGAAGCTGTCTGCTCATTGCTGCCTCTGCTCTCGTGTTTTGCGGCAGTCTGCGCTGCCTTGCGTTTATTGGCCTCATATTACGCATTTTCGCGCCGATGGGAAATCACGAATTTGGCCCCGGCGGCGCGCTGTTGCCGATCCGCCGGAGGGCCTCGCGCGGCACGGCGCGGGAATGCCCGGGGGCCGACAGACTGTTTCCGGACCGGGCCGCATCATCGTTGGACAAAGCGCACTTGAAAGCATTAGTCTCAACGTTTAAAGGCTGCGAGCTATGCTGAAGACACGTGCAAAATATCATCTCGGGCAGATCGTCCGCCACAAGAAACACCCCTTCCGGGGGGTGGTCTTCGACGTGGACCCGGAATTCGCCAACACCGAGGAGTGGTATGCCTCGATCCCCGAGGAGAGCCGCCCGGTAAAGGACCAGCCCTTCTATCACCTCCTGGCCGAGAACGAGCAGAGCTATTACGTCGCCTATGTGAGCGAGCAGAACCTCATCGCCGACTATTCGGGCGAGCCGGTCGAGCATCCCGATATCGACGATCTCTTCGGCCCGTTCGAGGACGGCCATTACCCGCTGCATTTCCAGCTGAACTGAGGCCGCGCCCGCGCGGCCCCGTTGTCAGTATCCGAGTGCGCAGCCGTCCTTGCGTGGATCGGACGCGCCTTCGAGCAGCCCCTCCTGATGAATGCGGATCGCCTGCGCGCCGCCGATGGCCTCCTCCGGGATCACCACGTTATGCCCGCGCGCGGCGAGATCCGCGCGCACCGCGTCGGAATAGCCTCGCTCGACGCGCATCTCGCCCTTGTCGGCGAAGGCGCGCGGCGCGTCGATGGCGCTTTGCGGGTCCATCCCGAAATCGGCGATATTCGACAAGAACCGCGCATGCCCCGCAGGCTGATAGGCGCCGCCCATCACGCCGAACGGCATGACGGGGCGCCCGCCCTCGCAGATCATGCCCGGAATGATGGTGTGGAAGGGCCGCTTGCCGCCCGCGAGCTCGTTGGGATGCCCCTCGGCGAGCGAGAAGCCCGCGCCCCGGTTCTGCAATAGGATGCCGAATTTCTCCGACGCGATCCCCGAGCCGAAGCCGTGGAAGATCGAATAGATCAGCGACACCGCCATGCGGTCCTTGTCGACCACGGTGATATAGACGGTATCGCGGTGCATCGCCTCGGTCAGCGGCGCGGCGGAGGGCATCGCGCGGTCCATGTCGATCATCGCCGCGAGGCGCTTGGCCGTGTCCATGCTCAGCATGAATTCGGTGCGCGAGGTGTGATCGGGATCCGCGATGATGCGGCTGCGCGTGTCGTAGGCCAGCTTGGTCGCCTCGGCCTCGAGATGGATCCGCTCCGCGCCGAGCGGGTCCATCGCCGCCACGTCGAACTGCGCGAGAATGTTGAGCATCAGGATCGCCGTCGCGCCCTGCCCGTTGGGCGGATGCTCGACCAGATCGCGGCCCTTGTAGCTGCCGCTGATCGGCTGGGCGTCATCGCCTCGATGCGCGGCGAAATCGGCGGCGACGTGGACGCCGCCCGCGGCGGTGAGCGCGGCCAGCATGTCATCGGCGATCTCGCCCTCGTAGAAGGCCGCGGCGCCTTTCGCGGCGACGCGGCGCAGCACTTCGGCCTGCCCTGGCGCGCGGAAAAGCGTGCCTGCCTTGGGCGCTCTGCCGCCCGGCAGGTAGTGCGTCAGCGCATGGTCCTTGAGCACGCCGCAGGATTCGGCCCAGTCCCACGCGACGCGGGGCGCGACGGGCACGCCTTCTTCGGCATAGCGGATCGCGGGGGCGAGGATCGCATCGAGGCCCAGCTTGCCATGCGCGTCGCTGAGCGCGCAGAAGGCGTGGATGGCGCCGGGAACGGTGACCGCGTCGGCCGTGTAGAGCGGCACGGCGCCCAGCCCGCGCGCGCGCAGATCGGCGGCGCTGGCGCCGCCGGGCGCGCGGCCCGAGCCGTTATAGGCCCGCACGGTATCGTCGCCGGGCCGAGTGAAGAGCGCGAAGAGATCGCCGCCGATCCCGGTCATCTGAGGCTCGCAGATGCCCAGAAGCACCGCGCCCGCGATCGCCGCGTCCATCGCGTTTCCGCCCCGCTCGAGGATATCGACGGCCACCTTGGCCGCGAGCGGATGCGAGGTCGCGCACATGCCCGACGTGGCGAGGACGGGCGAGCGTCCGGGAAGGTGAAAATCGCGCATGGGGCAAACTCCTGCCTGAAAGTGGCGCCGACGTTATGGCGCCGCGTGGCGGATGCCAAGATGCGGAATGTCGGGGATGTTTGAGCCGATGGGGGGATGCAGCCATGCAAAGCGCGCCGCAAAGGTCCTCGACGCCGCGCACTGGGTGGGGGCTGTTAAAACACGGCGCCGAGGGAAGCTTTTGCAGCTACGGGCGCGTGTATGACAGTCCAAACTGTCGGGATTGAGGAGAGATCGGGGCAAGTTTGGGGCAGCGCGGTCATTTCCGGTGCCCCCTTCAACCTGACCGGGTCAGGCTTGCTCGGGGCACCCGTCCTGCGCGCCCAGATCGATTTCGAGATGCAGATGATTGCGCCCGTCCGCGCGCCGATAGTGCAGCGCCTCGGTCAGCGTGTGGATGAGGAACCAGCCGAACCCGCCCTCGGGCAGGTCCGCGGCGCGACCGCCGAGCGCCGGCCTGCGGCCCGGCGGTGGGCAGAGACCCGGCAGCGCCTTGCCCCTGTCGGTGATATCCGCGGCAAGGCGCGTGCCGCCGAGCGTCAGAGCCAGCCGGACCTCGCCCTCGCCGCGCATATCGTAGCCATGCTCGGCCACGTTGTTGAGCACTTCGGCCAGAACGATCTCGGCGGTGCCGCAAGCCGCGTCCGGCATGCCGGCGGCAGCGAGGAAGGCGCGCGCCTCGGCAAGGGCGGCGCGCACCTGGTCCGGAGAGGCGCCGAAGCGCAAATCCAGCCGCGCGGGCGCCTGCGGAGGGGCGGCGCGGCCCCTCGCCGTTCTCACGCGATCCGCTCCGTCATTCAGCCGGCGCGGCGCGGCGCCGCATCCTCGAGCGCGGTGTGGATCGTGAAGATCGTGTGCATGCGCGTGAGGCGGAACACCTTCTCTACATCCGGCGTCAGACGGGCGAGATCGAGCCTGCGGTCCGGCCCCACCAGCTTGAGCGCCGCGACGATAGCGCCGAGCCCGCTCGAATCGATGAAATCCACCGCCCCGAGATCGAGCAGCACGTCGCCCGTCCCGCCCTCGGTCCGCGCGCGCAGCGCCTCCTTGAAGGCGATGGCCGCGCCCGCGTCGATGCGCGGGGCGTTGACGGTAATCATCTGGTAATCGCCGTGCCGGCTGCTGCTGAGATCCATGTGACGCTCCGATGGTTCTGGTCCGCTTGGCCTCAGGCTAGGGGCAATTCGTTACCATCTGGTTCTCGCCCTCGGGAAAAGTTAGATGCGCAAGGGCGAGAGAGCGAGAGAGGGAAGCGATGGATGCGGATCGACTATGACGAAATGGCCAAGGTTCTGGCCAGCCTGACCGAGGGCGAGAACGATACCGTCGCGCTGATGGCCACGATGGCCTGCGAGCTGCATCATGCCGACGACCGGTTCGATTGGACCGGCTTCTACCGCGTGACCGCGCCCGAACTGCTCAAGATCGGCCCTTATCAGGGCGGGCATGGCTGCCTCGTCATCCCCTTCTCGCGCGGCGTTTGCGGCGCGGCGGCGCGCACGGGCGAGGTGCAGCTCGTCGACGATGTCGAGGCGTTTCCGGGCCATATTGCCTGTTCGAGCGGCACCCGTTCGGAGATCGTGCTGCCGGTGCGGGATGCGCGCGGCGCTTTGCTCGGCGTGCTTGATATCGACAGCGACAGACCGTCCGCCTTCGACCACACCGATGCCGAGGGGCTCGCGCTGCTTTTGCGGCAGACCTTCGGGGGATGACCTCCGGGCCCGCGTGAAATTATCCTTGCTTTTTTCACTGCGTAGTCGCAGCGTGAAAATCTGAGCCTTAATTTCACGCCGAGTCGCCCGCCGTGCTGCAATCCGATATCACCGCGCCGAACGCTTCGGGGGCCGATCTGCGCGCCCTGCGCCGCGCGCGCGGGGTGACGCTGGCCGATCTCGCGGCCCGGCTCGGCCGCTCGGTCGGATGGCTGAGCCAGGTCGAGCGCGATCTTTCGCAGCCGGGCGCGGCCGATCTCGCGCAGATCGCGCAGGCGCTCGACGTGCCGCCGTCGCTTCTGATCGCGCAGCCCGCGGCGCCGGGGGACGAGGCGGGCTATATCGTGCGCAGCGGCGCGCGGCGCGCCATCGACGCGGGCAAGCCCGGGCTGACCGAAGAGCTTCTGTCGCCCGATCTCACCGATGATTTCGAGATGATCCACTCGACATTCGCGCCCGGTGCCGCCGCGCCCGGCCCGGTCAGCCGTCCGACGCAGGAGGTGGCCTATATCGTCTCGGGCAAGCTCGATCTGACCATCGACGGGCGCGCCTTCACCGCGCGGGCGGGCGACAGCTTCCGCATCCGGGGCGATACCTTCGCTTGGAGCAATCCCTATCCGCAACCGGCCGTCGCGATCTGGGTGATCGCGCCGCCGGTCTATTGAAGGTGCGCGCGCATGAGCTGGGAGGGCTGGACTGTCTTCGCGAGCTTCTGGGCGGTCTTCGTCACCACGCCGGGGCCGAACGCGGCCAATTGCATCACCAACGGCGTCGCCCTGGGCTTTCGCCGGGCATTGCCGGGGGTCGCGGGCATCCTGACGCAGGCCGCGCTTTTTCTCGCGCTGTCGGCGCTGGGGGTCTCGGCGCTGCTTCTGGCCTCGCCCGAGCTGTTCCAGCTGGCCAAGCTGATCGGGGCGGGGTTCCTCGTCTATCTGGGGATCCGCACATGGCGGCAGGCGGGCCGCGCGCTCCGCGCCGCCGAAACGCGCGGAGGCTCGGTCTATGTCCGCGCCTTCCTGATCGCCACGATCAATCCCAAGAGCGTTGCGGGCTATCTTGCCGCCTTCACGCAATTCGTGCAGCCGGGCGTGCCCATCGGCGCGCAGATGTGGGTGATCGTGCCCACGGCGCTGTCGCTCACCGCGCTCAGCTACATGGGCTACACGGCGCTTGGCGCGGGGCTCGGGCGTTCGGCTCTGGGCGCGGTCGCATCGCGGCCGCTCCGGCGGGGCCTCGCGGTCTGTTTCATCGTCTACGGCGCGCTTCTGGGCGCGACGGCCTTGCCGGGGAGGGCATGAGGATGCTGCGCGGAGCATGTCTTTGCGGCGGCGTGAGCTATACGGCGGGGCCTCCCACGGGCACGGCCATCGCCTGTCACTGCGATGAATGCCGCCGCCAGTCGGGCCACCATTTCGCCGCCGTGCCGGTCTCGAAACGCTCGCTGCGGCTCGAGCGTCAGGACACGCTGCGCTGGTATCGCGCCTCGCAGATCGGCAAGCGCGGCTTTTGCGGCACCTGCGGCGCAACGCTCTTCTGGCGCGGTGACGAGGGCGCGCATGTGCATCTGCTGATGGGCGCGCTGAAGGCGCCGACCGGGCTGCGCCTCGGGGCGCATGTCTGGGTACGCGAGAAGGGCGATTACTACGATATCGGCGCCGACCTGCCGACATATCGGGAGGGCGAGGAATGCTGACCGGGCGATGCCTCTGCGGGGATGTGGGTTTCGAGGTGCGCGGCACCCCGCGCGGCGCCTCGGTCTGCCATTGCGGCCAGTGCCGCACGCAATCGGGCCATGTCTGGGCCTCGGCACATGTGCCCGAGGCGGATCTGACCATCACCGGCTCGCCCTCCTGGTATGCGGCGAGCGAGAGCGCCAAACGCGGCTTCTGCGCCCGTTGCGGCAGTTTCCTCTTCTGGAAGGCGCATGACGAGGACACGATCAGTTTCGCGCTCGGTGCGCTGGATGCGCCTACCGGACTGACGCTCGAGCGGCACATCTTCTGCGACGACAAGGGCGATTACTACGAAATCGAGGACGACCTGCCGCAATTGGCGCGGTCCTGAGACGGGAGACGGAACAATGAGCAACTTCCCCAGCACGGCCCGCGTGGTCATCATCGGCGGCGGCGCGGTGGGCGCCTCCGGCCTCTATCATCTGGCCCGCGCCGGCTGGACTGATTGTGTCCTTCTCGAAAAGAATGAGCTGACGGCGGGCAGCACATGGCACGCGGCGGGCAATTGCCCGACCTTCTCGACCTCCTGGGCGATCATGAACATGCAGCGTTACGGCGCCGAGCTCTATCGCGGGCTGGCCGAAGCGGTGGATTACCCGATGAACTACCATGTCACCGGCTCGCTGCGCCTCGGCCACAGCGAGGAGCGCGTGCAGGAATTCCAGCGCGCCTGCGGGATGGGCCGCTATCAGGGCATGGACATGCGCATGATGTCGCCGGACGAGGCGAAGGCGATGTATCCCTTCCTTGAGACGCATGATCTGAAGGGCGTTCTTTACGACCCGAACGACGGCGATATCGACCCCTCGCAGCTGACGCAGGCGCTGGCCAAGGGCGCGCGCGATCTGGGCGCGCGGATCGAACGGTTCTGCCCCGCCACCGGCGTCACGCGCGACGGCACGGAATGGATCGTGCACACCGAGAAGGGCGATATCCGCTGCGAATATGTCGTGAACGCAGCCGGCTACTACGCGCAGAAAGTGGGCGAATGGTTCAAGCCCTATGGCGGGCGCACCGTGCCGATGATGGTGATGAGCCATCAATACCTGCTGACCGACGAGATCCCCGAGATTGCCGAGCATACCGCCAAGCACGGCAAGCTGCCGCTCCTGCGCGATGTCGACAGCTCCTACTATCTGCGGCAGGAGAAAACCGGCCTCAACCTCGGCCCCTACGAGCGGAACTGCAAGGCGCATTGGATCACGCCGGACGATCCCTTCCCCGAGGATTTCAGCTTTCAGCTTTACCCCGACGATCTCGAGCGGCTGGAATGGTATATCGAGGACGCGATGGCGCGCGTGCCTCTTTTGGGCCAAGCCGGCATCAACAAGGTCATCAACGGCCCCATTCCCTACGCGCCCGATGGCCTGCCGCTACTCGGCCCCATGCCGGGCGTGCCGAACGCGTTCGAGGCCTGCGTCTTTACCTTCGGGATCGCGCAGGCGGGCGGCGCGGGCAAGGTGCTGGCCGAATGGATCACCGAAGGCGGCACCGAATGGGACATGTGGTCTGTCGATCCGCGCCGCTATACCGATTACACCGACAATGACTACTGCATCGCCAAGGGGATGGAGGTCTATGGCCACGAATACGCCATGCATTTCCCGTGGCACGAATGGCCCGCTGGCCGGGACAAGAAGCTGGGGCCGAACGACGCCATCGTGCGCGAGATGGGCGGCGTCATGGGCGCCTACAACGGATGGGAGCGCGCAAACTGGTTCGCCAAACCCGGCGACGATCTGAGCGAGGAGGCGACGCAGACCTGGAACCGCGCCGGCCCTTGGGAGCAGCGTATCCGCGAGGAATGCGAGGCCGTGCGCGACCATTGCGGCGTGCTCGATCTGCCCGGCTTCTCGCGCTTCTGGGTGCGGGGGCAGGGCGCGGACGAATGGCTGCGCGGCTGGGTCACCGGTAGCCTACCCAAGGTCGGGCGCATGAATCTCGTCTATGTCGCCGACCATCGCGGGCGCATCCTGACCGAGCTGTCGTGCATTCGCCTCGCCGAGGACAGCTTCGTTCTCATCACCGCCGCCACCGCGCAATGGCATGACGGCGAGCTGATCCGCGCCGCCGTGCCCGAGGGCGTCACCGTCGAGGAAACGACGACCGAGCGGAGCGCGCTGATCGTCACCGGCCCCGAGAGCCGCAAGATCCTCGCGCCCCTCACCGATGGCGATCTGACGCTGCCGTGGCTCAGCCACCAGCACTGCACCGTCGCGGGCCGCAAGGCGTTCCTGATCCGCGTGAGTTTCGCCGGCGAGCTGGGCTGGGAAGTGCATGCGGCCAACGAGGACATGCCCGACATCTACCGCGCCATCTTGGACGCGGGCGCCAAGCCCTTCGGGATGTATGCGCTCAATTCCCTGCGCATCGAGAAGGGCTATCGCGCGTGGAAGGGCGATCTGAGCACCGATTATTCGCTGCTCGAAGGCGGGCTGGAGCGCTTCGTCAAATTCGACAAGCCGCAGGATTTTCCGGGCAAGGCGGCCCTGCTGAGCGAGAAGCAGCGCGGGAGCAAGAAGCGGTTCGTCACCCTCACCGTGCAGGCCGGGAAGGCCGATGCGCCCTACATGTCGACGCTCTGGCATGGCGGCGAGATCGTGGGCGAGACCACATCGGGCGCCTGGGGCTACCGCGTGAACGCGTCGGTCGCGCTGGGCATGATCCGCGCCGATCTGGCCGAGGCCGGGACCGCGCTCGAGGTCGAAATCTACGGCGAGCGGTTCCCCGCGACGGTTCAGCCGGACGCGCCGCTCTGGGATGCGGACAACGAAAGGATCCGGGCGTGATGCTGGACGCCGCCGCGAAACAGATGATCGAGACGTTCCCGCTCGGCTTCGTCGCCACGGTGACGAAGGAGGGACGGCCCGCGGTCAGCCCCAAGGGCACGTTTCTGGTGCTGGACGACGCCTGCGCCGGGTTCGGCAACATCCGCTCGCCCGGAACGCTGCGCAACCTCGCCGCCGCGCCCTATGCCGAGGTGAATTTCATCGACCCTTTCGCGCGCAAGGCCCTGCGCCTGCGCGGCGCCGCGCGCATCCTGCCCGAGGGCAGCGAGGAGTTCGGCGCGCTGATCGGCCATTGGCGGGCCAAGTGGGGCGATCTGGCGGCGCGCATCACGGATCTCATCCTGATCGATATCGAGGCCGCGCGCCACATGACGACGCCGCCCTATGACGACGGCATGACCGAGGCCGAGATGATCGCGGCCTACAAAGTCAAATTCGCGGAGATCTATCCGTGATCGCCGCCCGTCCCATCGCCCTGCATGACGCGCGTCCGCGCGCTGCCGGTCACTTCAATCTCAAGCTCGGGGAGCGCTGAAATGGATCTGCCCACACAGGCCCGCGTGGTCATCATCGGCGGCGGCGTCGTCGGCTGTTCGGTCGCCTATCATCTGGCCAAGCTCGGCTGGAGCGATGTCGTCCTGCTCGAGCGCAAGGCGCTGACCTCGGGCACCACCTGGCATGCGGCGGGCCTTATCGGTCAGTTGCGCGCCTCGTCCAACATGACGAAACTCGCGCGCTACTCGGCCGAGCTCTATACCGGCCTCGAGGCCGAGACGGGGGTCGCCACCGGCTTCCGTCAGGTCGGCTCGATCTCCGCCGCGCTGACCGCCGAGCGTCTGGAAGAGCTGCACCGCCAGGCCGCGATGGCCCGCGCCTTCGGCGTGCCGGTCGAGGAGCTGTCGCCGGACGACATCAAGGCGCGCTATCCGCATCTGAGCGTCGAGGGCGTGACCGGGGGCGTCTGGCTGCCCACGGACGGGCAGGCGGACCCCGCGAATATCGCGCTGGCGCTGGCCAAGGGCGCGCGGGCGCGCGGCGCGCGGGTTCAGGAGCGCGTCCGCGTGAGCGGCATCGCGAAGGCGGGCCGCCGTGTCACCGGCGTCGATTGGGTGGCCGACGACGGCAGCGCGCAGGGCCATATCGCCTGCGACATGATCGTGAATTGCGCGGGCATGTGGGGCCACGAGGTGGGGCGCATGGCGGGGGTCAACGTGCCGCTCCACGCCTGCGAGCATTTCTACATCGTGACCGAGCCGATCGAGGGGCTGAGCCAGCTTCCGGTCCTGCGCGTGCCGGACGAGTGCACCTATTACAAGGAGGATGCGGGCAAGATGCTGGTCGGCGCCTTCGAGCCGCACTCGAAACCCTGGGGCATGCACGGCATTTCCCCCGATTTCGAATTCGATCAGCTTCCCGAGGATTTCGACCATTTCGAGCCCATTCTCGAGGCCGCCTGCACCCGTATGCCGATGCTGGCCGAGGCGGGCATCCATACCTTCTTCAACGGGCCTGAGTCCTTCACGCCCGACGACGCCTATCACCTCGGCCTCGCGCCGCAGATGGACAATGTCTGGGTCGCGGCGGGCTTCAACTCGATCGGCATCCAATCGGCAGGCGGGGCGGGGCATGCGCTCAGCCTCTGGATGGAGGCGGGCGAGAAGCCTTTCGATCTGGGCGACGTGGACATCGCGCGGATGCAGCCGTTTCAAGGCAACAAGACCTATCTCTTCGAGCGGAGCAAGGAGACGCTGGGCCTGCTCTATGCCGATCACTACCCCTACCGCCAGAAGGCCACCGCACGCGGCATCCGGCGCACGCCCTTTCATCACCATCTGCTGAACGAGGGGGCCGTGATGGGCGAGGCGGCGGGCTGGGAGCGCGCCAACTGGTTCGCGCGCGAGGGGCAGGAGCGCGAGTATCGCTATAGCTGGAAGCGCCAGAACTGGTTCGAGAACGCGGCGGCCGAGCATCGCGCGATCCGGGAGAATGTCGGCATGTACGACATGTCGTCCTTCGGCAAGCTGCGCGTCGAGGGGCCGGATGCGGAGGCGTTTCTGAACCATGTCGGCGGCGGCGATTTCAGCGTGCCGGTGGGGCGCATCGTCTATACGCAGTTCCTCAACTCCAAGGGCGGGATTGAGGCGGATGTGACCGTCACGCGGCTGAGCGAGACGGCCTATCTCGTGGTCACACCCGCCGCGACGCGGCTGGCCGATCAGACATGGATGGAGCGGCAGCGGGGCGATCGTTCGGTCGTCATCACCGATGTGACGGCGGGCGAAGGCGTGCTGGCCGTGATGGGGCCGAACGCGCGGCGCGTGCTTCAGGCGGTCTCTCCCGCCGATTTCTCGAACGCCGCCAATCCTTTCGGTACCGCGCAGGAGATCGAGCTGGGCATGGGCCTCGCCCGCGCGCACCGCGTCTCCTACGTGGGCGAGCTTGGATGGGAGATCTATGTCGGCGCCGACATGGCTGGCCACGCCTTCGAGGTGCTGCGCGAGGCGGGCCGCGCGCATGGCATGGCGCTCTGCGGCATGCATGCGATGGACAGTTGCCGGATCGAAAAGGGTTTCCGCCATTTCGGGCATGACATCACCAGCGAGGACCATGTGCTGGAGGCGGGGCTCGGCTTTGCCGTGAAGACGGGCAAACCGGGTTTCATCGGCCGCGATGCCGTCCTGCGCAAGAAGGACGAGGGGCTGGCCGCGCGGCTGGTGCAGTTCCGCCTGACCGATCCCGAGCCGCTCCTCTATCACAACGAGCCGATCCTGCGCGACGGCGAGATCGTGGGCTATGTCAGCTCGGGCAATTACGGCCATCACCTCGGCGGCGCCATCGGCATGGGGTATGTGCCCTGCCGGGGCGAGAGCGCCGAGGACGTGCTCGCCTCGCGCTACGAGATCGACGTGGCCGGAACGCGGGTGCGGGCCGAGGCGAGCCTCAGGCCGATATACGACCCGCAAGGCGCGCGGGTGCGGGGCGACGCGGAGGCGATCAGGGACACAGCCGCTTGATCGCGGCGACATGCGCGGGCGTCGCCGCCAGCGCATGATCGGCCAGCCCAAGTGCCGCGGCGCGCAGATCCTCGGGCGCGGCGATGCGGTCGAAAAGGCCCCAGTCGAGCGCGGTTTGCGCGTCCACCCGCTCGCCGGCGAGCAGCATGCGCCGCGCGCGCGCCGGACCGACGAGGGCGGCGAGCCGGGCGGGATCGCTCGGCTGGGGCAGGAAGCCGCGCTGCATGACTGGATAGAAGACCTGCGCGCCCGGAACCGCCACGCGGAAGTCGCAGGCGAGCACCATGCCGATGGCGCCGCCCGCGACCGTTCCGTTGAGTGCCGCGATGCTGAGGCAGGGCAGGGCGGCGATGGCCGCGCTGAGCCGCTCCCATTCGGGCGCGGTGGCGAGGCCGCTCGTCATCTCGCCGAGATCCGCGCCCGCCGAAAAGACCTTGCCGCTGCCGGTGAGGATGAGAAGGCGCGCGGTCTCGTTCCGCCCCGCCTCTTCCGCGATCTCGGCCAGCCGGGTCAGCATCGCGGCGCCGAGCGCGCCGGCCTTTTCCTCGCGCGCGATGGTCGCCGTCCAGACGCCGCCGTCCCGCTCGAGCGCGATCACGCGCCGCTCTCCAGCCCGATGGCCGCGCGGATGCCGGGATCGCGCAGCCTGATTTCCTGGCCGAGATACCCGTCCGCGCCGCTGCCGCACATCCAGAGCAGGGCCTTGGCGGGCCAATCGGCGGGAATGTGATCGGACCAGTCGAGCCGGCTGACCGGATTGACGCCGCTGGCCTTGATGTCGCGCTGCATCTGCGTGGCGACGGTGCCGGGCGAGAGGCCCATGACCCGCAGGCCATGCGCCGCGCCTTCGCCATGGGTGGCGGCGGTCAGCATCGCCGCCCCGGCCTTGGACGCGCAATAGCTGCTCCAGCCCTCATAAGCGTCATGCGCCGCACCGGACGAGACCGTGAGGATTGTACCGCCGCCCGCGCGTTTCATGCCGGGCATCGCGGCGCGCATGCCGTGAAAGACGCCCTTGAGGTTGATGTCGATGGCGCGGCCCCATGCCTCGGGATCGGCCTCGTCCAGCATCGCGATCGGCTCGATCACGCCCGCATTCCCGACCAGCACGTCGAGCCTGCCGAACCGCTCTTCGGCCAGCGCGACGGCCTTCGCGACATCGCCGTAGTCGGCGACATCGCCGGTGATCGTCTCGGCGCCGAGTGGCTCGGCCACATCGCGCAGCGCATCCGCGGAGCGCGCCATCAGGACCAGATGCGCGCCGGCCTCCGCGAAGACGCGCGCGGCCTCGGCGCCGATGCCGCGGCTCGCGCCGGTGATGAGAACCGATTTGCCGGTCATGTCGGGGCTGTGGGGCATGCTGTCTCTCCTCGGTCGGGCTGCCTGCCCTGCCTTGCTAGCGTCCGGCGCGGGCCGGGTCCAGCGCGCCGCGCTCGGCGATGTGCCGCCGGGGCGCCCTTGACGCTGCTCCGCAATCGCCCGAAGCTGGCGCCGACACAGCATCGGAGCCAAGCCCATGATGACATCTCACGCGACAAGGCCGGCGTTGCGCCGCGCCGCCGCCAGCGCATTCGCCCTTCTCGCCGGGACCGGCGCCGCCATGGCCGATGTGACCCCGGCCGAGGTCTGGGCCGATTGGCAGGCCTATCTGACCGATTTCGGCTTCGACGTCACCGCGACCGAAACCGAGGTCTCGAACGGGCTCCAGCTGACCGATATCGTGATGACACAGACCCTTCCCGAAGGCGCGGGCACGACGACGATCAGCTTCTCCGAGCTGACCATGCGCGGCAATGGCGACGGCACCGTGGCCGTGGTCTATCCGGCCGAGATGCCGATCAAAGTGAGCGCGACCGGGCCGGAAAATTTCGACCTCGATCTGCTCTATCGCTCGAACGACATCTCGACCACGGTGTCGGGCGATCCTTCCGAGATGACCTACGAGACGCGCGCCGCCTCCATCGGCATCGACGTGACCGAGCTGACCGCCGAAGATACGCGGATCGATCTCGGAGAGACCGGCCTCGAGATGCAGGATCTGACGAGCCGCACGGTGATGAGCATCGAGGGCGGGCGGAGCGCCGCGCAGGTCGTCACCGCCGGGCTGACGAGCTATGATTTCGCCATGACCGACCCCGAGGGCCAGCCCTTCGAGGTGTCGGGCGAGATCGAGCGCATCGAGATGACCGGCGATTTCGCCATTCCCGAGGGCGCCGACATGAACGACATGACCGCGGCGCTGGCCCAAGGCTTCAAGGTGAACGGCGATTATCGCTTTGGCCCCGGACGCGGCACGTTCCGGGGCGGCGCGGAGGGCGCCGTGACCACGGGCGAGACGACGAGCGAGGGCGGCACGCTCAACCTTCGGATGGACGAGACCGGAATCGCCTATGGCGGTACGTCCGACGGCTCGACCGCGTCGATCACCATCCCGCAACTGCCCGTGCCGATGTCGATGGCGATAGATCAATCGTCCTTCGAAGCAGCGGTGCCGCTGATACAATCGGGCGAGCCACAGCCGATGGCGCTCAGCTTCCTTCTGGGGGGCGTGACGCTCGGCGACAACGTCTGGGCGATGTTCGACCCGCAAGGCATCCTGCCCCGCGATCCGGCCACGGTCGAGCTCGACCTCGACGGCATGGCGACGGTGCTGGCCGATCTGATGGACCCCGCCGCGATGCTGGATGCGGATGACGAAGCACCCTTCACGCTGAACGCGCTGACGCTGAACCGCCTTCTGGTGAGCCTTGCGGGCGCGGAACTGACGGGCGAGGGCGACGTGACCTTCGAGGGCGCGCCGACCGAGGCCTTCGACATGCCCGCGCCGGTCGGCTCCGCCTCCTTTGTGCTCACCGGCGCCAACGCGCTCCTCGACAAGCTGGTCGAGGCGGGTCTGCTGGGCCAAGAGAACGCGATGGTCGCGCGTATGACGCTGGGCGGGGTCGCCGTCGCGGGCGAGGGCGAGGACACGCTGAAATCCGATATCGAGTTTACCGAAGGCGGCGGGATCGTCGTCAACGGCATGCGGATGAAGTGATCCGGGCGCGGTCCCGCGAGGGCCACGTCAGATAAGGAGCGGGCCGGGGCACATCCCCGGCCCGTTCGCGTTGCAGGGCCCGGCGCGCCCTTGCTTCGGGCGGCGCGGCGGACTACCTCAGGCACGACTTCGAAAGGCTGGTCTCGATGACGCAATTTCCCGACGATCTCGCGCAGGCGCTGCTGGATGCGGCGCGCCGCGCGGGCGCCGATGCCGCGGATGCGATGGTGGTGAGCGGTGCCGCGCAGGTGATCGACGTGCGCGGCGGCGCGCTCGAGCAGGCGGAGCGCTCCGAGGAGATCGAGCTCGGTCTGCGGGTGCTGGTCGGGCAGCGGCAGGCCAGCGTCTCCTCCTCCGATATCCGCCGCGAGACGCTCGGCATCCTGGCCGAGCGTGCGGTCGCCATGGCCCGCGAGGCGCCCGAAGATCCGCATGCGGGGCTCGCCGATCCCGCGCAGCTTGCCCGCGACTGGGATCTCGCGGCGCTCGAGCTGGCCGATCCCGCGCCCGAACCCGACCCCGCCGAATTGCAGCGCCGCGCCGCCGAGGCCGAGGCCGCCGCGCTCGCGGTCGAGGGCGTGAGTCAGGTTCAGGCCGCGACCGCCGGCTACCAGCAGAGCCGCACGGCGATGGCCGCGACCAACGGCTTCGCCGCAACGCATATGCGCACGGATTGGTATGTCTCCTGCGCCGCCATCGCCGGGACCGGCACGGGGATGGAGCGCGACTCGGACGGCGACGCGCGCATCTGGGACGCCGATCTGCGCGCGCCGGGCGATATCGGCACCCGTGCGGGCCAGCGCGCCGCCGAACGCCTCGGGGCGCGGCGCCCCAGGACGGGCGCCTATCCTGTGCTCTTCGACGAGCGGATTTCGACCTCGCTGATCGGCCATCTGCTGAGCGCGGCGAACGGCGCGGCGGTGGCGCGCGGCGCCACGTGGCTGCGCGGCAAGCTGGGCGCGCAGGTTCTGCCCGAGGCGCTCAGCGTCATCGAGGACCCGCATCGCCCGCGTGTGGCCGGATCGCGGCCCTATGATGCCGAAGGCCTGCCCACGCAGCGCCGCGCCATCGTCGAGAACGGCATCCTCACCGGCTGGGTTCTCGATCTGGCCAGCGCGCGGCAACTCGGCATGCAGTCCACCGCCAATGCCAAGCGCGGTCTGTCCGGCCCGCCCCGGCCCGGCACGTGGAACATCGCGCTGACCCAAGGCTCCGCCAGCCGCGAGGACCTGATCCGCGACATGGGCACCGGACTTCTGGTGACCTCGATGATCGGCTCGACGATCAATCCCAATACCGGCGACTACTCGCGCGGGGCGTCGGGCTTCTGGATCGAGAATGGCGAGATCGCTTACCCGGTGAACGAGCTGACCATCGCGGGGAACCTCAACGACATGCTGATGCGGATGACACCCGCGAACGATGCGCGGACGCATCTGGGGTCGGTGGTCCCGTCGCTGCTGGTCGAGGGGATGACCCTTGCCGGCACATGATCTGCCCCTGCTGATCGAGGCCGCGCGGATGGCGGGCGAGGTGGCGACCTCCTTCGTCGGCGGCCCGGTCAGGCGCTGGGAGAAACCCGAGGAGGCCGGCCCCGTCACCGAGGCCGATCTGGCGGTGAACGAGGCGCTGGAAGCCAAGCTGCGCGGCGCGCGTCCGGCCTATGGTTGGCTGAGCGAGGAAAGCGCGCATGATCCCCTGCGCGCCGAGGCGCCCCGCACCTTCATCATCGATCCCATCGACGGCACGCGCAGCTTCATCGACGGCAGCCGCGCCTGGGCGCACGCGCTCGCGGTCTGCGACGAGGGGCAGGTGACCGCCGCCGTGGTCTACCTGCCGATGATGGACCTCATGTATGCCGCCGCGCTGGGCGAGGGCGCCACGCTCAACGGCGCGCCGATCCGCGCCAGCGTGATGGACCGCACCGATGGCGCGCGTCTTCTCGCTGCCCGCCCCACGCTCGAGCCGCGCCACTGGCGGGGCGAGGTGCCGGGCTTCCGGCGCGAGCATCGCCCGTCGCTCGCTTACCGCCTCGGGCTGGTGGCCGAGGGGCGCTTTGATGCGATGCTGACGCTGCGGCGGACCTGGGAATGGGACGTCGCCGCGGGCGATCTGATCCTGCGCGAGGCGGGCGCGCGCTCCACCGACAGGCGGGGCAATCCGCTGCGCTTCAACAACCCGGTTCCGCAGGTCGACGGCGTGCTCGCGGCTGGCCCTCTTCTTCACGGCGAGATCATGGGCGCGCTGGCCTGAGAGCCTCGCGCGCGTCGTCAATCGCGTGGCCAGTGCCGCAAAGAGCCTTGCGCCGCCGTAACCGCCCTGTAACACGGCACTCCAAGCGCCGCCTCCCGGATGGCGACGATCCTCCGCCGGCCTTTCAGTGTCCCGCGGTGCCGTTTGCCGAAAGGAAGAGATCATGGCGCAAACCGACATGCCGCTGGCCGAGCTTCTGATTCATCTCGAAAAGCTGGCCCAGCAATCGCTCGGCCTTTGGGACATGCCGCCGAATGCCCGTGCCCGCCTCATCAATGTCTCGGAGAACGCGACCTATCTCGTCGAAGCCGATGGCGGCTGGAAGGCGGTCCTGCGCATTCACCGCGAGGCCTATCACACCCGCCGCGCCATCGAGTGCGAGCTGGCCTGGATCGCGGCGCTGAAAGCGTCGCGCGCCGTCGTCACGCCCGAAAGCCGCGCGGGCAAGGACGGCGAGGTGATCCAGGTGGGCCGGATCGACTCGCTGGAGAAGCCGCGCTTCATGGTGCTCTTCGAATTCGTCGAAGGCACGCAGCCCGACGAGGCGGGCGATCTGGAAGGCCCGTTCGAGGAGCTGGGCGAGATCGCGGCGCGCACGCATGAACACTCGAAGTCCTGGCGGCGCCCCGAGAATTTCGAGCGTCTGGTCTGGAACGTCGAGACGATCTACGGCGCGCGCACCAACTGGGGCGACTGGCGCGATGCGCCGGGTGTCACGCCGGAAATCGCGGCGGTGCTCGAGCGTGTCGAGGCGCGGGTGCGCGCGCGGCTCGAAGCCTTCGGAGCGGGTCCGGATCGCTATGGGCTGATCCACGCGGATATGCGGCTGGCCAATCTTCTCAGGGACGAAAACGGCACGCGGCTCATCGACTTCGACGATTGCGGCTTCGGCTGGTTTCTCTACGATTTCGCCGCCGGCATCAGCTTCATGGAGGACGACCCGCGCATTCCGGCGCTCAAGGCCGCATGGGTGCGAGGCTACGAGAAGGTGCGCAGGCTGAGCGCCGCCGAGAAGGCCGAGATCGACACGTTCGTGATGCTGCGGCGCATGGCGCTTCTGGCGTGGATTGGCAGCCATATCGAGGCGCCCGAGCCGCAGGCCCTCGCCCCCGATTTCGCCCGCGTCTCGGCCGAGCTCGGCGAGGCTTGGCTGGGCGCGCGATAGCGATGCCGCGTCACTCCGGCTCGAGCGCCAGAACGAAGCGGACGACCTTCTCCTCGGGCATCTCGCAGGGTTTCAGCCGCGCGCCCGATGCGAGGCGGTAGAGGTTGAGGCTGATGTAATCCGGCCCGCCGAGTTCTTTGGCCACCAGCTTCTGCGCGGCGCCGCCCGCAAGATCGCTCCGCGTGACGAGATAGCGCCGCCCGCTGGCGCGCCCATGGAAACTGCCGAGCGGCAGCGCATCGAACGCCGACAGAAAGTCCTTCACTTCTGCCCGATGCGCGGCTCGGTCCCCGCGCGCATCCGCGCGATGTTGGCGCGGTGCCGCCAGACGATCAGCGACGCGACCAGAACGCCCAGCACCAGAAGCGATCCCTCGCCGAGAAGCAGCATCCAGACCGGCGCGCTGAGCGCGGCCACCAGCGCCGAAAGCGAGGAGATGCGCAGAAGCGCCGCTGTGGCGAGCCATGTCGCGCAGGCCAGAAGCCCGACCGGCCATGCGAGCGCGAGCATGAGGCCGAGGAAGGTCGCCACGCCCTTGCCGCCGCGAAAGCCGAGCCAGACCGGAAAGCAATGACCGAGGAACGCGGCGAGGCCCGCGATCTGCGCCGCATCCTCGCCCGCGAGGCCGCGCGCCAGAAGCACCGCCACCACGCCTTTGAGACCGTCCAGAAGCAGCGTCAGCGCCGCCGCCGTCTTGGACCCGGTGCGCAGGACATTCGTCGCCCCGATATTGCCCGACCCGATCTCGCGCAGGTTTCCAAGACCCATGACGCGCGCGAGGATCATCCCCGACGGAATGGAGCCGAGCAGATAGCCGATCGCCGCCCAAAGAAGCAGCAGCGCGGCGGAGGTCTCGATCATCGGCATCTATTCGGCCTCGTATACTGCGGCGCCGCCGACATAGGTGGCCAGAACGCGGCCCTGCATGCGGGCGCCGTCAAAGGGCGTGTTCTTGGATTTCGAGCGCAGCGCGAAGCGGTCGAGCACGAAGGGCTTATGCGCGTCGAAAAGCACGAGATCGGCCGGCGCGCCCACGGCGAGCCGCCCCGATTGCAGCCCGAGCCGCTTGGCCGGGTTGAGCGCCAGCGCACGGAAGAGCACTGGCAACTCGAGCTCGCCCGAATGATAGAGCCGCAGCGCTGCCGGAAGGAGCGTTTCGAGCGCGACGGCGCCCGACGCGGCCTCCTCGAAGGGCAGACGCTTCGATTCTTCGTCCTGCGGCGTGTGCATCGAGCTGATCGTGTCGATCAGGCCCGTGCGCACGGCTTCGATGATCGACTGGCGGTCCTCCTCGCTGCGCAGCGGAGGCTTCACCTTGAAGAAGGTGCGATAGCCCGACACGTCGAGCTCGTTGAGCGTGAGATGGTGGATCGACGTGCCCGCCGTGATGTCGAGCCCGTTGCGCTTGGCGCGCTCGAGTGCGGGCAGGGCGCGGGCGGTGGTGATCTGGTCCGCGTGATAGCGTGCGCCGGTCATCTCCAGAAGCGCGATATCGCGGTCGAGGCCCATCCGCTCGGCCATCGGGCTGACCGCTGGAAGGCCGTAGAGAGAGGCGAACTTGCCCGAGGTGGCGGCGGCGCCCGCCGAAAGGCCCGGATCCTGCGGATGCGCGATGACGAGCGCGCCGAGCCCGCGCGCATAGGTCAGCGCGCGCGCGAACACCTTGGTGTCCCGCACGACATGATCGCAATCGGTGAAGGCGACGGCGCCCGCATCCATGAGAAACCCGATCTCGGTCATCTCACGCCCCTCGCGCCCCTTGGTCAGAGCGGCCATGGGCAGGACATTGACCGGCGCGGCCTCGTTCGCGCGGCGGCGCGTGAACTCGAGAACCTCGGGGCTGTCGATCGCGGGCAGCGTGTCGGGGCGCGTCGCCATCGTGGTCACGCCCCCGGCGGCAGCGGCAAGGCCCGCCGAGCGGAAGGATTCCTTGTGCCGCTCGCCCGGCTCGCAGACCTTGGCGCCGATATCGACGATGCCGGGCGCCAGATGCTTGCCGTTCGCGTCGATCACGCGCGCGGCGCGCGGCATGTCCGCCTCGGCGCCCTCGGGCGTGATGCGGCAGATGCGCCCCTCCTCGATCAAGAGGCTGCCGCGTGTGACGGTGCCTGCTTCGGGGTCGATCAGCTGGGCGTTGGTGATGAGCGTGGCTGTCATGCGCAAGAGACTCCGGCGGCCACCGCGATGCGCGTCTGCACGCGCTGGCGGTCGGCAAGGTATTTCAGAAGATGCTTGTCGCCGGCGCGCGTGACCACCTGCACCGCCGAGCCGAAGCCGCGCACGGCGCTTATCTCGGCCAGCGCGATATCGGTCGGACCGGGGCCGAGAAGGCGCGCGTCGGTCAGGCGCCACTCGAAGGTGAGCGCCTCGCTCGACAAATAGAAGGCCCTGAGCGCGATGGCGGCCAATCCGCCGACCGCGCCCGTCCAGACATGCGGATTGCCGAGCGCGGCGAGCGCCGCCATGCCCGCCGCCATCGCCGCCGCCGCCATCAGCGCATGGTCGCGCCAATAGGTGGCGCGGTCGGCGCGAAAGACGTTGCGCACGCGCTCGCCCTCATCGAGGGGCACGGGCGCATTGTCCGGGCGCAGGACCGGATCGCTCATGCCGCGATCCAGACCATCAGTGCGACGAGAAGGGCCAGCACGAGAAGCACGATCGTGGCGACGCGGCCCGACATCGCGGCATCCGACGGCGCCTTGCGCGCGGGCGGCGCGTCGGGCGCGGCCTCGGGCACGCGCGCGGAGGCATCGGGAAGCGCGCCGAACGTGACCGGATCCTGCGGCTCGAAGAAGGTGCCGACGAGGCTCAGCGGGGCGCGGGGGCGCAGCGTCTGCGCGGTGCCCTGAAAGGCGCGCGAGGTCACCACCATCAGCACGCCCTCCTGCGCCGCGAGGCGCGCGCGCATCGGCTCGATCTGGTCGTCGGGGATCGCATGCCCCTCGGCGAGATATCCCGCAAGGCCGACCCCCGCGAGATCGGCGGCGTCGAACACCTCGACATGCGCCGGATCGAGCGCCTCGGCCCCCAGAGCCTCGCGCAGGGGCCAGCTGCCATTGCGGGCGGTGAAACCGCCGATCCTGTCCGCCGGGATATCGACGGAAAAGACGCGCACCACGCCGGTCTCGGTCGCCTTGATCTCGATCCTGTCGCTCATACCATCACCGTTTTCGGGGCCGCGCGCGCCCTGAGGTTGCGCGCCAGAAGATCCATCGCCGCCATGCGCACTGCGACGCCCATCTCGACCTGTTCGTGAATGACGCTGCGGCGGATATCATCGGCCAGCTCGCCGTCGATCTCGACACCGCGATTCATCGGGCCGGGATGCATCACGATGGCGTCGGGCGCCGCATGCGCCAGCTTTTCGGCGTCGAGCCCGTAGCGGTGGTAATACTCGCGCTCGGAGGGAATGAAGCCGCCATCCATGCGCTCGCGCTGAAGCCGCAGCATCATCACGACATCGACCCCCTCGAGGCCCTTCTTCATGTCGTCATAGACCTCGACACCGAATTCGCCGATGCCCGCGGGCATGAGGGTCGGCGGGCCGATGAGGCGGATGCGGTTTTCCATCTTGCCCAAGAGGATGATGTTCGAGCGCGCGACGCGGCTATGGGCGATGTCTCCGCAAATGGCGATGTTGAGGCGATGCAGCCTCCCCTTGGCGCGCCGGATCGTCAGCGCATCCAGAAGCGCCTGCGTCGGATGCTCGTGCCGCCCGTCGCCCGCGTTCAGCACCGCGCAATTCACCTTCTGCGCCAGCAGGTCCACCGCGCCGGAATGCGGGTGGCGCACCACCAGAAGATCAGGATGCATCGCGTTCAGCGTCATGGCCGTGTCGATCAGCGTCTCGCCCTTCTTGATGGAGCTCGCCTGCATCGCCATCGACATGACATCCGCCCCGAGCCGTTTGCCCGCCAGCTCGAAACTGGCCTGCGTGCGGGTGGAATTCTCGAAGAACATGTTGATCTGCGTGAGCCCGGCCAGCGCATCGCCATGCTTGGCGCCGCTGCGGCCCTGCTCGGCATAGGTATCGGCGAGGTCCAGCACGGCGCGGATATCGTGGGGGGCGAGGGGCTCGATCCCCAGAAGGTGGCTGTGGGCGAAGGTCACCGGCATCTCCTCGTCGGGCAGTCCGCGGGGTTATCGCATGGCGGGCGGCGGCGTTCAATCGGCAAGCCGGCGCGCGCGGCGCCGCCGGGAGAATGAGTATTTTCGCCAAGATGAAGCAGGGACGCTTTCGCAGGCGCGGCGGGCGGAGTAGCGTGGCGGCATGGATTCGGCATTGGATTTTCACGGGCTGCGCGCGCTTCTGCAATGGCAGGTCGAGCTGGGCGTCGACGAGGCGATCGGCGACGTGCCCGTGAACCGCTACGATCTGGAGGAGGCGGCGCCCAAGGCGCCGCAAGCGCGCGCCGCGCCGGCGCAGCCGCGTGCCGCGCAGGTGGCGCCGCCGCAGGCGGGGGCGAGCGACGCTGAGGCCGTGGAGGCCGCGCGCCGCGCCGCAGGCGGGGCGCAGGATCTGGACGCGCTGCGCGCCGCGCTCGCCGCCTTCGAGCATTGCGAGCTCAAGCGCGGCGCGCGCAACCTCGTCTTCTCGGATGGCGTGCGCGGCGCGCGCGTCATGGTCATCGGCGAGGCGCCGGGCCGCGACGAGGACCGCGAGGGCCGCCCTTTCGTGGGGCAGGCGGGCCGCATGCTCGACCGGATGCTGGCCGCGATCGGGCTGAGCCGCGAGGAGAACGTCTACATCACCAATGTGGTGCCCTGGCGCCCGCCGCAGAATGCCGACCCGAAGCCCGCCGAGATCGAGATGATGCGCCCTTTCGTCGAGCGTCACGTCGCTCTGGCCGCGCCCGAGATCGTGATCGTCATGGGCAATATCAGCAGCGATTGCGCGCTGCAGAAACGCGGGATCACCAAGCTGCGCGGCGAGTGGCACGAGGCGTGGGGGCGGCCGGTGCTGCCGATGACGCATCCGGCCTATCTTCTGCGCACGCCGAGCGCCAAGCGCGCCGCCTGGGCCGATCTGCTGGCGGTGCAAGCGCGACTCAGGGGGATGCAATCGTGATCGATCCGTGGCTCTTGCTGGCCTTTCTGCCCGCCGCGCTCGCGCTCAACCTGACGCCGGGGGCGGACATGATGTTCTGCTTCGGCCAGGGCCTGCGCGCCGGGCCGCATCCCGCGATGGCGGCGAGCGCGGGCATCGCCCTCGGCTCGCTCTGTCACGCGGCGGCGGCGGCGCTGGGCGTGAGCGCGCTCGTCGCGGCGGCGCCCTGGCTCTTCGACGTGATCCGCTGGCTCGGTGTCGGATATCTTCTGTGGCTGGCGCTGGGGGCGCTGCGCACCGGCCCGCTCGAGGCGCGGGGCCGCCCGATGAGCCCCGCGCGGGCCTTCCGGGAGGGGCTGGTCGTCAATCTCACCAATCCCAAGGTGATCCTCTTCGTGCTGGCCTTCCTGCCCCAATTCGCCGATCCCTCGCGTGCGCTGCTGCCGCAATTTCTGGTGATGGGAATCATGCTCGGTATCGGCGGGCTGATCGTGAACGGCGCCGTCGGCGTCTTCGCTGGCGGGCTGGGCCGGCGCCTCGCCCGCGCGCCGCGCCTCGCACGCGGGATGGGCATCGCCACCGCCGCGATCTTCGCCGCGCTCGCCGCGCGGCTCGCCATTCTGGAAAGGTCCTGATCCATGAGCCGTATCGACGAGAGCCGCGAGTTCATCCCCGTGCGCATCGCCATTCTCACCGTCAGCGACACCCGCGAGGCGGGCGACGACCGCTCGGGCGACACGCTCGTCCAGCGGCTCGAGGCGGCGGGCCATGTTCTGGCCGCTCGCACGATCGTGAAGGACGAGCGCGCGGCCATCGCCGCGCAGCTGCGCGCGTGGTGCGAGGATGCGGGGATCGACGCGATCATCTCGACCGGGGGCACGGGCCTGACGGGCCGCGACGTGACCGTCGAGGCGCATCGCGACGTCTACGAGAAGGAGATCGACGCCTTCGGCACCGTCTTCACCCATGTCAGCATGGCCAAGATCGGCACCAGCGCCGTCCAGAGCCGCGCGACGGCGGGCGTGGCGCTGGGCACCTATCTCTTCGCGCTGCCCGGAAGCCCCGGCGCCTGCAAGGATGCGTGGGACGAGATCCTGGCGCTCCAGCTCGATTACCGCCACCGGCCCTGCAACTTCGTCGAGATCATGCCGCGCCTCGACGAGCATCGCCGGCGCAAGTAGCGCGCTTGGTATCCGGGTGCCGCGCCTTATATGTAAAGGCGTCGCGCCAGCTCGAAGGACCGCCCCGCCATGCATTTCCTGCGCCGCAGCCTGACCGGCCTGATCCTGATGTCGCTGACATTGGGTATGCTCGCCTATGCGGCCCATCTGCTGAGCGCCTCGGTGCAGGCGCGCATGGAGCGCAGCCCCGGCCCCGGCGCGCGCGAGGAGCGCGAATTCGCCGTCAAGGTGGTGCAGGCGACGCCGCAGACCATCGCGCCGACGCTGACCGCCTATGGCGAGGTTCAGAGCCGCCGCGCGCTCGAATTGCGGGCCAAGGCGGCGGGCACGGTGATCGAGCTCGCCGAGGCTTTCGAGGAAGGCGGGCAGGTCGCGGCGGGGCAGGTGCTGGTGCGCATCGATCCTGCCGATGCCCGCACGCTGCGAGACCGCGCCGAGAGCGATCTGATGGACGCGCGCGCCGAGGCGCGCGAGGCCGGGCGCGCGCTGGAATTGGCCGAGGATGAATTGGCCGCCGCGCGCGATCAGGCCGCGCTTCAGGAGCGCGCGCTCGAGCGGCAGCGCGGTCTCGAGGAGCGCGGCGTTGGCACCTCCGCCGCTGTCGAGACGGCCGAGCTGGCCGCCGCCGCCGCGCGCGGCAGCGTGCTCACGCGCCGGCAGGCCGTGCTGGGCGCCGAGGCGCGCATCGATCAGGCCGAGACGGCGACCGCGCGCGCCGAGCTTGCGCTGGCCGAGGCAGAGCGGCGGCTGGAGGACACCACGCTCACCGCCGCCTTCTCGGGCGCGCTGTCGGAGATCATGGTCGACGAGGGCGCGCTCGTGAGCAACGGCGAACAGCTTGCCACCCTCATCGACCAGAACGCGCTCGAGGTCGCCTTCCGCGTCTCGACGGGCCAGTTCGCGCGGCTGCTGGACGAGGAGGGCCGCCTGCGCGAGGCGCCCGTGACCGCCGTTCTCGAGGCATCGGGTGCGCGTCTCACGGCGCCCGGTATCGTCACCCGCGCAAGCGCCGCCGTGGGCGAGGGACAGACGGGGCGCCTCGTCTTTGCGCGGCTCGAGGCGGCGCAGGGTCTCAAGCCCGGCGATTTCGTCACCGTCGAAGTGGCCGAGCCGCCGCTGGCGAATGTCGTGCGCCTGCCGGCCGGGGCGCTCGGCCCCGATGGGGCGGTGCTGGCGCTGGGCGAGGACGGGCGGCTTCAGCCCATCGCGGTCACGCTGCTGCGCCGGCAGGGCGACCATGTGCTCGTGCGCGCCGCCGAGGGCGCGCCCGATCTTGCCGGGCGCCGCGTCGTCACGCAGCGCAGCCCGCTTCTGGGCGCCGGGATCAAGGTGCGTCCCCTCGGCGAGGCGGCGGAGGCCGAGAGCCCCGAGAGCGCCGAGACGGTCGAGCTGAGCGAGGAGCGCCGTGCGCGCCTCATCGCGTTCGTCGAGGGCAGCCGTGACATGCCCGACGCGGTGCGCACCCGTCTTCTGGATCAGCTTGCGCAGGCGCGTGTTCCCGTCAGCGTCGTCGCGCGGCTCGAAACGCGGATGGGCGGCTAGGCCGTGGCGGGCCGCGTCACCGAAGGGCCGGGCGGCATCCTGTCGTGGTTCACGCGCCATCCCACGGCGGCGAACCTCTTGCTGGTGGTCATGGTCGTGCTGGGCCTCGCCGCCGTGCCGAACATGCGCGCGCAGTTCTTTCCCGATGTCGTGATCCAGAGCGTGACCGTCTCGGTCGAATGGGACGGGGCGGGCGCCGAGGATATCGACGCCGCCATCGTTCAGGTGCTCGAGCCCGACCTCTTGGCCATCGAGGGCGTCGAGAGGACGAGCGGCGCCAGCCGCGAGAATTTCGGCACCATCAATGTCGAGTTCCAGCCCGGCTGGGACATGTCGCGCGCCGCGACCGATGTGCAGGCCGCCGTGGATGCGGTGACGACCCTGCCCGACGCCGCCGAGGAGCCCGAGGTGCGGCGCGGCAGCTGGTCCGACCGGGTGACGGACGTGGTCATCACCGGCCCCGTGAGCGCCGATCAGCTCGCGCTCTATGCCGACGAGCTTGTCACGCGCCTTTTCGCCGAAGGCGTGACGCGCACGACGCTGCGCGGCGTGGCCGCGCCGCAGATCCTCGTCGAGGTGCCGGCGCTCCAGCTGATCGAGCACGACATCACGCTGACCGAGATCGCCGCGATCATCTCCGCGGAGGTCGATGCCGATCCCGCCGGCGATGTGGAAGGCGCCGATACGCGCGTGCGCACCGGCAGCGAAAAGCGCGATCCCGAGCAGATCGCCGCCATCACCCTGCGCGGCGACATGGGCGACACGCGCCTGACCGTGGGCGACGTGGCCGAAGTCAGCATTTTGGGCGCCGCGCGCGAGCGCTCGTATTTCGTCGGCGGCGATCCGGCCATCTCGCTGCGCGTCGATCGCTCCGAAGGGGGCGATGCGCTCGCCATTCAGGAGACGGTCGAGACCGTCGCCGCCGAGATGGCCACGACCCTGCCCGAGGGAGTCGGCATCGATCTCATCCGCACCCGGTCCGAGCAGATTTCGGGGCGCCTCAGCACGCTTCTGGACAATGCGGCGACGGGGCTTGCGCTCGTCGTGGCGCTCTTGTTCCTTTTTCTCAACGCGCGCACGGCCTTCTGGGTGGCGGCGGGCATTCCCGTGGCGCTGCTCGCTGCCGTGGCGCTGATGTTCGCGGCGGGGATCACGATCAACATGATCTCGCTTTTCGCGCTCATCATCACGCTCGGCATCGTCGTCGATGACGCCATCGTGGTGGGCGAGCATGCCGATGCGCGCGCGCGCGCCCTGGGCGAAGCGCCGGTCGTCGCCGCCGAGAACGCGGCGCGGCGCATGGCCATGCCGGTCTTTTCCGCGACCGCCACCACCATCATCGCCTTCGGCGGGCTCATCACCATCGCGGGCAGTTTCGGCGATCTGATCGCCGACATCCCGTTCACCGTGATCGTGGTTCTGGCTGCCTCGCTCGTCGAGTGCTTCCTGATCCTGCCCCATCACATGAGCCACGCGCTCGCCGCCTCCGGCGCGCGGCACTGGTACGACGCGCCCTCGCGCGTCGTCAATCGCGGCTTCGAATGGGCGCGCGAGCGGGTGTTCCGCCCCGCGATGGCAGTCGTGATCCGCGCGCGCTATCCGGTGCTTGCCGGGGTCGTGCTGATCCTTGCGAGCCAGGCCGCGCTTTTCGTGCGGGGCGACGTGACCTGGCGCTTTTTCAACGCGCCCGAGCAAGGCAGCGTCACCGGGAATTTCGCCATGGCGCCCGGCGCGACGCGCGAGGACTCGATGGAGATGCTGCGCGAGATGCAGCGCGCGACCGAGGAGCTTGCCGCCGAATACGAGGCCGAATACGGGCAAAGCCCGCTCGACTACGTGATCGCCGAAATCGGCGGCAATGCAGGGCGGGGGCTGTCGGGCACCGGCACCAAGGAGCCGGACCAGCTCGGCGGTATCTCGATCGAGTTGATCGAAGCCGATCTGCGCCCCTACAGCAGTTTCGAATTCGCCGCCGATCTCGAGGCGCGGATCGAGCGGCATCCGCTGGCCGAGACGATCAGCTTTCGCGGCTGGCGCAGCGGGCCGGGGGGCGACGCGCTCGACGTGCAGTTCTCGGGCGCGGAGGCGGCGACGCTCAAGGCCGCGTCGGAGCGTCTCAAGGAATCGCTCTCGACCTTCCCCGAGGTAAGCGGTCTCGAGGACGATCTGCCCTACGACAAGCAGGAGCTGGTGCTCGACCTCACCCCGCAGGGCGCTGCGCTCGGCTTCGGCATCGAAGATCTGAGCCGCGAGCTGCGCGCGCGTCTCAACGGGATCGAGGCGGCGACATTCCCGGTCGGGCCGCGCAGCGCCGAGATCCGGGTCGAGCTGCCCGAGGGCAGCCTGACCGCCGATTTCCTCGAGCAGACGCAGCTTCGCACGCCGGGAGGCGCCTATGTGCCGCTCTCCGAGATCGTCTCGGCCGCAACGCGCGACGGCTTTTCCACCGTGCAGCGCGAGAACGGCGTGCGCATCGTGAGCGTCACGGGCGACATCGCGCAGGAGGACGCAGCCCGCGCGGCTGAAATCCGCACGCTCTTGGAAGACGATATCCTGCCGCGCATCGCCGCCGAATTTCAGGTCGATTGGGACATGTCGGGCCTCGCCGAGCAGGAGAGCGATTTTCTGAACGACGCGCTTCTGGGCCTCATGCTGACGCTGATCGGCATCTATCTCGTGCTGTCGCTGGTCTTCGGGAGCTGGACGCGGCCGATGGTCGTCATGGCAATCATTCCCTTCGGCCTCGTCGGCACGATCTACGGCCATCACGCATGGGATGTGCCGCTCAGCATGTTCACCGTCGTGGGCCTTCTCGGCATGACCGGCATCATCATCAACGACTCGATCGTGCTGGTGACCACGATCGACGAGCATGCGCGCACGCGCGGCCTCATCCCGTCGATCATCGACGGCGCGGCGGACCGGCTGCGGCCCGTGATGCTGACGACACTGACGACGGTTCTGGGCCTCACCCCGCTTCTGTTCGAGCGCAGCCAGCAGGCGCAGTTCCTCAAGCCCACGGTCATAACGTTGGTTTATGGTCTCGGCTTTGGAATGTTGCTCGTGCTCCTTGTGGTGCCAGCGCTCATAGCGGTGCAGCATGATGTGGGGCGGCAGATGGCGGCGCTGCGGCGCGGGATGCGGTTCCGCGCGGCGCGGGTGCGGGGCGCGATGCTGGGCGGTGCGGCGCTTCTGCTGGCGTGGTTCGGCGCCACGCTCGGCTGGGCGATCTGGCAGGGCGATTTGCCTGCGCCGCTCGCCGCGCTGATGCCTTTGGAGGGTGTGCCGGGCGCGCTCGTGCTGTTCGCGGCGGGGGCGATGGCGCTCGTTTTCGCGCTCTACGCGGCCCTTGCGACCGCGCAGGCGCTGCGCCGCCGCGTCTGAGCGCTTAGCCCGCCGGGCAGCCCTTGATATCGACCGCGCTGCCCTCGCCGATCACCGTGAGGCGCAGGCCCGAGCGGTCGAGCGCGAAGGCGCGCCCCTCGACATGGGCAAGCTGCGTCTCGGCGATGAGCGTGCCGCCCTGCCGGGCCAGACGCGGCGGCGCGATCCAGATATTGGGGTCCGCCGCTTCGATCACCAGCGTCTCGGCGCCACCCACGGGCGGCAGCGCGATCTCGGCGCGCAGCGCGAGGCGCCCCTGCTTGCCGGGCGCGATGGTGCAGGCGACGCGCCCCACCCCCGCCTCCGCCGCGCCCATCGGGCGGTCGGCGAGCGCGGCGATGATGCGCGGATCGCGCTTCGATGCGCCGCTGGGCAAGTCGGCGGCAAGATCGAGCGTCAGGGGGATGCAGACATCGCGGCAGACCCCCAGCTCGACCGAGCCGTCGAGCGCGACGTCGCCCCCCGCCTGCGGCAGCACTCGCAAAGGCAGGATGAGCGTGCCGTGATAGCCGATGGCCATCATGCCGCCCTGGTCGATCCGCTCGGGCGTGGGCCATTCGATCTCGACGCCGGCAAGGTTCTGCGAGCCACGCCAATCGAAACGGGGCGGAATGCCGATATCGCCGGGCGCGCGCCAATAGGTCTTCCATCCGGGCGCCAGCCGCAGCTCGAGCGCGGCCATGTGCGTGCCGTCCTCCGCGCGCCAGCCGGGCAGAAGGCGGGCGGCGTTCACGGCCTCCAGCGCCTGGGCGGTGGCGGGCAGCGGGGCTATGAGGCCGAGCGCGAGCGCGGCGAGATGCGGGATCAGCTTTTTCATCCCTCTCCTTTGCGCCATCGCACGCGCCCTGCCAACTCACAATCGGGTCAACGCACGCGGCCCCCTTGTAATGATCCGGGCGAGCCGCCATCCTGATTGCATGATCGGAACAGGCGACACGCGCGAGACACACCAGCCTTCGGCGCTGGACGATATGGACCTGACGGGCCGCATGCTCATCGCGATGCCGGGCATGTCCGATCCGCGATTCGAGCAATCGCTCGTCTTCATCTGCGCTCATTCGCATGAGGGCGCGATGGGCCTCGTCGTCAACAAGATGGCGGACGATCTGAAGCTCGCGGACCTGCTCGAGCAGCTCGATATCGAGGCGACACCCGGCGCGCGGCGGCTGCCCGTCCATTTCGGCGGCCCGGTCGAGACGGGGCGCGGCTTCGTGCTGCACGATGCGGGCTATGCCTCCTCGATCTCGACGCTGAAGGTGAGCGACGGATTCTCGATGACCGCGACGCTCGACATTCTCGAGGACATGGCTTCGGGGGCAGGGCCGGACGCGGCGCTGATCGCGCTCGGCTATGCCGGCTGGGGGCCGGGCCAGCTCGAAGGGGAGATCGGCCAGAACGGCTGGCTGATCTGCGACGCGGACGCCAAGCTGGTCTTCGGCACACGCCCCGAGGCGAAATGGGCCGATGCGCTCGGGCGGCTCGGGATCAGCCCGCTGACCCTCTCCGCCGAGAGCGGCACCGCCTGAGCGCGCCGCGCCGCGATCCTCCTTGCGGCGGGAGGGGCGCGCGTGGCAAGACGATGCGGCATATCCCCCAAAGCGAGACGCGCGCGATGCCCCTTCAAGATGTCAAAGCCTGGCTCGAGGCGCGGCCCGAGATGGACTCGATCTTCGCCTGCGTGTGCGATCTGAACGGCGCGATGCGCGGCAAGCGGGTGCCGGTCGATCATGTGGACAAGGTTGTCGAAGGCGGGCTGCGCATGCCGCTCTCGATCGTCGGCATGGATATCTGGGGCGAGGATATCGAGAAGAGCGAGCTCGTCTTCGAGACGGGCGATGCGGACGGGCTGTGCGAATTCATCGGTCGCCCGCTCATCCCGATCAGCTGGACCACCCGGCCCACCGCCCTCGCCATGCTGATGATGCGCGAGGAGAGCGGCGCGCCCTTCGACGGCGATCCGCGTCAGGCGCTGGCGCGCATCGCGCGCAAATTCAAGGCGCATGGGCTGACGCCCGTCGTGGCGACCGAGCTCGAATTCTATATCTGCGATCCCTCGGGCGACCGCCCGCAGGCCCCGCGCTCGCCCGTCACGGGCAAGCGGCTCGATTCGGACGGGGCCATGTCGCTCGACGAATTGCAGCATTTCGACGACTTCCTGAACGATGTCTACGACACTTGCGAATTGCAGGGCATTCCCGCCGATGCGGCGATCTCCGAGAACGGCGCGGGCCAGTTCGAGATCAACATGATGCATGTCGCCGACCCGCTGCGCGCCGCCGACGATGCCGTGCTCTTCAAGCGTCTGGTGCGCGGCATCGCGCGCAAGCACGGCTTTGCCGCGACCTTCATGGCCAAGCCCTATGGCAACCTCTCGGGCAGCGGCTTTCACGTGCATTTCTCGCTGGTGGACGAAAACGGCGTGAACGTCTTCGACAGTGGCGATGAGCATGGCTCGCCGCTGATGCTGAACGCCGTCGCCGGTCTGATGGCGACGATGCAGGAGAACACGCTCACCTTCGCGCCCCACGAGAATTCCTACCGCCGCCTGATGCCGGGCGCCCATGCCCCGACCGCCGTGGCCTGGGGCTACGAGAACCGCACCGCCGCGATTCGCATTCCGGGCGGCAGCCCCAAGGCGCGCCGGATCGAGCACCGCGTCGCGGGCGCGGACGCCAACCCCTATCTCGTGCTGGCCAGCATTCTGGGCGGCGCGCTTCTGGGGATCGAGAACGAGATGACGCCCGAGCCGCCGATCACCGGCGATGCCTATTCGATGAAGCTCGACACGCTGCCGCTCGACTGGGCGACGGCGATCTATGCGTTTCGCAAGGGGCCGCATGTGCCGGGCATCTTCTCGAAACGCCTGCAAACCATGCTGGTCGAGTGCAAGACGCAGGAGCTGCGCACGTTCGCGCGGCATGTCACGGACCTCGAATATCACAGCTATCTCGAGATCGTCTGAGAGGCGCGACGCGCGACAGATGAGCGTCTTTCGGCGCGCAATATTTTCTGACTAAAAAAGTCAGATTGACATGCCTGATAAAATAACTCAGAAATTGAAGGTGAGCCAGCCACTCCGGCACGCGCCGCGCGGCGCATATCGGGGGAGCCGATGACAGTCACCACTTCAGGACGCGCATCATGCAACTCCAGCCCGCCGCCGCCCCTTCGCCGGCCCGTCCCGACCTCGCCGCATCCCGCCCCGAGAGGGCGGAGCTCGTGCAGCGCTGGTGCGACGGGTGCGGCCTCGAGGGCTCGTCGCTCGAATGGATGCTGGACCGCACGCGCACACCTCGCGAGGCCCGGACATGACCCTTCAGCCCAAGACGATCCAGATCGACCCCACCGCCGCAAGCCTGCCCACCTATGACGTTCGGCACCTCGTGCTGGGCGGCGACCAGGCGCAGATCGTGCTGGAGGACAAGGTCTATACCCTGCGCATCACCCGCGCGGGCAAGCTGATCCTGACCAAGTAATTCCGGGGGCCGCGGCCCCCGTTCACCAACGCACACCACCGACAAGGACCCTTCATGCTTCGCATCATCCTCGGCTCGACTGCGCTGACAGCCGCGCTCGCACTTCCCGCCGCCGCCGCAAGCCGCGCGGACGTGCTCCGGACCTATGCCGATATCGCCCAGGCGGGATACGAGGACAGCGCGGCGCTCGCCGGTGCGCTGGGCGAGAAGGTGGATGCGCTGATCGCCGCCCCTTCCGCCGAGGCGCTCGGCGCGGCGCGGGCGGCATGGATCGCGGCGCGCGTGCCCTATCAGCAGACCGAGGTCTTCCGCTTCGGCAACCCGATCGTCGACGATTGGGAGGGCAAGGTGAATGCCTGGCCGCTGGACGAAGGGCTCATCGACTATGTCGATGCCTCCTATGGCGGCGCCTCGGACGAGAATGGGCTGAAGGCGCTCAATGTCGTCGCGCATGAGAGTTTCGATCTGTCGGGCCGGACGGTGGACGCGCGCCGCATCACGCCGGAGTTTCTTTCCGAGACGCTCCACGAGGCGGGCGGCAGCGAGGCCAATGTCGCCACGGGCTATCACGCGATCGAGTTTCTTCTCTGGGGGCAGGACCTGAACGGCACCGATGCGGGCGCGGGCGACCGGCCCTGGACGGACTATGCCGCGGGCGACGCCTGCACCGGCGGCAATTGCGAGCGGCGCGGCGAATACCTCGCGGCGGCGAGCGATCTGCTGATCTCGGATCTCGAGTTCATGGCCGCGCAATGGGCCGAAGACGGCGCCGCGCGCGAGGCCGTGCTGGGCGACGAGGCCGCGGGCATCGCCGCGATGCTGACCGGCATGGGCAGCCTCAGCTATGGCGAGCAGGCGGGCGAGCGGATGCGCCTCGGTCTCATGCTCAACGACCCCGAGGAGGAGCATGATTGCTTTTCCGACAACACCCATAACAGCCACTACTATGACGGGCTGGGCATCCAGAACGTCTATAGCGGCCAATATGTGCGCGTCGACGGCTCGATGGTCGAAGGCCCGTCGCTGGCCGATCTGACCGCCGAGGTCGATCCCGCGCTCGACGCCGAGATGCGCGCGAAGCTCGCCACGACCATGCGCGCGCTGGGCCGCATCAAGCTCGCCGCCGAGGCGGGCATGGCCTATGACCGGATGCTCGCGCGCGGCAACGACGCGGGCGAGGCGCTTATCATGGGCGGTGTGGACGGGCTGATCGACCAGACCCGCACCATCGAGCGCATCACCGCCGCGCTCGACCTCGAGGGGATCACCTTCGAGGGCTCGGACAGCCTCGACGATCCCGAGGCGGTGTTTCAGTAGACAAGGGATGAAGCCGGAGGACCGAACATGATCGTCTGTCATTGCCAGCATATCACCGACCGCGACATCGACGCCGCCATCGACTGGATGCGTGCTTCGGATCCTTCAGCGCTCATCACGCCGGGCAAGGTCTATCGCGCCTTGGGAAAATCCGCCGATTGCGGTGGATGTATGCCCCTCTTCCTGTCTACCATGCGTCGGAACGACAACCTCGAGATCCCCATGCAGCTGCGCAATCTGAGGGCGCTGCCAACACAGGAGAGACCCCATGCAAGGCGACAAGAAAGTCATTGAATATCTCAACGCGGCGCTGCGCTCCGAGTTGACCGCGGTCAGCCAGTACTGGCTGCATTTCCGCCTTCAGGAGGATTGGGGTCTCGGCCACATGGCCAAGAAGAGCCGCGAGGAATCCATCGAGGAGATGCATCACGCCGACAAGCTGATCGCGCGCATCCTCTTTCTCGGCGGTCATCCCAACCTGCAAAAGCTCGATGCGCTGCGGATCGGGCAGACGCCCAAGGAAACGCTCGAATGCGATCTCGCCGCCGAGCATGACGCCCGCACGCTCTACATGGAAGCGCGCAAGCATTGCGAATCCGTGGGCGACTTCGTGTCGAAGAACATCTTCGAGGAATTGCTGACCGACGAGGAAGGGCATATCGACTTTCTCGAGACCCAGCTCGATCTGCTCGCGAAAGTGGGCGAGGAAAAATATGCTCAGCTCAATGCAACGAGGATGGACGAGGCGGAGTAAGCTCTCCGCTTTCGCCATCGTCATCGGCGCGGCCCTCTCCACCGCCGCGCTGGCCGGACCGCTCGACGAGCCGCACCTGCCCATCATCCCCCGCACCGAGGCCGAAGCCGCGCGCGTCGCGGACGCCGTGCGCGCGCCCGAGGATTTCTCGGCGCCCGAGCGGTTCGAGACGCTGCCCGCGGGCGCGGCGACCGTGCGCGTGCGCAACTCGGCCGATGCGTTCTCGGACCCGTCGAACAATATCGGCTTCGACGGCGAGCTGAAATTCAAGGTCGGCAACGGGCTCTTCCGCAAGCTCTGGGTCTCGTCGCCCTCATCGGCGCTCGCCTCCGACGGGCTTGGGCCGCTCTTCAACGCGCGCTCCTGCCAGAGCTGCCACATCAAGGACGGACGCGGCCATCCGCCCGAGCCGGGGGACGAGAACGCGATCTCGCTTTTCCTGCGCGTGTCGATCCCGGACGAGGCCGCGGCCATTGGCGGGATCGCGGAATACCTCGGCACTGCCCCGGATCCGACCTACGGCACGCAGCTTCAGGATTTCGCGCTGCCGGGGATCCCTGCCGAATACCGGCTCGAGGTGGACTATGTGGAGATTCCCGTCGCCCTGTCGGGCGGCGAGACGGCGAGCCTGCGCGCACCCACCTACCGGGCCGAAGATCTGGGCTACGGCCCGCTTCATCCGCAGGCGATGCTGAGCCCGCGCATCGCGCCGCAGATGATCGGCCTCGGTCTTCTGGAGGCGATTCCGGCGGCGGATATCCTCGCGCTCGCCGATCCTGACGACGCCGATGGCGACGGCATTTCGGGGCGCGCCAATATCGTGTGGTCCGCCGAATACGACATGCCCATGCTGGGACGCTTCGGGCTCAAGGCCGGCTCGCCCACGGTGCGCGAGCAGAGCGCAGGTGCCTTCGCGGGCGATATCGGTATCTCGAACCCGATCTTCGCGGACCCTTTCGGCGAATGCACCACCATCCAGGACGCCTGCCGCACCGCACCCCATGGCGATGGCGACGAGCGCGTGCACGAAGTGGACGGGGTCGGCCTCGATCTCGTGACCTTCTACAGCCGCAATCTCGGCGTTCCGGCCCGGCGGGACGTGGACGCGCCCGAGGTTCTGCGCGGCAAGCAGGTCTTTCACGACACGGGCTGCGCCTCCTGCCATACGCCGAAATTCGTCACGCACCGGCTCGACGATCAGCCCGCGCAGAGCTTTCAGCTCATCTGGCCGCATACCGACATGCTGCTGCACGACATGGGCGAGGGGCTGGCCGATCACCGCCCCGAGGCGCGGGCGAACGGGCGCGAATGGCGCACGCCGCCGCTCTGGGGCATCGGCCTGACCGAGCGGGTCAGCGGGCATACCTATTTTCTCCATGACGGCCGCGCACGCTCGCTCCTGGAAGCGGTGCTTTGGCATGGCGGCGAGGCGCAGGCCGCGCGCGATACCGTCGCCGAAATGCCGCCCGAGGACCGCGCCGCCCTCGTCAGCTATCTGGAGAGCCTTTGACATGCGCCACCTGATCGCCGCCGTCATCGCGCTGACCCTGCCGCTCGCGGCCACGGCCCAGGGGACGGGGGACATCGCCCGCGATGCGGTGGAGCGCCACGTCCTGCCGCGTTTCGAGGCGCTGGACGCCGCCTCCACCGCGCTTGCCGGCGTCGCCGCCGAGCATTGCGCGCCGGACGCACCCGCGCTGCGCGAGGCTTATCAAAGCGCGTTCGACGCGTGGATATCGGCCAGTCATCTGCGCTTCGGCCCCACCGAGGCCGAGGACCGCGCCTTCGCGCTCGCCTTCTGGCCCGACACGCGCGGCCTGACGCCGCGCAGCCTGCGCACGCTCATCACCGAGGCCGATCCGGTGATCGACAGCGCCGAGAGCTTCGCCGATGTCTCGATCGCCGCGCGCGGCTTCTATGCGCTCGAGATGGTGCTTTTCGATCCCGAGATCGCCGCGCTGGGCGACGAAGCCTATCGCTGCGCGCTGACGGAGGTCATGACCGAGGATATCGCGGCGCTGTCGCGCGCGATCCTGACGGACTGGCAGGAGGGTTATGCCTCCGCGCTCACCGATCCGGGCGAGGGCGGCCCGTACCGAACCGAGGCGGAGCCGCTTCAGGAGCTTTTCAAGGCGCTCACCTACGGTCTCGAGTTCACGTCCGACAGCCGGCTGGGCCGCCCGCTCGGCACGTTCGATGCGCCGCAGCCCGCGCGGGCCGAGGCCTGGCGCTCCGGCCGCTCGCTGCGCCATGTGCGCCTGTCGCTCGCCTCGCTCGCCGATCTGGGCGCCATCCTCGCGCAGCGCGATCCCGCGCTTCGGGCCCGCCTCGCCGCCGCGTTCGGCGCGGCGCTCGAGTCCGCCGAGGCGCTGGACGATCCGGTATTCGCGGGCGTGACGGACCCGCAGGCGCGGCTGCGCGTCGAGTCGCTGCAAGCCGCGATCGAGCGGGCGCGGGACATCGTGCGCGACGAGCTCGGGCCGGAGCTGGGCGTCGCGCCGGGCTTCAACGCGCTCGACGGGGATTGACCGCATGACCGGACGCCGCGGGTTCCTGGCCGGGATGCTGGCGACGGGCCTCGCTCCGGCGGCGAGCTGGGCCGATGCGGGGGCGCCGCGCTGGCTCTCGGCGGCCGGCCTGCCGGATGGCGGCTTCGTCCTCTGCGGGATCGGCGCCGCGATGGATCTCAGGTTTCGCATCGCGCTCCCGGCGCGGGGTCATGCCGCCGCCGCCCATCCCGAACGCCCCGAGGCCGTGGCCTTCGCCCGCCGCCCCGGCACCTTCGCCATCGTGATCGACTGCGCCGCGGGCCGCCGCAAGGCCGAGCTGGCCGCGCCCGAGGGGCGGCATTTCTACGGACATGGCGCCTTCTCGCTCGATGGGCGCTGGCTCTACACAACCGAGAACGATTACGAGGCGGCGCGCGGCGTCATCGGCGTCTGGGACGCGGATCGCGGATACGCGCGCGTGGCCGAATTCGACAGCGGCGGCACCGGCCCGCACGACATCCGGCGCCTTCCGGGGAGCGATACGCTCGTCGTCGCGAATGGCGGGATCGAAACGCATCCCGACGCAGGCCGCGCCAAGCTGAACATCCCGGTGATGCGCCCCAATCTGAGCTATCTCGAGGAGGGCGCCGTCACCGAGACGGTGAGCCTCGCGCCGGATCTGCACAAGGGCTCCATCCGGCATCTCGCCGTGTCGCATGGCGGCGATGTGGCTTTCGGGCTGCAATGGCAGGGGGGCGAGGACGGGCCGGCGCTTCTGGGTCTGCACCGGCGCGGCGAGGCCGTCCGGCTAGCCGAGACGCCCGAAGGCGCGCTGCGCGCGATGCAGGGCTATGTCGGCAGCGTCGCCTTCGCGGCGGGACAGCGCGAGATCGCCATCACCTCGCCGCGCGGCGGGCAGGTGCAGATCTACGACATGCGAACGGCCGGCTTTCTGCGCAGCGAAGCGGTGGCGGATGCCTGCGGGGTCGCGCCCTGCCCGGGCGGCCTCATCATAGCTTCCGGCACGGGCGATTTGCGCCGCATCGGGCGCATGCCGGACCGTGCTGCGCATCCCGGCCTCATGTGGGACAATCACCTCGTCGCGCTCTAGGCGCGCATCCTGGCCTTCTGGTGCCGCTCATGAAGCGCGCGCATATCCTCGAGAAGCTCCGTCACCGGCCCGTAGGCGCGCACGCCAGGCGCGACGGGCGCGATGCCCAGCTGCGTGACGGGGCCGGGAGGGCGGCCGAATTCCTCGGTCCATTGGGCAAGCTGCTGCGCGGAATGAATGAAGACCACGGGGCCAAGCCCGACCCAGCCATGCGCGGCGGCGCACATCGGACAATGCTCGCCCGAGGTATACATCGTAGCGGTCCGCCGATCCTCGGCGTTCAGGTTCTGCGCCGCCCATCTGGCCAGCTCGATTTCGGGATGCTGTGTCGGGTCTCCGGTCACGGCGCGGTTGCGCGCCTCTTGCAGGACGGTGCCGTCCGCCGCCACGAGCACCGAGCCGAAGGGCGCATCGCCCGCCTCGAGCGCCTCGGCGGCGAGCACGATGCAGCGCAGAAGATGATCGTTGGGAGTAGGCACGTCGAAGGACCCCGGAAAGCAACAACGGATAAAACGCCGCCGGATGCGGAATGGTTCCGCGGGATCGTCGAAATTTCGTGAAAACTGGTCGGGCTGAGAGGATTCGAACCTCCGACCCCCTGCTCCCGAAGCAGGTGCGCTACCAGGCTGCGCTACAGCCCGACCGTGGCGCGACGGATAGACGAGGGGGCGGCGCTTTGCAATCCCTCAAATGCGCGGCGCCGGGTGCGGAACCCGGCGCCGCCGCAGGCTCAGAGGCTGGCGTCGAGCGCGGCCAGAATGGCGTCGCCCATCTGCGCGGTGGTGAGCGGGGTGCCGCCCTCGGGGCCCATGAGATCGGGCGTGCGCGCACCATCGGCCAGCACCTTTTCCACCGCACGCTCCAGCCGGTCGGCCTCGGCGCCCTGATCGAAGGAATAGCGCAGCGCCATGGCGAAGCTGAGGATGCAGGCGATGGGGTTCGCCTTGCCCTGACCCGCGATATCGGGCGCCGAGCCGTGCACCGGCTCGTAAAGGGCCTTGGGCCGGCCATTGGCCATCGGCGCGCCGAGGCTGGCCGAGGGCAGCATGCCGAGCGAGCCGGTAAGCATCGCCGCGGCGTCCGAGAGAAGATCGCCGAAGAGATTGTCGGTCACGATCACGTCGAACTGCTTGGGGTTGCGGCAAAGCTGCATCGCGCCCGCATCGGCATACATGTGCGACAGCTGCACGTCCGGATAGCTTTCGGCATGCACCTTCGTGACGACCTCGCGCCAGAGAACGCCCGATTCCATGACATTGGCCTTCTCCATCGAGCAGACCTTGTTGCCCCGGCGGCGCGCCAGCTCGAACGCGGCGCGCGCGACGCGGTCGATCTCGCTCTCGGTATAGCGCTGGGTGTTGACGCCCACGCGCTCGTTGCCTTCGGTGAAGATGCCGCGCGGCTCGCCGAAATAGATGCCGGAGGTCAGCTCGCGCACGATCATGATGTCGAGGCCGGCCACGATATCGCGCTTGAGGCTGCTGAAATCCGCCAGCGCGTCGAAGCATTGCGCGGGGCGCAGGTTGGCGAAGAGGTCCATCTCCTTGCGCAGGCGCAGAAGACCGCGCTCGGGCTTCACCGAGAAATCGAGATCGTCGTATTTCGGCCCGCCCACGGCGCCGAGCAGAACCGCGTCCACCTCCTGCGCCTTGGCCATCGTGTCGTCATGCAGCGGCGTGCCGTGCTTGTCATAGGCGCAGCCCCCGACCAGGTCCTCGCTCACATCGAAGGGCATGTCGCGCTTCTTGCCATACCAGTCGATGATGCGGGTGACTTCGGCCATGACTTCGGGGCCGATGCCGTCACCGGCGAGGATGAGAAGGGAAGGGGTGCTCATATGGGGCGTCCTTTGCGTGATCGGGTCGGCCAATCGGGTATAGCGAAGGCGCCCTAGCGTCAAGAAAGCCCGGCTCGGGGGCCGGGCTTCGGTGGCATGCATACGGATTTGAGGTCAGCAAGGCGAGGCGGCCGGGGCGCCGCCTCGCATGCCTTCGTCACTGCGCGGTCGGCAGGATCACGATCTCGACGCGGCGGTTCTGTGCCTTGCCCTCGGGCGTCAGGTTCGACGCGATGGGCTGATCCTCGCCGCGCCCGAAGGTGGTGATGCGCGCGCCGCCGACGCCGCCCTCGCGCAGCACGGACGCGACCGCGTCCGCGCGGCGCTCGGAAAGGTCCTGGTTATAAGCGGCCGAGCCGGAATTGTCGGTATGACCGATCACCTGCACGGTGCTGCCGGGATAGTTGCGCAGGCTCTCGGCGACGGTGAAGAGATCGCCGCGCAGCGCGCCGTTCACATTGGCGCTGTCCACGTCGAAGACGATGTCCTGCGGCAGCGTCACGATCAGGCGGTCGCCGGTATTGGTGATCTGCACGCGCTCGTTCTCGAGATCGCGGCGCAGCTCGGCCTCCTGCTTGTCCAGTGCGTTGCCGATGGCCGCGCCGCCCACGGCCCCCAGCACGCCGCCGATGACTGCGCCCTTGCCCTTCTTGTCGCTCGCCACGGCGCCGGTCAGCGCACCCGCGATGCCGCCGATCAGCGCGCCCTGCTGCGTGCGGTTGGGGGCGGCACCGCTCCCCTGAAGGTTTGCGGGGCCTTCGCAGGCCGCGGTCAGCATCAGGGCCGCGCCCGCGACGCACAGAAGGGGTTTGTTTGCTCGGATCATGGAAAATCGCCTCTTGAATGATGCCCGCTCGAGCGGACTTGGGGCGACTATAGGCAGGGCGGGCAGGATGCCCAATACAGTTTTCCGTGAAAATCGGCAGCAATCCGCGCACATCCTCTCAGGCCTCCGCGCGCGCCGCCTCCCAGGCGAGGATGCCGCGCTTGACCGGAAGGCCCCAGTGATAGCCGCCGAGCCCTCCCGACTTGCGCAAGGCGCGATGGCAGGGGATGAGCAGGCTGATGGGATTGCGCCCCACGGCGGTGCCGACGGCGCGCACGGCGCGCGGATGGCCGATCGCCTCGGCGATGTCCGAATAGGTCGTCACATGCCCCGAGGGGATCGACAAGAGCGCCTCCCAGACCTTGATCTGGAAGGGCGCTCCGATGAGGTAGAGCGGCGCGGCCTCGTTCCGCGCGGCGCCGAAAGCGGCGAGCGCCCAGGGCCGCAGCCGCATCGGATCCTCGACGAAGCGGGCCTCGGGCCAGCGCCCGGCGAGATCCGCCATCGTCGCCTCGCTTCCCGCCTCGGCGGCGAAACCGATGCCGCAGATGCCCTTCCGGGTGCCCATGACGAGCGCGAGGCCGAACGGGCTGTCGAACCACCCCCAATGGATGGTGAGCCCCGCGCCGCGCCGCGCGAAATCGCCGGGGCTCATCGCCTCCCAGCGCAGGAAGAGGTCATGGAGCCGCCCGGTGCCCGACAGGCCCGCCGCATCCGCCGCTGCCAGCGTGGTGTGCCGCGCGGCCAGAAGCGCCTTGGCGTGGTTCAGCGTGAGATATTGCTGGTAACGCTTGGGCGAGACGCCCGCCCAGGCCGAGAAGAGGCGCTGGAAATGCGCGGCGCTCATGCCCATCTCGGCGGCCAGCGCATCGAGCGTCATGCCCGGCCCGCCCGCGTCGATCACCTCGATGGCGCGGCGCATGACGTTGAAATGATAGCTCTGCTCGGTCTCGATGGTCATGGCGCGGGTCCTGTTTCTGCGTATGATCCTAGGCCGCAGGCCGCGCCCCCGCGACCCGAATGTTGCGCAATGCCCGAAATGCCGCCATACCCTGCGGCGATGAGCAAGCAACTCGACTATCACACGATCCGCGCCATCTTCGAGCGCTTCCACGAAGCCGAGCCCGAACCCGAGGGCGAGCTCGAGCATGTGAACGCCTATACGCTGGTCGTGGCCGTGGCGCTGAGCGCGCAGGCGACCGATGCGGGCGTGAACCGCGCGACGCGCGCCCTCTTCGAGGTGGCCGACACCCCTCAAAAGATGCTCGATCTGGGCCTCGAGGGGCTGACCGAGCATATCAAGACCATCGGGCTCTTCCGCCAGAAGGCGAAGAACGTGATGAAACTCAGCCAGATCCTCGTCGAGGAATACGGCGGCGAGGTGCCCAATTCGCGCGCCGCGCTGCAATCGCTGCCGGGCGTCGGGCGCAAGACGGCGAATGTCGTGCTCAACATGTGGTGGGGCATGCCCGCGCAGGCGGTCGATACCCACATTTTCCGCGTCGGCAACCGCACCGGCATCTGCCCCGGCAAGGACGTGGTCGCGGTCGAGCGCGCGCTCGAGGACCATGTGCCCGCCGATTTCCAGAACCACGCGCATCACTGGCTGATCCTGCACGGGCGCTACCATTGCAAGGCGCGCAAGCCCATGTGCCCCACCTGCCTGATCCGCGATCTGTGCCCCTTTGAGGACAAGACCCAATGACCAAATACCAAACCGTCGGTATCGGCAATGCCGTCGTCGACGTGATCTGCCGCAGCGACGATGCTTTTCTCGACCGCATGGGGATCGAAAAAGGCGTGATGCAACTGATCGACGCGCCCCGTGCCGAAGAACTGCTGGAGGCCATGGACAACCGTGCGCAGAGCGCCGGTGGATCGGTCGCGAACACCATCGCGGGCCTCGCCGCGCTCGGGCTCGATACCGGGTTCGTCGGGCGGGTGCGCGACGACGAGCTGGGGCGCAGCTATGCGCATGACCTCACGCGGCTCGGCGCCGCCTTCGTCAACCCGCCGGCGGAGGGCGCGGGCCTGGCGACCTCGCGCTGCATGATTTTCGTCTCGCCCGACGGCGAGCGGTCGATGAACACGTATCTCGGCATCTCGACCGAGCTCGGCCCCGACGACGTGCCGGGCGGCGTGGCCGAGGCGGCGGAGCTTCTGCTGCTCGAGGGCTATCTCTTCGACAAGCCCGAGGGCAAGACCGCCCTCTCCGACGCCGCCGCCGCCTGCCGCGCGGCGGGAGGCAAGGCGGGCATTTCGCTCAGCGATCCCTTCTGCGTCGATCGGCACCGGAGCGATTTCCGCGCGCTGATCGGCGGGCTCGATTACGTGATCGGAAACGAGCATGAATGGGCCTCGCTCTTCGAGGCGCGCCATCTCGACGAGGCGCTGGGGCGCGCCGCCGAAGCGTGCCCCCTCGTCGTCTGCACCCGCTCGGGCGCGGGCGTCGTCATCATCGAGAACGGCGCGCGCATCGATGTGCCGGTGCGCCACGTCACGCCCGTCGACACGACCGGCGCGGGCGATCAATTCGCCGCGGGCTTTCTCTATGGCCTCGCCACCGGCGCGCCGCTCGACGTGGCGGGGCGCATGGGCTGCATCGCGGCCGGCGAGGTGATCGGCCATTACGGCGCCCGCCCCGAGGCCGATGTGAAATCGCTTTTCGCCGCCGAGGGCTTGATCTGACCGACGGCGCGCGGGGCCGCCGCGGGAGTCGAGTATTTTCGCCAAGATGAAGCAGGGGGTGCGCGCCCCGTCTCCGGCGTCGGTCGCAGCCGTCGCGATGCAGACCGGAGGCGGGGGCGCGGCTTTTCCTTGAGCGGTCATCGGCTCCCCAGCCTGTACCGCGCCCCCGAGCATGGCAGGAGATGATTAAGAAAGGCTTAGCGGCTTTTCTTGGTGAAAATACCCGAGCGCCCGGCTTCGATGGGGAATGCCGGCGGCGTTACTCGCCGAGCTTGGCATGGACCTCGTCGAGGTCGATCTCGCCGACCGGCATCTTGTTCGACGGATCGGTGAAGTCGTATTTGAAAAGCTCGAAATCCTGCTTGTAGATCTCGTAGACGAGATGCATCGCGAGATCGTCGAAATAATCCTCGACCGGGTGCGCGCGTTTCGGGCCATGCCCCTCGCTCTCGTTGAAGCGGGGGATGGTCTCGAGATCGACCTGATGGGGCGTTTCGATCGCGTTCAGCACGTCCTGCATGCCGTCGTTGAAATGCTCGGTCCAGAAGATGCGGTCATAGGTGCCGCCATTCACGATGAAGGTGCTCACATGGCCCGACATGGCGGACCAGTGAATGTCCGGCTCCATCGGGCGGCGCCAGCGGATGGTATCCCGCGCGAAGAGCAGGAAGCGCCGGAAGCTCGCGATCTGATCGAACTCCTGCTTGCCGTCCTCGCCGCCGACCTCGATCCCGTATTTCTGAACGAGCAGCGGCACGAGCTTACCGCGATAGCGCTTGCCGTTGCGCTGGATGCCGCAGATCTTGTCGAAGAAGCTGCTGAGAATGCGCGTGTAGGGGTTGCGCACGCAGGTGAAGGCGTAGGAGCCGTGCGATTTCACATTGGCCGAGATGCGCGCCTGGCTTTCGTCGAGGGCCCATTTGTGCATGCCGCCCTTGGCGTCATGGATGTCGCCGTCGAAGAACTCGCCATGATCGGAATAGTACATGATCTGGCCGATGGTCGAGCAGGCGCATTTCGGCACCACGCGATACACCACGCTTTCGCTCTGCGTCATCCACGTTCCGGGAAAGCCCATGATCGCCGCCCTCTGCCAAACCTCTTGTGTCCCGTTCAGGACTTATTGTTCTTTACCGCCATAAAACAGAATGATTGCGGTTTCATCAACGCGTGAACGTGTTTATCACTGTAAACAATCAGCGAAACAAGGGCTAGTCTGTTTCCATAATGGCGAAAATTGCCTATATCCTTCTGTGCCATAAGGATCCGGCCGCCGTGATCGCGCAGGCCGAGATGCTGACGGCGGCGGGCGATTGCATCTCGATCCATTTCGACAGGCGCGCCGACCCCGCGCATTTCCGCCAGATCAAGACCGCGCTCGCCGGCAATCCCAATGTCTGTTTCGCCAAGCGGCGCATCAAATGCGGCTGGGGCGAGTGGAGCCTCGTGGAGGCGACGCTTCTGGCGGTCGAGGCGGCGGTGCGCGCCTTTCCGCGCGCCACGCATTTCTACATGCTTTCGGGCGACTGCGCGGCGATCAAGTCGGCGCGCTATGCGCATGACTTTCTCGACGCCGATGATGTCGATTACATCGAGAGCTTCGATTTCTTCGAGAGCGACTGGATCAAGACGGGCATGAAGGAGGAGCGGCTGATCTATCGCCACTTCTTCAACGAGCGCAAGAACAAGCGCCTGTTCGACGCGTCCTTCCACCTGCAACGCCGCCTCGGCCTCTCGCGCGAGATCCCGCGCGACATCCAGGTGCAGATCGGCAGCCAGTGGTGGTGCCTGCGCCGCCGCACGATCGAGTGGATCCTCGACTTCACGCGTCAGCGGCGCGACGTCATGCGCTTTTTCCGCACGACATGGATCCCGGACGAGACCTTCTTTCAAACCCTCGTGCGCCATATCGTGCCCGAGGCCGAGATCCGCGCGCGCACCCTCACCTTCCTGATGTTCACCGATTACGGGATGCCGCAGACCTTCTACAACGATCATTACGATCTGCTCTTGAGCCAGGATTTCCTCTTCGCGCGCAAGATCAGCCCCGAGGCGACGGAGCTGAAGACGCGCCTTGCCGCGCTCTATGCCGACGATGCCGCAGAGTTCAAGATTTCGAACGAGGGGCGCAGCCTCTTCAAGTTCCTGACCGGGCGGGGCCGGATCGGGCGCCGCTTCGCCAGCCGGTTCTGGGAGACCGAGAGCACGCTGGGCCGCCACCGCGAGCTGATGATCATCGTGTGCAAGAAATGGCACGTGGCCAAGCGCCTGCTTCAGCAGATCCGGCAGGTCACGAATGTGCCGGCCACCGAATATCTCTTCAACGAGGAGGGCACCGATCTGCCCGATCTGGGCGGCATCCAGGCCAGCCTCGGCAAGCGTACGCGCCACCGGCGCGCGCTGATGCGCATGCTCTTCGACTATCACGACACGGACCGGATGATCGTCTGTATGGATCCGGGCAATCTCGATCTCCTGGAGGATTTCAGCGGCGATCGCTCGACCACCCGCCTGCTCGAGATTCAGTGCACCTTCACGGACGCGTATCTCGTCGGCCATGCGATGCGCGTCGGCCTCGCGGGCGAGCAGACCTCGCGCGAAACGCTCGAGCGCCTTCTGCCCACCATCCGGGGCGAGACGACCTTCGAGAGCGACAAGATCCGCGACGCCGATTTCGAATTTCACTACATCATGCGCGAGACCGACACGGACGAGGAAAACGCCGTTCCGATCTCGAAATTCCTGAGCATCGGGCACGAGCAGGCGCTCAGCATCGCGCGCACCGATCATCTCTTTGCCGACTGAGGAGGGCACGCATTGGCCTACAGCTATGACGACCAGAACATCTTCGCCAAGATCCTGCGCGGCGAGATTCCCAACGACACGGTGCTCGAGACCGCGCATTGCCTCGCCTTCCGCGATATCGCGCCGCAGGCCCCGGTGCATGTGCTGGTGATCCCCAAGGGCGCCTATGTCAGCTACGATCATTTCGCCGCCGAGGCGAGCGATGCCGAGATCGCCGATTTCACGCGCGCCATCGGCGAGGTCTGCCGGCTGTGCGATCTGCATGGCGGGGGCGGCGAAGGCGGCTTTCGCGTGATCTCGAACGCGGGCCCGCATGCATCGCAGGAAGTGCCGCATCTTCATGTCCATGTGCTGGGCGGCCGGCCCCTGGGCGGCCTGCTGGCCAAGGGGTGAGCGGCGAGCCGGGCGATGCCGCGGATTTCGCCCGCACGCCAGAGCCGCCTTACTATGCGGTGATCTTCACCAACCTGCTGTCGTCCGACGACGCGGGATATGCGGCGATGGGCGCGGCCATGTTCGATCTGGCGCTGGCCCAGCCCGGCTGCCTCGGCGCCGAGAGCGTGCGCGGACCCCGCGGCTTCGGCATCACGGTCTCCTATTGGCAGAGCGAAGCCGATATTCTCGCATGGAAGGCCGAGGCGCAGCATGTCGCCGCGCAAAAGCACGGCATCCCGCGCTGGTACGCCCATTACGAGCTGCGCGTCGCGCGGGTGGAGCGGGCCTATTCAGGCCCCGAGGGGCGCGGCCTAGCCTAGCTCGGGATCGTCCAGATCGGTCTGGATCCAGCGCGCGCTCAGGTGGATGTCTGTTGTCTCGAGCGGGCCGGGTCCGAGGCTTTCGTATTTGTGCGGCACGTCGGCGGGGCCCATCAGGATATCGCCCGCCTCGGCGTCGATCTTCTGCGCGCCGATGGTGAAGCGCGCGCGGCCCTGCCGCACGATGAAGACCTCGTCATAGGGGTGGACATGCCATGCCGGGCCGTCGCCGACCTCCTCGGTCGAGAAGAAAAGGACCGTCACCTCGGTGCCGAGATCGCGCCCCTCGAAGCGGCCCTTCCACAGATGCGAGGCATCGCCCCACTCGGCGGCGGTGATCTTCCGTGCGGATCTGGGCATGGCGGCGCTCCTTCGGCAAGGCGGGCGGGGCGGCAAGGCGCCCGGCGCCGCCAAAACCCTAGCGGCTGCGCGTCAGTTCCAGAAAAACGTCCTGAAGATCGGCCTGCTCGGTGCGCACGTCGCGGATGCGGATGCCCGCGCCCTTCACGGCATCGAGCACCGCCTCGGCGCTGACCTGCCCCGCGCTGTAGCTGAAGGCGAGCGCACCGCCGTCGCGGCGCGTGACCTCGATCCCCTCGGCCTGCGGCAGCTCCGCGACCTCGCCGTCGGGGATGATGACCATGCTGCGCGTGTCGAGCTGCGCCAGAAGGTTGGATGTGCTGTCGCGGGCCACCATCTCGCCGTGGTTGATGATGGCGATCTCGTCGCACATCTCCTCGGCCTCCTCGAGATAATGCGTGGTCAGGATGATCGTCATGCCGCGCTCGTTCAGCTTGCGCACATTTTCCCAGAGCATCTGGCGCAGCTCGATATCGACGCCCGCCGTCGGCTCGTCCAGCACGAGGATGCGCGGATCATGCACCAGCGCCTTGGCCAGCAGAAGCCGCCGCCGCATCCCGCCCGAGAGCGTGCGCGCATAGGCCTGCGCCTTGTCGGCAAGGCCCACCAGCTCGAGAATCTCGTCGCTGCGCCGCTGGGATTTCGGCACGCCGTAAAGCCCCGCCTGCACCTCGAGCGCGGCGCGCGGCGTGAAGAAGGGATCGAGGTTCAGCTCCTGCGGCATGACGCCGATTGCGGCCCGGCTCTGGCGCGGGTTCACGTCCTGATCGAAACCCCAGATACGCGCCGTGCCCGACGTCTTGAGCACGAGCCCCGCGAGGATGTTGATGAGCGTCGATTTGCCCGCGCCGTTCGGCCCCAGAAGTCCGAAAACGGAGCCTGCCGGAATGTCGAGATCGATGCCCTTCAGCGCCTCTTTCTCGGGGCTGCCCTTGGCGCCTCCATAGGTCTTGCGCAGGCCGCGGATTTCGATCGCATTCGCTGTCATGGTGCCCTTGCCCCTGCCGTGCCGTTCCATCATAAACGTGGGCGTAGTGGAAGTGCCGGTAAAAGGAAACGCCCAGATGGTGACCCAACCGCCAGAAACGCGCATCGTGGACGAGTATCGCATCGCCTGTGACGGCAGCGGACCGGGCCTTGGGCATCCGCGCGTCTGGCTCCAGATCCCGGCCGATCGCGGCTGGGTGGAATGCCCCTATTGCGATTGCAAGATGATCCACCGCGATTTCGAAGGCAAGGTCTGAGCGCCTGCCGCCTGCGCTGTGCGGCGGGGGCGGAATTGAGTATTTCCACCAAGATGAAGCATGAGGCCGCATCGGAGGGCTGACGATATGTCATTCGGAAAAGGGTGCCATCTGCACCTGATCGACGGCTCTGCCTTCATCTTTCGCGCCTATCACGCGCTGCCGCCTCTGACGCGCAAGTCGGACGGGCTGCCCATCGGGGCGGTCTCGGGCTTTTGCAACATGCTCCAGCGCTATGTCGAGGGGAACACGGGCGGGGACGTCACGCATGTCGCCGTCATCTTCGACAAGGGCAGTCACACGTTCCGCAACGATCTTTTCCCGGACTACAAGGCCAATCGCGAGGCGATGCCAGAGGATCTGCGCCCGCAGATCCCGCTGACCCGGCGCGCGACCGAGGCGTTCAACATCGCCTGCAAGGAGGTCGAGGGATACGAGGCCGACGACATCATCGGCACGCTGGCCGTCAAGGCGCGCGATGCGGGCGGGCGCGTGACGATCATCAGCTCGGACAAGGACCTGATGCAGCTCGTCGGCGGCGGGGTCGAGATGCTGGATGCGATGAAGAACCGGCTGATCGACGTCGAAGGCGTCGAGGAGAAGTTCGGCGTGGGGCCGGAGCGCGTGGTCGACGTGCAGGCGCTGGCCGGGGATTCGGTGGACAACGTGCCGGGCGCGCCGGGCATCGGGATCAAGACGGCGGCGCTTTTGATCAACGAGTACGGCGATCTCGACACGCTTCTGGCCCGCGCCGAGGAGATCAAGCAGCCCAAGCGTCGCCAGACCTTGATCGATCATGCCGATCAGATCCGTCTTTCGCGCCAGCTCGTGCAGCTCGATTGCGACACGCCGCTCGATTTCGGGCTCGACGATCTGGAGGTGCGCGATCCCGATCCCGAGATTCTGCTGGGCTTTCTGGCCGAGATGGAGTTCCGCACCCTGACCAAGCGCATCGCCGAGGCGATGAATGCCGAGCCGCCCGAGATCGACGACACGCCCGCGGGCGCGCCCGAGCCGGAGGCGCCCGAGATGCCCGAGATCGCCCCGGAGGCCTATGAGCACGTCCGGGACATGGCCGCGCTCGAAACATGGATCGAACGCATCCGCGCCAAGGGGCATGTCGCGGTCGATACCGAGACGACATCGCTCAACGAGATGCAGGCCGAGCTTGTCGGCATCTCGCTCGCCGTGGAGCCGGGGCAGGCCTGCTATATCCCGCTCGGCCACAAGGGCGAGGGCGAGGGCGATCTTTTCGGCGGCGCCGCGCTGGCCGAGGGGCAGTTGGGCCTCGAAGAGGTTCTGGCCGCACTGAAGCCGGTGCTGGAGGACGCGTCGGTCCTCAAGATCGGCCAGAACATGAAATACGATGCCAAGGTCCTGGCGCGCTACGGCATCGACATCGCCCCTTTCGACGACACGATGCTCCTCTCCTATGCGCTCCATGCGGGTCTGCACGGGCATGGCATGGACGCGCTGAGCGAGCGGTATCTGAACCACAGTCCCATCCCGATCAAGTCGCTTCTGGGCACCGGGAAATCCGCCGTCACCTTCGACCGCGTGCCGGTCGAGGCGGCCGTGAAATACGCCGCCGAGGATGCCGACATCACGCTGCGCCTCTGGACGCTGCTCAAGCCGCAGCTTCACCGCGCCAAGGTCACCCGCGTCTACGAGACGCTCGAGCGCCCGCTCGTGCCGGTGCTGGCGCAGATGGAGCGGCACGGCATCGAGGTGGACCGCAACGTGCTCAGCCGCATGTCGGGCGCCTTCGCGCAGAAGATGGCGCAGCTCGAGGAGGAGATCCACGAGCTGGCCGGGCGCAAGTTCAACGTGGGCAGCCCCAAGCAGCTGGGCGAGATCCTCTTCGACGAGATGGGCCTCGACGGCGGCAAGCGTGGCAAGACCGGCGCCTATGCGACCGGCGCCGATGTGCTCGAGGATCTCGCGACCGAACATGCGCTGCCCGCCCGCGTGCTCGACTGGCGGCAGGTCTCCAAGCTGAAATCGACCTACACGGACGCGCTTCAGGACCATATCGATCCCGAGACGGGCCGCGTGCACACCTCCTACATGCAAGCGGGCGCGAGCACGGGCCGGCTCGCCTCGTCCGATCCGAACCTTCAGAATATCCCCGTGCGCAGCGAGGAGGGCCGCCGCATCCGCGAGGCTTTCGTCGCGCCGAAGGGCCGCGTCCTGCTCAGCCTCGACTACAGCCAGATCGAGCTGCGCATCCTCGCCCATGTCGCGGGAATCGACGCGCTGAAACAGGCCTTCCGCGAAGGACAGGACATCCACGCCATGACCGCCTCAGAGATGTTCAACGTGCCCATGGAGGAGATGACGCCCGAGATCCGCCGCCAGGCCAAGGCGATCAATTTCGGCGTGATCTACGGTATCTCGGGCTTCGGCCTCGCCCGCAACCTGCGCATCCCGCGCGGCGAGGCGCAGGGCTTCATCGACCGCTATTTCGAGCGCTTCCCCGGCATCCGCGCCTATATGGACGACACGGTCGCGTTCGGCAAAAAGCACGGCTATGTCGAGACGCTCTTCGGGCGCAGGATCCACACGCCCGAGATCGGCGCCAAGGGTCCGCGCGCGGGCTTCGCGCGCCGCGCCGCGATCAACGCGCCCATTCAGGGCACCGCCGCCGACGTGATCCGCCGCGCCATGATCCGCATGCCCGCCGCGATCGCGGACCTGCCGGCCAAGATGCTGCTGCAAGTGCATGACGAGCTTCTCTTCGAGGTCGAGGAGGGCGCCGCCGAGAAGGTCATCGAGGCCGCCCGCGACGTGATGGAGGGCGCCGCCGAGCCGGTGGTAAAGCTGAGCGTGCCGCTCACCGTCGATGCGGGGCAGGGCGCCAACTGGGCCGAGGCGCATTGAGGCGCTTTCTCATCCTGCAATTGCGCCCCGAACGGGACGCGTCGGACGCTGAATTCGCGGCCTTCCTCGCCAAGGGCGGACTGGACGCCCGCTGCGCCCACCGCATCCGCCTCGATGCCGAGCCGCTGCCGAAGGGCCTCGATCCCGCGGATTATGCGGGCGTCATCGTCGGCGGCGGTCCGGGCTGCGTGAGCGATGCGCCCGAGGAGAAAAGCGCCGAGCATGCGCGGATCGAGAGCGCGGTCCTGTCGCTCATGCCGCGCATCACGGCGCAGGACATCCCCTTCCTCGGCTGCTGCTACGGCATCGGCATTCTCGGCAAGCATCTGGGCGCGCCCGTCGCCAAGGGCCGCTATGGCGAGCCTGTCGGCACCGCTGCCTGCGCGCTGACCGAGGCGGGCCGGGCCGATCCTCTTATGGACGGCGTGCCGGATCGCTTCGATGCCTTCGTCGGTCACAAGGAGGCGCTCGAGGCACTGCCCGAGGGCTGCGCGCATCTGGCCTCGGCGCCCTCATGTCCCTTCCAGGTCGTGCGCCACGGCCACAATGTCTATGCGACGCAGTTCCACCCCGAGGCGGATGCCACCGTTTTCGAGGAGCGGATCGAGATCTACAAGCATCACGGCTATTTCCCGTCCGAGACGGCGGGCGATCTGATCGCGATGTGCCGCGCCGCCGAGGTCACCGCGCCCGAGCGTATCCTCGCCAATTTCGTGCGGCGCTACGGCTGAGGCGGGGCCCTGGCTTCATCTTGGCAAAAATACTCGAAACTCGCCGGCGCCCTTCAGAAGAGGTGTCCGGACTTGCGCGCCTTGGTAGCAAGGTAATGCCGGTTCTGGGCCGTCTCGCCCACGATCAGCGGGACGCGCTCGGCCACCTCGATGCCGCAGCGGCGCATCATGTCGATCTTGGCGGGGTTGTTGGTCAGAAGGCGCACGGCGCCAAAGCCCATCTTGCGCAGAATGCCGGCCCCGATGCGGAAATCGCGCTCGTCATCCTCGAAGCCGAGGCGGTGATTGGCCTCGACCGTGTCGAAGCCCTGATCCTGAAGGCTGTAGGCGCGCATCTTGTTGGCAAGACCGATGCCGCGCCCTTCCTGGTTGAGATAGAGAAGCACGCCCGCACCCTCGGCTCCCATCTGCTCGAGCGCGGCATGGAGTTGCGGGCCGCAATCGCATTTGAGACTGCCGAGCACGTCGCCCGTGAAACAGGCCGAATGGAGCCGCGCGAGGACCGGCGCATTGCGCGGCGGTGCGCCGATCTCGATCGCGTAATGCTCCTCGCTGCCGTCTTCGGGACGAAAGACGTGGACGCGTCCGGCATGGCTCGCGGCCAAGGGCACGCGCGCGCTCACGACGCCGTGCGGGGGGCTTGCGAGGCGCATCGCGGCCTCGGCGGCCTCGGCGGGCAGGATGGTGAGGCCCGCCGCACGCCCCTCGGCCACGGCATCTGCATCGGGAAGCGGCAGGACGAGCGCGGCGGGCAAGAGCCGCGCGGCCTTGGCCAGCGTCAGGGCGAGCCGGTGAAGGCGCGTGTCGCCTCCGCGCGCGGTGCGGAAAGGGCCCTTCATCGGATGGGCGAGATCGCCCTCGGGGCTGGCCGTGGCGCGGATCCATGTCAGCGCGGCCCCCTCGGGCACCAGGATGCGGGCCAGATCGCCGTCATAGGCGCGCGCCTTCAGCGTCTCGGCGCGCCGCGCGGTGACGGCCAGCGTCAACTCGGCCCCGGCAGACCTTGCGAGATCCGTCAACGCGGCGAGGCGCGGGGCCTCGATCGTCTCGGCGGCGGCGATGAGCGCGCCGCCCTCCGCGCCCGACAGCACGACCGGCAGGCCCATCGCGAGATCGCCGCGCGCGCGGGCCAGAAGGTGGATGATGTCGGGCTTCAGGCTCATGCGGGCGCGCTCATATGGGATCTTTTCTCCATCTACGCGCATTCACAGGAAAATGAAACATATCGCGCCCCAGCTACACTTGGCCGTGATCGAGTGTCGCATTCCTTGCCCGGGCGGGCCTGGCCGCGCATCTAACGTCAAGAGACCGTGAGGAGACCCGAAATGGCACAACTCAAGAAGATTCTGCTCGTCGACGACGACGAGGACCTGCGCGAGGCGCTGGGCGAGCAACTCGTGATGACCGAGGATTTCGACGTGTTCGAGGCCGGAACGGGCGCCGAGGCGATGACCCATGCGCGCGATGCGAATTACGATCTGATCATTCTCGATGTTGGCCTGCCCGACACCGACGGGCGCGAGCTGTGCCGCCTGATGCGCAAGCAGGGTGTGAAAAGCCCGATCCTGATGCTGACCGGCCATGACGGCGACGCGGACACGATCCTCGGCCTCGATGCCGGGGCGAACGACTATGTCACCAAGCCCTTCAAGTTTCCGGTCCTGCTCGCGCGGATCCGCGCGCAGCTTCGCCAGCACGAGCAATCCGAGGACGCCGTGTTTCAGCTCGGGCCCTACAGCTTCAAGCCCGCGCTCAAGGTCTTGGTCGACGAGGCGGGCCGCAAGGTGCGCCTGACCGAGAAGGAGACGAGCATCCTCAAGTTCCTCTACCGTGCGCCCGACGGCGTCGTGGCACGCGATGTGCTGCTGCACGAGGTCTGGGGATACAATGCGGGCGTGACCACCCACACGCTCGAAACGCACATCTACCGCCTGCGCCAGAAGATCGAACCCGATCCCTCGAACGCGCGCCTCTTGGTGACGGAAAGTGGCGGATATCGGCTCTTGCCCTGAGCGCCGCCGGCGTTATGGAACCAAAGCGGCGCGCATGTGTTCCCGTCCCAGTGGCAGCCATGCCGCGCCTGATCCGTCCGCATACACGGATTGAAGTATGCACCTCCCTGTTGGACTGACCCCGGCCTCGGCCGGGGTCTTTTTTCGTCTGCGGCTGTCTCGTCAGGTCCGTCCGGAGGCAGGGCGGATCACTCCGCCTGCTGCTCGATCGTCGCCTGGAAGTTGCCGTCGAGCGTCACGGCGCCCTCTGCATCCGCCGCGACCAGCTCTTCGGTGTCGCCGGGGGTGAGCACGGCGACGAAGCTGCCCGCGACGATCATGTCTGTACCCTCGACGCTCAGCGCGTTCAGCGTGATGTCGGTATTCGCGGGCGCGGCGCTCAGATCGCCCTCGGCGCCGCCCGTCAGGGTGACGCGCAGATCCTCGGCTTCGGGCGTGGTGCCGTCCTGGCGGGCGGTGAAGCTGAGCGTGAGGATTTCGCTCGGCCCGGCGGTCTCGCTGGCGCTGGCGCCCGGAATGGCCCTAATGCGCGCCTCGAGCGCGCCCTCGGTCTCCTGCCAGCCGCTGGGCCGCTCAGCATCCGCGCCCGCAACGTTCCAGACGCGCTCCTCGAAATCGAGCGTGCCGGTGACGGTGCCGTCCGTCTGCTGCGCGCCGATCGGAGCGGCGGCGAGCGTGAGGGCGGCGGCGAGGGGTGCGATCGGTTTCATGTGGTCTCCAGTTCCTTTTCAAGGTCGATTGCTGAGCGAACGGGCGGTCCGCCGCCAGAGTTCCGGGCGATCCCCGCGCGGGCCTGTCCGCTGGACCTTGCCGCAGAGCGCGCATAGGGTCCGCCCGAGCCATCGACGCGCCATTGACCGGAGAGACGCCGCCATGCCCTTCACCCTCGCCACATGGAACATCAATTCCGTCCGGCTGCGCGCGCCTCTGGTGTGCAGGCTCCTTCAGGAGGAGGCGCCCGACATCCTCTGCCTTCAGGAATGCAAGAGCCCGGTCGAGAAGATCCCGGCGGAGACCTTCGCCGAGCTGGGCTATACCCACATGATCGCGCGGGGGCAGAAGGGCTATAACGGCGTCGCCATCCTCTCGAAGCTGCCCATCGAGGAGGTGGGCGCGCATGATTTCGCCGCCCTCGGCCACGCCCGCCACATCGCGGGCCGGCTCGAGAACGGGACGGTGATCCATAATTTCTACGTCCCCGCCGGTGGCGACGTCGCCGACCGCGAGGTGAACGAGAAATTCGGACAGAAACTCGATTACCTGACCGAAATGCGCGACTGGGCGCGGCGCGATGCGCCCGAGCGGTCGATCCTCGTGGGCGATCTCAACATCGCGCCGCGCGAGGATGACGTCTGGAGCCACAAGCAGCTTCTGAAGGTGGTGAGCCACACGCCGATCGAGGTCGCGCATCTCGAGGACGCGATGGAAGCGGGCGGCTGGCAGGACGTGACCCGCACGGATATTCCCGAGGGCCAGCTCTATAGCTGGTGGTCCTACCGCGCCAAGGATTGGGACGCCGCCGACAAGGGCCGCAGGCTCGATCACATCTGGGCGACGGGCGATATCGCGGGCGCCGCGCATTCGAGCCGCATCCTGCGCGCCGCGCGCGGCTGGGAGCAGCCGAGCGATCACGCACCGGTTTTCGCGACCTTCGATCTCTGAGCGGCGCCGGGGGCCTGCCCCCGAACGCGCGAAATGTTCTGAGGAAGACGGGAAACAAGTGGCGCCGCGCAGCATCCGGCGACCGGTGCCGCCCCCTTGCAACACTGCGGCGCGCGCGCCATTTATGACGCAACACGAGATTTCAGCGAGGCATGACGAGATGATTGAACTTGGTGGCCAGACCCCCGCGAACGACCTGATCAAGGACGTGTCCGAGGCCGATTTCATGGCCGAGGTCGTCGAGGCATCGCGCAAGGTGCCGGTGATCGTCGATTTCTGGGCGCCGTGGTGCGGGCCGTGCAAGACGCTCGGCCCCGCGCTCGAGGCGGCGGTGACGAAGGCCAAGGGCGCGGTGCGCATGGTCAAGGTGAATGTCGACGAGAACCAGGGCATCGCCGGACAGCTTCAGATCCAGTCGATCCCGACGGTCTATGCCTTCTGGCAGGGCCAGCCGATCGACGGCTTTCAGGGCAACGTGCCGGCCTCGCAGCTCGATGCGTTCATCCAGCGCCTCGTCGAGGCGTCGGGCGGCGCGGGCGCCGGGGGCGAGGAAGAGGACGGCCTCGCCGAGGCGATCGCCGCCGCGGACGAGATGCTCGAGGCCGGGGATGCCGCGGGCGCGCTTCAGGTCTTCGCCGCCATCGCGGCCGAGGATCCGCAGAGCGCGGCGGCCTTCGGCGGCATGGCGCGCGCGCATATCGCGGCGGGCGATCTCGATCAGGCGGAGGCGGTGCTGAACGGCGCCCCGGCCGAGCTGCACGGCAAGCCCGAGATCGAGGCGGCGCATGCGCAACTGGCGCTCGCGCGTCAGGCCGAGCAGGCGGGCCCCGTGGCCGATCTCGAGGCGGCTGTCGAGGCGGATGCCGAGAACCATCAGGCGCGCTACGATTTGGCGCTGGCGCTCGCGGCGTCGGGGCGCAATGCCGAGGCGGTGGACCATCTGCTCGAGCTTTTCCGCCGGGCGCCCGACTGGAACGAGGGCGCGGCCAAGACGCAGCTTTTCACCGTGTTCGACGCGCTCAAGCCCAATGATCCCATCGTGCTCGCCGGGCGCCGCAAGCTCAGCTCGATGATCTTCGCGTGATCGCGCGCCGGCGGCATCCGGGGCGCTTGCCGCCCCGGGGCCGCGGGCTAGGTTATCGGCCATGACACGCAAGATCGACCTTCCGGACATCGTTCCGATTTTCCCGCTGCCGGGGGCGCTTTTGCTGCCACGGGCACGCCTGCCGCTGCATCTCTTCGAGCCGCGCTATCTCGCCATGCTCGAGGATGCGCTGAAGACGCCCGAACGGCTGATCGGGATGATTCAGCCCAACCGCGTGCCGGGCCGCTCGGGGCCGGGGCTGCACACCATCGGCTGCGCCGGGCGCATCACGCAATTCTCCGAGACCGAGGATGGCCGCTACATGATCACGCTGGCCGGCGTCTCGCGGTTTCGTCTTGTCGAGGAGGTGGAAGGCTTCACGCCCTATCGCCGTGCGCGCGTCAAATGGACCGGCTTCGAGCGCGATCAGGGCGGCGAGGAGACCGACACGCGCTTCGACCGCGAGGCGTTTCTTGCCACGCTCGCGCAGTATTTCGAGGCGCAAGATCTTCAGACGGATTGGGACAGTCTCAAAGAGGCCGATGACGAGCTTCTGATAAACTCGCTCTCGATGCTTCTGGGCTTCGAGCCCGAGGACAAGCAGGCGCTTCTCGAGGCGCCGTCGCTCAGCACGCGGCGCGAGACGCTGATGACGCTGATCGAGTTCGAGATGCGGGGCGGCGACGGAGAAGGAATGATGCAATGAGCACGCAGGATGATCCCGAGGATGACGCGGCTGTCGGCCCCGAGTTCGATCGGCGCATGCTCGAGGCGCTGATCTGCCCGCAGACCCATGAGCGGCTCAGCTATGACGCCGCGGCGGGCGAGCTTTTAAGCAAGTCGGCGGGGCTGGCCTTTCCGATCCGCGCGGGTATTCCGATCCTTCTGGTCAGCGAGGCGCGCACGCTCGACTAGCGCGGCGCGGCGGCGCGGCGAAGCCTGTCGTTGATCGCGCGGCCGAGACCCCTCTCGGGAATGGGCGCGACTGCGATCACCTCCGCGCCTGCCGCATCGAGCCGGTGCAGATGGTCGAAGAGATTGGACGCGGCCTCCACCAGATCCCCCGACACCGACAGATCGAGCGCGGCGCCTTGCGTGCCGCCGAAGCCCAGCAGCGTCTCGCCCTCCCGCGCGGTTTCCGCCTCGAGCCGCATCAGCGCGCTGGGCGCGTAATGCGAAGCGAGCTGGCCCGGCGCGGTGATCGCGCCGCCCGCCTCGGGCCGCAGGAGAGGCGCGCCGAGCGCTTCCTCGATCACTTCGGTCGGCAGGCCGCCGGGGCGCAGCAGCGTGGCCTTTGCGCCCGTGAGACCGATGATGGTCGATTCGACCCCCACGCCGCAGGCACCCCCATCCAATATGGCGGCGATCCGCCCGCCGAGCCCCGCGCGCACATGCTCGGGCCGGGTCGGGCTGATGCGGCCGGAGGGATTGGCCGAGGGCGCGGCGAGGGGCGCGCCGCTCGCCCGCAGCACGGCCTGCGCGGCGGGATGCGCCGGCACGCGCAGCGCGACGCTGCTTTGCCCCGCAGTGACGAGAGGCGAGAGCCCGCCGCCCGTCCGCAGTGGCAGCACAAGCGTGAGCGGGCCGGGCCAGAAGGCGGCGGCGAGACGGTCCGCCGCATCGCTCCAGAGCGCATGGCCCTCGGCGGCCTGCGCATCCGGCACATGTACGATGAGCGGGTTGAAGCTGGGCCTGCCCTTGGCCTCGAAGATGCGCGCGACGGCGGTGCCGTTCCGCGCGTCTCCGGCCAAGCCATAAACCGTCTCGGTCGGGAGCGCGACAAGCTGCCCTTCGGCCAGAAGATCGGCGGCGGCCCGGATCCCGGCGGCATCGGTGGCGAGGCTCTGGGTCTCTATCATGGCTGGGATCCTCGGCAGGAAGGCGATAGGCAGGGGCGAGGACTGACTACCCCGCACCCGACCGATTGCCAAGGAGGCCCGATGACGCGACATGACGGCGAGCCGGAGGACGGCATCCGGTATCCGTGGCCCGAACCGCCCGCCGAGGGCGAGGCGACGGAGGTCGCGCCGGGCATTCTCTGGATGCGCCTGCCGCTGCCTATGGCGCTCGACCACGTCAACATCTACGCGCTGGAGGAGCCGGATGGCTGGACCATCGTCGATACCGGCATCCGCTCGCGGCGGAGCATCGCGCTTTGGGAAAGACTGCTCGAAGGCCCGCTGCAAGGGCGCGCGGTGCGGCGGGTGATCGTCACGCATCACCACCCCGATCATGTCGGAATGGCCGGATGGCTGATGGAGCGCTTCGGCGCCGAGCTCGTGATGACGCGCACCGCTTGGCTGATGGCGCGCATGCTGATCCTCGACGAAGAGGCGCGCCCGACGCCCCAGGCGCTCGACTTCTGGCGCAAGGCCGGGATGGCGCCCGAGATCTATGCCGATCGGGCAGCGGCGCGGCCCTTCAATTTCGCCGATAGCTGCGCGCCCTTGCCGGTCGGGTATCGCCGCGTGGAGGAGGGCGGCACGCTGAGCGCCGGGGGGCGCATCTGGGACCTGCGCGTCGGGCATGGCCACGCGCCCGAGCATCTGACGCTCTGGAGCCGCGAGGATGCGCTGGTGATCGCCGGGGATCAGATCCTGCCGTCGATCAGCCCCAATCTCGGCGTCTATCCGACCGAGCCCGAGGCCGATCCGGTGGGCGAATGGCTCGCCGCCTGCGCGCGGCTGGCCCGTCACGCGCGCGCCGATCATCTGGTGCTGGGCGGGCACAAGCTGCCTTTCACGGGCCTGCCGACCCGGATGCGGCAGCTCGAGCAGAACCATCACGGCGCGCTCGAGCGGCTCATGGCGCATCTCGAGACGCCGCGCACCGCCGCCGAGTGCTTCGCGCCGCTCTTCAAGCGCCGGATCGACGCGGGCACCTACGGGCTCGCGCTGGTCGAGGCGGTTGCACATCTCAACCACTTGCATAAGCTGGGCCGCGTCACCCGCACGCCCCGCGCGGACGGGGCGTGGCTGTGGCGCCGCAAGGGAGAGAGCCATTGAGCGACGAGATCATGACCACCGCCGAGGCCGCCGAGGCGGACGCCATGCCGCGCTGCCACGAGGTGCACACGCGCGAAGGCCGCACGAGCCCCGCCGCCGCCGCGCCCGAAAGCGTCAAGGCCAAGCCCGTCGGGCAGAAAAGCCCGGCGGAATGGGCCTATGAGCGGCTCATCCTCTACATCCAGAATTTCGAGAAGACCCTCGACAACGAGCATGAGGTCGCGATGGGCTTCGTCGGCGGCGATGCGGGCGTGCTCAAGATCGAAGGCATGGGGTATTTCGACCCCGACATCGTCACGTTCTACGGCAGCGACACCTCCGGCAACAAGACGCAGCTCGTACAGCATGTCAGCCAGCTCAGCGTGATCCTGCGAGCCCTTCCCAAGCCGCGCGCGCAGGCCGAGCCCGAGCGCATCGGCTTTCGCCTCGCCGCCGATCTGGAAAAGGATTGATCGGGTGCGCCGCGCGCCCGTTTGAGGGTGACAGGGCCTCGCAAATACAGTAACCAGCCGGAAATTCGGCATGCAAAGGACGGACTTTCGGATGGCTGACGACCACGAGCACGGCAAGATGGATATCAAGGAACAGGAAAAGACCTTCGACGCGTTCATCACGTGGTCGACGCGCGTTGCGATCTTCTCGGTCTGCGTGCTTCTGTTCATGGCGCTGGTCAACAGCTGAGCGGGCTTGCCGCAACCCGGGGGATGATGCCGATGCGCGCCTTGATCGTGGCCCTCTGCGCCATCCTCGCGCTCGCCGGATGCGCGGCGCCTCCGGGCGTCTGGGCCACTGACGAGGAAGTGGCGCGCGCCGCCTATCGCCATGATGGCCCGCCGCGCCTGACGCTCTTCACGATGCTCAACAACTCGACCGGCGCGGGCGCGCATACGTCGCTGATGATCAACGGCTCGCAACGGATCATCTGGGACCCTGCCGGATCGTTCAAGCACGAGACCATCCCCGAGCGGAACGATGTGGTCTTCGGCGTGACCCCCGCCGTCGCCGATGTCTATACCCGCTTTCACGCGCGCAAGACCTTCCATGTGCGTATCCAGCGTCTCGACGTGACGCCGGAGCTGGCCGAGAAGGCTATGCAGCTCGCCCGCGCCTATGGGCCCGTGCCGCAGGCGCAATGCGCGCGCAGCACATCGAGCATCCTTGCCGAGCTTTTCCCCGGCCAGATCGGGCAGACATGGTTCCCGAAGGCGCTGGCCGAGGATTTCGCCACGCTGCCCGGCGTGACCGAAGAGACGCTCTACGAGTACGACAGCGACGACAACTCCAAGGTGCTGGCCGCCTGGGATCCGTCCAAGGTCTGACATCGCCTTCGGCGAGAGTATTTTCGCCAAGATGAAGCCGAGGCCCGCACTGGACGCGCCGCGCCGCGCCCGCTATTGCGGCCCCATGCAGACCCCCTACGACCCGCCCATGACGCCACTCGAGGTGCTTCACGAGGATCACGAGATCCTCGCCGTGATGAAGCCCGACGGCCTTCTGTCGGTGCCCGGCAAGGGCGATCATCTGGCCGATTGCCTGCTGAGCCGGGTGCAGGCCGCGTTTCCCACCGCGCTTCTGGTGCACCGGCTGGACCGTGACACATCCGGCGTCATGGTCTTCGCGCTCAGCCCGCATGCGCAACGGTTTCTCTCGGCCCAGTTCGAGGAGCGGCGCGCGCGCAAGACCTATGTCGCGCGTGTCGCCGGGCGCATGGCGGGCAAGACGGGCGAGGTCGATCTGCCGCTGATCGTCGACTGGCCGAACCGGCCGCGCCAGATGGTCTGCCATGAGACCGGCAGGCCGTCGCTGACCGAATACCGCGTGATGAAGGCGGGCGAGGCCGAAAGCCGCGTGCGCCTCTGGCCCAGAACCGGCCGCACGCATCAGCTCCGGGTGCATATGCTGGCGCTCGGCCATCCCATCCTCGGGGATCCGCTCTATGCGCCGGATACCGCCTTTTCGCGCATGATGCTCCATGCCGAGGAATTGCGCGTAAACCATCCCGAAAGCGGGCGCGGCATGGCCTTTCGCGCGAAGGCGCCGTTCTAGGCCTTCAGCACCCGGTCGGTGAGGTTGCGCCTTGCGGCGATGATGGGCGCGAGGCGCTCGGCCAACTCCGGCTCGCGCTCCTGCATCTGCGCCAGTTCGTCGAGGCGGTTGGCGGCGACGAGTTGCAGCGCGTCGGCGCGAAGGCCGCCATCCGCATCACGGGGCAGCGCGGCGACGGGCTGGATCGCCTCGGGCTTCGGCTCGGGCGCGAGATCGGCGAGCGCCTCCGCGCTCAGCGTCGTTTCCACGAAGGCATAAAGGCCCACGCCCTTGGCGGGGAGCGCATAGGTCGCGAGCGCGACGCCCGTCACCTCGGGATGCGCCATCAGCGCGGCGCGCAGGGCGGGACCGTCGCGCTCGATCCGATCCTCGGTTCCTTCGCCGTCCGACCAATTCATGAGGCGCCGTGTGATGAAATTGTAGGCGCGCTTGCCCGTGGCCATCCAGATGCGCGACGGCAGCGCCTTCCGCGCCAGCATCCGGTGCTCGGACGGGGTGAGCAGATCCGGCGCATAGGCGCGTTTCTGTTTCAGAAGATGCCGCAGATCCTCGCGCGCCATCACGCGGAAAAGGCGCCCGCGCCGGCGGTGGAGCGAGGCGAGCTGGAAGTCGATCACGGCGGCGCGGCCATCGGGCGTCATCAGCCAGTTCTGCGGCTTGGCGATGTCGTTATGCGTGACGCCGCATCTGCGCATCTCGCGCAGGAGGCGCTTGGCATCGCGATACCATGCCGCGTCCGAGGGCTTGGCCAAGTGCAGCGGCGTGCCGCGCGTCCAGCTGCGCAGAAGCCCGGTTCGATCGACGCGCACGAGATCGGGGCAGCCCTCGATGCCCTGCACGGCGCGCAGGCCGCGTATCTCCTTGCGCGCGAGCGCCCAAGCGATGGGGCGCGCGTACCACGGCACGGTGTCGAGCTTGCGCAGCACGACGGGATAGTCGGGGATGCCCTCGAGATCGCCCGAAATCGTCTCGGAAAAGATGTCGCGCTTGTGCACCGTCTTCGGCACGAAGGCGGCGTCGGCGATCGTCTCGGGGGAGGGGGCGGGCAGGCTCATGGCGCTCTTCTAGTGGGTTTTGGCGGATGCGCCCAGCCCCTTGAGACGCGAAAGGGCCGGATCGCTCCGGCCCTTTCTCAAATCATGCCCGAGCGTCTCAGGCCGCCTTGGGATCATAGCCCGAGACGGATTTCACCTCGATGAAATCCTCGATGCCCCAAGGGCCGCCCTCGCGCCCGTTGCCGGACTGCTTCATGCCGCCGAAGGGTGCGCCCTGGCCCCGGCTCTCGCCATTGACCTCGACCATACCGGCGCGCAGGGCGCGGGCGACGCGGGCCGCGCGGCCCTTGTCCTGCGTTTGCAGATAATCGGTGAGGCCGTAGGGCGTGTCGTTGGCGATCTTGATGCCTTCCTCTTCGGTGTCGAAGGGGATGATTGACAGGACCGGGCCGAAGATTTCCTCGCGCGCGACGATCATGTCGTTGTTCACGTCGGCAAAGACCGTCGGCTTGACATAGAAGCCACGGTTGAGCCCGTCGGGACGCCCGACGCCGCCCGCAACGAGGCGCGCGCCTTCGTCGATGCCCTTCTGGATCAGGTCCTGAATCTTGTCGAACTGCACCTTGTTGACGACCGGCCCGATGTGATCGCCGTCCTGATCGGCGGGGCCGACCTTGATCGAGTTTGCGATGGCGGCAGCCTTCTCGACGGCGGCGTCATAGACCTCGCGCTGCACGATCATGCGGGTCGGCGCGTTGCAGGACTGGCCCGAGTTGTTCATGCAGTGGCGCACGCCGCGCTCGACCGCCGCGTCGTCGGCATCCGCGAAGACGAGGTTCGCGCCCTTGCCGCCAAGCTCGAGGCTCACGCGCTTGAGCGTATCGGCCGCGGCCTTTGAGATCAGCTTGCCCGCGCGCGAAGAGCCGGTGAAGCTGACCATGTCCACGTCGGGATGCTGGGTGAGCTGCGTGCCGACGCCCGCGCCATCGCCGTTGACGAGGTTGAAGACGCCCGCCGGGAAGCCGGCCTCGTCCATCATCTCGGCGAAGAGCATCGACGAGAGGGGGGATTCCTCGCTGGGCTTGAGCACCATGGTGCAGCCCGCGACGCCGGCGGCGATCACCTTGAGCGTGACCTGGTTCATCGGCCAGTTCCATGGCGTGATGAGCGCCGCGACGCCGATCGGCTCGTTGCGGATATAGCTGCCGGGCGTGTTCGGATCGTGCGGGTGCTCGAACTGGAAGTCCTTGGCCGCTTCGAGGAAGGCGGCGATATGGCCTGCGCCCGCCGCGGCCTGCTGCTCGCGCGCGAGGGCGATGGGCGCGCCCATCTCGAGACTGATGGCCTGCGCCATCTCTTCGGCGCGCGCTTCGTAGATCTTGCCCAGCTTCTCGACCAGCGCGATGCGCTCGGCGGGGGGCGTGTTCATCCAGCCGTCGAAGGCGGCCTTTGCGGCGGCGACGGCGGCGTCGGTGTCGGCCTGCCCGCCCAGCGTGATGACGGCGCACGCCTCCTCGTTGGAGGGGTTGATGACGTGATGGTCATTGGCCTTGGCCGGATCCACCCATTTGCCGTCGATGTAGAATTGGCGTTTCTCGATCATGTCCTGTCTCCCTTTCTGCGTCCTGTCCCGGCCGGCGCGTCTGCCATGCCCGAAGACCTTGCCCAAAGACATAGCCCCGGCCCCCATAGCCTGCAAGGCGCCCCCCGGCTCCCCGCGCGGCATGGCTGCGGGCAGGGGGGTGCAATCGGGTGCGGCGCATCCTATCTTGCGCGGCATAGGACAAGGACCAGACCCGAGAGGAAAGGACAGCATATGGCACTGCGCATCAACGATACCGTTCCCGATTTCACCGCCGAGACCGACCACGGCACGATCAGCTTTCACGATTTCATCGGTGACAGCTGGACGATCCTCTTCTCGCACCCCAAGGATTTCACGCCCGTCTGCACGACCGAGTTCGGCGCCGTCGCGCGGCTCAAGGACGAGTGGGACAAGCGCGGCACCAAGGTGATCGGCGTCTCGGTCGACGGGGTCGAGGACCACAAGAAATGGAAGACCGATATCGAGAAGGTCGCGGGCACCGGCGCGGGCTTTCCGATCATCGCCGATGACGGGCTCGAGGTATCGAAGGCCTTCGACATGCTGCCCGCCGAGGCCTACCTGCCCGATGGCCGCACGCCCAACGACAGCGCCACGGTGCGGGCCGTCTTCATCATCGGCCCCGACAAGAAGCTGAAGCTGAGCATGACCTACCCGATGAATGTGGGGCGCAATTTCGCCGAGGTGCTGCGCGCGCTCGACGGGCTTCAGACCGCCGCGCGCGAGGGCGTCGCGACGCCCGCCGACTGGCAGGTGGGCCAGGACGTCGTGATCCCCACGGCGGTGAGCGATGCGGATGCCAAGGAGAAGTTCGGCGATTTCACCACCGTGCTGCCCTATCTGCGGATGACCAAGCTGAAGGGCTGAATTGCGCCCCTTCGATGAAAGGCCCCGGCGGATGCGCCGGGGCCTTTCGCGTTTCGGGGCCTCGATCGGCGCCTCAGCGGGCGCCTGCGCTCACCCGGACGGGCACGCGCGTGCCGCCGCCTGGCTCGTCGTCGTCATCCTCGCGCTCGGTCATGAGCATGATCGCAACGCCGCATTGCACACCGGCGAAGACAATTCCGTTCAGCACCCAGAAGACGACGGCGGCCATGATGCCGATATCGGACGTGCTGACGAGGTGCCAAAGATTGGCGACGTTGAACCAGAAGAGCGTGGCGATGAAGACGGCCGCGAGGGCGAAGCCGATCACGCAATGGGTAATGTAGAAGCGGACGATCTTGGGCATTTTCAGGCCTCCTATGGTCCATGCCTTTAAGATTAGCGCATCTATCCGCACGAGCAAGCGCACCGCCACGCCGCGCAGCGCTAGGGCGCCGCACCTTTCCCCAGCGTAAGTTCTGGGCGGTCTTCCGCGCATGCCTACCGCTTGCGGGCGGTTTTTCGCCTTCATTTTCCTGCGCGGCTTGCCTCACGCCGCGCATCCGAGGCTTTAATGCGCGAGAGATATACCAAGAGAGATTCCGGACCATGGTTCTGCGCGCCATTCTCGTTGCATCGCTCGGCCTTCTGGCCGCCTGCGCCTCCGCCCCGCCGAAGGAGACGCCCACCGTTTCCACCAGCTCTCCCGTGCAGCTCTATCCGGGCGAGACTCCCGAGATCCGCGCTTTGGTGAACAAGTACGCCGACCGTTACGAGGTGCCGCGCAACCTGGTCCACAAGGTCATTCAACGCGAGAGTGACTATCGCCCCAACGCACGCAATGGCCCCTATTACGGCATGATGCAGATCCTTCCCGCCACCGCGCGCGGCATGGGCTTCGCCGGCAGGGATTCCGATCTGCTCGACCCCGAGACGAACCTCAATTACGCGGTCAAGTATCTGCGCGGCGCCTGGATGGTGTCGGACGGCAATCTCGACGAAGCGGTGATGTGGTATGCGCGCGGCTATTACTACGAGGCGCGCGACCGCTGCCTTCTGGTCGAGACCGAGCTCAAGACCCGCGAGATCGCCAAGCATTGCGGCTGATCCGCTTTGAGGCAAATTGCAGGCACTTCGCTTTTGCGCGCCGTGCCTGCCTTGGGTAATGTTCTCTTGTCTGGCCAGGACGGCCGGAACCTGATTCCAGAATACACGTGTGGTGCATGGGAGCACGTGGGGTGGCGGAGGGTTTCGGCATGTGGTTCGGAACCCTCCGTTTTAATCTGGAAAGACCAAATCAGCGCCGGGCAGGCCGAACACTGCCGCGCATGAAAAAGGCCCCGCCGAGTGGCGGAGCCTGATTTCGTGAAAAGGCGTAATGGGGCCGCTCTTAGCTGCCCATCTCGTTCGTGCATTTACGCACCTCATAGACGGCGGCGGATGCGCCCGACATGTCCACGATGTAGGTTTGCGGCGTCTCGGGGAAGACGACAAGCTCCTCGCCCGCTTCGACGTCCTGCACGAAATCGGTGTTGTTGACGAGGACATAGCCGCCTTCGTAGCCATCCTCGATGCTGGCGCCGACACCCGTGGCCACGCCGCCGTAAAGATTGCCGTTGGCGATGAAGGCGACGTTCTGGCCCGTCTCGATCGCGGCATCCGTCTGCCCGAAGAGGCCCAGATAGCCCGCCGTCTCGTCCTCGGTGAAACCGAACTGCACGATCGCGCCGTTCTCGGCCTTGTAGGACGCGAAGCACGAGCCTTTCGTCTCGTTCTTGCGGATCGTCCAGGCGCCGGCGTCGCGATACTTGGAAATCTCGTCGCCCTTCGTGGGCAGAGCATCCTCGGGCGCGGCGGCGAGCGGGGCGGCGAAGCCGATGGTCAGGGCGCTGATGGCGGTAAGAAGCTTGGTCATGTGTTTCTCCAAATCAATTTCGGCGCGAATTCCAATGCGCGCCGATCTTATCGCTTAACGCCATTCGAGGGGCAAGGTTCCGGCGCGAGCGGGCGTCAGCTAGGGCGCCACGCCCGCCATGTCGCACAGCATGCGCCAGGCCTCGGGCGCGACCGGCTGAACCGAGAGGCGCGGCTGGCGCACGAGCGCCATGTCCGACAGGCGCGGATCGGCCTTGATCGCATCGAGCGTGACGGGCTGCGCGACCGGCATCACCGCGCGGATATCGACGCAGTCCCAGCGCGGATCCTCGGCGGTGCTGTCGGGATGCGCCTCGGCGCAGACCTCAACGATACCGACGATCGCCCGCTCGTCCTGGCTGTGGTAGAAAAAGCCGCGATCGCCCAGAGCCATCTCGCGCATCACGTTGCGCGCCTGGTAGTTGCGCACGCCGTCCCATTCCTCGCCCGCGTCGCCGCGCGCGACCTGATCGGACCAGCTCCATGTCGACGGCTCGGATTTGAACAGCCAGTAGCGCATGGGCTTCAGATCACCTTTTTCCAGGCGATCATCTCGACGCTCTCGAAAAGCCCGGCATGGGCATAGGGATCATCCGCCGCCCAGTCGCGCGCGGCGGCCATGTCCGCGACATCGAGCACGATGAGCGAGCCGCACATCTCGCCCGCCTCGTCCAGAAGCGGGCCGGCCTGCGAAACGGCGTCCGAGGATTTCAGATAGGCGACATGCGCATCGCGCGTATCGAGACGGATTTGCAGCGCGCCGGGTTTGTCGCGGGCGATGAGGGCGATCAGCATGGGGCTCTCCTGAGGTATCGGTCGCGGCGCAGACTATAGCGGTGCGCCGCCCGCCGCAATTCAGGCTTTGGCGCCTTTCTTGCCCGAGCCGAGCATCGACGGCGCGGCGCTGTCGAGCGGCCAGCGGGGCCGCGCGGCGAGCGCCATGTCGTCGCGCTGCCCCGCGCGGTAGAGCTCGGCCCCCGCATAGGCGATCATCGCCGCATTGTCGGTGCACAGCGCGAGGGGTGGCGCGATGAAGCGAACGCCCGCCGCCTCGGCCACCTCCATCAGCGCGCCGCGGACGGCCTGGTTGGCGGCGACGCCCCCCGCGACGGCGATCACCGCCAGATCGGGGCAGGCCGCGAGCGCGCGGCGCGTCTTTTCGGCCAGAACGTCGCGCATCGCCGCCTGAAATCCCGCGCAGAGATCGCGCCGGTCCTGCACCGTCAGCCCGCCCTTCTCGGCGATGATCGCGTCGCGCGCCCGCAAGAGCGCGGTCTTCAGCCCCGAGAAGGACATGTCGCAGCCCGGCCTGTCGAGAAGCGGGCGCGCGAAGGCGAAGCGCGCCGGATCGCCCTGCGCTGCCTCGGCCTCGACCGCCGGCCCGCCCGGCTGCGCAAGGCCCAGAAGCCGCGCCGTCTTGTCGAAGGCCTCTCCCGGCGCGTCGTCGATCGTGCCGCCGAGGCGGGTAAAGTCCTGCGCGCCATCGACGCGCAGGAATTGGCAATGCCCGCCCGAGACGAGCAGCATGAGATAGGGATAGGCGACATCATCCGTCAGGCGCGGGGTCAAAGCGTGGCCCGCGAGGTGGTTGACCCCGATGAGCGGCAGCCCGGCCCCCACGGCCAGCCCCTTGGCGCACATCACGCCCGACATGACGCCGCCGATCAGCCCCGGCCCCGCCGTCACCGCGATGGCGTCCATCTCGCGCAGCGCGAGGCCCGAGGCGCGCAGAACCTCGGCGACGCAGAGATCGAGCTTCTCGGCATGGGCGCGGGCCGCGATCTCGGGGACGACGCCGCCGTAAGCGGCATGAAGGTTTCCTTGGCTATGCACGGTCTGGGCGAGGATCTCGGCGCGCGCCCCGACGCGCAGGATGGCGGCGGCCGTGTCGTCACAGCTGCTTTCCAGTCCGAGGATGGTGAGGGTATCGCGCATCTTGTCCGCCCGTTGCGTGGCCGCCCTTGCCCGCGTATCACTTGGGCGAGTGCCTCACAACTGCGGAGCCGCCCCTTGCCCCCCACCGTCCTCATCACGCGGCCCGAGCCTTATGGCGCCGAATTCGCCGCGATGTTGAGGGCCGCGCATGGCGCAGAACTGCGGGTGATCCACTCGCCGGTTCTGGCGATCGAGGGGCAGGGCGCGCTGCCCGATCTCGAGGGGTTTCGCTGGCTCGTCTTCACCTCGCGCAGCGGTGTGCGCCGTTTCACCGCGCTGGGCGGGCGGCGCGATATTCCGGCCTATGCGGTGGGGGACGCGACCGCCGATGAGGCACGGCGCGCGGGGCTGAACGCGATCTCGTGCAAGGGCGATGCGCAGGACCTTCTTGCCCGCATCCGGGCTGATGGCGCCGAAGGGCCGATGCTGCATCTGCGCGGCGCCCATGCGGCGGCGGATGTTGCGGGGGCACTCCGTGCGGCTGGGATCGACGCGCGCGAGGCGGTGATCTATGCGCAAAAGCCCCAGCCGCTCAGCGCCGAGGCGCGCGCCTGCCTTGCGGGGAACGCGTCGGTGATCGCGCCGGTTTTCTCGCCGCGCAGCGCCGCCGCTCTATTTGCTTCGGGGGTGCCCGCCGCGCCGCTCGTCGTGCTCGCGATCAGCGCGGCGGCGGCGCGGGTGCCGGAGGAGGCCGGGATCTGCGTCATCGTGGCCGAAAGGCCCGATGCCGAGGCCATGCTGCGGGCCTTCCCGGCGGCGCTCTCGGCGGGCAACCGCCTTGAGGGAACAAAGCGTGCGCAGTAAGGTTGACAGGCTGAGCAAATCGGCAGGATTCGAAAGGGATATCGGACGTGGCAGATAAAAAAGGGACAGGGGACAGCCCGCGCACCGACCAGGCGGATGACGCGAAGAAGAGTGCCGCCCCCGAAACTGCCCCCAAGACGACCGGCCAAAAGTCCAAGGCGGCCGCCGCAAAGAGCGGCAAGACCGCTGCCGAGACATCCACCTCGGGCAGGGGCACGGCAAATGCGGCTGGCGCGTCCAAGTCCCGCAGCGCCGCCGCAAGCAAGGCCGGTGCGTCCAAATCGACGGCCAAACCCGCCGCCACGTCGGAAGGCGCCGCCGCCGTGAAATCCGCGCCCGCCAAGGACGGCGCGGCCAAATCGGCGCCCGTGAAACCCGAGGCCGCCGATACTGAAACCGCGAAAGCCGAGGCCGCCAAACCAGCGCCTGCAAAGGCAGACGCAGCCACGGCGAAGGCGTCCGCAACCTCGAGCACCGATACCAAGACGGCCTCCACGAGCGTGCCCAAGACCGAAAGCGCGCGCAGCGGTTCTTCGGGCAGCGCCAGCGCCGCCCCGCGTGCGAACGAAGACACCAAGTCCTCCGGCAGCGGCTTTCTCGCGCTGTTCCTGGGCGGTGTCTGCGCCGCCGCGATCGGCTTCGGCGCCGCCTATTACATCCTGCCCCAGACGGGTCTGATGCCGCCCGCAGGCGGCGACGCGGACCGGATCGACGCGCAGGCGGAGCGCATCGACGCGCTCGAGCGCCAGCTTGCCGACCTGCCCGTCGCCGAGGCACCGGACCTGAGCGGTCTCGAAGGCGGTCAGCAGACGCTCGAAGGCAATATCGCCGCGCTCTCGCAGCAGATCGAAGACCTCACCGCGCGGCTCGACGGGATCGAGGCGCAGCCGGCGGGCAGCGGGGGCGGCGCGTCCTCGGGGCAGATAAACGCGCTGCGCAGCGCGCTCGAAAAACAGGGCGAGCAACTGGCCGCGCTGACGCGCGAGGCCGAAGAGCGCGACAACGCCGCCCGCGCCGCCGCCCGCGAGGAGCTGCGCCGCGCCGCGCTCACCCGCATCCGCACCGCGCTCGACACCGGCTCCGAATTCGCATCGGCGCTGGGCGATCTCGAGCGGTCGGGCATGTCCACGCCGGACGCGCTTCAGGACTTCGCCGAAAGCGGCGTTCCGACCGCTCAGGAATTGCAGGACGAATTCGCGCCCGCCGCCCGCGCCGCGCTGGCCGCCGCGCGCCAGAGCGGCGCCGATGGCTCCGAGCCGGGCATCTGGTCCTTCATGTCGGACCAGCTCGGCGCGCGCTCGCTCGAGCGGAAGGAAGGGCCGGGCGCCGATGCCGTGCTCTCGCGCGCCGAGGACGACTTGCGCCAAGGCAAACTGGAGAGCGCCCTCGCCGAGATCGAAGACCTGCCCGAGCCCGCCCGCGCCGAGCTGGCCGCCTGGACGGACGCCGCGCGCGCCCGGATGCAGGCGCTTGCCGCCCATGACGCGCTTGCCGCGAAACTGAACTGAAAGGGCCCGCCCCAATGCTGTGGTCAATCATCAAGATCGTCGTCTTCCTCGCCCTCGTGGTGTTGGTCACATTCGGCGCGTCCTACCTTCTGGAACTCGATGGCGGCGTGCGCATCGTCATGGCGGGGCTGGAGCTGAACCTGACGCCGCTCAAGGCGGTCATCGCGCTCTCGCTGCTCATTCTCGGTCTGTGGCTCCTGCTCAAGCTGGCATCGCTCCTCATCGCGGTGCTGAAATTCATCAACGGAGACGAGACGGCCATCTCGCGCTATTTCGATCGGAATCGTCAGGAAAAGGGGTATCGCGCGCTGTCCGAAGGAATGATGGCGCTTGCCTCGGGCGAGGGCGACGTGGCGATGGCCCGTGCCGCGCGGGCCGAGCGCTACCTGCGCAAACCCTCGCTCACGAACCTCGTCACCGCGCAGGCCGCCGAGATGCAGGGCAACCGCGCCAAGGCCGAGGAAGTCTACAAGCGGCTTTTGAAGGATGACCGCACCCGCTTCGTCGGCGTGCGCGGGATCTTGCGTCAGAAGCTGGCCGATGGCGACACCGACACCGCGCTCAAGCTGGCGCAGACCGCGCATGGTCTCAAGCCCGCGCATCCCGAGATCCAGGACACCTTGCTGCGTCTCCAGACGAGCCAGGAGGATTGGGCCGGTGCGCGCCAGACGCTGAGCGCCAAGCTCAAGCACGGCAACATCCCGCGCGACGTGCACAAGCGCCGCGACGCCGTCCTGGCCCTGTCGGAGGCGCGCGACATCGCCGTCGAGGGCAAGACCGTGGAAGCACGCGAGGCCGCGATCGAAGCGAACAAGCTGTCGCCGCATCTCATCCCCGCCGCGGTCATGGCCGCGCGCAGCTATATCGCGCAAGGCGCGCCGCGCTATGCCGCGCGGGTCATCCGCAAAGCGTGGGATCAGCAGCCCCATCCTGATCTGGCCGCCGCCTTCGCCGCCATCGCGCCGGACGAGACGCCCCAGGCGCGCCTCAAGCGCTTCAAGAAGCTGACGGATGCCCGTCCCGATCACCGCGAATCGAAGCTTGTCGAGGCCGAGCTGAACCTGGCCGCCGAGGATTTCCCCGGAGCGCGCCGCGCGCTGGGCGATCTTGTCGAGAAGGACCCGGACGCGCGCGTTCTGACCATCATGGCCGCCATCGAGAAGGGCGAGGGCGCCGCCGACCGCGTGGTGAAGGGCTGGCTCGCCCGCGCGATGGCCGCGCCGCGCGGCCCGCAATGGATCTGCACGAAGTGCCAGCATATCCACAGCGATTGGGCGCCCGCCTGCGATCACTGCCACGCCTTCGACACGCTCGAATGGAAATCACCCCCGCAGGGCGATGTGACCTCGCCCACCGGCCTCGAGATGCTGCCGCTCATCATGGGCGATCTGGACGACACGAGCGCCACGGAAATGGCCACCGTCGTCGATGCCGAGGTCGTGCAGGACGCGCCCGACGAGGACGAGAAAAAGGATAGGGCCGGGGCTTAAAATAGTCTTGGCCCGCCCCGGCGGCGGTGCTATAGCCCCGTCACCCGAGGGGAGCGCGCCGCAATTCGGCGCATTTCCCTTCCTTGGGCCGCTGTAGCTCAGCTGGTAGAGCACGTCATTCGTAATGATGGGGTCGTAGGTTCGAGTCCTATCAGCGGCACCACCCCTTCAGCTAACACATTGGTAACACTCCAGCTTTTAACACGAGCTAGGAGCCGTAGACCATGTCGG
>NZ_JBIHMM010000004.1:0-249528 GCF_043661195.1 Roseovarius aquimarinus
CGAACGATCCATCGAAGCTCAGCCCCGACTTCCCGTCCAACTCCCCAGAAGCGCCTCAGCGCCGCCGGTGAAGGGGGATTTAAGGTGAGAACCGATGGGCCGCAACCCCTTTTTCGCACGACTTGTCGTTTTTCCAAAGTGAATCTTGAAATAATCATATTTTCAGTGACTTATGAGGGCACTCCAAGCTGCCAACCCCTCTTCGCGCCCCGTGGCGGCGAGAATCGGGCAGAGGATGTGACGCGCTTTTGCCAAGCTTACCTCGCGTCCCGGCGATTCCGGACCATGATCGCGCTTCGTCAGGCACGAACCCTGTCGCGACTCGCGGCAAAGCTCAGCCCTGGCGCAGCAATCTGAAGGCCGCCGACGCGCCCCACCCTGCGGCGATCGCGATCGCGAGGGACATGAGGCCATAGAGAAGCGCGTTCTCGCGCGAGAGGACGAAGAGCCACCGCTCGAGGCCTACCTTGCGCACGTCGATGATGGTCTCGTATTTCGAGACGACCGCGCCCTCGCGCGTCAGGAAGATGCGCGTGACGTAATCTCCCTCGGTCAGGTTGGCGGGAAGCTCGATGGACGTCTGAAAGAGCGTCTGTTCGCTGACCTCGACGGCGCCCTCGCGCATCTTGTAGGCGCCGCTGCGCTCGCGGATGCGGATGACCGCATCGGTGAAGCTTTGCGAATCCACCACGCCCCCCGGCGCCCCGACCGAGCGGATCGCGCGCGGAATGGAGATCTTGTGGCGCAGATCCTCGACCTGGCTCAGCACCTCGGAGAAGGGGCCCGATGTCGCGACCGCATAAAAGCTCGGCGCCGCATCCACCTCGACCGCATCGACATTCACCCAGATCCCGAGACGCCGTTCCTTGCGGCGCACGTCGAGCGGCTGGCTCGGGCCCGCGATGGCGACGACCACGCCCAGCTCGTCGGCGGGAATCGCCTCCTCGCGCTTGATCGCGCCGAAAAGCAGGATCTCGGAGCCGTCGAAGGTGGTGTCGATCGAAATGCTGTTGCGGCTGAGGCCCAGCACCACGTCCTCGGCCCACGCGGGCAGTGCCGCCATCATCAGCGAGAAAATGAGCAGGAGCCGCGTCATTTCGGGGTGATCTCGCTGATCGAGAAAAGCTCGGCCGGGCGCAACAGAAGATCGAGCCCCAGCTTGAAACAGACGGCGAGCACGAGAAGTGCGAGCAGAATGCGCAGCTGTTCGGCCTTCATGCGCGAGCCGATCTGCGTGCCGAACTGCGCCCCGACGACTCCGCCGACCAGAAGGAAGAGCGCCAGTACGATGTCGACGATATGGCTGGTCGTCGCATGCAGAAGCGTGGTGAAGGCCGCGACGAAGATGATCTGGAAAAGGGATGTGCCAACCACCACCTTCGTCGGCATGCCGAGCAGGTAGATCATCGCGGGCACCATGATGAAGCCGCCGCCGACCCCCATGATCGCCGCCAGCACGCCCACCGACATGCCGACGAGGATGGGAGGGATGATGCTGATGTAGAGGCCCGAGGTCCGGAACCGCATCTTGAGCGGCAGTTTCTGGATCCATGTGTGCTTCTTGCGGGGCGCGACGGGGCCGCCCCGGCGACTGCGGCGGATGGCCCGCATGCTCTCGACGAACATCAGCGCGCCGATGATGCCGAGGAAGACCACGTAGAATAGCGTCACCAGCAGATCGACCTGCCCCAGCGCCTTGAGGTAGTTGAAGAGCATCACCCCGAGACCCGCGCCGATCAGACCGCCGATCAGAAGCACCGTCCCCATCCTCAGATCGACCGCCTTGCGCCTGAAATGCGCCAGCACCGCCGAGAAGGACGACGCGACGATCTGGTTCGCGCCCGTGGCCACCGCGACGGCGGGCGGGATGCCGATGAAAAACAGCAGCGGCGTCATCAGGAACCCGCCACCGACCCCGAACATGCCCGAAAGCACACCGACGAGACCGCCGAGGCCCAGCAGGAGGAAGATGTTGACCGAAACCTCGGCGATGGGCAGGTAGATTTGCATGACCTGTCGTAGCCCCCGGCGCGCCTCTTTGGCAAGCGTCCGGCGCGACGCTGCCCCGGCTTATCGCGCGGCGGCGAGCTTCCACGCGGCGAAGACGAAAAACACGCCCAGCCCCGCCTCGATCCACCGCCGCCCGCGCGCATAGGCGCGCCGGATCGGATCGGCGGACAGAAGAAGCGCCCAGGCGCCATGCGCGCCGAGCGAAATGGCGAAGGCCCCGGCGACGAAGGGGAGCACCACGGGCGCGCCCCCGCCCTGCGTCGCCCCGATCGAGGCGATGGCCAGCCAGAAAACCAGCGCCTTGGGATTGGTCACCTGCAAGAGATAGCCGGCGAGAAACCGGCGCGGCAGACTGCGGCGGCGCACCTCGCGCGCCTTGAGAACCGGGGGCGCCAGCGCCTTGCGGAAGGCGCCGTAGGCCAGCCACAAAAGATAGGCCGCACCGATCAGGCGCAGGATGCCCATCGCCCACGCCGCCTGGCTCAGGATCAGGCCGACGCCCAGGAGGGTCGCAATGTTGATCGTCGCGCTTCCGGCGGCGATGCCTGTCGCCGCGACCAGCGCATCGCGCCGCCCTTCCGATTGCGCGACCCCGAGCAGCATCGCCACGGCAGGGCCGGGCGAGGCCGCGGCGAAAAGAAGGATGGAATAGGCGGCGATGAAGCCGGGCAGAAACGGGGCGAAATCGGTCACGGCGTCAGCTCCTTGCTCAGCACCAGCGCATCGACGGGCGTGCCGCCGGGCCGGGCGTAGTATCCGGCGCGCCGCGCGATCTCCGCATAACCGAATGCCGAATACAAGGCGCGCGCCGCCGGATTGTCCGCCGCCACTTCTAGGAACTGCCGATCCGCGCCCATGTCCATCGCCGCGCTTTCGACAGCTGCCAGAAGGCGCGCGGCGATTCCCTGGCGGCGATGCTCGGGGTCCGTGGCGAGGGTCAGAAGCTCGGCCTCGCCCGCGATGACGCGGCTCAGGGCGAAGCCGTAGGTCTCGTGGCGAAGGCAGCAATGCGGCGCGTCGATGAGATAGGCGAATTCCGCCGCGCTCCAGCCGCGCCCGGTCGGAGCGAAGGCGCGCGCATGAAGGCGCGCGAGGCTGTCAGGCAGGCTCATCGAGAATGACCGGAGGCGCGTCGCGCGCAGGCGCAGCATCCGCGGCCTTGAGATAGAATGGCGTCGCCGGCGCCGTTTCGGTGCGCCAGCGCGTTGCCGCGATCCGCGCGATGGCCTCTCCGGGCGCGAAGGCCGGCGCGGCATGTGGCACGCCCAAATGCGCGGCCACGGCGTCTCCGGCGGAGCCGATCGCGACCAGCCCCGGCTCGGCAAGCTCGTGCGGAAGCTCCTCGATGGCGACCAAGGCGGGGGCCAAGTCATGCGCCATGCCGCGCCCCGCGATATAGGCCTGACCGCGCGGCGCCGCGATCGCCGCCAGAACCGGACCCGGCGCGGCATGGGCCAGCGCGTCCAGAAGGCTCACCCCCACGGCCGGCACATCGAGCGCGAGCGCCAATCCGCGCATGGCCGAGACGGAAATGCGGATGCCGGTGAAATTGCCGGGGCCGGTCCCGACACCGATGGCCGAAAGATCGCTCCAGAAAGCGCCGCCCTCAGCCAGCAAGTTCTCCAGCATGGGAAAGAGCGCCTCGACCTGTCCTTTCGGCATCTCGACGTCGAGGCCGGACAGCAACGCGCCGCCCCGGATAAGGGCGGCGCTGCAATAAGGCCCGGACGTGTCGACGCCGAGGACGAGTGGCTCAGACACCGACAGGACGCACCTCGGTGACTTCGGGGATGTAATGGCGCAGCAGGTTCTCGATGCCCATCTTCAGCGTGATGGTCGAGGACGGGCACCCGGCGCAGGCGCCCTGCATGTGCAGGTAGACGACGCCCCGGTCGAAGCCGTGAAAGGTGATGTCGCCGCCATCCTGCGCGACGGCGGGGCGCACGCGGGTGTCGAGCAGCTCCTTGATCTGGCCGACGATCTCGCCGTCCTCTCCGGTATGCTCGGAATGGCCCGACGGCGCGGTGCCGCCATCCGCCATGACCGGCTGGCCCGACTGGAAATGTTCCATGATCGCGCCGAGGATGCCCGGCTTGATGTGATCCCACTCCACACCCTCACCCTTGGTGACGGTTATGAAGTCATTGCCGAAGAAAACGGCCGTGACGCCATCGACGGCGAAGACCCGGCTCGCCAGCGGCGATGCGCCCGCGTTCTCGGCCGAGGGGAAATCCGCGGTGCCCGCCGGCATGACGGTCTGGCCCGGCAGGAATTTCAGCGTCGCCGGGTTCGGCGTGGACTCGGTCTGGATGAACATGGGAAGGCCCCCTTGAAAGCTATGACCTTGCATATGCGCCCCGCCGCGCGCCAAGTCAAGGTTTGGAACCATTCTAAACTGACCGCTGCGGCAATCATCTTGGCGTGAGCAGGCTCTCGGGAAGCCCCCGCCCCTCGGGTATGTGCCGTCAGGTAATCATCTCGAGCCGTTCCTTGCTCAGATCGCCCGGAACGATGGTGATCGGGATGGGCAGGCTCCCGGCGCTGCGGCTCAATTGGCTGACCAGAGGCCCCGGCCCCTTGCCGTCCGCCGAGGCGCCCAGCACCAGAACGCCCACCTCGGCATCCTCGCTGATCTGCGCGATGATCTCGGCCACCGGCTCGCCCTCGCGGATGACCAGCTCGGGGTTCACCCCCTGCTTGTCGCGCATCCACTTGGCAAAGACCTCGAAATGCGCCTCGATGCGCTCGCGCTGCTCCTCGCGCATGATATCGCCGACGCCGATCCAGTGATTGAACTCCTCGGGCGGAATTACGGCCAGAACCTTGACGCCCCCTTGCGTATGGGAGGCGCGCATCGCGGCGAAGCGCATGGCGTTCAGGCATTCGCGGCTGTCGTCGAGGACGACCATGAACTTGCGCATCTCACTCTCCAGAATGGCCGGGCCGATCATGCCACCCGGCCCCGCCCCGTGCAAGATCACGCGCAGCGTCAAGCCGCGAGGCCGCGGCCTTTCAAGAGCGCTTCCGGCCCCGGCATCCTGCCGCGAAACGCGAGATAAAGCGCCTCCGCATCCGCCGAGCCGCCGCGCGACAGGATGGTCTTCTCCAGCGCCTTCGCCCGCTCGGCATCGAAGGCGCCACCCGCTTCCTCGAAGGACTGGAACGCGTCGGCATCCATCACCTCGGACCACATGTAGCTGTAATACCCCGAGCTGTAGCCGTCCCCGGCGAAGACATGCGCGAAATGCGGCGTCGCATGGCGCATCGTGATCGCTTCGGGCATGCCCAGATCGCGCAGCACCTCCGCCTGGCGCGCCATCGCGTCGGCGGGCGGCGCGCCCTCGTGAAAGGCGAGATCGACCAGCGCCGAGCCTAGATATTCCACCGTCTGGAATCTCATGTCATAGCTCGCCGCATCCAGCACCTTCTGCAGCAGCGCCTTCGGCATCGGCTCGCCCGTCTCGGCGTGGGTGGCGAATTCGGCGAGCACTTCGGGTACTTCGAGCCAATGCTCATAGAGCTGGCTCGGCAATTCGACGAAATCGCGCGCGACCGAGGTGCCGCTGACGCTTTCGTAGGTCACGTCCGACAGCATCTGGTGCAGCGCGTGCCCGAACTCGTGAAAGAGCGTGCGCGCGTCGTCGTAACTCAAAAGCGCCGGATCGCCCTTGGCGAAATTGCACACGTTGATGACGACCGGTCCCTGCCGCTCGGGAAAGCGCGCCTGCCCGCGCATCGCGCTGCACCACGCGCCCGAGCGTTTCGATCCGCGCGCGAAATAATCGCCGATGAAGACCGCGACATGCGCGCCGCCGCGCGTGACTTCCCACGCCCGGCAATCGGGATGGTAGAGCGGCACGTCCACCGGCCTGAATTCGAGGCCGAAAAGGCGGCTTGCGCAGGCGAATGCCGCCTCGATCATCCGTTCGAGCTGAAGATAGGGCTTGAGCTCGGCCTCATCGAGATCGTGTTCGGCCTGCCGGCGTTTTTCCGAGTAATAGCGCCAATCCCACGGTTTGAGCGGCCCCTCGATACCGTCCTCATGCATCATGCGCGTCAGCAACTCGCCATCGCGGAGCGCTTGTGCGCGGGCGGGCTCCCAGACCTGCATGAGCAGATCGCGCACCGCCTGCGGCGTGCCCGCCATCTCGGTCTCGAGCTTGAAATGCGCGAAATCCTCGTATCCCAGAAGCCGCGCCCGCTCGGCCCGCAGCGCCAACGTTTCGTCCGCGATGGCGCGATTGTCGGTCTCGCCCCCGTTCGCGCCGCGCGACGCCCAAGCGGCGAATGCCCTCTCGCGCAGATCGCGGCGGGGAGAGAATTGCAGGAAAGGCACGATCAGCGAGCGCGAGAGCGTGACGACGGGCCGCTCCAGCCCCTTTTCCTTGCCGGCATCGCGCGCACTGCGCACGACGAAATCGGGCAGCCCCTCGAGGTCGGCCTCGCTCAGCTCCATATGCCAGCCCGCCTCGTCCGCCAGCAGGTTCTGCGTGAAGGCCGTCCCAAGCTCGGCCAGCCGGGCCATGATGTCCTGCATCCGCGCTTCCTCGGCGCCGGTAAGCGCGGCGCCGCGCCGCCGGAAACCGCGATGGGTCAGCATCAGGACGCGCGCCTGCTCGTCGGTCAGGTTGAGCTGATCACGCCGCTCCCAAAGGGCCTCGATGCGCGCGAAGAGCGCCTTCTGCGAATAGACCCAGGAGGAATAGGCCGCGAGCTTCGGCGCGAATTCGCGTTGGAGCGCCTGCCGCTCCGGATTGCTGTCCGCGCCCGCGACGGTGAAGAACGTGCTCAGCACCCGGTCGAGCGCCTTGCCCGACGCCTCGAGCGCCTCGATCGTGTTGGCAAAGCTCGGCGCCTCGGGATCCTCGGCGATCGCCACGATCTCGGCCCGCGCGAGGGTCAGCGCGGTCTCGAGCGCGGGGCCGAAATGCTTGTCCTCGATGCGCCCGAACGGCGCGATCGCGAAGGGCGTGTCCCAATCTCCCAGAAGCGGATTGCTCATGTATCCTCCTTGGCGCCGCAGACCGCGCAATCGCGGCGGCGCTCGATTTTGATGCGGCGCGCGTCCGAATAAAGCGCGTCATAGATGAAGAGCGTTCTTCGAAGCGGCGTGCCCGCCCCGGTGATCAGCTTGATCGCCTCGCCCGCCATCATGGAGCCGATGACCCCCGGCAAGGGCCCCATCACCCCGGCCTCGGCGCAGGACGGCACCAGCCTCTCGGCGGGCACTTCGGGAAAGACGCAGGCATAGCAGGGCGCGCCCTGCGCGGGATCGAAGATGCTGAGCTGCCCTTCCCATTGCGTCAACGCGCCCGACACCATGGGCTTGCCCGTCTCGACCGCCGTCCGGTTGACCAGATGGCGCGTCTCGAAATTGTCGCAGCCGTCGAGGATGATGTCATAGTCTTCGAAAAGATCGCGGGCGATCTCCTCGGTCAGGCGCCGCTCATAGGGGCGGATCTCGACATGCGGGTTGAGCGCGCGCAGGGCGGCGGCGGCGGAATGCACCTTGGGCACGCCGATATCGCGGTCGCGGTGGATCACCTGGCGCTGAAGGTTCGACAGATCCACCGCGTCGTCGTCGATCACCCCGATGGTGCCCACCCCGGCGGCGGCGAGATAGGTGAGCGCGGGCGCGCCCAGCCCTCCGGCGCCGATCACCAGCACCTTCGCGTCCTTGAGCGCGCGCTGACCCGGCCCGCCGATCTCGCGCAGCACGATATGGCGCGCATAGCGCTCGAGCTCGACCTCCGAAAAGGCGCCGTCGCGCTGCGGCTCGGCCTCGGCGCGCACCGCATCGGCCCGCCCCCGCACCCGCGCAAGGCCCGCCCGATAGGCCATGATGAGCGCGACGAGACCGCCGAGCAGAAGCCAGGGCGCCGCGCTCTCGCCGGTGGCGAGGCGCAGGGGATTGCCGGCGGGCAGGACGAGATGCAGAAGAACCACCCCGACCCAGAGCATGCCGATCATCGTCAGGCGCATCCGCCGGGGCGTGCCCAGAAGCGCGCCGAGACCCCAGAGCGCAGCAGCCAGAAGAAGGACCAGCAGCATCAGCCTTGCCCCGTCGAGCCGAACCCGCCCGCGCCGCGCGCGGTCTTGTCCAGCGTCTCGGCCAGATCGAAGGCCGCGCGCGTCACCGGCGCCACCACCATCTGCGCGATGCGCGCGCCATGCGCGATCTCGTAGGGCGCATCGCCCAGATTGATGAGGATCACGCCCACCGGGCCGCGATAATCGCTGTCGATCGTGCCCGGCGCATTGGCGACCGTGACCCCATGCTTGAGCGCCAGCCCCGAGCGTGGGCGGACCTGCACCTCGTGGCCGTCGGGAATCGCCATGGCGAGGCCGGTCGGAATGAGCGCCCGCGCGCCCGGCGCCAGCGTCACGTCCTCGCCATCCGGGAAGTTCGCGCGCAGATCAGCGCCCGCCGCACCCGCCGTCGCATAATCCGGAAGGCCCAGCGCGCGGTCCGCGCCCGGGATCCAGCTCAGCGTCACCGTCACCATCCCGCAGACCTTTCATCTTTCCAGAACAACTCGAATCTCGCACGGCGCACGTGCGCCGCGCGGCAGAGCATAGCGCCGCCGCCCGCGATGTCACATCGGGATCAGGGCCCAGTAATCGAGATCGAGCAGAACCTCCGGCAGATAGCGTCCGTCCTCGCCCTTGAGCACGCCCGCCGCACCGCCCTTCGTCGCCACGAGCCGCAGCCGAAGCGCACCCACGCCCGGCGCCGCGGTCTCGGCGCGGTCCAAAACCTCGCTCCACGCGCGGACGGTATCGCCCGCATGGCAGGGATTGGCATGCGCGCCGCCATTCAGTCCGACGATCATCTGGGCATTCGCAAGCCCGTTGAAGCTGAGCGCGCGCGCCATCGAGATGACGTGGCCACCATAGATAAGCCGCCCGTTCTCGCGCGCGGTCGCGTCGAAATGGACCTTGGCGGTGTTCTGCCACAGGCGCGTCGCCATCATGTGCTCGGCCTCCTCGATGGTCACGCCATCGACATGGTCGATCACCTCGCCCACCGCGTAATCGCCCCAGCGATGCGGCTCGCCCGCAAGCGCGAAATCATAGGCGCTGAAATCGAGCCCCTCGGGCACGATGAGCTCCTCCGCGTCGAGCGCGGACGCAAGATTGGGAATGCAGGTCTCGGGCGCGGGCGCGTCTGCGTCGCGCTTGCGGACCATCACCCAGCGCACGTAGTCCAGCACCGGCTGCCCGTGCTGGTTGGCGCCTTGCGTGCGCACCCAGACCACGCCCGACTTGCCGTTCGAATTCTGCTTGAGCCCGATCACCTCCGAGACCGAGCGCAGCGTATCGCCCGGCCAGACCGGCGCGAGCCAGCGCCCCTCGGCGTAACCCAGATTGGCCAGCGCATTCAGCGAGATATCCGGCACGGTCTTGCCGAAAACCGTATGAAAGGCGATCAGATCGTCTAGCGGCGAGGCCGCCAGCCCGCAGGCGCGGGCGAAGGCGTCCGACGAATAGAGCGCATGCCGCGCCGGGTAGAGCGCATGATAGAGCGCCCGCTCGCCCGCGCCGACGGTACGCGGCACCGCATGCTCGATCACCTGACCGACGTGGTAATCCTCGAAGAAGCGGCCGGCGGTCGTCTTGCTCATTGCTCGCCCAGCTTCACATCCGGCGAATAGACGCCCGGCGCCTCCTTGGTCACGGCCTGCCCGCAGCGCATCACGCCGTTCGCCTCGTCATAGGCATAGGTGGGCGTGCCATAGAGCTCCCAGCCCTTGTTCAGCGCATCCGTCACCTTGTGGCAGAAGGCCGACGTGTCGTCGGCGCTCAGAAAGCGGTAGAGTTTCATGATGTCCTCTTTGGTTCAGGCGGCCTATCCGAAGGTCGGATAGCCCAGCGCGTAATGCACCGCGACGATACCCGCATAGATGACGAGCGTCGCCACGACCGCGATGATTTCCTTGCTCGCCGGTTTGGCGGGCGGGGGCGTCCATTCCGGCTCGGCTCGGTTGATGAGAATGACCTCGAGCACCGCCCAGGCGAGAAGGCCGCCGAAGAGGATGAAGGATGCCACGTCCCCGTTCACCAGCAGATGCGCGAGCGCCCAGACCTTCACGGCGCCCAGCATCGGATGGCGCATGCGGCGCGCCAGCGCCGTCTTCATTCCCGCGACCGCGAAAAGATAGACCGAAAGCAGCATCAGCAGATTGTTGATGCCGACCGTCGCGGGGTGGCGCCCCCAGAAAAACGCGCCGTCTGACATGCGGTAGCCGATCACCATGAGGATGACCCCGCCCAGCAGCACGAGCGTGATCGGCCCGCGTCCCTTGGCGCCCATGGCCGCCCGCGCCTCGGGCGCCAGCCGTTTGAAGAGATGCCCGCCCGACCAGAGCGCGAGCCCCAGTATCAGTATCGCGATGCCCATCATGCCGTCTCCATTTCCGCCAGAATCTGCGCCTTGGCCAATATGCGCCGCGCGGCGACCACGTGCAAATTCTCCACGATGGTGCCGTCCACGACCGCGACGCCCTCGCCCGAAGCCTGACTTGCTTCATACGCGGCAATCTGGCGGCGCGCGAGGTCGATCTCGGAAGAGGTCGGCGCGAAGGCCCGGTTCGCGCCCTCGATCTGCGCCGGATGGATCAGCGTCTTGCCGTCGAAGCCGAGATCGCGGCCCTGCTCGCACTCGGCGGCGAGGCCATCGCCGTCCCGAAAGCGGTTGTAGACGCCGTCGATGGCGATGATCCGCGCCGCGCGCGCCGCCATCACGATGGTCTGCAAAGCCAGCATCAGCGGCAGGCGGTCCGGGCGCGTGCGGCTGCCCAGATCCTTCGTCAGGTCATTGGTGCCGGTGACCAGCGCCGCAACGCGCCCATGCGCGGCGATGTCGCGCGCGTTGAAGACACTGACGGGCGTTTCCATCATCACCCAGATCGGCATGTCCTCGCCGATCAGATCGACCAGATTGTCCACATCCGAGCGCGTGTTGACCTTCGGCAGAAGGATCGCGTCGGCGCCCGCGTCCTTGAGACTGCGCGCGTCCTCGAGCCCCCATTCGCTCGTCAGCGCGTTGATCCGCACGATTTTTGCGCGGCGCCCGTAGCCGCCCGCCCTCAGCGCGGCGGCGAGCGCATCGCGCGCGGCGGCCTTGGCATCGGGCGCCACCGCATCTTCCAGATCGAAGATGATCGCATCGCAGGGCAGATCACGCGCCTTCTCGAGGGCGCGCTCCTTCGAAGCCGGGATATACAGAACGGATCGATACGGGCGGGTGGCGGTGTCCATCGGCCTTCTCCTGCGCGGTGCGTTGAAACAATATTGCGCAGGGATGCCATTTCGCGGCGCATTTGTTCAAGCCATTTCTTGCCGCGCCGCAGAAAACCCGGCGCCCGATCCTGCCGCCGCAGCGCCGCACCCTTGCGCGCGCGAGCGAATAGGACTACCCCCACGGCGGAATTTATTCGCCAATCGGAGGTAATACCCATGGCCAGACCCAAGATCGCACTGATCGGCGCGGGACAGATCGGCGGCACGCTCGCTCATCTCGCCGCCATCAAGGAGCTGGGCGACATCGTCCTGTTCGACATTTCCGAGGGCACGCCCGAGGGCAAGGCGCTCGACATCGCCGAGAGCGGCCCCTCCGAGGGGTTCGATGCGTCGCTGAAGGGCACGCAATCCTACGCCGATATCGCAGGCGCCGATGTCTGCATCGTCACCGCCGGCGTGCCGCGCAAGCCCGGCATGAGCCGTGACGATCTTCTGGGCATCAACCTCAAGGTCATGAAGGCCGTCGGTGAAGGCATCGCCGCCAACGCGCCCGATGCCTTCGTCATCTGCATCACCAATCCGCTCGATGCGATGGTCTGGGCGCTGCGCGAGTTCTCGGGCCTGCCGCATGAAAAGGTCTGCGGCATGGCGGGCGTGCTCGACTCGGCCCGCTTCCGTCATTTCCTGAGCCTCGAGTTCAACGTCTCGATGCGCGACGTCTCGGCCTTCGTTCTGGGCGGGCATGGCGACACGATGGTGCCGCTGGTGCGCTATTCGACCGTCGCGGGCATCCCGCTGCCGGACCTGATCGACATGGGCTGGACCACGCAGGAGAAGATGGACGCGATCGTCCAGCGCACCCGTGACGGCGGCGCCGAGATCGTCGGCCTGCTCAAGACGGGCAGCGCCTTCTACGCGCCCGCCACCTCGGCGATCGAAATGGCCGAGGCCTATCTCAAGGACCAGAAGCGTGTCCTGCCCTGCGCCGCGCATGTTGATGGCGCTTATGGCCTCAACGGCTTCTATGTCGGCGTGCCGACCGTGATCGGCGCGGGCGGCGTCGAGCGTGTCGTCGAGATCAAGATGAACAAGGACGAGCAGGCCATGTTCGACAAGTCGGTCGACGCCGTCAAAGGCCTCGTCAAGGCGTGCAAGGAAATCGACAACACGCTGGCCTGATCGCAGCAGCCGCTGCGGGCCCGCACGCGGGCCGGATGCACCCAAACGACCCGAGGCCCCGGCACCCACCGCCGGGGTCTTTTTGTCTCTTCGGCGCGCCGCATGATTCCTCCCGGCGCACCCGCGACAATATTTGTGATCACACAAGATATTCGTGTGATCACAAATGTCGAAATTTCACCGTTTAGGCCCGGGCGAAACGCAAAAACCGTTTAATCCTTGGCAACGCTTCTATGTATACCAGAGGCGATTACAAAAAACGGGACAGTTTCAGATGAACATCCACGAGTATCAGGCCAAGGCTCTCCTGCGCTCCTACGGCGCCCCCGTCTCGGACGGGCGCGTCGTGCTGCGCGCCGAAGAAGCCAAGACAGCGGCCAGCGAGATGGACGGACCCCTCTGGGTGGTCAAGGCGCAGATCCATGCTGGCGGCCGCGGCAAGGGCAAGTTCAAGGAGGCCGGCGCCGGCGATGCGGGCGGTGTGCGCCTTGCCAAGTCGGTCGAGGAAGCCGCCGAGGAGGCCAAGCGCATGCTGGGCCGCACCCTCGTGACCAAGCAGACCGGCGAGGCCGGCAAGCAGGTCAACCGCATCTATATCGAGGATGGCAGCGGCATCGAAACCGAGATGTACCTGGCCCTGCTGGTCGATCGCCAGACCAGCCGCGTCAGCTTCGTCGCCTCCACGGAAGGCGGCATGGACATCGAGGAAGTGGCCGAAAAGACGCCCGAGAAGATCCTCAGCTTCTCCGTCGATCCCGCGACCGGTTATCAGGCCTTCCACGGCCGCCGCATCGCGTTCAACCTCGGTCTGGAAGGCGCGCAGATCAAGCAATGCGTCGCGCTGATGGGCACGCTCTACAAGATGTTCATCGAAAAAGACATGGAGATGCTCGAGATCAACCCGCTGATCGTGACCGACAAGGGTGATCTGAAATGCCTCGACGCCAAGATGGGCTTCGATGGCAACGCGATCTACCGCCACTCGGATATCGCCGAGCTGCGCGACACGACCGAAGAGGATCCGAAAGAGCTCGAAGCCTCCAAGTACGATCTCAACTACATCGCCCTCGACGGCGAGATCGGCTGCATGGTCAACGGCGCGGGCCTTGCCATGGCGACGATGGACATCATCAAGCTCTACGGCGCCGAGCCTGCCAACTTCCTCGACGTGGGCGGCGGCGCGACCAAGGAGAAGGTGACCGAGGCGTTCAAGATCATCACGTCCGATCCGCAGGTCAAAGGCATCCTCGTCAACATCTTCGGCGGCATCATGCGCTGCGACGTCATCGCCGAGGGCGTGGTCGCCGCGGTCAAGGAAGTCGGCCTCAAAGTGCCGCTGGTCGTGCGTCTCGAGGGCACGAACGTCGAGAAGGGCAAGGAGATCATCAACAACTCCGGCCTCGACGTGATCGCGGCGGATGACCTCAAGGACGGCGCCCAGAAGATCGTGAAGGCGGTGAAGGGGTGAGCGACGCGCGCCCCGGTGGCGGCAGTGCGAAAGCGTAAGGAAAGCCGATGCGCGATGCTTTGAGAGACGAATTCGAGACCAAGGACTGGTCCGGGCGCAAGGTGGAATCGCGCTCCGGTTCAGGCTCCACGCTCGAGGCGACGGAAGCATTGCGCGCGGCGCTGCCGGACCTGCTGAAACGCTACAAGGTCAAACGGTTTCTCGACGCACCCTGCGGCGACTGGTTCTGGATGCAGCACACCAAGCTGGGGCGTACGCATTACACCGGCGGCGACATTTCCGCCGAAGTGATCGAGGCCGTGCGCGCGGAGCATGGGCGCAAGAACCGCGAATTCGTGCATCTCGACATCACCTCGGATCCGCTGCCCGACGCCGACATGATGATGTGCCGCGACTGCCTCTTTCACCTCAAATGGTGGCTGCGCTGGAAATTTTTCGAGAATTTCGCCCAGAGCGGCATCTCGTTCCTGCTGACAAGCATGCATCACGGCACCTGGAACAAGAGGCTGCGCAAGAACGGGGATTTTGCGCCGTTCAACCCTTGCGCCGCACCGTTCAACTTCCCCGAACCGCTCGAGACGATCGCCGAAACCGGCGAGATCGATCTGAGCCCCGAGGTGCTGGAGACAAGTCGCGGGCGGCGCCAACGCTCGATGGGCCTTTGGTCGCGCGCGCAGGTCATCGAGGCCGTCGAGCGGCATCATGCCAGCCAGGAGGCACCGTGACATCCCAGCGGCCCTGCGGGCGCCATCGCGCCCCGATAGAAACACAAAAGACACATCAAGGAGCCTAGATACATGGCCATTCTCATCGACGAAAACACCAAGGTCATATGCCAGGGTCTCACCGGCAGCCAGGGCACGTTCCACACCGAACAGGCCATCGCCTACGGCACCAAGATGGTCGGCGGCGTGACCCCCGGCAAAGGCGGCCAGACGCATCTCGATCTGCCGGTCTTCAATTCGGTCCACGAGGCCAAGCACGCGACCGAAGCGAACGCCTCCGTGATCTACGTGCCCCCGCCCTTCGCGGCGGATTCCATCCTCGAGGCGATCGACGCCGAGATGGAGCTGATCGTCTGCATCACCGAAGGCATCCCGGTGCTCGACATGATGCGCGTGCAGCGCGCGTTGGAAGGCTCGAAATCGAAGCTGATCGGCCCCAACTGTCCCGGCGTCATCACGCCCGACGCCTGCAAGATCGGCATCATGCCCGGCCATATCCACAAGCGCGGCTCCTGCGGCGTCGTCAGCCGCTCGGGCACGCTGACCTATGAGGCGGTCAAGCAGACCTCGGATGTGGGTCTCGGCCAATCGACCTGCGTCGGCATCGGCGGCGATCCCATCAAGGGGACCGAGCATATCGACGTGCTGGAATGGTTCCTCGCCGATGACGAGACGCAGTCGATCATCATGATCGGCGAGATCGGTGGATCGGCCGAAGAAGAAGCCGCTCAGTTCCTCGCGGACGAGAAGAAGCGCGGCCGCTGGAAGCCGACCGCAGGCTTCATCGCAGGCCGCACCGCCCCTCCGGGCCGCCGCATGGGCCACGCAGGCGCCATCGTCGCCGGCGGCAAGGGCGGCGCGGATGACAAGATCGAGGCGATGAAATCCGCCGGGATCATCGTCGCCGAAAGCCCAGCGGGTCTTGGCGAGGCGGTGCTGGAGGCGATCGGGTAAATCATGCGGCCAACGCGCCATATCCGGGGGCGGGCCCTGACCCGCCCCCACAACAGCCATCGCGGCATCGCCCGCATGGCAAGCTCCCTATGCCCCGACCTGTTTGAGGTGCTCCAATGACCGACCAATCCCCGAACGACCAATTTCATGCCTCCAGCTTCATGCAGGGACATAACGCGGAGTATCTCGAACAGCTTTACGCGCGCTACGCGAACGATCCGAATGCGGTGGACGAGGCGTGGCAGAAATTCTTCAAGGAAATGGGCGATGACGGCAGCGATGTCACCGCCGAGGCCGCTGGCCCCTCCTGGGCGCGCGCCGATTGGCCGCCCATGCCGCAGGACGATCTGACCTCGGCCCTGACAGGCGAATACCCGGCCGAGCCCGAGGCGAAGGCCGTGGGCAAGAAACTGACCGAGAAGGCCCGCGAAAAGGGTGCCGAGGTCAGCGACAAGGCGATCCAGCGCGCCGTGCTCGATTCGGTGCGCGCGCTCATGCTGATCCGCGCCTACCGCATCCGTGGGCATCTCATCGCGGATCTCGATCCGCTCGGCCTGCGCGAGCAGCCCTTCCGCCCCGAGCTCGATCCCGAGAGTTACGGCTTCACCGGCGAGGATTGGGACCGCCCGATCTTCATCGACAACGTGCTCGGTCTCGAGATCGCGTCGATCCGCGAGATCATGGGCATCGTGCGCCGCACCTATTGCGGCACCTTCGCGCTGCAATATATGCATATCTCCGACCCCGAGCAGGCCGGATGGCTCAAGGAACGGATCGAGGGCTATGGCAACGAGATCAACTTCACCGAGGAGGGCCGCAAGGCGATCCTCAAGAAGATGGTCGAGGCCGAGGGGCTCGAGAAATACCTCCACGTCAAATACATGGGCACCAAGCGCTTCGGCCTCGACGGCGGCGAGAGCCTCATCCCCGCGATGGAGCAGATCATCAAGCGCGGCGGCAATCTGGGCGTGAAGGAGATCGTGATCGGCATGCCGCACCGCGGCCGCCTGTCGGTGCTCGCGAACGTCATGGGCAAGCCCTATCGCGCGATCTTCAACGAATTTCAGGGCGGCAGCTTCAAGCCTGATGACGTGGACGGCTCGGGCGACGTGAAATACCATCTCGGCGCCAGCTCGGACCGCGAATTCGACGGCAACAAGGTGCACCTGTCGCTGACCGCCAACCCCAGCCATCTCGAGGCGGTGAACCCCGTCGTTCTGGGGAAGGTGCGCGCCAAGCAGGACCAACTGGGCGACACCGAGCGCACGCAGGTTCTGCCGATCCTGCTGCACGGCGACGCGGCCTTCGCGGGTCAGGGCGTCGTGGCGGAATGCTTCGGCCTCTCGGGCCTGCGCGGTCACCGCACCGGCGGCACGATGCATATCGTGGTGAACAACCAGATCGGCTTTACCACCGCGCCGCATTTCAGCCGCTCCAGCCCCTACCCCACGGACATCGCGCTGATGGTCGAGGCGCCGATCTTCCACGTGAACGGCGACGATCCCGAGGCCGTGGTCCACGCCGCCAAGGTCGCCACGGAATATCGCCAGAAGTTCCAGAAGGATGTCGTGATCGACATCATCTGCTATCGCCGCTTCGGTCACAACGAGGGCGACGAGCCCATGTTCACCAACCCGGTGATGTACAAGAAGATCAAGCAGCAGAAGACCACGCTGACCCTCTACACCGAACGCCTGGTCAAGGACGGCCTCATTCCCGAGGGCGAGGTCGAGGACATGAAGGACGCCTTCCAGTCCTATCTTGCCGACGAGTTCGAGGCGGGCGCCAACTACAAGCCGAACAAGGCCGATTGGCTGGACGGCAAATGGTCCCATCTCGACCGCAAGGAAGAGGATTACCAACGCGGCCAGACCGCCATCAAGGAAGAGACCTTCCACGAGATCGGCACGGCCCTTTGCAAGGCGCCGGACGGCTTCCCGCTGCACAAGACAGTGCAGCGCCTGCTCGAATCCAAGGCCAAGATGTTCGAGACCGGCGAGGGCTTCGACTGGGCCACGGGCGAGGCGCTGGCCTTCGGCTCGCTCCTGACCGAGGGCTTTCCGGTCCGCCTTTCGGGGCAGGACAGCACGCGCGGCACCTTCAGCCAGCGGCATTCGGCGCTCATCAACCAGGATGACGAAGAGCGCTATTACCCGCTCAACAACATCCGCGAGGGGCAGGCCCGCTACGAGGTGATCGACTCGATGCTGTCGGAATATGCCGTACTCGGCTTCGAGTATGGCTACACCTTGGCCGAGCCGAACGCGCTCACCCTCTGGGAAGCGCAATTCGGCGATTTCGCCAACGGCGCGCAGATCATGTTCGACCAGTTCATTTCCTCGGGCGAATCGAAATGGCTGCGCATGTCGGGCCTCGTCTGCCTTCTGCCCCATGGCTACGAAGGCCAGGGGCCCGAGCATTCCTCGGCACGTCTCGAGCGGTTCCTGACGATGTGCGGACAGGACAACTGGATCGTCGCCAACTGCACGACCCCGGCCAACTATTTCCACATCCTGCGCCGGCAGCTGCACCGCACCTACCGCAAGCCGCTGATCCTGATGACGCCGAAATCGCTTCTGCGGCACAAGCTGGCGGTCTCGAAGGCCGAGGAGTTCACCATCGGCTCGAGCTTCCACCGCGTTCTGTGGGACGATGCGCAATACGGCAATTCGGACACCGAGCTGGTGGCCGACGACAAGATCAAGCGCGTCGTCATGTGCTCGGGCAAGGTCTATTACGATCTGCTCGAGGAGCGCGACAAGCGCGGCATCGACGACATCTACCTGATGCGTTTCGAGCAGTTCTATCCCTTCCCCGCGCAATCCGCGGTGAAGGAGCTGGAGCGGTTCAAGCAGGCCGAGATGGTCTGGTGTCAGGAAGAGCCCAAGAACCAGGGCGCATGGTCCTTCATCGAGCCCAATATCGAATGGGTGCTGGGCCGCATCGACGCCAAGCACAAGCGCCCGGAATACGCGGGCCGCGCGGCTGCGGCATCGCCCGCCACGGGCCTCGCGAGCCAGCACAAGGCACAACAAGAAGCGCTCGTCGACGACGCGCTGACGATCAAAGGAAACTAAGTCATGAGCACCGAAGTCCGCGTTCCCACCTTGGGAGAATCCGTCTCCGAAGCCACCGTCGCCACCTGGTTCAAGAAGCCGGGCGACAAGGTCGAGGCCGATGAAATGCTCTGCGAGCTCGAGACCGACAAGGTCACCGTCGAGGTGCCCAGCCCCGCCGCGGGCACGATGGGCGACATCGTCGCCCCCGAGGGCGAGACCGTCGGCGTCGATGCGCTTCTCGCGACGATCGAGGAAGGCTCGGGAGCCAAGAGCAAGGACGAAAAACCCGCCAAGGAAGAGAAGTCCGAAGCCAAGCCCGAGCCGAAGGACGGCAAGCAGACCGAGAAGGCATCCGGCGGCGGCGGCGGCAGCATCGACGTGATGGTCCCCACCCTGGGCGAGAGCGTCAGCGAGGCGACGGTCAGCACATGGTTTAAGAAGGCCGGCGACACCGTCGAGGCCGACGAGATGCTCTGCGAGCTCGAGACTGACAAGGTCTCGGTCGAGGTGCCGAGCCCCGGCGCCGGCACCTTGTCGGAAATCCTCGCGAACGAGGGCGACACCGTGCAGGCCGGCGGCAAGCTCGCCGTGCTCTCCTCGGGCAGCGACAGCGGCGTCGAGCAGGCGAAGGACGATGCCCCTGCGGACGGCGATCAATATCAGCAGCCCAAGGCGGGCGGCGGCAAGGATGTCGAGGACGCCCCGTCGGCCAAGAAGGCGATGGCCGAGGCCGGGCTCAGCGCCGATCAGGTCACCGGCACCGGCAAGGACGGCCGCATCATGAAAGAGGATGTGGCCAAGGCGGCCAAGGACGGCGGCGCCAAGGCCGAGGCGCCCGCCCCCGCCGCGCCCAAGCGCGCGCCTTCTCCGGCTTCCGATGCCGACCGCGAAGAGCGGGTCAAGATGACGCGCCTGCGCCAGACCATCGCCAAGCGCCTCAAGGACAGCCAGAACACGGCGGCGATGCTCACCACCTACAACGAGGTGGACATGACCGAGGTCATGGCGCTGCGCAACGAGTACAAGGACGAATTCCTAAAGAAGCATGGCGTGAAGCTCGGCTTCATGTCCTTCTTCACCAAGGCCTGCGTGCACGCGCTGAAGGAAGTTCCCGAGGTCAATGCCGAGATCGACGGTACCGAGATCGTCTACAAGAACTTCGTCCATATGGGCATCGCCACCGGCACGCCCACGGGCCTCGTCGTTCCCGTCATCCGCGACGCCGACGCGATGGGCTTCGCCGCCATCGAGAAGGCCATCGCCGAGAAGGGCGCCAAGGCGCGCGATGGCAAGCTCAGCATGGAAGAGATGCAGGGCGGCACCTTCACTATCTCGAACGGCGGGGTCTACGGATCGCTCATGTCCTCGCCCATCCTGAACCCGCCGCAATCGGGCATCCTCGGCATGCACAAGATCCAGGACCGCCCCATGGCCATCAAGGGCGAGGTCGTCATCCGCCCGATGATGTATCTGGCCCTCAGCTACGATCACCGTATCGTGGATGGCAAGGGCGCGGTCACGTTCCTCGTGCGCGTCAAAGAGGCGCTGGAGGATCCGCGCAGGTTGCTGATGGATCTGTGATCCACGCCGCACTGCACCCTTTCGCAAGGCAGTCAGGGGCCGGAGCCATTTCCGCCCCTGACCGCAGCTGGGAAAGCGCATGAGCCACACTCCCGAACCAGATTTCGACAAAGAGTTTCCGCGCCACACAGCTTGGCGAAGAAGGCTCGCCGTCTTTGCCAAAGATCGTCCAATTGCTTTCGCATTCAGGATTTGGCTCTTTTGTGCGTTATTCTCGGTCTGCATGGTCTGGATTGGCGGAGCCGATGCCTTCGCCAGGCCATCCGCGAAGCTGGTTCTGTCCGCGGCGCTGCTCGGTTGGGTTATTCCGTTCATCGGCTGGATCAGAGCGAAGAAGGCGAAAAACGAATGACCAGTAGTCCGCCACCGGCGACCATGTGGAAACGGAGCTGCGCCTGATGATTGACGCCTGCGCTCCCTACACCCGCGCCATAGCCGCCCGCCGCGCCTTCCGCCTGCCGGACTATCCCACCCTTGCGGACTACGGCTTCGACGGCGACTATGTCTCGCCCATCCAGATCGCCTGCGGCAACCTCGGGGGGCCCCTCCTCATCTCGAAGGACTGGCTCGACGCGCCCTCGGCGATGGAGCACCGCACCCACCTCCAGCGTTACGGCCACCTGCCGGACAACCCGTTCATCCGCGTCATCGACAAGGCGCTCGCGCTTCTGAACCTCAGACGCGAGGACATCTACATCACCCCCGTCTTCCATCTGCTGACGCCGAAACGCTCCAGCACCATCCCCGCCGCCCATGCCCGCGCGAGTTTCGACGCGATCGGCCGGCACGAGCTGATGGGCCGGCGCCCCGTCGCGCTCGGCACGGATGCCGCCAATGTCCTCAGCCATTTCGGCATCGACCACGCCATCGCTCCTCACCCCTCGGCCCGCATCGGCAGCTTCGACGCCCGCGCGGCCCTCATCGCAAAGGCAATCGCGTCATGACACCCGAGCTTACCGTCCTCACCCTCGCGGCCCTTCTGCAAGTCGTGCAATTCGTCCTCATGGCCGTTCCCGTCAATCTCGAGCTCGGTCCCGCCAAGACGATGTCGCCCCGCGATCCCGAGCGGATGGGCGGCCCCATGATCGACCAGGTCAAGCCGACGACCGCGCGCCTCGTGCGCGCGCTCAACAACCATTTCGAGGGGCTCATCCTTTTCACCATCGCCTGCACGGTCATCACCGTCTCGGACCAGTCGAGCGGCTTCACCGCCGCCTGCGCATGGGTCTATCTCGCCGCGCGGATCGCCTACGTTCCCGCCTATTACTTCGGCCTCGTGCCGTGGCGCTCCTATGTCTGGGTGGTGGGCTTCGGCGCCACCACGCTGATGCTTCTGGCGGCGCTGGTCTGATCTTTCATCTTACTGCGAATACCCATATCCCGCCCCAAACCACTTTCCCCCTCCGGTTGACCCTGCGAAGAAATCCCTGTTTTTTCGAGAGCGACCGCATCTGATGCAAAGGAACCCCACCCATGGCCACATATGATGTCATCGTGATCGGCTCCGGCCCCGGCGGCTATGTCGCCGCGATCCGCTGCGCGCAGCTGGGCCTCAAGACCGCCTGCGTCGAGGGGCGCGAGACGCTGGGCGGCACCTGCCTCAACGTCGGCTGCATCCCGTCCAAGGCGCTGCTGCACGCCTCGCACATGCTCCACGAGGCCGAGCACAATTTCGCGGCCATGGGCCTCAAGGGCAAGTCGCCCTCGGTCGACTGGAAGCAGATGCAGGACTACAAGCAGGAGACGATCGACGGCAACACGAAGGGGATCGAGTTTCTCTTCAAGAAGAACAAGATCGACTGGATCAAGGGCTGGGCCTCGATTCCCGAAGCGGGCAAGGTCAAGGTCGGCGACGACACACATGAGGCCAAAAACATCATCATCGCCTCCGGCTCCGAGCCGGCCGGCCTCAAGGGCGTAGAGGTGGACGAGAAGACCGTGGTCAGCTCCACGGGCGCGCTCGAACTCGCCAAGATCCCGAAGAAGATGGTCGTCATCGGCGCGGGTGTCATCGGCCTCGAGATGGGCAGCGTCTATAGCCGCCTCGGCGCCGAGGTGACGGTGATCGAATATCTCGACGCGATCACCCCCGGCATGGACGCGGAAGTGCAGAAGACCTTCCAGCGCATCCTGAAAAAGCAGGGGATCGAGTTCATCATGGGCGCCGCCGTGCAGGGCTGCGACGTGAAGGGCGGCAAGGCCACCGTCACCTACAAGCTGCGCAAGGACGACAGCGAGGCCGAGATCGAGGCCGATACCGTGCTTCTGGCAACGGGCCGCAAGCCCTTCACCGATGGTCTGGGGCTCGACAAGCTCGGCGTCGAGATGTCCGACCGCGGCCAGATCAAGACGGACGATCACTGGCAGACGAACGTCAAGGGCATCTATGCCATCGGCGACGCGATCGACGGCCCGATGCTGGCCCACAAGGCCGAGGACGAGGGCATGGCCTGCGCCGAGGTGCTGGCGGGCAAGCACGGGCACGTCAATTACGGCGTCATCCCCGGCGTCATCTACACCCATCCCGAGGTCGCCTCGGTCGGCGCGACCGAGGAAGAGCTCAAGAAAGAGGGGCGCGCCTACAAGGCGGGCAAGTTCAGCTTCATGGGCAATGGCCGCGCCAAGGCGAATTTCGCCGCCGACGGTTTCGTCAAGATCCTCGCGGACAAGGAGACGGACCGCATCCTCGGCTGCCACATCATCGGTCCCTCGGCGGGCGATCTCATTCACGAGGTCTGCGTCGCGATGGAATTCGGCGCTGCCGCCCAGGATCTGGCCCTGACCTGCCACGCGCATCCGACCTATTCCGAGGCCGTGCGCGAAGCCGCCCTCGCCTGCGGCGACGGCGCGATCCACGCTTGATCGAGACGCCTCGATAGTCCCGCATCGCGGGCTATCGGGGCGGTTTTCCTCGCAAACGCCGGATTACGACCAGATCTCGCGCACCGATCGATCTGCCCATTCGCGGTCGAATGCCGCGCCCTCTATCGCGCCTTCGGTCGCCTCGGCCAGCAGCTCGCCCATACTGGGCAACCCGTCGCTGTCGTCCCGCGTCCAGAGCCCCGAGCGCTGCTGCGCGCGCGAGCATTGCAGATAGACCTCGGCGATCTCGATCACCACCGCAGTCCTCGGCATCTGCCCGTCCTTGCCGAACCGCGCCAGAAGCGCGGCATCGGTCGTCACCCGGCCGCGCCCGTTGACGCGGATCACGGTGTTCGATCCCGGCACGAGGAATATCAGCGACAGGCGGCCATCCACGACGATGTTGCGCAGGCTGTCCATCCGGTTGTTCCCGCGCCAATCGGGCATAACGAGCGTGCGCGCGTCGAGCGCGGTCACCACCGGGCCGTCATCGCCGCGCGGGCTGCCATCGGTGCCGTTCGGTCCGACCGTGCTCAGCACGCAAAAGCGCGAGGCGGCGATCCACTCGGCATGAAGCGGCAGGAGCCGGTCCGAGACCTTGCGCTGCGCGGCGACGCTGGGCGTGCCGTAGAGCGCCTCGAGCGCCGCGATATCTTCAACGTAGTGCATGTTTGCCGAACCCCGCTTCGGTCAGAAGCGCGTTCGACGCGCCCTCGATTTCAGTCTCGAGCCGCGCCATGAATTCGGCGCGCGGCACGCCCGCCTCGATCCTCGGCAGGAACTCCACCACGGCGACGCCCGGCTTGCGCAGGATGCCGCGCTTGGGCCAGAAGACACCCACATTCGTCGCCACCGGCACGCAATCCTGACCGATCTCGGAATAGATCGCGCCCGACCCGATCTTGTAGGGTGCGGCGACGCCCGGCGCGACGCGCGTGCCTTGCGGATAGATGATGAGCTGGCCCGGCTGCGCCGCGCCGCGCGCCACATCCTCGACCATCTTCTTGACCGCCGCGCCCCGCTTGCCCCGGTTGACCGGAATGCAGCCGATGCGCAGCGCATATTGGCCGAGGATCGGCGCCCACATCAGCTCGCGCTTCATGATGAACTTGCCCGCCGGAACGGCGCCGAAGATGAGGATGATGTCGAGAAAGGACTGATGCTTGGCGGCGATCAGCACCTCGCCTTCGGGGGGCGTGCCGCGGATCTCGGTCCGAAGCCCGACCATGGCCCCGAGGCTCCAGCGCACCCAGATGCAGAAAAGCTTGCAAGCCGTGCGCGCGCCCCGCGCGCTGACGATCGCCCAGGGGAAGAAGACAAGGCCGATCACCGCCATCGCCAGATACATCTGCACGATGAAGGCGAGCGAGCGCAGCCATTGGAGCGCCCCCGTCACGGCATGTCCCGCAAGGTGCGCGCCGCCGCCGCGCGGGTGGCGAGGAACGCGACCAGTCCCGACAGGAGCGGGATCGTCAGCGGCCAGAGCCAGTGCCAGCCCTGAAAGCCGAGGCCCGTGAGAAAGCCGCCGCCCACTTCGGTGCGCGGCAGGAACGCCACCGCGACCGTGCCGAGCACCATGCCCACCGCCGCGCCGCCGAGGCTGCGCAAGGTGAAGCGCCGCACGAAGGCCTGCGCGATATACCCGTCGCGCGCGCCCACGAGGCGCAGCACGCCGATGACCTGCGCATTCGCGGCAAGCGCGGCATTGGCCGCCAGCGTGATCATCGCCGCGACCGTGCCCGCGATGAGCAGAAGCGAGACCCATCCCATGAACCGCAGCCGCGAGGCCGCGCGCACAAGCGGCGCGCGCCAGCGGGTATGATCGTCGAGCACGGCACCCGGCACTTCGGCGGCGAGGCGCAGGCGCAGGCCGGCGGCGTCATAGCCGTCAGCCTCCTCGATGATCTCGACAAGCTGGGGGATGGGCAGCGTCTCGACCGGAAGGTCCGGCCCGAACCACGGCTCGAGCAGGGCGCGCTGCTCCTCTGCGCTGAGCGCGCGGGCCGAGGCGATGCCCTCGGTCGTGTTCAACACCTTCAGCGCCGCCTCCGTCTGCGCCGCCATCTGGCCCTCCGGGGCCGAGATACGCAAGGTGGAGCTGCGCGCGAGCGCGTCGCCCCAGCGATCGGCCAGCCGCGCCGTCGCCAGCGACAGCGCCAGCGCGAAGACGGCGAGGAAGGCCATCGCGCCCGCGGCGAAGAGCGTAAGCCACGCGGTGAAGCCCGTGGGCGGCACCACCCGGTCCGCCCCCGCATCGCCCGCCAAAAGGCCGCGCAGCCGTTCGAGATCGAGCTTCACAGATCCGCCCCCGCCAATTGCAGACGCCGGTTCGAGATCCGGAGCACGCGCGCCTGAACCTGGCTCTTGGCCGCGCGGATGAGGGCGAGGTCGTGGGTCGCGATCATCACCGTCTTGCCCATGCGGTTCAGCTCGATCAGCAGGCGCATGAGGCGCTGCGACATCTCCCAGTCCACATTGCCCGTCGGCTCGTCGGCGAGGATGACATCGGGCGACATGATGATCGCGCGCGCCAGCGCCGCGCGCTGCCGCTCCCCGCCCGAAAGCTCGGGCGGCAGGGCGCCCGCACGCTGCGTGAGACCGACCCAGCCGGTCAGCTCGCGCAGGTTCGCGTCCTCGTCGAGCATGTTGCGGTCCGACACCATGAGCGGCAGGGCGATGTTCTCGGACACCGACAGGTGGTTGAGGAACTGGCAATCCTGATGCACCACGCCGATCCGCCGGCGGGCGAGTGCGATGTCGTCGCGCGTCAGCTCGCGCACATCCGCATCGAAAAGCCGCACGAAACCGGCGGTCGGGATCAGCGCGCCGTACAGCAGCTTGAGCAGCGTCGTCTTGCCCGAGCCGGACGGCCCCGTCAGGAAATGAAACGAGCCGGGTGAGAGCCGCAGCGAGATATCGCTGAGAAGCTCGCCGCCGCCATAGGAATAGGCCACATTTTCCAGCTCGATCACCGGCTGCCCCTCATGCCCGATTTGGCTCCTAAATGCCCCACCGCGCCTTGCGTTGCAATGCGGGGCCGCAATTCCTTTGCTCTTTTCGATCCATCCTTTAAACCTTAGGCTGTCCATAATCAGAAACAGCCCGGCAAACGGGGACAGGTGACAGGTGCGAAAATGAGGCTGACTTGCCCGAATTGCGGTGCCCAATACGAGGTGCCCGACGAGGTGATCCCCGAAACGGGCCGCGACGTGCAGTGCTCCAATTGCGGCGACACGTGGTTCCAGCCCCATCGCGATCACATCTCCGATGCAGGCGACGAGGATGACATCCCTGAGGGCACTGCCGCGCAGGAGGACGACTGGGAAGAGGTCGATCCCCCCGAGGCGCCCGAGCCGCCCTCACCCGCCGCCGAGGATTTCGCCCCGCCGCCTCCGCCCGAGCCGGCGGCGCAGACCAAGCCCTCTGCCCGCCCCGAGCGGCGCGAGATAGATCCCTCGGTCGCGTCGGTGCTGCGCGAGGAGGCCGAGCGCGAGAAACGCGCCCGCGCGGCGGCCCAGGGCGGCGTCGAGATGCAGCCCGATCTCGGCCTCGACGAGGACGAGGGCGAGGCGACGCGCGCCCGGCAGGCGCGCGAGCGCATGGCCCGCATGCGCGGCTTCGATCCCGATGAGCGCAGCGATGACGATCACGACGACATCGATCCCAAATCGCGCAGCAGTCTTTTCCCCGATATCGAGGAAATCAATTCCTCGCTCGGACCCGAGCCGGCGCAATACGATGGCGCCGAAACCGGGCATGACGCGTATCCCGAGGCCGCGCCGCGTAGCCGCGGCGGCTTTGGCCGTGGCTTTTTGCTGATGGTTCTGGCCGCGCTCGCCGCGCTCGGCGTCTATGCCTTCGCGGCGCAGCTTGCCGAGATGCTGCCGGCCCTTCGGGACGTGCTTGCCGATTACGTGGTCTGGGTCGACGGGCTGCGGGTCTGGCTGGATGGGCAGATCGCCGCGCTGATGCTCTGGTTCGACACGGTGACCGGCAATGCGCCGGCGGATACCGGGGCCGAAACCGGCACCGGCACCGGCACCGGCGGGTGAGCCGCGCCGCGATCCCCGCGTGAAATCCGCCTCCACCCCCATACCGGGCGGCCAGCTCGCGCCGGTGATGCTCACATTCCTTTCGGCGATCATGTGGGGTCTGTGGTGGATCCCGATCCGCCTGATCGAAAGCATGGGCCTGACCGGCGCGCAGGCCAGTTTTCTGTGCAATCTCGGCGCGGTGATCCTGCTCGCCGCCTTCATCGCGGCGCGCCGCCTGTCGGCGCGCATCGGACCGAAGGCGCTTCTCGGCGCATTCCTGATCGCGCTGGCCTTCACGCTCTATTCCATCGCGATCACGCTGTCGGACGTGGTGCGGGTGATCTTGTTGTTCTACCTCGCCCCCGCATGGTCCAAGATCATCGAATGGGCGTTCCTGCGCATGCCGTGGCAGCGCAGCTCATGGCTCACGCTGGGGCTGTCGTTGATCGGGGCCTATCTCGTCCTCGGCGGCGATCTCTCGCTCGCCTCGCTCAACATCGGCGATCTGATGGCGCTCGCGGCGGGCGTTTCATGGGCCATCGGCGCGGCGCTGATCTTCACCGGGCGCAGGGCCCCCGTGGCCGCGCTGACCCTTGCGACGGTGGGCTGGGGCGCGCTGCAATCGGCGTTTTTCGTGGTGATCCTGGGCGAGACGCTGAGCGACGCGGCCGGCATCGGCGCGCTCGGCCTCTCTCTCGCGCTCGGCGCGGCCTATCTCGTCCCGGTGATCGGAATGACGCTCTGGGGCGCGCTGCGCCTCGCGCCGGCGCTGCTCAGCTTTCTTTTCACGCTCGAGATCGTCTCCGGGGTGATCTCTGCCGCAATCCTGCTCGACGAGCCTTTCGGGCTTTGGCAGGCGCTTGGCGGCACGCTTATCTTCGCCGCCGCGATCTTCGAGGCGGTGATGACGCTGCGGGCACCTCCCGCAGCGCCGAGCCGGGCCTGAGCGGTCAGAACCGCTCGAGCAGCCGTTCGAGGTAATCGCGCTCGACCTCGGGGCGCGCGCCTTCGCCCGAGCGGCGACGCAACTCCTCCAGAAGCTCGCGCGCGCGCCGGTAGACGTCCTCGCCCTGCAACAGATTGCCATCGGTGCCTGCGCGGTCGCCCTGCCCGGGCGTGCGGCCCAGCGGATCGGATTGCTGGCCACCGGTCGCACCCTGCGCCTGGCCCTGCCCGCCCTGACGCTCGCCCTGCTGCTCGGCCATGGCCTCGCCCAGGCTGCGCATCCCGTCGCGCAGCGCGTCCATAGCCTCGGCCTGGCGGTCGATCGCCTCGGCCAGATCATCACCGCGCAGCGCCTCTTCGGCCCCGTCCATCGCCTCGCCCGCGCGGTCGAGCGCGCCGCGCGCCTCCTCAGTGGCAGCGCCGCTGCCCGGCAGGCTGCCGCGCTGACGCTCGAGCTCCTGCCGCAAGGCTTCCTGCCGCGCGGCCAGATCGCCCGGCTGGCCACCGCCCTGCCCGCTCTGGCGCTGCTGGCCCTCGCCCTGCGGGTTCCCTTCGCCCTCGCCGCCCTGCGCCTCGCCTTGGCCGCCTTGGCCCTCGTGGCTCTGGCCCCGGCCCTGACCGCCGTTGCGGCCTTCATTGCCCTGGCTCTCGCCCGCCCGCGCGCCGGGGTTGAACTGTTCCTGAAGATCGCGGAACGCCTGATCCGAGAGGCCCTGCTGTTGGCGCAGCGTGTCGGCCAGCCCCTCCATCGCCTGCTGCCCCGGACTTCCCTCGCCCTGCCCCGGCTGGCCCTCGGTGACGCGCAGGTTCTCCATCATTTCCTGGAACTGGCGCAGCGCCTCTTCGGCTTCGGCCATGCGGCCTTCCTGCATCAGCTCCTGAATGCGATCCATCATGTCCTGCAGATCCTGCTGGCTGAGCATCGTCATCTCGCGGTCGCCCATGTCGCGCTGGTCGGTCTCGTCCTCGCGCTGGGCCTGCTGGGATTTCTGGCGCAGGTAGTCGTCCGTCGCGTCGCGCAGCTCCTGCATGAGGCGGGCGACCTCGTCCTCGCTGGCGCCGTTGCGCATCGCCTCGCTCAGCCGCTCCTGCGCCTCACGCATCCGCTCGAGCGCGTCGCCGATATCGCCGTCCTCCATCGTCACCGCGAGATCCCAAAGCGCGGCGGCGAGCTCGTCGCGTGTCTCGGCGTCGAGACCACCCTCGAGCGATGCCTCGAGCCGGCGCAGGATCGTGCGCAGTTTCAGAAAATCCGCCGGATCCCGAAAGAGTTTCTCTTCGGGCTTGTAGGACACCGCCCGGATCACCTGTGCCACGCGCGTCGCGTTGTCGCGGCTCCAGAGCAGATCGCGCCGCTGCTCGATCAAGGCGGCCGCCACCGGATCGAAGAAGCGCCGCGCGGGCAGGTCCATCGGCATCGGCGCGCTCGCGCCCGTCTGGCCCGCCGCATCCTCCACCTCGATCGTCAGCGTCATGGGCATATGCGCCCAAGGATGCTCCGACAGGTTCTCGACCAGCGCCTCGGTGAACTCCGTCCGGCTGCCGGTGATGGGAAGCGGCAGATCGAGCGTGATGGGCTCGCGCGGCTCGGGCTCGGCGGCGAGGCCGTGGCGGCGATCCACCGCACCCAGATCGAGCGCGAACCGCGCCGTGCCGCCGATCACGCCGTGATCGTCGCGCGCGGCGTAGGGCTGGCTCATCTGGCCATCGAACGTCGTCTTGGCGCCTTCGGCCAGCACTTCGGCGCTCGGCGCCGTGTCCGGTACGGCGCGAATGTCCCAAGTCCGCCCGCCTGGCCCGTCGATGGCGAGCGTGCCGTCCTGCGTCACGTCGAAGCCCTGCGCCGGGTCCGTCGCGGCGCCCAGATCATCGGTGCGCCCCGACACCGTCTCGGACAACGCAAGCGCGCCCAGCTCGCCGTAGAGGCGCACCATCACGCGGCTCCCCTCGGGCACCTCGATCCTCTCGCCCTGATCGGCAAGGTAGAGCGTCGGAAGGCCCGTATAGACCGGCGGCTCGATCCAGCCTTCCCAGGCCGGCCCGGTGGCAAGCCCGGCGGCCCCGCCCGGCAGCATCTGCGCCGGCGCGCCGATCCGCAAGACCGAGCCGAACATGACGGCCACGACTAGGCCCAGAAGGGCGATGTAGCGCAGCCCGAAACGGTCGAGCCGCGCGATGCGCAGGTCGGGTCTGGGCGCACGGGCGCTAGCGGCGGCCTTCTGCATCCGCTCCAGATGCGTCTGCCAGAGCGCTTCGGACGCGGCATCGCCCCGCCCGATGGCCTGCGCATCGCCGAGCGCTTGCAAGGGCCGCCCCGGCAACCCCGCATCGAGCCGCGCCAGCGCCTCGGCCCGCCGTGGCCAGCGAAAGCCCGACACCCCGACGACAAGCAGCGCCAGCGCGCCGAGGCAGGCGGCGATGGCGGCGGCAGCCGTCACTTCGAAAGAGAAAAGATCCTGCCAGCCCAGCATGAGCGCCGCACCGCAGCCGATCATCAGCGTCCAGAGCGGCCAGAAGGCGCGCACCAGCCGCTCGGCCAACAGGCCCGCCCATGTCAGGCTGAGGGGGCCGCGCAGCCGCTGCCTCACCGCCTCATGGCTGTCGGGGGCATGCTGATTGGGGGTCTGGGCCATTCACCTCTCCGGATGGGGCCGCAGAACGCTACAGCCATTCGGGGATGGTATCTCGATTTATCATCTCGTCAAAGCTCGGACGGGCCCGGATCACGGCGAATTCATGCCCATTGACCAGCACCTCGGGAATGAGGGGCCGGGTGTTGTATTCGCTGGACATGACCGCGCCGTAGGCGCCCGCGCTTCGGAAGGCCACCAGATCGCCCGCTTCGAGCTGCGGCATCATGCGCTGCTTGGCGAAGGTATCGCCGCTCTCGCAGACCGGGCCGACGATGTCGTAGGGGCGCTGCTCGGCGCCCGGCTCCGGCTCGATCACCGGCACGATATCGTGCCAGGCGTCATACATGGCGGGCCGGATCAGATCGTTCATCGCGCCGTCGAGGATCAGGAAATCGCGGCCCTCACCCGATTTGACGTAGATGACCTCGCTGACCATCAGCCCCGCATTCCCGGCGATGAGGCGCCCCGGCTCGATCTCGATCTCGCAGCCCAGATGGCCCAGCGTCTCGCGGATGAGCGCGCCGTATTCCGTGGGCAGCGGCGGCGCCTCGTTGCTGCGCGAGTAGGGGATGCCGAGGCCGCCCCCCAGATCGAGGCGGCGGATGTCATGCCCGTCCGCGCGCAGAACCCCGGTCAGCTCGGCCACCTTGGCATAGGCCATGCGGAAGGGCTCGAGATCGGTCAGCTGGCTGCCGATATGCACGTCGATGCCGATCGCCTCGAGGCCGGGCAGATCCGCCGCGAGGCGATAGACCTCGCGGGCGCGGGCGATGGGAATGCCGAACTTGTTCTCGCTCTTGCCGGTCGCAATCTTGGCATGGGTCCTGGCATCCACGTCGGGATTGACGCGCACCGTGATGGGCGCGATCACGCCCAGCTCCACGGCCACCGCGCTCAGCGCCTCCATCTCGGGCTCGCTCTCGACATTGAACTGGCGGATGCCGCCGGCGAGCGCGAGGCGCATCTCGTCGCGGGTCTTGCCCACACCGGAAAAGACGATGCGCTCGCCCGGAACGCCCGCCGCCTTGGCGCGCATGTATTCCCCGCCCGAGACCACGTCCATTCCCGCCCCGAGCCGCGCCAGCGTCTTGAGGATGGCCACGTTGCTCGCCGCCTTCATCGCATAGCAGACGAGGTGATCCATACCCGCCAGCGCCTCGTCGAAGAGGCGGAAATGCCGCTCGAGCGTGGCTGTCGAATAGACGTAGAAGGGGGTGCCCACGGCGGCCGCGATCTCGGCCAGAGGCACATCCTCGGCATGCAGCACGCCGTCCTTGTAGAGAAAATGATCCAAGCCGCGTCGTCCCCTATCGCCCCTCGGGGCTTTATCTTGGCGAAAATACTCGAAAAATCCGGCGATCAGCCCTTGCGCAGACGCAGGTAGAGATAGAGCGGCAGACCGCAGCTCACCCCGATGCAGAAGGCCGCGGGCACCGCCAGCAGGCGCATCCAGTCGCGGCTGCGCCATGTCTCGACCAGAACCCAGACCGTCAGCGCGACGGCGGCGATGGTCAGATCCCAGACCAGCCCGCTCGTCGCCGGATTGACGTGCCATGCGTCGATCATGCCGCCCAGATCGAACCCGTTCAGCATGAACCAGTTCATGAAATAGGTCATCGGGTGGATCGTGCCCCAGACCGCGAGGGCGAGATAGACGTATTTCACAGCACGGCCCCCGCATGCACGCTCGAGAAGCCGCCGATCGGGCCGCTCGCCGTGGGTGTCTGGTTGCGCGCGGGTGCCAGTTCGTCCTGGCTGCCCGGCGGGATGGGCGCGCCGTCGACGCCGCAAGCGGCCAGCGCGATCAGCGCGCTCATAGCGAGGCCAAGTCTCATGCCAGTCTCTCCTGCCAGCGCGCCACCTGCGCGCGCACGTTGTCGGGGGCGGTGCCGCCATAGCTCGTGCGGCTCGCCACGGAATTATGCACACCCAGCACGCCGAATACATCCCCCGTGATGCCCGCATGCACGCCCTGCATGTCCTCGAGGCTCAGATCGGGCAGATCGCAGCCCTTCGTCTCGGCCAGGGCCACCAGCGATCCGGTGACGTGATGCGCCTCGCGGAACGGCATGTTCAGCACCCGCACCAGCCAGTCCGCGAGGTCGGTCGCGGTGGAGAACCCGGTCGCGGCGGCAGCCTCGAGAACCTCGCGGTTCGCGCTCATGTCGCGCACCATGCCCTCCATCGCGGCCAGCGCAAGCATGAGGTTGTCGGCGGCGTCGAAGACCTGCTCCTTGTCTTCCTGCATGTCCTTCGAATAGGCGAGCGGCAGGCCCTTCATCACCAGCGTCAGCGCGACATTGGCGCCGAAGATACGCCCGATCTTGGCGCGGATGAGCTCGGCGGCGTCGGGGTTTTTCTTCTGGGGCATGATGCTCGAGCCGGTCGAGAAACGATCCGACAGCGCGACGAAGCGGAACTGCGCGGAAGACCAGATGACGAGCTCTTCGGCCATCCGGCTTAGATGCATCGCGCAGATGCTCGCCATGCCGAGGAATTCGAGCGCGAAATCCCGGTCGCTCACCGCGTCGAGCGAGTTGGCCGAGGGCCGATCGAAGCCCAGCGCCTGCGCCGTCATGTCCCGGTCGATGGGAAAGGACGTGCCGGCAAGCGCGGCGGCGCCGAGCGGGCATTCATTCATCCGCGCCCGCGCGTCGCGCACGCGGCCCAGATCGCGGGCGAACATCTCGACATAGGCCAGCATGTGATGCCCCCATGTCACGGGCTGCGCGACCTGAAGATGAGTGAAGCCCGGCATGACCCAATCCGCGCCCGCCTCGGCCTGCGACACAAGCGCGCGCATCAGCGCGGTCAGCGCGCCCTCGGCCCCGTCCAACTGGTCACGCACCCAGAGCCGGAAATCCGTCGCCACCTGATCGTTCCGCGAGCGCCCGGTATGCAGCCGGCCCGCAGGCTCGCCCACGATCTCCTTGAGCCGCGCCTCGACGTTCATGTGAATGTCCTCGAGCGCCGCGGAAAAGGCGAAGTCGCCCGCCTCGATCTCGGCCAGAACGGCATCGAGCCCTTCCGTCATGGCGCGCGCGTCACTATCTGTGACGATGCCCGTCGCCGCAAGCATGGCGGCATGGGCCTTCGAGCCGGCGATGTCCTGGGCCGCCATGCGCTTGTCGAACCCGATCGAGGCGTTAATTGCCTCCATGATCGCATCGGGTCCGGCGGCGAAACGGCCGCCCCACATCTGGTTCGAAGTCTTGTCTGCCATGCCGTATCCTTCGGAGGAATTATGAGCCTGTCCCGTTCCGCCCTGCTTTATCCCGCCGCCGCCTTGGGTGCAATCGCGGTGGGTCTCGTGGTCTTTCTGGGCAGCGCGCCGGATGCGGCGTCGGACGCGCCCGCGCGGGACTATTCCGCGCTCGCGGCGGGGCTCGAAGGCGACATGAAGAAGCTGAGCTTTCATGCCGAGCCGAAGGCGATCTCGGCCGGCAGTTTCGTGATGGAGGATGGCGGCGACGGAACGCTCGCGCATTACGAGGGCAAGTATGTCCTTCTGAATTTCTGGGCCACGTGGTGCGCGCCCTGCCGAAAGGAAATGCCCATGCTCTCCGAGCTTCAGACCGAGTTCGGCGGCGAGGATTTCGAGGTGGTGACGCTGGCCACGGGCCGCAACGCCGTGCCCGCCATCGAGGATTTCTTCGCCGAGATCGGCGTCGAGAACCTGCCGATGCACCGCGACCCGAACCAGCGCGTCGCGCGCGACATGGGCGTTCTGGGCCTGCCCATCACCGTCATCATCGACCCCGAGGGCCGCGAGATCGCCCGCATGCAGGGCGACGCGCATTGGAGTTCCGAAAGCGCCAAGGCGCTGATCGCGGGGCTGAACGCACCGGCGGAATAAGCCCTGCCCATTGCGGGCCATGCGCCTCTGCCGCTAAGACGTTGCGCGAACGCAGCACCATAGGCCCGCCCATGCCCGTCATCACCAATATCGACGATCTCAAACGGATCTACCGCCGGCGTGTGCCGCGTATGTTCTACGACTATTGCGAGTCCGGAAGCTGGACCGAACAGACCTTCCGCGCGAACACATCCGATTTCAGCGAGATCCTTTTGCGCCAGCGCGTCGCCATCGACATGGCCGGACGCTCGACCGCCAGCCAGATGATCGGGCAGGACGTCTCAATGCCCGTCGCGCTCGCGCCCGTGGGCCTCACCGGCATGCAGAGCGCGGATGGCGAGATCAAGGCCGCCCGCGCGGCAGAGAAGTTCGGCGTGCCCTACACGCTGTCCACCATGTCCATCTGCTCGATCGAGGATGTGGCCGAGAACACGTCCAAGCCTTTCTGGCTTCAGGTCTACACGCTTCTCGACGACGACTACATGCAGCGGCTCTTCGACCGCGCGAAGGCCGCGAAATGTTCGGCGGCGGTCATCACCGTCGATCTGCAGATGCTGGGCCAGCGCCACAAGGACATCAAGAACGGCCTTTCCGCCCCGCCCAAGCTGACCCCGCGCAGCGTCGCGAACATGGCGACCAAGGCGAGATGGGGCCTCGAGATGCTCCGCACCAAGCGGCGCAGCTTCGGGAACATCGTGGGCCATGTGAAGGCGGTCAAGGATCCGCGGGATCTGAGCTATTGGACCAACGAGGCGTTCGACCAGTCGCTCGACTGGGACCGCATCCGGCAATTCCGCAAGATGTGGGACGGCCCGCTGGTCATCAAGGGCATCATCGATCCGCGCGATGCGCGCGAGGCGCTGAACGTGGGCGCCGACGCGATCGTCGTGAGCAACCACGGCGGACGTCAGCTCGACGGGGCGCTCAGCTCGATAAGGGCGTTGCCGCAGATCCTCGACGCCGTCGGAGACAAGATCGAGGTGCATCTCGACAGCGGCATCCGCTCGGGACAGGACGTGCTCAAGGCGCTCGCGATGGGCGCGACCGGCACCTATATCGGGCGCGCCTATATCTACGGCCTCGGCGCGATGGGCGAGGCGGGCGTGACCCGCGCCCTCGAGGTGATCCATAAGGAGCTGGACGTCTCGATGGCCTTTTGCGGGCACCGGGACATCCGCAAGGTGGACCGCGATATCCTGATGATTCCCAAGGGATTTTCGGACGGCTGGCAGTAGCCTCCTTCCAAGACCGCCGGAACGATACCAACCCGCCCCGCGTTATGTGCCATTAAAGCACAGCGGGGGCGGGATCATGGCGACCGAAGGCAATGAAAGAGGCCGCACGGGCGTTGCGCCAACGGCCGAGCGGCCTTGGCTTCTCATCGCCTGCGGTGCGCTCGGGCTCGGCGGCTGCGCCGCGCTCATCCTCGGCACGCTCATCGCGCCCATCTATGTGCCCAACCATGACTGGGTCTCGGACACGATCAGCGATCTGGCCGCCGGGCGGTGGGAGATCCTGATGGATATCGCGCTCTACGGCTTCGCGGCGGGCCTCATGGCCACCGCGCTGGCGGCGGCCCATGCGCATCTCGGCAAGACCGGGTGGAGCCTCGGCGTTATGTCCCTCAGTCTTCTTGCGGCGATTGTCGTCATCATCGGCGCGCGCAACGAATATGGCGACAACGACAATGAAGGCGTCGTCATCCACATCTACCTCGTCTATGCGATGGGCGCGCTATTCACCCTGCTGAGCGCTGTGATGCAAGCCGGATTGCGCAGCTCCGGGCATGTCCGGGCGGCTTGGTGGATCATCGGCCTCGGCGTCGGGTGGGCAGTCATGTCGCCGGTGTTCCTCATGTCCCCCACCTCGATCGACGGCCTTCTCGAGCGCATTCTCGGCCTCTTCGCCTGCGGCATGATCGCCGTGCTCTCGCTAGTTTTCCTCTGGCGCGGCCTCGACTGCCGCACGGAGGCGTAGGGGATGGAACATCTCGCCATCATCGGCCAGACGCTTCTCGCGGTCATCGCCGTCATCGTCCTCGCGCGCATCAACGGGCTGCGCTCCTTCTCCAAGATGTCGAGCTTCGATTTCGCACTGACCGTCGCCGCGGGCTCGGTTCTGGCCACGATGATGACCAGCGCCAAGACGCCGTGGCCCGGCCTCGTCGCGCTGGCGACGCTCTTCGCCGCGCGTTTTGCCGTGTCGCTCCTGCGTCAGCGCTGGACGCCGATGCGCCGCTTGACCGACAATACCCCTCTCATGCTCGTCCATGAGGGCCGAATCCTCGAAGAGAACTTGGCCCTGTCGCGCGTCACACGCGATGAATTGCGCGGCAAGCTGCGCGAGGCGAACGCGATCACACCCGGCTGCGTGCGCGCCGTCGTGCTCGAGGCGACAGGCGATGTGAGCGTCCTGCATGGCGACACGCTCGACCCCGATCTTCTGGAAGGCGTCTCCTGGGGCCGCGCGGCGCCGCCCGAGCACTGAGCCGCGCAGCACTGCCCGCCCGGCGCCAGATTCGCCCTTCCCATCCGGGAGCAAATCCTCTATGCGAGCGGCTTCATGCGGGGCTACAGCCTTGGAGGAGCCCCGCCCTTATCTTATGGAGACTAAACATGGCTGGAGAAATTCCTGATCTTCACGCCCAGGAACGCACGGGGACAGGCAAGGGCGCCGCTCGTGCCGCACGCCGCGAGGGCATGGTTCCGGGTATCGTTTTCGGTGGCGACAAAGATCCGCTTCCGATCAACATCCAATACAACGTCCTGATCAAGCGCCTCAAGCAGGGCCGCTTCAAGTCGACCCTGTTCAACCTGAAGGTCGATGGTCACGAGGACGTCCGCGTCATCTGCCGCGACGTGCAGCGCGACGTGGTCAAGGATCTGCCGACGCATCTCGATCTGATGCGCCTGCGCCGCACGACGAAGATCAACCTCTTCATCCCGATCGACTTCCAGAACGAGGAAGAGTGCCCGGCCATCCGCAAGGGCGGCGTTCTGACGACGATTCGCAACGAAGTCGAGCTGCTGGTCACCGCCGGCGACATTCCCGACACGCTGACCGTCGATCTGTCGAAGCTCGAGAACATCGGCGACACGATCACGATCTCGGACATCACCCTTCCCGAGGGTGCCGAGCTGGTGATCAAGGATCGCGACTTCATGATCTGCAACGTCTCGGCCCCGTCGGCTCTGAAATCCGACGCCGAGGACGAGGATGAGGCAGCCGCCGACGAAGTCCCGACCATCGAGCAGGAAGACGACATTCCGCCCGCCGACGGCGAATAAGCCCGGCTTTCGGTTCTGCGTTTCGGAACGCGGCCCTTCGGGGCCGCGTTTTTTCGTTTGCCGGGCCGCGTTGGGCATGGTCCATTCAAATCCGTGCCCGGAGCGGATAGATAGGACGCGATCCGGGCGCGACCGGGACAGGAGGCACCTCATGCTGATCTTTGCGGGACTGGGCAATCCCGGCGCGAAATACGCGGGCAACCGTCACAATATCGGCTTCATGGCGCTCGACCGGATCGCCACCGATCACGGCTTCGGCCCTTGGAAGGCGCGCTTTCAGGGTCAGGCCGCCGAGGGCATGCTGGGCGGCGAGAAAGTGCTCCTGCTCAAGCCCGCGACCTTCATGAATCTCAGCGGCCAATCGGTAGGCGAGGCAATGCGTTTCTTCAAGCTCGAAGCGCCCGATATCACCGTCTTCCACGACGAGATCGACCTCGCGCCCGGCAAGGTGCGCGTCAAGGACGGGGGCGGCCATGCGGGCCATAACGGCCTGCGCTCGCTGCATCAGCATATCGGCCCGCATTACACCCGCGTGCGCATGGGCGTGGGCCATCCCGGCCACAAGGACGCCGTGCCGGGCTACGTGCTGCATGACTTCCCGAAGGCCGATCAGGAATGGCTGGACGATGTGCTGCGCGGCTGCTCGGACGGCGCGCCGCATCTGGCGGCGGGCGACAGCGGCAAGTTCCAGAACGCGGTCGCCCTGCGCACCGCGCCGCCGCGCTCCTCCGGCGGCCAGAAGGGCAAGCCTGCGGCAAAGGATGCCGCCCCCGAGGCGACGCGCGCGCACGCCGAGAAGCCGGCCGAGACGCCGCCCGAGCCCGACGCGCGCAGCGCCCTGCAAAAGCTGGTGGACAGGTTCCGCTGAGCCGCGCGGCGCTTGTCCGCATCCCGCCGCGCGCTAAAGTGACAGAGACGTCAAGGAAAGGCCCTGAACCATGGAGAAAGACGCCCCCGTCAATGTGCTTGGAACCCGGCTCGAGCCCTGCTCGCTCGCCGATCCGGTCACCGGATTTTTCCGTGATGGCCATTGCAATACCTGCGCCGAGGATCGCGGCAGCCACACCGTCTGCGCCGAGATGACCGCCGAATTCCTCGCCTTTTCGAAGTATGTCGGCAACGATCTGAGCACGCCGCGCCCTGAATTCGGCTTCGCCGGGCTGAAACCCGGCGATCAATGGTGCCTCTGCGCCGCCCGCTTCGCCCAAGCCCACGAGGAAGGCTGCGCCCCCCGCGTGCATCTAGAGGCGACCCACGAGCGCGCCCTCGACATCGTTCCCATGGAGGTGCTGCGCCAGCATGCTGGCAATGCGGACGGCTGAGACTTTGGCGATCCCTCGAGGACTCGAACCCCGAACCTGCTGATTAGAAGTCAGCTGCTCTATCCAGTTGAGCTAAGGGACCGCGCGCGCCTTCTCTAGCGCCGGTCCGCGCGCGGCGCAAAGCCTAATCCGCTCCGAAGGGGTCGGCGGGATATCCCACGGCGTCGAGATAGAGCCCCTCGGGGGGACAGACCGGCCCGCAAGCGGCGCGGTCGGCGGCGACGAGCGCGCGGCGCACATCCTCGGGCGTCCAGGCGCCGCGCCCGACCCGCTCGAGCGTGCCGACGATGCTGCGCACCTGGTTGTGCAGAAAGGACCGCGCGCGCAGGCGAAAGCGCAGCTCGGCCCCGCCCGGCCCGTCCTGCCGCGTGATCTCCACCGCATCGAGCGTCTTGACCGGGCTGGCCGACTGGCACATGGCCGAGCGGAAGGTCGTGAAATCATGCAGCCCAATGAGATGCGCGGCGCCCGCGCGCATCGCCTCGACATCGAGGTCATGCGGCACCTGCCAGACCAGCCCCTTGTCATGCGTCACCGGCGCGCGCCGCATCACGAGCCGGAAGAGATAGCGCCGCTCCACCGCCGAGAATCGCGCGTGCCAATCGCTCTCGACCCGCGCGCAGGCGGTGATCGCGACCGGCGCGGGCTTCAGATGATAGTTGAGCGCCTCCATGAGGCGGAAAGGCTCCCATTCCTTCTCGAGATCGCAATGCGCCACCTGCCCCAGCGCATGGACCCCCGCATCCGTGCGCCCGGCGGCGGCGATCGTGTGCGGCCCCGGCTCGAGCTTCGCCAGCGCCGCCTCGATCGCGCCCTGGACCGACGGCTGGTCGCGCTGCCTCTGCCAGCCCGCGAAGGGGCCGCCGTGATACTCGATCCTGAGCGCAAATCTCTGCATGTTCGCGCTCATACTCCAACGCGCATCCACGCGAAAGCGCGCGCGGCGCTGTCTTTCCGAAAATTCTCGCGCCGGAACCGTCGCGGTCGCGCCACTGGAAACACCGCCGAGGCGCCGTTATCTATGGGTCCAAGGCTGCACGGGAAAGGGCCGCGCATTGGGCATATCGAACCTCGCAGACGGTCTCGCGCGCGGCGCCGAGAGGCTGACCGGCACCGTCTCGGGCGCTTTTTTCGAGCCGGTGATCCGCATCGGGGTGACTGGCCTCGCGCGGGCGGGCAAGACCGTGTTCATCACCTCGCTCGTCGCCAATCTGCTCGAGCGCGGGCGCATGCCCGGCCTCGCCGCCGCTGCCGAGGGCCGGATCGACGCAGCTTTTCTCCAGCCCCAGCCCGACGATACCGTGCCCCGGTTCGAGTTCGAGCGTCATCTCGATGCGCTAACCGCGCCGACGCCCCGTTGGCCCGAAAGCACGCGCACCATTTCAGAGCTGCGCCTGAGCCTGCGGGTGCGGCCTACGGGCCTTCTGGCCGGTTTTTCGGGGCCGCGCACGGTGCATGTCGATATCGTGGACTATCCCGGCGAATGGCTGCTGGATCTGGCGCTCATGGACAAAAGCTACGCCGATTGGTGCGAGGCCACGCTCTACCTGATGAAGCGTCGCGAGATCGGCGCGCCCTACCTCGCGCGCCTTGCCGACGAGGACGGCGCCGAAAGCTGGGACGAGCCGCGGATCAAGGCGCTGGCCGACAGCTTCACCGCCTATCTCGAGGCCGCGCGTGACAAGGGCCTGAGCGGCGTCGCGCCGGGCCGCTTCCTTCTGCCCGGTGACATGGCAGGCTCGCCCGCGCTCACCTTCGCGCCGATGCAGAAGCCCGAGAAGCCCGCCCGCCGTGGCCTCTGGCGCGAGATGGAGCGGCGCTTCGACGCCTACAAGGCGCAGATCGTCACGCCCTTCTTTCGCGACCATTTCGCCAAGATCGACCGCCAGATCGTGCTCGTCGACGCGCTCGGCGCGATACATGCGGGACCGCCCGCCGTGGCCGATCTTCAGGACACGATGGCCGAGATCCTCGGCGCGTTCCGGCCCGGGCGCAACGCCTTCCTCAGCCGCATCTTCCTTGGCCGCCGTGTCGAGAAGATCCTCTTCGCCGCCACCAAGGCCGACCATCTGCACCATTCCCAGCATGCCCGCCTCACCGCCTTCATGGAGGCGTTGACCCAAGGCGCGCGCAGCCGCGCCGATTTCCAGGGCGCCGAAACATCCGCGCTCGCGCTGGCCGCACTGCGCGCCACGGTCGAGGAGGAGCGCATGCACGAAGGCGAAACCCTCGCCTGCGTGCGAGGCACGCTGCAAAACCCCGACGGCACGCGCGGCAAGGAGGCGGCGTTCCATCCCGGCGATCTGCCCGAAAGCCCGGCAAGCCTCATCGCCGCCGCGCGGCAGGGTCATGAAGCATGGCTCGATGCCGATTACCGGATCATGAAATTCGCGCCCGCGCCGCTCGTCTCCAAGCCTGGCATGGGGCCGCCGCATATCCGGCTCGACCGGGCGGCGCAGTTCCTGATCGGGGATCGGCTGTGAGCGCGGCAGTCCCCTTGCGTGCGCGCCTTTGGCATGTGCCGCAGATGACCGCCATCCTGCGCGGCTTCGAGCGCCGGTCGGACTGGCTGCCGCGCGTGCGGCCCTACCGCACCGATCTGCGCGTGATGATGCGGATCACGCGCGCGGGCTGGGTGCGCGCCCTTCATGACGCGCGCGGCCCCGCCGCCTTCATCGCCCGTGACGGCGCGCAGGTGCATGCCCTTTACGTGCATCCGCGCGCGCAGGGGCTCGGGCTGGGCCGTGCGCTTCTCGACGATGCCAAGCATGCGGCCCCACGGCTCGAGCTTTGGGTCGCCGAAGCCAATGCCGATGCGCGCGCCTTCTATGCGGCGCAAGGCTTCGTCGAGGCGCGGCAAGGCGACGGCTCGGGCAATGACGAAGGCATCCCCGAGCTTCAGATGCTGTGGCAAGACGAGAGGTGCGCACGATGAGCCGACACAAGGGCCCCATCCTCTTCGATCTGGACGAGAGCGCGCCGCGCGCCGCGCCGTCCGAAGCGCCGCCCGTCCCCGAGCCGGATCTGCCGGAGGCGCCGCAAGGCGCAGCGATGCAGACCGCCGCCGTGTTGGCCGCGCGGCGCCCCTCGCGGCTTGCGCGCCTCTTCTGGGGGCTTGTCGCCGCGCTCCTCGGGGTCGCGATCTCGCTCGCCGCGTGGGATTTCGCCACCGGCCTCGTCGCGCGGGTGCCCGTGCTCGGCTACGGCGTCACCGCGCTCATCGCGGCGCTGCTGGTGGTGCTGGTCCTCATCGCCATCCGCGAGATGGCGGCTTTCGCCCGCCTTGGCCGGATCGACGCGCTGCACCGGCGCGCGGATGCGGCCCTCGCCGCGAACGATCTGGGCGCAGCGCGCAAGCTGACCGGCGATCTGGTGCAGCTCTACATGGGGCGGGAGGACACGCGCTGGGGCCGCCAGCGGCTGGCCGAGCGGCAAGGCGATCAGTTCGATGCGGGCGCGCTGCTTGCCTTGGCCGAGACCGAGCTTCTGACGCCGCTCGACGCCGCCGCGCTGCGCCAGATCGAGGGTGCGGCGCGGCAAGTGGCCGCCGTCACCGCGCTCGTCCCGCTCGCCCTCGCGGATGTCGTCACCGCGCTCACCGCGAATATCCGCATGATCCGCCGCATCGCCGAGATCTATGGAGGCCGCTCGGGCACGCTGGGCAGCCTGCGCCTCACCCGCGCGGTGATGACGCATCTCGTGGCGACCGGCGCCGTCGCGGTGGGCGACGACGTCATCAGCTCGGTCGCGGGCGGCAGCCTGCTCGGCAAGGTCTCGCGCCGCTTCGGCGAGGGAGTGGTCAACGGCGCACTGACCGCGCGCGTGGGCGTCGCCGCCATGGAGGTCTGCCGCCCGCTGCCCTTCTCGCCCGGCAAGCGGCCCAAGGTGCGCCGGATCGTCACCACCGCGCTCAGCGGGCTTTTTCCCAGTTAGTGCCTATATGCTGGTCTGACGCGGCGCCGCCGCACTGATTCGAGGACGAGACAGATGGAATCATTCGCAGCAGATCTCGCCACGTTGGTGCGGACCCCGCTCGGGGACGATCATGTCGCCGCCATGCGCGCCAAGGGCCGCGAGCGCTCCATCGAGGCGGGCGAGATCGTCGTCACTCCCGGCGCGCCGATGGATGCGTTTCACTACGTTCTCGAGGGCGAGATCGAGGCGTTCGATCCCGTCACGGACGAGCGCTACGGCGGCGCGGTTCTCGGGCCGGGCCAGTTCACCGGCGATCTGGGCTTCCTGACGGGCGCCAACGCGATCCTCGGCAACCGCGCGACGCGGGTCGGGCGTATTCTCGCCGTGCCGCGCGCCGACATGCTGCGCCTCATGTCCGACATGCCCGAGATGTCCGATATCGTCGTCACCGTCTTCGCCGCGCGCCGCCGCCGCATGGTCGAGACCGAGAAAGCCGGCATCGCCCTCATCGGCGTAGATCAGAGCCGCGAGCTGCGCGCCCTGGCCGCCTTCGCCGGCAGAAACCGCCTGCCCTGCCGCGAGATCGAACTCGGCACGGACGAGGCGCGCCGGCTGGCCGAAGCCTGCGGCGCCGAGCCGGGCAAGCCGATGGCGATGCTGGGCCGCGACCAACTGGTCGAGCCGGCGACCCCCAAGCGCCTCGCGCAGCTTCTGGGCATCGATCTCGGCCTACCTGATGACGAGGTGCTCGACGTGCTGATCGTCGGCGCGGGGCCCGCGGGCGTTGCGGCGGGCGTCTATGCCGGCGCGGAGGGGCTGAGCGCGCTTGTGCTCGAGGACACCTCCATCGGCGGGCAGGCAGGCACATCGAGCCGGATCGAGAACTACATGGGTTTTCCCACCGGCATCTCCGGCGCGGATCTCGTGGGGCGGGGCGAAATTCAGGCGATGAAATTCGGCACCCGCTTCGCCATGCCGCGCCGCGCCGTCTCGCTCACGCAATGCAGCAAGCGGCTCTTTCACGTCACGCTCGACGATGCGCGCCAGGTCAGCACCCGCGCGCTGGTGATCGCGACCGGCGTGCAGTACCGCCGCCTTCCGTGGGACCGCCTCGAGGACTTCGAGGGCGCGGGCCTCTACTATGCCGCCACCAAGAGCGAGGCGCGCTTTTGCGAGGGCCGCGAGGTGGTGGTGATCGGCGGCGGCAATTCGGCGGGCCAGGCGGCCATGTTCCTATCGCGCACGGCAAGCCATGTGCATGTGATGATCCGAGGGGACAGCCTCGCCGCATCCATGTCGGACTACCTGTCGAGCCGGCTCGAGGCCACGCGCAACATCACGCTTCACCGCAGATCCGAGGTGCGCGCGCTCCACGGCGGCGAGGCGCTCGAGGCCGTCACAGCCAGCATCGACGGAGAGGAGCGCCACATGGAGATTTGCGGCCTCTTCGTGATGGTGGGCGCCGCGCCCAACACGGGCTGGCTCTCGGATCTCGTGGCGCTCGACGACAAGGGCTTCGTGCAGACGGGCGAGGCGGCGGGGCAGGACTTCCCCTATGCCACCTCCTGCCCCGGCATTTTCGCCGTGGGCGACGTGCGGGCGGGATCGGTCAAGCGTGTGGCGAGCGCGGTCGGCGAAGGCTCGGTCGTGATCGGCCGGATCTGGGACCACGTGAACGCGCCCTAGCGCAGCTTCGGCACCGATCCCGGCGGCGCGCGCATCTCGAGCCCCACCTTAAAACCGCGCCCGATCCGGTGCGCCAGCGCGGACCAGCGCCGCGCGGTCTCCTCGTTCAGTTCCTCGGCCAGCACCTCGTCGAAAAGGTCCAGCCAGACCGCGAAATGCTCGGGCTGCACATCCTGCGCGGCCTTGTGCACCTGCATCGGATTGCCGTCATACACCCGCTCGCGCAGGATCGCGTTGGCCCAGAAACGCGCGATCTTCTCTTCATGCGCGGGCCAATCGCGAACATGCGCGGCGAAGACCGGACCCAGAACCGGATCGCGCCGCACCCGCGCATAGAAGCGCGCGACGACGCGGGCGATCTCGTCCCGGCTCACGTCGAACTGGGCCAGCGGATTGGTCATGATGGTGTCTCCTTCGCCCTCTGGACGCGGGGCGGCGGCGCCCCTATAACGCGCCCATGATGCGTTTCATTGCGATCATCATTCGAATTACATGCCCGGCGCTCTGAGACCTGAGCCGCCGGGACAAGGCGTTCGAGCCATTCGCGCCGCCCCCTCATATCCAAGCCAAGACCCGAGATAAAGGACGCCCGAAATGTGCGCCGATACCGTCGATACCACGCCTGAATACAAAGACACGCTGAACCTGCCGCAGACCGATTTCCCGATGCGCGCGGGCCTGCCCAAGCGCGAGCCGGAATGGCTGGCCCGCTGGGAGGAGATCGGCATCTATGACCGCCTGCGCGAGAAGGCCGGGAGCCGTCCCCCCTTCACGCTCCATGATGGCCCTCCCTATGCCAACGGCCATTTGCATATCGGCCACGCCCTGAACAAGATCCTCAAGGACATGGTGGTGCGCAGCCAGCAGATGATGGGCCGCGATGCCCGCTACATCCCCGGCTGGGACTGCCACGGCCTGCCCATCGAGTGGAAGATCGAGGAGCAGTACCGCGCCAAGGGCCTGAACAAGGACGAGGTCGATATCGTCGATTTCCGGCAGGAATGCCGCAAGTTCGCCGATGGCTGGATCGATGTGCAGCGAAACGAGTTCAAGCGTCTCGGCGTCACCGGGAAATGGGAGAAGCCGTACCTGACGATGGACTACCGCGCCGAGCGGATCATCGCGGAGGAGTTTCAGAAATTCCTGATGACCGGCACGCTCTATCAAGGCTCCAAGCCCGTGATGTGGTCGCCGGTCGAGAAGACCGCGCTGGCCGAGGCGGAGGTCGAGTATCACGACAAGGAAAGCTTCACGATCTGGGTGAAGTTCGCCGTGTCCGGCTCGGACGATCTAGAGGGCGCAAACGTCGTCATCTGGACCACGACCCCATGGACGATCCCGTCGAACAAGGCGGTCGTCTACGGCGCCAATTATGACTACGGCCTCTACGAAGTCACCGACACGCCCGAAGAATGCTGGGCCGCGCCCGGCGACCGGTTCCTCCTGGCCGACAAGCTGGCGGGCGAGGTGTTCAATCGTGCCCGCCTCGAAGAAGGCATGTGGAAACGCCTGCGCGGCGTTCCGGCGGACGAGCTTGCGGGCCTCTCGCTCAAGCACCCTCTCGCCGGTAGTGATGGCTCGAACGGCGAATGGGACGCTCCCCGCGATTTCCGCGCGGCGGGTTTCGTGACCGACGAGGAAGGCACCGGCTTCGTCCACTGCGCGCCGTCGCACGGCATGGAGGAATTCGAGCTCTACCGCGATCTCGGCCGCCTTCAGGAAGTCATCACCTACAACGTCATTGACGATGGCAGCTTCCGCGAGGATCTTCCCTTCTTCGGTGGCACCTTCATCCTCGACCGCAAGGGCAAGGAAGGGAACGCCAACAAGGCCGTCATCGACAAGCTGACCGAGGTCGGCGGCCTTCTGGCGCGCGGCAAGATCAAGCACAGCTACCCGCATAGCTGGCGCTCGAAAGCGCCGATCATCTACCGCAACACGCCGCAATGGTTCGCCGCCATCGACCGCCCGGTCGGCGACGGGCAGGACACCTACGGCAAGACGATCCGCGAGCGCGCGCTGACCTCCATCGACGAGCTGGTGACATGGACCCCGCAAAAGGGCCGCAACCGCCTTCATGCGATGATCGAACAGCGCCCCGACTGGGTGCTGTCGCGCCAGCGCGCCTGGGGCGTGCCGCTCACCTGCTTCACCCGCAAGGGCGCCAAGCCGACCGACCAAGACTTCCTTCTGAAGAACGAGGAGGTGAACGCCCGCATTCTCGAGGCCTTCGAGGCCGAGGGCGCGGATGCCTGGTACAAGGACGGCGCCAAGGAGCGCTTCCTTTCGGGCATCGTGGACCCCGAGGAGTGGGACAAGGTCGATGACATTCTCGACGTGTGGTTCGATAGCGGCTCCACCCACGCGTTTGTGCTGCGCGACCGCGAAGACGGCTCTGAGGACGGTCTGGCGGACCTCTATCTCGAGGGCACGGACCAGCATCGCGGCTGGTTCCACTCGTCGATGCTGCAAGCATGCGGCACGATGGGGCGCGCGCCCTATCGCGGCGTGCTGACCCACGGCTTCACGCTGGACGAGAAGGGCAACAAGATGTCCAAATCGGTCGGCAACACGGTCAGCCCCGAGGATGTGACCAAGCAATACGGCGCCGACATCCTGCGCCTCTGGGTGGCCCAATCGGACTATACCGGCGATCTGCGCATCGGCCCGGAAATTCTCAAGGGCGTGTCGGACAGCTACCGCCGCCTGCGCAACACGATGCGCTACCTGCTGGGCGCGCTCGCGCATTTCGAGGAGTCGGACCGCATCGCGCCGCATGAGATGCCCGAGCTCGAGCAATGGGTGCTTCACCGCCTGGCCGAGCTCGATACCCGCGTGCGCGAAGGCTATGCGGCCTATGATTTCCAGGGCGTCACGCAGGCCCTCTTCAACTTCTGCACGCTGGACCTCTCGGCCTTCTATTTCGACGTGCGCAAGGACGTCCTCTATTGCGACGGCGACAGCACGCGCCGCCGCGCGGCGCGCACCGTGCTCGACCTCTTGTTCCATCGCCTGACCACCTGGCTCGCGCCGGTCATGGTCTTCACGATGGAGGAGGTCTGGCTCGAGCGCTTCCCCGGCAAGGGCTCGTCGCTGCACCTTCAGGACATGCCCGAGACGCCGCAGGACTGGCTGAACCCGGATCTCGCCGCCAAATGGGCGGGCATCCGGCAGGCGCGCCGCGCGGTCACCGCCGCGCTCGAGATCGAGCGCACGAACAAGGTGATCGGCTCGTCGCTCGAAGCGGCGCCGAAGGTGCATGTGGCCGATGCAGGCCTGCGCGAGGCGCTCGCTTCGGTGCATTTCGAGGATGTCTGCATCACCTCGGCCATCGACATCCGCGAGGACGCGGCCCCCGAGACGGCCTTCCGCCTGCCCGAGACGGACGGGATCGGCGTCGTCTTCGAAAAGGCCCCCGGCCAGAAATGCATGCGCTGCTGGAAGATCCTGCCCGATGTCGGCACCCACACGCATCCCGGCACGTGCAAGCGCTGCTCCGAGGCGCTTGGCTGACGAAAAAACCGGGCGCGGAATTTCCCTTTCGCGCCCGGCTTCATCTTGGCACAAATACTCTCGCCGAAGGCGTCCTGCCCGGCCATGATCGCAAAGGCCACGCCATGACGCACGACCGCCGCAACGCGCCCCTCTCGCCCGCGACCCGCCTCGCCCAGGCGCTACATCATCTCGAGGAGCATACCGGCGCCGTCACCCCCACGATCCAGCCCAGCACGACCTACGCGCGCGGCGCGGATTACGGCCCGAGGCAGGCCTATATCTACCGGCGCGACAGCAACGAGACGACCGAGCTCGCCGAAGCCATGATCGGCGATATCGAGGGCGCCGCCTCCACGCTGCTTTTCGCGTCGGGCATGTCGGCGGCCAATGCGGTGCTCGAGGCGCTGCCGATGGGCGCGCATGTCGTCGCGCCCTCGGTCATGTATCACGGCGTATTGCACCAGCTGCGCAAGCATCACGCCAGCGGGCGGCTCGAGGTCGATTTTCATACCGTCGGCGATCTCGATGCGATGCGCGGTCTCATGCGCCCCGGCGTCACCGCGCTGGTCTGGGTCGAGACGCCCAGCAATCCCGACTGGACCGTCACCGATATCAAAGCCGCCGCCGAGATCGCGCATGGCGCGGGCGCGCGGCTCGTCACCGATTGCACCGGCACGCCGCCGCCCTACTGCCGCGCGCTGGATCACGGTGCGGATATCTCGTTTCATTCCGCCACCAAGTATCTCGGCGGGCATTCGGACGTCACCGCAGGCTCGCTCGCGACGCGCGGGGCGGGCGCGATGTGGGACGAGATCGCGAGCATCCGCACGCTTCACGGCACCGTGCTGCACAGCTTCGACGCGTGGCTCCTGATTCGCGGGATGCGCACGCTCCCGCTGCGCTACGAGCGTCAGACCGCCAGCGCCAGCCGCATCGCGCAGCAACTGGCCCTTCATCCGCAGGTCGAAAAGGTGCTCTACCCTGGCCTGCCGGACCATCCCGGCCACGACATCGCCCGCCGTCAATGCGAAGGGTTCTTCGGCGGCATGCTCTCGATCATCACCAAGGGATCCGAGCAGACGGCCATCGATACCGCCCGCCATTGCCGGCTTTTTTACCCGGCCACATCGCTCGGCGGCGTCGAGAGCCTGATCGAGCATCGCAAGACCGTCTCCGGCCCCGGCTTCGATGTGCATCCGAACCTTCTGCGCCTCTCGATCGGCATCGAATCTCCGATGGATCTGATGGCCGATCTCGACGCCGCGCTTGCCCTCGCGGCAGGTTGAAAGGGCGGAGTGAACGGAGGCGCCGGACGTGCGGGCCCACTTGCCCTTCCCGGACGAGAGCCCATATAAACGCGCGATCCCGAACCAAGATGCAGGCAATCGCATGTCGCTCGATTTGAAAGATGTGGTTTCCCTTTCGTCGGAAACGCTGCGCGAAAACGACGTCTTCGCGCATGCGATCAAGCATAGCCGCTTGCCGCTCTGCATCACCGATCCGACCAAGCCGGACGAGCCGATCGTCTTCGCCAATCGCGCGTTCTGCGATCTGACCGGCTATGAGGAAGCGGAATTCATCGGCAAGAATTGCCGGTTCCTGCAAGGCCCGGACACCTCGCGCGCGAGCGTCGCGGCGATCCGCGAAGCCATGGCGGCGCGGGAGGTGACGATGATCGAGATCGTGAATTACCGCAAGAACGGTGAGAAATTCATCAACGCGCTCCAGATCGGCCCCATCTACGACGAGGAGGGAGAGCTGATCTTCCGCTTCGGCTCCCAGCTCGACATCTCGGAGGCGCGCGAGCGCGAGCGCAAGGAATCCGAGCTGCGCACCGCCGAACTGCTGCACCGCCTCAAGAACATCGTCAACGTGATGAGCGTCGTCATCAAGATGACCGGCCGCAGCGAGACCGATCCCGAGCAATACAGCGAGAAGGTGATCGAGCGCCTCGTCGCGCTCGGCCAGACGCATTTCGATACCCTCACCACCGAGCGCCCCCGCCAACTCGAATTCGAGCATCTGGCGCGCACGCTCCTGCTTGCCTATGCGCCGCTCGGAGACAGTCAGGTCAAATTCGAGGGCGCGCCGGTCGAGCTGACCGGCGACATGGTGACGTCCCTCACGCTTCTGCTCCACGAGCTTGCCACCAACTCGGTCAAGCACGGCGCGCTCGGCAGCGAGACGGGACTGGTCGCGCTGACCTGGTCGAAGGACGAGGACGACGTTTTTCACATGACATGGCGCGAGCATGGCGGCCCCGCCGTCACCGCGCCCGAGCGCGAAAGCGGCGCGGGCATCGTCAGCCGCCTGATCGCGGCGTCGAACGGCGCTCTCGATTTCGACTGGCAGCCCGGCGGGCTGGTCGTCACGCTCAATCTGCCGATCGACGAGGATTGAGCGCCGCCTCGGAGACGTTTTTCCTTGGCCGTCGCTTGAGCCGACCGCCCGCGTGCAGTAGCCATGAGGCTCGGGCGCAGCGCAGCACAAGGACCGCATATGGCATTCACTATCGCGATCGACGGGCCTGCGGCGGCAGGCAAGGGCACGGTCGGGCGCAGGCTCGCCGCGCATTTCGGCTTCGCCCATCTCGACACGGGGCTGCTCTACCGCGCGACCGGGCGGCGCATGCTGGACGGCGAAGGCCCCGTCGAGGCGGCGCAGTCGCTGCGCCCGGGCGATCTGGACGCGCCCGGCCTGCGCACGCCCGAGGTCGGACAGGCCGCGAGCCGTGCCGCCGCCCTTCCCGAAGTCCGTCAGGCGCTGGTGGATTTCCAGCGCGCCTTCGCCGCCCGCGCGGGCGGCGCCGTGCTCGACGGGCGGGACATCGGCACGGTGATCTGCCCCGAAGCGGATGTGAAGCTCTACGTCACCGCCACCGACGAGGTGCGCGCGGCGCGCCGCCTCGCCGAGCTGACGGCCTCGGGGCACGATATCGGATATGACGAGGTGCTGGCCGATCTGCGCCAGCGCGATGCGCGCGACAGCGCCCGCGCCGCCGCCCCGCTCAAGCCCGCCGAGGACGCCGTGAGGCTCGACACCTCCAAGCTGACGATCGAGGAGGCCGTGGCCGCCGCCATCGCCGAGGTCGAGCGGGTGCAGCGCGGCTAGGGCCCGCCCTTGCAAAGCGGGGCCAATGCCCGTATACGCGCGCCTGTCACCAAGGCGACATACATCGCGACTCCGAACGAGACCGAGCAGGGCCCGGCAAGACCCGTGGCCTCTTTCGGCATTTCGCATGCCGCCTGACCAAATTCACCCCAGACCGGCGGAGACAACCGCACGGCCCGAATAGAATCGTATAAAGGAACCCGAGACCACATGGCTCAAGATACATCGATGGAGGAATTCGAAGCCCTCCTGAACGAAAGCTTCGAAATGGACACGCCCGAAGAGGGCACGGTCGTCAAAGGCAAGGTCATCGCAGTCGAAGCGGGCCAGGCCATCATCGACGTCGGCTACAAGATGGAAGGCCGCGTCGATCTGAAAGAATTCGCCGATCCCGGCGAGCAGCCCAACATCAAGGTTGGCGACGAAGTCGAAGTCTTCCTGCGCTCGGCCGAGAACGCGCGCGGCGAAGCTGTCGTCAGCCGCGAGATGGCGCGCCGCGAAGAAGCCTGGGATCGCCTCGAGAAGGCATATGCCGCTGAAGAGCGCGTCGAAGGCGCCATCTTCGGCCGCGTCAAGGGCGGCTTCACCGTCGATCTCGGCGGCGCCGTGGCCTTCCTGCCCGGCTCCCAGGTCGATGTGCGCCCCGTGCGCGACGCCGGCCCGCTCATGGGCCTCAAGCAGCCGTTCCAGATCCTCAAGATGGACCGCCGCCGCGGCAACATCGTCGTCTCGCGCCGCGCGATCCTCGAAGAGAGCCGCGCCGAGCAGCGTGCCGAAGTCATCGGCAAGCTCAGCGAGGGTGACAATGTCGACGGCGTCGTCAAGAACATCACCGAATACGGCGCCTTTGTCGATCTCGGCGGTGTGGACGGCCTGCTGCACGTCACCGACATGGCATGGCGCCGCGTGAACCACCCCTCCGAGATCCTCGCCATCGGCGAGACGGTCAAGGTGCAGGTGATCAAGATCAACAAGGAAACGCACCGCATCTCGCTGGGCATGAAGCAGCTTCAGGAAGATCCGTGGGATCTCGTGGCCGCCAAGTACCCGCTCGAGTCGACCCACACGGGCCGCGTGACCAACATCACCGATTACGGCGCCTTCGTGGAGCTGGAGCCCGGTGTCGAAGGTCTCGTTCACGTCTCGGAGATGTCCTGGACCAAGAAGAACGTGCATCCCGGCAAGATCGTCTCGACCAGCCAGGAAGTCGAAGTCATGGTTCTCGAGATCGACCAGGCCAAGCGCCGCGTGTCGCTCGGTCTCAAGCAGACCATGCGCAACCCGTGGGAAGTCTTCGCGGAGACGCATCCCGAGGGCACCGAGGTCGAGGGCGAGGTCAAGAACATCACCGAATTCGGTCTCTTCATCGGCCTCGAAGGCGAGATCGACGGCATGGTTCACCTCAGCGACATCAGCTGGGACGAGCGTGGCGAGGACGCGATCCAGAACTACCGCAAGGGCGACGTCGTTCAGGCCGTGGTTTCGGAAGTCGACACCGAGAAGGAGCGTATTTCGCTCTCGATCAAGAACCTCGGCGGCGACAAGTTCGCCGAAGCGGTCGGCGGCGTGAAGCGCGGCTCGATCATCACCGTGACCGTGACCTCGATCGAGGATGGCGGCATCGAGGTGGAATACGAAGGCATGAAGTCCTTCATCCGCCGCTCGGACCTGAGCCGCGACCGCGCCGAACAGCGCCCGGATCGTTTCTCGGTCGGTGACAAGGTCGATGTGCGCGTGACCAACGTGGACTCGAAATCGCACCGTCTGGGCCTCTCGATCAAGGCCCGCGAGATCGCGGAAGAGAAAGAGGCCGTCGAGCAGTATGGCTCGTCCGATTCGGGCGCGTCGCTGGGCGATATCCTCGGCGCGGCGCTGAAGTCCGACAAGGACTGATCCCGCCGGATCATCGAATGACGAAAGGCCCCGCGGGACACCGCGGGGCCTTTTTCATGTGCGCTCGCCGCGGCTCAGCCCTGCGCCGCGATGATATAGGCGGCGTAGCCCCCGAGCATCGCCGCGCCCATGATCCGCCCGACCGATGCCCGCAGCAGCAGGAGCGCGGTCAGCAGGAGCGACACGCCGATCATCACCGGCAGATCGAAGCCGAGAAAGCGCGGCGCCACCGGAATGGGCGCGATCACGGCGGTGACGCCGAGGATGCCGAGCACGTTGAAAATGTTCGAGCCGATCACGTTGCCGATGGCGATGGCCGATTGCCGCCGCACGGCCGCGACGACCGAGGTCGCGAGTTCGGGCAGCGACGTGCCTACCGCGACAATGGTGAGGCCGATGAAAGCTTCGGAGAGGCCGAAATCCTCGGCGATGGCGACGGCCCCGGTCACGAGAAACCGCGCGCCCAGCATCAGCACGGCGAGACCGCCGCCCAGCCACAGAAGCGCGCGGGGCGCGGCCATCGGCGGTGCAAGATCGGCCTCGTCCGGCGCCGCATCGCCCGGCTGAAGGTAAGCCCAGACGAGATAGCCGACGAGCGCCGCGAAAAGGCACGCGCCCGCCAGCCGCCCGACCTCGCCCAGCGCGAAGATCGGCACCAGCGCCAGCGCTGCCGCCACCATGACGGCGGTATCGCGCCGCAGCGTCGCGCCCGCCACCGCGATGGGCCAGATCAGCGCCGTGGCGCCGACGATCAAGAGCACGTTGGCGATGTTGGAGCCGACGACATTGCCGAGCGCCACGTCCGGCACGCCGCGCAGCGCCGCATCGACCGACACCAGAAGCTCGGGCGTCGAGGTGCCGAAGCCCACGACGGTAAGACCTATGACGAGCGGAGAGATCGCCATGCGCCGAGCCAGCCCGACGCTGCCGCGCACGAGCGCATCCCCGCCCAGGAAGAGACCGAGAAGGCCGAGGGCGACATAAAGATAATCCATGACTGCGAGGGCTCCGTGCCGGTGATCGCTTGCAAATGCGAACGCGGCGACCCCTCTGCAAGGTCCGGACGAAATTGTTTTCTCGCGCGCTCAGGCGCTGCGCTTGCCGTAGTAAAGCCCGACCACATGCTCGGCCTCGGCGAAGAAGAGCCAGCGGGAGGCGGCGATGCCCAGAACATGGCTCAGCACCGCGAGGCCGGCGGTCAGATGGCCTCCCGGCAGGCCCAGAAGCATGACCGGCAGCACATAGCCGAAGCTGAGCGCGAGGATGCGCAGCTTCTTCGCGTGGCGGCGGCCGACGACATGGACGAACTCGCGCAGGAGGTAATTCGTGCCGGTATGCGGCGGCTCGAAGGCGCGCGGCGTCCCGATGGAGCCGAGACCGGTCGCCGTCTCGAGCGAGGTGCCCGACCGCGCGAGCGCCCCGTCGCCGCGCACCCACCACGCGATCTGAACGAGGGCCGCGACGGGCAAGAGCAGGATCGCGAGATAGAGTTGCCCGGCAAGGAGCGCGCCGCCGGTGAGGGAAAGCGTGAGGTAGAGCGCCGGCGTGAGCCAGCTGCGCCAGCGCGGCACCGTGCGCATCTGCGCGTAGATCATCGCCGTTGCGTAGACCGTGCCGACCGAGAGCGCCGCCCCCAGCCAGCCGAGCGGCGCCCAGCGCGCGCCCCAGAAGACCAGCCCCGCCCCGTAGAGCGCCATCACCACAAGCGCCGCGACCGCCGCGCAGCCCTCGCGGCTGAGCCAGCTCGTCCGCCACTGGCTGAACGCCTTCAGCGCGCGTTCCGGGTGGCCGAGATGGAAGGTCGAGGCGAGCAGCCCGCCCACGGCCAGCACATAGGCGATGGCGAAGAAGACGAAACCGACCCAGCCCGTCGGCGCGATGATCCCCGCGCCGAGCCAGAAGAGCAGGCCGAAGCCGAGGCCCGAGAGCGTGGTGAAGATGATGACGGACGGGGCGGGATGCATGTCAGACCTTGGAAAGCGCGCGGTCGAGCCACGCGACGAAGCCGCGCTGCCCGGTCATGGGCGTGTCGAGGAAGGGGGCGAGGATGTCGGTCTCGTCCGGCTCCGCGCCGTGCTCGAGCGTGTCGCGCGGGCGCGGCGGCAGATACTTGTTGACCGGCTTCGTGCCCTGCTCGGGCATCAGATCGAAGCCGCCGCGCTCGGCGGTGAGGCGGCTGACATGGCTGTCCGGGTCGGCGAAATCGCCGAAATGGCGGGCACCCGCAGGACAGGTGCGCACGCATGCCGGCACGCGGTCCACCTCGGGCAGGTTCTCGTTATAGATGCGATCGACGCAGAGCGTGCATTTCTTCATCACCCCCTCGGCCGCATCCATCTCGCGCGCGCCGTAGGGGCAGGCCCAGGCGCAGAGACCGCAGCCGATGCAATCGCTCTCGTTCACCAGAACGATGCCATCCTCGGCGCGCTTGTAGCTGGCGCCGGTGGGGCAGACGGTGACGCAGGGCGCATCCTCGCAGTGAAGGCAGGATTTCGGGAAATGAACGAGCTGCGCCGCACCCGCCTCGGGCTGAACCTCGTAGCTGTGCACGCGGTTGAGAAAAGTGCCCGAGGGCTCGGCGCCGTAAGGCTCCTGATCGCTGAGCGGCGCGCCGTAATTCTCGGTATTCCATCCCTTGCAGGAGATCACGCAGGCATGGCAGCCGACGCAGGTATCGAGATCGATCACGAGGCCCATCTTGCGGGGCGTGTCGGGCGGCAGGGCGGTCATGTTTCGGCGCTCTCCGGCGCGGCGGACCGGGGCTCCGCCCCGGACCCCGGGATATTTGCTGCAAGAAGAACGGGGGCGGGGCGCGCCGCGGCCTTGTCGCCCCATGTGGCGATGAACCAGATGAAGGATCCAAGGACGAGCGCCACGAAGAGAAGGATCGCGAGAAGGGTGCGCTGCGGTCCGCTCATCGGCCCACCTTCCATGCGAGCTGCGTGGGGCCTTCGCCCACGGGAGAGGCCTGCGCGCCCATGACGGGGTGGGCCTCGGCGGGGGCGGGCACTTTCTCGATCTTGACGCGCAGATCGAACCATGCGGCCTGGCCGGTGATCGGATCCGAATTCGACCAGCGCAGCCCGTCGCCCTTCGGCGGCAGCAATTCGTGGATGAGGTGATTGAGCAAGAAGCCCTTCGTCGCCTCGGGCGCGTCCTTGCCGAGCGCCCAGGCGCCCTTGCGCTTGCCGATCGCGTTCCAGGTCCAGACGGTATGCGGGTTGAGCGCGGCCATATGCGCCACGGGCACCGTGATCTCGCCATGCGCGGAGGTGACGCGCGCCCAGTCGCCATCGGCGAAGCCGTGCCGCTCGAAGAGGCGGGTCGGCAGGTAGAGCGGGTTATGCCCGTGGATCTGCCGCAGCCATGCGTTCTGACTGCCCCAGGAGTGATACATCGCCATCGGGCGCTGGGTGAGCGCGTGGACCGGGTATTCGGCCTCGTCCACATGGCCGTCTTCGAGCGGCGCATACCAGATGGGCAGCGGCTCCATCGTGGCCTTGATGCGCTCGCGCAGGTTATCGGGCGGCTGGCGTTCGCCATGACCCTCGGCGGCGAGTTGGAAGCGGCGCAGCGGCTCCGAATAAAGCTCGAAGAGATAGGGCTGGGGCGCATCGAAGATGCCGATCTTCACCGCCCAGTCCTGATAGCCCATGTTCCACGGCTTGAAGTATTGCGCCTCGTCGGGGATGTGCTGAACGCAGAAGCCGCCGTTCTTGATGTAGCTGTCGAGCTGCGCCTCGTTCGGCGCGCCGCGCCCGTGGGTGAGACCCGTCTCGCCCATCCGCCAACCGGCGAGCGGGCCGATGCCCGGCTTGCGCTCGTGACGGGTGATGTAGTCGGCGTAATCGCTGTAGCGCTGGCTGCCATCCTCGTTGGTGAAGCCCGGCAGGCCCAGCCGCGCGCCGAGATCGCAGAGCACCGACTGGAAGCCCCGGACGTCCCGATCCGGGGCGACCACGGGCCAGCGGATCGCATCGGCGGCGCCGTTCGGCTCGGAGATGGGCCGATCGAGCAGCGAGATGCAGTCGTAGCGCTCGAGATAAGTCGTGTCGGGCAGGACGAGGTCGGCATAGGCGACCATCTCGCTGCTGTAGGCGTCCGAATAGATGATGCGCGGGATCACGTAATCGCCGTTTTCGTCCGTGTCGGTCAGCATGCGCATCACGCCCGCCGTGTTCATCGACGAGTTCCACGCCATGTTCGCCATGTAGAGCATCAGCGTGTCGATCTTGTAGGGATCCCCGGCATGGGCATTGGAGATGACCATGTGCATCAGGCCATGCGCGCTGAGCGGGTTTTCCCATGTGAACGCCTTGTCGATGCGCGCGGGGCTTCCGTCGGGCCTCAGGCAGAGGTCTTCGGGACCCATCGGATAGCCCAGATGCGGCCCGTCGAGCGGCTTGCCCGGAGCGGTGTTGCTGTGGGGGCGCGGGTGGATATGCGCGGGCTTGGGATAGGGCGGCTTGAAACGCATGCCGCCGGGCACCTCGACGCTGCCCAGAAGGATTTGCAGCACATGCAGCGCGCGGCAGGTCTGGAAGCCGTTCGAATGGGCCGAGATGCCGCGCATCGCGTGAAAGCTGACGGGCCGGCCGGTCATGGTCTTGTGCGTCTCGCCACGGAAATCGGTCCATTCGCGCTCGAGCGTGATGGCCTCGTCGAAGGCGACGCGGGCCAGCTCGGCGGCGATCGCCTTGATCTTCCGCGCGGTGATGCCGCAGCGTTCGGCCACGGCCTCGGGGGCGTATTGCGGATCGAGATAGCGCTCGGCCATCAGGTGCATCACCGGGCGATGCGTGACGCCCGCCGCGCGGTGGGCGCTATGCAGATCGGGGCGGACACCCTTCGCGTCGAAGGCCGCGAGCTTGCCGGTGTTGCGGTCGATCACCTGCGGCTTGCCTTCGCCGTCGCGCAGGAAAAGCCCATGCTCCGGCGATTTCGGATCGCCGTTCACCAGCACCGGCGCGTTGGTGTAGCGCGCGAGATACTCGAGGTCGATCCGGCCCGTCCGCATCAACTCGTGCACCAGCGCGAGGATGAAGAGGCCATCGGTCCCCGGCGTGATCCCGACCCAATCGTCGGCCACCGCGTTATAGCCCGAACGGATCGGATTGACGCCGATCACCCGCGCGCCGCGCGCCTTGATGCGGCCGATGCCCATCTTGATCGGATTGCTGTCATGATCCTCGGCGACGCCGAAGAGCATGAAGAGCTTGGTATGCTCCCAGTCCGGGCTGCCGAACTCCCAGAAGGCGCCGCCCATCGTGTAGATGCCCGCCGCCGCCATGTTGACCGAGCAGAAGCCGCCATGCGCCGCGTAATTCGGCGTGCCGAAATTCTGCGCCCAATAGCTCGTGAAGCTTTGCGACTGATCGCGCCCGGTGAAGAAGGCCAGCTTTTCCGGCGCGTCGGCGCGCAGGGGGGCGAGCCACTCTGCGGCGAGCGAGAGCGCCTCGTCCCAGCCGATCTCCTCGAACTCGCCGGAGCCGCGCGGGCCGGTGCGCTTCAGCGGGGCGCGCAGGCGGGCGGGCGAGTTGTGCTGCATGATCCCGGCGCTGCCCTTGGCGCAGAGAACGCCCTTGTTGATCGGGTGGTCCCGGTTGCCCTCGATATAGGCGACCTTCTTCTCGCCGTCCGCGCCCTCCTTCATGTGGACATTGATGCCGCAGCGGCAGGCGCACATGTAGCAGGTCGTGCGGCGCACCTCGTCCGAGACATGCGGGCTGAGGTCGAGATCTGGCTGGCGATGCGGCACGGGCGGCGCTTGGCTTTCTGTCGGGGCCTTGGGGGCGACGCACAAGACGGCGTTCCAAGGCCGGGCTGGGCGGCGGGATCGGGTTTTGTCTGCGCCGATTAAAGCAGAACAATCATCCGCTTGTCACGGATGATCTGTCCCCTGCGGCGATCCATCCGGCGGCCGAAGTTCAGCCCCAGCCTTCGGTGAATTCGTCCACATGCCGCCGCTCGCGGCGCGCGCGGAACTTGCGCCAGCGCGCCCAGATCCCCCAGGCGAACGCTGCCAGCAGCGTCAGCAGGATGATGTTGAACCACGGGATGATGCGCACATCGGGGCCCGCCACGGGTTTGACCGAGATGGCGTTGGGGTAGATCGACAGGAATTCGCTGCGCCAGCCGTAATGCCGGATCGAAACCCATTGCGCGACGCTCGCGCTGCGCGTCGAGACGAGATCGGATGCCTCGGCCTGAAGATTGGCCGTGTCGAACTTGAAATAGGGCGGCCAGCCCCAGCCGGTATCCTCGTTGCGGTAGATCATCGGCTCGTTGTCGGCGCGGAAGGTCTGAATGAAGAAGACGTCGCGATTGGTCGGCGCACCGGTCTCGGCGCTGGGGGGATTGGCCCAGAAGAACGGGTAGTCGAAATCCTCGCGCGTCTCGTAGGTGTCCGTGATGCGGACGATATCGTGCTGCGGCAGCGTGTAGTGCAGGAAGGCGAGGACGATCGTCCAGAACACACCCCAGAAAACCCATTTCACGTAGACCATCCCTGCCCCTCTCAGTTGAAATTCGTCAGGTAGACGACAATCGCCACCACCGTCACCGGCACGACGTAAACGCCGAAGATCAGTTTTCGACGCAAGGAGCCGTCATATTCCTTGAGCCCCGCCTCGACGAAAGCGTCCCGATCGCCCGGCTTGCCCTGCACCAGCCATTCGGCCTCCAGCTTGCCGCGCCGCACCTGCCGCGAGTAGATCGACAAGATGATGTAGATCACCGTCAGGATGATCCCGCCGAAGAGGATGAGCTTCAAGAGTGCGGCCATGATGCCTCCCGGTTCCGTGTGCCTTGAGGCATATGTAGGGCGAAACGGCGGGATTTGGAAATGCGATGTGTCCCGATGGCCGCCGCGCACGAAACCGGCGCCGGGCAGCTTGAAAATGCCCCCCGGCGTTCGGACTTATGCTAGGGGTGCCCGGACGCATCCGGATCGCGGCGCGGTCCACGGTACAAGAGGAAAGACGCAAGACAATGACAGCCAAGCCTTTGCATTCCGGGGTCAAGGCGTTGCTGGAGTTCGGCCCGCTCGTCGGCTTCCTCGTCGCCTACCTGATCTTTCGGAACGAGACCTTCAGGGTCCTCGGCACCGACTACACCGGCTTCGTCGCGGTGACCGCGGCGTTCATTCCGGTATTCCTCGCCGGTATCGGCGCGCTCTGGCTCCTGACGGGCAAGGTCGCGAAAATCCAGATCGCCACGGCGGTGATGGTCGTTCTTTTCGGCGGCCTCGGCGTCTGGATGAACGATCCCAGCCTCTTCAAGATGAAGCCGACGGCAGTCTATCTCCTGCTCGCCTTCATCCTCGGCCTCGGCCTCGTGCGGGGGCAATCCTGGCTGGAATACATCATGGACGACATGGTCCCGATGACCGCCAAGGGTTGGAATATCCTCACCAAGCGTGTGACCCTCCTCTTCCTCGCATCGGCGGCGCTGAACGAGCTGGTCTGGCGCACGCAGTCGGAGAAGTTCTGGGTGCTGTTCGAGACGCTTGCGATGCCCGTCCTGATCGCGATCTTCTTCATGACGCAGATCGCGCTCTTCGTGGATCATGCGAGCATGAAGCCGGAAAAACCGAAGAAACGGCGCCGGAAGAAGGCATGATGCGCCGCGGCGTCACGAAAAAGGGCGGCCCGTCACGGGCCGCCCGTCTCGCTCACCGATCCGGCCGCCATTACCCGACGACGTTGAATTCCGGGCCGTAGGGATAGCCGGTGATGTCCTCGTTGCCATCCTCGGTGATGATAAGCACGTCATGCTCGCGGTAGCCGCCGGCGCCGGGCTGACCGTCGGCGATGGTCAGCATCGGCTCCATCGAGATGACCATGCCGGGCTCCAGCACCGTGTCGATATCCTCGCGCAGCTCCAGACCGGCCTCGCGGCCGTAGTAATGCGACAGCACGCCGAAGCTGTGGCCATAGCCGAAGGTGCGGTATTGCAGAAGCTGCCGCTCTTCGAGGAAATCGTTGATCTTGTGCGTGACCTCGGCACAGGAGACGCCGGGCTTGAGCAAGCTCATTCCGTATTCATGCGCGGCGACGTTCGCCTCCCACACCTTGAGCGATGCGGGATCGACCTCGCCCACGAACATCGTGCGCTCGAGCGCGACGTAATAGCTCGAGATCATCGGGAAGGTGTTGAGCGACAGGATATCGCCGCGCTCGAGCCGGCGCGCGGTCACCGGGTTATGGGCGCCATCGGTGTTGATGCCCGACTGGAACCAGACCCAAGTGTCGCGGTATTCGGCATCCGGGAATTCCTTGGCGATCTCCAGCTCCATCGCGTCGCGGCCCGCCATGGCCACGTCGATCTCGCGCGTGCCCTCCTTCACGGCGTCGCGGATCGCATAGCCGCCCACATCGGCCACCTTGCAGCAGCGGCGGATGAGCTCGATCTCGGCCGCGCTCTTGTGCATGCGCTGCACCATCGTGGTGGGCGCGATGTCGACCGACTTCGACGGCTTGAGAAAGCTGTCGAGCTTGCTTTTCTGAAGGAGCGTCAGGTGATCGGCCTCGTAGCCGATGACGCGCCCCTCGCCCGAAACCGACCGGATCGCGCGCCAGTAATTGTCGCGCTGCCAGTCGGTATAGGTGATGTTGTCGCCATGGCAGCGGCGCCAGGGCTGGCCCGCGTCGATGCCCGCCGAGATCGTCACGTCCTGATCGGCGGTGACGACGAGGCCATAAGGGCGCCCGAAGGCGCAATAAAGAAAGCCCGAATAATATGCGATATTGTGCATCGAGGTGAAGACGGCCACCTCCACGCCCAGATCGTTCATGCGGGCGCGCAGGCCCTTGAGGCGCGCATCGTATTCGGCGGCCTCGAACTGGAGGGGCGCCTTCTCACCATTGTGAAAGCGGTACATTTCAGGACGTGCGGTCATGATAAACCTTTCCTTGAACAGAAAAGGTCCCGGCGTTCAGGACTGTTGGGATATGCAGCCTTGGCCCGATAGGGGGCGAGCGGCGCCACCGCTCCGGCTGAGGCTGTTCTTGCCGATCCCGCGCATTCTGGCAAGATGTTTCGCATGACCCGCGCGCAAAGCTCTCACGGCTCTCCCGGCCCGCTCAATCTGATCACCGATGTCGCTGGGCTGCGCGTCGGCAATGCCTCGGATGCGGGCATCAGGACAGGCGTGACGGTACTGACGGCCGAGGCGCCCTTCACCTGCGGCGTGCATGTTATGGGCGGCGCCCCCGGCACGCGCGAGACGGATCTTCTGGCACCCGACCGGACGGTGCAGCAGGTGGATGCGCTGGTTCTGTCGGGCGGATCGGCCTTCGGGCTCGATGCGGCGTCGGGCGTCGCCGATGCGCTCGCGGCGATGGGGCGCGGCTTCGCCGTGGGGCCGGCGCGGGTGCCCATCGTGCCGGGCGCGATTCTCTTCGATCTCCTGAACGGCGGCGACAAGGACTGGACCGAGAACCCCTATAAACGCCTCGGGCGCGAAGCTTTAAACGCATGCGGACCCGATTTCGATCTGGGCAGCAGCGGCGCGGGCACGGGCGCGCTGACGGCGGATCTCAAGGGCGGGCTCGGCTCGGCCTCCTATGTGCTCCCCTCGGGACACACGGTCGGCGCGATCGTGGCGGTCAACGCGCTCGGCTCGGCAACCGTCGGCGGCGGGCCGCATTTCTGGGCGGCGCCCTTCGAGATCGGGGGCGAATTCGGCGGTCTGGGCGCGGCGCGGGAACATGGCGACGTGCACACGCCGCGCACCAAGATGGACGGCGGCAACACCACCATTGCCATCGTCGCGACGGACGCGGCGCTCGATCAGGCGCAATGCACCCGTCTCGCCACGGCCTCGCATGACGGCATGGCCCGCGCCTTGCTGCCGTCGCACACGCCGATGGACGGCGATCTCGTCTTCGCCGCGAGCACCGGGGCGCGTCCCATCGACGGCGCGCGCGACGTTATGCTTTTGGGCCATGCCGCATCCATCTGCCTTGCGCGGGCCATCGCGCGGGCGGTCTGGCTGGCCCGCCCTGCGCCGGGCGATCCGCTCCCCTGCTGGCAGGATCGTCATGGCAGGGCCGGTGCCTGAGCCCGGATCCCGCTGACGCCGACCCGCGTTGATGATGCGAAGCCCCGTCCACGGATCGAGCGATAACCCGTGCCTATGGGCACCCGGCCGGGGCTGCCTGCATCTGGACAATGTCCGCGCAAGGTGGTTTGCCTTGCGGCAACCGCAAAAAGGAGGACGATGCCATGAGCGAGACCAATCTCAAATCCCTGCTGAAGGATCCCAGCCTGCTGGCCGAGAAGGCCTATGTGAACGGCGAATGGGTTTCGGGCGACAAGACCTTCGATGTGACGAACCCCGCGCGCGGCGACGTCATCGCGCAGGTCGCCGATCTCAGCCGCGATCAGGTCGCCAAGGCCATCGCCGCCGCCGAGGCCGCGCAGAAGGAATGGGCCAAGTGGACCGGCAAGGAGCGCGCCACCGTGCTGCGCAAATGGTTCGATCTGATGATGGAGAACCAGGAGGATCTCGGCAAGATCATGACCGCCGAGCAGGGCAAGCCGCTGGCCGAGGCCAAGGGCGAGATCGCCTATGGCGCGTCCTTCGTCGAATTCTTCGGCGAAGAGGCCAAGCGCGTCTATGGCGAGACGATCCCCGGCCACCAGCGCGACAAGCGCATCATGGTCATCAAGCAGCCCATTGGCGTCGCCGCGTCGATCACGCCCTGGAACTTCCCCAACGCGATGATCACCCGCAAGGCCGCGCCCGCGCTGGCCGCGGGCTGCGCCTTCGTCGGACGCCCCGCCGCCGAAACGCCGCTGAGCGCCACGGCGCTCGGTGTGCTGGCCGAGCGCGCGGGCATTCCCGCGGGCGTCTTCAACATCGTGACCTCCTCGCGCTCCTCCGACATCGGCAAGGAATTCTGCGAGAATCCCGCCGTGCGCAAGCTGACCTTCACCGGCTCGACCGAGGTGGGCCGCATCCTGCTGCGCCAGGCCGCCGATCAGGTCATGAAATGCTCGATGGAGCTGGGCGGCAACGCGCCCTTCATCGTGTTCGACGATGCCGATCTCGATGCCGCCGTCGAGGGCGCCATCATGTGCAAGTTCCGCAACAACGGCCAGACCTGCGTCTGCGCCAACCGCATCTACGTGCAGGCCGGTGTCTATGACGCCTTCGCCGAGAAGCTGAAGGCGGCGGTCGAGAAGCTGAAGATGGGCGACGGCATGGAAGAGGGCGTGAACCTCGGCCCGCTCATCAACAAGGACGCGATCACCAAGGTGCAGGAACATGTGGCGGACGCCACCTCGAAGGGCGCCAAGGTCATTCTGGGCGGCGGGGAGCCCGCGCAGCGCGAGGGCAATTTCCTTCCCCCCACCATCCTCACCGGCGCCACGCAGGACATGCAGGTCGCCACGGACGAGACCTTCGGACCGCTGGCCCCGCTCTTCAAGTTCGACGATGTGGATGACGTGATCGCGATGGCGAACGACACGATCTTCGGCCTCGCCAGCTACTTCTACGCGAAGGATCTGAGCCGGGTCTACAAGGTGGCCGAGGCGCTGGAATACGGGATCGTGGGCGTGAACACGGGCATCATCTCGACCGAGCTCGCGCCCTTCGGCGGCGTCAAGCAATCGGGCCTTGGCCGCGAAGGCAGCCATCACGGCATCGAGGATTATCTCGAGATGAAATACATCTGCCTGTCGGTCTGATTTTCAGACCGCGCAGCGTAGGACGGCAATGCGCCCCGCCGGGTCTCCGGCGGGGCGCTCGCGTCTCAGTTTACGGATTTCGCCTCGACGACATCCTCGTCGCGGCTCTTGCGGCTCTCGATCGCGATCCGGCGCGGCTTGAGCGCCTCGGGCACTTCGCGCACCAGATCGATATGCAGCATGCCGTCCGCATGGGTCGCGCCGGTCGCGCGGACATGATCGGCGAGGTGGAAGCGCCGCTCGAACGCGCGGGTGGCGATGCCGCGATGCAGATAGGTGCGCTCCTGCCCGTCATCCGCCTTGCGGGCCGACACGATCAGCGCGCCCTCGCGCAGCTCAACCGAAAGATCGTCCTCGGCAAAGCCCGCGACCGCGACGGAAATGCGCCACGCATCCTCGCCGGTCTTCTCGATATTGTAGGGGGGATAGGTCGGTTGCGGCGTATCCGCCGTCAGCACGCGGTCCATCATGTCCGCGATCTGGTCAAAACCGACAGTGGCCCGATAAAGCGGGGCCAGATCGAAGTTTCGCATGGGTCATCCTCCATTGAGCGATACCATTATGTGTGCCTTCCCGAACCGGGACAGGCGGCCTGCACGGACCCGTGAGGCGTCCGGCGAGAGATATCTGGGAAGGGGTGCGCCCGGTTTCAAGTCCCGGCGCACGGCTCACGGCTTGGCGAATTTTGCGCCCGACGCGGTGCCGCCGAGGGCGGTGCCTCCGAACCCGTCGCCGATGCGTTTCGGCATGCTGCCCGCCGCGCGCAGATCGCGCTTGAGCTCTTCGACGAGCCTCGGCAACTCCATCCCGTAGGCGGTATCGGACGAGCCCGCCGAGATCACCGAGACGATCCGAGCCCGCTGGCCCCGCCCCCGCGCGAAGACCGGTGCGCCCGAGCTGCCGAAGGTCACGTCGCAATCGAAGGCCATCACGCCCTGCCCCGCCGCCGTCACCGCGCATTCGCGCTGCCACGAAAGCGCGGCGTCCCGCCCCTGTCCGTAGCTCACCACGCTGACGGTCTGGCCGGCCTCGGCGCGGATGCCCGCAAGCGCGAAGGGGCTTGCCACGGCGGCGGGAATCGGCGCCGCCAATTGCAGAAGCGCGGCATCGTGGCGGATCATCTCGCCGGTCAGGCGCTGCGCCGGGACATAGCCCTCATGCGCCGCGATCCGCTCCACGCCGCTCTCGGCGATGAAGACGCCGTCGCGCAGACCGGCGCGGTAGGTGATGCTTTCGGGTGCGAGCGGCGCGCCCGCGTCGTCATAGACGCAATGCGCCGCCGTCAGCACGAGATCGGGCGCGATCAGCGCGCCGCTGCAATAGCCCTTGCCCTCGAGATCGAGCCGGCCGACCGCTTCCCAGCCGAAGAGATCCTCGCGGTCCGTCAGGCGAATCAGGCTGCTGCCCGAAAAGGCCGGAAGGCCCAGCGCAATGATCGCGGCGCCGAACGCCAGGATGCGGGCCGCGCCCCTCATGGCTTGGCGAACTTGGCGCCCGTCTCGCGCACCTCGCCCACCTCGGCCATCGTGGGGCCGCTGCCCCCGCTGCCGCCCATCCCGGCGGCAAGCTCTGCCCGCAGCACCTCGAGCGGCAGTTGCAGCTGCGTGCCGAGCGACACCTTGCGCCCATCGACCTCGGCCATGGCCGAGACCACCGACACGACACGGGGGGCGCCCCCGTCGAAGGTGAAGATCGGTGCGCCGGAGCTGCCGAAATCGACGTCGCAGGACATGACGAGAACGCCCTCCTGCCGGGCGATCACGTCGCAAACCTCCTGAAGCGACGGCGCCTCGGCCCGCCCGCGCGCATAGCTCACGACGCCGATGCGCTGGCCCGGCTCGGGACGCGCATCCGTGGCGAAGGGCGCGACGCGCGCGTTGCGGATGGGGTGACGCAGCTCGAGCAACGCGACGTCGTTGCGCACCCGCTCGGCCGCGACCTCGCCTTTCTGGACATAGCTCGGATGCACGACCGCGCGGCGCACGAAGCGATAGGCCGAGGCGCGCCCGTTGCGCCAACCGGCCAGAAATTCGATCTTCTCATGGTCGAGTCGCTGTCCGGTATCGCTGTCGAACAGGCAATGCGCCGCCGTCAGCACCAGATCGGGCGCGATCAGCGCCCCAGTGCAAAAGCCCCGCCCGGCCAGCTCGAGACGGCCTACCGCCTCCCAACCGCGCCCGTCATCGCCGGTATCGAGCCGCTTGAGCGCGCTTTCCCCGGCACCGGACGGCATCGCCAGAACGCCCGACATCAGGCCCGCGGCGAGGGCGGTCAGCAAGGTGCGCAGCATGAGGGTCTCCGACCGTGACGAGAAGAGTCGGCTTTCAGACTACCCCGGATTTGGGGCGAAAGTTAGGCGTCCTGCACCGCGCGGCGCAGATCCGGCACGCGCTGCGCGTCGCTCAGCGCGGGCGGGATCGGCCCGCCCGTCGCCCAGTCCAGAAGCTCGACCGTGTGCACGATGGGAATGTCCGTACCGCTCCCGATCTGCATCATGCAGCCGATGTTTCCGGCGGCGATCACGTCGGGCGCGCGCGCCTCGATCGCCGCCACCTTGCGCGCCTTGAGCTGTTTGGAAATCGCGGGCTGCATGAGGTTGTAGGTGCCGGCGGAACCGCAGCAAAGGTGGCTCTCCGCAGGCTCGACCACCTCGAATCCCGCGCGGCGCAGCAGGTCCTTCGGATAGGTCTTGATCTGCTGGCCATGCTGGAGCGAACAGGCGGCGTGATAGGCGACCGTCAGCTCCTGCGGCGCGGCTTCGGGCAGGTCGAGCTGCATCAGAAGCTCGCTCACATCCATCGCGATTTCCGACACGCGCGCTGCATCCCCGGCAAGCGCATCGTTGCGGAACATATGCCCGTAATCCTTGACCGTCGTGCCGCACCCGGATGTGTTGATGACGATCGCATCCAGCCCGCCCGCCTCCATCTCGGCGCGCCAGGCGCGGATATTGGCGGCGGCGGCTTCGTGGCTTTCCTCCGTCTTGCCCATGTGATGCACGAGCGCGCCGCAGCAGCCCGCGCCTTTGGCCACCACCACGTCGCAGCCGAGCCGCGTCAGCAGCCGGATCGTCGCATCGTTGATATCGGTGTTGAGCGCCTTCTGCGCGCAGCCCGTCATGAGCGCGACGCGCTTGCGGCGCGGCGCGCGCGCCTTGTGCGTCTGCGGATCGTCGTTGCGGCTGACCGGCGGGATGCGCTTCGGCGCCATTTCGAGCATCGCGCGCAGCCGCGCATCGGGCATGAGCCGCGCGAAGGGCCGCCCGATCTTGGCCCCCAGGAGGGCCAGACGGAACCGCCCCGGATAGGGCAGGATGCGCGCCAGCACCCAGCGCAGCGCCCGATCATGCCAGGGGCGCGTGTAATTCCGGTCGATATAGGCGCGGGCATGATCCACCAGATGCATGTAATGCACCCCCGACGGGCAGGTCGTCATGCAGGCGAGGCAGGAAAGGCAGCGGTCGATATGCTTGACCGTCTTGGCATCCGGCACCCGCTCGTTCTCGAGCATGTCCTTGATGAGGTAGATGCGCCCGCGCGGGCTGTCGAGTTCGTCGCCCAGCACCTGATAGGTCGGGCAGGTCGCGGTGCAGAAGCCGCAATGCACGCAAGCGCGCAGGATCTGGTTCGATCGCTCGATGTCGGGATCGCTCAGTTGCTCGGGCGTGAAATACGTCTGCATCAGGCGCCTCCTGCCGCTTGGGCCGGCGCCGGCGCCATCAGCCCTTGGTTGAGAAGACCGCGCGGATCGAAACGCGCACGCAGACCCGCCTCGAGCGCGGCGACGGGCGCCGCAGCGGGCGGGAAGGCGCCCAGCCGCGCCATCGTCTCGGGCGCCGCGCGCACGAGGGTCGCATGGCCGTCGAACGCCCCCAGAATGCCGCGCAGATCGCACCCCTCGGGCAGGCGCAGCCATATCAGGCCGCCGCCACAGTCGAAGATGCGATCCGTGCCCGGCAACATGGCGGCGAGGCGCGGCCCCTCGCCCGGACGGGCCGAGACGCGCCAGATGTCGCCCGTGCCGCCCGCAAGCGGCACCGCGTCGCGCACGCCGCGCCAGAGCGTCGCCGCATCCTCGACCGGCGCCCACTCCGCCAACTCCGCCAGCAGATGCCGAAGCCGCTCGGCGCGATAGGCGACCGAAGCCTCGAAGCCTTCGAGACGGATGAGCGTGCGCGGCGCGCCCACGGCCACATGCGCCGCGCCCGACACCTCGAAGGGCGAGCCGAGCGCCGCCGATAGCGCGGCCACCGCGCGCTCGTCCTCCAGCCCCTCGGCGGCGAGCGTGATGCTGGCGCGCGGCGCGGGCAGAACCTTGAGCGCCACCTCGCTCAGTACGCCGAGCGTGCCGCGGCTCCCGGTCAGGAGCTTGGTCAGATCATAGCCCGTGACGTTCTTCATCACGCGCCCGCCATTCTTCAGCACGCGTCCGGCTCCGTCGACGAAGCGCACACCAAGCATGAAATCGCGGCAGGCCCCCACCGCGATCCGGCGCGGTCCCGAGACATTTGCGGCGACGACGCCTCCGATGGTGGGCGTACCGGACGTGCCAAGAATAGCGCGGTGATCCATCGGCTCGAAGGCGAGCGACTGGCCCTCTTCGGCAAGCGCCGCCTCGATCTCGGCCAGAGGCGTTCCCGCCTGCGCGACCAGCGTCAGCGCGCCCGGCTCGTAAAGCGTGATGCCCCGCAGCCCGGCGGTCGAAAGGACTTCGCCCGCGCCCGGCCCCGTGCCGCGCGTTCCGCCGCCGACGATGCGCAGCGGTCCGCGCGCCTCGGTGATCGCCTCGGCAAGCTCGGCCTCGGTCTTGGGTTCCAGCACGCTCATCTTTCCTCAAACACTCATTCGCACGCGCATCGCAGGCGCGCTGCGCTCATTCCGCCGCCATCCGCCGCGCGGCGCTCGCCCCCAGCGGAAAGACCTTGGCCGGGTTCAACAGCCAGCGCGGATCGAACACGTCCTTCACGGCCATCTGGATCTCGAGATCCTCGGGCGCGTATTGATAGCTCATCAGATCGCGCTTCTCGATGCCGACGCCATGCTCGCCGGTCAGGCACCCGCCCGCCTCCACGCAGAGCTTGAGGATCTCGGCGCCCAGCGCCTCGCAGGTCTCGAGCTGCCCGGGCGTGTTGGCGTCATAGAGGATCAGCGGGTGCATGTTGCCGTCCCCTGCATGAAAGACGTTGCCCACCATCAGCCCGAACTCGTCGCTCAGCTCGCCGATACGGCGCAGAACGAAAGGCAGCTGGCTGACCGGGATCGTGCCGTCGAGGCACATGTAATCGCCCATTTGCCCCATCGCACCGAAAGCCGACTTGCGGCCCAGCCAGATACGCGCCGATTCCTCGGCCGAGGCGCTGCGGCGCAGCTCGACAGGATCGTGCCGGCGCGCGATCTCTTCGATCATCTCGAGCTGCGCGTCGATCTCGGCCGGACTGCCCTCGACCTCGACGATCAGTAGCGCCTCGCAATCGGGATAGCCGGCATGGGCGTAATCCTCGGTCGCGCGGATGATGGGGCGGTCCATGAATTCGATGGCGACGGGCAGGATGCCCGCCTTGATGATGTCCGACACGCACGCCCCGGCCACCTCGTTGCTGTCATAGCCGATGAGTACCGGGCGCGCGCCCTCGGGCTTGGGCAGGATGCGCAAGGTCGCCTCGGTCACGATACCGAGTTGGCCCTCGCTGCCGCAGATCAGCCCCAGAAGATCGAGCCCGCCCGCATCGAGATGCGCGCCGCCGATCTGCGTCACTGTGCCGTCCATCAGCACCAAGGTGACGCCCAGAAGATTGTTGGTGGTCACGCCGTATTTGAGGCAATGCGCGCCGCCCGAATTCATCGCGATGTTGCCCGCGATGGCGCAGGCGAGCTGGCTCGACGGATCGGGCGCGTAGAAAAACCCCGCCTCCTCGACCGCGGCGGTGACCGACAGGTTCGTGCGCCCCGTGCCGACGCGGATGAAGCGGCTGGCGAGGTCGGTCTCGTGCACCTCGGTCAGGCGCGCGGTGCCGAGGATGACGCAATCGGCCGTCGGCAGCGCGCCGCCCGCAAGCGACGTGCCCGCACCGCGCGGGACGACCGGCACACCCATCTCGTGACAGATGCGCAGCGCCGCCGCGACCTCCTCCGTGCTGCGCGGCAGAAGCGCGAGGAGCGGCGCGCAGCTATAGGCCGCGAGCGCGTCGCATTCATAGGCGCGGGTCTCGGCGGGGTCCGAAATGATCGCATCCTCGGGCAGAACCTCGCGCAATCTGGCGACGATCCGGTCCTTCGCGGCGACGATAGATGCGTTCGGCGACGGCATGTCCATGGCTCATCCTCCCTTCATCTCACGGTATTGTGCGCGCATCGCGGGTGCAAGATGCGCGAAACCGGCCTTCGGGGGGCGTGCGGATGGGCCGCAGCGCGCTATATAGGATGCATGAAAACGATTCTTGCCCCCATGCTCGCCGCCTTCATGTCGATCGCCGCCTCCGGCGCGTTCGCAGGCCCGCCCGAAATCCTGCACGCCGAAGCCGCGCGCGACGATATGGGCTGGAAATTCACCGTGACGATCCGGCACGAGGATACCGGCTGGGATCACTACGCAAACGGCTGGGATGTGCTCGCCGAGGACGGAACGGTCCTGGCGACGCGGACGCTGCATCATCCACATGTCGAGGAGCAGCCCTTCACCCGCAGTCTTCGGCAGGTCCTGCTGCCCGACGGCACGCGGCGCGTCTTCATTCGCGCGCATTGCTCTAAAGGTGCCGCCACCAAGGAGCCGGTCGCGGTCGAAATTCCGCTCTGAGCCGCCTCAGCGCCGCCCCTCGCGCAGCCACGCGCCCGTCACCATCGCCGCGATCAGCGCCAGCACGAGCCATGCGGGCAGAAGCGGCGTCAGCGTCACCGATTGCGTGACATAAGCACCGCGCGGCGTGATCCCGAGCCAGCCGCGCCCCGCCGCCGGACGCCCCTCGCGCACCTCGCGGATGGCGGGCACGCCTTCCTCCAGCGCCCGCACCCCGCCGCCCGTCGCATCGATCAGCGGCGCGAGCGCCTCGCCCGAGGCGATGGTCCGCTCGAACTCGAGCGGCGCCGCGGGACCGAGGCCGATCACCGCGCTCTGATCGCCGCTCGTCAGGCGATAAAGCCCGATCTCCGGCCCGGCGTAGATCGCCTCGAAGCGGCCCGGCGAGACCTCCTCGAGCGGCAGCGTCACCTCGGAGCCGCCCGGACCCGTGACGGTGACGTCCTCCACCTCTTCCTCGAGACTGCGGCGAATGATGCGCATGGTCTGGCCCGTCGCCTCGGCATAGAGCGCCTCTTCCTCGAGCTCGGGCTCCTTCATCATCCAATGCGCGAGGCGGCGCAGCAATTCGAGCTGCGGTCCGCCGCCCTCGTAGCCGCGATTCCAGAGCCATGCGTGATCCGACGCCAGAAGCGACACGCGGCCCTCGCCCACGCGGTCGAGCATCAGGAGAGGCGCGTCCTCGGCCCCCGACATGAGCACGTCGCCCGCAGGCTCGCCCACCTCGATCTGGCGCAGCCAGCGGCCCCACGGCCCATCATGCATGTCCCGCAGCCCGGATGTGACGGGATGCCGCTCGCCCAGATCGGTGATCTCGGGGCTGTAGGCCTCGCTCATGACGCGGGCGGTCGGACGCGCGGGCACGATCGCCTCGAGCGGCGAGCGATAGAGGCTGTTGGCCCCGGCGAAATCCGGCCCGGCGGCGAAGAGAACCGCGCCGCCCTTCTCGACGTACTCGACCACGTTCTGAAGGTAGAGTGCGGGCAGGATGCCGCGCCGCTTGTAGCGATCGAAGATGATGAGATCGAAATCGTCGATCTTCTCGAGGAAAAGCTCGCGCGTGGGAAAAGCGATGAGGCTCAACTCGTCCACCGGCACGCCGTCCTGCTTCTCGGGCGGGCGCAGGATGGTGAAATGCACCAGATCGACCGCGCTGTCCGATTTCAGCAGGTTGCGCCATGTGCGCCCGCCCGCATGCGGCTCGCCCGACACCAGAAGGACGCGCAGCCGGTCGCGCACGCCGTTGATCTGCACGAGGGCGGTATTATTGCGCGCGGTCAATTCGCCCTCGCCCTCGGGCGTGACGAACTCGAGCACGTTGCGCCCGCCATGGGGCAGCGCCAGCGGCAACTCGATCGGGCGGCCCACGGGCACGGTATAGCGCTGCGGCGTCTCGCCATCGACGGAGATGTCGAGCGGCACCTCCGTGTCGCCGGGCGCGGCGCCGCTGTCCTCGATGCGCAGCGTCAGAGTGATCTCCTCGTCCAGAATGGCGAAGGCGGGCGCCCCCTCGACGATGAGGCGGCGGTCCCAGTCCGTCTCGCGCCCCGTGTGAACGAGATGCAGCGGCGCGGGCAGGCCCGGCGCGCGCTCGATGTCGTGAAGCCGCCCGTCGCTGACGAGAAACATGCCCGCGATGCGGCCCTGCGGCTCGCTCGCCAGCGCATCGGACAGCGCGGTCATGAGCTGTGTGCCGCTGTTCTCGGCGCCGTCATCCACCCGGACGCGCCGCACCTCGACACCGCGCGCCTCGAGCCGCGCCTCGAGCGTCTCGGCAGCCTCGGACGTCATGGCGGCGCGGTCGGCGAGTTGCTGGCTCGCGCTCGCGTCCTCGACAATGATCGCGATATCGGTCAGATCCTCGCGGTCCTCGCGGCTGAGGCCCGGCCCCATCAGCGCGGCGAGGATCAGCGCGGCGCCCAGACCCCGCAGAGCCCAGCCCGAGAGACCCCGCCACGCCGCCAGCGCCAGCGCGGCCAGCGCCATCCCGGCGAGGGACGCGATCAGCCAGATCGGCAGGACGGGGTCGAAGACGATCACGCTCGTCATTGGCCGAGCCTGTCGAGAAGTGCGGGCACATGCACCTGGTCGGATTTGTAGTTCCCGGTCAGCACATGCATCACCAGATTGACGCCGAAACGGTAGGCCATCTCGCGCTGCCGCTCGCCCGAATAGCCGCGCCCGACCGGCAGCTGTGCATTGCCGTTGGCATCGACCGCCCATGCCGCGGCCCAGTCATTGCCGCCGATCACCACGGGCGTCACCCCGTCATTGAGGTTGCGGAAGGGCATTCCCGGCGCGGCCTCGGCATCGGCGGGCGACGCCTCGACCCAGACCGGGCGACCGGAATACCGACCCGGGAAATCCTGCAGCAGATAGAAGCCGCGCGTCAGCACGTGATCATTCGGCACCGGCTCGAGGGGCGGAATGTCCAGCGGCTCCGCAAGGCGTTGCAGCATCGCCCCATTCGGCGAGGACGCACCGAAACCCGCGATATCGGCATCGCGCGTGTCGAAGAGGATCATGCCGCCACTGCGCAGGTAGGCGTTCAGCTTGGCATAGGCGGCATCCGAGGGAATCGCCTGCGTCGGCGTGATCGGCCAGTAGAGAAGCGGAAAAAAGGCGAGCTCGTCCGTCTCGAGATCGACGCCCTGGGGCGCGGCGGGCTCGACCGTCGTGCGGAAGAAAAGCGTCTGGCCCAATCCTTCGAGCCCCGCCCGCGCCATGTCGTCGAGCGCGCGCTCGCCCGTCAGAACATGTGCGAGCGTCACCTCGGCGGCCAGCTCGTCCGCAGGGCGCTCCTGCGCGGCGGATGGATCGGGGACAAGCATCAGCGCACCCAGCACGAGCGCGGTGCCGCGCACGGGCAAGAGCCGTCCCGAAAGGCCGAGCGAGGCGAGAATGTCCGCGCTCAGCATCAACAGCGCGGCGGCCAGAAGCCAGCCCATGAGCGGCGTCTCCTCCTGCCGCTCGAGGCCGATCACATCGGCGCCGGCGGGCCATTCCATTGCGCTTAGGTCGGCATCGGCGGCCATGACGTTGCGTGCGATCCGCCGCTCCTCGCCCTCGTAGAGACCCGGGCGCAGGTCCGGCCCGAGCGGCGCGGTCAGCAGATCCTCGCCCGCGACGCCCGGCAGGGTGTCGCCACTGCGCAGGATGCCGCGCCCGTCGAGCACCTCGGCGGGCTGCCATGTCGTGCCCGCCAGCTCTTCGGGCGCCGGGACGCCGTCGGTATCGCCGACCGCAAGCCGCTCGAGCATCTGAACGAAAAGGCCCGAAAGCGGCAGGCTGCTCCATTCGGCATTGGCGGTGACGTGGAAAAGCACGACCTGCCCCTGACCGATGCGCTTGCGCGTGACGAGCGGCGTGCCGTCGCCAAGCTGCGCGATCACACGCTCGGCCAGCGTCGGGTCGGGCTGCGCCATCACCTGCGAGGTGACGGTGACGTCCTCGGGGATCTCCAGCCCGGCGAAGGGGCTATCCTCGGCGAAGGGTGCGAGCGCCTTGGGCGCGCCCCAGCTCATCGCGCCGCCGACGCTGCGGCCTCCGGCGCGCAGCCGCACGGGCATGAGCGGATCCTCGGCGCGGCGCGACACATCGCTCGCGGCAAGGCGCGGACCGGCGAAACGCACCAGCGTGCCGCCCTCCTCGGCCCAGCTTTGCAGCCCCTCCGCCTCGTCGGGCGAGAGCGTGGCCACATCGGCCAGAACGATCGCGTCGGGATTGGCGGGCAGCACATCCATCAGAGCCCCGCCGAGAAGATCGGCGGTCGGACGCAGCGCCCGCTCGAGATAGTGCAGAGGCGACAGCAGCTCGAGCCCTTCGCGCTCGTCGCGTCCCGCGATCAGCGCGACCTCGCGCCTGCCCAGCGCATCGCCGACAAGCTGCACCGCGCCGGCATGACCCTGCCCCGCGATCTCGAACCGGCTGACACGGGCGCGCAGCTCGGCGGGAAGGCTGAGAGCGCCCTTGGCCTCGCGCGCGCCGTCCTCGAAGCTGACGGGCAGCGTCGCCAGGATGCGCGGCGCGCCCGAAGGATCGCGGCCATGCGCGAGGATGTCGACCTCGCGCGCCGTGCCGGGCGCAAGGCGGCGCACGGTCAGCTCCAGAGCGCCGTCGGCATTCGTCGGGGGCAGGAGCGCGAGAAGCGGTGCCGCGCCTTCGCGGATCGTGACCGATCCACGCGCTTCGAGCGCCTCAAGAAGCGCCTCGCGGCCATCGCGCGCCAGCCCGTCCGAGAGCCAGAGCGTGTCGAACCGCTCTTCGGGCAGGAGCGCGGACGCCCGCTCCATCGCATCGGCGGAGGGCGGGAACGGCGCCGGATCGAGGCCGCCGAGACGGCTGCGCCACGCATCGGCGGATTGAAAGACGGGCGCTTCGGGCGCCGTCAGCTCGAGAATTGAGGCCGTGCGCCCGTCGCGCCCCGCTTCGGCCAGCACCCCGTCGAGGAGCGCCTTGGCGGCGCGGTCGTCGCGGGCGGAGGCCCAGCTTGCGTCGAGCACCACCAGAAGCGGGCGATCACCCCGCGCCGCGGCCTCGTCCCTTGGGTTCAGCACCGGCCCCGCAAGCCCCACGATCAGCGCGGCCAGCGCCAGCATCCGCAGCAGGAGGAGCCACCAGGGCGTGCGGTCCGCCGTGCTGTCCTCGTCCCGCAGCCCCAGAAGCAGCGCAACGCCCGGAAATCGGCGGCGCACCGGTGCGGGCGGCACGGCGCGCAACAGCACCCAGAGCACCGGCAGAAGCGCCAGCGCCGTCAGAAGCCACGGCGCGGTGAACCCGATGGCGCCGAGCATCAGCGCGCCCCCTCGCCCAGAAGGCGGTAGAGCTGCAAGAGCGCCGCCTGCGGGCTGGCATCCGTGTGATGACAGGCATATTCCCAGCCCGTGCGGCGGCAGATGCGCCGCAGCGCATCCTTGCGTTCGGCCAGACGCTCGAGATAGCGCGCGCGCAGATCGTTCGCCTTCAGCGTCTCATGCGCCAAGGTACCGCCGACCGACTCGAAGATCGCGCGGCCGCGATAGGGAAAGCTTTCCTCGGCGGGATCGAGCACCTGAAAGAGAACGCCGCCCACGCCGCGATCGGCGGCCGCGCCCACGGCCGACTGGATGGCCTCGATATCGCCGAAAAAATCCGAGAGGAAAAGCGCGCGCGCCTTCGGGGGGATGCCCCGCATGTCGGGCGCGCCGTAATCGGCGCCCGCCGCGTGCGACGTCAGCAGACCCGCCAGCCGCGCGATCTGGGCCGAGCCGCGACGCGGCGGCAAGGCGTGACCCGCAAGGCCCACGCGCTCGCCGCCCCGGTCGAGCACGATGGCCGCCGCGAGCGCGAGAAGCTGCGCGCGATCCGCCTTTTCGGGCAAGCGCGGCTCGGAAGCGAACCGCATGGAGGCGGCGCCGTCAACCCAGAGCATCACCGTCTGCGCGATCTGCCATTCGCGCTCGCGTACATATTCCGCGTCCGAGCGCGCCGAGCGGCGCCAGTCGATCTGGCGGCGCTGATCGCCTTCCCGGACCGGGCGGTATTGCCAGAAGTCATCCCCGACACCCGAGCGGCGGCGCCCGTGCTCGCCCATCTGCACCGCCCCCGCGAGCCGCGTCGCCCGCGCCAGCAGCGCGGGCAGGCGTGCGGCCTCTGCCTCGGCGCGGCGGCGCAGGTCTGCGGCAGGAAGGGCGGCGGTTTCCATCACGCGGCGGCGGCGCGCGTGTGGCCCAGATCGGCCAGCGTATCCTCGATGAGCGCCGCCAGCGTGTCGCCGCGCGCCCGCGCCGCGAAGGTCAGCGCCATGCGGTGGATCAGCACCGGCTGCGCCATTTCCGCCACGTCCTCGGCGCTGGGTGCAAGACGCCCCTGGAGGAGCGCGCGCGCCCGCACGGTGAGCATCAACGCCTGCGCGGCCCGCGGGCCGGGGCCCCAGGCGACGCTGTGCTGAACGCGCGCGGAGGCGCCCGGCTGATCCGGGCGGAAGGCGCGCACGAGATCGAGGATCATGTCCATGATCCCCTCGCCCACCGGCATACGCCGCAAGAGCGCCTGCGCCGCGATCAGCTCGGGCGCGGTGAAGACAGGCTCGGCCGCGGCCTCGGCGGCGCCGGTCGTGGCCAGAAGGATGTCGCGCTCGGCGGCGCGGTCGGGATAGGGCACGTCGATCTGCACGAGAAACCGGTCGAGCTGCGCCTCGGGGAGCGGATAGGTGCCTTCCTGCTCGATCGGGTTCTGCGTGGCGAGAACGTGAAACGGCGCCTCGAGGGGCCGGTTCTCGCCCGCGACGGTTACTTGCCGCTCCTGCATGGCCTGAAGGAGGGCCGATTGCGTGCGCGGGCTGGCGCGGTTGATCTCGTCGGCCATCAGAAGCTGGCAGAAGATCGGCCCCTCGATGAACTTGAACGCGCGGCTGCCATCGGCGCCCGTCTCGAGCACCTCGCTGCCCAGAATGTCGGCGGGCATCAGATCGGGCGTGAACTGCACGCGGTTGGTCCCGAGCCCCATCACGACGCCCAGCGTCTCGACGAGCCGCGTCTTGCCGAGGCCGGGCAGGCCGACCAGCAAACCATGTCCGCCGCTCAGAAGGGCGGCGAGCGACAGGTCCACCACGCGCTCCTGTCCGATGAAGCGCCGCGCGACCTGCGCGCGGGCCTCGGCCAGCCGCGATTGCAGCGCATCAATACCGGCGACGAGATCGCCATGGGTGGTTTCGGCGCTGTCCTGCATGGAAATTCTCCGGCTTGGGCTATATCCTTCAAGGAGTGTATAGCGCATGACGAAAATGGCAAAAGCAATGAGCGATCATCCGATCACGTCCCCGTCAGCGGAGGGCATCGCCGCCTCGGCGCGGGCCGCCTCCAAGGGCCGCAAGATCCCGCCCGTGCATGACTGGAACCCGCCCTTCTGCGGCGATCTGGACATGCGCATCGCGCGCGATGGCACGTGGTTCTACCAGGGCACGCCCATCGGGCGCCCCGGCCTCGTGCGGCTTTTCTCGACCATCCTGCGGCGCGACGAGGGCAAGTATTTCCTCGTCACTCCGGTCGAGAAGGTGGGCATCATTGTCGAGGACGCGCCCTTCGTGGCGGTCGATTTCGACGTGCATGGCGAGGGGCGCGAGCAGCGCCTGACGTTCCACACCAATGTCGACGACAGCGTGACCGCAGGCCCCGATGCGCCGATCCGCGTCGTGCGCGATCCCGAGACGGGCGAGCCTTCGCCCTATGTTCTCGTCCGTCATGATCTCGAGGCGCTGATCGACCGCAAATCCTTCTACCGGCTGGTGGATATCGGCGCGCATCACGATGGCTGGTTCGGTCTTTGGTCGCAGGGCGCGTTCTTCGGCTTCATCCCCTCCGAGGAGCTGCCCTGAGCCTCGGCGCGACGCCGGACTGGACTTATCCCCGAATCGCGGTTCAAGGTGCTAGGATACGGCATCTGCCCTGCGCCCGGCCTTTCGCCGGACCTAGACCCGATGGAGGACACATGATGGACGGCAAGTTTCTGGACAACGATATCGACAAGGTCGTCGCAGCCGACCGGGCCCATGTGTGGCACCATCTGAGCCAGCACAAACCCTACGAGACCTCCGATCCGCGCGTGATCGTCGAGGGCAAGGGAATGCGCGTCTGGGATCAGAAGGGCAAGGAGCATATCGACGGCGTCTCGGGCGGCGTCTGGACGGTGAATGTCGGCTATGGCCGCGAGCGCATCGCCAACGCGGTGCGGGACCAGCTCATCAAGCTCAATTACTTCGCGGGCTCCGCAGGCTCGATTCCCGGCGCGATGTTCTCCGAGCGTCTGATCGAGAAGATGCCGGGCCTCAGCCGGGTCTATTTCTGCAACTCCGGCTCGGAAGCCAACGAGAAGGCGTTCAAGATGGTCCGCCAGATCGCGCACAAGCGCCATGGCGGCAAGAAGCACAAGATCCTCTTCCGCGAGCGCGACTATCACGGCACCACGATCGCCTGTCTCTCGGCGGGCGGCCAGCCCGAGCGCAACGCGCAATACGGCCCCTTCGCCCCCGGCTTCGTCGAGGTGCCGCATTGCCTCGAATACCGCGCGCAATGGGATCTGACCGGCGAGGATTACGGCATCGCCGCCGCCAACGCGATCGAGGACGTGATCCTGCGCGAAGGTCCCGACACCGTGGGCGCCATCTGCCTCGAGCCGGTCACGGCGGGCGGCGGCGTGATCGTGCCGCCCGAGGGCTACTGGCCCCGCGTGCAGGAAATCTGCCGCAAATACGACGTCCTTCTGCATATCGACGAGGTGGTCTGCGGCATCGGTCGGACCGGCACCTGGTTCGGATATCAGCATTTCGGGATCGAGCCTGACTTCGTGACGATGGCCAAGGGTGTCGCCTCGGGCTATGCCGCCATCGCCTGCTGCGTCACGTCCGAGCGCGTCTTCGACATGTTCAAGGACGACGCCACCGACCCGCTCAACTACTTCCGCGACATCTCGACCTTCGGCGGCTGCACGGCCGGCCCCGCCGCCGCGCTCGAGAACATGAACATCATCGAGGAAGAGGGCCTTCTGGAGAACACCGTCCAGATGGGCGACTACATGCTCGACCAGCTCCATGCGCTGAAGGACAAGCACAAGGTCATCGGCGACGTGCGCGGCAAGGGCCTCTTTCTTGGCGCCGAACTGGTCAAGGACCGCACGACGCGCGAGCCGATGGACGAGAAATCTGTCGCCGCCGTCACCGGCGATTGCATGGCGCAAGGCGTCATCATCGGCATGACGAACCGCTCGCTGCCCGGCCTCAACAACACGCTTTGCTACTCGCCCGCTCTCATCGCGACCAAGAGTGATATCGACGAGCTGATCGAGGCGACGGACAAAGCGCTGACCAAGGTTTTCGGCTGAGCCGCAAAACATCCCGCCGCGCCGCTTTGCCCGGCGCGGCGGAACAAGCCCGCCCCGCACTCCGTTGACATGCCGCATTCCCGTGGCGCCGCGCGGTTTCGCGCGGCCCCCTCAGCATGTCAAAGGAGCTACGCCATGAACATCCTCGTCGCCGGAGCCACAGGCAAGACCGGCCGCCGCCTGATGCAGGCCCTTCAAGACCACGGCCATACGCCCATCGCCCTCGTGCGCGAAAGCTCGGATACGAGCGTTCTGCCAGAAGGCGCGCAGACACGGCAGGGCGATCTGACCGACCTGCAAGAAGGCGCCTGCGACGGCTGCGACGCCGTCGTCTTCGCCGCCGGGTCGGGCGCCGATACCGGTCAGGACATGACCGACAAGGTGGACCGTAAAGGCGCGATGCGCCTGATCGACCTCGCCGCAAAATCGGGCGCGTCGCGCTTCGTTATGCTGAGCTCGGTCGGCGCGGACAAACCCGAAAAAGGCGGCGAGATGGAGCATTATCTACAGGCCAAGCAGGATGCGGACGAGCATCTGAAGGCCTCGGGGCTTACCTACGCGATCCTGCGGCCCGTCAGCCTGACCGATGAGGACGGCACGCGCCAGATGCTCTTCGGCGACGATGTCGATGAAACCGCCGAGGCCGCGCGCGGCGATGTCGCCGCCGTTCTCGCCGATGCGGTATCGAGCGATGCCTGGGCCAACAAGACCATGCTGATGCAATCGGCCTGACGATCCGGACCGGGCGGCGCCACCGCGCGCCCGGTCCTTCGATCAGAAGTCGAGATTCTCGACGTTGAGCGCGTTCTGCTGGATGAATTCGCGGCGCGGCTCCACCACGTCGCCCATCAGCTTGGTGAAGAGATCGTCGGCCTCGGCCACGTCATCCACCTCGACCCGCAGCAAGGTGCGCGCCTCGGGATCGAGCGTCGTCTCCCAAAGCTGATCGGGGTTCATCTCGCCCAAACCCTTGTATCGCTGGAGCGAGAGGCCCTTGGCGCCTTCGGCCAGAATGGCGTCGAGCAGGTCCATCGGCCCGTAGATCATCTGACTGCGGTCCTTGCGCATCAGCTTGGCCGGCTTGTCGTAGATGTCCTGCAAATGCTGCGTGAAGCTGCCGGTCCGCTTGGCTTCGCCGCCGCGCAGCACGGGGCCGTCGAGCGTGCGTGCCTCTTCGACGCCGCGCAGGATGCGCGTGAGGCGGATACCGTGATCCTGCGTGATCCGGCCTTGCCAGCCGCGTTCGTATTCGAGCGCGATGAGGTTCAGACGCTCGGCCACCTTGTCGGCCACGCCTTGCAGATCCTCCTGCACCGCACCGGGCGCGAAGGCCCCGGCGATCGCCGCTTGCTCGAGGATGTGGCGCGGATAATGCGTCGGGAAGGCGTCGAGCACACGGCGCAATTGCCGGGCCATGTCGACGACGCGCGCCAGATCCTGCCCCGCGATATCCTCGCCATTGCCCTGCCGGAGCGTGACCCCGTCGACACCCTGGTCGATCAGGTAGTTCTCCATCGCGGCCTCGTCCTTGAGATAGACCTCGGACTTGCCGCGCGTCACCTTGTAGAGCGGCGGCTGCGCGATATAAAGATGCCCGTTTTCAATGAGTTCCGGCATCTGGCGATAGAAAAAGGTCAGCAGAAGCGTGCGGATATGCGCGCCGTCCACGTCGGCGTCCGTCATGATCACGATCTTGTGGTAGCGCAGCTTGGAGATGTTGAACTCGTCCCGCCCGATCCCGGTGCCGAGCGCCATCACGAGATTGCCGATCTCCTGACTGCCGAGCATACGGTCGAAACGCGCGCGCTCCACATTCAGGATCTTGCCCTTGAGCGGCAGGATCGCCTGCGTGCTCCGGTCGCGCCCGGTCTGGGCGCTGCCCCCGGCGCTGTCCCCCTCGACGAGGAAGACTTCGGTCTTGGTCGGGTCCTTCTCCGAGCAATCCTTGAGCTTGCCCGCGAGGTAATTCACATCCATCGCCGATTTGCGGCGCGTCAATTCGCGCGCCTTGCGGGCCGCCTCGCGGGCGAGCGCGGCCTCGACGATCTTCGAGGTGATGACCTTGGCCTCGTTCGGGTTCTCCTCGAACCACTCGGCCAGCTTCTCCGAGACGAGGTTCTCCACCGCGGGCCGCACCTCGGACGAGACGAGCTTGTCCTTGGTCTGGCTCGAGAATTTCGGATCGGGCACCTTGACGGACAGCACGCAGGTCAGCCCCTCGCGCGCGTCGTCGCCGGTGAAGTTGACCTTCTCCTTCTTGGCGATGCCGCTCGACTGCGCGTAGTTGTTGATGGTCCGCGTCAGCGCGCCGCGAAAGCCCGCCATATGCGTGCCGCCGTCGCGCTGCGGAATGTTGTTCGTGAAGGGCAGCACCGTTTCATGATAGCTGTCGTTCCACCACATCGCGACCTCGATGCCGATATCGTCCCGCTCGCCGGTGATGAAGATCGGATCGGGCAGCATCGCCGTCTTGTGCCGGTCGAGATACTTGACGAACTCGCGCACGCCGCCCTCGTAGAAAAGCTCGCTCTCGCGCGGCTCCTCGGGGCGCTCGTCGCGCAAAAGGATGCGCACGCCGGAATTAAGGAACGCCAGCTCGCGCAGGCGCTTTTCCAGCGTGTCGAAACTGTAGGCGAGATTCGAGAATGTGTCGGTCGAGGCGAGGAACCGCACTTCCGTCCCCTTGCGGCCCTCCGCAGGGCCGACGACCTCGAGATGTCTGACCGTATCGCCCCGCTCGAAGCGTGCGATATGCTCCTTGTCGTTGCGCCAGACGCGCAGCTCGAGCCAGTCGCTCAGCGCGTTGACGACCGACACGCCCACGCCGTGCAGACCGCCCGACACCTTGTAGGAATTCTGATCGAACTTCCCGCCCGCATGAAGCTGGGTCATGATGACCTCGGCGGCGCTGACGCCCTCTTCCTCGTGGATCGCGACGGGAATGCCACGGCCATTGTCGCTCACCGAAACCGAGCTGTCGCCGTGGATCGTGACGGTCACGCGGTCGGCATGGCCGGCCAGCGCCTCGTCGATGCCGTTGTCGACGACCTCGTAGACCATGTGATGCAGACCCGAGCCGTCATCCGTGTCCCCGATATACATGCCGGGCCGCTTGCGGACGGCATCCAAACCTTTGAGAACCTTGATAGAATCGGCGCCATATTCTTCTGGCGCGGCCACAGCCTCGGACATGCGGAAAACCCCTGGTAATTTTGCTATTTTATATTGGTTCCGGCAGGGGATGTCACGCAGCTATGCGCCCTTTTCCGCCTGCCTCCAACGCCCCGGATCAGAGCACCGCGACCTGCGAGACGCCGTCCGTCTCGGTGACCTCGAAATGCTGCGCGCGGCCCTCCATCTCGGCGAAAAGCTCGGGGCCCGTGCCGGTCATCCAGGCCTGCGCGCCGAGCGCGCACACCTCGTCATAGAGCGCCGCGCGGCGCCCCGCATCGAGATGCGCGGCGACCTCGTCCAGAAGGAGGATGGGGGGCGCGCCGAAGGACTTGGCCAGCGCCCGCGCGTTGGCGAGGATGAGCGAGACGAGCAGCGCCTTCTGCTCGCCCGTGCTGCAATCGCGGGCAGGCACGCCCTTGGCCGCATAGACGCCGTAAAGATCGGCGCGGTGCGGACCCACAAGGCTGCGCCCGGCCATCAGATCGCGAAACCGGCTCTCGGCCAGCGCGGCGCGATATTCGTCCGCGCTGCCCGGCATCTCGCCATCGGTCGCGGTCAGCTCGAGCTCGGCCACGGGAAAGGCCGTCTCGGCCTCCGCCTGCGCGGCGTGCAGCTCCTCCAGCGCGGAACGGCGTCCCGCGTCGATCTCGGCCCCGCGCGCGGCCATCTGCGCCTCGAGCGCGAGATACCAATGCGCGTCGCGCACCTGGTCCTTCAGGAGGCGGTTGCGCTCGCGCATCGCCTTGTCGAAATCGAGCACCGCCTCGGCATGCGAGGGGATGAAGCTCATCGTCACCCGGTCGAGAAACCGGCGCCGCCCCTCGGCCCCCTCGATCCAGAGCCGGTCCATCGACGGCACCAGCCACAGCACCCGCGCGAGCCGTCCCAGCGCCAGCTGCGGGGCCGCCTTGTCGTCGATCCTCAGCTGGCGCGCGCCGCTCTCCTCGGCCCAGATCTCGACCTCGTGCATCCGGTCCAGCGAATGCAGCGCGCCCGACAGCTTCCAACCCAGCGCCTCGGGACGGCGCACCATGTCCTGCGCCGCCGCCCGCCGCATGCCGCGACCCGGCGAGAAGAGCGAGACCGCCTCGATCAGGTTCGTCTTGCCCGCGCCGTTCGGCCCGTGGATCGCCACGGGCCGCCCATCGAGCGCCAGAGCCGCCGACTTATGCGAGCGGAAATGCGAAAGACGAAGGGATGACAGATACAAACCTGTCATCCCCTCACTTTCATCTGTCCGAGACTGGTCAAACCCGCGGCGCGTCACACGCGCATCGGCATGACGACATAGACCGCGCTCTGGTCATTCCCCTCGCGCATCAGCGTCGGATCGCCGGCGGAGTTGAAGAGAAACACCGCGTTCTCGCGATCAACCTGGCTTGCGATCTCGAGCAGGTATTTCGCGTTGAAGCCGATCTCGAGCCGCTCGTCGCCATAGGCGACGGCCAGCTCTTCCTCGGCGGCGCCGCTGTCGGGCGCGTTCACGCTCAGGATCAGCCGATCCTCGTCGAGCGAGAGCTTGACGGCGCGGCTCCGCTCGCTGCTGACGGTCGCGACGCGGTCCACCGCCTTGGCGAACTCGGCGGCGTCCACCTCCATCTTGCGCGTGTTGCCCTGCGGGATGACGCGCGTGTAATCGGGGAAGGTGCCGTCGATGACCTTGGAGGTCAGCGTGATGTTGGGCGTGGCGAAGCGGATCTTGGTCTCGCTCACCGACACGGCGATCATCATGTCGTCATCGTCCAGAAGCTTGCGCAGCTCGCCCACCGTCTTGCGCGGTACGATCACGCCCGGCATCTCCTCGGCGCCCTGCGGCAGATCGGCGTCGATGCGGGCGAGGCGGTGGCCATCGGTCGCCACGCAGCGCAGAACGCGGCCATCCTCGCCGGTCGCGACATGCATGTAGACGCCGTTGAGATAATAGCGCGTCTCCTCGGTCGAGATGGCGAATTTCGACTTGTCGAATAGACGCCGGAGCACCGGCGCCTTGGCCGAGAAATTGCTCGCGTATTCCGAGGACGCCATGACCGGGAAGTCTTCCTTGGGCAGGGTCGCGAGATTGAAGTTCGAGCGTCCCGCCTCGACCGTGAGGCGCCCGGACGTGCCGTCATCGGCGAGCGTCACCAAGGCGCCGTCGGGCAGCTTGCGCACGATCTCGTGCAGCGTCACCGCCGAGACGGTCGTCGCGCCGGGGCGCTCGACCTGCGCGCTCGCCTTGTCGCTCACCTCGACATCGAGATCGGTCGCGCGGAAATTCACCGTGTCGCCTTCGGCTTCGATCAGCACGTTGGCGAGGATGGGAATCGTGTTGCGCCGCTCGACGACCGATTGCGCCTGGGCCACGGCCTTGAGCAGGGTTCCACGTTCGATGCTGAGCTTCATGCCCATTCTCCCATTCTGGTCCCGGCGCCGAGCCGGGACTGGCACGGTATCGAAACGGCCTTGCGGCGCAAGTCATTTGTTGGGTTTTTGATGAGGAAATGCCAAGGGGTCAAGCCCCGCCCCTGAGGGCGGGCCGCAGCGCTCCGCGCTTACGCCTCCAGCGCGCGGCGCAGCATGTCGATATCCTCGGCCATCTGCGCGTCGGCCACGCGCAGCTCGTCAATGCGGCGCACGCCATGCATGACGGTGGTGTGATCGCGCCCGCCGAAGCGGCGGCCGATCTCGGGCAGGCTGCGCGAGGTCATGTGCTTGGCCAGATACATCGCCACTTGGCGCGGACGGGCGAAGACGCGCACGCGCTTGGGCCCGATCAGATCGCTGAGGCGGATGTTGTAATGGTCCGACACCTGCCGCTGGATTTCCTCGATCGTCACCTGCCGCTCACTGCTGCGCAGAACGTCCGCAAGGCAGTCCTGCGTCAACTCCATCGTGATCTCGTGCCCGACGAGGGACGCGAAAGCAAAGAGCCGTGTGAGCGCGCCTTCCAGAACGCGGACGTTCTTGGTGATGCGCATCGCCAGGAATTCCAGCACGCCATCGGCCAGCAAGAGGCCGGGATATTGCGTGCGGTAATACTCGACCTTCGACTGAAGAATGCCGAGGCGAAGCTCGTAATTCGTGGGGTGCAGATCGACGACGAGGCCGCATTGCAGGCGCGACTTGATGCGCTCTTCGAGGTTCTCGATCTCGCCCGGCGCGCGGTCGCCCGAGATGATGATCTGCTTGCCGCCGTCCACCAGCGCGTTGAACGTGTGGAAGAACTCCTCCTGCGTGCTGTCCTTCCCGGCGATGAACTGCACGTCATCGACCATCAGGACATCGACCGAACGAAACATGGATTTGAAATCCATCATTTTGCGCTCGCGCAGGGCCGAAACGAACCGATACATGAACTGCTCGGCCGAGAGATAGACCACGTTGAGATCGGGCTGACGCTGTGAAAGTTCCCAGGCGATCGCGTGCATGAGGTGCGTCTTGCCGAGGCCGACGCCGCCATAGAGGAAGAGCGGATTGAACGTCACCGGCCCGCCGGAGGCCACGCGCTTGGCCGCCGCATGGGCCAGCTCGTTGGGCTTGCCGACCACGAACGTGTCGAAAGTGAAGCGGCGGTCGAGCGGCGCGGTCGGCATGCTGCCCTCGCGCTGCGCGGGCGCGGCGGGCTGTGCCCCGGAGCCTGCATCGGCGGTTGCGCGCGCCATCGCCGGACGGGCGCTCTGATTGGCCGGAACGCTGAAATGCACGCGCCGGATCTCGGGCGAAATGCTGCGCGCGTGGTAGAGGATCTGGTCGCCGTATTTCTGCGAGACGTAATTTCCGACGAAGCTGGTCGGGACGGCGAATGTCGCAACGCCTTCCTCGACATGCGACAGTTCCAACGGTTCGATCCAGCTCTTGTAATTGCTTTTGCCGATCGACTTCAAAAGGTCCTGCTTGAGTTGACCCCATTGTTCTTGTGTCATGCGTTCCTGCTTCCGCGGCTCTTAGCGTTTCCAATTCACACAAGGCCGCCCGAGACCCTGCGCATCGACTGCGCTTCACCGCCGAAGACAAAGCATCACCTTACCGCAGAACCGTTGTTCTGCGGCTGCGCCCTTTCCTCTCGGAGCGGGCGGGTGCACGGCGCACTGGATGCGAGATGCAGGACCAAGGCCCGGCACGTCGCGATCGGCGTCGGTATGCTTTATTTGGACATGCCGGGTTTCCCCGAGAGATCGCCGAGACGTCGGCCCCCCAAAGGCCCGCCACCGGAATCAGCCTGTCCCCCCAAGCGTGAATCGCAGAGTGAAGTTAGCAAGCCGCCGCGCGCTGCGGCAACCTATCTTATCCCTTGACTCTGATTTTGCGTGAAAAGAATCTTTCAGCGCCACAGCGGCCCTGAAAACGAGAAAAGGCGCCCCATTCGAGGCGCCTTTTATTGATCGAGATCAATGACTTCTCAGCCGAGCGACTTCACGCGGCTCGAGAGGCGCGACATCTTGCGAGACGCGGTATTCTTGTGGAAAACGCCTTTGGTGACGCCGCGCATCAGCTCGGGCTGAGCGGCGCGCAGGGCGGCTTCGGCGGCGGTCTTGTCGCCCGATGCGATCGCTTCTTCGACCTTGCGCAGGAACGTGCGGATGCGCGAGCGGCGCGCCTTGTTGATCGCGAGTCGCGATTCGCTCTGGCGAGCGCGTTTCTTGGACTGGGGCGTATTTGCCATGAGAATTCTACCTTCGGACTGCTGTCTGTTCAAACTTGTCTGCACATGATGACGCCGTCCGGGCCCTCGAGTCGCCTTCCGAAGGGGACCGAAGTGATTCTTGCCTGAGCGGGCATCGCGCGCATGTATGAGGGCGGCTTTTAAGGCCAAGCGGCCATGAATGCAACCGCCCTCGTGCCTTGCGCCCCGGGCGCGGCCCTACTTGTCGCGGAATTGCGCCTGACGCTTTTCCTTGAAGGCGGCCATGCCCTCGGACTGGTCTTCGGTCGAGAAGAGCGAATGGAACACCCGCCGCTCGAAGAGCAGTCCCTCGCTCAGCGTGGTCTCGTAGCTGCGATTGACCGCTTCCTTGATGGCCGTGACCGAAATCATAGACTTCTCGGCAATCTTGCCCGCAGCCGAGCGCGCCTCTTCCTTCAGCTTCTTCAACGGCACGACCCGGCTCACCAGGCCCGAGCGCTCCGCCTCCTCGGCATCCATGAAGCGGCCCGTGAGGTTCATGTCCATCGCCTTCGACTTGCCGATGAAGCGCGTGAGGCGCTGCGAGCCGCCGAGGCCCGCCATGATGCCGAGATTGACCTCGGGCTGTCCGAACTTGGCCGTGTCCGAAGCGATGATGAAATCGCACATCATGGCCAATTCGCACCCGCCGCCCAGCGCATAGCCCGAAACGGCGGCGATGATCGGCTTGCGGATGCGGGTGATCGCGTCGTGCTGCGCGCCGAAGAAATCCTCGGAGAACATTTCGACAAAGCTCTTGTCGGCCATCATCTTGACGTCGGCGCCGGCCGCGAAAGCCTTGTCCGAGCCGGTGAGGATGATGCACCGCACCTTGTCGTTCTGCTGCGCGTCCCGAAGCGCATCCACCAGCTCCTCGAGCAGCTGTTCGTTCAGCGCATTCAGGGCGTCGGGGCGGTTAAGGGTGATCTGGGCGACGTGGTCTTCTACTTCGACGATGATCGTCTCATAGGCCATGAAATCTGCTTTCGCTTGTTTCTGTCAGACGGGCAGTCTTACCACCACGGCGCGGCGGATCAACCCAATCTTAAGTGCCCGCTCATCTTTGGCATGTCCCGCAATAGAAGCTCGAGCGCCCCGATTGCACGACGCGCGCGACCGTGCCGTCGCAGCCGCTGCGCCGGCAGGGCAGGCCCTCGCGGTCGTAGACATCGAAACGGTGCTGAAAATAGCCGAGCTCGCCGTCCGCACGCCGAAAATCGCGCAAGGAAGAGCCGCCCGCATGGATCGCGTCGCGCAGCACGTCGCGGATGATCGGCACGAGCGACGCCGCTCGCTTCGCGCCGATGTTCCCGGCGCGCCGCCGCGGCGATAGGCCCGCCCGAAAGAGCGCCTCGCACACATAGATGTTGCCGAGCCCCGCGACGATGCGCTGATCGAGCAGCGCCGATTTGATCGGCGTGTTCCGACCCTTCAGCGCCGCGACGAGATATTCCTCGTCGAAACCATTGCCCAAGGGCTCCGGCCCCAGCTTCACGAGGAGCGGATGCGCCTCGGCGGCGGCGGTGGCGAACATGTCCATCGCCCCGAAGCGGCGCGGATCGTTGAAGGTGATGCGCGCGCCGCTGGCCATGTGCAGGACGACATGATCGTGTTTTTCCGCCGCCGGATGCTCGTGCACGAACTGGCCGAGCGGATCGCCCGAAATCAGCATGCGCCCCGACATGCCGAGATGGATGAGCAGCGTCTCGCCGCCCGACAGATCCGCGAGGATGTATTTCGAGCGTCGCCGCAGCCCCAGCACCGTCTGACCTTCGAGGCGCGCGGCCATGTTCTCGGGAAAGGGCCAGCGCAGGTCGGGCCGGTTGACGTCGGCATGCGCGATCACGCCCCCTTCCATCACGGGCGCGAGACCTCGGCGCACCGTCTCGACTTCGGGTAATTCGGGCATGTCCTGGCCTTCTGCAACCGCGCCGCATTGTGTCCGCGGCCTCGCGCCCTATAACAAGGGTCGATCACGGCGCAAGGCAAGAGCGATGAGCGAGAACACCACCCATTTCGGTTTTCAGGACATCCCCGAGGAGGAGAAGGCGGGCCGCGTGCGCGGCGTCTTCGGCTCGGTCGCCAGCAAGTACGACGTGATGAACGACGTCATGAGCGCAGGCATCCACCGTGTCTGGAAGGACGCGATGATGGACTGGCTCGCGCCCCGTCCAGGCCAGCGCCTGCTCGACGTCGCGGGCGGCACGGGCGATATCGCCTTCCGCTTTCTCAAACGCGCGGGCAGCGGCCATGCTACCGTGCTCGACCTGACCGAGCCCATGCTGATCGAGGGGCGCAAGCGCGCCGAGGCCGAGGCCATGGCCGCGAGCCTCGATTGGGTGGTGGGCGACGCGATGGCCCTGCCCTTCGAGGACAACAGCTTCGACGTCTACACGATCAGCTTCGGCATCCGGAACGTGACGCGCCCGCAGGAGGCGCTGAACGAGGCATATCGCGTGCTGCGTCCGGGCGGGCGGCTCATGGTGCTCGAGTTCAGCCAGATTCCCAACGCGCTCATGCAGCGGATCTATGACCTCTACAGCTTCAACATCATTCCGCGCATGGGCCAGGCGATCGCCGGAGACCGCGAGAGTTATCAGTATCTCGTCGAGTCGATCCGAAAATTCCCCGATCAGGAAACCTTCCTGCGGATGGTCCGTCAGGCCGGGTTCGGCAATGCCAAGTACCGCAACCTGAGCATGGGCATCGCCTGCCTGCATTCCGGCTGGAAGATCTAGCCGATGCGCGGTCCGCACAACATCATTCGCCTGATCCGGACGGGCGCCACGCTCGAGCGTACGGGCGCCATGCCGATCGTGATGGACGCGATGGACGCGCCGCCGCAAGTCCGCGCGGCGCTGCGGCTGCTGGCCTGGCCGTTCAAATGGCTGGGGGCGAAGGGCGATCCGGACATGCCGCCCGCGCCGCGCGCGCTCACCGCACTCGGCCCGGCCTACATCAAGTTCGGCCAGATCCTCTCGACCCGGCCCGATCTCGTCGGCAGCGACCTCGCGCAGCAGATGCGCGTTCTGCAGGACAAGCTGCCGCCCTTCCCGAACGAGACCGCCAAGGCGGCCATCGAGTCGGAGCTGGGCGCTCCGGTCGAGCAGCTCTTCGACGATTTCAGCCCGCCCGTCGCCGCCGCATCGATCGCGCAGGTGCACAAGGCGCGGCTGCGCGAGACCGGCGAGGCCGTCGCGATCAAGGTGCTCCGCCCCGGTATCGAACGCGCCTTCCGCGTCGATATCGACGCCTTCTATTTCGCCGCGAACATGATCGAGTTCCTCTCGCCCTCGTCGCGGCGCCTGCGCCCGACCGATGTCATCGCCCATTTCGAAGGCGTCGTGATGGGCGAGCTGGACCTGCGGCTCGAAGCGTCCTCGGCGTCGGAATTCGCGGCCAATACCGAAGGCGATACCGGCTTCGAACTGCCGCCGATCAAATGGGCGCTCTCCAGCCGCCGCGTGATGACGATGGGCTGGGCCGATGGCGTGCCGCTCGGCGACAACGATGCCATCGACGCCGCCGGGCATGACCGCCGCGATCTCGGCAACCGGGTGCTGCAACTCTTCCTCAGCCATGCGCTGCGCGATGGGTATTTCCACGCCGACATGCACCAGGGCAATCTCAAGGTCGCACCGAACGGCAATATCATCATCTACGATTTCGGCATCATGGGGCATATCGACGAATATACCCGGCGCGTCTATGCCGAGATCCTCTACGGCTTCATCAAGCGCGACTATCGCCGTGTCGCCGAGGTGCATTTCGAGGCCGGATATGTCCCGCGTGACCGCGATGTCGACGAATTCGCCCGTGCCCTGCGCGCCGTGGGAGAGCCGATCTTCGGGATGGACGCGAGCCGCATCAGCATGGGCAACCTGCTCAGCTATCTCTTCGAGGTGACGGAACGCTTCGGGATGGAGACACGGACCGAGCTGATCTTGCTGCAACGCACGATGGTCGTCGTCGAAGGGGTCGCGCGCTCGCTCAACCCGCAGATCAACATCTGGCAGGTCGCCAAGCCCGTGGTCGAGGATTACATCCGCCAGAGCCTCGGCCCGCGCGCCGTCGCGCAGAGCCTCGGGCGCACGGCGGCGGTCCTCGCCCGGTTCGGCCCGCGCCTGCCCCAACTGGTCGAGCAGGCGCTGATGCGCAGCGCAAGCCCGCCCCCGCCCGAGCCGCCGCGTCGCCGCCGGCGCGATCTGGCGCTCTGGGCGCTTTCGGGCGGCATCTTCGGCGGCCTCGCCACAGCGATCGTGTTGCATATCGGCTGAGACGAAGCGCAAGTCACTGAGCGTCCCGACCCGATCAAGAGCCCGCCGGCGCGCTCAGCCCGATCACCTCCGAGGCAGCGATGATGCGCCCTCCTTCGAGTACGAGCGCGGTGCGCCCTTCCGAGAGCCTCGCCTCGACGATCCGGCCCTGGCTCTCGACCGGGTCGGAGCCGAGCACCTCCGCGCCTTGGAACGAATCGACCGAAATCGCATAGGTCCCGCCGGGCAGCGGCCTGCCCGCCGAATCGCGCCCGGACCAGAGGTAAGCGCCCCCCGCCGTCGGCACCGTCTCCTCGGCCACGATCCCGCCCGCCGCGTCGCGCACGACGAGCCGCGCGAGATCCGCGCCTTCGCGCGTGCGCAAGGTGAGCGGCACGGCGTCCCCATCGAAGAAGACGGGCATCTCGGCCCGCGCGTTCATCCCGACCCAGCCTTGCAATTGCCCCATGCCCAGAAGGCCGATCTGGTCGCCGAGTCCGGCCAGCAGGTCATTCGTCAGAACCTGCTGCTCCACCGTCGAGAAGGCGGCGAGCTGCGAGGCGAATTCCGTCGACTCGACGGGATTGAGCGGGTCCTGATTCTTCATCTGCGCCGTCAGCATCTTCAGGAAAGTCTCGAAATCCGAATTGAGCGTGGTGCGCGCCTTCGGCGCCGCCGCGGGCGGCGCGGCCCCTCCGGAGCCGGCGAGCGTGTTCTGGGTGAGAATGTCCACGGTGGGTTCCTTTCAAAGACGAATATCGAGCCGGTCGGCCAGCAGCATCAGGCCATTCGACGGGGCTGCCTTGCCGTCCGCCTCATGGATGACGAGCACGGGGGCAGACGGCTCCGCCGCTTGCCGATCCGCCGCGCCTCCCTCGCGCGAGAAGCTGAACGAGGCGCCGCCCGCGCTCATCTCCTCGAAACAGCGGCTCAGCAGATCCGCGTTGCGGCGCATGAGATCGAGCGTCTCCGCGCGCTCCGCCGCGACGGCCACGACTAGCCCCGCCTCCCCCTGCGTCACGCTCACGCGCACGCGGCCCAGCTCGGACGGGTTCAAAAGCACATCGATGCTGCGTTCGCGCCCCTCTGCCGCCGCATGCGCGATCTGCACCGCGACATGCCGCGCCGCTTGCGGCGTGTGAGCGATGCCCGCATGGCGCAGATCGCCAGCGGCGCGCGGCGGCGCATCCGACACCGGCGCGGCGTCACTGCCCGCGCGCAGCGGATCAGCCGCTTCCACCGGGATCGCGCCCTCCTTGCCGCTGAATATGGCGACCGGCGCCGGGCGCATCTCCTCGAACCGCGGCGCCGTAGCTGAATTGATCGCAAGTGGTCTGCCAGGCTCGGCGTGCGCCGCCTGTGCGAGAGAGCCTCCGGACCCGTTGGCCTCACCGCCTTGAGTCGCGGGCACTGCCGCCGCTCCATCCCCGATCAGCGCGGGGGCGGATACAGTGAGCGGCGCGCTTTGCGACAAGGTGCCACCGGACACGACCCCGCCGGACCGCCAGATGTGCGCCTCGGGGCTGCGCGCTCTTTGCGGTCCCATCAAAGGCGCCTCGCGCGACGATACAGCGCCTTTAAGGATGACATCCACGACACCCGCGTCGGCGGGAACGTCTCCTGCTGGCGGATCGATCGAAACGTGACCAGAAGTCACCGAGGCCACGTCCGCCAGGGGATCAGGATCGTTCTCTGCCGCAGATTGCTCCGAAATTTCGCGGGAAAGGTCTGCCTTCGCGCCGTCAGTTTGCGGCGACAGGCCGAAGGGCGCAGGTATCGCAATCACTTCCGATCCGTCACCTGCCTCAACGGGCGCGACTTCACTGTCATCCACCTCGGCGCCACCCTGCACAGTCTCCACTGTATCCCCATCCGGCGCAGCCGCCACCACCTCCGTTTCGCGCGATTCCGTTCCGCGCTCGGCTTCAAGTTGGGTCAAAACCGCCTGGAAATCCGCCGCGCCAGCCTGCCCCTCACCCGCGCGGGACGCGGATGCCGCGGCGGTGCCGGGCGAGGCTGTAGGCCGCAGATCTGTCGTCATGAAAGCGAGCATGGTGCCCCCGGGGATTCTCGTCACGAGACCCAGAATGCCAGCAGCCGGTTACCGCTTCTTTACCGCTTTGAGGTCAAATGCCGGAAAGTTCCTCAAATTGGAGAGAAGCCGATGACAGCCATATCACCGCCGGGCGCGTCCACCGCACCAGCCCAGCCGCAGCCTATCGAACAGGCGCGCGCCGCGGCCCGAAAACTCGAGGCGACGTTTCTCGCCGAAATGCTCAAATCCGCAGGACTCGGCCGGACCGCAGAATTCGGGGGCGGCATCGGTGAGAACCAATTCGCCTCCTTCCACACCCAGGCCCTCGCCGAAAAGCTGGCCGAAGCGGGCGGGATCGGTCTTGCCGACGCGTTCTTTCGCTCGATGATGGAGGCCCGCCATGACGATTGACAGCGCCGAGCGTATCTTCGCGGACTTGGACAGGCTTCTGGACGCCGAGCGCGCGGCGCTCCTCACGGGTGATCTGGACACGGTCGGCGCGCTGATGCGCCACAAGGAGGATTTGCTCGAACGGCTGAAAGCGGCCGGTGCAGACGCGCCGCGCCCGGCGAAGCTTGCCGGCAAGGCGCTGCGAAATCAGGCGCTTCTCGACGGCGCGCTCGAAGGCATCAGGACGGTGGCCGGACGCCTGACCACGCTGCGCCGCATCCGCCGCACGCTTGAAACCTATGACCGCACGGGCCGCAAATCGAGCATCTCGGACGTGATCGAGCATCAGGTCGAGAAACGCGCGTGATATGGATTTACATAAAATCCCAATGACTTGGAGGACCGGCTTTAGCATTCCCTTAGCACATGACGCGGCATGGTCGGCCTGCATCCGATCCGGATGGCGCGGCACCGGCTTCACGCCGCCGCACCCGTCAGAATGACGCAGCACGCCGCCCCTCGGGGACGGGTCATCTCATCGGCGCAAAGCGCCGCGAACCAAAGGAACATGCTATGTCCAGCATTCTGACGAACAACAGCGCGATGGTCGCGCTTCAGACCCTGAAATCGGTCAACAGCAATCTCGCCAAGACCCAAGACATGATCTCGACCGGCAAGGAAGTCGGCAAGGCCAAGGACAATTCGGCCATCTGGGCGATCTCGAAGGTGATGGAATCGGATGTCAGCGGCTTCAAGGCTGTCGCGAAATCGCTGTCGCTGGGCGAATCAACCGTCGCCGTCGCCTCGGCCGGAGCGGAGCAGATCACCAACCTTCTCAACGAGATGAAGGAGAAGGTCGTCGCGGCGACCGGTGACAACGTCGATCACACGAAGATCACCGATGACGTCAACAAGCTGAAGGAGCAGATCGGCTCGATCATCCGTGGCTCGCAATTCAACGGCACCAACCTGCTCGATGCCGCAGGCGCCGACATCAACGTTCTGTCCTCGATCAATCGCTCCGCGACGAACACCGTGAGCAACGCGAACATCGTCGTGGCGAGCGAGGATTTCGAAACCCAGCTTCTGGGCGGTGCGACCGCCGCCGCGACGGGTGCGACGATCGGCGCGGCCAACATTCTGGGCGATATCGACGTCAGCTCGGCGGCTGCCGCGGCCACCTCGCTCACGGCGCTCGAGACGCATATCCAGACGGCGGTGGACGGCGCGGCGGCGCTCGGCGCCTCCGCCAAGCGGATCAGCGATCAGAACAGCTATGTCGGCAAGGTGATGGACGCGATGAAGTCGGGCATCGGCGCGCTCGTCGATGCCGATATGGAGGAAAGCTCGGCCCGGCTCCAGGCGCTCCAGGTTCAGCAGCAGCTCGCGACGCAATCGCTCTCGATCGCGAACCAGGCGCCTCAGGCGATCCTGTCGCTCTTCCGCTGATGAGTCGGCCGGGGGCGCGGCCAGCGCGCTCCCGGCTCCTCGCGCGGCATTTCCATTTTCCAGAAGGATCACGATGTGAACGCCATTCTCAAGGCGCAAAACGCCTACGGCTTGTCCAGCCGGCCCATCCGCACGGCGCGCGGCACCGAATACGACGCCGTCGCGCGCATCACCCAAAGGCTCAAGGCCGCCGCCGACGCGCGGCCCGTCGACATGCGCGCGCTCGCGGGCGCGATCGACGAGAACCGCGAGCTTTGGGCCCTCTTCGCCATCGAGGTCGCCGATCCCGGCAACCCTTTGCCCCAGGACCTGCGCGCGCGCCTTTTCTACCTGTCGGAATTCACCACGGCCCATAGCCGCAAGGTTCTGGCCCGGCAGGCTTCGGCAGACGCGCTGATCGAGATCAACACCGCCGTGATGCGCGGCCTGCGCGATGCGGGTGCACCGACGTGAGCGGCCTCGTCCTGAAGCTCGCGCCCAAGGAAAGGGTCCTCGTCAACGGTGCCGTGATCGAGAACGGCGACAAACGCGCGCGCCTGTCCATCGTCACGCCCAAGGCCCATATCCTGCGCCTGCGCGACGCGATCCATCCCGAGGAGGCGACGACGCCCGTGCGCCGCGTGTGCTATCTCGCGCAACTCGTCCTGTCGGGCGACGCGCCCGCCGAAGAGGTACGTCTTCCGCTTTTGCGCCATATCGAGGAGCTCAGCCGCATCATGACGGATCCCGACAGCCGCCGCCATCTCGGCGCCGCGACGCAATCGGTGATCGACGGGCAGTTCTATCATTGCCTCAAGGCGCTGCGCCTCCTTCTGCCGCGGGAGGAGCGCCTCTTGGCGCATTGCTGGCCGTGACGTTCCAGCCCGTTCTTCCGGCGAGCGGCCTCACGGGCTGGAGCTATTTGAGCCGGACGCTCGAGACGCAGACCGACAGCTTCGCGCGAAGCCCGCAGATCCGGCGCGACACCGAGTATTTCCGTGAGGCGATCGAGAGCGTGCGCAGCGCCGAGGCGCTGGTGTCGGACCGGCGGCTGTTGCGGGTGGCGCTGGGCGCCTTCGGGCTGCAATCCGATATCGACAGCCGCGCCTTCATCCGCGCGATTCTCGAAGGCGGCACGGCGGAGCCGGACGCGCTGGCCAACCGCCTCGCCGACACGCGCTACCGCGACTTCGCCGAGGCCTTCGGCTTCGGCAATCCCGGCGGCGCGCTCACCGGCAGCCCGAGCTGGGCGCGGGACATCGTGGCGAAATTCCAGCGCCAGCAGTTCGAGGTCGCGGTCGGCGACCGGGACCAGAGCCTGCGCCTCGCAATGGACGCCCAGCGCAGTCTTCCCGGCATCGCCGAAGGAAGCGTCTCCTCCGAAACGCGCTGGCTACGGATCATGGGCAATCCGCCCTTGCGGCAGGTTTTCGAGACGGCGCTCGGCCTGCCCGCCGGTTTCGCGCAGGCCGACCTCGACACGCAGGTGGCCGAATTCGCGGGCAGGGCGAAACGGCAGCTCGGCATATCGGACCTGTCGGAGCTTGCGGACCCGGCCGCGCAGGAGGCGGTCATCCGGCGCTTCTTGCTGCGCGATCAGGTGGCCGCCTTCGCGCAGCAATCGCCGGGCGCCGTGGCGCTCACGCTTCTTCAATCTGCGCCGAGGCTCTCCTAGGCGCGCGTTGCTCAGGCGCCGATGCCCGCCGCCTCATTGAAGCCTGCCGGGCGCAGCGGGCATCTGCCGCATCCGTCCCCCGGCCTTCGGTGCGGGCGCAACCGATTCTGGGCGCTGGGCCGGAGCGCGGCGCAAGGCGGTTTGCCCGGTCTCCGCCCGGCGCAGGATCAGGGCGAGCCGGTCGAAACTCGATTGAGCGGTATTGGGCTCGCTCTCGGCGAGGAATTGGTCGAGATCGGGCCACGCCTTCACGGCCATGTCGAGCTCGGGATCGCTGCCTGCGGCATAGAGCCCCGCGCGGATCATCGTCGCCGAGCGGTCATGCGCGCCCATCAGGCGGCGGGCGCGGACCAGGATATCGTTCTCCGCCTCCGTCGCCGCGCGCGGCAGACTGCGCGAGACCGAACGAAGCACGTCGATCGCGGGAAAGCGCCCGCGCTCGGCGATCGTGCGGTCCATCACCACATGCCCGTCGAGAACGCCGCGCAGGATGTCCGCCACCGGCTCGTCCATGTCCGAACCCGCGACGAGCACGCTGAAGAGCCCGGTGATGCTGCCCTCCCCCGGGATCCCCGGCCCCGCGCGCTCGCATAGCGACATGATCATGTGCGCCGTCGAAGCCGGATAGCCGCGCAGGCTCGGCATTTCGCCCGCCGCCATCGCCACCTCGCGATGCGCCTCGGCGAAGCGGGTGATCGAATCGGCCAGAAGCAGCACGTCGAGACCTTCTTCGCGGAAATGCTCGGCCACGCTCATCGCCGCCCAGGCGCATCGCCGTCGCACCAGCGCCGATTGATCGGAGGTCGCCGCGACGATCACCGAACGCGCCATGCCCTCGGGGCCGAGCACCGTCTCGACGAAGTCGCGCAACTCGCGGCCCCGCTCACCGATCAGCGCGAAAACCACCACATCCGCCTGCATCCGGCGGCCGAGATGCCCCAGGAGGCTCGACTTGCCGACGCCCGATCCCGCGAACAGCCCCAGCCGCTGGCCGCGCGCGATGGGCAGGAACGTGTTGAAGACGGCGAGCCCCGTCTCGAGCCGCGCCCCGAGCGGCTCGCGCAGCGCGGCCGGCGGCGGCGATGCGCGCAAGGGCCGCTCGCGCGCACCGCGCGGCAGCGCACGGCCGTCGATCGGCCTGCCGAAGGGATCGACGATGCGGCCGAGCCACGCCGCCGATGGCGCGATGCCGGACGCGCCGCGCAAGACCGCGCGATCGCCGAGCGCGACGCCCGTCGGCGCCTCGTCCGGCAGCATGACCGCGCAGCCGCCGGCAAGGTTCAGCACCTCGCCCTCGAGCCACGAGCCATCGCGGCGCATCACGGCGAGCCTGTCGCCGATCCGCGCCGCCTGATCGAGCCCCGCGATCTCGAGCGTCGCGCCGCCTGCGGCGCGAACGCGCCCGACCGCGTGCCTCGGGCTGAGCCCGCCGATCTGCGCCCCGAGCCCCGCCAGACCGGCGGCACCATTATTTCTGCGCATCGCACTCTCCAAAAATCTTCTGAAAACAATTTCTAAAGGAATCACAGTTAATCCTTGGTTGAAGACGACGAGAAAGAAGGCGAGCCGATGTTCGACACCCTCCAGATATTCAGGATGGCCCATGCGATGGCGCAGCATGCGGGCGCGCGGCAGGCGGTCCTGGCGCGCAACATCGCCAATGCCGACACGCCCGGATACGCGGCGCGCGACATCGCGCCCTTCACCGATAGCGTCGGAAGCGGCGCGGGGCAGGCGCTGAAGGCCACGCGCCCCGGTCATCTGTCGGGCGCGTTCGGCGGCCACGCGGCGGACATCCGCATGCGGCACGGCGGCACCGCCGATCCCAACGGCAACTCGGTCGCGCTCGAGCAGGAGATGCTCAAGGCCGTGGACGCCAAGCGTCAGCACGACCGCGCCCTCGCCATCTACAAATCGTCCCTCACCGTTCTGCGCGCCGCCACGGGGCGCCGCTAAAGGAGACCCGAGATGAGTGATTTTTCCGATGCCCTGTCCCTGTCCTCGTCGGGGCTTCAGGCCCAATCCCAACGCCTGCGCCATTTGTCCGAGAACATCGCGAACAGCGACACGCCGGGCTACCGGCGCAAGACCGTGGCCTTCGAGACCGTCCTCAGGGGCGAGACGCCCGGCGCGGTCGAGACGGGGCGCGTGCGGCTCGATCCGGGCGAGCTCGAGCAGATATACGACCCCTCGCATCCGCTCGCCGATGAGAGCGGCACCTATGCGGGCTCGAATGTCGAGCTGGTGATCGAGCTGGCCGACGCGCGCGAGGCGCAGCGCAGCTACGAGGCCAATCTCAAGATGTTCGATCAGGCGCGGCAGATGTCCTCGAGCCTGATGGACCTTCTGCGCCGCTGACTTTCATCCCTCTAAACCGAAAGGACTTCCAGAATGGAACTTTCCGCCCTCGGCGCCGCCGGCCGTTATGCCGCCGCGCGTCCCGCCACCGAACCCGTCTCCGGCAGCGCCTCGGGCCTCGCCGCGAGCCTCGCGCGCGATTTCGCCGCCACCTTGCAGGAAAGCGAGGCGATCTCGACCGCCGCGATGACCGGCGGCGCGGATCCGCACGCGCTGGTGCAGGCGCTCGCCCAGACCGAACTCGCCGTCGAGACCGCTGTGGCTGTCCGCGACAAGGTGGTCGAGGCCTATCAGGAAATCCTTCGGATGCCGGTCTAGGCCGATGCAGAGCGAAGTGATCTTCTACGACACGCTGCGGCAGGGATTGTGGGTGGCCGTGGTCATCTCGGTCCCGATCCTTTCGGTCGCGCTCCTCGCGGGCCTCGTCGTCGGCCTCTTTCAGGCGCTCACGTCGATTCAGGAAATGACGCTCACCTTCGTGCCCAAGCTCGCGGCCATCGTCGCGGTCTTCTGGGTGACGATGGGCTTCATGACGATGGCGCTCGTGTCCTTCTTTCAGGATCGGCTGATCCCGCTCATCATCGGAGGCTGAGCCATGGAAAACGCAGGCTACACCACGCTGACCCGCCAATCGGGCCTCATGCGCGAGATGCAGGTCGTCGCCAACAACATCGCCAACGCGGCGACCACCGGCTATCGGCAGGAGGGTCTGATCTTCGCCGAGCATGTCATGCGCATGGCCGATGGCCCGTCGCTGTCGATGGCCACGGCGAATGTGCGCAACACGTCGATGGTGCAGGGCGCGCTCACCCAGACGAACGGCACGCTCGATTTCGCGATCGAGGGCGACGGCTTCTTCCTGATCGAGACGCCCGCGGGCGAGCGTCTGACGCGGGCGGGCGGCTTCTCCGTCTCGGCGCAGGGCGATCTGGTGACGCATGACGGCTTTCGCGTGCTCGATGCCGGCGGCGCGCCCGTATTCGTGCCGCCGGACGCCGCGAGCCTCGCCGTCTCGCCCGATGGCACGCTCAGCGACGGTGGCCGCCCGCTCGCGCAGATCGGACTGGTCGCGCCCGCCGACCGCTCGAGCCTCGTGCGCGAGGACGGCGTGAGATTCCGCGCCGAGGACGGCTACGAGCCGGCGCAGAACGGGCGCATCCTTCAGGGCTTTCTCGAGGGAGCCAATGTGGACCCCATCGGCCAGATGGCGCGCATGATCGAGATCCAGCGCGCCTACGAGCTGGGGCAGAGCTTCCTCGACAGCGAGGACAGGCGCATCCGCTCGGCGGTGCAGACCTTCATTCAATCCAGATAGGAGATTCCGAAATGCACGCCCTGAAAATCGCCGCCACGGGCATGGCGGCTCAGCAGATGCGGGTCGAGACGATCTCGAACAATCTCGCGAACATGTCCACCACGGGCTACAACGCCCGCCGCGCCGAATTCGCCGACCTGCATTATCAGCAGCTCGCCCGTCCCGGCAGCGTGAACGCCGCCGATGGCACGGTGCTGCCCACGGGCGTGCAACTCGGCCTCGGCGTCCGGCCCGCCGCCGTCTCGGTACATCTGTCGCAAGGCGCGCTCTCGGCGACGAACGGCGATCTCGATCTCGCGATCGAGGGCAATGGCTATCTCGAGGTGCGGCTCCCCTCGGGCGAGACGGCCTATACCCGCGACGGGGCGCTGAAACGCTCCGCCGAGGGCGTGATCGTGACGTCCGACGGCTTTGCCGTCGCACCCGAGATCGTCATTCCGGACGATGCGCGCAGCATCTCGATCAATGGCGACGGCGAGGTCTATGCCTATTTCCAGAACACGCCCGACGCGCAGCTTCTGGGCCAGTTCAGCCTCGCCAATTTCACCAATCCCAAAGGGCTCGAGGCGCGCGGCGGCAACCTCTTCACCGAGACCGAAGCCTCGGGCCCCGCGCTCAGCACGACGCCCGGGCAGGACGGGCTCGGCACGCTGCGCCAGGGCTATCTCGAGGACAGCTCCGTCGATCCGGTGCGCGAGATCACCGAACTGATCGAGGCCCAGCGCGGCTACGAGCTCAATTCCAAGGTGATCTCCGCCGCCGACCAGATGCTCGGCGCGACGACGCAGGTGCGCTGATGAGACGCCTCGCCCTTGCAGCCTGTCTTCTGGCCGCGCCCGCCGCCGCCGATACCGTTCTCGCGGCGCGCACGATCCGCGCCCAGAGCCTCATCCTGCCGCAGGATCTCGTGGTGAAGGATGTCGACGTCGCTGGCGCGATCTCGGACCCCGCCCTCGTCGCCGGGCAGGAGGCGCGCGTCGCGCTCTATGCCGGGCGCCCGATCCGGCCGGGCGATTTCGGCCCGCCCGCGCTCGTCGAGCGCAACCAGATCATCTCGCTCGTCTACGGGGCCTCGGGCCTCAGCATCTCGGCCGAGGGCCGCTCGCTCTCGCGCGCGGGGCCGGGCGAGACGGTGCGGGTCATGAACATGTCGTCGCGGATCACCGTCTCCGGGCAGGTTCTGCCCGACGGCCGCGTTCTCGTTTCCAGATAGGAGGGGCCATGCGTCCTGTTCTCACCGGTGTTTTCCTCTGTCTCGGCCTCGCCGCCTGCGGGCGCGCGGGCCATATCGGCAAGGCGCCCGAATTCACGCCGATCATGGACTCGGCCGAGCATGCCGCGATGTTCAGCCCCGGCCTGCCCGAGACGACCACCTATCGCCGCCAGGCCGATCAGGCCTCGCTCTGGACAGCGGGCCAGCAATCGCTTCTCGGCGATCGGCGCGCGATGAAGCGCGGCGATATCCTGACCGTGGTGATCGAGATCGACGACGAGGCCGAGATCTCGAACTCCACGTCGCGCTCCCGCTCCGGCTCGGAGAGCCTCGGGATTCCCCAGCTTTTCGGCCTGCCGCAGCGGGTGGACGAAAAGCTTCCCGACGGCGCGAGCCTCGCCGATGCCATCTCGATCAACTCGGCCAGCAAATCGGGCGGCGACGGATCGGTCAGCCGCCGCGAGGAACTGACGCTGCGCGTCGCGGCCACGATCATGGAGGTGCTGCCCAACGGGGTCCTCTCGATCCAGGGCAGCCAGGAAGTGCGCGTCAATTACGAGATGCGCGAGCTTCTGGTGACCGGCTACGTGCGCCCCGAGGATATCTCGCGCCAGAACGAGATCACCTACGACAAGATCGCCTCGGCCCGCATTTCCTATGGCGGGCGCGGCCAGATCACCGACATGCAACAGCCGCGCTACGGCCAGCAGGTGCTGGACGCGGTGCTGCCCTTCTGAAAGGCGCGCGATGAAGATCCTCCTCCCCCTGATCCTGCTTCTCCTCGGCATCGGCGGCGGTGTCGGGGCGGGCCTCGCGTTGCGCCCCGCCGCCGATGCGCCCTCGGGCGACGCCGCGCTCTCGGGCGATCCCGGCGCGCCCGAGCCGCCCGCCGAAGCCGAAGAACCTATGGCGCAGCCTGCGGCGGCGCTGGAGGATCACGCGGCGCCCGCCGAATACATCAAGCTCAACAATCAGTTCGTGGTGCCCGTGGTCGAGCGCGGCGCCGTCGAGGCGGTGATGGTCATGTCGCTCAGTCTCGAAGTCGGCCCCGGCGGCGCCGAGGCGGTCTATGCGCACGAGCCGAAACTGCGCGATGTGTTCCTTCAGGTCATGTTCGATCACGCCAACATGGGCGGCTTCGCGGGCGTCTTCACCGACACCGCGCGGCTCGACACGCTGCGCAGCGGCCTCGTCGAGAGCGCCGCAGGCGTCATCGGCCCGGCGGTCAAATCGGTGCTCATTACGGATTTCGTCCGCCAGCCTCTCTGAGGCGCAGGGTCACCGCAAGGCTCTCAAGCCGTTCCGCCTCCCGGCCCAGCGCAGCCTTGCGCCGGGCCGCCTCCGCCTCATCGGCCAGGTGCCGCGCCGCCTCGGCCCGCCCGAAACTCAGGCGCAGCGCGTCGGCCTTCTCGGCCTTGCGCACGAGCACGCGGGCCAGCTCGGTGTTGAGCATGCGGCGCTGCCGTTCGGTCCAGCCACGCCAAAGGATATCGGCGCCGATGGCGCGCGGCGCGGCGAGCAGATCGCCCGGCAAGGCGCGCGCCTCCCGGAGGCGCTCCTCGAGATCGCGTATCGCCGAGCGCAGCGCCTCTTCCTCGCGCAAGATCGCCTGCATCGCCGCAGCAGCGGCCTGATGAGCCGCCTCGAGCGCCTCCCGAAGGCGCGCGAGCTCCGTCACGGGCGCGCCCCGGCCCGGCGACGCATCGCATCCGCAAAGCGGATGGCGGCGGCGACGGCGCGGTAATGATCGGGGTCGATCTGCTCGCCGATCCGCACGGCCGCATAAAGCGCGCGCGCCGTCGGCGGATCGTGCCTGACCGGAACGCCATGTTCGGCGGCGCGGGCGCGGATGGCGAGCGCCATGTGATCGACCCCCTTGGCCACGCAATGCGGCGCAGCGCCCGGCTCGCGGCTCCACTTGAGCGCGACGGCGTAGTGGGTGGGATTGACCAGCACCACATCGGCCTTCGGCACATCCGCCATCATCTGCTCGGACGCGATCCGCGCCGCCCGCGCGCGGCGCTCGCCTTTCATGTGCGGATCGCCCTCCTGCTGCTTGGTCTCCTCGCGCATGTCCTGATGCGACATGCGGTTCTTGCGCAGATGATCGAAGCGCTGCCAGAGGAAATCGATGCCGCCGATGACGAACGCGACAAGGCAGACGACGGCCATGAATTCGATGAGAACCCTTCCCAGAAGCGCGCCGATCCCGCCCGGATCGGCATGAAGCGAGCCTTCGAGCTCGGGCAGCCGCGCCATGAGGAAAAAGCCGAGCACCACCGAATAGACGCCGAGCTTCACCGTGTTCTTGGCGAATTCGAAAAGCCCGCTCGGCCCGAACTTGTTGCGCGCGTTCGAGACAGGGTCGATCCGCGAGAGCTTGGCCGTCAGCTTGGAGGGCGTGAAGACGATGCCGCGCGCGGCGAAAAGCGCGAGCAGCGCGAGCGCCGCCGGCAGCACGAACCACGCGGCAAGCCCGCCGAAGATGCCGGCGATGATTCCTCCTGCGGGCGCGGTCGCATGCCCGGCGAAGATCTGGCGCGCGAGACCATCGGCCTGGTCGATCAGCACCATCAACTCCGTGCTGACGGCTGTGACCGAATAGGCCCCCGCGATCAGCCCGGTCAGAAGAAAACCGCAATAGGCCGCCGCCGCCGTGAGATCCGCAGAGCGCGCCAGCTCGCCCTTCCTGCGCGCCTCGTCGAGCTTGTGCTGCGTCGGCTCGAACGTCTTTTCGGTGTCGTCCTCCTGCTCGGCCATCAGCGAAGACCCAGCGGATTGGCGACATATCCCTGGAAAGCCGCAACCCAGATCCCCAGCATCACCGGCGCCAGCAGGAACAGAAGGACGAGCGCGCCGAGCGTGATGACCGGCGCGCCGACGAAGACCACCATCATCTGCGGCATCGCCCGGTTGATGATCCCCAAGGTCAGGTTGTAGAGCACCGAGATCAGCACGAAGGGTGCGGCGAGGCTGAAAGCCAACGCGAAAGCGCCCGAGACCTGCGCGATGCCCCATTGCGAGACCGCCGCCGCCGAGGGCAGCGCGCCCGGCGCGAAGACGCCGTAGGTCTCGATCATCATGCGCGCGACATCGACATGCAGGTTGAGGATCATCGCGAGCGCGATGCCGCCCATCGTCAGCAGATGCCCGATGGCCGGGAGCGGCGTCGCCCCCGCCGCGCCGAGGATCTGTGCCAGCGAGGTCGCCTGCGCCGCCATCGAGCCCGCTGTCTGGAGCGCCAGAAGAAAAAGGCGCAGCCCGATCCCGAACATGAGGCCGATGGCCGTTTCATTGAGGATGATCCGGTAGAGCGCCGTCCCTTGCGCCGCGCCGATGGGGATGTCGGCGGCGACGGCGGGCGCGACGATCACCGTGAATGCGAGGGCCGCGGCCAGCCGGATGCGAACTGGAATTGTCTGCTCGCCGAAGCCGGGAAAGAGCGCGACGATCGGCCCGATCCGCAGGAACACGATCGCGTGGAGCCAGAGCATGTCCTCGCTCACCTGCAAGAGCTGCGCGAGGCCCGTCATGCCGCGGCGACGCCGACGAGCGAGGGCTGCGCCTCGACCCCGATTTCCTCGAAGGAAAGGACCGGGTTCGAGATGCTGCGCGCCGAGAGAACCGTGCGCAGGAACCGCCGCCGCGCGGTCGAGGTGACGATCGCGGGATAGATGCCCATATCCGCCGCGCGCGCGACCTCGCTCGAGACCGAGCTCGTCAAGGCGTTGAAAAGCTCCGGCGGCAGCGCCACGTCGAGCCGCCGCGCGTCCGTGTCCATCTGGTAGGTGGCGAAGGTATCCTCCCATTCGGGCGCCAGCTGGATGAGGGGCAGCGTGCCATCCGCCCGCTGGAGTGCGGCGACGAGCTGAAAGCCCAGACGCTGGCGGACATGTTCGCAGATCGCCTCGGGGCCCTGCACGATCTGCCGCGCCTCCGCCGTCGCCTCGATGATGAGCGGCAGGTTCCGGATCGAGACCTGCTCGGCCAGCAGAAGCCGCAGCACCGCATGCAGAAGATCGGCGGGCACCCGGTCCGGGATCATCTCGTCCAGAAGCTTGCGATTGGCCTCGGAGCGCGCGGGATCGCCCAGATTCGTCATCTCGTCGAGAAGCCGGCGCATCGCCTTCATCGTCAGAAGGCGGCTGAGATTCCTGCGGATCACCTCGAGCAGATGGGTGGCGAGGATTTCGGTCGGCGCGACGATGGTCGCCCCCGCGAGCGCCGCGCTCTCCTGCGCCTCGACCGATATCCAGCGCGCGGGCGCGCCGTAGACCGGCTCGGTCACTTTCTCGCCGGGCGGCAGGTCGGCGATCGATCCGGGATCGAGCAGCAGCACCTCGTCGAGCCTCAGTTGCGCCTTCCCCTGCTCGACCCCCTGGATGCGGATCACGTAGCTGCCGGGCGGCAGGGCTGGATCGTCGGTCAGCCGGATCTCGGGAAGGATGAGGCCATAGCGCGTGGCGACATGGGTGCGCATGTTGGCGATCCGGGCGTCGAGTCCCGTGCCCGGATCGAGCACAAGATTGACGAGGTCGGGCGCAAATTCGACATGGATGTCGTCGAGCTCGAGAATGTCGCCCAGCGATTTCTCGCGCGGTTTTTCATTGGAAACGGCGGCCTCCGCCGCCGGCGCGGCGCGCGCCTTGCGGTGGCTGAGATACGCGACCGCGCCGAGGCCGGCGGCGCCGATCATGAAGGGCATGAAGGGCAGCCCCGGCACCAGCGCGAACATCGCCATGAGCACCGCGACCGTCGCGAGGGCGGCCGGATGACGCCCGAGCTGCCTCGTCAGCGCAAGGTCGGTCGCGCCCGTTGCGCCCCCGCGCGCGAGAAGGAGCGCGGACGCGATCGAGATGATGACCGCCGGGATCTGCGTGACGAGGCCGTCACCCACCGTGAGTATCGTATAGGTCTCGAAGGCGGTGCCGAGCGGCATGTCATGCACCACGATCCCCATGATGAGCCCCATCACGAGGTTCAGAAGCGTGATGAGCAGGCCCGCCACCGCATCTCCCTTGACGAATTTCGACGCACCGTCGAGCGAGCCGAAAAACGTGGTTTCCTGCTGCTCGCGCTCGCGCCGCTCGCGCGCCTGCGCGTGGTCGATGGCGCCCGCCGACATGTCGCTGTCGATCGCGAGCTGCTTGCCGGGCATGCCGTCGAGCGCGAAGCGTGCGCCGACTTCGGCCATGCGCGCAGCGCCCTTGGTGATGACCATGAAATTGACGATGAGGAGCACACCGAAGACGACCAGCCCCAAAAATACGCTGCCGCTCATCACGAAGCTGGCGAACCCCTCGATCACATCTCCGGCCGCATCGGTCCCGGTATGGCCCTGCCCGATGATGAGCTTGGTCGAGGAGACGTTGAGCGCGAGGCGCAGCATCAGGGACGCAAGCAGAATCGTCGGAAAGGCCGAGAAATCGAGCGGTTTTTCGATGAAGAGCGTGACCGTGAAAATGAGGATGGCGAGCGCGAAGGAGGCGGCGAGGCCGACATCGAGCACCCAGGCTGGCACCGGCAGGATCATCATCACGATGATCGCCATGAGCGCCAGCGCGAGAAGCACTGTCGGCTGGAAGACATCGCGAATAGAGAACTTGCTCATCGCAAGGCCTCGCGGCCCGCGAAGAGCGACAGAAGAACGGTCTCGCCTCCCAGCGGAACGAGCGAGCCGAAGCGCGGCTCGCTGGCGGCGGGTTTGAGGAGGGGATAGGTGTTCGGCGTGGGAGCAGCGTTGTCGCCCGCGGTGCGGAACTGATCGGCTCGCTGCCATTCCAGGCTTTCAGGCAATGCGGCGAGAATCTCGTCGAACCGGGCGCGGTAGCGCGCCGCATGCTCGGGCGTGCGCGAGTGATAGGCGCCCACCGCCGAGGGCCAGTCGCCCGTCTCGTCACGGAGCGACGCGAGAAAACGCGCGGCATAAAGCGCGTTGGCCTCGGGGTCGAACATCTGGTCGAGCGACGCGAAATGCATGCCGTGCCAGCGGTAATTCACCTGAAAGCACCCGACATCGAAGCTTCGCGCCCCCGCGTTATGATCAGCCTGCACGAAGGCCAGCGCGTCGGCGCGCGTGGAAAACCACTTGCCCACGCCTTCCATGTTCACCGTCCAGGGCCATGGCCGGAAGGCGCCCTCGATGCTGCGGCCGGTCTCGCTGCGCGTGATGGCGAGCAGGACCTCGAGCGGCACGTTCGATCTCTCGGCGGCATGCCGAGCGGCGGCATCGCAGAGCCTGGACGTGCTCGCGGCCGCGTTCTTCGGGCAGATGCCCACAATGGTGGAGCAGGCTGCAAAGATGACGGCGAGCAGTCCGGCGCGCATCGGAGCGCTCGGGCGTGCATGCGCGGCGGCCTTGCGCGGCAACGCGGCTTTCTGTGCCAATACTCGATTCCTTCCACATTCTGCAGATCGACTCGAGCCTACGCGCGGTGGGTTTAGAAACCCTTAGCGCGCGCCGCCTTCACTCCGCCGAAGTCGGCACCTGCCGGCTTTGGGCGCGCAGCGCTTCGATCTCGCCCCGCGCGGCCTCGCTTTCTGCGAGCAACGCCGCGCCGCGTTGCAGTTGGCCGGGAAGGGCTTCCTCAGAGGGTGGCAGCGTTCCCGGCGATAGCTCTGCGCTCTGCTCCGCCTCGGAATTCTCCGGCATCTCCGTAGCGCTGCGGACATTCGTGACTGCGGGACCGTCATCCAAGCGCTCCGAGAAACCCGATGCCGCGTCTTCGAAACCGAGTTGCATGAGGCGCGCCGCGATCGCCCCGGCGCGCTCGACCGAGACCCGGCTCCACTCCGCCGCCGGTCGGTTCAACACATGTTTGAGGAAGGTCACGTCGCTCGCGGTCTCGGTGAGCGCCGCGGCGACCGCATCGAACGTGCGCGGCTCGAAGCCGCCTCGCGCCGCCGCTTCGCCGCCGAACAGGGACGACACCGCGTCGTCATGCCGTCCCGACGCGGCGAGTGCGGCGATCCGCGCATTCTCGAGCCGGTCGCCCAAAGGGGTCCCACGATGCTCGACGGCATGGCTTTCGAGCAGCTCCACGAGGTCCGGCTCGATGGCGCTTTCCGTCTCCAGCCGAAGCCAGACGGTCCTTGCCACCGCGTCGGCGCTGAATTCGGAATTGCCCGTGACGATCTCCGCGAGCGTCCCGGAGGCCACGTCAAGCGCGCCGAGCGCCGCCTTGGTTTCGGCCGACGCCATCTTGCGCGCGTCGCTTTCAGGCAGGCGCGCGCGCTCGGCCAGACGCAGCACGCGCGCGGCGTCTTCCGGTCGGCCCTGGCCCGTCAGGATGCCGGCCAGACGCGGAGCCAGCAATTCGCGCAAATGTCCGGGATAGGCCGCGAGCGTGCGAAGCATCGCATCGACATCGGGCGCCTCCTGCGCAGTTCCGGAGCCCGCGAGCGCCGCCCAGAGAGCCGCCGCGCCATCGCAGCCGATCTGACCCACGAACGGCCCTGCCGCGCCCGGCTCGTCCTCGATGATCTGCGCCATCGCCCGGGCAAGTCGGGCCTCAGGGCCTTCGAGTCGCGCGAATTCGATCATCTGCGCCGCCTCGAGCCCGAAGCCGAAATGAAGGTAGAGGCGCGCCGTGCGCAGCGCCGCATCGGGCGAGAGGCGATCGAATTCCCCGGTCAGCGCGGCGCGCGCGTCGGAGAGTTGGCGCCAGAATGGGCCGTCGCCCCCCCAGGACGCGATGTCGATATCGGCATCATCGATGCAGGCGGCGCCCGTTGCCGTCTGCACGCCGCCGCCCGGCGCATCGATGAGATCGAACGCGGTCTGCGTGTCGATGTTGAGATGCGCCGCGAGGACTTCTGGCAGCGTGGGCATCGGCGCAGAGGGCGCGGGCGTCTCGGGCATCCACGCCGACGGGCTATCCTCCACCACGTTCAGAAGCCCCATCGTGGCCGCCTCGGAAATATCCTCCGCGATGCTGGCCCGCGCAGTCTCGACAGCGGCGGCGCTTGGCACATTCGGGGCCGTGTCGATCGGGAGCAAAGGGGCGAGTTGCGCCTCGACCAGATCGTCGGCCACGGTCGTGGAGAGGGCCTGGCTTGGCAGCGGCAAAGCGAGCGGCGACGGCTCTGCGACCGGCTGCGCGGGCGCCTCATCCACGCTCGGCACCTCGCCTTTCACATCGATCACGAGCATGCGCGGCGCATACCAAGCGATCTCGAGATCGCAGCTGCAATTCATGTCGAGCGCGAGGCCCGGCCCCTCCGCCAACGCCTCCACGCGCGCGATGCGCGTGCCCGACATCTTGTCGTAGACCCGCGACAGATCGAGCCGTCCCTTGAAGCCCGCGAGCTCGACCTCGCGCCGGAAGCCGTCCCCCGTAACGCTCCATTCGACGCGGCGGGGAAGATAGAGCACGAGCCGGGTGAAGCCGTCATGCTCTCCCGCGCGCACCGCGGCTTGCTGCGCATGGAGGGGCGGAGCCAGAAAGGCCGTCAGAGCGGCGCAGGCGATCGCAAGCCGGATCTTCATCAGGCGGCATCCTGTTTGAGGGATTTGAGCGCCTCCTCGAGATCGCCGAAGGAGGGCCGGCAATGCGCGGGCGTGTTCTGACGCCCGACCTCGATGCAGATATTGGTCGCGTGATTGTGCAGATTGGCCACGAGCACCTCGCGGATGAGGTGGTAAAAATGCGCATCCTCCTCGACCACGGCCTTCACCTTGGCGGCGAAAGGCCCGACGAGGCCGTAGGCCAGAAAGACGCCGAGGAACGTGCCGACAAGGGCGCCGCCGATCATCTTGCCGAGAATTTCCGGCGGCTGGTCGATCGAGGCCATCGTCTTGATGACGCCAAGCACCGCGGCGACGATCCCGAGGGCGGGCAAACCGTCGGCCATCGTCTGGAGCGCATGGCTCGAATGGAGCGCGTGGGTGAGCGTCGCGTCCATCCGCTTTTCGAGCACCTCCTCGACCTGATGGGGATCGTCGTAGTTCATCGACGCGGAGCGCAGCGTATCGCTGATGAGCGCGACGGCCTCCTTGTCGGCGAGGATACGGGGATACTTGCCGAAGATCGAGGACGCCTCCGGCGCCTCGATATGCTCTTCGATGGCGACGGGGTTCTGCCGGGCGAGGCGCACGAGCTCGAAGAGAAGGCACAGAAGGTCGCGGTAATCGGCCTCTTTCCACTTCGGGCCCTTGAAGACCTTTCCGACATCCTTGAGCGTATGTTTGACACCCGCCATGTCGTTGCTCAACAGGAACGCGCCGGTGGCGGCGCCGCCGATCATCATCAGCTCGAACGGCAGCGCCTTGAGGATGATCCCCAGCTTGCCGCCCGCCATGAGATAGCCGCCGAAGACCATCACGAAAATGACGACGATTCCGATAAGACCGATCATGTTCCACTCCGAAAGACGCGTGCCCCGGCATGTTGGCGGCGCCGGGTTAAGATATGCTGACCGGCGATCCGGCCGGATGCGGGATCACTCTCTGGGCGCGCCGGCGTTGCGCCCGGCCAGCACGACCGAGAACATGTGCGCCGCCTCGGGGCTGAGGCCCGCGAGGATGCCTGCGGCGGCCTCGGGCTTCATGCGGCCGAGAAAGCCCGCCGCGAAGGCGGGATCCATCTCCTCGAAGAGCGCGGCGGCCTGTTTGGGCTTCATCGTCTCGTAGACCTTCGTCAGCCGCTCGACATCGCCGTCCGCCGCCGTGTCGGCGATGGTCAGCGTGCGGCGGAGCTCCTCCTCGGCGGCCCTCAGTTCGGCGAGCTTGGCATCGAGGCGCGCATCCGCCGCCTCGAGCGCACTCTGCCGGCCCGCCATCTCGGCCTCCTGGATTTGGAGCTTGGCCTCGCGGTCCTGAAAGCTCTTGAGCATCGCGTGAAGCTCGTCCTCGCCCGTGCATTCGGGCGCGGCGGCGGCGAGCGAGTCGGCCGGTGTCTCGGACACGCGGGCCCAGGCCTTTCCGGCATCGCCGCCGAGGCGCAGGACGGCCGAGAGCGCAAGAAGGCAGCCGATGATTGCGAGCGCGCCGCGCGATGCGCGCCGACGATTGCGTGGCCGGCTCATTGCGAGCGTCCCGCGGGATCATGGCGCCGAAAGATCGGGCCGAGCGGCGATTTCACCTCGGGAGGCGGCGGCGCAGCTGAGGGAAGATCGTGCATCGAGGCGACCATCAGCTCGAGCCGCTTGGCCGCGGCCTCGGCCCGTTCGGTCAGCGCCTCGAGCGCCTCGCCCGAAGCGCCCGCCGTGCTGCGCGCCGCCTCGAGCGTCTTCGTGAGATCGTCCACCTGCGCGGAAAGCACGGCGACCGCGCCCCCCACCCCCGTCTCGAGATCGTTGAAACGCGCCAGCCTCCGGCCCAGCACGAAGCAATAGAAGGCGGCGCCGAGCGCGCCGGCCACCAGCAGGATATCGGCAATCTGTTCCATGTTCTGTCCTCAATTCAGTACGAATTCCATGATGAGCAGATCCTTGATCCGCCCTTCGCCCGTCACGATCTGCGCGCGGCGCAGCATGTGCGCGCGCAGCCGCAGGAGGGCGGTCTTGTCGGTCAGATCGGCCAGCTCGAGCGCGCGCAGGTAGGAGTTCATCACGTCGACGACGCGCGGCATGAGTAGCTCCACATCGGCGCGGTGGGCGGGCGCCACCTCGAGCTGGGCGCGAAACCTCAGATGCTTGCCGCTCGCGCCGTCGCCGAGCGAGATCACAAGCGGATCGATCGGCACATAGGCGACATCCGGAAGCGCACCCGCGGGGGCATGCGCATCGGGCGCGGCCTCATGCCCCGCGTGCACCGATTCGCCGAGCGGCAGCAGGCCCGACTGCACGGCGAAAAATCCGCCTCCCGCACCCGCCAATGCGAGAATCACCCCGATCAGCAAGGGTTTTTTCGAGCGTTTCGCAGGCGCGTCAGCCGCCTCTTCTTCGGTCTTCGCCATTCCTCGGCCCTCGTTTTCGTCAGGCTCGAACATAACCGGCAGGCACTAACCGATTGTTAAGGCCGATGAGCCAAACATGACCTCACCGTCCGGCAGAACGCGGGGCTTGAGGAGGCAAGGATCTTGCAGAATATCGCGACCCTTTGGACCGCTCTGGATGCGCGCAAGCGCATCGTCATCATTCTGGCCGCGATCGCGATGTTCGCGGCGGTTCTCGGCCTGTCGCGCATGGCGACGACGCCGAGCATGACGCTGCTTTATGCAGGGCTCGAGAGCGGGCCTGCGGGCGATGTCGTGCGCGCGCTGGAGCAGCGCGGCGTGGCCTATGAGGTGCGCGGCGGCGCGATCTTCGTCGAGGCCGGCCAGCGCGACACGCTGCGCATGACATTGGCGAGCGAGGGGCTGCCCAGCAACTCGAGCCAGGGCTACGAGCTTCTGGACACGCTCTCGGGGTTCGGCACCACCTCGCAGATGTTCGATGCGGCCTATTGGCGCGCCAAGGAGGGCGAGCTGGCCCGCACGATCGTCTCGAATCCCGCCATCGCCTCGGCCCGCGTGCATATCGCCAATACCGGCTCGAACCCCTTCCAGCGCGACGTGCGCCCGACCGCTTCGGTCATGATCACCACCGCCGGGGGCGATCTTCCCGCCGCGCAGGCCAAGGCGCTGAAGTTTCTCGTGGCGAGCGCTGTGGCCGGCCTCACGGCCGAGGACGTGTCGGTCATCGACAGCGCGGGCGGCCTCATCGGCGGGGCCGAGGAAGCTCCCTCCGCCCTTGGCGAGGATCGCTCGGAGGCGCTGCGCCAGCGGGTCCAGCGCCTGCTCGAGGCGCGCGTGGGTCCGGGCAACGCCGTGGTGGAGGTCAGCGTCGACACGATCAAGACGACCGAGATGATCCGCGAAACGGTGATCGATCCCGACAGCCGCGTCGCCATCAGCGTCGATACCGAGGAGCGCACGAATTCCGAGGCCGGCGCCGCGGGCGGCGACGTCACCGTCGCCTCCAATCTGCCAAGCGGCGACGCCGCGGCGGATGGCGGCTCGAGCAGCCGCACGAACGAGACGCGCGAGCGCATCAATTACGAGGTTTCGCAGACCGAGCGCGAGGTGACGCAGGCCCCCGGCGCGATCCGGCGGCTGACCGTGGCCGTTCTGGTCAACGGCACGCGCACGCCGGGCGCGGACGGAACGGACACCAATGCGCCCCGGAGCGACGAGGAGATGGCGGCGCTGCGCGATCTCGTCGCCTCCGCCGTCGGCTTCGACGAAGCGCGCGGCGATGTCATCACGTTGAAATCGCTGCAATTCGAGCCACAAGGCGTTCTGGGCACGGCAGCCGAGCCTTCGCTCTGGATGTCGATGGGGCTCGACGTCATGTCGCTCATTCAGGCGGCGGTCCTCGGCCTCGTCGCGCTGGGCCTCGGGCTCTTCGTGATCCGGCCGATCTTGGCTCAGCCACGGATTGGGGCGCCCGCCGCGCTCGAAGCGCCGCGCCGGTCGGCCTCCGCGCAAGCCGCGGCGCCCGCGAGCGATGCGCTCACGGGCGAGATCGACACCTCGGAGATGGACACCGACAGCCTGCCGGTCGTCTCGGGACGCGCCGCCATCGCGGCGGCCACGGACGCGGGCGACGATCCCGTCGCGAGGCTGCGCGGCATGATTTCGGACCGTCAGGACGAAACGGTCGAGATCCTGCGCAGCTGGCTCGAAGGCGAAGAGGAAAACGCGTGATGAGCATATCCCACCTTCTCGAGGATTTCGCGGGCGTGGCCCGAGCGCCGGACACCATAGGCGCCGGCGCCCGCGAGGACGAGCGGATCGAGGCCTTCGAGGAAGGCTACAAGGCTGGCTGGCAGGATGCCGTGAAGGCCGCGAGCGAGGATGGCGAGCGTATCGCGTCGGATTTCGCGGCCAATCTTCAGGATGTCTCCTTCACCCTCGCCGAAGCGCAGCGCGATCTCCTGGGGCAGCTGCGCCCGCTGATGACCGGCATGGTCGAGAAGGTCCTGCCGCGGATGGCGCATCGCACAATCGGCGCGCATGTCGTCGACGCGCTCGAGGACATGGCCCGGACCGCGATGGAGGGGCCCATTCGCCTCGTGACGGCGCCCGGCAATGCCGCCGCGCTCAAGGCGCTCATCGAGGAGCGCGGGCTGGCTGGCGTCACGATCGGCACCGAGCCATCGCTCGGCGACGGGCAGGTTCATATCCGCGCGGGCGACAGAGAGCAGGAAATCGACATGGACGCCGTGCTGAGCCAGATCGACGCCGCGCTGAGCGGCTTTTTCGACGAAGAACTGAAGGAGAGCGCATGATGGATACGAGCCACGACACCCCGATGGACGGCGCGCGCCGCAGCCCGGAGCCGGCGAGCCCCTTTTCCTCGGTTCCGATCGAGATCACGATCTCGGTGGGCAAGGCGCGCCCGCTCATCCGCGATCTGCTCAAACTGGGCCGGGACGCGGTGCTCCCGCTCGACAAGCGCGTCGACGATCCGGTGGAGCTTTACGTCGGCGACCGTCTCATCGCGCGCGGCGAACTCGAGGAGCTCGAGGGCGATCAGAAGGGACAGCTCGCCGTCCGCCTGACCGAGGTGGCCGATCTGGCGGACGGCCTCGCATGACGCGTTTCGCTGCGCTGGCGGTTATCTTGTTCGTGCTCTCCGCCGCACCCGCCGCCGCGCAGGATCTTTCGTTGTCGCTCGGCGAAGGCGGCTCCCTCTCGGCGCGCACCCTGCAACTTCTGGCGCTCATCACGGTGCTGAGCCTCGCGCCGGGCCTCGCCATCATGATCACCTGTTTTCCCTTCATGGTGACTGTGCTCGGCATCCTGCGGCAGGGCATCGGCCTTCAGCAATCGCCGCCCAACATGCTGATCGTGAGCCTTGCGCTCTTTCTTACCTATTTCGTGATGGAGCCGGTCTTCGTCACCGCATGGGAAGAGGGGATCGGGCCGCTCGTGAATGAGACCATGACGCTCGAGACGGCCGTGCCCCGCGCGCTCGAGCCCTTTCGCGCATTCATGGCGGGGCGGCTCGACGGCGATACCTTCGCCGCGATGGCGGCACTCCGGCCCGATGCCGCAGGCATCCTTCCCGGCCCCGACGCGCCGCTTTCGGTGCTGATCCCCAGCTTCCTGCTCAGCGAGATCGCGCGCGCCTTCCAGATCGGCTTTCTGGTCTTTCTGCCCTTTCTCATCATCGATCTGGTGGTCGCCGCGATCCTGATGTCCATGGGCATGATGATGGTGCCCCCCGCCATAGTCTCGCTGCCCTTCAAACTCGCCTTCTTCGTCATCGCCGATGGCTGGTCACTGATCGCCGGCAGCCTCGTGCGCGGGTATTTCTGACACGCCTTGATCGCCCACCACCACCTCGGTCTGCCATTCGGCGCAAAGCGCGGCGAGCGGCGCCTCGAGCGGGCGGTCGGTGAAGAGCATGTCGATCTCGGCCAGGGGGGTGATGCGCGCCGGGGCCGTGCGCTGGAACTTGCCATGATCGGCCACCAGCATGCGGCGACGCGAGCGGCTGAGAATGGCCTGGCTCACGCCCACCTCTTCGACGTCGAAGTCGAGCACATCGCCATCGGGATCTATCGCCGAGCATCCGACGATGCCGATGTCGAATTTGAACTGCGCGATCGACGCCTTGGTGATGTCGCCGATGAGCCCGCCATCGAGCCTGCGGAGTGATCCGCCGGTCACGATCACCTCGCAATCGGGATTCTGCGCGAGGATGTTCGCCACGTTCATGTTGTTGGTGACGACGAGAAGATTGCGATGGTGTATGAGCTCGGCCGCGACCGCCTCGGTGCTGGTGCCGATATTGAGAAAGATGGCGCAATCCTCGGGAATGCGCGCGGCGCAGGCGCGCGCGATGGCGCGCTTGCCCTCGGCGTTGATGCGCCGCCGCTCCTCGTAGCCGATGTTGATCGTGCCCGACGGCAGGACCGCGCCGCCATGAACCCTCTCGATCCGGCCCGCATCGGCCAGATCCGACAGATCGCGCCGGATCGTCTGGAGCGTCACGCCGAAATGCTCGGCCAGATGCTCGACCGTGACCTTGCCGTCCCGCCGCACGAGATCGAGAATTTCGGGATAGCGAATGGTCTGGGACATGACACGATCCAAGCTGGCGCACCGCGCGCGATTGCGCGTTTTTAGCAAGACGGGGCCGAAAAGCGCAGCATTTTCGATGCGACGACGCCGAATCGGGCGGTTTTGACCGCGCTCCTCCCTCTGGACGACCAGGCGCGATCCAGATAAACAATTGACATAGTTCATAAATTCCAAATCGAACAAAACCGAAAACAATGCCTGTTCTTTTCCGCGCCCTTTGCTAATCTGCACGCCAGTTTTCGCGCAGCGCAGGGAGGGGCGGTGACAGTCGGCGACGATATCCAGGATCTGCTGATCATCGGCGGCGGCATCAACGGCTGCGGGATCGCTCGCGACGCCGCGGGGCGCGGTCTGTCGGTCACGCTCGCCGAAATGTCCGATCTCGCCTCCGCCACCTCGTCCGCCTCGACCAAGCTTTTCCACGGCGGGCTGCGCTATCTCGAGTATTTCGAGTTCCGGCTCGTGCGCGAGAGCCTGATCGAGCGCGAGACCCTGCTGCGCGCGATGCCGCATATCTCCTGGCCGATGCGCTTTGTTCTGCCCTACCACAAGGACATGCGCTTCGAGGGCGACACGCCCACGTCCAAGCTTCTCAACCTTGCGATGCCGTGGATGCGCGGACGCCGCCCCGCCTGGCTCATCCGGCTCGGGCTCTTCCTTTACGACCATCTCGGCGGGCGCAAGATCCTGCCCGGGACCGCGACGGTGGATCTGACCTCCGCCCCCGAGGGGCGCGCCTTGCAGGAGCGTTTCGCAAAGGCCTACGAGTATTCCGATTGCTGGGTCGAGGATTCGCGCCTCGTGGTGCTGAACGCGCGCGACGCGCAGGCGCATGGCGCGCGCGTTCTGACGCGCACCCGCGTGACGTCGGCCCGGCAGGAGAACGGCCATTGGGCCGTGACGCTCGAGGACATAAGCACGGGTGCCACCCGCACCGTCCATGCGCGGGTTCTCGTCAATGCGGGCGGGCCTTGGGTGGGCGACGTGATCCGCGACACCGTGCAGTCGCGCAGCACCGACAGCGTGCGTCTCGTGCGCGGCAGCCATATCGTCACCCGGCGGCTTTTCGATCACGAGAAATGCTATTTCTTCCAGGGCACCGACGGGCGCATCATGTTCGCCATTCCCTACGAGGACGACTTCACATTGATCGGCACGACCGATCAGGAACACGAAGACCCCACGACGCCCCCCGTCTGCACGCCCGCCGAGCAGCGATACATGGTAGATTTCGTCAACGCCTATCTCAAGGAGCCGATCTCGACCGAGGATATCGTCTGGACCTATTCGGGCGTGCGCCCGCTTTATGACGATGGCGCCACATCGGCGACGGCGGCGACGCGCGACTATACGTTGAAGGTGGATCGCAGCGCGGGCGCGCCGCTCGTCAACATCTTCGGCGGCAAGATCACCACCTATCGCCGCCTTGCCGAGGGCGCGATGGAGCTGGTGGGCAAGGAGCTTGGCGGCATCAAGCCGGCATGGACCGCAGGCGCGCCCCTGCCCGGCGGAGATTTCGCCGTCTCGGAGGTCGAAAGCCGGATCTCGGGCCTCCTCGGCGCCTATCCCTTCCTGGGCGAGCCCTGGGCGCGCCGCCTTCTGCGCGCCTACGGGACCGAGGCCGAGACTGTGCTGGGGGACGCGAGAAAGGCCGAGGATCTGGGGGAGCATTTCGGCGCGACATTGACCGCCGCCGAGGTGGACTGGCTGATGGATCGCGAGTATGCCCGCACCGCCGAGGACATCCTGTGGCGCCGGACCAAGCTGGGCCTGCGCCTGACGGGGCCTGAGGTCGACGCGCTCGAAGCCTATGTGGCCCGGCGCGCTCCCGCCTCGATCTCGGCCGCGGCGGAATGAGCGGAGGATCATGGCGATGACATTGCAACTGGAAGGCGTGACGCTCGAAGTCGCAGGGCGCACCCATATCCATCCCACCTCGCTCACGCTCGACAAGGGGACGATGAATGTCCTTCTCGGGCCGACGCTCGCGGGCAAGACATCGCTGATGCGCCTGATGGCCGGCCTCGATCAGCCGAGCACCGGCCGCATCTTGTGGAACGGCGAGGACGTGACCGGCCAGCGCGTCCAGGACCGCAAGATCGCGATGGTCTATCAGCAGTTCATCAACTACCCGTCGATGAGCGTCTATGACAACATCGCCTCGCCGCTGCGCCTGATGGGCGTGCCGAAGGCCGAGGTCGATGCCCGCGTGCGCGAGACGGCGGAGCTGATGCAGCTGGGGCCGATGCTGGAGCGCAAGCCGCTCGAGCTTTCGGGCGGCCAGCAGCAGCGCTGCGCGCTCGCCCGCGCGCTCGTCAAGAACGCGGGGCTGGTGCTCCTCGACGAGCCGCTGGCCAATCTCGACTACAAGTTGCGGGAGGAGCTGCGCGCCGAGATCCCGCGCATCTTCGAAGCCTCCGGCGCGATCTTCGTCTATGCCACGACCGAGCCGGAAGAGGCGCTGTTGCTGGGCGGCAATTGCGCGACGCTCTGGGAGGGCCGCGTGACGCAGTTCGGCCCGACCGCGCAGGTCTATCGCCAGCCCGCCGACGCCACCACCGCGCGGGTCTTTTCCGATCCGCCGATGAATTTTCTGACGCTCGAGAAGCGCGGCGCGCGCATGCAGCACGCGGGCACCGAATTCGCGGCGGGCGCGCTGGGGCAATCCTTGGCCGATGGGCGCTACATGGCCGGATTTCGGCCCAATCACCTTTCGCTCGAGCCGCGCGAGGGCGCGATCCGGTTCGACACCGTGCTGAACGTGACTGAGATCACCGGATCGGAGACCTTCGTGCATCTCGACCACGGCGCCGATCGCTGGGTGGGCCTTGTTCACGGGCTGCGCGATCTGCGGGCGGGGCAGGCGCTGCCGGTCTATCTCGATCCGGCGCATGTCTATATCTTCGCCGAAGATGGCGCGCTCGTCGCGCCTGCCAGCTACGCGGAGGCGGCTTGAATGGCCAAGATCACGCTCGACAACCTCGCCCACTCCTACATGGCCAAGCCGAAATCCGAGGATGATTTCGCGCTGAAGGAACTCAACCACGACTGGACCGATGGCGAGGCCTACGCGCTTCTTGGCGCGTCGGGCTGCGGCAAGTCCACGCTGCTCAACATCATCTCGGGCCTCCTGACGCCCTCTCAGGGCCGCGTTCTCTTCGACGGGCGCGATGTGACCCACGCGCCGACCGCCGATCGCAACATCGCGCAGGTGTTCCAGTTTCCGGTCGTCTACGACACGATGACCGTCGAGGGAAACCTCGCCTTTCCGCTGAAGAATCGCGGCCTTCCCGCCGCCGAGATCGCGGCGCGCGTGCGGCAGGTCGCGGCAATGATCGGCATGGAGGACCAGCTATCGCGCAAGGCGCGGGGCCTCACGGCGGACGCCAAGCAGAAGATCAGCCTCGGGCGCGGGATGGTGCGCGAGGACGTGAACGCGCTACTCTTCGACGAGCCGCTCACGGTGATCGACCCGCACATGAAATGGGAGCTGCGCACCCAGCTCAAGAAGCTGCATGCCGATTTCGGTCATACGATGATTTACGTCACGCACGACCAGACCGAGGCGCTGACCTTCGCCGACAAGGTCGTCGTGATGCATGACGGACGCGTGGTGCAGATCGGCACGCCGCAGGAGCTTTTCGAGAGGCCCGCGCACACTTTCGTGGGCTACTTCATCGGCTCGCCGGGGATGAACCTTTTCGACGCGCGGATCGACGGCACGATTGCGCAGGTCGCGGGCGCCACGATAGACCTCGGGCAGGGCTATGCCGCCACGGGCCGCATGCAGATCGGCGTGCGCCCCGAATTCATCACGCTCCATTCGGGCGGCGAGGGCATTCCCGCGCGCGTCACGCGCGTCGAAGATGTGGGCCGCCACAAGATCGTGCGGCTCGACGCGGGCGGCACGCCCGTCAGCGCCATCGCCGGCGAGGGCGAGACGATCCCCGCAGGCACCGACCGCATCCGCTTCGCCCCGGGCGGCATCAACATCTACGCCGATGACTGGCGCGTCGCACCATCCGGGGAGGCCGCATGAACAAGACCGTTAACCAAAAGGCGTGGTTCCTCGTCCTGCCGGTTCTCGTCCTCGTCGCCTTCTCGGCGGTGATCCCGCTGATGACCGTCGTGAATTACTCGGTGCAGGACACGTTCGGGAACAACCAGTTCTTCTGGGCGGGCCTCGACTGGTTCGACGACATGCTCCATTCCGACCGCATGTGGAGCGCGCTCGGCCGGCAGCTCATGTTCTCGGGCATCATCCTCGCCATCGAAATCCCATTGGGGATCTACGTGGCGCTCAACATGCCGAAATCCGGCTTCTGGTCGTCCTTCTGCCTCGTTCTGATGTCGCTCCCGCTGCTGATCCCGTGGAACGTGGTCGGCACGATCTGGCAGATCTTCGGGCGGGTCGATATCGGCCTGCTGGGCCATACGCTCGACGCGCTCGGGATCGATTACAATTACACGCAGAACACCGTGGATGCTTGGGTGACGGTGATCGTCATGGATGTCTGGCACTGGACATCGCTCGTCGCGCTGCTGGCCTTCGCGGGCCTGCGCTCGATCCCCGACGCCTATTACCAGGCGGCCAAGATCGACCAGGCGAGCCGATGGGCCATGTTCCGTTATATCGAGTTGCCGAAGATGGCGGGCGTGCTGATGATCGCGGTCCTTCTGCGCTTCATGGACAGTTTCATGATCTACACCGAGCCCTTCGTCGTCACCGGAGGCGGCCCCGGCAATGCCACCACCTTCCTCAGCATCGACCTCGTCAAGATGGCGCTCGGCCAGTTCGATCTGGGCCCCGCCGCCGCGTTCAGCCTGATGTATTTCCTCGTGATCCTCGTCATTTCCTGGGTGTTCTACACCGTGATGACGACGCTCGACAGACGGGAGGGCTGAGCGATGGTGCGTCCCGCAACACCCGATCTCGCTCCCGATCCCGGCATCACCGCCCCGCGCCGCCGCGCGCGCCGCATGAACGGCTCGGCCATCGTGATGGCGCTCTACCTCATCTTCCTGATGCTGCCGATCTACTGGCTGCTGAACATGAGCCTCAAGACCAATGCCGAGATCCTCGGCACCTTCTCGCTCTGGCCGCAGGACCTGACCTTCGCCAACTACGCCAAGATCCTGACCGATGCGAGCTGGTACATGGGCTATGTCAACTCGCTGATCTACGTGGTGATGAACACGGTCATCAGCCTCGCCGTCGCCCTGCCCGCCGCCTATGCGTTCAGCCGCTACAGCTTCATGGGGGACAAGCATCTCTTCTTCTGGCTGCTGACGAACCGCATGGCGCCGCCCGCCGTCTTCGCCCTGCCCTTTTTCCAGCTCTACTCGTCCATCAGCCTTTTCGACACGCATATTGCCGTCGCGCTCGCGCATTGCCTCTTCAACGTGCCGCTGGCCGTCTGGATTCTCGAAGGCTTTATGCGGGGCGTGCCGCGCGAGATCGACGAGACCGCCTATATCGACGGCTATTCCTTCCCGGCCTTCTTCATCAAGATCTTCACGCCGCTCATCGCCTCGGGCATCGGCGTCGCCGCGTTCTTCTGCTTCATGTTCTCATGGGTCGAATTGCTGCTCAGCCGCACACTCACATCCGTCGACGCCAAGCCAATCGCAGCCACGATGACCCGCACCGTGGGCGCGGCGGGCGTCGATTGGGGCGTGCTCGCCGCCGCGGGTGTTCTGACCATCGTGCCCGGCGCGCTCGTGATCTATTTCGTGCGCAACTACATCGCCAAGGGCTTTGCCCTGGGGAGGGTGTGATATGCTGGACTGGATGGCATGGACATGGCCGACCGCCGCGTTCTTCGGCACCATCGCCGCGCTGCTGATCGTCTTCACGATCCTCGCGATCAAATATCCCGAGACGCCGCGCGTGGGCATCCTGCGGATCGAGACGACACGGGGGGATCGTCTCTTCATCACGCTGCTGGGCTCGGCCTTCATCAATCTCGCGTGGCTGGGCCTCGGCCTCGGCCCGCAATATTTCGCGCTGCTCGTCTGCCTCGGCTATGCCGCGGCGGTCTTCCGCTGGGTCTAGGGGGGCGGCGCCAAGATCAATACCGTTCAACCAAAGGGAGGAAACCTAAAATGAACGTTACACTCAGATCGACCACCGCGCTGGGGCTCGTCCTCGGTCTGGTGGCCGCACCGGGCTTTGCCGACATGGAGGCGGCCAAGACCTTCCTCGACGAGGAAATCGCCGGGATCAGCACGCTCACCCGCGAAGAGCAGGAAGCCGAGATGCAATGGTTCATCGACGCGGCCCAGCCCTTCGAGGGGATGGAGATCAACGTCGTTTCGGAAACGATCACGACGCATGAATACGAATCGCAAGTGCTCGCGCCGGCCTTCACGGCCATCACCGGCATCAAGGTCACGCATGATTTGATCGGCGAGGGCGATGTCGTCGAGAAGCTTCAGACACAGATGCAATCGGGCGAGAACATCTACGACGCCTATGTCAACGACAGCGATCTCATCGGAACGCATATCCGCTATGGCCAGGTCCGCAACCTGACCGACTGGATGGCCGGAGAGGGTGCCGATGTGACCTTGCCGACGCTCGATCTCGACGATTTCATCGGGACCGAGTTCACCACCTCGCCCGATGGCAAGCTCTACCAGCTGCCGGATCAGCAATTCGCGAACCTCTACTGGTTCCGCTACGACTGGTTCAACGACGAGAAGAACAAGGCCGATTTCAAGGAGGCCTATGGCTATGATCTCGGCGTTCCGCGCAATTGGTCGGCCTACGAGGATATCGCCGAGTTCTTCACCGGGCGCGATCTGAGCCATCTGGGCGTCGAGGGCGAAGTCTTCGGCAACATGGATTACGGCAAGAAGGACCCCTCGCTCGGCTGGCGCTACACCGATGCATGGATGTCCATGGCCGGCATGGGCGACGTGGGCGAGCCGAACGGTCTGCCCGTCGACGAATGGGGCATCCGCGTGAACGAGAAGTCCCAACCCGTCGGCGCCTGCATGGCCCGTGGCGGCGCGACGAATTCGCCCGCGGCGGTCTATGCCGTCGACAAGGCGATCGAGTGGCTCCAGAAATACTCGCCCCCCGCCGCCGCCGGCATGACCTTCGGCGAGGCCGGTCCCTTCCCGGGCCAGGGCTCCATCGCGCAGCAGATGTTCTGGTACACCGCCTTCACAGCTGCGACCGTGACGCCCGATCTGCCCGTCATGAACGAGGACGGCACGCCCAAGTGGCGCATGGCCCCCTCGCCGCATGGCGCCTATTGGCAGAAAGGCATGAAGGTCGGCTATCAGGACGTGGGAAGCTGGACGCTGATGCAGTCGACGCCCGAGGATCGCGCCAAGGCCGCTTGGCTCTATGCGCAGTTCGTCACCTCCAAGACGGTCGACGTCAAGAAATCCGACGTGGGCCTGACCTTCATCCGCGAGTCCACCATCGATTCGGACCACTTCACCCAGCGCAAGGATAAACTGGGCGGCCTCGTCGAGTTCTACCGCTCGCCGGCGCGCACGCAGTGGTCGCCCACCGGCACCAACGTGCCCGACTATCCCAAGCTGGCACAGCTCTGGTGGCAGAATATCGGTGACGCGATGTCGGGCGCCAAGACCTCGCAGGAGGCGCTGGACCAGCTTTGCGCCGACATGGAGGACGTGATGGCCCGCCTCGAGCGTGCCGGCATCCAGGGCGATCTTGGCCCGGTCCTGAACGAGGAGCAGGATCCCTCCTATTGGCTCGAGCAGCCGGGCGCCCCGAAGCCCAAGCTCGAGAACGAGGACGAAGAGCCCCAGACCATCAGCTATGACGAGCTGGTGAAATCCTGGGAGCAGTAAGGCCCATCCTTCCGGGGCGCGTCAGTGGCGCGCCCCGGACCCAATCACCGAAACGACTCCGAATTACATGACCTACATCCTCGCGATCGATCAGGGCACCACCTCCAGCCGCGCCATCCTTTTCGACGAGGCGCTGCACGTGACCGCCGTCGCGCAGGAGGAATTTCCGCAGCATTATCCCCAATCGGGCTGGGTCGAGCATGACGCCTCGGACCTTTGGTCCACCGTCGCCGGCACCTGCCGCGCGGTGATCGAGCGCGCGGGCATCACCGCCGCCGAGATCGCCGCCATCGGCATCACCAACCAGCGCGAGACGACGCTGGTCTGGGACCGTGAAACCGGCCAGCCCATCCACAACGCGATTGTCTGGCAGGACCGCCGCACCGCTGCCATCTGCGCTGCGCTGCGCGAGGCCGGCCACGAGGACATGGTGACCGAGCGCACCGGCCTGCTGCTCGATCCCTATTTTTCGGGCACCAAACTCAAATGGATCCTCGACAACACCGAGGGCGCTCGCGCCCGCGCCAAGGCGGGCAAGCTGCTCTTTGGCACGGTCGACAGCTTCCTCATCTGGAAGGCGACCGGCGGGGCGTCGCATGTCACCGATGCAACGAACGCGGCGCGCACGCTCCTCTATGATATCCGAAAGGGGCGCTGGAGCCGCACGATCTGCGATCTGCTGGACATCCCGATGGAGATGCTGCCGGAGGTCAAGGATTGCTCGGCCGATTTCGGCGTGACGCGCAATGACCTCTTCGGGCGGCCCATCCCCATTTTCGGTGTCGCAGGGGATCAGCAGGCCGCGACGATCGGACAGGCGTGTTTCCGGCCCGGCATGCTCAAATCGACCTATGGCACGGGCTGCTTCGCCCTTCTCAACACCGGCGCGACGCCCGTGCGGTCGCGCAATCGCCTCTTGACCACAATCGCCTATCAGCTCGACGGCACGCCGACCTACGCGCTAGAAGGCTCGATCTTCGTGGCGGGCGCGGTCGTGCAATGGCTGCGCGACGGCCTGAAGATGATCCGCGCGGCGAGCGAGACGCAGCCTCTGGCCGAGGCGGCGGACCCCGCTCAGAGCGTGATCCTCGTGCCCGCCTTCACCGGCCTCGGGGCGCCCTATTGGAACGCCGAATGCCGTGGCGCCATTTTCGGGCTCTCGCGCAATTCCGGCCCCGCCGAGCTCGCCCGCGCCGCGCTCGAGTCCGTCGGCTACCAGACCCGCGATCTCCTCGAAGCGATGCATCTCGATTGGAGCGGCGAGAGCGACCACGCGGGCGCCCCCGCGACGCTCCGCGTCGATGGCGGCATGAGCGCGTCCGATTGGACCATGCAGTTCCTCTCGGACATCATCGGCGCCTCGGTCGATCGCCCCGTCACGCTCGAGACGACGGCGATGGGCGCGGCCTGGCTCGCGGGTCTGCGCGCCGGCCTCTACCCGGCGCAGGAAAGCTTCGCCGAGATGTGGGCGCTCGAACGGACTTTCACGCCGCAAATGCCCGAGAGCCTGCGCGGCGAGAAATACCGCGCATGGAAACGCGCCGTCGCGGCGGCGCAGCAGGTCTGAGCCGCGCTTCGCTCAGCGCACAACGAACTCCGCGTGAAGCGCGCCCGCGGCCTTGATGCTCTTGAGAATGTCGATCATGTCGCGCGGCGCGACGCCCAGCGCGTTGAGCCCGGCGACGACCTCGGAGAGTGTCGTGCCCGGCGGCACCTCGGCGAGGCCGATGCCGGGCTCCTCGTCGATGGCCGCGGCGGTCCGAGGCACCACGACGGTCTCCCCCTCGGCGAAGGGGTTCGGTTGCACGGCGATTGGCGTCTCCTCGATCCTGAGCGTCAGGTTGCCCTGCGACACGGCGATCCGGCTGATCCGGACGTCCTGCCCCATCACGATCGTGCCCGACCGCTGATCGACCACGACGCGCGCCTTGCGCTCGGGCTCGACCAGAAGGTTCTCGATCTGCGCCAGCGCATGCGCGGGCGACGCCGTGCGCGTGCGCGCGATGTCCAGTTGCACCGTTCCACTGTCGAGCATGACCGCGACCGCGCGCCCGAACGCGCTGTTGACGACGGCCTCGATGCGGCCGGCCGTGGTGAAATCGGGCTCGCGCAGGGCGAGGCGCAGCTGATCGAGCGAGCCGAGCTCGAAGGCGATCTCGCGCTCGACACGCGCGCCCGCGGGGATCGTTCCCGAGGTCGGCACGCCCTGCACCACTTCGGCGGCCTCGCCCCGCGCGGCCGCGCCACCCGCGATGATCGTGCCTTGCGCCACGGCGTAGATCTGCCCGTCCGCCGCGTTGAGCGGCGTCATGACGAGCGTGCCTCCCAGAAGGCTTTCGGCATCGCCGATGGCCGAGACGGTCACGTCGATCTGCCCTCCGGCGCGCGCGAAAGGCGGCAGGCTCGCCGTGACCAGCACGGCGGCGACGTTTTTCGGGCGGAACTGCTCGCCCGCGACATTGACGCCGAGCCGCTCGAGGATGTTCGACATGATCTCCTCGGTGAAGGGCGCGTTGCGCAGGCCGTCCCCGGTGCCGTTCAGCCCGACGACGAGGCCGTAGCCCACGAGATCGTTGCCGCGCACGCCGTCGAACTCCACCAGATCCTTGATGCGGATCGGCCCTGCCAGCGCGGGCAGACCGGCGAGGATCAGGATGGCGAAGCCGGCGATCAGGGAGCGGATATGTCTCAAAGGAAATTCACCAGATTGAGGCGCTGCGTCCGCGCGGTGAGCGTGTAGATCGTCTCGAGCCGAAGCTGCGCCTGCTCGAGCGCGGTCGCCGTCTCGAAAGGGTCCGCCGACACGAGATCGCTCCGCGCGATTTCGAGCGCCGCGGCCTCGGACGCGTTGCGGGACATGGACTGGTCGATCCGGGCCTCGGCGAACCCGAGATCGGCCCGCAGGTAGACGATGGCCTCGATCGCGCCCGCCATCCCGGCCCCCGCCCCGCGCATAAGCGCGACCCGCTCGGCTCCGGGGAGCGCCAGGGTGTCGTCCGCCGACAGCGCCGCCGCGACCGTCTGCTTGAGCGCATCGCGCAGCCGCGCGTCGTCCGCGCGGATCGACAGGCTCACCTCCTCGCCATTGCCGAGCCGGTGCGGCGATGCATCGGCCGTGCCGCCGCGGTAGATCAGGGTCTCGAACCCGCTGCCCGCGCCGTCGAAGAACGTATCGAGCGCGGCCCGGACGGACGCCGCATCGCCTGCGCCCGCGACAGCCGCCCGCGCAGCCGACATGAGCGATGCCGCACCCGCAAGTGGCGACGCATCCGGCGCATCGCCCGCGAAGATGTTCTGGCCAGCGACCCGCGTGTTGAGCGCGCCCACCATGCTTTCGAGCGCGCGCCCGGCCTCCGCCGCGATGGCGCCGAGGGCCGGCCCTTCGCCCTCGTGATCGGCGAGCAGGGCGTGGCCGGAAAGGGCGCCGAGCTGCGTCTCGACATGTTCGAGCGCGCTTTGCATCATTTCGGCGCGCACCGATCCCTCGGCGCCCGCTGCGGATTGGGCGGCGACGCGCGCCAGACGGCTTTCCATGTCGGACAATTGAGCAAAGCTGCCGCCCAGATGATCGGAAAGCGCCGCGACCCGCCCCGATGCGAGCTCCTGGCCGAGCCGCAAGACATCGGATTGCGCGGCCGCTGCATGGCGGCGCAAGGACAAGGACTGCGCAAGATCGCCTATCGCGTGAAAAGTCATGGTCGGATCCTCAAAAGGGTTTCCATCATGTCGTCGAGCGTCTGGATCATGCGCGCATTCGCGGCATAGGCCTGCTCGATCAGCAAAAGCCGCGCTGTCTCGTCATCCGAATTGACCCCGTCGGCCAAGAGGCGCTCCTCGAGGCTCGACTGTCGCATGGCGGCGAAGCTCGTCGCGCGCTCCTCGATGAGCACGCCCTGGGCGAGGCGGGTGACGAAGGCGGCGCCATGGTCCGAAGCGGAGGCCGCCCCGCGGCCGAGATCGCCCGAGGCCATCACCCGCGGACCGGCCAGCGCGTCGGCGAGCGCGTGGAGCCGGTCCGCATTCCCGGCAGGCCCCGGGCCGAGCGCGCCCAGACCGTCCCGCAGGCGGCTGACGTCACCCCCGCGCGCCGGATCCACGGCGGCGTTCAACCGAAGCCGCCCGGCAAGTCCGACCTCGTTTGCCGGATCGAGCCGCCCCCCGGCATCGGTGAAGAGGCCGGCATCGCCAGCGCCGATGGTGGTGTCCCAGCCGGGGTCTTGTGTCCGTTCGATCACGTCGCGCGCCAGCGCGTCGAGCTGCCGCTGGGCATCCACGGCCAAGACGTCGCGCGTCTCGAAGAGGGCCGCAAGCCGCCCGCCGGCGATCGGGCTGCGCGCTCCCGAGGGGGCGATCTCTTCGCCACCCAGCCTCAGCCCCGACAGCGCGCCGTTCTCGAGGGACATGTGCGGCGCGATGAGGTTGGCGCGCGAGAATGAGAACGTCGCGGCGCCGGTGTCGACGAGGAGCGCTCCGCCGGGGGTCATGAGCGCCACCGCGCCATCCTCGCGCGGCACCTCGCGCACCGGGATCATCGCGGCAATGCGGTCGGTGACGACCTGCCGGTGATCGAGCAGCGATGCCGCATCGGCGCCCTTCCGCTGCGCTGCCTGAATGCGGAGGTTCAGCTCATGCACCTGCGCGAGATCGGCGTTGAGGCCCGTCACGGCGGCATCGATCTGCGCCTCGGCGCGCGTGCGGCCCTCCTGAATTTCCTGCGATGCGCGATTGAACGCATCGCTCAATGCGCCCGCCTCGAGGCCGACCTGCCGCAAACGATCGAGCGCGTCCGGCCGGCTGGCCGCGGTGACGAGCGACGCCTCGAGCGCGGCGAGCCGGGCGAGGAGCGATCCCGGCTGGTCCGGCGTGCCGAAGCTCTCCTGCACGCCGCGCAGAAACGCCGCGCGCGTTTCGCCATGCGCCAATTCGGCATCGGCCAGGCGCCGGTCGGACAGGACGGCGGCATCGACATGACGCGTGATCGCCGCCACGCGTACGCCACCGGCGGTGCCGCTCGCCGCCTGTGTCATCGTGATCTCGCGGCGGCCATAGCCATCGGTCTGGATGTTGGCGAGGTTTGCGGCGACGACGCCCGCCGCCCGGGAATTCGCGGCAAGGCCGGATATGGCGTTCGACAATGCGGAGGTGAGGCTCATCGCGGCAATCCTTCAGGCAGAATAGGGCGGCGCCCCGGCATGTCGCGCGCGTCAGCGCTTGATGTTGGTGGTTTCCTGCAGCATCTCGTCGACGGTCTGGATGACCTTGGCGTTCGAGGAATAGGCGCGCTGCGTCTGGATCATGTCCGTCAACTCGCCCGCCACATCGGTCGCGCTTTCCTCGCGGGCGAAGGCCACCACGTCGCCCGTCGGCCCGTCACCCGCATCCCACAGGAAGAACGAGCCGCTGTCGGGCGACGGCATGAAGGTCTGGTTGTCGAGCGACACGAGGCCGTTCGGGTTGGGCAGATCGACAAGCGGCACCTGGTAGATGACCCGCGAGATGCCGTTGTCGAAGGCGGCATGCACGAAGCCGTTCTGATCGACCTTCGCGGATGTCATGTTGCCGACCGGCGAGCCATCTTTGGCGATGGAGAGGGGCGCGAACTTGTCCGAAAGCTGCGTGAGCCCGTCGCGCGCGCCCAGCCTGCCGATCCCGACCTCGATCGGGCCGCCATCGACCGTCACGATCACCGAGCCCGTGGCCGGATCATAGGATCCGCCGATACCGCCCGGCGTCACGGACTGAAGCGTGCCGCCGGTGGTGCGCGCATCGTCGAAGACGAGCGTGTATTCCCCGATCAGCGCATCGCCCTGCGCCGAGTCGCGCAAGGTCATCGTCCATTCGTTCGAGGTGCCGGTGGCCGGCACGGTCGGCGTGAACTCGATCTTGACGTTTTCCGAGCGCCCGAGATTGTCGAAATACTCGACCGAGAGCATCTGCGGCGCGCCCGTGGCGGCCGCATCCGTCTCGGTGGCGGGCAGGTTGAGGCCGAGATTGATCGATGTGGTCGGCTCCCCGGTGAGCTGGTTCACATTGATGCGCACCGGCTCGAGCCCGTCGGATGTGTCGCGTGGGAAACTCGGCACCGTGCCGTCCGGGTTGGCGGGCCAGCCCAGAAGCACGAGGCCGCTTTCCGTCTTGAGAATGCCGTCGGCGTCGGTGCGGAACGATCCGGTGGAGGTCAGCAGCATCTGCTGGGAGCCGTTGCCGAGCGCGACTTCGCTCGATCTCGCGACGGGAAGCATGCCGCGCCCGCGCACGGCGAGATCGGTGGCGTTCGCGGTGGTCGTGAGCGAGCCGCCCTGGTCGATCAGGCGCTGATTGACCGAGCGCACGCCGCCGGCGGAATAACTGCCGCCCGCGCCACTGATCACCATGGACTGGAAATCCGTCTCCATCCGCTTGTAGCCGTAGGTCGCCGAATTCGCGATGTTGTCCGAGATCGCGGCCAGCCGGTTGGCATTGGCGGCGAGCGCCGCGACCCCGGCATTGAGCGAGGAGGAGATTGTCATGGATACGCCTTTCTGCTGCATCGACCTTCGTTGCCGAACAGACTTACGCGCGCTCCTTTAACATTCGCCTAACAGATAAAATCCGATGCGCTTCCGCGCCGTCCGGCGCATTCACCGCCTCATCCGGGCCTGCGCAGGAAGATCACCTCGATGCGGTTGTTGCGCACGGCCATCGGATCGCGCACCGCCGGGTCGCGATCGGCATGGCTCGTCACGCGGGCCACGCGCTCGGGCGGCAGTCCGGCACTCTTGAGCAGCGCGCGCATCGCCTGCGCGCGCTCCGTCGACACCTCCCAGACTGGATTTTCCCTGAGCACCACGGGCGCGGCGCGCATATGCGCCTCGGCGGCGACGGGGTTGGTCACCATGGCGCCCACATCGACGAGAAGCGTCGCCAATGCGACGAGGATCGCGGTCGGCTCGGCGCTGCTCTCGATGAAAAGGGGCGCGCCCGCCAGATCGAAGAGCTCGACCACCAGCCCCTCATCGGTCACGCGCGTGAGGATGTGCCGCTTCAGCCCGGCGGGTATCCTGCTGTCACCGCTGGAGCCTGCAAGCGCGCTTTCTATCCGGCGTTGCAACTCCTCGAGCGCGGTATCGGCCTCGGTGCCGGTCACGCCGCGCGCCATGCGCGACTCGGTCGCCCGAAGACTCGACGCGCCGAGCCCATCACTCACCAGAGTGTCCTCGGACATGACGCTGTCGCCGCCGAAATGGCCGTCGCCCCCGCTCGAGACGCGGCTGATGGGCACAACGGGGCTGAAGTAGTCCGCAAGGCCCTTGCGTTGTTTCTCCGTCGTCGCGTTCAGCAGCCACATCAACAGAAAGAACGCCATCATCGCCGTGACGAAATCCGCATAGGCGACCTTCCAGGCACCCCCATGATGCCCGCCGCCCGCGACGATCTTCTTTCTCTTGATGATGACCGGCGCCGCATTGCTTTGCGCGCTCATTTCACCACCTCTCAACTCACCCGAGCCAAGGGGTAGCATTCCGGACGTTACCGCGCGCTTAACACTTCAACTTGTCGTCATTTCGCGCGCGCCCCAAGCCGCGTCTTTCATCGGTCAGGCAAGGTTGAGCCACGCAAGCAACGCGCGGCGGAAGGCTCAGCCCTGACCGCGCTCGTAATAGGCGCGCATGTGTTCGGCCTCCTGCCGCGCCTCGCGCAGGCCGTCCATCGTGGCGGCAAGCTCGGCCTCGGTCTGACTGAGCTGGTTGGTCAGCTCGGCCTCGCGCTGTTGAAGATAGGTGATCGCCTGATCGCGCGTTTCCTCGGCCTCGTGCAGCTCCTGCGCCATGCGGTCGAGCTCGCCCACATCCGAATGCGAGACGCGAATGAACCGATGCACCAGCCAGTTGGCGAACCATCCGAGCGCGAAGGCGACGAAGAGGATGATCGCCGTGGCAATGATGAATTCAGTTCTGTTCATCGCCCGAGCCTTCTTCCTCTGCATCGCCACTGTCGTCGCCGGAGCCTTCCTGCGGCGCGGCTTCCTCTTCCTGCCCCTCTTGCTCGAGGCTTTCAAGCCCCGAGTTTTCCGGCTCCGGCGCAGGCTCGGCCTCGATCAGCTTGAACTCGATGCGGCGGTTGGCCTCGCGGCCTTCCTCGGTGTCGTTGCCGGCGATGGGCACGCTCTCGCCATAGCCCTTGGCGGTGAAGCTCGAGGTGAGCACCCGGCGCGCCCGCAGCGCGTCGAGCACGGCATTCGCGCGCGCCTCACTCAGCTCGGCGTTCATCTCTTCGCGGCCCTGGCTGTCCGTATGGCCGCCGATCTGGATGCGGATCTCGCCGCATTTGTCGAGAATGTCGGCGATGTCGTTCATGATCGCGGCCCCGTTGGCGTCGATCGTCGCCGATCCGGGCTCGAAATTGATCTTGCGCTCGTCTTGAATGGCCGCGATCTGCGCAATGCATTCCTCGGGAGTCGGCAGGCCCAGGACGGGATCGAGCGCCTCCTTGTACTCGACGTCGATATCGAATTGCGCGGCCTCGCCCAGTTTCTCGGCCAGAAGTCCCGCGATCTGCGATCCGGCTTCCTTGCGGCCGGTCTTGCCGGTCAGTGTGAGCTCGGTCGGTGTCACGACGACGGCGCCTTGCGAGACGAACCCCAGCGCCTCGAGACCCGTGAGAACGCGCATCGGCCATTCGGCGGGCAATCCTTCGACCACGCGGGCGCGGTTATAGACCGCGTCCGAGCGGAACCGCGCCTTGGCGAAGCTGTCCACTGTCTCGCGCATCCGCTCGCTGCCGAGCTTGCCCCGGAGCTGAAGCTGACCTTCGGGCGAAAGCGTGGCGACGAATTCGGGAATGACCGGCGCGCCTTCCGTCTCGGGCGGGGGCAGCACGGCCTGGAGGGCGAAGACATCGGGCAGATCGCTGTTGAGCCCGCCGACCACGTCGTCGAAGGTCGACTCGGCCGTGCCTTGCGCGGCGAGCAGGGCGATGTCGGCATCCGCGAAGGTCACGCTGCCGCCGCCCAGATCACCGACCGCCTTGATGGCGAGCGCGGCGGCCTTGCCCCATTCGGGCGTCGGAACGCCGAGGCCGATGGTGCAGTCCGCCGCGCCTTCAAGGCCCGCCGCGCGCGCGGCCTCGAGAATGCGGCGCTGCGCCTCGGGCGTGTCCGCCGAGCAGGCATCGAACCGGGCGATCCCCTCTTCGATCAGGAAACGCAGCGTGAAGGGCGTGATGACCGGGCGCGGTGCCGAGACATCGACCGCGACGCGCAGGTTCGACGGCACGCGCCGCTGGAGGCTCTGCTCCAGCTCGACCTTTTCCTCGGGGCTGTCGGCCATGGTGATGATCGCGACCCGGCCCGCATCGACCGAGATCTTCGCCCGGTCGAGCTGCTTGAGCGCCCGCACGGCATAGTCGATGGCCGAGTCCCAGCTCGCGCCCACGGGGTAATCCGCCGATTCCAGAAGGTCCGTCACCTCGCCGCCGTCCGCCGCGTCTTTCATCTCTTCGAGAAATTCCTCGCGCTCCATGGAGGCCGGGATGAGACCGATGAGCGATATGCCGTGATCGTTGCGCAGGATCTCGACCGAAAAGCGCGGCGGCGCGATCTCGGCGCTGTCCTCGACCAGCATCTGGTCGATCACGCGCGCGGCGTCCACGATCCGGCCCGCCACGGTCAGCGCGGCGAAGCGCTTCGCCTCGTTCGGGGCGACACCGGCGAGAAAGACCTGTAGCCCGTCGGCATCCACCTCGGTCCAGGTCATGCCTTCCTTGTCCAGCTCGCTGCGCACGCTGTGCCGGGCATTGTCCTCGATCACCCGCACCGAGAAGCTCGCGGCGACGAGGCAGAGAATCGCGGCCAGAAGAAACGTCCCGGCGATCGCGAAAATGGAGGAAAGGCGCATGCTTGGCCCACTCTTCAGGAAACAATCACCCGTGTTTAGGCCCCTGACCCCGGTAATTCAATCACACCAGCAGGGCGACGGCGAAAAACGGCAGGGGCAGGAGGCCGGCATCCCGGTTGGACCTGAAAAGGGTCAAAAGCCCTTGCATGTCGCGGGTGTCGAGCCGCGTCATCTGCCAGACAAGATGCAGGCCGAACGCCCACGGCCCCAGAAGTGCGACCAATAGCGCCACCGGATCACCGCCACGGGCGGCAAGAATCACCGCCGCCGTCATCAGCACGACCGTCGCGACTAGAAAGCGGCGGAGCCAGACGGGCGAGCGATCGCCGAAAAGACGCGCGGTCGATTTCACCCCGATCAGCGCGTCGTCCTCGGCATCCTGATGCGCGTAGATCGTGTCGTAAAAGAGCGTCCACGCGATCCCGGCGAGGTAGAGCACCACCGCCGGCCATTCGAGCCGCCCGGTATGCGCCGTCCAGGCAAGGAGCGCGCCCCAGTTGAACGCGATCCCCAGAAAGACCTGCGGCCACCACGTGAACCGCTTGGCGAAGGGATAGACCGCGACCGGCGCGAGCGCGAGGATGCCGAGCGCGATGGCCATGGGCGGGAAGGTCAGCAGGATGCAGAAGGCCAGCAGCGCCTGCGCGACGAGCCATGCGAGCGCGCCCTTCACGCTCACCTGTCCCGAGGGGATGGGCCGCGAGGCGGTGCGCGCGACGCTGCCATCGATATGCCTGTCGGTGATGTCGTTCCAGGTGCAGCCCGCGCCGCGCATGAGAAACGCGCCCAGCGCGCAGCCCGCGAAGATCCACAGGTCGAACCAGCGCGCGTGCCCATCATGCAGCATGGCCAGCGCGAGCCCCCACCAGCAGGGCAGGAGCAGCAGCCATGTGCCGATCGGCCGGTCCGCCCGGCTCAGCCGCAGGTAGGGGCGTGCGGAGGCCGGAGCGTAGCGATCCACCCAATTGCCCTTGACGGAATCGGCGACCGAATCCGCGACGGTGCCCTCTGGCTTCGGCTGGCGCCCGGTCATATGTTGCCCCTCATGGATACGGCCAAGATCAGATTACATGTAGAGCAGCCATTGGGGCCGGGGCAAACGGTTCGTCTGGAGCAGGGCCAGGCGCATTACCTCTTCGGGGTGATGCGGCAGGGCGTGGGCGCGCCCGTCGCGCTCTTCAACGGCACGGACGGCGAGTGGCTGGCCGAGGTGGCCGAGGCCGGCAAGAAGGCGGGCGCGCTCACATGCCTGCGCCAGATCCAACCTCAGCGGATGCCGCCCGACCTCTGGCTTCTCTTCGCGCCGATCAAGAAGGCCCGCACCGATTTCATCGTCGAGAAGGCCACCGAGATGGGCGCGGCGCGCATCTGTCCGGTGCAGACCGATTTCACCAATTCCGAGCGCATCCGGCAGGACCGTCTGCAAGCCCATGCCGTCGAAGCTGCCGAGCAATGCGGCGGCACTTTCGTGCCCCCGGTCGACGATCTGGCCAAGCTGGGCCGCCTGCTCGACGCGTGGGATCCGGCGCGGCGCATCCTTTTCTGCGACGAGACGCTGGCGAGTGGCGAGGCTCTCGATATGCCCCGCGATGGTGGCCCCTGGGCGATCCTCATCGGCCCCGAGGGCGGCTTTTCCGAGGCCGAGCGCGCGCGCCTCGCCGCGCTGCCCCATGCTCATGCCATGCGCCTCGGCCCGCGCATCCTGCGCGCCGATACCGCCGCCGTCGCGGCGCTGACGCTCTGGCAAAGCCGGCTCGGGGATTGGGTGTGAGCAGTTTCCTGCGACCCGAGGCGCTGGGAGCGCTCGCGCGCTGGCGGGGCGCGCTCATCAGTCTTGGCGTCATCGCGGCGGGCGCGATGATCGCGCTCGCCTCCTTCGGCGTCACCTTCTGGCTGGGCTGCGCCATTGCCGCTCTGGGCGCTGTGTCGCTCGTCGCCGCGCTCCAGCGGATGCGCTTCGCGGGCGGCAGCGGCGGGCCGGGGGTCGTCGAGATCGACGAGGGCGCGATCGGCTATTTCGGCCCGCTCGGCGGCGGCGTCATCGCGCGCTCCGAGATGACCGCGCTCGCGCTCGACCGCACCGGCAGGCCCGCGCATTGGGCGCTCAGCCAGCCCGGCCAAGAGGATGTGATGATCCCCCTGACGGCGGCGGGGGCCGATGTGCTCTTCGATGTCTTCGCCGCCCTGCCCGGCATGCGGACCGAGCGGATGCTGGCCGAGATGCGCCGGAGCGAGCCTGGCCGCGCGATTTTGTGGCGCCGCCCCGACGCCGACGCGCCGCATCTGCGCCTCACCTGATCCTGTGCGTCGCGGGTTGACACCCCCCCGCCCCCGCGCCACCTACTGAGGCCTGAATTCCAGCGGAGGCTCTGCCAATGTCCATTCCTCAATCCGGCGGCGGGCCGATCGAACATCACGGCCAGTTGGCCGAGTATCTCGAGGCCGGATGCAAGCCCGCGGCGGACTGGCGCATCGGCACCGAGCACGAGAAATTCGGCTATTGCAAGGACACCCACAAGCCCATCCCCTACGAGGGCGAGCGCAGTGTTCTGGCGGTTCTGGAAGGGCTGCGCGACATGCATGGCTGGTCGCCCGTCACCGAGGACGGCAAGCTGATCGGCCTCGAGAAATGGGGCGCGAACGTCTCGCTCGAGCCGGGCGGACAGCTCGAGCTGTCGGGCGCACCGCTCGAGACGATCCACGCCACCTGCGACGAGGTGAACGCGCATCTGCGCGAGGTCAAGGACGTGGCCGACCGCGTCGGCGTTGGCTTCATCGGCCTCGGTGCCGCGCCCGAATGGACACATGAGGACATGCCCCTCATGCCCAAGGGCCGCTACAAGCTGATGGACAGCTACATGCAGAAAGTCGGCACGATGGGGCGCGTCATGATGCGCCGCACCTGCACTGTTCAGGTCAATCTCGACTTCTCGTCCGAGGCGGACATGGTGCAGAAATTCCGCGTGGCGCTCGCCCTCCAGCCCGTCGCCACCGCGCTTTTCGCCAATTCGCCCTTTTTCGAGGGCAAGCCGAACGGTCATAAGTCATGGCGCAGCCGCGTCTGGCGCGATCTCGACCCGGACCGCACCGGCATGCTGCCCTTCGTCTTCGAGGAGGGCATGGGTTTCGAGCGCTATGTCGACTACGCGCTCGATGTTCCGATGTATTTCGTCTATCGCGACGGCAAGTATGTCGATGCGCTCGGCCAGTCCTTCCGCGACTTCCTGCGCGGCGCGCTTCCGGCGCTGCCGGGCGAGAAGCCGACGCTGAGCGATTGGGCCGACCATCTCACGACCGCCTTTCCCGAGGCGCGGATCAAGAAATTCATGGAGATGCGCGGCGCGGATGGCGGCCCTTGGCGCAGGCTCTGCGCGCTTCCGGCCTTCTGGACGGGCATCATGTACGACAGCGACAGCCTCGATGCCGCATGGGATCTGGCGCGCGGCTGGACCGCCGAGCAGCGCGAGGCGCTGCGCATCGCGGCCAGCGTCGACGGGCTGCAGGCGAAGGTGGACGGGATCGACATGCACGAGGTGGCGCGCCGCGCGCTCGACATCTCCGAGGCCGGTCTGAAGGCGCGCGCGCGTCCCGGCGCCGAAGGCCTCATTCCGGACGAAACGCATTTCCTTAACGCTCTGCGCGAGAGTATCCAGTCGGGACAGGTGCCCGCCGATGAGCTGCTGGCGCGCTACGATGGCGAATGGAACGGCGATCTGAGCCGGATTTACGCCGAATATTCCTACTGAGGGGATCCCGCCGCCTCGACCTTTTCAGATCGTGATGAAGCCGCCCCGGTGATAGCCCAGCGCCGGACCGTCATCTATCGCGGTCTCCAGCACCTCGCCGATCAGGATGACATGATCGCCCGCCTCGACCAGATTGTGCCGGGCGCAGACGAGCGTGGCGATCGCGCCGGGCAGAATCGGCAGATCGTGCAGGCCCGGATACCAGTCCGTCCGCTCGAATTTCTCGTCGCTGCGGGATGCGAAAAGCGTCGCCGTGTCTTTCTGCGCGGCCCCGAGGACGTTGATCGCGAAATGGGGCGCCGCACAAAAGGCGGGTCCGCTCAGCGCGTTGCTTCCGATGCAGACGAGCACGAGCGGCGGCTCGAGCGAGACGGACGTGAAGGAATTGGCCGTGAAGCCGCGCGGCGTGCCATCGGCTTCCCGCGTGGTCAGCACGGTCACCCCGGTGGCGAACCGGCCGAAGGCGTCACGCAGGGCGCGGGTATCTGTAACGGTCATGAAGGCTCCGGCGATGTTGTGCTGGCAAGAGGATAGGGCGCGCGCCCCGATTGGCACGCGCCCCTTCTACAGACACCTTTCCGGCGATGCACCCCCTGCCGGGGCCTTCATGCCTCAATCGCTGCCGCGCACCGATATCTGCGCATCGGGCGCAGGGGCGAACTGGCGCTGCACGAGGAAGAGGAGCACCGTGAGGCCGATCCCAATCAGGTCCGTGACCAGCCCGCCCGAGATCATGCAGAGCGCCGCGAGCACGAGGCCGAGCCGCATGAACCACGCGACGCGCCCGCCCATGAACCAGCCCTGCACGCCCGAGGAGAGCAGGAAGACCCCGAAGACCGCCGTCGCGCCCGCGCGCAGCACCTCCGGCCAGCTTCCGTCCATCAGAATCGCGCCGTTGTAGAAAAACATGAAGGGCACGATGAAGGCCGAGATGCCCACCTTGAAGGAGGCCACTGACGTCTCCATCGGGTTCGCGCCCGATATGCCCGCCGCCGCGTAACTGGCCAGCGCCACCGGCGGCGTGATGGCCGAGACCACCGCGAAATAGAAGACGAAGAAATGCGCGGTGAGTTGCGGAATGCCGAGCTGCACGAGACCCGGCGCCACGACCGAGGCCGCGACCGCATAGGCGGCTGTGGTCGGCATGCCCATGCCCAGAAGGATCGAGATGCACATCGCGAAGAAGAGCGCCAGAAGCTGGCTCGTATCGGCGAGGTTCAGAAGCACCGAAGAGAAGCGCGCGCCGACCCCGGTGAGGCTGATGACGCCCACGATGATGCCCGCACAGGCGCAGACCGCGATGATCTGGATCGACATGATGCCCGCCAGCTCGAACGCCTTGAGGATGCTGCGGATCCCCATGCGGTAGGGCGTGAGCCACGAGACGACCGCCGCCGCCGCCGTCGCCAAGGTGCCCGCCCGGATCACCGAATAGCCCATGAAGAGCGCGGCGATCAGGATGATGATCGGCAGGAACAGAAAGACGCGCCGCACCATGTCGCGGAATTTCGGAAGCTCGTCCTCGCGCATGCCCCGCATGCCCAGCTTGGCCGCCTCGAAATCCACCATGAAATAGATCGATACGAAATAGAGGATCGCAGGAATGATCGCCGCGATCGCGATGTCCGTATAGGGAATGCCCGTGATCTCGGCCATGATGAAGGCGCCAGCGCCCATGATGGGCGGCATGATCTGCCCGCCCGTCGAGGCCGCCGCCTCGACCGCGCCGGCCGTCTTCTTGTGATAGCCGACCTTCTTCATCAGCGGGATGGTGAGCGAGCCGGTCGCCACGACATTGCCCGCCGAGGTGCCGTTGATCATGCCCATGAGGCCGGAGGCGAAGATCGCCACCTTGGCCGGGCCGCCCCGCGCGCGCCCTGCGGCGGCGAAGGCGAAATTGACGAAGTAGTCACCGACTTTCGACGCCTGCAGGAAAGCCGCGAAGATGATGAAGAGGATGATGTAGGTCGAGCTGACCGCCGTCGTCGGCCCGAGGATGCCGGCATCGGTGTAGACCTGGCTGAAGAAACGCGTCCACTGGATGTTCGGCGCATTCAGAAAGCCGGGCAGCATGTCCCCGACGAAGACATAGACGAGGAAGATTCCCGCGATCACGATCAGCGCGAGACCCGCCACGCGGCGCGTCATCTCCATGATGAGCGCGGTGCCCGCCACGGCGGCGAGGCTGATGCCGATGGGGGCGAAGGGCGTGCCCGTCGAGTTGCGCATGAGCGTGCCGTACATCGTGATGAGATAGACCGCGACCGCGATGGCGCAGAGCGACAGGAGAAGATCGGCGATAACCACCTGACCGCGCTCGCGCGTGCGCAGCCAGCCGATCACGATCCCCGTGGCGGTGGCAGCCAGGAGCGGCAGGCCGAAATGGTAGATTTCCTGAGACTTGAATTCGGGGCTCATCCCGTTCCACTGCGCGCCCGCCGCGATCTGGCCCGCGATGCTGAACGCCGTCCAGATGGCGTAGAGCGCGGGGATGAGGGCGATCGCCGCGACGAAATCGAGCGGGTGACGCCCGGTGCCCTGCCCCTCGTCCAGAAATCCGCGCGCGGAATAGAGCGTGAAGCCGAGGATGAGCGCGCCCGCGACGTGCACGATGCGGAAATTCCACGTCTCCATCGGGAAGGTCGGCAGAAGCGGAATGCTCACGCCGGTCCATTCGTAGATCGAAAGACCGTTCAGCGCCGCGACATGGAAGAAGGCATAGATCGCCGACAAGGCGGCTACGACCAGATAGCCCCGCCCCTCGAAGATGCGCCGATTGCTCTCGACCGCTTCCTCGTCGACGCCCTCGGCGACGATCGGCCCTTGCGGATCAAGCTCGGCGGTCTCGCCTTTGGTCTGCTCCGACATCAAAACTCCCCTCCCCGGAGTATCGCGCGCCGCATTCCCGGCACGCAATCAAGTCATGCCGCCCCATTGCGAGGGGCGGCATGTGCAGTTTCGATCCGAGGCTCAGTTGCCGTAGATCATGTCGTCGGGAATGTCCGCGCCCGCGTTTTCCTTGAACCATGCAGCGGCACCGGGATGCCACTTGAGGACTTTGTTCTTGTCCCAGTTCTCGGGCAGGGTCGATGCGGCGGCCTTGTGGATGCCGGTCATGCGCTCGTTGTCGGACATGACCACGTCCACCGCCGCGTTCACGAAGGACGCGGGCAGATCGCAATTCGCGATGGCGAAGTTCCACATGGACACCGAGCGCGCGTCATTCTCGAGCGTGGTGTAGGTGCTCGCCTTGATCGAGAAGTCGGAGACGGGGAATTCCGCCAGAAGCTTCTGCTGCTCCGCCTCGGTGAACTCGATGATGTTCACATCAGTCTGCACCTCGAGCTGGCTGACCGCCGGAACCGGCACGCCCGCCGCGAAGGCGATGACGTCCAGAAGACCGTCCTGAAGCTGACCGCCGAGGTCCGACCAGCCGCCGTTGCGGCGCTCGTAATTCACGCCCAGCGTGTCCATCATGCGCGGGAAGTAGGTGTCTGAGGTCGAGCCCGCGGGGCCGAAGCCGATCTTGGCGCCATCCGGGATCTCGCTGACCGAGGTGATGCCCGAGGAGGCCAGCGCCGTCACCGAGAAGGGCGTCTGGTACATCGGGAACATCGCGCAGGCCTGCGTCATCTCGAGGCCGGGCGCGATCGGGTTGGTGCCCGCGAGCGATTCGGCCGCCGGGCCCATCGTGGTCATGCCGAACGCGGCTTCGCCGGTATGCACCAGCGCCATGTTCTGCATCGGGCCGCCCGTGACTTCGCCGCCGCCGGTGATGCCCAGCTCTTCGGCCACGAGGTTCGCCCAGCCCGAGCCATAGGCGAAATAGGTGCCGCCCTGGCTTGCCGTGCCGACGGTGAAGCTGCTCGGCCAGTCGGATCTGTCGACGTCCTGCGCGAAGGCGGCGCCTGCCGCGAGGATGGTGGTCGATGCGAGGATCGCTGTGAATTTCATGTCTCTCTCCCTGAAACCATGACTGTCGCGCGGCACCCTCCCGGAGCCGCGACCACGGCGGACTAGAGCGGCGGCATGGCATCAGGGCAAGTGCGTTGGACCGGTCCAAGGCAGGCATGCGACACAAAATCGCAGCCGATGGGTCGAAAAGGGGACATCGGCGCCGGAAAGCGGGTGGAAAACCGCACAAGGTGGGCTGCGCGGCCTCCTCAGGTGAAGCTCTCGCGGTCCAGCCCGTGCTTCTGCATCTTCTCGTAGAGCGCCTTGCGGCTGATCCCGAGCGCCTCGTAGGTGGGCCTCAGCGCGCCGCCATGCGCGCTGAGCGCCGCAGCGATGAGCGCGCGCTCATGCGCTGCGACCTGCGCGGGCAGAGGCCCGGTCGCCGCGCCCTCCTCGGCGGAAGGCGCCTCGGCAGGCAGACCCAGAACGAAGCGGTCGGCGGCATTGCGCAGCTCGCGCACATTGCCCGACCAGTCGCACGCGGCGGCCTCGGCCAGCGTCGCCGGCCCCACCTCGGGCGCGGGCCGCTTGTAGCGCGCCGCCGCCTCCTGAACGAGATGCACGAAGAGAAGCGGAATGTCCGAGCGCCGCTCCGAAAGGGGCGGCGCGCGCAGCGTCACGACATTCAGCCGATAGAGAAGATCGGCGCGGAAACGCCCTTCCTCCACCGCCTGCTCCAGCCGGTCCTTGGAGGCGGCGATAAAGCGCACATCCAGATCCACCGGATCGTTCGAGCCGAGCGGCGTGATCTGGCGGCTCTGGATCGCTTGCAGGAATTTGGCCTGCACCCCTGTATCGAGGCTGTCAATCTCGTCGAGAAAGACGGTGCCGCCGCGCCCATGCTCGAGCTTGCCATAGCGCGTGCGATGCGCCCCCGAGAAGGCACCCGCGACATGGCCGAAAAGCTCGATCTCGACCAGATCGCGCGGCAGCGCGGCGCAATTGATATGCACGAAGGGCTTGCCCTGACGGGCCGAGGCGCGGTGCAGCGCGCGCGCGATCACCTCCTTGCCGGTGCCCGTCTCGCCGATGATGAGCACGTCGGCCTCGGTCGCGGCGACGGCGCGGACCTGCTCGCGCAGGCGCACCATGACGTCCGAGCGCCCGATAAGCCGCGCCTCGATCACGTCGCGCCCGCCCACCTGATTGCGCAGCGCGCGGTTCTCGAGCGTGAGGCGCCTTTTGTCGAGCGCGCGGCCCACGACCTGCACCAGATACGCCGGATCGTAGGGTTTCTCGAGGAAATCATAGGCGCCGTCGCGCATCGCCTGCACGGCCAGCTCCACATCGCCATTGCCGGTCACGATGATGACCGGAAGCGCCGGGTCGATCTCGAGCGCGCGGCGCATCAGCGTCATGCCATCCATTCCCGGCATCCTGATATCGGTGATGAGCACGCCCGGAAAATCCCGCGCGAGCCGGGCCAGCGCCATCTCGCCATCAGGGACCGCCGAGGCCGAAAGCCCCGCGAGCTTGAGCGTCTGGGCCGCGGCGCAGCGCAGCTCTTCCTCGTCATCGACAAAGAGCACCTCGCCGCTCATTCCGCCGCCTCCTGCGCGGGCGCGTCCGCCGCCGCCAGATCGACCCCGAAGACGGCGCCGCCCTCGGGATGATCCTCGCCCCAGAGCGTGCCGCCGAAATCGCGCACGATATTGTAGGAAATGCTTAGGCCGAGGCCGAGGCCCTGCCCCATCGGCTTGGTCGTGAAGAAAGGATCGAACATCTGCTCGGCCGCGCCCTCGGGCAGGCCCGGCCCTTCGTCGCGCACGGTGACGCGCCAGCCGCCGTCATGGGGCGCCGCCGCAAGCGTGAGCCGCCCCGCGCCCCCCATCGCATCGACCGCGTTCGAGATGAGATTGACCAAGACCTGTTGCAGCCTCACATGCCCGCCGATCACCCAGGGCGTGCCCGCCGCCGGGCTGTAGTCGAGCGTCACGCCCCCCGCCTTGAGCTTGGGCGCGCTGACCGCGAGCGCGTCGTCGATCACGAGGTTGAGCGGAACCGGCCCGATCGCCTCGCCGGGGCGGCGCGCGAAATTGCGCAGATGGCGCGAGATGGCGGCCATGCGGTCGGCCATGCGGCTGATGCGCCCGATATTGTCGCGCACCTCGTCCGTCTCGCCCCGGTCGAGAAAGGTCCGCGCGTTCTCGGCATAGGCCTTGACCGCCTGCAAGGGCTGGTTGAACTCGTGGCTGAGCGCCGCCGACATCTGCCCAAGCGCCGACAGCTTGCCCGCCTGAACCAGACCCGCCTGCGTGCGGCGCAGCTTCTCCTCGGTGCGGCGACGCTCCTCGACCTCGAAGCGCAGCGCCGATGTGCGCTCCTCGACCCGCTGCTCGAGCATCCTGTGGACCTGCACGCGCTGCGCCGCGCGGTGCCGCAGGTAGGAGGCGACGCAAATCGCGAGGACGACCAGAAGCGCGATCGCGGCGAATACCATGCCCGCCTGAAGCCGCGCAGGGGCCGCGCGCCGCAGGGCCGTAACGGTCCAGCCCGCGCTGGCGAGCGCGTCGCCCGAGGAGGCGATGTATTCCGTGCCGTCGATCACCGTCAGATCGACACCCGCCTCGACGCGGCGCGCGATGTCCAGAAGCGTCAGGCGCTCGACCGGGTATTGCTGGTTCGCGCGGATCACGCTCAGGGCGCGCGGCGTGAGCGGCACGCTCGCCCGCAACCGCCATGCAGGCTCGCTCGCGATGAAGACGATGCCCGTGGGATCGGTCACCAATATATTCGACGAGGCCGCCTGCCAGCCCGCCTCGAAGGCCTCGACCGTGAACTTCACCGCCACCACTCCGAGGATGCGCGGGCCGTCCCGCACCGGCGCGGCGAAGAAATATCCCCGCTCCCCCGATGTCGTGCCGAGCGCGAAATACCGGCCCAGCCCCCCGGCGGCGGCTTGGGTGAAATAGGGCCGGAAACTGAAATTCCGCCCGACGAAGGACCGCTCCTTGCGATAGGAACTCGCGGCGAGGGTCATGCCGTCCATGTCCATCAGGTAGACATCCGAGGCCGTCACCGAGATCGCGGTATTCAGAAGGATGCTGTTCACCGTCTCGACCAGCAGGGGATCGTCGGGATTGCGCAGCACGCGCGCGAGCTCGGGGCGCGCGGCGATGAGATGCGGCAGCGGCGCATAGCGGTCGAGCGCGGCGCGCAGACCGTCACTGACGAGGCGCAGCGTCACGCGGTTCTGCGCGGCGGCGTCCTGAAGGAAATACCGCTCGACCCTCGGCCAGACGAGCGTCGCCAGAAGGACCGCCGCCAGCGCCAGTTGCAGGGCCAGCCGCCATCCCGCCGAATTCTGTGTCATGCGCGCGAACATGCGCGCCAGACTAGCGCGCGGCGCGGATCGGCGCCAGATGCGTCGGCGCGCTCTCAGCCTGCCGGCGTGCCGCCCGCGCCCACGTCCCAGAAGACGCCCGCCATCACCCGCAGCGCATCGCGGCTCAATGATTTCAGCACATGCTCGTCCGGCGCATGCTGCGAGCAGCCGCGATAAGAATGGGGCACCCACACGGTGGGCAGGCCGAGAATGTCGGCGAAGCTGTCATTCGGAAGCGATCCGGCGAGGTTCGGCAGGATATGGGGCGCCTTGCCCGCCGTCTTCTCGATCGAGCCGGTGACGAAGCGCACCCAAGGATGCCCCGGATCGAGCCGCGTCGCCGCGAAGAACCCGCGATCATGCGGCACGATCTCGATCATCTGAAAGCCGTGCGCGTCCAGATGGCGGCGCAGCGCGGGGATGATGTCCTCGGGATCGGTGCCGACGACATAGCGCAGCTGGCAAGTGGCGCGCGCACTGGCGGAAATGGCGTTGACCGGCGCCTCGGGCACGCCGCTCGTCATCGCCAGCACCGCGAAGCTGTTCCAGCCATAGACGCGCTCGGCGGGGGTCAGGCTTTCCTCGCCCCAATCCTCGTCCACCTCGGGGCCGTCGCCGCCGGTGACGGGCAGACCGTCGAGCGCGGCGCGCACATCGTCCGTCAGGCTGTCGGGGCGCCACTCGGGGATTTGGATCTGCCCCCGCCGGTCGCAGATCGTGGTCAGCGCATGGGCGAGGATCATCGCCGGATCGGCCAGAAGCCCGCCCCAGTTGCCCGAATGATGCGCGCCCTCGCGCAAGGTCAGCTTCAGATCGAAGGTCACGCCCCCGCGCGAGCCCATGAAGACCGTGGGCACCTCGGGTTGAAGGCGCGGGCCGTCGGACGCGATCAGCACATCGGCGGTCAGCCGGTCCTTGTGGCTTCGGAAGACGTCGGCGAGGCCGCTCGATCCGACTTCCTCGCTCATCTCCAGAACGATGCGCGTGTTGAAGCCAAGGCTGCCGCGCGCATCCAGAACCGCCTCGAGCGCGGCGATATTGATGAGATGCTGGCCTTTGTTGTCCGCCGTGCCGCGCCCATAGAGACGGTCGCCCTCCTCGACCAGATCGAAAGGCGCGAGGCCCTCGCGCCACATGCCCTCTTGCGCGCGGATCACGTCGCCATGGCCGTAGGTCAGCACGGTCGGCAGATCGTCGCCCTCGCGCCGCTCGCCGATCAGAAGGGGGCCGCCGCGCGGATCGGGATTGTCGATGATCTCGCAAACGAACCCCATCCTGGCCAGCCTCGGCTCAATCGCCTCGGCGAGGTAGCGGCGCAGCTCGGGGCCGGTGCCTTCCTTCTGGCTTTCGGTGCGGTAGCCGACCAGATCGGCCAGCTCGGATTGAAAGACGCCCTTGTCGAAATAGGCGGTGACGGTGTCGATCGCGGTCTCGCGGCTCATGGCTCAGTCCTCTTTTTCAAGCGCGGCATCGCCCCAGGGCGACATGATCTCGGTGCAGCCGGTATTCGTCTCGCCCGCGCGCATCACGCCGGCGGGGCAGGCGAAGGCGAAGGGAAAGACGGTGCGCGGGGCGAGCACGACATCGTTGCTCTCGCGCAGACGGGCGAGCACCTCGGGGGCATGCGCTTCGTCGGCAACAACCTTTGGCCCGCCCGACACGTCGATGCGCGGATGGTGGAACGCCTCTTCGATATCCATGCCGAAATCGGTGACGAAAGAGGCCATCTGGGTCATGGCGCTCACGATCTTGCGCCCCCCCGAGGCGCCGAAGGCAAAGCGGCGCTCGCCCTGCTCCCCGATCACCGGGCAGACATTCATCAGGCACCGCTTGCCGGGCCCGAGCGAGTTGGGGCGCCCCTGCACCGGGTCGAACCACATGATGCCGTTGTTCATCAGGAATCCCGTCGAAGGCGAGACGACACGGCTTCCGAAGATCGACAGGAGCGTCTGCGTCTGGCTCACCATGTTGCCGTCCCTATCGACGACCGAGAAATGCGTGGTGCAGCCGGGCGCCTCGGGGCTCTCGCCGGTATCGCCCATCGTGCCGAGGCGCGCGGCATAGGCGCCTTGCAGGGCCTCGGCATAGGCGGCGAAGGCGTCGGGTTTGGCGCCCAGATCGCGGCCTTCCAGATCGCCCATCGCATGCGCGAAGGTCGGCCCGGCGGTCAGCCCGTCCACGAGGTGAAAGCGCGCATCGCGGTAGGCGATGCTGAGCGGCTTTTGCATCTCGGCGCGGTAGCTGCGCAGGTCTTCATGGCTGAGCGAGCCGCCCTTGTCCTGCACGTCCTTCGCCAGAGCCGCGCCTAGATCGCCGTCATAGAGCGCGCGGGCGCCGTCCTGCGCGATGATCCCGAGACTTTCCGCCATGCGGCTCTGATCCAGCCGCTTCTCGGCCAGCGCGGTCCAGCCCGAGATGGTCGGCCATTGTCCGTCCTCCAGAAAAAGCGCCGCGGCGTCCGCGTCCTCGGCCAGCGCGCGGGTGGTCGATGCGATGACGAGCGCGGCGTACCAATCGACCAGCATGCCCCGCCGGGCATGCGCGATCGCGGGGGTCAGCAGATCGGCCCACGGCATCCGGCCATAACGCTCATGCACCTGCCCCAGACCGTCGACGACACCCGGCACGGCGATCGCCTTGGCGCCCTGGACATTGACGTCGCCGGTGACATGCTCCCACGGGAAAAGGTCACCTGCGACGCCCCGGCCCGACAGGGGATAGTCCTCGACGCGCAGCCCCTTGGGTGCGCGCATGCCGTGATTGACCGCCACCGCCTTTTCCTCGCCCGCGCGCCAGAGCATCATCGCGCCGCCGCCCGCCGGCCCGCTCATCCAGGGCTCGAGCACGCCGATCACGAAGGAGGTGGCGACGGCGGCATCTACGGCATCGCCCCCGGCCCGCAGCACTTCGGCCCCGGCCTCGGCGGCGAGGCGATGCTGGGCCGCGACGACGCCGCCCTTCGTCTCGATGACAGTCTTGGCGGTGCGCGCCGTACGCGACAGGGAACTGGCCATGGTCAATCCTTGATGGGTCAGACGGTGAAGCCCGCGCGGTACATCGGGCTTTCGGGATCATGCAGATGACATTCGACGCGCCCTTCCTCGCGCGGCACGGGGCGCGGCGCGGTGGATTTGCAATGCGCCTCGGCGAAGGGACAGCGCGGATGGAAATGACAGCCGGGCGGCGGCGCGATCGGGTTGGGATAGGCCGCGCCGAGCTGCGTGTCGGGCACGCCGAGATCGGGATCGGGCGTCAGGACCGAGTTGAGGAGCGCACGCGCATAAGGGTGGCGCGGCGCATCGAAAAGCCCGCCCACGGGCGCCTCCTCGACGATGCGGCCGAGATACATCACCGCCACGCGCGTCGCCAGATGCTCGACCACCGCCAGATCGTGGCTGATGAAGAGATAGGTCAGCCCGAATTCCTCGCGCAGCTCGTTCAAGAGGTTCAGGATCTGGCTCTGGACGGACACGTCGAGGGCCGAAGTCGGCTCGTCGCAGATGACGATCTCGGGGCGCATGATGAGCGCTCGGGCGATGGCGACGCGCTGGCGCTGACCGCCCGACATCTGGCTGGGATAGGTGTTCAGAACGCGCGCCGGCAAGCCGACAAGATCCAGCGTCTCGCGCACCGATTTCTCGCGGCTGGCCGCATCGCCGATGCCATGGACGCGCAGGGGAAGCGAGACGATATCCGCGATGGTCTTGCGCGGGTTGAGCGACGAATAGGGGTCCTGAAAGATGGGCTGGATGCGCCGCGCGAGGGCCAGACGGTCCTGACCGCCGATCTCCTCGCCATCGACCATGACCTTGCCCGAGGTCGGTGCCTCGAGGCCCAGAAGGATCTTGGCGAGGGTGGACTTGCCGCAGCCGCTCTCGCCGACGAGGCCCAGCACCTCACCCCGCCCCAGCGTGAGCGAGACATCGTTCACCGCCGTCAGCGGCTTGGCCTTTCCGAAGAGCCCCTGCTTGACGCGGTAGGTCTTGGCGACGTTTCGAAGTTCGAGAACAGGGGCGCTCATGCGGGCTCTCCTTCGGCGGCGCGGGCGCCATCGGGGTGGACGCAGAGAAATTCGTGGCTCTCGTCGCCGCGCCTCGGAATGGCGTCGCGGCAGGCATCCACGGCGTGCGGGCAACGGGTGCGGAAGGCGCAGCCCTCGACCTCTCCGACAAGCGAGGGCACGATGCCGGGAATGGTGCCGAGCGCGCTGCCGCGCTCGGTCTTGCCCGGCTGCGGGATGCACTGCAGCAGACCGCGCGTATAGGGATGGAGCGGCGTGCCGAAGACCTGCGAGGCGGGCCCCGTCTCGACCAGTTCGCCCGCATACATCACGCCCACCTTGTCCGCGACGCGCGCGACGACACCCAGATCGTGGGTGATGAGGATCATGGCCACATCCATTTCCTTGGTCAGATCGACCAGAAGCCGCAGGATCTGCGCCTGGATCGTCACGTCGAGCGCGGTCGTCGGCTCGTCCGCGATGATGAGTTCGGGCTCGCACATCAGGGCCATCGCGATCACGACGCGCTGGCGCAACCCGCCCGAAAGCTGGTGGGGATACTGGCCAAGACGGCTGGCGGCGGCGGTGATGCCGACCTTCTCCAGAAGCTCGACCGCGCGCTTGCGGGCAGTGTCGCGGCTGACATTGCGGTGCAGTTGCAGCGCCTCGATAAGCTGGTCGCCGATCGTGTAGGCCGGATTGAGCGACGTCATCGGCTCCTGAAAGATCATCGCGATCCGGTCGCCGCGCAGCGCGCGCATCCGGCGGCGGCTGGCGGTGGTCAGTTCGGTCCCGTCGAAATCCATCCGCTCCGCGCTGCGGCGGATGTTCTTGTCCAGAAGCCCCATGATCGCGAGCGAGGTGAGCGACTTGCCCGATCCGCTCTCCCCCACGATGCAAAGAGTCTCGCCCCGGCGCAGATCGAAGTCGATGCCGCGCACGGCATGCAGCACGCCGCTCGACAGCGGAATGTCGAGTGTCAGGCCCCGCACCGACAGGAGCGGTTTTGCGTTCTCTTGGCTCATCGCATCAGCTCCGGTTTTCGGGGGCGGTCACGTCGCGCAGACCATCGCCCATGAGGTTGATCGCCAGCACCAGCACGAAGAGGACGACGCCCGGGATCAGCACCAGCCACGGCTCGAACAGCATCATGTTCTTGCCTTCGGAGACCATCAGCCCCCAACTGGGGGTGGGCGGCTGAACACCTAGCCCGAGGAACGAGAGCGCCGCCTCGAGCAGGATCGCGTGGGCCATTTCAAGCGTGACGATGACGATCAGGTTGTTGACGATGTTCGGCATGATCTCGGACAGCACCACGCGCGTCGTCGATGCGCCGATGGCCTGCGCCGCGGCGACGTATTCGCGGCGCCGCACCTGAAGCGTCGAGGCGCGCATCACGACGGCGAAGCGGTCCCACAGCAAAAGCCCGAGAACGCCGATCACCACCTGAAGCGATCCGCCGAGGATCGCGACCACGGCGAGCGCCACCAGCACCACGGGCATGGCGAGGCGCACATTGATGAGGAAGGTCACGGCCGCATCCACCTTGCCGCCGAAATACCCGGCGGCCACGCCCATCGCCGTGCCGATCACGCCCGAGATGAGCGCGGCGACCGCGCCGATGAGAAGCGACACGCGCGCGCCGTAGATGAGGCGCGAGAGATAATCGCGGCCCAGATGATCGGTCCCGAGCGGATGCTCCCACGTGCCGCCGAGAAAGACGGGCTGGACCATGCGGTTGCCGAGGTTCTGCGCATAAGGATCGTGCGGTGCGAGCAGCGGCGCGAAGATCGCGACCAGCACCAGAAGCAGCACCACGACGAGGCCGAAGATGAGGCCCTTGTGGCCCGTCACGCGCTTGCGCAGGATCTGGCGCGGCGTAGGCCCCTGGATCTCCTCGAGCAGCGGGTCGGTCGTGCGATTGATCGTCGTCTTGTTCATCGCCATGTCACGAGCTCCTCATGCGGGGGTCGAGCCACGCGTTGAGCACGTCCGCCAGGAAAGTGAAGATGATGTAGAACATCGAGAAAATGAGAATGAGCGCCTGCACCGTCGGCAGATCGTTGCGCGCGATGCTCTCCCACGCGAGATAGCCCGCGCCGTGCAGGGCGAAGACCGACTCGACCACGATAGAGCCGCCCAGCATGAAGCCCATCTGCACCGCGGCGAGGCTGACCACCGGAATGATCGCGTTGCGCAGTGCGTGCTTGAAGAGAACGCGCCCCTCCCCGGCGCCCTTGGCCCGCGCGGTGCGGATATAGTCCGAATTGAGAACCTCGAGCATGCCCGCGCGCGTCAGGCGCATGATGGCCGGCATGGCGTAATAGCCAAGCACGATGGTCGGCATGATGAAATGCCGCCAGCTATCGGCGCCCGAGGGCGGCAGCCAGCCGAGCGTGATGCCGAAGAGAACGATCAGGATCAGACCGAACCAGAAGCTGGGCATCGCCTGCCCCGCGACCGACAGGAAGAGCGCCACGCGGTCGATGATCGAGTTGGGCCGGATCGCCGCGACCACGCCCAGCGGCACGGCGGTCAGGAGCGCGAAGCTGATGCCGCAGACGCCCAGGGTCATCGTGACCGACAGGCGGTCGCCGATCAGCGAGGCGACCGGCAGCTTGAAATAATAGCTCTCGCCGAAATCGCCGCGCAGCGCGCTCAAGAGCCATTCGCCGTATTGCACCAGCATCGGACGGTCGAAGCCGTAGAGCCGGCGGATCGCCTCGATATCCTCGCCGCTCGCCGTCTCGCCCGCCAGCGCCGCCGCCGGATCGCCCGAGAGGAACAGAAGCGAAAAGCTGATGAAGCTGACCGTGAAGGCCACGAGGAGGGCGAGGCCCGACCTCTTGAGTATGAATGGCAGCATGCGCTGCGACCTCCCTGCCGGAATTGCGGTTGGTTGGCGATCGGTGAAAACGGCAATGGCCCGGCGGACGCGCGCGCCCGCCGGGCCGAAGGGACCGGATCAGTTCCAGGTCATGTCCGTGAAGCGCAGCACCTCGTCCGCCGTGGGGGTGTAGCTCACCTCCTTGGTCATGACGTAATTGGTGTTGTAGCTGAACATCGGCGCCCAGTAGGCCTGATCGGCGATACGCTGAAGCGCCTTGCGATAGAACTCCTTGCGCTCTTCCGGGTCGGTCGAGCTGTCGGCGGTGTTCAGCATCTCCAGCACCTCGTCGTCACGCGCGTCATCGAGGCTGCCATGCTTGAAGAACTGGCTGACCATCGCGGATGCGTCGTTGATCGAGTAGCTGCCCCATGTCTGGAACGAGATCGGAACCTCGCCCTTCATGTTGGCCTCGCGCAGGGCGGAGTATTGCAGCATCTTGAAATTGGTCTGGATACCGACCGCGTTCAGATAGCTGGTGATCGCCTCGGCATATTCGCGGTCGCGATAGGCGTAGAAATCCGTCGTGAACCCATCGGGATAGCCGGCCTCGGCCAGGAGCGCGCGCGCCTTCTCGGGATCGTATTCATAGCTGGTCACGTCCTGCGCGCAGCCGAACTGGCTGGGGAAGCACGCGGTCGAGACGACCTTGGACTTGCCCTTGAGCAGGTTGTCGACGAGCGCCTGACGGTCGATCGCATGGTTGACGGCGCGGCGCACGTTGAGATCGGTGAAGGGGTTGTTCTCGGCGCCCGTCCGTCCGGCAGCGTCCATCGCGAGATAGCCGACGCGCATGGTGGATTCGTTCGCCACGGTAAAGCGGTCGTCCATCGCCGCCATCTTCTCGGCCTGGTCCGCCGGAACCTGCCAGATCAGATCGAGCGAGCCCGAGAAAAGCTCGGCAAGCTGTGTGTTGACGTCCGGAATGGTCCGGATGTCGATACGCTCGATCGAAGGCTGGCCCTTGGGGCTGTCGTGATAATCCTCGTATTTCTCGAGCACGAAATGCTGGCCCGGCTCAACCTCGACCACCTTGTAGGGGCCAGTGCCGACAGGCTTGAGGCCCATGCCGGAGGGTCCGACCTCTTCGTAATAGTCGGACGGATACATCGAGACCGGACCCGACAGGAATTCGATCGCCGCCGGGAACACGTCCTTGGTCGTGATGCGCACAGTATAGTCGTCGATCTTCTCGGCGCTCTCCATCCAGTTCACGTTGCGCTGCGTCTTGACGCCGTTCTCTTCCTTGGCGACGAAATTGACGGTGGCGACCACGTCATCGGCGGTGAAGTCGGACCCGTCATGAAACTTGACGCCCTCGCGCAGCTTGAATTCGAGCGTCCGCTCGTCGATCCAGTCCCACTCGGTCGCGAGATTGCCCTTGTATTCGTTGGTTTCGGGATCGCGGTAGATCAGGCCGTCCCAGACCGCCCGCTGCATGACGACGCCCTCGCGCGACGAGTTGAAGAAGCTGTCGACATTCTCGAGCTCCTTGGTGAAGGCGACGTTCAGGGTGCCGCTGGCGTTGTCGGCCAGCGCGGCGCCGGTCATGCCGACGCCCAGCGCCAGCGCGAGCGCGGTGGTTTTCAGAAATGTGGATTTCATCTTGCTGTCTCCCTGCCGCAGCGAATTGCGGTCTCGTGTTTTGGTTTGCATTTCGATCTGTATCATATAGCAATACATCAGATCACGATGTAATTATTTGAAACCCACGGTTGCGGGAAAATCAAGCGCCAATTTTCCGAGGCGGCCCCAGCCGATACACAAGACCCGAGATTTCATGACGAAACCCAAGCAGAACACCCTTTTCGTAGGCTCTCTGGCCAAGGGGCTGCGCCTTCTGCGCGCCTTCGACGAGAGCCACACCGAGCTGTCGCTCGGCGCGCTCGCGCAGCTGACCGGCCTCGACAAGAGCGCGGTGCAGCGCCTCGCCAACACGCTTCACGTCGAAGGCATGCTCGATAAGGATCCGGTGACGCGGCGCTATCGGCCCAGTCATGCCTGGCTGCGCCTCGCCTATGCCTATTACTGGTCGGACCCGCTCGTGGCGCGCGCCATGCCCAAGCTCATCGACCTTTCGCAGCGCATCGGCGAGACGGTGAACCTCGCCGAGCTGTCGGGCGAGCACATCATCTACGCGGCCCGCCTGCCCTGCACGCGCACCATATTCGCCGCCTCCGTTCCCGGCCGAATGGTGCCCGCGCTCAGCACATCGGCGGGGCAGGCGATTCTCGCCACCCATTCAGACGAGTTTCGCGCGGCGGCGATCCGCGAGTGGCATCTCGAGGCGCACACGCCCCAGACCACGACCGACCGCGCCAGCATCGCCGCGCAGATCGAAGCCGCGCGCGAGGCGGGCCATGCCATCACGCATGGCCAGATGATTCTCAACGAAATCGGCGTCGCCTGCGCGATCCGCGGCCCGGACGGGCGCGCCTGGGCCGCGGTCCATTGCTCGGTCTCCGCGCATCTTTGGGACGACGCGCGCATCCGGCAGGAAATCCTGCCCTGGCTTCAGGACGCGGCAGGCTCGATATCTCCGCAGATGCCCCGCTAGGCGCGCTAGACGACGCCCGCGCGCAGAAGATCGTGCAGATGCAGGACGCCCACCGGGCGCCTCTCGGCATCGGCCACGATCAGGACCGTCTGCGCGCGTGTGTTCAGCAGCGCAAGCGCCTCCGGCGCCGAGCAATCGGGCGGCACCGTCGAGGGGGTCTTGCTCGCCACGTCGCGGGCAAGGCGCTCCATCAGGCCATCCATGTTGCGGCGTAAGTCGCCATCGGTGATAACCCCGCTGATGACGCCCGCGCGCGTCAGGATGCAGACGCCGAAGCCCTTCGAGGTCATGGCCAGCAGGACATCCGCCATCGGCGCCGCCTCGTCCAAGACCGGCAGCGCGTCGCCGGTATGCATGAGATCCGAGACGCTGCGCATCTGCGCCCCGAGCTTGCCGCCCGGATGATAGACCCCGAAATCCTTGGCCACGAAGCCGCGCCGCTCCATCAGCGCCACGGCCAGCGCATCGCCGAGCGCAAGCGTCATTGTCGTCGAGGTGGTCGGGGCGAGGCCGATCGGGCATGCTTCGGGGCAATTCGGAAGCGTCAGCCGATGATCCGCCGCCTTCATCAGCGTGCTGCTTGCGTTCGAGGAAATGCCGATCATCGGGATGCCGAAGCGCTGCGTATGATAGACGATATCGCGCAGCTCCGTCGTCTCGCCCGAATTGGAGATGAGGATGCACACATCCTCAGGGCCGATCATGCCCAGATCGCCGTGGCTCGCTTCGGTCGCATGCACGAAATAGGCGGGCGTTCCTGTCGAGGCGAGCGTCGCCGCGATCTTTCGCCCGATATGCCCCGACTTGCCGATCCCCGAGACGATCACGCGCCCCTTGCAGGCCAGCACCGTCTCGATTGCGGTGGCGAAATCCTCGGGCAGGTTGTCTGCGAGATATCGCAGCGCGTCGGCCTCCGTGCCCAGAACCTTGCGCGCGGCCGCGATGCTCTGATCGCGGCGCTCGGGGGACGGAGGGCTGGCGGTGGTTGCGGTCATGGAAAGGCCCTTGAAACATGTGGGAACGCACGGTCGCCGCAGAGGGTATCGGTTTGCCCCGCGCGAGACCAGTCCAAGCGCGCACAGCGGCGGCGCTCAGAAATCCGTGCCGCTCTGCTCGCATGGACGCCCCGGCGCTGCAAGCCTTTGGGCAATGTCGGAAAACGAGCTCCATGTGCTGGCGAGAAAATGGCGGGCCGATGTGAGCAGGATCATATCCGCGAGGGCCGTCTGCAACTGCCCCGCCGAGCGGTCGTACTCGGCCCGCGGCAGATACCGCACCCGGCGCCCATAAGCCTCGATCAATGCGGCATAGCTCGCAGGCAGATCCGCCGCGACGAAGATGGTCTCCGCCGCGCCTGCCGCGATCATCGCATCGAGCCGCCGGATGAACCGCGATACATCGCTCTTGCGCCGCCACTCCGTCAATTCGCGGTGGCGCTCCGCGGGCCAGTTCGCGGGCGCTTCGTAACTCAGGTGATCGAAGGCCGGCCCTGTCGCCATGCGGATATGGACGGCGACGTCCGACGGATGATCCACGCTTTTCACCATCTCCAGTACGGGCTCCGCCGCGCGCAGACCACGCAAGAACGCATCTTCGGCGGCGCGGTCATGATACGGGCTGGCGAGCGTATAGGCCGAACGGATGAACACATCGCCCCGCGCGGCCTCGCCGCGAGCGAGAACAAGCTCCTGAAACGCCGAGCCCTCCTCGATTTCCATGTAATTGTGGACATGCGCGCAGCGCGAACGCAGCTCGTCGCGGCAATCGGTTTCGATCACCGGATCGGGATAGCGGAGCAGATCGCCGATCCGCGCCTCGCAATGACGGTCCGGCAGCCAGAGGACGACGAGCTGGCGCCCCGTCGCCTCCGCGATGACCGCAGCCGAGGCGAGCGCCCGCAGACGGTTGCCCAGACCGTGCTGCACATCGATGAAAAGATGGGGCCGCATTACGACATGCGCAGGCGAGGCCAATGCGGCCTCGCCTTGTCTTGCGCCTTGAAACGCTGTGTCCATGCCGGGCTGAGCCATGGCATCGATCTAAATCCCGCCGCAACTCGCGCGCAAGTTGTATTTACCGGGATCGGGCATTCAAATCGAGAACACAGCCTCATCGGCATCGAAAGGGGGCAGCGCAACGGGGCCATCCCCGTCGAGCGTGAGCCGCTCGGGAAAAAGCGCCGCGTCGCCCGCATTCGCGCCATGCGGCAGGACAAGATCGACATGCCACTCGCCGTCCACCAATTCCGGCTGTCCGATGATGCGCTCGTGCGCGCCCGCGACATAGCTGTCGAGGGCAATCTCCTGCCCATCGATGACGAGGCTGCCGCCGAGGCGCGAGAGGCTCATCGGGGCGTCGCCGCGCGACGGGAAAAACGTGATCCGCATTTATCTCTCCTCAGAACCAGCGGCCGATGGCCGACATCGTGACGGTGCGCGTGGCGGCGCTCTGGCTGGTGATCGCCGTGACGCTCCACGCGGCCTGCTGCGCCGTCGCACCGCCCGGGAAGACGACGCTGATCGCCGTCCCATCGAGCGCGGCACCGCTCATCACAGGGAGCGTCCCGACCGCGAACTGCGCTGGATAGACCCAGACCTCGTTGCCCGAGCGGAACCCGCCGAGATGCCCCGTTGCGATCGCGGTCGAAACCGAGCGGCGCAAAGTGCAGATCTGCGTGCCGTCCGCCCAGCGCATGTACGATCCGTTCGCATTCGATCCGCGCTCGATCACGCAGCCCGTCGGCATGCCGCCCGATTGCGAGACCGGCCCGACAAGGCGGCCTTGATGGATGACCTCCGACCAGGGCGTCCACCCGAGGGCGCCGTAGGACCGGGTGAATTGCCGGATCGCACCCACCGTCGAATCGCCGCCATAGGAGATGAATTGCTGCGCCCAGTTCGTATTCGTCCGCCGCTGGTTCACCAGAACCCCGGCGGAAAAGATCGGATAGTTGTTGTTCGCGCAATTTCCACTGGTCGGATTGTAGAAAAGCCCGGCCACCGTCAGCATGTTGAGATTGTCCGCCGCCGTCAGGGCGATCGCATCGCCGAGGCCGAAATCGCCCGTTTTGACGAGCCGCCCCGCCGTCATGTCCGTCGCGGATTGCGTGACCGCAGCACCAATGACAGCGCCGTCGATCCTCACGCCGCCATCGGCGATCCGCATCCGCTCCTGCCCGTCGATGGCGATGCCGAGCGATTTGGCGCCGCTCCGATAAAGGCCGGTCCCCGTCTCGGACAGAAAGCCGAGCGACGGGGCGGCCGCACTGCCATCGGCGATGCCCGCGCCGGACGGAAACGCCGCCCGGCCGTCCACCGCGCGCACCCTCATCGCCTCCGACCACGCCGCGCCATCGGCGCTGACCTTGATCGCGAAATCATCGGCGCCGGCTGTGCCCATCTCGGCACGGCCCGAGAATGCCGTCTGAAAGAGCAGGCTCGCGGTATCGGTCTCGGCGGCCTTGTTGATCTTGAGCTGATGCCCGGCGCCCTCATGGGTCAGCAACGTCGCATCCGCCGATACCGCCAGCCGGTTGACCAGATCGGACTCCGCATTGATCCCGACGCCAACGAGGTTCTGCGGCTCCGGCCCCGCCGGTGTCCTCCACTCTGTGCCGGTCCAGATGCGCAGATCCGCTCCGCGCGCCGCGCGCCAGCCCTCTTGCGGCGCGATGAAGAGCCAGCCACCGTTGAACCACCCGGCCAGCTTGCCGCCCTGCCCGCTCCACACCCCCGAGGCGGTCGCGCCGAGCGCCCAGACCTCTCCCTCCTGCGGGGTGACCGGCGGCGTTACCGCGTCATATTCGACGACGGTGAGCTGCGTGAGATAGTCGAGCCGCTGAAGCGCCTCGTTATGCGTGACATGCTTTTGCGCCTGCTGCGGTTGCAGATACGGCAGCGCCAGCCTCGATGAGCTTTGCGACACAGGGAGAGACCTTTCCATTTCCAGCGGTTTGGCACACCCTGCACAGGCATGGTAAAGAGACCTTCACGGCACCGTTCGGTCCGCCTCGACTTCGTGAAACCACCAGATGTCACCCCGGGCATTCCGCTCCGGAGTGGCATAGGCTAGCATCGAGGCGTCATGCAGCGCCTCGCGCCGCTCCCCACGCTACGGATCCGCGTCGTGCCGCACCCGTTTGTGTCCGCTGAAGTCGCCACTCGCTGCGCCGCGCTGCGCGCCGAGAAGGGCTTCGTTCCGCTCGACGCGCTCTTCGCGGACCTGCCCGAACACGCGGACGACGTAGAGGCGATCCGGCGTGCCGCGACGCTCGCGCGCATCTTCAACGCCTCGTTCGAGACGCGCAGGCGCATCATAGCCGCCGCCCGCGCCGGCGACGACGATGCCGCAAGTCTCTTCTCTTGGATGGAGATACAGGCCATTCCCAGTGCGCCCTGCACAGCCATCACGGAGCGGCGCGCACAGGAACTCGAGGCGGATCTTCTGGCGGATCCGGCAGACTTCCTCACCCGTGCCGAGCGGCCCTATCCCTATTCCGCAAACCATTTGCATTGGTCCTTCGATCCCGAATGGATCACCCGGCTGCTGACCCTCGGACGTCAGCGCTTCGAGCAATTCGCGAGCGAAAGGCGCAGCGACACGGCAATTCTCGTCGGTAACGGCCCCTCCCTGAACCGCACCGACCTCTCGCGTCTCGATGGGCAGGACATCTTCATCTCGAACTACGCCACCCGTCACCCGATCCTGTCACCCTTGGCGCGCGGCGTCGCGGTCTCGAACTATTTCGTTGCCGAGCAAGCCCCCGAAGACTTCTTCGACCTCGGGAAATGGCGCGTTCTGCCTGCAGGCCTGTCGCATGTGCTCGAAGATGATCCCAAGACGATCTGGCTCAACGCGCTCGGTGGGCCGCTCTTCTTCTCGGACGAGCCGACGGAACGGATCGCATGGCATGCGACGGTCAGCTTCTTCTGGCTCCAGGTCCTGCTCGGCGCCGGGTACCGCCGCGTCCTGCTGATCGGTATGGACAACACCTATCATCAGCCCGAGGCCGCGACCGAAGGCACGCTTCTGCACCAGATCGACGAGGACCGAAATCACTTCGATCCGAACTATTTCCGCGGCAAATATTGGCAGGCCGCGGATACCGGCCACATGACACGCGTCTTCATCGAGGCGGATCGCGCCTATCGCGCCAAAGGCGCGCAGATCGTCAATTGCACCGAAGGCGGCGCCCTCGAGGTCTTTCGTCGGTCGACGCTCGCCGCCGAGCTGTCCGCAATTGACGCTTGAAGCGCGCCGCCGTTTCGACTGGCGAACACGCCTGCACGCATTCCGGGCTGACAGACCGAACCGCTTACGCTACTTGATTACCATCATAGCAAGAAGGCCATACCCGTGACACATCCCTGCGTTGCCGCCACGGCGCGATCCGTCCGAGCCTTGCGAGAGGCCCGCATCACGGGGCGGATCGAGGCGGAAGCGCGGTTTTCACAAGGCATCTACTTCAGCGCGGACACCTCGCGCAGCACCGTGGAGATCGAGCTTGCTCCTCTCGAAGGCGGGCTTTTCCGGGCCGAGATCACCGTCGATGGCGCCCCGGAATGGATGAGCCTCAACATCAGCCTCGAGACGGGCGACTTCGCCATCGGTGACGTCATCGGCATCATCGCGGACCTTCGTGCGCCGGACCCGTTCGATATTCACCCGTTCATCCGCACGGACCATGGCGGCACGTGCCGCGACACGCCCCTTGCCGAGACGCTCACCGTCTCATCGAGCGGGGGCACTTCGATCCTCTTTCACCCTGTCGCCGCCAGCGATCCTCTGACGGATGGCGCAGGCTTTCACACGCTCGTCTTGCCGCTCCCTCACCGCTCGCTGACATTCGATCTTCAAGACTTTCGGCTCCTTCACGTCGCCTCCGGCGAGGGAATGCCCGCGATCTCCGAAACGCTGGGCAGTCGTTCGGTCTAACAGGTTCAGTCCCAGCCGGAGTTCCCGTCACGCACCGCGCACCAGCCTCGGCATCGCGCGCACGGATCTGAGCGGGCGTGTCAAACGCCACGATCTCGAGGAATAGACACTGTCGAGATCGGCGCGTAGCTGAGCGACCTCGTTCCCCAACTCCCAAACCCGGCCTTCGAGCGCCTCGATGCGCCCTGCGGATGTATCGAGATCACGCTGGTCGGCCAAAAGGAGCGACCCGAGCAAAGCCGCGCGCCGGGCCTGCTCCTCCCGCTCGACTTCGATCCGGCGCTGGAGAGCGTCGGCCTTCGCCTTGAGGAGGTGTCGGTCGGCCGAAGCTTGCTGCATCACGCCATATTCCGCCTCGAGATCGCATATGCGCGCCGCGGTTTCGGACGCCTCATCCGTGTGCCGCCGCGCCGCCTCGCGCAGCATCTCGTTATCCCGGCGCAACTCGGCAATCTCGGATTCGAGCCGCTCGACCGCATGGCTGCGCGCCTCCGCGCGCTCGATCGTCTCTTCCTGCAATGCGATATGATCCCGAAGGAGTTGCCTCTCTTCGACGAGGACCCGCATCTCATCCTGCGCGCGATCCAGTGCGGTCTTCATGTCGCGCACTTCGCCGAGCGCAGTGCTGGCGTCGCCGGTCTCCATTTCCCGTCCGGTCCCAATGCGCATCGCCGCGATCTCTGCGGCGCAGCGCGCAGCCTCTTCATCCCGCTTGACCAAAGCGTCCGCAAGAACGAGCCAGATGGCGTTCGGCGCCGCCGGCACATCCTCGGCGACCGGCGCCGCATCGAGGCTTGGCGCCAGATGAGCAAGAACTTCGGCGTCATTTTCCAGCAGCGCCCGCGCGTCGCACAGCAAGACCTGCCTGTGCAGCCGCCGCGCACCGCGGAGCATACGTTGAGAGGATTTCACCCAGTCCGCGAGCGCCATTTCGGGCGCGACCCCATCGGACAAGCGCCGCGCAACGGCCTCCGAACAGCTTTCGACCACGGCGATGATCCTCGCACCCGGTGCGCGATCGGCAGCCTGTGCGATGGCCCCATAGAGCGCAACCGGCTGCCCAAGAAGCGCCGCGAGATGCGCCTCGATCTGCGCGCCGAGCGGCTCGGATGCCATCACGACCAACCGCTTCGCGGCTCTGATGCTCGAAAATTCCGGCACGGACGAAACTCCCTCATAGGTTGCATCGCATCTTGAGCAGGTTCGCCTTGCGATTCCAGCAAAATGCGCAATGGGCGGTGCATGAGCCGAGTAATCACGTCGATGAATCCTGCCGGAACCGGACGTCGGGTTGTGTTTTTCCGCCGATCTGGCAAGAAGGGCTGACTACGAAGGCCAAAGGACCGTCTCACGAATGGATGTTGAACACACCGCGCTCGAGGGCGTCGTCATCCTGACGCCCGCCCGTCATGCCGACGCGCGCGGCTTTTTCTCGGAAAGCTGGAACAGGGCGCGCATGGCGGCTCTCGGGCTCGACCACGATTTCGTGCAGGACAACCATTCGCTCTCGCGCGCGGCAGGCACCGTCCGGGGTCTTCATTTCCAGAGGCCGCCCCATGCACAGGCCAAGCTCGTGCGCTGCGGGCGCGGCTCCCTGCTCGACATCGCGGTGGACATCCGCAAAGGCAGTCCGACCTATGGACAATGGGCGTCCGCCGTCCTGACGGCCGAAAACGGCCGCCAGCTTCTCATTCCCGAGGGCTTTCTTCACGGCTTCGTCACGCTCGAGGACGAGACCGAGATCATCTACAAATGCTCGGACTACTACGCGCCCGATTGCGATGCCGCGGTCCGGTTCGACGATCCCGATATCGGGATCGACTGGCAGCTCGGCGATGCCGCGCCGGTGCTCTCTGCGAAAGACGCCGCGGCACCGCTCCTCCGCGAGATCGAAAGCCCCTTCATCTTCAAAGGATCGCGCCCATGAAGCTTCTCGTCACGGGCGGTGCCGGGTTCATCGGCTCGGCGGTCGTGCGGCTCGCCGTCGAGCGCGGGCTTGACGTGGTCAACCTCGATGCGCTCACCTACGCGGCCTGCCTCGATAATGTGGCCAGTGTCGCCGATCGCCCGGAATACGCGTTCGAACACGCCGATATCCGCGATCGCGCCGCCATCGACCGCGTTCTCGAAACGCACCGGCCGGATGCGATCATGCATCTCGCCGCAGAAAGCCATGTCGATCGATCGATAGACGGGCCCGGGGCCTTCATCGAAACGAACGTGACCGGCACCTACAACATGCTCGAAGCCGCGCGCAGCTACTGGACCGCGTCGGGCAGGCCCGAGACCTTCCGCTTTCACCATGTCTCGACGGACGAGGTGTTCGGCTCGCTCGGCCCCACGGGCGCTTTCACCGAGGACACGCCCTATGATCCGCGCAGCCCCTATTCCGCCTCGAAGGCCGCGAGCGATCATCTCGTTCGCGCCTGGGGCGAAACCTACGGCCTGCCCATCGTGCTCAGCAACTGCTCGAACAATTACGGGCCCTTCCATTTCCCGGAAAAGCTCATCCCCGTCATCATCCTGAACGCCCTCGCCGGCAAGCCCCTGCCGATCTACGGGGACGGCTCCCACGTGCGTGACTGGCTCTTCGTCGAGGATCACGCCGACGCGCTGCTTTGCGTTCTCGAGCGCGGGCGAACGGGCCGCTCCTACAATATCGGCGGCGAAAACGAGCGCAGCAATCTCGAACTTGTGCGCACGCTCTGCGAAATCCTCGATGCGAAGAGGCCACGCGCGGAGGGCAGTTATGCCGACCTCATCACCTTCGTGACCGACCGACCGGGTCACGATGCGCGCTATGCCATTGATCCGTCCCGTATCGCAGGGGAGCTTGGCTGGCGGCCCTCCGTCACGGTCGAGGAAGGGCTCGAGCGCACGGTGCAATGGTATCTCGACAACGAGGATTGGTGGCGCGCGCTGCAAGGGCGTGAAGGCGTCGGCACGCGACTGGGACAGGCAAGATGAAGACGCTCGTCTTCGGCAGGACCGGACAGGTCGCGCGCGCCCTTCAAGCGCAGGCCGAGGTGATCGCCTTGGGCCGCGACAGCGCCGATCTGTCTCGTCCGGCCACCTGCGCCGACGCCATTCACGAGGCCCGCCCCGACATCGTCATCAACGCCGCCGCCTATACCGCCGTCGACCGCGCCGAGGACGAGCCAAAGCTTGCCCATACCGTCAACTGCGCGGCGCCCGGAGCCATGGCGAAGGCCTGCGCCGCGCTCGACATTCCCTTCCTTCACATCTCCACAGACTACGTTTTCGACGGCGCGGGCACAGCCCCCTTTCAACCGGAGGCGCCCATTTCGCCGCTCGGGGTCTATGGCCGAACGAAGGCCGAAGGCGAGGCGGCGGTGCGCGCCACGGGCGCGCGGCATGTGATCCTGCGCACCTCGTGGGTCTTCTCCGAACATGGCGCGAATTTCGTCAAGACGATGCTGCGCCTCTCCGAAACGCGCAGCGCCCTGTCGGTCGTCGATGACCAGATCGGTGGCCCCACGCCCGCGGGTGACATCGCCGAAGCCCTTCTGGTCATGGCCCTCCCCCTCTCAGAAGGCCATGCTGGCGGGACGTATCACTACGCGGGCGTCCCTTCGGTCAGTTGGTGCGACTTCGCGCGCGAGATTTTCCGGGCGTCCGGACGGAGCGTAGACGTCACGGGCATTCCCTCCGCCGATTATCCCACCCCCGCCCGGCGACCACTCAATTCCCGGCTCGACTGCATGTCGACCACCACCGATTTCGGCATCGCGCCTCCCGACTGGAAGGCCGCGCTGGCGGACATTATCGAAAGGCTCAGGACATGACCCAGCGCAAAGGCATCATTCTCGCCGGCGGATCGGGCACGAGGCTTTATCCGATCACGCTGGGCGTCTCGAAGCAGCTTCTGCCGATTTACGACAAGCCCATGATCTTCTATCCGCTCTCCGTGCTCATGCTCGCCGGGATCCGGGAGATCGCGATCATCACGACGCCGCAGGATCAGGACCAGTTTCAGCGCACGCTCGGCGATGGCAGCCAATGGGGCTTGTCGCTCAGCTACATCGCGCAGCCCTCGCCGGACGGGCTGGCGCAAGCCTATCTTCTGGCGGAGGATTTTCTGGGCGGTGCCCCGAGCGCCATGGTGCTGGGAGACAACATCTTCTTCGGCCACGGCCTGCCGGAGCGCCTCGCCGAAGCGGATGCCCGCACGGTTGGCGGCACGGTCTTCGGCTATCACGTCCACGATCCTCAGCGATACGGCGTCGTCGATTTCGCCGAGGACGGCACGGTGCGCGCGATCATCGAAAAACCGGACGTGCCGCCGTCGCCCTACGCGGTCACGGGTCTCTATTTTCTCGACGGCACGGCGCCCGATCGTGCGCGCAAGGTCACGCCCTCGGCGCGCGGCGAGCTCGAGATCACGTCGCTTCTGGAAAGCTACCTCCAAGACGGCACGTTGACGGTCCAGCAGATGGGGCGCGGCTATGCGTGGCTCGACACCGGCACCCATGCGAGCCTTCTCGACGCCGGAAACTTCGTGCGCACACTGTCCAGCCGCCAAGGGCTACAGGTCGGCAGCCCCGAGGAAATCGCCTATTTCAAGGGCTGGATCACCCGCGAGGATCTGCGTGTGCGGGCCGAGAAATTTTCCAAGAACAGCTACGGCGCCTATCTTCTGGGACTGACGAAGTAGCCGGATTCAGAACGCCGCCAGCGCGGCGATCGCCTCGTCGATGGGGTAGTGGTGATTGCCCACGAAGAGCCCGCGCCCGTCGAGATAATCGGCATTCGCCAAATCGCCGTGAATCTCGAAGTCGAAATGCTTCACGATCTCCTTGCGCGCGAAATTTCCCGCCACGATCGGGCGGCACTCGAACCCCTCGGCCTCGAGTCCCCGCACCACGTCGGCGCGGCTCAACTCGAGATCGGGGCGCAGGATGAGCGAAAAGCCGAACCAGCTGCTTTCGCCGATTTCGCGCTGAATGCGAAACTTCGGATGGTCCTGCATCGCCTCGACGAAGGCCGCGCCGTTGCGCCTGCGTCCCGCGATCAGCCCGTCCAGCTTGTCGAGTTGCGCGATCCCCAGCGCGCCCGACATCTCGAGTGGGCGCAGATTGTAGCCGGGCAGCACGAAACGGAAGCTCTCCTCGAAGGGATCGTCGCTTTTGGTGCCGGTGACATGGTTTTTCTTGGGAAGGTTGCGCGTCCAGCCATGCGCGCGCAAGGACAGCATCACGTGGTAAAGCTCTTCGTCGTCGGTTACGACGACGCCGCCCTCCATGGTCGAGATATGGTGCGAGAAGAATGTCGAGAAGCTGCCCATCACGCCGAACGTGCCGCACTGCCTGCCGCCGAGCCGCGCGCCCATCGACTCGCAATTGTCCTCGATCATGACGATGCCGCGCCCATTCGTGATGCGCGCGATGGCGTCGAAATCGTTCGGGTTGCCCAGAAGGTTCACGACCATCAGCGCGCGGGTGCGCTCCGTCACCGCATCGGCGAGCGCGTCCAGATCGTAGTTGAGCGTCTCGGCATCGACATCGACGAATTTCAGTTTCAGCCCGTATTGGTGGAGCGGATAGTACGTGGTCGACCAGCTGACCGCAGGCACGATCACCTCGTCGCCGGGCTTCAGCCGCAGATCGGGGTTCGATGTATAAGCCAGGGCCGCAACCATGAGCAGGTTCGCGGAAGAGCCGGAATTGACCATGACGGCGAAGCGGCTGCCGAAATGCGCGGCGAAGCGGCGCTCGAACTCGGCCACCTCGGCGCCCATGGTGAAACGGTCGGAGGCGATGACGCGCTGGAGCGCATCCTGCTCGGCCTGATCCCAGGAGGAGGTGGCAAGAGGGAAACGCGCGCTCATGAAGACAGCCTTTCGAGATAGAATTGATATGTCGCCGCCATGCCGGCCTGCAAATCGGTCTGCGGCCGCCAGCCCCATGCGGTCTGGCGGGTCGTGTCGCAAAGCTTGCGCTTCATGCCGACGGGCTTGCTCAGATCATAGGTGAAGCGCCCCGTCCAGCCGATCACCTCGGCGGCGGCGGCGTAATACTCGGTCACCGAATGGTCGGACCCGACGCCGACATTCATAAGATCCGGCAGCGCGCCCGGCTCGGCCGCCGCGCGCAGCACCGCATCGGCCAGATCGCCCGCATACATGAACTCGCGCCGCGCGGTGCCGTCGCCCCAGATCTCGACCCTGTCCTCTCCCGCCGTGCGCGCCGCATGGATCTTGGCGATGACGGCGGGCACCATATGCGAGGCGGCGGCGTCAAAGCTGTCATGCCGGCCATAAAGATTGCACGGAATCAGCGTCTTGTACTGCATCCCCGGCGCCTCGGCGCGGATATACTGGCAAAGCCGCAGCGCCATGATCTTGGCGAGCGCATAGCCCTCGTTCGTCGGCTCGAGCGGGCCGGTCAGGACCATCTCCTCGGAAAGCGGACCCGACACGTCGCGCGGATAGATGCAGGTGGAGGCGAGGTTGAGTAGCCGCGGAACGCCCGCCGCCCGCGCCCCCATGATGACACTGCGACCGATGGCCGTGTTGGTGTCGAGAAACCCGACGGGATCGGCCATGTTGGCCTGGATGCCCCCGACCCGACCCGCCGCATGCACCACGATATCGGGCCGATGCCGCGCGATATAGTCGGCCGTCGCCCTGAAATCGGTCAGGTCCAGCTCGGCGCTGGTCGGTGCGAGGATTTCCCATTCGGCCGCGCGCACATGCTCGCGGATGTTGCTGCCAACCATGCCGCGCCCGCCGGTCAGCAGCATGCGGCCACGCGCCCCGGCATCGCTCATTCGTGAAACCCCTGCGCGCCGTCATAGCCATGCGCGGTCAGAAGCGCGTGGCGCCGGGCCGCGTTCAGATCGGCCTCGACCATCTCGGCGCACATCTCGCGTGCGGTGATCTCGGGCACCCAGCCGAGCTTGGCCTTCGCCTTGCTCGGATCGCCCAGAAGCGTTTCCACCTCGGCGGGGCGGAAATAGCGCGGGTCGATCCGCATAATGACCTGCCCGGGTTTCACGTGAGGCGCGTCATCGCCCTCGACCCGCTCGACCACGGCCACCTCGTCGACACCCTTGCCCTCGAACGCCAGCGTGATGCCCAGATCTTCTGCGGCCCAGGTGATGAACTCGCGCACCGAATGCTGAACGCCCGTCGCGATCACGAAATCCTCGGGCGTGTCCTGCTGGAGCATCATCCACTGCATGCGCACGTAATCCTTCGCATGCCCCCAATCGCGCAGGCTGTCGATATTGCCCATGTAAAGCATGTCGTCGAGGCCCTGCGCGATATTGGCGAGGCCCCGCGTGATCTTGCGCGTGACGAAGGTCTCGCCCCGGCGCGGGCTCTCGTGATTGAAGAGAATGCCGTTGCAGGCATACATGCCATAGGCCTCGCGGTAATTCACGGCGATCCAGTAGGCATAGAGCTTGGCCACGCCATAGGGCGAGCGCGGATGGAAGGGCGTCGTCTCGCTCTGCGGCGTCTCCTGCACCAGCCCGTAAAGCTCGGAGGTCGAGGCCTGATAGAAGCGGCAGGTCTTCTCCATCCCCAGAAAGCGCATGGCCTCCAAGAGGCGCAGCGTGCCGATCGCATCGACATCGGCGGTGTATTCCGGCGCCTCGAAACTGACCGCGACATGACTTTGCGCACCGAGATTGTAGATCTCGTCGGGCGCGATCTCGGAGAGGAGCCGCGTGAGGTTCGAGCTGTCGGTCAGATCGCCGTAATGCAGCCGTAAGCGCGGCTCTTCGTGGATATCCTGAAACAGGTGGTCGATCCGCTGAGTGTTGAACGACGACGCGCGGCGCTTGAGGCCATGCACCTCATAGCCCTTCTCCAGCAGGAACTCGACCAGATACGAGCCGTCCTGCCCCGTCGTGCCCGTGATGAAAGCCTTCTTCATCGACGTCTCTCCTTCACCTTTCGCCGCGCGCGCCGAATCCTTCCGGTGCTAGCTGCGCGCATAGACGTCCTCATAACGGATGATATCGTCCTCGCCCAGATAGCTGCCGGTCTGAACTTCGATCAGCACCATCGGCAGCTTGCCGGGGTTCTCCATCCGGTGCACGGCCCCGAGCGGGATGTAGACTGACTGGTTTTCACCCAGAAGGCTGACCTCTCCGTCCACGGTGACGCGCGCCGTGCCCTCGACGACGACCCAATGCTCGGACCGATGGTGATGGCTTTGCAGGCTGAGGCTCGCGCCCGGATTGACCACGATCCGCTTGACCTGAAAGCGCGCGCCCAGCGCAAGGCTCTCGTACCAGCCCCAAGGCCGGTAGTCGCGCGGAAGCTGCACCGCCTGGGACGCGCCCCGCGCCTTGAGCGCGCTCACCGCTTCCTTGACGCGCTGCGCTTCGGACTTGTGCGCGACCAACACCGCATCGTTCATCGCGATGGCGATGACGTCGCGCAAACCGATGCCCACCAGCTCCAGATCCGGGCTCTCCGAGCGCAGGAGTGTGTCCTCGCAGGCGATGGCCGTGGCATGTTCCGAGCAGACATTGCCCGCGGCATCCGGCCCCGATTCCAGCCAGACCGCATCCCAGCCGCCGAGATCCGACCAACCCGCCGCATACGGCATGACGGCCAGGTTGCCCGCCTTCTCCATGATCGCGAAATCGATCGAGGTGTTCTCGGCGCGCGCCCAAGGCTCGGCGGCAAGCCGCGTGAAGCCCAGATCGGTCTCGGCATCCTCCACCGAGGCGGCGACCGCCTCCAGCATCTCGGGGGCGTAGGTCTTGTACGCGGCGACGATCGCCTCGGCGGTGCAGAGGAAAATTCCGGCGTTCCAGAGATAATGTCCGGCCTCCAGCATCTCCTCCGCCCGCGCCGCATTCGGTTTTTCGACGAAGCGCGCCAATGGCTGCGGCGACGCGGCGTCCGCCTGTGCCCCGGCGGCCAGCTCGAGATACCCATAGCCGATTTCGGGGCGCGTGGGCGCGATCCCGAAGGTCACCAGATCGCCGGCCTCGGCCTGGGGCACCGCTGCGGCGACGGCCGCACGGAACGCCGTATCGTCGGGGATCACATGATCCGACGGCGCGATCAGCATGAGCGCCGCCGCGTCCCGCCGGGCGAGCCAAAGCGCCGCGGCCAGCACGGCGGGGGCCGTGTTGCGCCCCTCCGGCTCGATCAGAATGCCCTGCGGCGCCATGCCCACCTGCGCCAACTGCTCGGTCACGATGAAGCGGAAAGGATCGCCCGTCACCACGAGCGGCGCTACGAAACCCGCGCCCGAAAGCCGCCGCGCGGACCCCTGAAAGAGGCTCTCATTGCCGGTGAGGCGCGCGAATTGCTTGGGGTAGGATTGGCGCGAGAGCGGCCAGAGACGCGTGCCCGAGCCACCGCAAAGAAGAACCGGATGTATCATGAGGCGCTCGTCCCGTGTTTCGGCGTTCCTGTGGCGCCGAGCACGACATGACCCGGGCGCAGCGCGGCAGGGCCAAGCCGCGCAATTCCGCCCTCAGTCAGCATTTTACACCATGCCTTTGCAAGGGCATTCCCGGCATATCCGCGCAATTCCTGCCACCCATGGCATCGCCGCCCCGCGTCAGGCCGCCCGGCGCGCGGTGATCTTCGCGGTCGCATCCAGCGCCTCGCGGATCGTCACATCCATGTCGAGATAGCGATAGGTCCCGAGCCGGCCGACGAAGGTCACCCCTTCCGTTCGCGCCGCCAGTGCCTCATAGGCTTTCAGCAGCGCTTTTTCCTCGACCAGACGGATCGGATAGTAGGGAATATCCTCTGCCCCGCAGGCGCGCGAGAATTCGCGGTAGCACACCGTGCGCTCATGAACCTCCCACGGCGCGAAATGCTTGTGCTCGGTCACGCGGGTCCAGGGCACGTCGCGGTCGGGGTAATTCATCACCGCGCATCCCTGCCAATCGCCGTCCGCCGTGAACCGCTCGAAATCGAGCGTGCGATAGCCGAGACGGCCCAGACGGTAATCGAAAAAGCCGTCGAGCGGCCCTGACCAGACCATATGCTCGGCCCGCATCGCATGATGCGGTGCATAGGGCGTATTCAGATGCACGTCGATCATCGGATGATCGAGGATCGCCTCGACCATCTCCGTGTAGCCCTCCGCCGGGATGCCCTGAAAGCGATGGGCGAAATAGTTGTCGTCATAGTCGAACCGCACAGGAAGCCGCTTCAGGATCGAGGCCGGCAGGGTATCGGGTGCGCAGCCCCACTGTTTCTCGGTATAGCCGCGCAGGAAGGCGTCGTAGAGGCCACGCCCGACGAGACGCAGCGCCTGTTCCTCGAAGCTCTGCGGATCGCGGATGGATCTGTCGGCCTCGAACTCTTCGATGAAGGCCCGCGCCTCTTCGGGCCGCATGGCCTTGCCGAAGAACTGGTTGATCGTGTGCAGATTGATCGGCAGCGCATAGACCATGCCGCCCGCCATGCTCTTGACCCGGTTGCGGTAGGGCATGAAGCGCGCGTAACGATTGACGAAATCCCAGACTTCCGCATCGTCCGTGTGGAAGATATGCGGGCCATAGACATGCACCATCACGCCGGTCTCGGGGCACCGCTCCGTATGGCAATTGCCCGCCACATGCGGTCGGCTGTCGATCACCGTGATTTGGTGTCCATCCTCGGCCAAACTGCGGCCGAGCACCGCCCCGCTCAGACCCGCTCCGACAATGAGGATCTTCATCTTGCGCCTTTCGATCGGCGCCGAAACCCCGGCGCAGCCTTGCTCAGCAAGATGACGCGCACTCGTTAAAACATCCTTAAAATCAGTCTCGAACTCGCGCGAAACGGCCCGTTTTCGCCAGATTCGGGCCCGGGCTCATCCCCGATGCTGCGGCACCAACACAGGCGCGCCAGCATCAATCGGGTCATCCCACATGTATCTCACGCACCGGCAAAGCATCCTTGCGGGCATCGAGGCGCTCGACGTGGACATTCGCCATCTCGAGATCGTCCAGCTCGGCGGCGTCTCCTTCCTTCTGGCCGCGACGGGCCGGAGCGGCGGGCTGAGCAGCTATCGGCTCGGCCCGGACGGCGCGGCGGGCGCGGTCGCCGGGATGCAGGTCTTCTCGGGCACCGGAGCGCCTACATCGGGCGGCATGCTCGTGGCGGCCGTCTCGGGAAACGCGGCGGCGATCACGCTGGGCAGCTACGCCAACACCAACGCCTATCGCGTCACCCTCACCGCGACCGGGGCGCTCACCGGCGGCGGCACGATTGCCGGCAGCTCCGGTATCACCGCCCTCGCCGCGCATGAACTCGTCGGCGGCCCCGCCTTCTACACGGTCTCTTCCCAAACCGGCCAGCTCCAGCGCGCGGGCGCCACAGCCTCCGGCCATCTCGACGTGAGCAGTCTCACCGGCGCGGGTCCAACGCTTGCCGGGGTGACGGATATCGGCATCGCCTGGTCTGGCGGGCAGAGCTTTCTTCTCGCCTCCTCCCACACCACCGACGCGATCGGCAGCTACCGCATCGACGCGGCGACGGGCGGCGTCACCTCCTCGGGCAGCATCGGGGCCGAGCAGGGTCTGGGGATCGGCACCCCCACCGCCTTCGAGACCGTCACCGCCTTCGGCCAGACATGGGTGATCCTCGGCGCCGCGGGCAGCTCGAGCCTCAGCGTGCTCTCGCTCTCGCCCACCGGCACGCTCGGCGCGGTCGATCATGTCATGGATACGCTCGAAACCCGCTTCGGTAGGGTCACCTCCGTCGGTGCCCTGAGCGTGGGAGACCGCGTCTTCATCGTCGCGGGCGGCGCGGATGACGGGCTCAGCCTCTTCACGCTCCTGCCCGGCGGCAGGCTCCTCCATCTCGAGTCGCTCGCAGCCGCGACGGGCACGGGTCTGATGAATGTCGAAGCCATAGAGCTGGCCATGATCGGCAGCCGCCTTCAGATATTCGTCAGCAGCGGCGCCTCTCGGGGCGTCAGCCGGCTCGAGGTGGATCTCTCGCGCCTCGGCGCGATCTCGCGCGGCGATTTGGGTCCGGCCGCGAGCCTCACCGGCGGCGCGCTCGATGATCTGATGATTGCGGGCACGAACGATACGCTGAACGGCGGCGCGGGCGACGACATTCTCGTCGGTGCGGCGGGCGCACGGCTCACGGGCGGCGCGGGGCGCGATCTCTTCGTGCTGGCCGATGGACATTCGGGCGCCCGGATCCTCGATTTCGACCCGGCGTTCGACCGGCTGGACCTCTCGGGCTTCGCGATGCTGCGCGGTCCGGACCAAGTCACCTTGAGCCCCGCCTCATGGGGCGCGCGCCTGCGCATCGGGAGCACCACCCTAGATCTGCGGAGCGCCGATGGCGGCCGCCTCGAGCGGAGCGACATCTTCGGCCCCTTCTTCAGCTGGCCCGACCGCATCCCCGTTCTCGAGCGGACGGAGCCGCCTGCACCCCCGCTCCTTCCGGGAGAAGGCGTGAGCCGCCTCGGCACCCCTGGCCCGGACCTTCTGGAGGGCGACGCATGGAACGACACGCTCGACGGGGGAAGCGGCAACGACACGCTGCGCGGATCGACAGGCGACGACATCCTGATCGGAGGCGACGGCAACGACCGGCTCGAGGGCGGCGCCGGGGATGACTGGATGGGCGGCAACGCGGGCGACGATCTCATGATCGGCACCGACGGAGCGGATACGCTTGTCGGACATGACGGGCGCGACACGCTGCGCGGAGATATCGGCGCCGACGTGCTTCGCGGCGAAGCGGGCAACGATACGCTCGAGGGCGGGGAGGGCGACGACCGCCTCTACGGCGACGGCGGGCGCGACAGTCTCGATGCGGGCGACGGCGCCGACCTCGCCTTCGGCGGCGACGGGGACGACACGATCGAAGGCGGCGGCGGCAATGATACGCTCTATGGCGACGATGGTGACGACGAGATCTTCGGCGGCGACGGCAGCGATGGCGTCTGGGGCGATATCGGCAACGACACGCTCCATGGCGGCGCCGGAAACGACACGCTCGGCGGCTTTCTCGGCGACGATGTTTTCCACGGCGGTGCGGGCAATGACGTGGTCTGGGGCAACGCGGGCGACGATTGGGGATGGGGCGGCGCGGGCAACGACACGCTCGGCGGCGGCGACCATCGCGACAGGCTTTTCGGCGAAGAGGGCAACGATCTGGTCTGGGGCGGCTCGGGCGATGACACGCTCAGCGGCGGCGAGGGCGTCGATACGGTCGGCGGCTTCGTCGGCGACGACATCATGCACGGCGATGACGGCGACGATTTCGTCTGGGGCAACTCGGGCCACGATACGCTCTATGGCGATGACGGCAACGATCTGCTGGGGGGCGGTGACGGCGACGATGTCCTTCATGGCGGGCGCGGACACGACGAATTGCGCGGCGGGCCGGGCAATGACGTCAACATCGGCGGCGACGGGGCCGACACCTTCTATTTCCGCTTTCGGGATTCAGGCTTCGATCGCATCAGGGATTTCGAGCGCGGGATCGACATGATCCATATCGACGTGAGCCCGGTCGCCTTCGAAGGATTGCAGATCTGGCAGTGGAACCACGACACCGTGATCGAGCTGCACAACGGTCAGGTCATTCTCGAGGACATGATGATGTCGCACCTCACGGCGGATCATTTCATATTCGGCTGATCGCCGGGCGAGCCGGATCAATCTCCGCCGAAAAGATCGCGGGTAAAGACCTTGCCCACCACATCGTCGAGATCGGCGGTCATGCGGTTCGCCATGATGATATCCGCCTCGGCCTTGAACGCCGAGAGATCGCGCAGCACGCGCGAGTTGAAGAAGGTCTCCTCCTCCATCGCGGGCTCGTAGACGATGACTTCGATACCTTTGGCCTTGATGCGCTTCATGATCCCCTGCACCGAAGACTGGCGGAAATTGTCTGATCCGGCCTTCATCACGAGGCGGTAGGCACCCACGACGCGCGGCCTGCGCGCGATGATCTGATCGGCGAGGAAATCCTTGCGGGTCCGGTTCGTGTCCACGATGGCGCGGATGAGGTTCTGCGGAACCTCCGAGTAATTCGCCAGAAGCTGCTTGGTATCCTTGGGCAGGCAATAGCCGCCATAGCCGAAGGAAGGGTTGTTGTAATGGTTGCCGATCCGCGGATCGAGACTGATGCCCTCGATGATCTGGCGGCTGTCGACCCCGCGCACGATGGCATAGCTGTCGAGCTCGTTGAAGAAGGCGACGCGCATTGCAAGGTAGGTATTGGCGAAAAGCTTGATCGCCTCCGCCTCGGACGGGCCAGTGAATTTCACCGGAATGTTTGTCGCGATGGCCCCTTCGACCAGCAATTCGGCAAAGCGCCGGGCCGCGTCGGTCTCGGCCCCGACCACGATGCGGCTGGGATGAAGGTTGTCATGAAGCGCGCGGCCCTCGCGCAGGAACTCCGGGCTGAAGACGATGCGGTCCGTTCCCGTCTCCGCGCGCAGCCTCTCGACAAAGCCCACCGGGATGGTGGACTTGATGATGATATGACCGCGCGGATTGAGCGCAAGGGCCTGCGCGACGACGCTCTCGACGCTCGACGTGTCGAAGTAGTTGGTTTCGCTGTCGTAATTGGTCGGCGTCGCGATCAGGATATACTCGGCATCCGCGAAGGCTTCTGCCGCGTCCGTGGTCGCGGTGAGCGACAAGTCGCGGGTCGCCAGATAGTCCTCGATATCCGGATCCACGATCGGGCTGCGCCGCGCGTTGACGGCCGCGACGCGCTCGGCCGAGAGATCGACGGCCATGACGTCGTTATGCTGCGCAAGAAGGACCGCATTGGACAGCCCGACATATCCAAGCCCCGCAACCGCTATTTTCATGTCTCGCTCCTGCCCCTCTGTCGCGCTAGGCGGGGCGGCCCCGCCTGCGCAATTCTTGGGCGGACTATGCGGCGCCGCGCGCCGCGGCGCCAGATCGAATGCACCGGGCCCGGCATTGCGCCGCCGGGCGATGCGCCGGTGCGACACTCGCGCCGGGCTTGCGCGATTGGCGGCAAGCTGGCATCAGCGGATGAAGGGACCGTTCCGACAGGATGCACCGGATGAGCAAGAACGTACTCGTGGTAGGCGGCGCCGGCTATATCGGCTCGCATACCGTGCTCGCCCTGCGCGACGCGGGGTTCGGCGCGGTCGTCTATGACAACTTCTCGTCCGGTCACCGCGATGCCTGTTTCGGCGACGCGCTCGTCGAGGGGGAACTGTCGGACACGGCACACCTCACGCGCACGCTCGAGACGCATGACATCGCCTGCGTCATCCATTTCGCCGCGCTCATCGAGGCCGGGCAATCCGTTCTGACGCCGCTGCCCTTTTTCGAGAACAACGTCGCCGGAACGCTCTCCCTCCTCGCCGCGATGAACGCCGCCGGGGTGAGCCGCCTCGTCTTTTCCTCGACCGCCGCGGTCTATGGCAATCAGGCGGGCGCGCCGCTCCTGCCCGAGACGCTGCCGCGCGATCCGATCAATCCCTACGGCGACAGCAAGGCGATGGTCGAGACCGTCCTGGAGCGCTGCGTGCCCGCTCACGGTCTGCGCGCGATTGCCCTGCGCTATTTCAACGCCTCGGGCGCCGATGCGGAGGGCCGCACGGGCGAGCGGCACGATCCCGAAACGCACCTCATCCCGCTCGTCATCGAAGCCGCGCAAGGCAAGCGAGCGCAGATCCGGATCTACGGCACCGATTACGACACGCCCGACGGCACCTGCATCAGGGACTATATCCACGTGAGCGATCTCGCCTCGGGCCATGTCGCCGCGGTCTCGCATCTCTTGGCGCAGGAGGCCCCCGGTTTTCAGCCGATCAACCTCGGCACCGGCGCGGGCCAGAGCGTGCGGGAGGTGATCGACGCGGTGCGGCGGATCACGGGCCGCGAATTCGCGGTTTCCGAAGATCCGAGACGCCCCGGCGATCCCGCCCGCCTTATCGCGGATGCGACGCGCGCGGGCGAGGTTCTGGGCTGGCGACCGCGGCACAGCGATCTCGAAACCATCGTGCGCGACGCCTGGGCCTTCGCGGAGCGCGCCCGCTCCTGACGCGCGGTCAGGACGCCTCGAATACCGGGCGGCATTCCGCCTCGTGGCGCGCCATTTCCGCCTTCATCTCGGCAAGGTTCGGCACCGCGTCCATGATCCGTGCCGAGTTCTGACCCCGGCGCAGGAGCGCCTCCTCCACCAGCCGCTCGTAGCCCTCATGCTCCGCCGGATCGATGCCGAGAAACGCCAGAAGCCGCTCGATCAGCGCACGGCCCTGCGCATGCTCGGCATAGATATCCTCGAAATAAACAACGAACGGCGCAGCCCCGATCTGCCGCATCATCTCGGCCAGTTCGCGGCGACGCAAATGACAATGCGTCATCTCGCGCAAGAGGCGCGGCAGGTCCATCGCAGGCAGCGTTTGCGTGCCGGCCTCGATGGCGGGATAGATGCGGCGCGCCTCCGCGCCACCCCACGCACCGGTCAGCGCCGCCAGTTCGAGCGATAGGATGCGGTCGATCTCGTTGCGTCGGTCGAGCACGACCTGCCGATAGCCGAGCGAACACGCCACCTGAAGCAACGCGAGGTTGAACGCGGCGGGCTTCAGCTCGTGACAATGCTTGATGAGAGGTCGCGCCCCGAGACACTCGCGCAGCATCGCGCGCAGCATCGCCTCGTCCCCGGTCTCCTTGAACCTCAGGAAGACATGGCCCAGCGCCCTGTCATGGTTGAACGGCTCATGTTCGATCTTGGGATGTTCCGAGAGGCTGGCGAGCAGGCTGGCAAGGGTCGTGCCCCCGGTCCGGCGCATCGTCCAGATGAGATATGGCTCACTCAATGGAAGCGCTCCGGCAGGTTTCGGCCTCACTGGCGGCGTTGGTATCACCGCACATTCTATGGAGCAACAGAAACACTTTACCTCCCGTTAAAATTGCGGAAGAAAAGAGACATGAGACGGCGCGACCCTGCTTCACGACCATGACCCGGCGCGCCCCGCACGCCGGCCCGCTCGTGTCCGTCATCGTGCCGATCCACAATGTCGCCACCCATGTCGGAAAATGCATCGAGAGCCTGCGCGCGCAGATACTTGCCGATTTCGAAGCGATCCTGATCGACGACGGCTCGACCGACGACAGCGCGGCGCGCGCCGCCGAGGCGATCTGCGGCGATTGCCGGTTTCGTCTCGTCCGGCAGGCGAATGCCGGGCTGAGCGCCGCGCGCAATGCCGGGCTCGATCTCGCGCGCGGCGCCTTCATCGCCTTTCTCGACAGCGACGACAGGCTCGCGCCCGATTTCCTGTCGCGGCTTTGGCGCAGCCTCGACGAGACCGGCGCCGATTGGGCCGCTTGCGGCATCCAATTCTCATTGCCGGACGGCACGGGAGGGCGCCATTCCGCGATCCACGGCGCGCCCGATATGGCTTGGCATGGGGCGCGGCGCCTCTACCGCTTTCGCGATTGGTGCGATGTAATCCCGCATTTTCCCTCCGTCTGGAACAAGCTTTACCGGCGCAGCCTGATCGACGGGCTTCGGTTCGACGAGGGTACATGGTTCGAGGATCACGCCTTCTTTCATGCCGCCGCCGCGCGCACCGATCATCTTCTTCATCTGCCCGAGCCGCTCTACATCCAGACCCGAGACCGGAGCGGCCAGATCACGAGCCTCGACGACGACCGCGTGTTCGAGCAGTTGGGTGTTCTGGACAGGTTGCGCGGCATCTTCGAGCGCTCGAACAGGCCAGGCGCCCAAAGGGCGCTCTCGCGTATCGCAACCCGCCTCGTCTTCGAGCGCAGCACGATCCTCGCCAACCCGGAGCGCCGCGCCGATTTCGCCGCCGCCGCGCAGCGTCATTTCCAGACGAACGGCCTGACATTCGAGCCGAATTGGGACGACGACATCGCGCAGAGTTGGCGGGTGGAGATGGAGGGCGATCTGCCCCTCACCATCGTGATCGCATGGAACGGGGAGGACACCGAAGCCCTGTCGAACACCGCCCGAAGCCTCCTGCAGCAGACCTCGCCGGGCCATGAAGTCCGGCTCGTCTGCGAGACTTTCGCTGCGCAGCGAAAAGCGAAAGCTGCCTTGCCCGATCTTCCCTCGAACTGGACCATCACGCATTCCGAATTGCCCGACGAGGGCGCCGCCTTCAATCACGGGCTGGCGCATGCGCGCGGGGCTTTTGTCGTGTTCCTACTGGCCGGAGACACGCTGCCGCCAGGCAATCTTCTCCTGCGAACAGAAGCCATGCTGCGCAGCGAAGCCGATTTCGGTTTCGCCCCGATGCGGCTTGTTCGGCAAGACGATCCGCAGGCGATCTGGCATAACGGTATCCACGACATGGCGCCCTGTCCGATGGGCACGCCGGTCGCCGGGGAGGTTTCCCTCACACCGGCGCAGGCGCTCAGCCTCGAAGCGCATGCTTCGGCCAAAATTTTTCGCCGTTCGTTCATAGAGGCCCACGGCATTCGCTTTTCCGAAGGTCCACGCTCCGACTGGGCGCCCTGTCTCGCGGCCGCGCTGCTGGCCGAGCGATGCATCTATCTCGCAGAGGCCGGAGCCGAGATCCCCCTGATCGGGGACGGCTTCGCGCGGTGGCATCGGCCCGAGGCCCCCGGCATGCTTCGGCGCAGCCATGCAATTCTCGTGGCGACGCTCAAGGCAACATTGCCCACTCACACGCGCGCCGCGCTGCCCTCCGGGTGGGAGCGCCGTCTTTTCGCGCGCGCGCTGCGCGAGCGGGCCTATTTCGGGACGTCACATTCCCGCCGGGCGCGGATGATGCTGGCGACGCATGCCGCGCTCGCCTCCGCACGGCTGGGCTACGGGCAGGATCGCGCCGCAGGCCTCGATCCGCAGATCGGCCCCAAGCTCGCCAAGGTGCTGCGACCCCGCGCTCTCATCGCCGAGGCCATCGCGCGCGCGCCGGTGGCCGCGCCTCAATCTGCCCGAAGGCTGCACGCATTGGATGGCGGGCAGGGCGCCCTCATCGATTGCCGCGCCGATCTGAGCGGCGGCGCGCATGCGAACATCACCTTCGCCGCGCGCAGCGACGGGCCGGCGCTTCTCCACATCTCGATCCGCCCTCAAGAGGGCGTTGTCGTGTTCAACGATCAACGCAGCGACCTGACCTGGCGCCGCGAGCATCGTTGCGCTGCGACTTTCGAGCAAATTACCACGCGCCTGTCGATACGCTTCGACGACCGGCAGCTTTGCGTATCCCTCGATGAGCGCGAGATTTTCGGGTCCACCAAAGGCCCATTGCCCCGCCGCAGACGCTTCGCGGGCCTGCACGAAGCGACCGGCTTCGAGATCGGCGGAGGGGTTCATGTCTCCACGGTGCTTTGCCCGCTCGAGACGGGCGGCGGGATCAGCCTCGACGCGCGGCTCGATCTGCGCGTTCCCGAGCATTTCGGCGCGACCCATCTTTGCGATGCGCATGGCACCGCGCTCGAGATCGACCCGGCGCCGGGTCGGAACGGCGGAAGGGCGATGCTGCCGGGACGCCTCTGGCAGCATGTGGGCGAGGAAGATCCGCTGGTCATTTCGGCCAAAGGCATGGCGCATGAACCGCCCTTCTGCATCACCCGCGCCGAGATCGCCGCCCGCATCGACGCCCTGCTACGCCTGCCCCTCGCCGTGGAGGACAGCGCGCTTTGCTTGACGATCCTCGAGCATATGCGCAATGCCGATCTGCGCCCGCGCCTCAGCGAAGAGGCGGGGCGGCGGGCCGATGAGATCGCGCGGCATTTCGGTCTCTCGGAATTCCTCGCAGCTGCCCCATCGATCCGTCTCGCGCCGAGCAGACCCCCGCCCGTGCCGCAGAACCGTCTGCGCGCCGAGATCGACAGCGCCGTTGCGCGCCTCGCCCAGAGCCAGATCGCCCCGAAAGGACAGCGGCCCGACCCGCTGGCCATCGTTGCGGATACCGAGATTTCCGCTGCGGCCACTATCCCCTATTTTCTCCAGTTGACCGAGTTCTTCTGCCTTTCGGGCAACGATTTCGACGGACTTCACGAGATCGCCGCCACGCGGTGCCTTCTGCCGCTTGCGCCGCCCCCCGGACGCTGGGCGCTTTCGGCGAGCCTGCCCTTCTCGATGATGGCCAAGCGTTACACCGATGTCTCGGACGCGCTCCATGCGATGGCGGGGCCGAGCGACGAATGGATCGTGACGCCCGCGATCGGTTGGACCTTGCAGCGCGCCTTCGAGGATCGAACGCTCCCGGAGGACAGTCTCGGCTGGATCACCGCGGCCTTTCTCGAATTCCTGACCGCTCAGGCCTCGGGCTATTGGGACCGCGCCCATTGCCGCGAGCTCACTCTCGCGGCGGCCCAGATCGTGAAGCGCAGGCGCCGCCTTCCCCGCCCGCTCCGCGACGAGACCATGCACAGGCTCGGCCGGATCTACGCGCTCTCGCCAGTCTTCTGGTCGGCGTTGGAAGGCGAAACCCTGCCCCGCGAGATGACGAAGCTGCGGGGCGCATTCGCGGCCATGTCTTCCGGCGAGACTACGAACAAGGCGCTTGCAACGTTCGATGCGGCAGATGCAATCGACGCACCCCGCCTGCGGCGCGAGCTGTCGGACCCGAGCCGCGCGCCCACGGGTGACGTGCTGCGGCACATGGCATTCCCCGGGAGCTGCGATCTACCTGACAGGGCGGCGGACACGCTCCCCGAACGGCTCGCTGAACTTTACCCCGAAACGCCCCGCGCGCCGCAGCTCGCCGCGCAGCATATAGCTGCCGATCTCGCCCGGCGCAGCCTCGACGAGCAGCGGCTCATACCCGGCTTGCTCGGCGCGCTCGCGCCCCTTTGCGATGCCGCGTCGCATCACCTCGGGATCGGCATCGCGCTCTCGGTGATCGCGGGATTCCGCGACACCAATGCCGCCGATGTCGCGACACTGGCGACATGGAGCGCGAGCCGGATGGACAAGGCGGGCGATACCGCGTGCCGTGCCGCGACCGCGCTCGAGGGACCAGCGCGCCGTTTGCTCCGTATGTCCGCCCCCCCGGCCGCGCTTCGCCACCTTCTTGACCAGCTCGATCGGCTGGACGTGGCGCCGAGCGGCAGTGATGCCGGCGGCCTGCCCGATGGCGCGCCCCTCTTCGATACGCTCGTCGTTGTTTTCTCCTGCAGGCCCTATCTCGAAACGCGCATTCCCGCCTTGCGCAGCGGCTGGCTCAGCCTGCTCGAGCCACTCGGGATCCCTTTCATCGTGGTGGTGGGCGGCGGCGACGGCACGCTCGAGGGGGATATTCTTCATCTCGATGCGCCCGACGATTACGAGGGTCTGCCGCAAAAGACATTGGCGGCGATCGATTGGGTTCACCGCAACACCCGCTTCGGCCACATGCTCAAGATCGATGACGACTGCTTTCTGAACGCCCCGCTTTTCTTCGGCGCGCTCACCTATCGCAAGTTCGACTATCACGGCCGGCGGCTCCACCGCGTTCCGGGCCAGCTCGACCGCGTCTGGCATCAGGCCAAATCCACCTCGGAGCGCGGGCGCATGGATCTCGACAAGTCGCCGGAGCCTTCGGAATACGCGGATGGCGGGTCGGGCTACACGCTCAGCCGGCGGGGTATGCGCGCGGCGCTCGACGCCGCCGCGAGCGCCGAAGGCCGCCGCCTCATCGCGGCCGCCTTCATGGAGGACAAGATGCTGGGCGATCTTCTGGCCATGCGCGACATCCGCGTCTCGCAGGAGGAATACCGCGTCTCGATCCGGCGGCGCGCGCACCCGAAGGCGATTCCCGTGGCCTCTTGGCTCAACAGCTTCTTTCCCAGCCGATCCGCGCCGGTGCACCTCGTGCATCTCGACACACATCTCGATCAACGGGACGCACTGAAGCGCCTCTCCGCCCCCGGTCTCTGGCCGCGCAAGATCTGGCCGAGCTATCAGAACGCGCGCCTCGGCTACCAGAGCAACGCGCTCGAGCTGGTCAGCGGCGAGGCCAGCGTGAGAGCGGCCCGCGACGCGCCGGTCGCCGTCGTCGCCTGCATGCGCAACGAGATGTTCATGCTCCCACATTTCCTCGCCCATTACCGCCGTCTCGGCGTCGAGGCGTTCCTCATCGCCGACAACTCCTCCGTCGACGGCACGCTGGAATATCTGGCCGATCAGCCGGATGTGGCGCTCTTCTCGGTCGATACGGATTACAGGCTGTCGCATTACGGCGTGGCGTGGCAGCAGGCCATGCTGGCCGCGTTCCGCGTCGGGAAATGGTCGCTGATCGCGGATGCGGACGAGCTGCTGGTCTGGCAGGAAAACCGCGACCAGACGTTGCAAGACCTTCTGGCCGGCGCCGCGTTTAAGAATGCCGATGCCGCCCGCGTCTTCATGCTCGACATGTATCCGGGCGGCCCGCTCGAAAAGGCCGATTTCGCCTCGGGCGATCCGTTCGCCGAGGCCGGATACGCGGATGCCGAGCCCTTCTTGCGCAACACGCTCGGGCGAGGTCCCTTCTCGGATCAGCCCTGCTGGACCTCGGCGCTGCGCCACAGGCTCATCCCCGCTTCGCCGCAGAATCTCTTCGTCGCGCAGAAGCTCGCATTGTTGAAATATCAGCCGTGGATGCGCCTCTCGGCGGGACTTCACTTCGTCGGCGGCACGCGCGTGGCGGAGCGCGAGCTCATCTTCGGGCATTTCAAGTACAATTCGGATTTCCGCCGCAAGGCACAGGCCGAAGTCGCGCGCGGCCAGCATTTCAACGATGCCGAGGAATACCGAAAATACCTCGCCCTCGCCTCGGAGGGCCGGAGCGTGATCTACGACGCGGACCTCTCGATGCGCTGGTCGGACGTGCCTTTCGTGCGCCGCCGTCTCGGCTCCTGATCGACGACATTCGCCTCGGACGAGCGATAGAGGTGGAGAAGATCGGCCACATGCGCGCGCATGTCCGGAGGCGGCATCGCGCCGCGCCAATAGGCGTCCATGTCGATCTCGCCGCTTAGGAGACGCGTGATGCAACGGGCGAAATCCTGCATGCTTCCGGCTGTGAAAACCATGTCGGCGCAGCGGCCGAGCTCGGAAGCGCCGCCCATGTCCGAGACCAGAAGCGGGATATGGCGCGCATGCATCTCGATGGCGACTTGCGGCAGGTTGTCATGCCAGAGCATCGGAACCACCCCGACATCCACCTCGGCCAGAAGGCCGTCCAGCGCGTCATGGGTATAGCCGTCATGATGCACGACGTCCCCCAGATGCCCCCGCAGCGCGGCGAGACGGTCCATCGCCTCGCGCCCGCCAGCGCGGGCCGCCACGACCAGCTTGATGCGCCGTGCGATCTGTGCGGGCAGCGCCTCGAGCGCGCCGAGCAGGAAGTAAAAGCCCTTGTCGCGGCGCATGTAGCCGAGAAACCCCAGCGTCAGAAGCGCGCTCTTCGGCAGTTTCGGCGCAGGCGCCGTCTGCGCGAAAAGCTCGGCGGCCCGCGTGCCGATATAGCCGGTGCGCGTCAGTTCGGCCGAGATCCCGTAGCGCTCGGCCAGCGTGCGCACCGCGTCCGAGACGCAAAGGACATCGGTGCAATTGCGGTTGATGGTCTCGACCATGCGGCGGCGCCTCTCTGCGAAAGCCGCCTCCGCGCGCGGCGCGCGCGCCTTCCGCCGAAGCTTGCCGAGGATACGGAGCGCACGCCCCACCGGGCGCAGACCAAAGCGAAAGACGCCATCGAAGGCCCAGCCGCCGGGACGCACCCCCGCGCGTTTCATCCTGTAGGCCACCGCATCCGCGAGCCGTAGCGATTTGCCATCGTGGCGGTGCGGCAGGCACCCAATGCAGCGCGCGCCGCCACCGAAATCCTCGCAGGAGCGGCGCTCATTGTGCCAAAGGTTCACCTGCGGGCAGAAGGCGTAGTAATTGTGGAGCGACAGCACGACGCGCATCTGCGGCCACCGCTCGCGCAGCGCGAGCGCGTCGGCGGGCAGCCCCTCGAGATTGTTGAAATGCACGACGTCGAACGGGCCGTTCCGCTCGATGAAATCGAAGAAGACGTCTCGCGTCGCCGGATGCGAGAGCTGCGCCGCATCTCCGAAGCTGTGATGCGCGGGCGCGAGCACGCCCGAGTTCACGATCTCGAAACGCCTGCCCCGGTCCGTATCGGGGCCGTGACGCACTCGCTCCCACCGAGGGGCGCGACGCCGCAGATCATGCGAGACGCCCGCGCTGAGAAAGACGGCCTCGACGCCCCGCGTCTCGCCCAGCGCCCGCATCAGGTTCGCCTGATAAAGCGTGACGCCCCCGCCCCGCCCTTCGGGATCGAGGTAATCGACCCAGTTGTAGTAAAGGACACGAAGAGGGGCCGTCACAATTCCTCGCCCAGCCAATGCTCGAGCCCGAGCTGCGTGAAGTAATAACGCAGCGGCGCCGGCTGCGAGAAACGATCGAGGATGGCATTGCTGCCCTGCTTGACGAGCGGACTTTTCATGCCCGCGTGGGGCCGGATGCCCAGAAAGGCGCATATCTCTTGCTCGAAGCCCGGCTTGAACATCTCGCGATATTCCACGGCCATGCGATGATGCGGCAAGGACGCCAGCCAGATTGTGACGAGATGATCGAACGTCGCGTATTCGTGCCAGCGATGGCTGATTTGCCGGGGCGTCGCGTGGATCTTCTGATGCACATGCGCATCGCGCCGGGTCTGCGCCCAGTTGCGGGTCTTGGCCGCTTTCATCAGCGAGGAAGCCTGCGCCAGCCGGTTGTCGCGCCACACATGGATGATCGCGATATCGGATCGCCTCCCAAGCTCCTCGAGCAGGCGGATATTGTGCCCTATCATGAACTTGAACCCGGCGCAGGCCGTGCCGCGCACCTTTTCGGCGGCGAAAAACGCGTTCATGTGCCCCACGGGATCCTTGTCCCGGCGCAGAACCGCTTCGTGACTGTCGTCCTGCGCACCGATCCCGATGACGGCGTAGGGATTGAACTGCTCACCGCTGCAAAAGACATCCCGATGCGCGCCGAGCAACGTCATGAGATAGGTCGATCCGCTGCGCGGCAGCCCGAGAATGACGAAACGTTTCACGCGGCCCCGATCCCCATGCTTGCCCCTCCCATTCCCGGCCCTCGCAACCTAGCTCTTCCTGACGGTCGCGAGATGCGCCTCGATCGCGTCCTCGATATCGTCGAAATAGGTCAGCGTGCCGCGATCGAGGACGATGCCGGAATCGCAGTAACTGCGCAGCTGGCCCATCTCGTGACTGACGAGGATCGCGCTGGAGGCTTGCATCCGGTCCTTGAAAAGCGCCTCGCTCTTGCGGCGGAACGCGGCGTCCCCGACCGAAGTCACCTCGTCCACGAGGTAGGTATCGAAGCGGATGCCGAAGGACGCCCCGAAGGTGAGCCGCGATTTCATCCCCGCCGAATAGCTGCGCACCGGCATGTGGAAATGCTTGCCGAGCTCCGAGAACTCCTCAACGAAGGCCATCAGCTCGTCCGTGTCGACGCCGTAGACGCGGGCGATGAAGCGCACGTTCTGTGCGCCCGTCAGGTCGGGATGGAACGAGCCGCCGAACCCCACCGGCCACGAGATCGACCCGTCCGAGATCACCCGGCCCCTGTCGGGCCGCAACGTCCCGGCTATGAGTTGCATGAGCGTCGACTTGCCCGCGCCGTTGAGGCCCAGAAGGCCCAGCGACGTGCCGGTCGGCAGCTCGATCGTGAGATCGTCTATGATCGTCTTTCTGGCGCCCTGAACGCGGTAGGTTTTCGTGAGATTTTCGAAACGGATCATCGCGCCCCCGTCAGCTGCGATCGCGGATCGAGTAGAAGACCAGCGCCATGACCGACCATCCGAGCGTCAGGAAGAGTGCGACGAGGCCCAGGATGACGGCTTCGCGGGGATACTCGCTCGTCTGGGCGAGGGTCGGCTTGATATAGGTCGCGAGGTACCGGCTCTGCCGCTGCGCATTGGCGCGCGCCAGATCCAGCGCGGCCAGCGCGACGCGGTAATTCTCCTCGGCGAATTCCCGGTCCACGACCAGCCCCTCATAGGCCGCGATGAGGCTCGGATAATCCTCGCCCAGGCCGTCCGTCGTCACCCCGCCCGAGGCCAGCTGCTCGCGCTCGTTCGCGATGCGCCCGCGGATGACCTCGATCAGCCGCTCGGCCTGCCGCATCCGGGGATCGCTCTCGCTGGTCGTGCCGCTGAGAAGATCCATGTCGATCAGCGCTTCGGCCAATTGCTGCTGCAGGTTGTTCATGACGCCCATGCGCCCCTGAAGATCCGCGTCGGGATTGACGAGCTGGTTTCCCGAGCGAAAGCGCGTCAGGTCTTCGCGCGCGGATTTGAGCCGCGCGACCGCCTCGTCGAGATCGGCCCGCGCATAGCGCATCGCATCGCTGCGGGCCTGCTCGTTCAGCTCGTTGATCATGTCCTGGCTGAGACGGATCGTCTCGGCCGCGATCTGCTGCGCCGTCTCGGGCGTGAAGGCCAGCACCCGCATGTCCATGAGGCCCGAGCTGCGGTCATAGGCGACGCGCACGATGCGGCTCCAGTATTCCTCGAGCTCCTCGATGCTGGCGTCGGGGCGCAGCGCGAAAACCGGATCGCTGCTCCAACGCGCGCTGTAATGCCCGCGAAGATCGAGCGCCGCGTCGATCTGGCGGATGAGCTGCTGGCTGAGAATGAACTCGTAGAGGATCTCGCCATCCGAGGCCATCGACCCGCCCGCGAGGCTCGCCAACCCGCCGAGGAGCTCGGACGCCCCGCCGCCCTCCTCCTGGCGGACGGTGAACCCGGCCTGAGAGCCGTACTGCTTCTCGGCGACGAAGAAGAGATAGAGCGCCGCGACGGTGAGCGGGATCAGCACGATACAGGCGAAGGAGACCGCAAGACCGTAATGCCGTTTGCGAAAGCGCGCGGCGCGCACGGGGCGGCGCGGCTTGGCCTCGCCCATGTGCGCCCGCTGCCGCTCGCTGCCCGGCATATTCGCTGCAACCACGTTAACGTCTTTCTTGGCAATATCGTTCACTATACAACCTTAAAGACATTAACGTGTCCTTAATTCTCTTTTACATGGTCCCTTTTCATTTGCCAGCACGGGATTGACCACAGATGCACGCGCGCGCACCGCAGACGCCCAGGGTCGGGGCCGGACCCAATCGCCGCTTCGGAACGTTCCGCGCCGTCATGGCGCTGATCCTGCGCGAAATGGCGACGCGATACGGCCGCTCGCCCGGCGGGTATGCCTGGGCGGTGCTCGAGCCCTTGGGCGGCATCATCGTGCTGGGCTTCGGCCTCTCGCTCCTGATCCGCACCCCGCCCGTCGGCAGCAGCTTTCTTCTCTTCTTCGCGACCGCCTTCCTGCCCTTCACGATGTATCAGCAGATGGCCAACGATATCGGGCGCTGTATCAATTTCTCGCGCGCGCTGCTCTTCTACCCGGCGGTGACGTGGGTCGATGCGGTTCTGGCGCGGTTCATTTTGACGGTGCTCACCCATGTGGTGGTGATGAGCATCCTTTTCACCGGCCTTCTGATCGTCAGCGACACGCGCGCACTTCTCGACCTCGGCACCATCGTCGAGGCGGTGGCGCTCACCGCCCTCTTCGGGCTGGGCGTCGGCGTCCTCAACTGTGTGCTCTTCGGCCTCTTCGATGTCTGGATGCAGATCTGGAGCATCGCCACGCGGCCGCTCTTCTTCGTCTCGGGCGTCTTCTTCCTTTACGAGGACATGCCGCCTCTCATTCAGGATATTCTCTGGTTCAATCCGCTGCTGCACATCACGGGCCTCATGCGGCGCGGCTTCTACGGCAATTACGACGCGGCCTATGTCAGTATCAGCTTCGTCGCCGGAGTGTCGCTGGTCTGTCTCTTTCTCGGGGTCGTGCTTCTGGGCCGGTATCATCGCATGATCCTGAATCGTTGAACGGAGCCGCCTCCGCAGCGCCCGACCAAGAGAGGACCAGGCCGTGCGGCACTTGCGTCCTGCGCCGAAGCCCGTCGCGCACCGCGCGCGCGAGAAGCGCCAGATAGCGCCCCCGTTCGTGCCTGTGGAATTTCGCCTTGAAGGCCCATTTCGTCACGAAGAGAGGCAGGATGAGCCAGAACCAGCCACCCGCAGCGATACGGTAGACGATCAGCAGGTTGCGGTAATGGTAATAGGTCTTCCACAAGGGGTGAAACCGCGGGTCCGCCCGCGTCATCGTCTGGAAATCATGCTCGAACCTGATGGCGGGATCGAAAAGGATCCTCCCGCCCGCACGCCGAATGGCGAGCGAGTAGAGCACATCGTCGCCATAGATGAAGAGCGACGCATCCGGATGTCCCACAGCGTCGATCGCGGCGCGCGAGACGAAAAGCCCGACGAAGGAGCCGGTGTCGACCGGCACTTGGCGCGCCCCGGCATAATCGGAGGCGCCGAGGTGAAAGCCGTCCCTGCTTCGCCGCGACAGGAGCGCCCGGACGGTGCGCCGCATGACCTTCGCGTCCCAAAAGGGATTGAGCGCCGGGCGGTTCATGTCGCAGATGCGCCCATCCGGATGATAGACCGCTGCCGCCCAGGCCATCGCGTCGCCGCGCGGCGCCGCGAGAAAGGCGGCGATCGCACCCGGCTCGGGCCGCGCGTCATCGTCCATGACGAGTGTCCAGTCCGCGCCGAACCGCTCGGCCGCCAGCCGGAGGCCCAGCGCGAAGCCCCCCGCGCCGCCACGGTTCTCGGCGCAGCGCTCGATGAAAACTCCCGCACCGTTCTGCCCCGCCAGCCACTCGGCGGTCCCGTCGCTCGAGGCATTGTCGATGACGATGATGTCGCCGAGCCCCTCGGCCTTCGCCGCGCGAAGCCGCGTGAGCGTCGCCCGCAATTGCGCAAGGCGGTTGCAGGTGACGACGACCGCGACGAGCCTGCGCCCTTCGGCGGCGTTTTCGGCACCCGCCCCCGTCACATGCGCATCGCTGCGGGATCCTGCGCGAGGAAGCATCGATAGGTCTGCGCGAGCCCGTCCTCGAGCCCCGTCCGCGCGCGCCACCCCATCTCCGAGAGGCGCGAGACGTCGAGCATCTTTCGCGGCGCGCCATCGGGTTTGCTCGCATCGGTCTCGATTCGGCCATCGAAGCCGGTCACGCGCGCGACCATGGCGGCAAGCTCGAGGATCGTGACGTCCTCGCCGGTGCCGACATTCAAATGGCTCCGCATCGGCTCGGTCCGGCGCGCGTAATCGGCCTGGCTCAGGTCCAGCACGAAAAGCGCCGCCTCGGCCAGATCGTCGACATGGAGGAACTCGCGCCGGGGCAGGCCCGTCCCCCATATCCGCACGGCATCGTCTCCGCGCCGCGCAGCCTCGTAAAAGCGGCGGATCAGGGCGGGGATCACATGGCTCGTCTCGGGATGAAAATTGTCACCGGGCCCGTAGAGATTGGTCGGCATGACCGAACAGTAATCGGTGCCATGTTGCCGGTTGTAACTCTCGCAGAGCTTGATGCCCGCGATCTTTGCAATGGCGTAAGGCTCGTTCGTCGGCTCGAGCGGCCCGGTCAGAAGCGCGCCCTCCTGCATCGGCTGCGGCGCCGCGCGCGGGTAGATGCAGGACGAGCCGAGATAGAGCAGCCTGCGCACGCCCGCGCCGTAAGCCTCGTTGATGACGTTGCAACTCATCATCAGGTTCTCGAAGAGGAAATCGGCGGGCTGGCCGCAATTGGCGAGAATTCCGCCGACTTTCGCCGCCGCGTGAATGACCAGATCGGGCCGCTCGGCCTGCATGAAGTCCCGCACGGCGCGCTGATCGCGCAGATCGAGGGTGCCGCGCGGGGCGGTGATGATCTCGATGGGAGCACCCGCTTCGCGCCTCTGGCCGAGCTGCCGCACGATGGCGCTTCCGACCATTCCGGCATGCCCCGCGAGAAAGATGCGCTGCGGGCGCAGCGCGGTTGGCACGGCACACCCAAGGGGCCCCAATTCGTGGGCAGGTCCGTCGAGGCTCATCCCGTCACCCGCGCACGCGATGCGGCTTCGGCAAAAGCGCGCGCTTTCTCGAAATGCACCCTGATCGGCGCGCCGTCCGAGACCTGCGCGAGCGCCTTGGCTACCGGACCGGCGAGATCACCGTCCCGCCCGATCCGCGCCAATCCCGTAGCGGGGTCGAGCAAAAGCGCGGTCGCGGCGGCGCGCAGGGACGAGACCGCGGTATCCTCCTGCGGTGGCAAGGCGTCCGGCGAGACAGAGACCACCGGCAGACCGTCGCGGCGCGGCGGACTCCAGGACAGCACCTCGGTTTTCGACGCGATGAATTCTGCGATGGCGTCCGAAGTCGCCGCCTCAGAGCCGACGCCGCAATGCCGTTCCAGAAATTGCGCGGCAGCCCCGCGCACTTTCTTTCCCATCGCTTCCGCAGGCGCCTCGTCGAGCATTCTCGCCAACGCGCGCAGCGCAGCCGCCAGCGCGTCTTCCGAGCGGCAGATCTCGAACGCTCCGAGAGGCTCGAGAAACTTGTCGACGCGCTCGAGGCCGGGATTGAAATAGATGGCTGGCTTGCCCATCGCGACGCTCTCGATGATCGCGCTGCTGAACCGGCTGATGAGCACCGACGCCCCGTCGATGGCGCTGTACATGTCGCAAGCGGCGACCTCATGACCGCTCAAATCCCCCAGATCCTGTGGATGCCGAGTGAGGAGCGGCCGGAACCCGGCAGCGCGCGACGCGGCGACGGCCGACGCGATGAAGGCCGCCCGCTCGCTTTCCAGAACGCCATAGGTGAAGTTGACGTTGATGAGCGCGGTCTTCTCGGATGGAAACCGCGCGTCTCTCTGCAAGAGCGGCGCGATCCTCGGAACCCCGCCGATATGCACGTCCTTGTGCAGTCCCGCCGTAAAATGGCGCAGGTCATGCGCGCCGGCGGCGATCAGGTAGCGCACATATTGATAGGCGTTCCGGTGCCGGCCGGTGTCGACATCCCAGAAATCCTGAATGCCCTCCACGATGCCGAAGGTCGCGCGCCCCCTCGCGTTATCCGCGAGCACGGTGGGCAGGGCGCATTTGACATCCCAATCATTCATGAAGACCGAAGCCGCATAGCTCGCGCTCGACGCGCCCAGCTCGGCAAAGGAGACGACCGGGAATTCGGAGCGGTCGAACGCGGCATAGGCGCCTTCGTCGGCATAGGCCTCGCTCATGTCGATGAACGCGCAAGAAAGACCACGCTCCTGCAAGGCGCGCGCGATCGGCAGCATCGTGAGCGTGTGATAGGTCTTGTGCGGAAAGAAGGCCACGTCGCAGTGAAAGGACCGAAGCGGTTTGACGAGGGCCGCATTCACGATCTTCTTCTGCGAAGCGCGCGCCGCCTCTGCGAAAGCCACGAAGGGGCCGTAGGAGCCGGCATGGAGCGGAACGAAATCCCGCTTGTCGGCGAGGATCTGGTTCGTGGCGGAGCCCATCAGATCGAGAAGGTAGGACTTCGACGGCACACTTTCCGCAAGACTCTCGACACGCTTCAGGAGGCCGTTGAGATACATGATGCAATAGGTCGTGAAATTGCGCCTCAAGGCATCGTATTGGCCGAGGGACACGAGATGGGCCTGAAGGTGGCTCAGGGCGTGCATCACGCCGAGGACATGCTTGCTGTTGATCGAATGGCTCTCCGACTGCGGCCGCATGCGCCAGACATATCCCTTGTCAGGCGACGCCGAAATGCGCGCCGCATGGGCGTAGAGGATAGGCATGACGAAGATGTCTTCGTGGAACGTCGAGACCGGAAAGAACGACCCGGCCTCGAGAAAGAGCGCCCGCCGGAAGATGGAACAGCAGGCCATCCCGAAGATCTTCCCGCCGAAGATATGGGCGAGCCGCTCCTCGTCGCTCAGCGCGGATAGCTCAGTGAAGCGGTCCTTCCGCTCGGTGATCTCGCATCGCGCCGTGTAATCCCATTTCGAGAAATTCGACAGCACCACGCAGGCCTCGTCCCGGCGCGCGATATGCAGAAGATCGCCATACATCGCATCTTCGGCCCGATCGTCGCTGTCAAGAAACCCGACATAGTCGCCGCGCGCCAGAAGCAGGGCACGATTGCGGGTGAACCCGACGCCCTTGTTCGGTTGGCTGAAATACCGCCACTCCGGATTGCGGCGCAAAAAGCTCCGGATGATCGCCTCGCTCGAGTCCGTGCTTCCGTCATTGACGATTACGACCTCGAGCCGTTCGACAGTTTGCCGCTCGATGCTGGCGAGACACGCGTCGAGATAATCCTCGGAATTGTAGACCGTCACGATGATCGAAAGATCGAAGCGCGCGGTCATGAGGCACACCGAACGCCGCCCGTCCGCCCCTGCACCACGCGGTGCCGGTCCGAGGCATGGAACGCCGCCAGCCGCGTGATCGCCTCGTGGCTGGCGCGGATGACCGCATCCACGGAGTTCGAGCCGTTATGCGAGCCGAAGATGCACCGCTCCATCTCGCGCAGCGGGCTTGTCGGCGGCAAGGGCTCTTCCTCGAACACGTCGAGCGCGGCGGAATGTACCCGGCCCGAGCGGAGCGCCGCGACCAGCGCCGCCTCGTCGATCAGCGGACCGCGGGCGACGTTGACGATGCGCACGCCCTGGCTGCACCGCGCCAGCGCCTCCGCATCCAGCATGTGGCGATTGCGCGCATTGAGTGCGCAGGTGAAGACCAGAAAATCGAGCGTCCCGATACCTTCGGGCCAGACCGCGCGCTCGAGGCCCTCGATCCCGGCATCGCCCTCGACGCCCGGATCATAGGCGACGATCTCCATTCCCAAGACCATCAAGCGGCGCGCGGTGTGCTGACCGATATCGCCGAGGCCGACAAGGCCGCAGCGGCGCCCCGTCAGGCTGATCCCGGCGGGCTTCGGCCAGTCCCCGGCACGCACGCCGCGATCGATCTCGAAGAGATGCCGGGCCAGCCCGATGACATAGGCCGTCGCGACATCCGCCACCTCGGCCCCGAACATCCTCGGCGTGTTGGTGATGGGAATGCCCAGCGCCTCACAGGCGACGAAATCGACATTGTCGACGCCGATGCCCCACTTCACCGCAGCGCGCAACCGGCCCCGCCGCGCGGTCTCGAACACCCGCCTCGTGGCGGGATCGTCTCCGATGATCCACCCGTCATAACGCGGCAGAAGACGGCAGAGCGCGTCCTCGCTCAGAACCTGGGTCACTTCCGCCGGATGAAGCCTCAGCCCCCGCTCGGCCGCGAAATCGTGAAACCGCTCGATCTGGCCCAGCATCGGCGGGCAGGTCACCAGAACGTCCTTCATGCCGCCTCCATCGCGCGCCGAGCCATCCCGGCGACCGCTTCGGCCAGCGCCCAATCCTCGGGCGTGTCGATGTCGATGGCTTCCAGTTTGCTCATCTCGTGGAGGATCGGCGCGCGTCCGATCCGCGCGCCCGTGGCCGCGAAGCTCCGGCGCGAGAAGATGAAGAGGTTCGAATTCTCCTCGTACCACGGCTCTAGATCCTGGGTCTGGATCAGGTTCTGCGGGTCGTGATTCACCGCGCTCCCGTCGGCGCGGTAGAACCGCGCCTGAACCTTGGTGACGGTAAAGAGCGAATCCGCCGTCCCGCGCGCCATGCCGTCCCTGTAGCGGGCAAGAGCGGCGCGGATCGTCCGGGGCGTCAGCATCGGGTTGGTCGTATGCGTCATCACATAGCATCCCGCCTCCACCGCCTCGAGATCGTCGGCGAGGATCCGGTTCATCGAGATGGCGTCACCGCACAGTTCCGGCTTGCGGTCGCGGATACGCAGGCGCGGGCCATCGGCCAGGCCCTTCTGCGCCAGCATCTGCCGCGCATCGGTATTGATGATGATCTCGTCGATCTCGTCGATCGCGAGCAGGCTCTCGAGGATCCACCGAAAGAGCGGCCTGCCCCGCAGATCACGGAAATTCTTGCCGCTAACCCTCTGGCTGTTCAATTTCATTGGGAGCAGTGCGACGCATCGGTTTGAGCCACTCATCCTGGTCTGCCTCTCTCGAAATGTTCGGGTAGAAAAATCTTTCTTTCGCGGACTGCGACAGGATCCTGTGCTCGTGATTGCCCTTGTAGGACCCCGAGAACTGGCTCCAGCGATAGCGGATCATGCCTGTAAGGGGCGTCGATGTGGTGCCGTTCCGCCGTGCCGAGCGCCAGTCGCCCACCGCGCTGACCGCCACGAAGCGCAGCACGTCGAGCCATGACAGATGCACCTCGGGCATGATCGAGCGCAGGGCGAGCGCCTCGCGCTCGAAGCGGCGTTTCACCTCGCGCCACGTCTCCTGATGATGATGAAAGACCGCCGCCTCCGCGACATACCCGATCCGCATCCCCGTCGCCGTCAGCCTCTTGGCCAGGTCCATGTCTTCGAGGCCGGTCAGGGTCTCGTCGAACGGATATGCCTCCCACACGGCGCGCAAGAGCGCGGAATTCGCATTGTTGCAGAAGAAATCCGCCTGCGGGAGCTGCGACGTCTCGGGATAATACTTCGCGAAGATGCGCCGCTCGCTGTAATTGCTGCGATCATCGCCGATCTGCCGCCCGTAGGTGTAGTGCGCCCTGCCGTCGAGCAGCGGGCGGCATAGCCGGGCAAGCCAATGCTCATCCGCGGGCACGCAATGGCCCGACACGAACACCAGAAGATCGCCGGCCGCGAAACCGCAGCCCCGGTTCAGCGACCGCCCGAAGGAGAATTCGGATTTCGAGATGGTCGTGATGCGCGCGCCGTGCCGCCGGGCGATCTCGACCGTGCCGTCCTTGGATCCCGAATCCACCAGCACGGTCTCGACATCGAAATCGGGCGTCACCTGCCGCGCGATCATGCGCATCAGGTCGTCGAGGTGCTCCGCCTCGTTCAAGGTCCGAATGACGACGCTCGCGCGCACTAGCCGCTCCCGAAGAAGGGGCACATGGCTGCCCCCTGCCGTTGACCGAGCAACTCATGAGAGCGCACTGATTAATCGCGCATCTTTAACGTGTTGCGTGACCATTTATGAGCCATTCGTTTGCGTTGTCCAGAAAAACACACGCATAGATTGATTTCGGCGAGACAAGCTGTGATAGGATCGCAATTGAACAAGTCCGCCGAGAGCCGCCCCGACATGATCGATCTGCCCGTCTTTCCCGATCTCGAAGGCGCGTCGGTCTTCATCACCGGCGGCGGCAGCGGGATCGGCGCGGCCCTGACGGAGGCTTTTCTACGCCAGGGAAGCCGCGTCGCCTTTTCGCAAAGGTCCGATGCCAGCCCATTCTGCGACGCCATGCAGAGCCTCACGGGCAATCGGCCCCTCTTTTTGCGCTGCGATGTGACCGACAGCGCCGCGATGCGGGCCGCCATCGCCGAGGCCGCGGAAGTGCATGGGCCGGTGCGGATCCTGATGAACAACGCCGCGAACGACGCGCGGCACGGCACGCTCGACACCACCGGCGAAGACTGGGACCGCCTCATGGATGTCAATCTCAAGGCGTATTTCATGACATCCCAAGCTGTCATTCCGGGCATGCGCGCGCTCGGTGGCGGCTCCATCGTGAACATGACGTCGATCAGCTACATGATGGGCAACGCGGGCTATCCGGCTTATGTGGCGGCGAATTCGGGCATCAACGGGCTTACCCGCGCGCTCGCGCGTGAGTTCGGGGCGGACGGAATCCGGGTCAATGCGCTGGCGCCGGGCTGGGTCATGACCCGAAAGCAGCGCGAGATGTGGGTGACGCCCGAAGCCCTCGAGGCGCATCTGGGCCGCCAGTGCCTCAAGGAGCCGCTCGCCCCGCATGACATTGCCGGCGGCGCGCTTTTTCTCGCATCGCGGGCCAGCCGGATGATGACGGGACAGGCGCTCGTCATCGACGGCGGCGTGGTAACGACGGGATGAGCGCGCGGGTCTTCGACGATCGCGTCTGCGATTTGGGCGAAGCCCCGCTCTGGCATCCGATGCGCCGGGAGCTCTTCTGGTTCGACATCACCGGGCGCCGCATGCTCTCGCGCAAGGGCGAGGTTGCGCGTGAATGGGCGTTCGACGAAATGCATTCCGCCGCCGGCTGGATCGATGAAGGCGGGCTCCTGCTCGCCTCCGAAAGCGGTCTTTGGTATTTCGATCTGAAAAGCGCAGAGCGGCGATTGATCGCTCCTCTCGAGACAGAAGGCAGCATGATACGGACCAATGACGGGCGCGCCGATCCGCAAGGCGGCTTCTGGATCAGCACGATGCACAAGGGCGAAAGACGCGGCGCCGGTGCGATCTGGCGCTGGTATCGCGGCGAGATGCGGCGGCTTTACGCGTCCCTCACCATCCCCAACGCGATCTGTTTCGCCCCCGATGAGCGCAGCGCCTGTTTCTGCGACACACCCACCGCCCGGATCATGCGCGTCGCGCTCGGACCAGACGGCTGGCCGATCGGCGCGCCCGAGTGTTGCCTCGACCTTTCCGCCGAAGGTCTGGCGCCGGACGGCGCGGTGATCGACGGTGAGGGCGCTCTCTGGATCGCCCTGTGGGGCGCATCGAGCGTGAGGCGCTACGCGCCGCACGGCGAGTTGCTCGCGGCGATCCCGCTGCCCGCGCCCAACACATCCTGTCCCGCTCTCGGCGGCGAGGATCTGGGCACCCTCTTCGTGACCAGCGCGACAAAAGGGCTGGGCAGGCAGCAGCGGGCCGCCGCGCCGCTGTCGGGCCAGACATTCCGCGCTCCCTCCGGCGTCAGTGGCCAGGCGGAGCATCGCGTGCGGCTCGACACATTCAGACATGGCGAAGACGGCACGCCCTGATCGCTTTCGAGGCAAACCGGGAACGAGGCACCTATCCCGACACGGGATCGAACGCGATCCGCGCGTGAAACCGCGCAAGTTCCTCGGCGCTTGGGGCCGCGCCGCAGAAGGTCTGCACATAGGCTGGAACACGGCTCATTCGCTCGGCGCGATCTTCCCGGACCTGCATCGAGATATAGCCGATCTGCACAAGATAGACGGTCCGCGCGCGCACATCCGCCTCGTCGGGCGCAAAGCCGAAGCGCATGAACATCGCGCGGATGGCATCGAGCCGCACCGCATCCGCCGCATTGACCCGTTCCATCACCGCGTCCGACCGATGCGCCCAGCCACGCACCGCGAAATCGAGCTGCGGCTCGAAAAGCGCCTCGTCGTGAAAGACCGTGATGAGGTTCAGAACGGCCTCCGGGATCGTGCGCGCGTCCGCCGCGCAAGCGGTGACGAAGGCGCCGGTATTCTTGGCGTCCCAATCCTCCAGAAGCGCATCGAGCAGCGCCGCGCGATCCTTGAAAAACCAGTAGAAGCTGGTCCGCGAGATATCGAGCCGCGCCGCCAGCGGCGCGATCTTCACCGCATCGAGGCCGGTTTCGACAAAGGCCGTCTTGGCCGCGCCCAGCCAGAGCGCACGCGAGCCGCGCCATCCGGTATCCCGCTCGCGTTCCTCGGCATTTTTCATCGGGTCCGTCCCGTCTTCACGCAGCCGTCACAGGCCTCATGGCCGTCGCGACATATTTCTTGACACTAGTGAACATTTTGCGGGATCGTCAACCGTTCCTGCGGAGTGCGCCATGTCCAACGACCCTCTTTTGCAGCCCTACCGGCTGAGGCATCTCACCCTCAAGAACCGCTTGATGATCACCAGTCACGAGCCGGCCTATCCCGAGGACGGCATGCCCAAGGACCGCTATCGCGCCTACCACCGCGAGCGCGCGAAGGGCGGTGTCGCGCTCACGATGACCGCGGGCTCGGCCGCCGTGTCGCGCGACAGCCCTCCCGCTTTCAACAACATCCTCGCCTACAAGGACGAGGTCATCGGATGGATGAAGAAGATCGCCGACGACTGCCACGAGCATGAATGCGCCGTCATGATCCAGCTCACGCATCTCGGGCGCCGCACGCGCTGGGACAAGGGCGACTGGCTGCCCACCATCTCGGCGACGAGCGAGCGCGAGCCCGCTCACCGCGCCGTCGCCAAACGCGCCGAGATCTGGGACATCGAGCGCATCGTCCGCGACTATGCCGAGGCCGCCGAGCGGATGCAGGCCGCCGGGCTCGACGGTATCGAGCTCGAGGCTTACGGCCATCTGCTCGACCAGTTCTGGTCACCCGCCAGCAACGCGATGGAGGGCACCGATTACGGCGGCAGCCTCGAGAACCGCATGCGCCTGTCGATGCAGGTGCTCGAGGCGGTGCGCGCGCGGGTCGGCCCCGATTTCCTCGTCGGGATCCGCTATGTCGCCGACGAGGACATGGAAGGCGGCATCACCAAGACCGAGGGAATGGAGATCACCCGGCGGCTCAAATCCAGCGGACTGGTGGATTTCCTGAACGTCGTGCGCGGCCATATCGAGACGGACGCGGCCATGACCGACGTCATTCCTGTGCAGGGGATGCGCGCCAATCCGCATCTCGACTTCGCCGGCGAAATCAGGGCCGCCACTCAATTCCCCACCTTCCACGCCGCCAAGATCCAGGACGTCGCCACCGCGCGCCACGCGATCGCGAGCGGGAAGCTCGACATGGTCGGCATGACCCGCGCCCATATCGCCGAGCCGCATATCATGGCGAAGATCCTGCGCGGCGAGGAAGACCGCATCCGTCCCTGCGTCGGCGCGAATTATTGCCTCGACCGAATTTATCAGGGCGGCATCGCGCTGTGCCTGCACAACCCGGCGACGGGCCGCGAGCTCGAGGAGCCGCATGTCGTGCCGAAAGCCGAGACGCGCCAGCGCATCGTCATCATCGGCGCCGGCCCCGGCGGGATGGAGGCGGCGCGCGTTGCCGCCGAGCGCGGCCATGAGGTGATCGTCCACGAGGCCGCCAGCGACCCGGGCGGCCAGGTCCGCCTGACGGCCCGAACGCCGCGCCGCGCCGAGATGATGCAGCTGATCCAGTGGCGTCACGCGGAATGCATGCGGATGGGCGTCACCTTCCATTTCAACAGCTTCGCCGATGCAGGCACGGTGGTGGCCGAGCGACCCGATGTGGTGATCGTCGCAACCGGCGGCCTGCCCCATACCGACATGTTCGAGGGGGCCGACGCGCTGGTCGTTTCGGCTTGGGACATTCTCTCGGGCGATGCGAGCCCCGGAAGCAATGTTCTCATCTACGACGAGGCGGGCGATTTCGCCGGGCTTCAGGCCGCCGAGAAGATCGCGGCGACGGGCGCGTCGGTCGAGATCATGACCCGCGATCGGAGCTTCGCACCAGAGGTCATGGCCATGTCCCTCACCCCCGCCATGCGCGAGCTGCAAAAGCGCGATGTGACCTTCACCGTCACATGGAAGCTCGACCATGTGCGCCGGGACGGCAATCATCTCGTCGCCACCATCGGCAGCGATTACATCTCCGAAACCCGCGAGCGGCGCGTCGATCAGGTGGTCGTCAATCACGGCACGCGCCCTCTCGACGATCTCTATTTCGATCTGGTCGAGGGCGCGCTGAACGGCGGCGAGGTGGATCACGATGCCCTGATCGCGGGGCGGCCCCAGGCGGTCGTCCGCAACCCCACGGGCCGCTATCGGCTCTTCCGCATCGGCGACGCCGTCGCCGCCCGCAACACCCATGCCGCAATCTATGACGCGCTGCGCCTCTGCAAGGCGCTTTGACATGCGCTCCAGCAAGACCATCCACGTCATTTCCGCCCATGCCGAGGGCGAGGTCGGTGATGTCATCGTGGGCGGCGTTCTTCCGCCCCCCGGCGAGACGCTCTGGGAACAGAGCCGGTGGATCGCCAGGGACGGCACGCTGCGCGACTTCGTCCTGAACGAGCCGCGCGGCGGCGTCTTTCGTCATGTGAACCTGCTGGTGCCGCCCAAGCACCCCGAGGCGCAGGCGGCGTGGATCATCATGGAGCCCGAGGATACGCCGCCCATGTCCGGCTCCAATTCCATCTGCGTCGCCACCGTCCTTCTGGATGCCGGCATTATCGAGATGCAGGAGCCGGAGACGCATCTCGTCCTCGAAGCGCCCGGCGGGCTGGTCCGCGTGCGCGCAGAATGCAGGGATGGCAAGGCCGAGCGGATCTTCGTGCGGAACCTGCCCTCCTTCGCGGCCGAGATGGGCCGCGCGCTCGAGGTGGACGGGCTGGGCAGCCTCGGTGTCGATACAGCCTATGGCGGCGACAGCTTCGTCATCGTGGATGCGGCGGCGTTGGGCTTCGCTCTGACCGAGGACGAGGCCCACGATATCGCGACGCTCGGCATGCGGATCACCGCTGCGGCCAATGAGCAGATCGGCTTCGATCATCCCGAAAACCCGGACTGGCGCCATATCTCCTTCTGCCTCTTCGCCGGTCCTCTCTCGGACGGTGCGACAGGCCTGGAGACGACCGCCGCCGTCGCAATCCGGCCCGGCAAGGTAGACCGCTCGCCCACGGGCACGGCCCTCTCGGCCCGCATGGCGCTCCTGCATGCGCAAGGCGTGATGAAGACCGGAGACCGACTGACCGCCCGCTCGATCATCGGGTCGAGCTTCGCGGGACGCATCCTCGGCGAAACGCGTGTAGGCGAGCGTACCGCCATCCACCCGGAACTCTCGGGCCGCGGCTGGATCACCGGCATCCATCAGCACATGCTGGACCCCACCGACCCTTGGCCGCGAGGCTACAAGCTTTCGGACACATGGGGAGCGCGGTGAGGTTTTGAGGGATGGAAAATGCCTGAGGCTTGGCCGCTGGCCGCGCGGCTTGCGCATTGGGCGCTCGGCGTTGCTTCGGTCCAGGTGGTGTTTTTGGCTGATTTGGTTGCGGGAGCTCGATTTAAACATTGTTTGTCAGAGATCAGCAAAAGCGGGATCATGCGTTGATGAACGGTTTGTTTCGAATGCGCTGTCGCTCTGTTGGATTCCAGAAATATGTGGCATATGAAACAGATTATTCGTGGGGAGGAGGATGCAAATGCTTTATATGGCCGTTTCGAAATCAAGGGTTCAAGTTACTACTTTGTGTATTTCTTATTTTACCACGATCTGCCAAGGAACATACCACCCGTAATTTTTCAGCGAGATCGATTAGTTAGCAGCAGGTAGATTTTGATCCAGCATATACTGAAAAATATGTTCGCAATTTGATTAAAAAAGATAGATCAATGTAAGAAGCCAATATAACTGGCCGCTCACTCGAGATCGACTTCTTATTTAAAAATCGCTCACATTTCTAACGTCATTTCGATCAGAAAAGTAAATTCAAACGACAAACACTAGATCACTCGAGCTACACTCCAAGCCATTTATGCTGAAGCTCGGTGTTTTTCCGTATGTCCGAAGGTGTTCCGGTCCATACAACCTGCCCTTTAGACACCACGGCGACGTCATCGGCGAGCGAGGTCGCAAATCCGAAATTCTGCTCGACCAGCACCATAGACAAGCCTGCACTGCGCAGTTCCTGCAGCTTGTCGTGGATGAGTTTGACGATGATTGGGGCCAGACCCTCGGTCGGCTCGTCGAGGATCAGAAGTCGTGGATTGAGCAGAAGTGCCCGCGCGATGGAAAGCATCTGCTGCTCGCCGCCCGACAGCTGTTGGCCGCCATTATCCATCCGCTCGCCGAGACGTGGGAATAGATCCGTAACGGTCTGCATGGTCCAATCGCCGGTCCGGCCACGCGATGCGGCCAGATCGAGATTTTCGCGCACTGTCAGTGACGGAAAGATGTCGCGCGTCTCGGGAACATAACCGATGCCGGCGCGCGCCACATCATAGGGCGCTGTGCCGTTGATGACCGACCCGTCAAGTGAAATCGTCCCGGCCTTGAGCGGCAGCAATCCCATGACGGTCTTAAGCGTCGTACTCTTGCCCGCGCCGTTACGGCCCAGAACGGCCAGAACGCGGCCCGCCTGCGCGTTGAAATCAATGCCATAGAGAACCTGAGTGTCGCCGTAACCCGACTCGACGCCTTTGAGTTCAAGCATCTTCCCAGCTCCCTAGATAAATCTCTTTAAGCATGCTCGAGCCCTGCGCCGCCTCGGGCGTACCATCAAAAACGACTTCGCCATAGTTCAGCACCGTGATGCTGTCGGCTACGTCGAAGGCCAGATCCATGTCATGCTCGATGATCAGCAGCGTCAGATCGCGCGGCAGTTCGTTCAGCATGGCGTGGAACGCATGACTCATCTCGGGGCCGATGCCCGATGTCGGCTCGTCCATAAGGATCACGCGAGGCCGCGTGGCGAGTGCGATGCCGACCTCCAACTGGCGGCGGATGCCATACGATACCTCGGACACCATAAGATCCAGGTGCGGCGTCAGATGAACGAGCTTGGCCGTCTCGGCGACGATCTCAGCCACGCCCTTGTCCGACAGAGAGTCACGGAAAAACGAGCGGCTGGCCCTTGTGCGGATCGCGGCGGCGAGGCTTAGATTATCGCGGAGGCTCAGTTCATCGAAAAGCGTGTTTTTCTGATAGCTGCGCGACAGGCCTTTGCCCGCGCGGGCGGCGACGCCAAGCGGCGTGATATCCTCGCCATCCAAGATGACGCTGCCCTTATCGGGTGTCAGCTCGCCCACCAGCTGATTGAAGAGGGTCGTCTTGCCCGCCCCGTTGGGGCCGAGGATCACCCGCCGCTCGCCCTTTTCAAGCTTCAGCGACACGTTCCGCGTCACGTGGATCGCGCCAAAGCTCTTGTCCAGTCCCTTCACCTCAAGCATCGCGCACCTCGGGCTCCAGATCTCTCGTGGTCGGCTCTTTAAGCGTTGCCCGCTTGCGCCGCGCCTCCAGCCGCGCTTCGACAAAGCCGAAAATACCATTTGCTCGACTCATCACCACCGCAATGAGGATGACACCGACGAAAAGATGCCAATAGGGTGTTATGGCGCTGATCTCGTGCTTGATCAGAACGAAGGCTACTGCGCCTACCATCGGACCGACTAGCGTGCCAAGACCGCCTAAGATGACGACTACCAGCGCCTCTCCCGAGACTGTCCATGACAGAAGCCCGGGCGAGATATACATGATATGTTGCGCAGCCAGAACGCCCGCCAGACCCGCGATAAGGCCCGAGACCCCGAAAGCATGTGCCTTGGTGCGCCATGGAACCAGACCCAACGCGCGCATCCGCTGCTCGCTTTGCTTGACGCCGACAAGGCTGCGCCCGACGCCCGAGCGCAGGAAGGCGGCTGCAAAGAGATAGGCGATCACCGCGCAGACCAGCGCATAGAGCACGAAGGTCCGGCTGTCGTTCAGGTTGAAGCCGATCATCGAAAGATCTGGCCGGGAAATACCGCCCAAGCCGTCATCGCCGCCAAGAAAAGGGCTGCTGAAGATATAGGAATAAGCCATCTGGCCAAAGGCCAGCGTGACCATGATGAAGTAGATCCCATGACTGCCCGAGCAGATCGCCCCGATGATCCAAGCGACCGCGCCTGTCATGGCGATCGCCGCCGCCATAGCGGGCAGCGCGTCCCATCCCAGGGTGCCGGTGAGCACCGCGAATGTGTAGGCGCCAAAGCCCAGCAAAGCGCCGTGGCAGAGCGAGACCATCCCACCGAACCCCGCAACCAGATCGAGCGCGACGACGAGGATCGCCAGAACGACGATCTCTGCCAGGATCTCGAGGCCGAAATAGCCTGCGGTAAAAGCCGCGACGATCATGCCCGCCAGAAGGGCCAGTAGCGTTGCGATGCGGAGAGGAGTGTGCCTGAACATAAGTTACACCTTTGCCGGAAACAGGCCGGTGGGCCGTGTCACCAGCACGATGGCCAGCAGCGCATAGACGATGACCGAGGCCAGCGAGGGCACCAGGACCGCACCGAAGGTTTGTACGAAGCCATAGATCAGCGATCCAATGAACGCGCCCTTAAGCGATCCGAGGCCCCCGATCACGATGACAATCAGCGTCGGGATGAGGATTTGCAGACCCATATCGGGCGTGACCGATAGGATCGGCGCCGCGACAACCCCGGCAAGGCCCGCTAGGGCGCAGCCGACACAGAAGACCGCGAAAAAGAGCTTCTCGACATTGATGCCGAGGCAGGCCGCCATGTTGTCATTGTCGACGCCCGCGCGGATCATTGCGCCGATCTGTGTGCGGCTCAGCACCAGCGACAGCGCGACAAAGATCGCAATGCCCAATGCGATGATGAAGACGCGATAGAGCGGATACTCCAGCGCGCCCAGCGACACGCGCCCAGACAGGATGGGGGGAAGCTGGATACCCAACGCCAGATCGCCCCAGATGATGCGCGTGATGTCGAGCAAGACAAAGATCAGCCCAAAGGTGACTAACACCTGAGCCATCGGCCCGGACTTGCGCATCCGGCGGATCAAAGTGGCGTAGAGGATGAAGCCAATCACGGCGACCACGATGGGCCCCAGGATGAACGCGCCCCAATAGCCGATTACGCCCGCCGTTCCGGCGGCGACATAGGCACCGAATGCGTAGAGCGAGCCATGCGCGAGGTTCACGAAATGCATCAATCCGAAGATGACCGTCAGCCCGACGGACAGCAGGAACAGCAGCATCGACAGCTGCAATGCATTCAGCGTTTGGAAAAGCCAGAAACCGACGTCCATCTTGCGTCACCTTTCGGGGAATGAGGAGGGGCCGCGCGCCCGTGGGTGCGCGGCCCGGTAGGCTGGCTCAGTTTGCCAGCGTGCAGCCATTGGCCGGATCGGCGGTGGCGGGCAGCGTCGCCAAGACCTTCTGGGTCAGGCCTTCGCCATTTTCCATCGCGACGGTCTCGTAGACATAGATCGGCTGGACGATGTTGTTGGTCGCCGGGTCGATCGAGGTGGTGCCGCGCGGGCCGTCGAAGGAGGTCTTGCTGAGGGCCGCAGCCAGCGCTTCGCGATCATTCGCACCGCCAGCCGAGGCCAGAACCAGCGCGCGCGCCGCATCGAAGCCATGGACCGCGAACTCGGACGGGGCGCGGTCGTTCGCCGCCATGAAGGCATCGACAAAGACCTTGTTCTCGGGGTTGTCGATGGTCGGCACGTAGTGCAGCGCCGCGATCACGCCGATAGCCGCCGGGCCTTCCGCGTTGACATAGAGGGGCGACGTCAGAAAGCCCGCGCCGTAGAGCGGCAAATCCGCCTTGAGGCCAAAGCTGTCATACTGCTTGACGAAGGAAATCGCCTCACCGCCCGCGTAAAAGACATAGACGGCATCGGCGCCGCTGGCCTGTGCGTTCGCCATATAGGGGCCAAAATCCTGCGTCTTCTGGAACGGAGTCCATTCTTGGCCAACAATCTCGCCACCCGCCTCGGTGAACGCGTCCGCGAAGGCGCCGATCATCTGGCGGCCTGCAGCATAGTCGGATGCCATAGTGAACACCTTGCGCACGCCCTGCTCGTAGAGATGCGTGCCCATCGGGCGGTTGACCTGCTGGTTCGAGAATGAGAGGCGCGTGATGTAAGCGCTGCACGCCTCGCCGGTCGCTTCGTCATTGCCCGCGTTGGCAACGATCAACGGCACCTTGGCGCCATCGACGAAATCGCGCACGGCGCCCAGAACGCCCGAGCTGACGATACCGACCATCACGTCGACCTCATCCTGCAGGACCAGCTTCTTGGCCTTGCCAAGAGCGACAGGTGGCTTCACCTCGGTATCCTCGGTAACGATGGTGAAGGTGTCGTCGGTCTCGCCGCCGAAAGTCTCGAGGCCAAGGCGGAAACCCGCTTCGATCTCGTTGCCGAGCGATGCATAGACGCCGGAGTAAGGCAGAAGCAGCCCGACCTTGATATCCTCCGCGTAGGCCGCCGAAGTTCCGAGTGCAGCGATAAGCGCCGCTGCGGCCGTTTGTGTCAGTTTTTTCATTATGTGTTTCCTCCCTGAAAACAACTTGGTCCGTGAGACCGGTTATCCGAGATCCCCGCCGCCGACTGGCAACGTGACCCCGGTGATGTACGACGCGTCATCCGACGCGAGGAACAAGATCGCCCCTGCCTGCTCATCCAGCGTGCCGTAGCGTTTCATGAAGCTCGACTGGAGCGTTTGCTCGACGAGCGTCTGGTACCAATCCTCGCGCTGCTCCTCCGCGGCGTTCGGGTTGCGCGGCACGGGGCGCGGCGGCGCCTCTGTTCCACCGGGGGCGGTGGCGACAACGCGGATGCCGCGCTCGGCCACTTCCCAAGCGAGATTGACAGTGATGGCGTTCACCCCGCCTTTCGCCGCGCCGTAGGGCACGCGGTTGAGCCCGCGCGTGGCGATGGAGCTGACATTGACGATGACGCCCGATCCGGCCTTCAGCATCGGCTCGAGCGCGGCGTGGCAGCCATAGAGCGTCGGCATAAGCGAGCGGCTGATCTCAGCGTCGATCTGGTGCGGCTCATAATGCTCGAACGGTTTTGCCCAGATCGTGCCGCCCACGTTATTCACCAGGATGTCGACCCGGCCCCACAGCTCGACCGCCTTCGCGATAGCTGCTTGGCAGCCCTCATATGTCTCCAGATCGACGGCCAGCTCATGCGCGGTGCCGCCCTCCTTTTTGATGGACGCGACCGTATCGTGGCGCGCGTCAGAGCGATCGACGACCAGCACCTCGGCGCCCTCGGCGGCCATGCGTTCAGCCACGCGGCGGCCTATGCCCTGCCCCGCGCCGGTGATCACCGCGCGCTTATTTTCAAAGCGCGGTTTCATGCAGCGACCTCGATCGCATCATTGGGTGTGAATTTCTCAAAGTAGAAATTCGCAGGCTCGGTGCCCAGCGATTTGAAGTGCTGGCGCACGGCCTCGACCATGGGGGGCGGGCCGCAGAGATAGACATCGACGTTGCCGCCGTTCAGTTCCTCGGCGGTAACGTGATCGGTGACAAAGCCCTTACGCTCATGATCCTCATCCTCCGACGCGAGGATCGTGATGACGCGGACCGTTCCAATTTTCTCGGCCAGCTCCTGTACGCGCGCGAGCTCAACCAAATCGGCGGCATTGGTCACGGCGTAATAGAGCGTGATCGCCTGCTCGGTGCCCTGCTCAGCCAGCGTCTCCAACATCGACAGAAAGGGCGCAAGGCCGGTGCCCCCCGCCAGCCAAAGCTGGGGCCGCTCCAGACTCCGCAGATAGAACGCGCCCATCGGGCCGGTCAGCTTGACCTCGTCGCCGGTTGATCCAGCCTCGAGATAGCTCGACATCACGCCGCCTTGGAGATTACGAATGAGGAATGTGGCCTCCTCGGCGCCAGGGCGCGAGGAAAAGCTATATGAGCGGTGCGCGTCGGTGCCGGGCACGCTGATGTTGACGTATTGGCCCGGCAGGAACCCCATGGGCTTATGCAGCTTCACCGTGAGGTTGTAGGAAGTGTCCGAAAGTGCGTCGATGGACTGCACGCTGCCGGCAACCGTCTGCGCGCCCGTTTTGCAGACCTGCGACGAGACCGGGACCGAGATGATGCAATCGCTTTCGACTGTCATTTGACAGGCCAGAACAAAACGCTCCTCGGCCTCTTCGTCGGTCATAGCCTCGTCCATGTAGAACTCGAGTTCGTATGCACCCTCCTCGCACTTGCACTTGCAGGTGCCGCAGACGCCATCGCGGCAATCCATGGGAAGATTGATCTTTTGGCGAAAGGCGGCGTCGGTGACTTTTTCGTCCTCGTCCACGTCAATCACGCGGGTCACGCCGTCTTCGAAATTCAATGCGACCTGAAAGGCCATGCGTATACTCCTCCCTCGTGGCGATCCAACGAATGGCCGGATTGCGCGCGTCTTTAGTTCTGTGGGGGCCGGGTAGGCTCAGGTGTGATAGACATCGACCACGTGGTGAATGTGGTCGTCCTTCAGCACCACTTTTTTGGCCGCGATCAGGGGCGTCTTGCCGCTGACATCCAGCGTGTAGAACGATGTGCCCCAGTGCCGGTCGGTCTGACCGTAGCGGAAGCTCAGCGTCTGCCAATTGAACCGCAGCTTTATTTCAGTGCCCTCACGCGACAACACCTCGATATTGGCCAGATAATGCGCCGTGCGCGGCTCGGGCAGTGACGTCGCCGACGAACGGTCCGTCTTGATCCGAAACACGCGATCCTCGATCCCGGACTTGTCGGGGTACCAGATCAGCGACATTTCCGACTGAGGGTCCTCGGTCAGCGTGTCGAAGTCATCCCATGCGGGCATCCAGAATTCGCAATCCGCATGGTAGAAATCCAGCCATGCATCCCAGTCACGGTCATCGAGGCAGCGCGCCTCGGCAAAGAGGAACTGCTGGATCTCCTCGTAGCTGATGGATTTCGCGTTAGCGGCGGCGGCGGGTTTTTCAATGGTGTTAGTGCTCATGTCGATCACTCCGCCGCCACTTGCTTATCTTCGCCCGACAAAACCTGACGCTCTGCGCTTACCGCATCGCGCATCCGCTCGGCCCATTGGCTGTGCTGGATCACAAAAAGACCCTCATCCTCGGTGCGCGCGCCCGACAAGATCGGGTTGATACCCAAGGCTTTTGCATCCTCGTCCGGGCCTTCGATCCATTGCACCGCACCGCGCGTCAGGTCATTCCACTTGGCGTGCGCGCCACCTTGATAGCCGCGCTGCGTCGCGCGGAATTCCTCGGTGTCGTCCGGCGTTGCCATGCCCGAGGCGTTGAAGAAATCCTCGTATTGGCGGATGCGGTGTGCGCGACTTTCCTTGCTCTCGCCCTTGGGGGCGATGCAGTAGATCGTCACTTCAGTCTGATCGACCGAGATGGGGCGAAAGATACGCAGCTGGCTCGAGAACTGATCCATCAGGAAGACGTTGGGGTAGAGGCAGAGGTTACGCAGAACGCCTGTCATCCACTCGGCCTTTTCCTTGCCGAATTGCTCGGTCCACTCACCCAGCTTGGCATAGTTGGGACGGTTGGTGGGGTCGGCCCATGTCGTCCAGAGCAGCAGGTGGCCGTTTACATAGGAGTGAAAACCGCCTTTCTGCTTTGCCCATTTCGACGCATCAGTGGCCTTAATCTTGTCTTCCTTCCCGTCCTGAGTGCGGCGGCCAGTGGTGGCCACGTAATTCCAATGCACTGCCGAGACGTGATACCCATCTGCGCCGTTCTCGGCCTGAAGCTTCCAGTTGCCATCATAGGTATAAGTCGACGCACCGCGCAAAACCTCCAACCCATCGGGCGACTGATCGGCCACAAGGTCGATCATCTTCTTGGCTTCGCCGAGGTAATCCTCCAGCTCCTCCACATCGGGGTTCAGCGAGCCGAAGAGGAAGCCGCGATAGTTGCCGAACTTGGCGACGCGCGTCAGGTCGTGACTGCCATCCTGATTGAACTGCTCTGGGTAGCCAGCGCCCTTAGGGTCCTTGACCTTCAAGAGCTTGCCGGTGTTCGAGAAGGTCCAGCCATGGAACGGGCAGGTGAACGTCTTCTGATTGCGGCGTTTGAACCGGCAGAGCATGGCGCCTCGATGCGAGCAGGCATTCACCAGCGCGTGCAACTCGCCATCCTTATCGCGGGTGATGACGACAGGCGTGCGGCCCATATGCAGCGTGAAGTAGTCGCCAGGGTTCGGTATCTGGCTTTCATGGGCCATGTAGATCCAGTTGCCTTCGAATATGTGCTTCATCTCCAGCTCGAAAAGGTCGGGATCGGTGAACATATCGCGGCGGGCGCGATACACCCCGTTCTCTGGGTCGTCCTGCACGATGTTCTGCAAACGACGATCAAGCTCGTCCAGTTTGGGCAGTGTCAGCATGATGTATTCTCCTCCTCGTTGGTCATCGTCTGTCCCCTCCTCCGGGTTTCAGACGCTTGCCTTGATATTTGTGTGCGTGGGCACCGCGCGGCTTCGGCCGCGCGTATAAAAATCAACCTTGTCCTGATCCAGCGTCACACCGCATCCATCCCCGTCGGGGACATGCACCTGAAAGTCCGAATAGACCAGTGACTGCGTCAGGATGTCGTCCTTGAACAGAAGAGGGCCGAACAGCTCGGTCCCCCATGCCAGATGGCGAGTGGTCGAAAAAAGTTGTAGTGCGGCGGCAGTGCCAACACCGGATTCCAGCATGGTGCCGCCATAAAGACCCAGCCCGGCGGCCTGCCCGATGGCAATGACCTCGGCCGCGCGGCTGAGACCGCCTGATTGCGCGATCTTGACCGCAAAGGCGTCTGCAGCATGCTCACAAGCGTGGTTGAGCGCATCCTCGGGGCCGCGCAGCGCCTCGTCGGCCATGACGGCGATCTGATAATCACGCGTCAGCGTGCCCAGCGCGTGTCGATGGCAAGCCGCTATGGGCTGCTCGACCATATCAACGCCAATCTCTTGCAAGCCAGCAAGGCCAATGCGCGCGTCATGCAGGCTCCAGGCCTGATTGACGTCGACCGTCACCTTGGCGCGATCGCCAAGCGCGCTTTTGATCTTGGCGACATGGACGATGTCGTCGCGGACGGCTCGCTTGCCGATCTTCAGCTTAAACTGGCGATGGCGGCGCTGCTCTAGCATCGACATCGCCTCTTCGATATCCTGCGACGCGTTGCCTGAGGCCAGCGTCCACGCCACCTCGAGGCCGGAGTGTAGCGCACCACCGAAAAGCTCTGCTACGGACTTGCCCGCGCGCTTGCCGAGGCCGTCCCAAAGGGCGTTCTCTACCGCGCAGCGCGCGATGGGATTGCCCATCACGGCGCGCTCGGCAGCGCGGCGGGCGGCGTTCACGTTGTCTCCATCGCGGCCGACGATGGCCGGGGTGATGTAGGTCTCGATAGCGGACGCGATGCTCTCGGGGCTTTCGGCGCCATAGCTGAGACCGCCTATGGACGTGCCCTCGCCGATGCCGACCGAGCCATCCGAGAATTGCACATGGACCAGCACCACGGACTGGACCGTCATCGTCGCCATCGAAAGGACATGCCCGCGGATAGTGGGCAAATCGACGATCCTTGTGCTGATAGTCTCGATCTTGGGCAAAGCCGTGTCCCCTTTTTGGTCTTCGCTTAAGTCTGCACGCTTGCATTGATTGGGAGGGTGCGCCTCTGCAGGGGCCAAGTCCAATACCGCTTCGGTAAGGTCTGATACCCAAAGGCGCGAAATCGTTACCCGGCGCGCTGTTTCGGCTGCGCCAGACCGAGGATATCGCGCGCCTGCTGCCAAGTGGCGACCGGGCGCCCGTATTTTTCGCAGAGGGCGGCAGCGCGGGCGACCAGCGCGGCGTTGGACGGCGCCAGCCTACCCTTGTCTAGGCGCACGTTATCCTCGAGGCCGGTGCGCGTGTGCCCGCCCGCCGCGATGGCCCATTCGTTGACCGTCAGTTGATGCCGCCCGATCCCAGCCGCGCACCAATTGGCGTCCGGCGCGATGCGCTCCATCGTTTTGACGTAGTAGTCGAAGATATCGCGATCTACTGGCGTCGCGTTCTTCACCCCCATGACGAACTGCACATAGAGCTTGCGCGGCAGGCGTCCGTCCGCATGCATTGCAGCGGCTTGATGTATATGGCTCAGATCGAAGGCTTCGATCTCGGGCAGCACATCGTAGCTGCGCATTTCCGAAGCCAGCCAATCGACGAGATCCGGCGCGTTCTCGTAAACGCGAGTCGGAAAGTTGTTCGATCCGACGGCCAGCGATGCCATGTCGGGCCGCAGCGGCAGCATGCCGCCTCGCTCGCGCCCCGCGCCCGAACGACCGCCCGTTGAGAGCTGGACGATCATGCCGGGGCAATGCTGCCGCAGCCCTTCCAGAAGGCGGCCATAGCGCTCGGGGTCGGCGGTGGGTTTGCCGCTCTCGTCACGGACGTGGCAATGGGCGATCGTAGCGCCTGCTTCAAAGGCTTCTTGCGTGCTCTCGACCTGCTCCGAAATGTTGATGGGCACGGCGGGATTGTGCGCCTTGGTGGGCAAAGAGCCGGTGATTGCGACGCATAGAATGCAAGGTTTCGTCATGAGATACGTCCTATCGATGAAAGATGGATGGGCGCCCGCTCAGGCGCCGCGCAATCGTTGGGTCAGGCGGGCGGCATGCACCGCGACAATCCCGACAAGGATGCCCCAGAAGGCGGATCCTATATCGAAGATGGTCACGCCCGAGGCTGTGGTGATGAAGGTCAACATGCCCGCCTGCATGTCGGCGCCGCTGCCCAGCATGTCCGTCAACCCCTTGGCGATGGCGCCCAAGAGGGCCAGCCCGGCCAGAAGAGCGATAAGCTCGGCGGGAATGCGCAGCATGGCCCAGCCGATCGTGCCCGCGAAGAGAGCGCAGAGCACGAAGAAGCTGCCCGTCGCCACGCCGGCCACATAGCGGCGGCACGGATCCGGATGCGCCTCGGCGCTGGCGCCCAGCGCCATGGTGATCGAGGCAAGCGCGGTGGTGATCCCGCCGAAGATCGCTCCGGCGAAGGAGGCGAGGCTGGCGACAACCAGAATGGGGCGTGCAGGCAGACGAAAATCATGCGCCCGCAGGATCGCAAGACCCGCAAGGAACTGCCCCGTCAGCGTGGTCAGCGCCAGCGGCAGGGCCAGCCCCAAAAGCGCCGTGACCGAGAAAGTCGGCCAAGTCGGGGCCAGTTGAGGAAAGACGCGCGGCGCCCCCTGCCCGCCGTCTGCAGCCGCGAATGTCAGGATCAGCACACCGGCCAACAGCCAGATCAGCGCAAAGCGCGGCGTGATGACCGACAGCACCACGAAGGCCAGAAGGAGAACACCAACCATGATTGGCGCCGTCGCAAAGCCGCTCATCGCACTTGCGCCGAAGGTAAAGAGGATGCCTGCCATCATCCCGCTCGCCACGGCGGGCGGAACGAGGGACAAGAGCCGGTCGAAAAGGCCGCTGAGCCCCACCAATAGAATGATCCCGGCCGAGACCAGATAGGCCCCCACGATGTCCGGGAATGGCAGGCCCGGCCCCACGGTGCCTAAAAGAACGACGCCTGGCGCCGACCACGCGACCAGCACGGGCGCGCGAAAAGCCAGACTGAGCCCGATGGAGGCCAGCCCTGCCGTTAGCGAGATGGCGGCGACCCAGCCCGAAAAAACCGCCTCGGACACGCCCATCGCCCGCGCCGATTGCAAGAAGATCAGGAGCGGCCCCGCATTCGACACCAGCACCGCCAGGAACCCCGCCGCGATGGCCGAGGCCGACGCATCGCGCATCAAACTACGGCCATGGCTGCCGGCGTTCTCGGCCGCGCGCGTATTGGCAGGGGCGCTCACTCAGGCTGCGTCCTTTGGCATCTTGGCCAGTGCATCGATGAAAAATGGCCGGAAGCCTGCTGGATGCTCAGACATCGGAAAATGGCCTACCTCGTCCATCACCGCCAGCGTAGCGCCGGGAATAGCATCCGCCGTGCGCTTGGCATCTTCGGGCGTGCAGGTCAGATCATAGGCGCCGACGATGATATGCACCGGCGTCTTGGCCGTATCGATTTGGCCAAGGCGCGCAACCAGGCTTTCGTCGCGCGTGTAGAAACTTAGATCACCGCGAAAAACGCCCGGCCCCGATTGCATGAACATCCACAGTGTATTCCAGCGCTCCGCATGTGGGGCATGTGGGCTGATGTTGGCGGAAACCAGCGCTGCACCCATCTCGCCACCATGCGCGTCGGGACGATGGAACCAGTCGATATCATACCAGGCGGGCTGAAAATCACTGGCCTCGATGGCGATGAAGCCCGCGAACCGCTCGGGGTGGAGCGCGGCGAGTTGCAACGCGATACGCCCCCCCATCGAACACCCAGCCAAGATAGGAGTGTCGAGGCCAAGACCATTCATGATGGCGAGGATCGTCTCGATATACGCCTCGGTCGTCAGTAGGTACTCTTCGGTCTCATAGCCTTCGGGCGGCAGGGATTTGCCATGCAGCGGCATATCGAAGGCAATCAGACGATACGCGTCTGTGATCTCGGTATCGTTCATCAAGTGGCGCCATTGGCGCGTATCCGCGCCCGCCGTATGCAGACAAAGGACGGGCGTGCCCTTCCCCGCCTCCTCGAAGTAAATGCGGCGCGGGGCGCCGTCTACCTGGATTGTCAGGTAGCGCCCGGTGATCGGCTCGATACTCATGCCCGGCCTCCCGTGATATCGCGCGGCAACATCATGAACTCCTTGAAAAACCGCAGATTCTTGACCAGCACGAGGATATCGCCAGAGATGCGTCCGCGCCCAATCTTCACAAGGCCGAAAATATCGTGAAAGCCGGGCGCCGGCAGTGGCTCCCAAAACTTCTCCAGCGCCTCGCTGTCGGTGTGATACGAGAACCGATACGGCGTCTTGCGGCTGGGTCCCTCGGCGATGTCGACCAACGCGCCCTTGTCGAAGGTCAGATAATACTCGTTCTCGTCCACGCCCAGCAGCACTGTCTCGGAGAAAAGCCGACCCAATCGCCGCAGGTGGGGCGTACCGTTCAGCGCCTCTTGCATCGTCTTGAGTGTGTCGATCACGTCCAGCGTCCTTGTCTGATGTCCTTGGAGCGTCGCCGCGCGTTTTTGCGGTCATTGCCGCTGAAACGACAGCATCCTTGCGGTCCGGTCAAAGTATCGCCTGATACCGGTCGAGGTATTGGGATCGGTGGGCATTTGAGAAAAGGTGAGTCAACACAGGGAGGAGGGAACACGGGGCCCTCATGTGTCAGTCCGTACCGTATCAGGATCGTATCAGGAGGACCCAAATGGGCATCGTATCACAAGAGAACATCACAGACGTCGTCATCGCGGCACTGGGCAAGAATGGCGATATTAGCGACCGCCAGCGCGAGATCATGTCCGCGCTGGTGCGCCACATGCATGACTTTTGCAAAGAAGTGAACTTGCAGCACAGCGAATTCATCCAAGCCTGCGAATTTCTCAAGCGCGCGGGCCAGACCTGCGACGACAACCGCCAGGAATTCATCCTTCTCGGCGACATTCTGGGCATCGAGGTACTGGCCGACATGCTGACCAACCCGGTCGAAAAAGGCGAGAGCGCCTCGACGGTCCTTGGCCCGTTCTACCGCGAAAACCCGCCCGTCCTACCCAAGGGCGCCTCGACTATCATGAAGCATTTCGACAATGAGGAAACCGCCTATTACGAGGGCTACATCCACGACACGGACGGCAACCCGCTGGCCGGTGTGACCATGGATGTCTGGCAGGACGCGCCCAACGGGATCTACGAAAACCTCGACCCCGATCAGCCAGAATACAACCTGCGTGGCCGCTTCGAGACGGACGAGAACGGCCATTATGCCTTCGTTGCAGTGCGCCCGGTGCCCTACCCCATTCCCGACAACGAGACGGCGGGCGAGCTGCTGCGTTACATGGGCCACCACGCCATGCGCCCCGGCCATATGCACTTCATCGTCTCCAAGGATGGCTATCGCCCCCTTGTCAGCCAGATCTTCGATGCCGATAGCGGCTGGCTGGAAGATGACAGCGTTTTTGCCGTCAAGGACAGTCTGATCGGCAAGTTCGAAAAGGCCGACCCGTCGCTGGGCACCGACCTGCACATGAAGTTCGACTTCGTGCTCAAGGCAGAGGCCCCTGCCAAGGCGGCCTGATCCACCGGAAGCGCATCAAGGGCGGCCCTCGTTGGCCGTTCTTTTTGCATGCTGCGCCACCCCGATCACGTGCTCCCGAAATAGTTAACACCTTTCCCGCAGAGTTGGATACAGTCGAGCGACTGTTGGAAAGCCTTAGATGAATCTTAAACAACTGACGTATTTTATGGCCGTCGCAGACGAGCTGCATTTTGGCCGGGCGGCCGAGCGGCTGGGCATTGCGCAGCCGCCTTTGTCGCGCCAGATCAAGCAGATGGAAGAGGATATGGGAGCCATCCTCTTCAGCCGTGGGCGTAGCTCAATCACCTTGACGCAAGCAGGCGAGCGCCTGCACGAGCGTGGCCGCGATATCCTGAACCAGATCGAGGATACGCAATTGGAAGTGCGGCGCATCGGCCAAGGCGCCGAAGGGCGCCTGCGCATCGGCTTCGTAGGGTCCGCGACCTACGGAATTTTGCCGAATATCATCAAGTCGTTCCGCGCCAATTACCCGCAGATCAACCTCAGTCTGCTGCCGATGAACAACGCCCAGCTACACCGCCAACTGATCAACCGCGCCATCGATGTGGCCTTTGCGCGCCCCACGCTTGTCGATGTCGAGATCACGGTCAAGAAACTCGGGGAAGAGCCGCTGGTTCTTGCCACGCCCGACACAATCGACACCGGCAACCGGCGCAGCGCCGATCTGGCACAATTCACCAAGTACAACATGATTCTCTACCCAGAATATCCGCGCCCTAGCTACGCAGATTTCGTACTCGAGGCCTGCGCCGCGAAGGGCGTCGAAATCAAGAACCGCGTATTCACGATGGACTTGCAAACCGCGCTCAGCCTCGTGGCGATTGGAGAAGGCGTGTGCATCGTACCCGCCTCGGTCGGCAACGCGCAGCGCAACGGGATCAAGTTCCTTAAGATCGAACCGGATCTAGCGCAAACTGCGCTTTCGGTGAACTATCGCCTCGACGAGCAAGGCGTTCACGTGCGCCAGTTCATAAATATCGCGCAGCGTGTTGCACGTAAGATTTTTTGAAGTTGTGTGTTTGAATTTAGGCTCAGAACTTACAATCAAAAAATTGCGAATGCGGTGAACGCGATTGCTTGCAGAAAGGCCTTGGGACAGTGGTCGTAACCTGCTCCTCTTTGATTCCGCGTTTATTGGTTAGCTCTGTTCAGGGTTTGGTCCTCTCTTGACCGTTGGTGATACTCCCGCGGAGCGAGCCCGCCGAGGATCGACTGGCTGCCTGGGGACCGCAGCTATGACGCCGATTGGTTCTGAGAAGAGTTGGAAGACATAGGGATACGTGCCTGCATCCCTGGCCGGAAGCAACGCAAGGCGGCCGTAAAAAACGACAAGCGGCGATACAAATGTCGCAGCCGGATCGAGATCATGTTCGGAAGACTGCAGGACTGACGAAGCATAGCGACACCCTACGACCGATGTCCTAAGGTCTTCCTCTCAGCAACCCCGCTCGCCGCAACCCTCATCTACTGGCTATGAGTCGAGCACCCACCCCATGACCCGGGACACGGCCCACGACTGCGATGCCGTGTTCGATCGTCCGAGCATTGTCACGATTAAGAATGCCCATACCCGGACCGATACCTGCATCGCGCAAACGAGCGAGATGAAAAGCTCATGCGGCGTCGTAGCTCGAGAATACTTCGGTGCTTCCGTCACGGCGGATCAGGAATACGTCATAAGCCTCGCGCTGGTCCTCGGGCCCCATGCCGGGAGAGCCGTAAGGCATTCCCGGCACGGCAAGGCCGATCGCGTCGGGCCGCTCAGCTAGGAGCCTGCGTATATCTGCGGGTGGCACGTGTCCTTCGATGAAATAACCTTCGATCTCGCCGGTATGGCAGGACATCATCGCGTCCGGAATGCCCGCATCGATCTTGTGGCGGGTCAGAAGCGTGCCGAAGCTGTTTTCGGTCGACACGTCGAAGCCGTCGGCGCTCAGAATTTCAACCCACGCCCCGCAGCAGCCGCAATTGCGGTCCTTGAGCACGTGGATCTTGGGCACGGCCCCGGCAAGGCCGACATGCGGCGCGACAGCCGCGAAGCTCGCGGCTCCGATGAGCAGGTTGCGGCGGTTCAGGTTCGGCATGATCGTCCCTCCATTTCAAACGGTCTGCACTCTCATCCCGCCGCGTTCAAGGCCCAGCCGATCACAAGCACTTGAGGCACAGTCAGCAGCGGCAGGAGGAACGCCGCCTTCAGGCGTCCCGTGACTTCTCGCAGGACCAGCATCTCGGTGTAGTCTGTCGCCACGCCCGCCATCAGGAAGGTGAAGGCATTGCCCGGCGCGGCCGCGCGCGTCATCAGGTCGGCGGCGATCGGCACCGACCCTTCCGAGCAGACCTCGATGATCGTCGCGGCAAGAAGCGTGATGAAGAGACCAAGAAGCGTCGCACCGAACCATGTCTCGAAAATCTCGGTCGGCACCGTCGCCCGAATCAGCGCCGCGAGCACCACCCCGAACAAGAGCCAGCGCAGGACCATGCGGCTCGCCGTGACAGAGCGGCGCGCGATATCCCGCAGCAAATCTAATTCATACCGGGTAGCGCGCAGACCAGCTTTCGCCTCGCGCCAGACATGGAAATCCGCCGGCAGATCCACGCGGTTCGGATTGGGCTTCACCTTCCCCTTGCGCTCCAAGGCTTCGACAGCGAGGCCGGTGACGAACGCGACGACCAGAGAGCCCACAAGAAAGACCGCCATCCATCCCCAGCCCATCAGCACCCCGATGATGATGGTCAGCGAGAGCGAATTCCACGGCGAGGCGATGAGAAAGGCGAAGACCTGTCCGAGGCTCGCTCCGCGCTCGTAAAGCTTGGCACCGACCATCAGCACGCCATGATTGCACATATCTAGCAGCACCCCGGCCAGCACCGCGCGCACGAGGCTGCTCGCGCCCTGATCGCGACCGATGATGCCGATGACGAATTGCCGGGGCACACGGTCGATCAGGCCGACGGCAAGCATGCCGATAAGGATGCCCCACCACATCAGGTTCATCATCTCCTGCACGCCATGGGTGAAAACCCCTAGGCCGAGGGACGCGTCATGCGGCAGGAGGAACGCCGCAAGACAAGAGACGAGAATGATGGAGCCCGAGCCCCAGAGCATCCAGTCGAAGCGCCGCCAAAGCGGTGCGGTCTCGCTCGACGATGGACCACAGCAAGACACCGCCGTCTGCCCACCTCCGCCGCAACAGGCGGACGCGGTCCGCGACGGCGGACTTTCCGGCAGGACGAACGTGTCCACGTCGCAGGATCGTGTTCCAGTCTTGGCGCGGCTATCGCTCATGTCGTTCTTTCCAGTCACGAGTCGGCATATGCGCCCTCTAGCCGCTGTAGGTTCAATGGGGTTTCGAAAGTTTTTTCCGAACCGGTTTCCTGCTCACTGCGCGCCGTTTAATATGATCGAATTCCTCAGCGCCTTGATCCCGCTGAGAATCGCGATGACCGGCACCTAGCCTTCATGAACGGCGTGCCAGGCCGTCTGGATTTCTTGTGAACGGCCAAGCCCAAATCTACATTGGCTGTAGAAATCAGGAGACTTCGCATGCTTTCTATCGGCACGCTTGCCCAGCGAACCGGCACCAAGGTGCAGACCATCCGATACTACGAGCAGATCGGCCTCTTGCCCGAACCGGGCCGGACGGCGGGCGGTCAGCGCCGCTATGACGACGGCGATCTCGACCGCCTCTCCTTCATTCGCCACGCGCGCCAACTAGGCTTCACGCTCGACGCGATCCGTGAATTGCTAGATCTATCGGACAACCCCAACCAGTCCTGCGCAGATATCGACCGTATCGCGCATCGCCAACTCAAGGAGGTCGAAGCGCGCATCGTCCGGCTTGAGGCATTGCGAATGGAACTGAAGCGCATGCTGAGCGAATGCCGCCATGACACGGTCGCGGATTGCCGCGTCCTCGAGGTGCTGAGCGATCACGCCGCCTGTCTGACCGATCACCGTTAGAGCGTGTAGGATCGGTGGGATGATAGCAGCCTGCCAATACACTTCGTCACTTGGGCTGGTTACGGCGATGGCTCGAAGCGAGAGTTTCGTTTGAAATGAAAATTCGTCAGTCCCGTAAACTACACTGGGCGCCTCGCGAGAACCGAACGCTCACGCCTCTCTTCTTTGCCGGATGATGTCGATGGCCGGAGCCAAGCGGCGCCCGCCATCTCGCGCTTCGTCAGAATGTCCGCGTCACCGAGACCTTGAACGTCAGGCCCGGCGCCGGCCGTGTGGGCGAGGACAGGTGCCCGACATAGGCCTCATCCAGCAGGTTCTCGATGCCGAACCGCACCGCCGTATCCTCGAGCCACCCCTGATCCGGCTGCCAGGTGGCGCGCAGATTGGGCGAAGAGCTGCCATTCGCTGCGCTACGCACGAACGGCAGAAATGTAGAACCATGAATTCAATCCGTGTCGCTCGTCATACCGAGCAGCCAGTCGCGCACATTCAGCGAGGCGCCGGATGCGCCCTGTCGTGGTGCCAAGAGGTAGAAGTCCGATCCACCCGCGAGGGTTTTGTCGATCGGTTGCACTAGGCGACCGGCATCCAGATCTCGCTGGACGAGAAAGCGGCTCGCCAAGGCGATCCCCTGGCCGGCAAGAGCCGCGTCGAGGCTTAGCGTCGTTTGGTTGAACCGGAGGCCATGCGGCAGATCCAAGTCAGGGCCGAAAGCAAGCTCGATGAATGCGGGCCAGAGATCGTGCGTGTCATGCAGCAGCGTCAAGCCAGTCGTCGCTACCGCATTGAGCGGGAGATTCCGGTGTCCGAGCAGATTGGGTGAGCAGACGGCGATCACTTCCTGCGGGAAAAGAAGGTCCGCGCGTAGGCTCGCCCCGAAAGGCGGTCGTCCTTGCCGCACCGCGAGATCGATCCCGTCGGCATGGAAGCTCGAAACGCGCTCGGTGGCGGTAATCCTGAGGTCGATGTCCGGGTGGGCTTTGGTGAGTTCTGCAAGCCGCGGGATGAGCCATTTCGAGGCAAAAGTCGGAGTTACGCTGATCGTCACCCGCGAAGGGGCTGCACGGAGTGCGGCGGTCGCCTCGGAAAGCTGGGAGAACGCGCGCGAGACCGCCGCGTGATAGGCGCGGCCCTCCTCGGTGAACGCAAGGCCGCGCGGCTCCCGCAGGAACAGGCGGAGGCCGAGATGCTCTTCGAGGCCGCGAACCTGCTGCGCCACAGCCCCTTGGGTCACGCCCAAGTCCCCGGCCGCCGCGCGGAAGGTCAGATGCCTGCCCGCCGCCGCAAACGCTCGAAGACCGTTCAGAGGCGGAAGATCTGACTCATCAGACACTATAGTTTTCCTACATTCACGCAACAGCTCGCCTGGCTGGTTCGATCATCGTAGGCCGACTATCTGGGTATGAACAGAAGAGTCTTACACGGCCCGGCCGAAGAAGGAGGCAAAGATCATGACCAGAGAAAAAGTGGCGCTTATCACGGCAGGTGGCAGCGGCATGGGAGCTGCGGCGGCAAGGCGCCTGTCGGCCGATGGCTTCAAGGTCGGCGTTCTGTCTTCCTCCGGTAAGGGAGAGGCCTTGGCCCAGGAACTCGGCGGCTTCGGCGTCACCGGATCGAACCAGTCGAAGGAGGATCTCGCAAGGCTCGTCGAGGGCGCAATGCATCGCTGGGGCCGCGTCGACGTTCTGGTGAACTCGGCTGGCCATGGACCCAAGGAAGACATCCTCGAGATGTCGGATGAAGACTGGCACGCCGGGATGGATGTCTACTTGATGAACGTGATCCGGCCCGTAAGGCTGGTCACGCCGATCATGATCGAACAGGGTGGTGGCGCGATCATCAACATTTCGACCTTCGCGGCCTTCGAGCCCGACCCACTCTTTCCCACCTCGGGCATTTTCCGCGCCGGCCTTGCAGGCTTCACCAAGCTCTTCGCGGACAAATATGCGGCGCAGAACATCCGCATGAACAACGTCCTGCCCGGCTTCATCGACAGCCTTCCCGAGACAGAAGACCGCCGCGTCCGCATTCCGATGGGTCGGTATGGCAAAGAGGATGAGGTCTCCTCGCTGATCGGATGGCTGGCGTCCGAGGGCGGCGGCTACGTCACCGGGCAGAACTGGCGGATCGACGGAGGCCTGACCCGTGGCGTCTGAGGCAACCGATATCGCCGAGAGAGGGCGGACCGCATTCGTTGTGAAATGGGTGGCCTCGGTCATCCAGATCATGGGCTATGGGGCGACCGGGTTCGGATGGGCGCCGTGGAACCTCTATCTCTTTCTCGTCGGTGTTTTGGGCTGGCTGCTGGTGGGCGTCCTCTGGAACGACCGGGCGCTGATGCTGGTCCACTTCGTTGCGCTCGGCTCGATGCTGGTCGGAATGGCGAGCCGGTGATGGGCTTGGATGCGTAGCGGATGTTTGTTTAAAAAGGGGTGAAGGTCGGCTCTGGGCCGAGAACAGCTTCCTTCACGAATATTCGGATAGCAGAGATTCGATGCTGCGCAGCCGCGGCCGCACCCATCGCGAACTTCAGTCAACAACTCGGCGATCTTCATCCAGCAGTTCTCAGTGCGGGCGGCACTTGCTATGTGGATTCTCCCGCACGGATCGGCGATCCACCGCGTTATTGAAAGACAGTTTTACTAGTCTAAACAAAGTGGACAGAATTAACGTTCCTGATCCTTGCATTACCAGCTCTATCCAGATGTAGCCTTGTCCAAACCGATCAATATATCGATAAGGCAAACGGCTACAAAAGCGACATAGACCGTCACGGCCGATATCGCAGCGACCAGCGGATCAATGTTGTACTGGATGTAGTTGAACAGCTTGACAGGAATAGGAATTAGATCGGCGGTGGAATTGAAAATGCTCACCTCGACATTGATCCAGGATATGATGAAGGCGAAGAGGGCGCCCGCAATCACACCCGGTTTGATCTGTGGAAGCGTGATCAAGAAAAATGTCTCGACACGATTGGCCCCAAGATCTTGGGCAGCCTCTTCGATGTTCATCGGTAATCCGCCCAGCGACGCCATGGTGGTGCGAATGATGTAGGGCACCATAATCACGACATGCCCAACCAGAAGCGCAAGAAAGCTGCGCGCGAAGCCAAGCAGATGGGCGTATTGCAAGATGGCCACGCCGATCACGATCGCAGGCAAAAGCAGTGGTGAGATGAATAATGCGCCGATGGCAGACTTACCCGCGAAGTTCTGACGCGCTAGGACCAGAGCCGCAGGAACCCCGAGAATGAGCGACAGTAGAGATGCCGTTGCAGCCAATTTGATACTAACCCAAGCGGCTTCCAAGAACCCCTCATTTCCTGCAAGACGCGCATACCATTTCAATGAAACCCCCTCGGGTGGGAATGCGAGAAAGTCACCGGCAGTGAATGATGCGGCGATCAACACAACCAGCGGAAAGAACAGGTACAGAATGACCACCCAGCTATAGAGGCCGAGACCAAAGCGCCCAACGAGTTTATGCAGCATCAAAAGCGCGCCTTCTGCGTGATGACCCAAATATGATCCGCACAATCTGGTAGGCACCCAGTAGCGCGAATGCGGTGATGAGCAGGGCAACAGCCAGCGCCGCGCCAAAGCCGTAGTTGAGCACGGTTGCATATTGCTGGAAGACCAGAATAGACATGACAACCTCGCGGCCGCCGCTGAGAATGCTGGGCGTGACGTAGGCCGAAACACAGAGCGTGAAGACCATCAATGCGCCCGACACCACGCCCGGTAGACTAAGCGGTAAGGTCACAAAGGCAAAGGTCGACCACGGCCCTGCACCCAAATCGCGCGCCGCGTCCTTAAGCCGAATGTCGGTGTTCTGAAGGATCGCCGCAACCGACAAGACCATAAACGGCAGCATGATGTAGCTGAGGCCGATAATGATGGACACCTTGTTGAACAACAGCGGTAAGGGCTCGTCCGTCAGGTGCAACCACTGTAGCATGTCGTTTACGAAGCCGTTGCGCCCTAGGAGGATGATCCAGCTGAACGCGCGCACCACGTTGCTGGTAAAGAGCGGTGTGACCACCACAATGTATATCAGCCGCTTAAGCCACTTGTTGCGCACGCGGAACGTTATGAAGTAGGCCAGCGGATAGCCAAGGATCAGCGTGATGACGGTCACCTGAAGCGCGATGCTGAGCGTCGTCCAGAGCGCCCCGCGGTAATACGGATCGCTGATGAGACGGACATAATTGGCGACACTCCAGCCGCCCTCCTGATCGTGCAGGCTGGTCACGACGACAGCTGCGAATGGTGCCGCGAAGAATGCCAACATGAAGGCAACAGGCCCCGCCAGCAACAAAACGGTCGTCCAGATCCCCAACCTCACGCCCCAGCCCCTTCCCGGCCGCTCACTTGCCCAGCACCTTGCAGCGTCCGGCGGGCCAGCCGAAGTTGATATGGCTGCCGGCTTCGAAAGAGCTCACCTCGTCCTGCTGCGTGTCGATCAGTAGCTCTTCGCCGGATGGCATGTTGACAAAGAGCCGCCATGCGACGCCGCGAAAAATTTTGCGGGCCAACGTGCCTTGTCCGGTGATCCAGCCCTCCGGCGCATTTCCTTGGATCAGCCTAATGGTCTCGGGCCGCACCATGATCGCATCTGCGCTCCGCGTATCAACCTGCAAGGCGTCCGGCAAAATCAGCCCCGCGCTCTCGGCGCGTCCCTCCGTGCTGGCAAGCGCAAGGAGGTTCGCCTCGCCGATAAAGTCGGCGACGAAGCGATCAGTTGGCGCATCGTACAGATCCTTGCCCGTGCCGATCTGCGCGATCTTGCCATGATCCATGACAACTATCCGGTCGGCGATCGTCAGGGCCTCTTCCTGGTCGTGCGTGACCAGAATGAACGTCATCCCCAGCCGTTCATGCAGTCGTTTCAGCTCAATCTGCATGCGCTTGCGCAGCTTCAGATCCAGTGCGGCCAGCGGTTCGTCCAGAAGGAGTACCTCGGGGCGATTGACCAGCGCACGCGCAAGCGCCACGCGTTGCTGCTGACCGCCCGAAAGTTCGGCGGGCCAACGCTCGGCGAAACTCTCCATGCCGACCATCTCCAAAGCCTCGATCACGCGGCTTCGAATCTCGGCCTTTCCGAGACGTTTGCGTTTGAGGCCGAAAGCGATGTTTTCCGAAACATCCATATGCGGAAAGAGCGCGTAATTCTGAAAGACGGTATTGACCGGCCGCTTGTCAGGCGGGACGTTGTTCATTCTAATCCCGCCGATCATTAATGTGCCGGAAGACGGATCGAGGAAGCCAGCAATCAAGCGAAGAAGAGTTGTCTTGCCGCACCCTGAGGGACCGAGTAGCGCCAGAAACTCACCCCGCCTGACCGAGAGCGATACATCCGACAGCGCGGTGACGGATCCAAACCTGCGCGATATGCTATCGAGTTGGATAAGGTCGTCGAACATTGCGTCGCCTTTCAAGAAAACGGCCCGGCGGCAACCCTGCCGCCGGAACTGATTTTCACTGACTCGTGGCAATCCGGCTCCAAGCTTCGTTCAACTGATCTCGATGGGCGTTGATCGAACTCCAATCCGCGACGGCGAGATCGTCAATCGATCCATTCGGTCCCCACGGCATCCGGGCCGCGACATCCGCGGGCAGATCGACACCCTCGGTTGCCGGACCCACCTGCAAGGCTGCGGCCAGGCAGCCTGCTTGTGCGGGTTGAACCGCAAAATCGACCAACTGATGCGCGGCTTCCAAGTCGTCGGTCCCCTTGACGATGTGTATGCGAATGTCGGATGCCATCGCACCTTCCTCGGGGATCGCGTAGGCGATGGGCAGCCCGCCGTCGGCCATGGTGAAGGCCTGCGTCGCGTAATGCGCGCCGATCACGCCCTCACCGGTCTGAAAGCCGCTGTTTGCGACGCCCGAGGAGTCGAAGAAAAGTGCAGCTTCGAGCGCTGACATTTTCTCGACCCCGGGGGCCAGATCCTCAAGCGTGCCGCCAGCCAGGCTGTTGAAAGCTGCGAAAACAGGAACTCCGATTGAGTTTACGGCACTGGGAAGGATGACGCGCCCAGCATAGTCGGGGTTCCACAGGTCCTCCCATGAGGTCGGCGGAGTCGTGATCTCTTCGGTATTGTAGACGATGCCGACCGCGAAATAGCCATTGCCGACGGCATAGATGTCGCCACCTTCCGTCATGTATTTTGCCTGATTGGCCACACCGCTCAGTCCGGGTGCCATTGCCGGGTCGATGGCAGCGACCACGCCGCTGTCACGCGCCAACTCTGACACGCCGCCGTCCATCCAAGCGACATCCATGACCGGAGCCGAGGCTTCGGCCTGAAGCTTGGAGAGGGTGACAGTCGAGGCACTCGGCTCCAACTTGATCGCGATGCCCGTCTCCGACTCGAACGGTGTGAAAATGCAGGACGCCAGCGCATCACCCCAGCTGCCGCCGTAGGCGGATACGTTGAGGCTTTCGGTGGCGTGCGCCATTCCAGCCGAGGAAACGGCTGCAACAGAAGCAATCAAATGTTTCGAAAGTGACATTGTCTGTTCTCCCTTGTTAAATTGAGTTTTCGTGCAGTTCCATCAGTCTCCGGCGATGGCCTCAGCCGCCTTGGCGATCGCCGCATCGGTCAGCTCGAAGTCCTCTTCGGTCAGGGCCAGATGAGGATAGGTCTTGCCGGGAGATTTGAAGACGCCGTGCTCGCGCAGCACCGCGTTGAAACGGGCATTCCTTGCGGCATCGGCCTGCGAGACATCGCGGTAGTTGAGCACGTCGCGACCGGTGAACACGACATCGAACAATGTCTCGTGGCCGACGATTCGGTGCGCGACGCCCGCCGCATCCAGATGCGAGGAATAAAGCTTCATCAGCCGGGCACCATGCGACCTGAGCAGGTCATAGGCGCCATCGCGCCGCAGGATCTCCATGGTCTTGAGGCCCGCGATCGCCGCGACCGGATTGCCCGACAGCGTGCCCAGCATCATCAGCCAGCGATCGGCCCCGACGATCGCCTTGTCGAAGTGATCCATGATGTCCTTGCGCCCGGCCACGGCAGCGAGGGGGAAGCCGCCGCCGATGATCTTGCCCAGAGTGCAAAGATCGGGCATCACGCCATAGGCCTCCTGCGCGCCGCCATAGGCGAAGCGAAAACCCGTGACCACCTCGTCGAAGATCAGAACGATGCCATAGCGGTCACACAGATCGCGTACCGCCTGAAGAAAGCCGGGGGCGGGCGGAATGATCCGCTGCAACGGCTCGACGATCATGCCGGCGATCTGGTCACCATGCTCGGCCAAGAGGCTTTCGAGATAGTCGGGGTCATTGAAGGGCGCGATCAGCATCTCGGCGCGCACCGCTTCGGGAATGCCGGCGCTGTCGGGGACGGCTTGCGGAAAATTCACCATACTCGAGGGCGCAAGGCTCATCTGCGCCTCGGCGGACATTCCATGATAGCCGCCCTCGCATTTCAGGATCTTGTCCCGCCCGGTATAGGCCCGCGCAAGGCGCATCGCATACATGTCCGCCTCTCCGCCCGAAGCCAGGAAACGGACCTGCTCGGCGCAGGGAACGGCGCGGCAGATTTCCTCGGCCAGTTCCACTCCGGCGCAGTTATTTGCAAAGAACGTCATGCCCTTAGGCAATTGTTCGGCCACCGCCTCCAGCACCTCGGGATGGCCGTGGCCCAAGAGCATCGGACCCGAGCCGATCAGGTAGTCGACATATTCCTTGCCGTTCTCGTCCCAGACACGGCTGCCCTTGCCGCTTCGTATGAACATCGACGGATCGAAATTGCCGAATCCGCCGGCGGGCAGAACCGCGCGGGCGCGCTCGGCCCAGCTTTTCATCGGTGCGTTGTCGAGCATCGCATTCTCCTAATCAATGATCGCCACGGGCTCACCAAGGATGGCCGAATCCGGCGTCACGCCGAGGCCCGGGCCCTCGGGCGGGGCAATGCGGCCGGCCTTGCGCATCGGCGCACCCGCATCGAGACGCGGGCCGACATAGCCCGATAAATCGCACGTATTCAGAAGCATCCGGGGCGGCGTGGCGGCGGCAAGATGCAGCAACGCCCCCGTGGTCACGTCCGAGCCCCAGGTGTCTTCGATGCACATCTTTGCCCCGAGATGCAGGCACAGATCGCGGGCACGGCGCGTGGCCGAAAGTCCGCCGAATTTCGACAGCTTCAGGGCCAGCGCATCCATGCAGCCCAGATCATACGCCTTTAGCAGCGAGGCGGCATCAAAGCAGCATTCGTCGATCTTCATAGGCAGGTTGGTGGCGGCGCGTACCGCCGCGCATTCCTCCAGCGTGGCGCAAGGCTGCTCCAGCATGATGTCGAGATGCGCCACCGCCCGGCCGACCCGGGTCGCATCCATGCGCGTGGCGCCGCAGTTCCAGTCGCCATAGACGAGCGGGCCATTGCCTACCGCCTCGCGCACCAGGCGCAGCCGCGCCACGTCGGCCTGCCAGTCGCCGTCGGCTCCCAGCTTGACCTGAAAGTGCGTGATGCCCTCGGCCTGCGCCTCGCGCGCCATGCGGGCCATTTCCTCGGGCGCCACGCAGGTGATCGAGTGGTAGAGCGGCAAGTCGGCCGCCTGCCGTCCGCCCAGAAGCGTATGAAGCGGCAGGCCCGCGACACGGCCGGTGATGTCCCAGAACGCGATGTCGAGCGCGGATTTTGCATAGACATGGCCTTGCAGATAGGCATCCGCCCGCGCCATCAACGCCTCGGCGCCCAGCGGATCCCCACCAAGCAAAACAGGAGCCAAGTATTCCAGCGCGGGGCCCACGCCCTCGGCATAGGCAGGAAGATAATGAGGGATCGGGCAGACCTCGCCCCATCCGGACACGCCCGCATCCGTATCGACCCTCAAAACGGCCGAGATGACGGCGTCGCAGGTCTTGCCGGCAGCCATGTGGTAGGCGACGTGGCTGGTCAGTTCGACATGCCAGAGGGTCAGTTTCGTGATCTTCATAGCGCGCTCTCGTAGGTTGCAACGGGCGTGCCCAGCGCCGATGGGTCCGGCATGACGCCGAGGCCGGGGGCTGAGGGCGGTACCGCGAACCCGCCCTCGTTCCTCGCACCCTGCCCCGCCACCGGGTCGACCGAGAGGTGATAATGGCATAGCCAACTGGCCAGACGGTTCGCGGCTGGCGTGGCGCTGGCCAGATGGATCGCCGCCGTGTCGGCCAGCGCCGAGCCGCCTACATCCTCGATATGCATCTGCCAGCCGACCGAGACGCCGAAATCACGGATCTGAAGTGCGCGCGTCAGGCCGCCGACGCGGTTCGGCTTGACCTTGACGCCCTCGCAGGCGCCCAGCCGCCAAGCCTCCAGATGATTCTGGAAACTGTGCAGGCATTCATCCAACATGATCGGGTTCGACACACGGCGCGCGACATGGGCGCATTGATCCAGCGTCTCGCAGGGCTGTTCGACCCAGTCGCGCGAGGGCGCGGTGTTCAGCACCTGCACCGCCACGCCGGGCGTCCAGGCACGATTGATGTCGTATGTCACTTTCTCATCCGTCGGCAAGGCGGCGGAGATCGCCTCGATCCGGGCGATATCGGCGGCGATGTCATGCCCCCCCAGCTTGGCGGAATGGACGCGATAGCCTTGTCGGCTGGCGCTGCGAATGAGCGCGATCATCTCCGCAGGCGTACCCGTCGAGATCGAAGAGTTGACCGCTACCGGCGCGGCGTGGTCGCCTCCGAAAAGCTGCCAGAGCGGCACACCGGCGATCTGCCCCAGAATGTCCCAGCAGGCGATGTCGATCGCGGATTTGACATAGAGATGCCCCGGCAACTGCACATCCATCGCGTCGTTCAACGCCCGCAAACTGCGCGGATCGCGCCCCAGCAGCGCAGGCGCCAAAGTGGCGATGCCGGCGCGGATGCCCGGCCCATGCGCCGGCAGATAGGTATTGCCCCAGGGACACCCCTCGCCCCAGCCGCTGATCCCCTCGTCAGTGTCGATGCATACGAAGGTACTGTCCAGCCGCTCGAACTTGAGCCGCCCGCCGGACAGCCAGTAGGGCTGCGAGAGCGGCAGATCGAGCGCCCAGACGGTGATGCGAGTGATCTTCACGCACCATACTCCGCTACAGGTCCGCCGAGGCTGTCGAAATCCGCCGTCACACCCAGACCGGGGACATCAGTGGCATAGAGCATGCCATCCCGTGCCACCGGTCCGCCGATGCCGGTCGAGCGTGTGTTGTAGTTCATCAGGTCGGTGGTGTTCTGCAGGTATTCGGGCGGGGTGGAGGCGGCGAAATGCGCAACCACAGAGGACGTGATTTCACCACCCCAGGTATCCTCGCTGACGACGGGAATGCGGTTGTCGACAAGGAAATCGCGGACCCGGCGCGCCTTGGACAGGCCGCCAAGGTTCGAAATCTTGAGACAACAGATTTCCGCACCGCGATCCGCTACGATGCGCTGCGCCGCCTTCATTCCGGTTACGCATTCATCCAGTTTCATCGGCTGCTGCGCAACGCGGCGGACCTGCTGGCATTCCTCGTAGGTTTGACAGGGCTGTTCCAGAATAAAATCCAGATCGCGCGTCGCCCGGGCGACGCGGATCGCATTATCCACCCGCCAGCCCTGGTTGGCATCGGCCATGGCCTTTTCGCCCGCCTTGAGCAGCGGCACCGTCGACCGGATGCGATCAATATCAGCCGCCCAGTCGCCCCCGACCTTGATCTGGAACTGCCGGTATCCCTGCTCGCGGTAGCGATCCATTTCGACGATGGTTTCCTGCGTCGGCTTTTGCGGTGCGACCCGGTACATCGGCGCGCCATCCGTCAGCTTGCCACCCAGCAGCATCCAGACCGGGGTAGACAGCGCCTGACCCAAAATATCCCAGCAGGCCGCATCGAACGGTGCCTTGGCATAGCCGTGCCCCTGAACCAAGTGATCCATGATCCGCTCGATGAGGGCCAGTTGGCGGGGGTCTTCGCCGATCAGCTTTGGCGCGATCAATCGGGCGATGGCCTCGACCCCTTCGGAATGGGCGACCATGTAGTTTTCGCCGCATGGGCTGAATTCGCCGCAGCCTTGTAGCCCGGCATCCGTGTCGATCACCACAACCGAAGCCCGCGAGACGGTGATCGCATTGCCGGCACCCCAGCCATAGCTGCCGCCGACATAGGGCAGGTCGGTCTTGAAGACACGGATGCGGGTGATTTTCATGGTATCACGACGATATTGCCGACGTGGCGCTTGTCGATGAAGGCTTGCTGCGCCTCGCGTAAGTCGCGCAGCGGGTAGGTTGCGGCAAGGACGGGCTGAATATCCCCGCGCTCGATGTAGCTGACAAGATCGCCGAAGACGTGCAGCGGAATGACGGTTGATCCGGTGAATGTCAGATCCCGCAGATAGAGCGTGCGCAGATCCAGCGTCACCATCGGCCCCGCGATCGCTCCGGAACAGGTGTAGCGTCCACCGCGCTCGAGAATATCGATCAGCATCGGCCAATAAGGCCCGCCGACGACATCTGCCACGACGGTGACGTTCTCATCGCCGAGCGCGGCACGCAGATCATCGGGTGCGCGCGGCAGGATCCGATCGGGGCCGAGCCTTGAGACATCGCCATGTTTCGCGTCGGACGCCATCGCGATCACACGTGCCCCGCGCAGTTTGGCGAGCTGGACCAGCGCGCCGCCGACCCCCCCGGATGCGCCCGGAACGAGAACGGTGTCCTGCGCGGTGACCTGCGCGCGAGACAGCATGCCTTCGGCGGTCGAATAGGAGCATGAGAACGTCGCAAGCTCGGCATCGCTCAAATCCGACGTAACAACCGCCATGTCGCGGATGTCGGTCTTGGTGTACTCGGCAAAGCCGCCATCGACTTCCGAGCCGAAATACTTGGCCTTCTTCATGTTCTCGGGGTCCGACCAGTCACGGCACCAGCCATTGGTCATGACCCGCTTGCCGATCAGCGCGGGATCCGCGCCCTCGCCGACCGCGACCACCTCGCCCACGGCGTCCGCCCCCTGAATCCGCGGAAAGGTGATGGGCGCCCCGCCCCATGTCGGATCATCGTCGGCGACGGACGCGTAGGCGCCGCCAGTCGTCGCCTCGCTGACGGTTTTGGAATACCAGCCCGACCGGGTGTTGACGTCCGTGTTGTTCAGCCCGCAGGCGCCGACGCGGATCAGCGCTTCCATCGGGCTGGGCTCGGGCCGCGGCCAATCCTCGTGCCAGACGTATTTGTCGAGGCCGCCATGCCCCGTCAGAACCATCGCTTTCATGGTCGCGGTCATTGCGCGGCGACCGCCCGCGCATCTGTGCGAGGCAGCGCGTTCTCGGGATCATATGCAGGCGATGTGAGGATTCTGGCGCGGCGCGGCGTTCCCATCACGACCACCTCGAGAGGCGTTCCATGTGCGGCGTAATCTGCTTTCACATAAGCGAAAGCCAAAAGCTTGCCCACGGCATGACCGAAAGCGATGGAACTGACGGTGCCCACCTGCCGACCCTCCGACAGCACCGCCTCGCCGCCATTGCCGTCAGAAGTGCCATCATCCTCGACCTCGAGATAAGCGCAGGTCCAGCGCAAAGGCTTTGATAACGCTGTCTCGGTTGCCGTCTTGCCGCGGAAAGCCTTGTCCATGCGCACGAAGCGCATCACGTCGGCCTCGGGCAGCGTGACCTCGTTGGTGAGCTCGCCAGCACCCTTGAAACCCTTCTCCATCCGCATCGCGTTCATCGCGAAGGAGCCATAATTGGTCAGACCATGCGCCTTACCCGCAGCGCGAACCGCCCGGAAGCCAGCAAGGATCGCGTCACGGGGGCCGTGGATCTCCCAGCCCAGCTCGCCGGCATAGGACATGCGGAAGGCCCAGAGATCATGGCCGCCGACGCGGATCATTCGGGCCGTCATCCAAGGGAACCCGGCATTCGAAAGGTCCGCATCCGTGCAGGCCGATAGGATTTCGCGGGCCAGAGGGCCGTTCAGCGCAAAGGCGCCCCATTCGGTCGAGCGATTGGTGATGGTGACATTCTGCGCAGCGCGCGCGAAGGTCAGGTAGTCTGCCAGCCGCTGTTCGAAGAAGGCGGCGCAGACCAGGTAGAACCGATCCTCGGCCAGCCGGACGATAGTCATCTCCAGCTCGATCCGTCCACCTTCGGTCAGCAGATGCGTCAGCGCGATGCGGCCCGGCGCGGAAGGCAACCGGTTCGGCACCAGCGCGTCGAGGAACCCCGCCGCATCGGGGCCGGAAACCTCGATCTTGGAGAAGGCCGAGATGTCCATGATCCCTGCCCGCTCGCGCACGGCGCGCACCTCGGCGCCGACGATGTCGTGCAGCGCGGTGCGGCGAAAGCCGTAGATGTCCTTCGCCTCGACACCTTCGGGCGCGAACCAGCGGGGCCGCTCATGACCGAACACCTCCTCGAACACCGCGCCCGCGGCGTTCAGGTCGTCGTAAAGCGCCGAGGGTTTGACAGGGCGTGCGTCCAGTCGGTTGAAATGCGGGAACGGGATTTCATGGCGCAGAAGATAGTCTTCCTTGGCCTTGGCGATCTGGTAGGCGTGATCTGCGTAAGGCCCGAAGCGACGCGGATCGAATTCGCGCATGTTGATGTCGGCGGCTCCATGCACCATCCAGCGGGCCAGCTCGCGCGTGAGGCCCGGCCCCCAGCCGATGCCGATCTGCGTGCCGCAGCAGCACCAGTAATTGCGCAAGCCCGGCGCCGGGCCGATGAGCGGGTTGCCATCGGGCGGATGGCTGATCGCGCCATGCACGGCACGCTTGATGCCAAGCTCGGACAGGACCGGCATCCGATCCATAGCGTTCTCGAGCCAAGGCATGATGCGGTCGTAATCGGGCTCGAAGAGCTCATGCTCGGCGTCCCACGGGCAATGATCCTCCCAGACGGTATTCGGATTGGACTTCTCGTAGATCCCGATCAGGCCCGATTTCTGTTCCATCCGGATATAGCCCGACACCAATCGATCATCGCGGACGACCGGCAATTCGGCGTCGAGCGCCTCGAATTCCGGCACGGTATCGGTGATGAGATAATGGTGCGTCATCGAGGTCGTGGGCAGGTCATACCCTGACCAAAGCGCCATTTGACGCGCATAGGTGCCGCCCGCGTTCACCACATGTTCGCAGGTGATATCGCCCTGTTCCGTTTCGACCAGCCATTCGCCGCTCGCATCTTGGGTGACATTCGTGGCGCGGCACTGGCGGATCACCTTGACCCCCAGCTGACGTGCGCCCTTGGCGAGCGCGAAAGCCGCGCCGGCGGGATCGACATGGCCATCGTCGGGCGTATGCAGCGCCGCCTTCACTCCGTCGAGATTGTAGAAGGGATGCAACTCGCGGATGCGATCCGGGCCGACCATCTCCATCGGAAAGCCGAGGCCCTTTCCGACCGAGATCGTCTGGTAGAGCCAGTCCATCTCATCCTCGGTATAAGCCAGCCGCAGCGATCCGCAACCATGCCAGGTGACCGACTGGCCGGTCTCCTCCTCGAGCACTTTCGAATAAAGATCGATGTTGTAGCCAACGCATTTCCCCAAGGCGAAGCTGGAGGTGGAATGCGTGATCTGCCCCGCGGCATGCCAGGTAGACCCCGAAGTCAGCTCTGCTTTTTCCAGCAGCACGACGTCTGTCCAACCTTCATGTGCGAGGTGATAGGCAAGACCGCACCCCATGACACCGCCGCCGATAATGACGACCCGAGCGTGAGACGGAACCATGTGAGGCACCCTTCCAAACAAATGTTTTCTATAGACAGGCGTATGCGACAAATGTAGCCTCGTCAATCATGAATAAAACAAATGTCCCATCCCCCGCGACACCCGCCGATCTTCTGGAGGCGCTCCAGGCCGCACGTGCCGATTTAACGCCTGAGCTCAGAAAACTGGCTGATTTTCTGCTCGAGAATCCTTTCGAGATTGGAGTCTGCTCGATCCGGCAGCTTGCCGCCAAAGCTGACGTCAAGCCAAACACCTTGGTACGTTTGTCCCGCAGCCTCGGTATCGAGAGCTACGATTCGTTTCGCGAAGTTTTCCGCGACGAAATCCGCCAGGGCCGCGAGACCTATCCAGACCGCGCCCGCTGGCTTCAGTCCCTCGCGCAGCGCGGTGAGATGGGTGCGCTTTACGTCGCAAGCGCCGAGTCGGCCATCGACAACATCGAAAGTCTATTTGCGTCGATTGATCACCGTCTTATCGAGGCTGCGGCGCGCGATATCGTCGCCGCCCGGCGCTGTTACGTTCTGGGCGTCGGAGTGAACAATGCGGTGGCCCGCAACTTTGCCTATCTCGCCGGCATGGCGATCGACAATGTCCACGCCCTCCCGCAGGGCGGCACACTCCCGGTGGACGGCATCGCGCGCGCCGGTGCGGGCGATATCGTGATCGCCATGACTTTCCGACCCTATCGGCGTGAGATCGTCGAGGCGGTGGACGCGGCCCGCGCCAAGGGCGTGCGCGTCATTGCCGTCTCCGACAGCCCGGTGTGCCCGATCATGGTGAACGCCCAGCACAGATTCACCGTCCCGACAGAGACGCCACAATTCTTCATATCGACGATCGCGCTGACAGCGTTTTTCGAAGTCTTGATCGCATTCATCATCGCCGAGGCGGGCGAAGACGTCGTGGCGTCGATCGAATCGTATCACGCCCAGCGGCAAGCCTTGGGTATCTATGTCGAGGAAAAGGATTGGAAGACATGACCGCTCACAAGCCTCCGGCTCCGGCCCTCTCGCTCGAGGCGCGCTACTACACCGATCCGGCGATCTTCGAGAAGGAGCGCACGGGGCTGCTGGCCCGGACGTGGCATTATGCCGGGCATGAAAGCCAGGTGCGTTCGGCGGGCGACTACTTCAGCTTCGACGTGGCGGGCGAAAGCCTGTTCTGCATCCGCGGGCGCGACGGCGCATTGCGCACGTTCTACAATGTCTGCCAGCACCGCGCGCATCAATTGGTGTCGGGCTCGGGCACGACCCGCGTCGTCGTCTGCCCTTACCATGCCTGGACCTACGAGATGACGGGCGAGCTGCGCTCGGGCCCAAACACCAAATCGGTGCCGGGCTTCGATCGCAGCAAGATTTGCCTGACATCGGTACGCACCGAACTCTTCCACGGCTTCATTTTCGTCAATCTCGACAATGACGCCGCGCCGATGGACACGTGGTACCCGGGCGTGCGCGAAGAGCTGGGCGAGTACGTGCCGCAGATCGACACGCTGGAGCCGCTGGAATGGGTCGAGATCGCCGAGCATTGCAACTGGAAGGTCTCGGTCGAGAATTACTCCGAATGCTATCATTGCTCGCTCAATCACCCGACATTTTCGACCGGCGTGATCAAGCCCGAAACCTACGACATCCAGCCTTCAGCTCAAGGGTACGTCCTGCGCCACACCACCGAATGCCAGTCCATGGAGGCGATGACTTACGACATCGACCTGTCGCAGCCCCATGCAGCCGAATATCGCAGCTTCTTCCTGTGGCCGATGTTCTCGTTCCAAGTCTATCCGGGCAACGTTCTGAACACCTATCATTGGCGCGCGCATGATGTCGGTTCATGTACAGTCTGGCGCGGCTGGTTCAGCCCGCACGGCGAGGACAGCGAGGTGGTTCGCCGCCTTGCCATCCAGGATCGCGCCACCACGGTCGAAGAGGATATCCACTTGGTCGAGAGCGTTTATCGCGGCCTACAAAGCCGGGGATACCGGCCCGGGCCGCTAGTTCTAGACCCGGCATGCGGCCTGAATTCTGAACATTCGGTGCAGATATTGCAGCAGTGGATGCGCGATGCTGTGGATATGGGCGATGCTGGAAAGGTTGAGCAGCACTGATGGATACGTTTGACGAAGATTTGTTTCTCAAGGGTCTCGCGCAGCGCAAGGCAACGCTGGGGGCAGAATATGTCGAGAAAAATCTCGCCGCGGCGGATGATTTCACTCGCCCATTTCAAGAAGCCATGACGGCGTGGTGCTGGGGATTCGGCTGGGGCGACGAGGTGATCCCGCCCAAGACCCGCTCGATGATGAACCTCGCCATGATCGGCGCCTTGGGCAAGATGCACGAATGGGAAATACATTGCCGCGGTGCCCTGACCAATGGTGTGACCCGCGACGAGATCCGCGCGATCATCCACGCGATCGGTATCTATTGCGGCGTGCCGCAAGCCTTGGAATGCTTCCGCGTCGCGCGCAAGGTGCTGGTGGAAGCCGGCGAGCTGGACAACTGAGCGCAACCAGTTTGTTTTCGCTCCTCTCGCACAGAACGACGACCGACACTTTTCATGGTCGGCTCTATTTTTGCCGATGGCGGCTTCACGCCTTTGGGTATCGGGCACTCGAATCCGGCGAAGAATTTGACTTTTGGCGCCTCAGTCGCGCCAAGATCTCATAGGCCGTCCCCTTGACCCACGTAATCGGCTATAAGTTGCCGTTAACCTCTTACAATAGGGGCACGCGTTCAGATGTTTGCTTTATTATGGGTTTGATCCTTTTTTGAATGTTGCTGAACGCTCGCCGTCTGCGCCGACCGCCTGTAGCGATCCGTCACCTTTCTACAGGCGAATGAAAGACATGACGGAGGACAAAAAAGCGATCGGCCGCCACTTTGCCAACGCAACAGCGATACCGATCCAACGCTTGACCCATCGGGCGAGGGAATGCAGCTCACAGTGCCGCTCTACGGCATCGGCTCTCGGGTCATGACAGGTCACAGGGTGGTGGTTCATTTCGCCACCTCCTATTGTCCGATACTTTGGCCTTCGCCAGCCCCCCTTGCCACGGATCGCCATCACCGGGTTTCAGCACGAGACCAATACTTTCGCCATCGGACGGGCAGGACTTCCCGCGGTCGAGATGGCAGATAGCTGGCCTGTCCGACCGCGTCGACGCCCGTGTCGAATTGGCCCTTGGCTTTACGGCTGCCGATACCCTTTTGGAGGGGGCGTCGGTCATCACTCATGCTCCAACCCAGGCGGCGGCATATCACGATGCGGACGGTATGCGCGTGCGACGTCATGCAACTCGTAAGGCGTTTGACACAGCCCTGATCGCTCCTGCCGCGGCCGAATTCATGGCCATGGCCGCAGCGGATGGCAGGCCTCGACAGAAGCAGTCAGCCGCGGCCAGACACACATCAAGAGACCATGGTCTGAGCTGGCGTCAGAGACCTCTCACCCCGCTCTTTATCCAAGTCACGCTGCTGACCAGCACGGAAAGACATCAAACCTATGGACACTTGTGTCTAGACAGACGCTGAAACGCCGACTAGCGTTTTTCGTGACGATCAAGGGAGGACAGTCATGAACAGCCATTATCGGGTCGTGGTTATCGGCGGGGGCGTTGTCGGCACCTCGGTGCTGTATCATCTGGCGAAGATGGGCTGGACCGATGTCTGCCTGATCGAACGCAAGGTGTTGACGGCGGGGTCGAGCTGGCACGCGGCGGGCGGGTTTCATGCGCTCAATGCAGACCCCAACATCGCAAGCCTCCAAGCCTACACGATCGACCTTTTGTCCGAGATCGAGAAGGAATCCGGCCAGTCGGTTGGCATGCATATGACTGGCGGGCTGACGCTCGCGGGTACGCCGGACCGTTGGGAATGGCTGCAATCGGCCTACCGGACTTTCCAGTCAATCGGGATCGAGGACGTGCGCCTCGTCACGCCCGAAGAGGCTACGGAACTTTGCCCGATCATGTCTCCGCACGGCATTCTGGGCGGGATGTGGGCCGACCGGGAAGGCTATATCGACACGACCGGCACGGTGCATGCCTATGCCGGAGCAGCCAAGAAATACGGCGCCTCGGTGATCGAGAACAACCGGGTGCTGGAACTGAACCAGACCGCCGACGGCTGGGAGGTCGTGACCGAGAAAGGCACGATCAACTGCGAGCACGTGGTGAACGCAGCCGGGCTCTGGGCCAAGCAGGTGGGCCGCATGGCGGGTATCGAATTGCCGGTCTCCCCCCTCAACCACCACTACCTGATTTCCGACACGATCCCCGAAGTCGCGGCACTCGATCGCGAATTGCCCCTCGTCGTGGATCTCGAGGGCTTCACCTACATGCGGCAGGATCAAAAGGGCATCCTGTTGGGCATCTACGAGATCGACCACGAACACTGGATGGTCGATGGCGCGCCGTGGGAATACGGGTTCGAGTTGCAAAAGGAAGACCCTGACCGCATCGAAAAGGAGCTGACCCTCGGCTTCGAGCGCTACCCTGCCTTGCAGGAGGTCGGCGTCAAGACATGGGTTAACGGCGCCTTCACCTTCTCGCCCGACGGAAATCCGCTGGTCGGCCCGGTGCGGGGCAAGCCCGGCTATTGGTGCGCTTGCGCCGTTATGGCGGGCTTCCTCCAAGGCGGCGGCGTCGGCAAGTCGCTCGCCGAATGGATGATCCATGGCGAGCCGGAAGCGGATGTGTTCGGAATGGATGTGGCGCGCTACGGCGACTACGCGCAGAACAAGCGCTTCATCAAGGAAACGACGGGGCAGTTCTATACCCGGCGCTTCGTGATGACCTACCCCAATGAGCAACTGCCGGCGGGCCGCCCGCTGCGGATGTCGCCGGCCTATACCGACATGACCAATGCAGGGTGCCGCTGGGGTGCGAGCTACGGTCTGGAAGTCCCGCTTTATTTCGCGCCGGATGCGTCCTTCAAAGAGAAACCCACGCTGAAACGGCCAAATACGCATCAGATCGTGGCTGAGGAATGCAAAGCGGTCCGCGAAGCAGTGGGCCTGCTGGATATCTCCGGTTTCTCGCGGTTCGAGGTATCGGGCGCCGGTGCCGAGGCATGGCTCGATCGGATCATGGCCTCGCGCTTGCCGGGACCGGGCCGGGCGCGGCTCGCGCCGATGCTCTCGCCCGAAGGTAAGCTGAAAGGCGATCTGACCGTTTTCAATTGGGGTGACGGGACCTGGTGGATCATGGGAAGCTACTACCTGCGCGAATGGCATATGCGCTGGTTCCACGATCACATGAATGCAGATGTCGAAATCAGGGATCTCTCGGACGCCATCGTCGGCTTCTCACTCGCCGGACCAAATTCCCGAGAGGCGCTCGAAAAGCTGACCGAAGGCCCCATCGCCGACCTGCCTTTCATGGGCTGCGGCGGCTTCGATATCGGGCTCTACCATTGCAAGGTCGGGCGGCTGTCTGTCGCGGGGGAACTTGGCTACGAGATCCACTGCAAGGCATCGGAACATATCGGATTGCGCCGTCTGCTCCTCGCCGCCGGGGCGGATCTCGGTATCCGCGAATACGGCTTCAATGCCCTGCTGTCGCTCCGACTGGAAAAAAGCTTTGGTATCTGGAATGCGGAATTCACCCAAGGCTACACCCCGGCCCAAACTGGGATGGACCGCTGGATCGCCTGGGACAAGGAAGACTTCGTGGGACGCGAGGCGGCCCTTGCCGAACGCGCCGGAGATGGTCCGGCGCAAGTGATCGCGATGCTCGAAGTGGCCGAAGGCGATGCCGATGCGAGCGGCTTCGAGCCGGTCTGGCAGGAAGGTCGCAGAGTCGGGTTCGTGACCTCGGGCGGCTATGGCCACACGCTTGGTAAATCCTACGCGCTGGCGATGGTCGATCGTGCCTGCGCCAGGATCGGGACCGCGCTGTCGGTTCACATCGTTGGCCAGGAGCGGGACGCCAGGGTTATCGCGCCCTCACCTTACGATCCCGAGGGCCTGGCGATGCGCGGCAATCACGCCGCACTCAAGGACAAGAAGATTGTGGAGGCCGCTGAATGAGCGCGTCCATACAGACGCCAGCTGCGCCGCACAGACGCGGCAGACGAAGCGCGGCGCCCGCGGCCCCTGCAAGAGCGCCGAACTACCGGCAATTGCGCAACCCTTTCCCTGTCACGTCCGTCTTTTCCGACGACGAGGCGGCCAACATGCACGAAACCGCGCTCAGAACGCTCGAAGAACTGGGCATGCGTGTCTTGTTGCCCGAGGCGCGCAAGGTCTATGCCTCGGGTGGTGCGCGGGTCGAGGACGACATGGTCTTCATCGGGCGCGAGATGGTGGCCGCAGCCTTGGCAACGGCGCCCAGATCCATCCATTGCGTCGCGGGCAACCCGGCGCGCGACGTGACGCTAGAGCTGGGCGCACTGGCCTTCCAGCCCGGTGCGGGCGCTCCGCATGTCACCGATCTCATACGCGGCCGGCGGCCCGGCTCGGGCGCCGACTTCGTCGAATACACGCGTCTTGCCCATCATTTCGACGTGTTCCAGATGATGTCGCCTTCGATCGAGCCGCAAGATATCCCGACGCATTTGCGGCATTTTTTCACCACGCGAGCTCAAGTCGAGCATACCGACAAGTTTCCCTTTCTCTTCGCGCGCGGCACCCCCCAGACGCTCGATAATTTCGAGATGCTTCGCATCGCGCGCGGTCTCTCGGACGAGCAATTCCAGTCGGGTGTTCATGCCTACACGATCATCAATACCAACAGCCCCCGCACGCTCGATATCCCCATGGCGCAGGGTCTCATCGATTTCGCCCGTCATGGGCAGATGTCGATCGTCACCCCATTTACTTTGATGGGAGCGATGGCGCCCATCACGGTCGCGGGCGCGATCACGCTCAGCCATGCCGAATGCCTCGCGGCGATCACGTTGACGCAACTGGTCAACCCGGGCGCGCCGGTCTGCTACGGCACCTTCACGTCGAATGTGGACATGAAGTCCGGTGCGCCGGCCTTCGGCACTCCGACGCATTTCCAGGCCTCACTCGCCGCAGGCCAGATGGCGCGGATGCTGGGCCTGCCATGGAGATCGGCCGCCGGATCGGCATCCAACACCAATGATGTGCAGGCGGCGAACGAGAACCAGCTTGGCCTCTGGGGCTGCCTGCTCGGCGGGGCCACGGTCATCATTCATTCCGCGGGCTGGCTGGAAGGCGGCCTGACCGTTTCCTATGAAAAGATCATAACCGACGTCGAAGTCCTGAACATGGTGGCCGAGCTTTGCGCGGGCAACAAGGCAGGCACCGACGAGATCGGCTTTGCCAACGCGCTGGCCAAAGTCGCGCCCTCGGGCCATTTCTTCGCCGCACCACAGACCATGGACCGCTACACGACCGAATTCTATCAGCCGATCGTTCACGACTACGCGAACTTCGGCACCTGGACCGAGCGCGGAGCAATGGATGCCAACGCCCGCGCGACATCTGTCTGGGAGAGCGTCCTAACAAGTCCCCCCCTTTCGCAAACACCGCCCGACCGGCTCGAAGCGCTCGCGGCCTTCATCGACAAACGCGCCGCCGAAGGTGGCGCGCCGCCGGAAAGTTGAACCATGGCCGCGACCGATAGCCCTGTTTTGCACCGCAACGATCCCGATCGCGAACCGCTCCCCGGTCACACCAAGGTCACGCGCGAAGACTGGCTGGCCACGGCGCGTGACACTTTGGTCAAGGATGGTGCGGGAGAGGTGAAGATCCTCGTTCTCGCCAACCGCATGGGGGTGTCGCGGTCCAGCTTCTACTGGTATTTTTCCAACCGTGACGATCTGCTACAGGCACTTCTGGACGATTGGGAAACATCGAATACCGCCCGTGTCGTGGAGCATTGCGAGCGGCGAGCCACGACGATCAACGAGGCCGTACTGAACTTTTTTCGATGCTTCATCGACCCCTCGCGCTTCGACCGTGGCCTTGATTTCGCCGTGCGGGAATGGTCGCGCCGGGACGAAGCATTGCGCGCCCGGGTCGATGCCGCCGACATGGCGCGCCTTGCCGCCGTCACCGCGATGTTCCTGCGTTACGGCTATACACCGGCTGATGCCCATGCCCGCGCGCGCATCCTTTACTTCATGCAGCTCGGCTATCATGCGCTGGACGTGCGCGAGGATATCGACACGCGCCTGTCGCGTGTCGTGCCCTACCTGCGGGGCTTCACCGGGCAGGAACCGGAGACCGAGGAGGTCGCACGGTTCCTCGATGACGTAGCGAAGATGGCCCTGACATGATGCAGCGCTATTCGGCATGGTCGCTTTTCCGGGAGGGGCTCACGGGTCATACCGGCTGGACCCCTGCCTGGAAACGCGCACGTCCGAAGGAGGCCTATGATGCCATCGTCATCGGCGGCGGCGGGCACGGTCTCGCCACGGCTTACTACCTCGGCAAGAACCACGGCATGACCCGCGTAGCCGTTCTGGAAAAAGGCTGGATCGGGGGAGGGAATACCGGGCGCAACACGACCGTTTGCCGATCCAACTACTTCTATCCCGAAAGCGTCGCTCTCTACGATTTGGCGCTGCGCCTTTACGAAGGGCTCAGCCGGGAGCTGAACTACAACGTCATGCTCAGCCAGCGCGGGATGCTGATCGCCGCGCATACCCCCGCGCAGATGGAAATATGCAATCGGATCGCCAATGCGATGCAGTTGAACGGGGTAGATGGCAAGCTGATGGACGCGGCGGAGGCCGCGGCGCGTGTCCCGCTGGTCAATACCGGACCTGACGCGCGCTACAGGCTGATGGGCGGCATCTGGCAGGGCCGCGCCGGCACCGCGCGCCACGATGCGGTCGCTTGGGGCTATGCACGCGCAGCCAGCGCAATGGGCATCGACATCATCGAGAACTGCGAAGTCACTGGCATCGACGTACGAAACGGAGCGATCAGCGGTCTCGAAACAACCCTCGGCCCAATCCGTACGGAGCGGTTGGGCATCGCCGCCGCGGGCGCGACGCCGGGTCTGACCGCGCTTGTGGATGTCGATCTGCCGATCCACAATTACGCGCTTCAGGCTTTTGTGTCCGAGCCTGTGAAACCCTGCCTCGATACGGTGCTGCTCTATCTCGGGACCGGCACTTACGTGAGCCAGTCCGACAAGGGCGAGCTTGTCTTCGGCGGCGGTCTGGACCGCGTCCCGACATATGGGCAGCGCGGCAACCTGCCGGTGCAGGAAGAAGTGACAGCCGGGCTGCTGGAGATGTTTCCCGCCTTCGGCCAACTCAAGCTGCTGCGCCAATGGGGCGGCGTGGTCGATGTCGTGCCCGACAGCTCGCCTCTTTTGGGCCCGGCCGGGCCGGAAGGTCTGTTCATCAACTGCGGCTGGGGCACCGGCGGGTTCAAGACCATCCCGGCCGGCGGCTGGCTGCTCGCCCACCTTCTGGCGACGGGCGCGCATCACGAGATCAGCCGCCCGTTCGATCTCGACCGTTTCGAGACCGGTCATCTCATCGATGAAGCCGCCGGCTCCGGTATTGCGCATTGAGGAGCTCGAAAGATGCAAGTTTTCATCTGCCCATTCTGCGGCCCGCGTGACGAAACCGAATTCCGTTTCGCCGTAGAGGCCGGGCATTCCCGACCCGAACCGGCAACCGAGGTGTCGGACACGGATTGGGCCGGCTACCTCTATAAAAATCGTTCCCCGAAGGGCGCAGCGCTCGAAATATGGCTGCACGTGACCTGCGGGGAGTATTTCGTGATGACCCGGGACACGGTCACGCGCCACATCGACGGGTCCGAGCCGTTGCCCGGGGTCAAGCCGTGACGGGGTGGCGTCATCCTTCCGCCGGATCGGAAATCGACCGCGCGCGCGCCCTGACCTTTCGCTTCGACGGTCAGTCATTCACCGGGTATCGAGGCGACACGCTGGCCTCGGCCCTGCTTGCATCGGGCCAGCGCTGTATCGGCCGCAGCTTCAAGTATCATCGCCCCCGCGGCCTGTGGGGCATGGGTGCGGAAGAGCCGAACGCCATCGTCGATCTGCGCGACGGTGCCGATGTCGAGCCGAACGCGCGCGCCACGCTGACGCCGTTGAAAGACGGAATGGAGTTGCGGTCGGTCAATGCATGGCCGAATGCGCGGCGTGATATCTTCGGGTGGATGGACCTGGCCCATCGCTTCATTCCGGCCGGATTCTACTACAAGACGATGATGCGGCTGCCATGGAAGTTCTACGAGCCTCTCATTCGTCGCGCAGCCGGATTGGGGCGGCTCGACGGCACGCATGCTCCACCCGCCGATTGCCCCCGGCAGGTTGCGAACTGCGACGTGCTCGTGATTGGTGCCGGCCCTGCGGGACTTGCCGCCGCGCGCGCCGCCGCCCGCCGGGGCAAGCGCGTCTGGCTGGTCGAGGATGCCCATCGGGCAGGCGGCGCATTGCGCTGGCGGAGTGGCGTGATAGACGAAGCCCCTTGGCAGGATTTCGTTCATCAAACGCAGGACGACATCGCGAATGCGGGCGGCAGGGTCATGATGGACACGACGCTCTGGGCTGCCTTCGATCACGGCACGTTCGCGGCATGGCAGCGTGGCCCGCTCGACACGCTTTGGCGCATTCGGGCCACCGAAACCATCGTTGCGGCGGGGGCCATCGAACGCCCCTTGTGGTTTGCGAATAATGACCGGCCCGGTGTGATGTCCGCCGAAGCGGCCCTCTTCTACCTGACATGCCACGGGGTCCTGCCCGGACGACGCGTGCTTCTTGCCACTGCGAGCGATCGCAGCACCGCTATCGCCTCGGCGCTCGGCGCGGCAGGCGCAGAGGTCATTCTTGTGGATGCCCGTCCGGATGCGCCGGATGTCGAAAACGTAGAGCACATCAAGGGCGCCCGCGTCACAGCGGCCCATGGGCGAAGTGGTGTCACCGCTGCAAGCCTCGGCAAGCGCCGCATTGCCTGCGACGCCATCCTGTGTGCGGGCGGCATGACACCGACTGTGCATCTGTGGTGCCAGGCAGGGGGCAAACTCGATTGGGACGCGACGCGCGACGTGCTGGTGCCACGACCCGGCACCGCACCAATGGTCGTGATCGGAGGGGCCAACGGAACGCTTGACCTGCCCTCGGCCCTCGCCGAAGGGCACCGGGCGGGCGGCGGGGAAGGCGCGCCACCCTTCGCCACCGGTGCGGCGACAGCCGGCATCGCGCTGCGCCCCGATCCTGCGCTCCCCGGTCGTCAGTGGATCGACATGCAAAATGATGTGACGCTCAAGGATGTGGCCCTTGCGCATCGTGAAGGTTTCCGATCGGTCGAGCATCTGAAGCGATATACCACATTGGGCATGGCGACCGATCAGGGCCGGAGTTCGAACTTCGCCGGGCTTGCGGCGATGGCGGACCTGACCGGCAAGACCATCCCGGAAACGGGCACGACGACATATCGTCCGCCCTTCAAGCCGACGCCTCTCAACCTGATCGGGGGGCCGTGGCGCGGCGATCTGTATCACGCACCCAAGCGTTTGGCGCTGGAAGAGGCGCACGCGAGTCGAGGCGCGCGATTCCGCGAATATGGCGGATGGCTACGACCCTCGGTCTACGGCGCGGGAGACGAGGCGGCGCTTGCACAGGACGAGGCCCGCACGGCGCGGCAGACTGTTGCGATCTTTGATGCGTCCCCTCTCGGGAAACTGGAGGTGATCGGCCCGCGCGCCGCCGAACTGTTGGATTTCACCAGCTATATCCGCATGTCCACAGTGAGGCCGGGCCGCGCGCGCTACGGTTTCAACCTGTCGGAAAGCGGTGTCGTCTATGATGACGGCGTTGTGCTGCGGCTGGAGGACACACGGTTCATCGTCTCGGCCTCTTCCAGCCATGTGGACGGTGTGCGCTTCGCCCTCGAGGACGCGCGTCAAGATCGCGTCGGGCGCGGCGCTGTCTTCATCCACGACGTGACGCAGGCCTATACGACTTTAACCGTGACCGGGCCACGTGCGAGCACGCTTCTTGCGGATGCCGGGATCGTCCTGCCGGTTATGCCGCATATGAGCGTGCTCGAGACCAAATGGCAGCACGCGCCGCTACGGGTGGCGCGCATCAGCTTTACGGGCGATGTGAGCTATGAACTGAGCGTGCCCACACGCTATGGCGAAGGCCTGCGGGCGGCTCTGGACAGCGCGCTAGGCGCCCATGAAGGGCGCTGGATCGGGCTTGAAGCGGTGATGATCCTCCGGGCGGAGAAAGGATACATCCTGATCGGCAAGGACACGGACGGTCTGACCATGCCCCACGATCTTGGTTGGGGTGGCCCACGCGACCGGCGGGAGGATGAATATCTGGGCAAGCGATCTCTGTTCACCGAGGCGGCCAATAGCGAGCGGAGGCGACAACTCGTCGGCCTGACCGTTCCGCCTGGCGCGCCGCCGCTGCCAACGGGCGCCCATCTCGTGCCGCAGGACGGTCAACGCCGGTCGCTCGGCTTCGTGACGTCCAGCTACCTCAGCCCCACACTCGGTCGCCCCATCGCCCTCGCGCTTCTGGAGGCAGGACAGAGCCGTATCGGTGAGACCGTCAAGGTCTTCGACAATGGAGCGATATACGACGCGACGGTCGCTGCCGCATGTTCCTTCGATCCGAAAGGTGAACGGCTTCATGGATGAGCGCATATGGACAGACCGACCGCTGCAAATCGGCCACTCACTTGAAAAGCGGGACTGTCGGATATCCCGCGAGGCGGTTCCTCATGTGACCCTTGTGTCAGGCGATCTTGGCTTGATTTCTCTCACACTTGCCTCGGGTGCGCAGAAACTGGGCCTTGCGGACGTTCCGGCAGGCTCGGACTACATGATTACGATTTCCCGCGATCATGCCGCGCTGGTGACCGATCGCCCTGTCGAGCGCCGATCGGGTTGGCAGCCGGAGGGGTTCGCCCTGTCGCCTGCTCCGGATGCATACGCATTGTTTACCTTACGCGGGCCACGGGCTGAGGCCATTCTGGGCCACGGGCTCAACTCTGTTCTTCCCGTCGGCTCGCTTTCCTGCGCCGTGCGGTTTGCGCACCGAACAATGCTTGTCACCGGCTTGCCGGACGGCTTCGCGCTTTGGGTGCTGGGGGCTGAGATCACATTCGTGACCCGCTTTCTGAATGGGATTTCAGACCACTGAGCTGCTCCCCCAGTGATTCAATAGGATAAGGCGAAAATTAAGCTACTTTTTGCACCTGCAGATCGAGTTGGATTTCTTCGTTTCGTAGTGAAGAGACCACGGTTGGCGGCCCGCCGCCAAGCGATGAGTGTGAGCGTTGGTGGTTGTTGAAGGCCATCCATCTTGAAGGCGCGCTCGCTGCGCTGCTCATGCTGGGCCTGGGCGGCACGCGGCGGAGGGGCCTGAGCGACGAAGCTCAAGCCATTGAAGATATTGAGGAATTAGTGTTGGTTGCGGGAGTAGGATTTGAACCTACGACCTTCAGGTTATGAGCCTGACGAGCTACCGGGCTGCTCCATCCCGC
>NZ_JBIHMM010000005.1:0-91694 GCF_043661195.1 Roseovarius aquimarinus
GCCGAGCGCGCTGCTCTCTGAGCCTTTTTTCGGCGGGCCGCTCATGGCCCGCCCCCTCCCCTATTTGCATGAAGGACGCCCAAAAATGGCTCCCAAGGTACTCGTTTCCGACAAGCTGAGTGAAACCGCCGTCCAGATCTTCCGCGATCGCGGCATCGATGTGGATTTCCGCCCGGAACTCGGCAAGGACAAGGACAAGCTGGCCGAGGTGATCGGCGCGTATGACGGCCTCGCCATCCGCTCGGCCACCAAGGTGACCGAGAAGATCCTCGAGAACGCCCATAATCTCAAGGTGATCGCCCGCGCGGGCATCGGCACCGACAATATCGACAAGGTCGCGGCCTCGAAGAAGGGCGTGATCGTCATGAACACGCCCTTCGGCAACATGATCACCACCGCCGAGCATGCCATTGCGCTGATGTTCGCCGTGGCGCGCCAGATCCCCGAGGCCAGCGCCTCGACCCATGCGGGCAAATGGGAGAAGTCGCGCTTCATGGGGACCGAGCTGACCGGCAAGACGCTGGGCGTGATCGGCGCGGGCAATATCGGCGGCATCGTCTGCGACCGCGCGCGCGGCCTCAAAATGAAGGTGCTGGCCTATGATCCCTTCCTCAGCGAGGCAAAGGCCGACAAGATGGGCGTCGAGAAGGTCGAACTGGGCGATCTGCTGGCGCGCGCCGATTTCATCACGCTGCACGTGCCCCTAACGGATCAGACGCGCAACATCCTGAGCCGCGAGAACCTCGAGAAGACCAAGAAGGGCGTGCGCATCATCAATTGCGCGCGCGGCGGTCTCGTGGACGAGGACGCCGCCGCCGACCTGCTGAAATCGGGCCATATCGCGGGCGCGGCCTTCGACGTCTTCGCCGAAGAGCCCGCCACCGAGAACCCGCTTTTCGGCCTGCCCAACGTGGTCTGTACGCCCCATCTTGGCGCGGCGACGACCGAGGCACAGGAAAACGTGGCGCTCCAGGTGGCCGAGCAGATGTCGGATTACCTGCTGACCGGGGCCGTCTCGAACGCGCTCAACATGCCGTCCGTCACCGCCGAGGAGGCCAAGGTGATGGGCCCGTGGATCAAGCTGGCGGGACATTTGGGCAGCTTCATCGGCCAGATGACCGACGAGCCGATCAAGGCGATCAACATCCTCTATGACGGCGTCGCGGCCAGCATGAACCTCGCCGCGCTCACCTCGGCCTCGGTCGCGGGGATCATGAAGACGGTGAACCCCGAGGTGAACATGGTCAGCGCGCCCGTGGTGGCCAAGGAACGCGGCATCAAGATCAGCACGACGCATCAGGACAAATCCGGCGCCTTCGAGGGCTATATCAAGCTGACCGTCGTCACCGACAAGCGTGAGCGCTCGATCGGCGGCACGATCTTCTCGGATGGCAAACCGCGTTTCATCCAGATCAAGGGCATCAACATCGACGCCGAAATCGGGGCGCATATGCTCTACACCACGAACCGCGACGAGCCGGGGATTATCGGCGCGCTCGGCAACACGATGGGCTCGAACGGGGTGAACATCGCCAACTTCACCCTGGGCCGCAGCACGGCGGGCGGCGAGGCGATCGCGCTTCTCTATGTCGATGCGCCCGTGCCCGAGGACGTGATCGCGAAGCTGCACGAGACCGGCCTCTTCCAGCAGATCAAGCCGCTGCAATTCGCCGTCGAATGATGCGAGCGCCCCGGCGCCGGGACATCTCTCGGCGCCGGGGCGGTGCCCCTATTCCTTCGCGCCGTGCCGACGCATGCGCTGCATGAGGCGCTCGGCATACCCCGCGCGCTCCTCGGCGCTCATACGTGTCAGCGCCTCGATCAGCACCGTCTCGCCCTGCGCGGCCCGCTCCGCGCCGAGGCGCCGCTGGTCCTGCAGGAGCGCGCGCAGATCCTCTGGAACGAACGGCTCCGCCCGCAGCACCTCCATCAGCGCCTCGAAACGGGCGCGCCGCTCGCTTCGACCCTCGCGCGCCTCGCGCCGCAGCTCGGCGCGTGTCTCCGCCGGGAGCGCCGCGATGAGGGGCGAGCCGCGCCAGCGCGCCTCCTGCCGGTCACCCCGCCCCGACAGCGCCGCCCCCGCGACGAGGCCGATCAGCGCGAAATTGAGCGCGAGCGAGGCGATGGCGACGAGGCGCCAGCGGCGTGCGGCATCAAGGCGGGTCGTCATCGGATCACTCCACTTCGAGATACTGGAAATCATAGGCCGGGATCAGCGTGGTCATGGCCAGCGTGTCGCCGCCGGGCCAGACGGCCGTGCCCAGACCCGCAGGATCCGCCAGCCCGAAGGCCAGCCCGGCGAGCCCCGCCGCCACCAGCCCGCCCCAGATGGCGGGACGCGGCGCCCGGCGCGGACGATGCGCCGCCGCATCGCGGGCGATGCGGGCCATCAGCATGTCCGAGGGCGCGGGCGCACCGGCCCGCGCCGCGCGCAGTTCGGCCAGAACCGCCGCATCGGCCGCGATACGGCGCATCAGCGCGGCCGAAGGGCGTGCCGGGGCGGCCTGCGACAGCGCGGCGAGCGCGGCGGCATCCGCCTTGCGATCATCGGTCATAGCCAAGCTCCTCCTTGCGATGTCCGAGCGCCCGCCCGAGCGCCGCACGCCCCCGTGCGGTAAGGCTCTCGACGGCCTTGACGCTCACCCCCATCGTGGCGGCGATCTCGGGGTTGGGCAATTCCTCGATATGGCGCAGCACGACGGCGAGGCGCTGACGCTCCGGCAGATCCATGAGCGCGGCGCCCAGCGCATCCTGCCGCTCGCGCGCCTCGATACGCGCGTCGGCGCCCGGCGCGGGATCGGCAGGCTCCGCCGCACCCTCCAGCGGAGACAGGCGCGCGCGCCGCCGGAGCCGATCGGTGCAGAGATTGGCCGCGACGCGGTAGAGCCAGGTCGAGACCTGCGCGCGCCCCGCCTCCCATTCGGGCGCGATCCTCCAAAGCCGCAGCAACGCCTCCTGCGTGACGTCCTCCGCGTCCTGCACATCGTTCAGCATGCGCAGGGCGACGGCCAGAACGCGCGGCGCGTGACGCTCGGCCAGCGGCGCGGCGGCGGCCGCGTCGCCCGCGGCATAGGCGGCCAGAAGCGCCTCATCGGAAAGGGTCGATGCACTCATCGCGCGTCCTTCGGGTCTGCGCCCGGCCCGCAGTTCAGGGCCGGGCGCCGGTGTTCACTCGGCCTTGGGCTCGGTGCCGTCCTTCTGCTTCTTGCCATGATGCTTCATCGCGCGGGCGATTTCTTCCTCATCGAGAACATCGTCGTCATTGGCGTCCACCCGATCGAACATGCGCATCGCGCGCTTCTCCATGCGCTCGCTCCGCTTGTCCTCCATCTCGGCCTTGGAGACCTGTCCATCGCCATCCGCATCGAGCCGCGCGAAGCGCTGCTCGGCGCGCTGCGTTGCATCGGCCACGGCGCGCGCGGTCATTTCCTCGAGCGAGAGCGCGCCGCTTCCATCCGCATCGGCCCGCGCGAAACGCGCCTCGCGCGCCCCATCGACCTCTGCGCGCGTGATGCGGCCGTCCCCGTCGAGATCGAGCATCATCAGATGCCCGCCCCGCTTGCCGCCCTCGGGACCCTCGCCCTCGGCCTGCGCGGCGGGCGCGAGCGCGAGGCCCGCCATCAGGGAGATCATCGCAAAAGTGAGACTGTGTTTCATGTCGGTATCCTTTATCCTCACGCGGTTTCGCGTCGTTGCAGGGATGATACGCATCAGATGCCCGCTTCCGTCGGTGAAGCGCGATTTTTTCTCGACGCCTCGGCGGAAGAAGGCGCGGCGGCTTTGGGAGTGATTTGGAAAGACCTCAGCGAACTGCCCGCCGCCTCAGTCCGCGCCGTAGCGCGCGAGGAACATGGCGACGGCGGCGCTCGTGACGCGGGTGATGTCGGCTTCGCTGACGCCGTCGCTTACGCCGCAGAGGCGGCGCGAGAAGAGATCGCTCTTGCACAGCTCGCCGAGCTGGTTGGCGGCCATGTCGATATCGTCGATCCTGAGGGCGCCGCGCTCGACATAGGCCCTCAGGATCGCGCCGAGCTTCTGGCGGAGCATCTGCGGGCCCGAGGCATAGAAGCGTTGGCCGAGTTCGGGAAAGCGGTGGCTTTCGGCGACGCAGATGCGATAGATCTGCTGGCCGAAATCCGACAGGAAAAAGCGCGTGATGCGCTCGGCGACCGCCGTGAGCGATGCCTCGACCGGCGCGTCCGGGTCGATCACGGCCATCGCCGCGCTGGCCTGCCGGTCGCATTCCATGCGCGCGACCTCGGAGAAGAGCAGCCGCTTGTCCGGGAAATAGCTGTAGAGCGTCGCCTTCGAGACGCCCGCCGCGCGCGCGATATCGTCGACATTGGCCCCGTCGAAGCCGTCGCGCATGAAGACGTCGCGCGCACCGGCCAGCACCTGATCGAATTTGCGACCCTTCCGGATCTCGCCGCTCGTCGCCGCCATGCACCTGTCCCTTTGCTTCGGCGAACCCTAGAGCGCGCGTTCCGCCCTCGCAAGCACGCCCGAGATTGACGCGGCGCCAGCGCCTGCTACTCAGGGCGCCATGGCCGCGATTTTCGTTCAGACCCTGCCCTTCTTCATGATCATCGCGCTGGGATACGGCGCGGGGCGCAGCGGCTTTTTCACGCCGCAGGCGACGGCATTTCTGACGAAATTTGTCTTCTATTTCGCGCTTTCGGCGATGCTGCTGCGCTTTTCGGCCAATCTGGGCCTGCGCGAGGTGTTCGATCTAGACTTCGTGCTGGCTTATCTCTGCGGCTCGGCATTCGTCTATGCGCTCGCCACCCTCGTCGGCTGGATGCGCGGCATCACCGCCGAGGAGGCCGCCGTCGAGGCGCAATGCGCGGTGATCGGCAATGTCGGATTCCTCGGCCTGCCGATGCTGGCCATGCTGATGGGCGAGGCCGCGATCGCGTCGGTGATGCTGGTGCTGGCGGTCGATCTCATCGTCTTCGGCGCGCTGATCGTGATCGTCATCACCGGTACGCGCGACGGGCGGATGCGGCCCGCGGTGCTGGGCACGGTGGGGATGGGCCTTCTGAAGAACCCGATGATCGTGTCGATCGTGCTGGGCCTCGCGTGGTCGGCCTCGCGCCTGCCAATTCCCGGCCCTATCAATGAATTTCTGATCATCCTCGGCGGCGCCGCGACGCCCGGCGCGCTTTTCGCCATCGGCGCCTCGCTCGCCGGGAAATCGGCCGAGCGGCCCCATGTGGCGGGCTGGCTCAGCTTCGCCAAGCTGGTCCTGCATCCCGCCGCCGTCGCCGTCTTCGCGCTCTGGGTTTTCGCCGTGCCGCCCTATGCCGCCGCCGTGATGATCGCGGCCGCCGCGCTGCCGGTGGCCGGGAACGTCTACATGCTCGCGCAGCATTACGGCGTGGCGCCGCAGCGCGTCTCGACCGCGATCCTGATCTCGACGGTGCTGGCCGCCGTCACGGTCTCGCTGGTCATCGGCTGGGTGCAGCCGCTCTATTAGGCGTTTCGTCCTTCGCGGGTGCCTGTTAAGCAAGGGCGAGCGACACACAGATCGACAAAGGAGCGCCGCCATGGAGACGAAATCGGAAAACGCCTGTTTCGGCGGGGTTCAGGGCGTCTATACCCATGCCTCGAAGGCGACGGGCACGGACATGACCTTCGGCCTGTTCCTGCCCGCCGAGGCGCGGGACGGCCCGGTTCCCGTGCTGTGGTATCTGTCGGGCCTCACCTGCACGCATGAGAACGCCATGACCAAGGCGGGCGCGCAGGGCTGGGCCGCCGAACAGGGCATCGCGCTCGTCTTTCCCGACACCTCGCCGCGCGGCGCGGGCGTGGCCGATGACGAGGCGTTCGACATGGGCCAAGGCGCGGGCTTCTACCTGGACGCGACGCAAGATCCCTGGGCCGCGCATTTCAAGATGCGCAGCTATGTCGCCGAGGAACTGCCGACGCTCATAGACAACAATTTCGCTGTGGACATGGAGCGGCAGGCGATCACCGGGCATTCGATGGGCGGGCACGGCGCGCTGACGCTGGCCATGTCGCTGCCGGGGCGCTTCCGCTCGGTCTCGGCCTTCTCGCCGATTTGCAACCCCTCGGCCAGCGATTGGGGCCGCAAGCAGCTCTCGGGCTATCTCGGCGAGGACGATGCCGCCCACGCCGCGCATGACGCGAGCCGCCTGATGGCCGAACGGGGCTTCGACGGGCCGATGCTGGTCGATACCGGCACGGACGATCAGTTCCTCGACCTGCTGATGCCGGAGACGCTGGCCGAAGCCGCCGCCAAGCGGCGCCAGCAGAGCATCCTGCGCATGCAGCCCGGCTACGATCACAGCTATTTCTTCGTCTCCTCCTTCATGGAGGATCACGTCACCTTCCACGCCGAGGCACTTTATGCGCGATGAGCATATGGACCATTACGATCTGATCATCATCGGCTCGGGCCCCGCGGGCCGCGCCGCCGCGATCCAGGCGGGCAAGCTGAACCGCAAGGTTCTGGTGATCGACCGCAGGGACCAGCTTGGGGGCGTGTCGGCCCATACCGGCACCATCCCGTCCAAGACGCTGCGCGAGACGGTGCTAAATCTTTCGGGCTGGCGCGAGCGCAGCTTCTACGGGCGCTCCTACCGGGTGAAGGACGATATCGGCGCCGAGGATCTGCAACAGCGCCTGACCAAGACCGTCGATTACGAGGTCGACGTACTCGAGCATCAGTTCAACCGCAACCACGTCGAGACGCTGCACGGCATGGCAAGTTTCGTCGGCCCCAACGAGATCGAGGTGCAGGTGGATGCGGGCCAGACGACGCGCCTGAGGGCCGACAAGTTCCTGATCGCGACCGGCACCAAGACCTACCGCCCCAAGACATGCCCCTTCAACGGCACCACGGTCCTGGACAGCGACGAGTTTCTCAAGATCGACCGCATTCCGCGCAGCCTGACCGTGATCGGCGCGGGCGTGATCGGCGTGGAATACGCGACCATGTTCTCGGCGCTCGACGTGCGCGTGACGCTGATCGAGCCGCGCGCGACCTTCCTCGATTTCATCGACCACACGCTGATCGAGGATTTCACCCACCAGATCCGCGAGAACGGCGTCGATCTGCGCCTCGGCTCGCCCATCGAGAGCATCGAGGATGCGGGCCGGCATGTGGAGGTGACGCTCGAAAACGGCCGCCATGTGCGCTCGGACATGCTCCTCTTCGCCGCCGGGCGCATGGGCGCGACCGAGAAGCTGGGCCTCGCCAAGGCGGGGCTCGAGACCGATCATCGCGGCCGGCTCGAGGTGGACCGCAAGACCTATCAGACCAAGGTGCCGCATATCTATGCCGCGGGCGACGTGATCGGCCATCCCAGCCTCGCCTCGACCTCGCTCCAGCAGGGGCGCATCGCGGCCTGTCACGCGCTCGACACGCCGACCCTGCCCGAAAGCCCGTGGTTTCCCTACGGCATCTATTCGGTCCCCGAGATCAGCACCTGCGGCATGTCCGAGGAAGAGATGCAGGAGCGCGGCATCCCCTACGAAGTCGGCATCGCGCGCTTCCGCGAAACGTCGCGCGGGCATATCATGGGCCTCGAGCATGGCATGCTGAAGATGCTCTTCTCGCTCAAGACGCGGCGCGTGCTCGGCGTGCAGATCGTGGGCGAAGGCGCGACCGAGCTGATCCACATCGCGCAGGCGGTGCTGAACCTCAAGGGCACCGTGGATTACTTCGTACAGAACACCTTTAACTACCCGACGCTGGCCGAAGCCTACAAGATCGCCGGTCTGGATGCGTTCAACCGCATGCCGATCCCCGAGGAATACAAGGTGCACCGCGACGATAAGACAAAGGCCGCGGCGACGTGAAGGCGCGCCCATGATCTACGTCGATGCCGATGCCTGCCCCGTCAAGGACGAGGCGATCCGCGTCGGCACGCGGCACGGCCTCAAGGTGCATATCGTCTCGAACGGGGGCCTGCGCCCGTCGCCTCATCCGCTGGTCGAGACGGTGATCGTGCCCGACGGGCCGGACGTGGCCGACATGTGGATCGCCGAGCGCGCTGGGCCGGGCGACGTGGTGGTGACGGGCGACATCCCCCTCGCCGCGAAATGCGTCGAGGCGGGCGCGCTGGTGCTCAAGCATAACGGCGAGGCGTTGACGGCGGCCAATATCGGCAATGTGCTTGCCACGCGCGATCTGATGGCCGATCTGCGCGCCGCCGATCCCTTTCGCCAGGGCGGCGGCAAGGGCTTCACCAAGGCCGACCGCTCGCGCTTTCTCGACGCGCTTGAGCGGATGGTGCGGCAGGCCGAGGCCAAGGCCGGGGCACCGCGCGCATGACCAGCCTGGCCGCCCCGTCGAGCAACACCGTCGGCGCCTTCTGCGCGATGGCGGCGATCCTCTGCTTTTCCTTCGTCGATCTGGGGATCAAGCTGCTGAGCGAGACCTACGCGCTTCACCAGGTGGTGCTCCTGCGCTCGGTCGTCAGCCTCGCGGTCTTCGGCGCGCTCATCATGCCCTTCAGCGGGGGCCTCGGCGTCTTCCGCACCCGGCGGCCCGGCGCGCATCTGTTGCGCGGGGTCTTCATCGTCTGCGCCAATGTCTGCCTCTTCTTGGGCCTCGCCGCCATGCCCATCGCGGATGCGGTCGCCATCTTCTTCATCTCGCCCCTGGCGATCGCCGCCATGTCCGTCGTCTTTCTGGGCGAGACGGTGGGGCCGCGCCGCTGGATCGCCATCGCGGTCGGCCTCGTCGGGGTGCTGATGATCGTGCAGCCCGGCACGGCGGCGTTTCAGGCGGCCTCGCTCCTGCCCGCCATCGCCGCCATCCTCTATGGCGCGATGCACATGGTCACGCGCAAGATCCGCGACACCGAGAGCGCGGGCACCATGACGATCTACGTCATTCTCACCTTCCTCGTCTCGAGCGCGATCATCGGCTTCTTCATCAGCGACGGGCGCTTCGAGGCGGGCGCGCATCCGGCGCTGTCCTTCCTTCTGCGGGCGTGGCCGCCGCTCGAGTCGGCGGATCTGTGGGTGATCGTGATGCTCGGCTTCGCGGGGGTCGGCGGCAGCTGGCTCATCACGCAGGCCTACCGGCTGAGCGAGGCCGCCTTCGCCGCGCCCTTCGAATACGTGGCCATGCCCATCGCGATCTTCTGGGGCGTCGTCTTCTTCGACACATGGCCCACGGCGAACGCATGGGCGGGCATCGCGCTCATCATCGGCTCGGGTCTCTACATGCTCTGGCGCGAGCACAGCACGGGCCGCACGCGCGAGCAGCCGAGGTATCGCCGGTGACGCCCCGCGCCGTGGTCTTCGATATCGGAAACGTGCTGATCGAATGGCAGCCCGAGCGGTATTTCGACCGCGTGAGCGGCCCCGAGCGGCGCTGCGCGATGTTCGAGGAGATCGACATTCACGCCATGATGACGCGGATCGATCGCGGCGCGCATTTCGGCGAGGAGGCGGCGCGCATGGCCGCCGCCCATCCCGACTTCGCGGCCGAGCTGCTCCAGTTCCGCGACCGTTGGTGCGATATCGCGCAGCCCGCCATTCCGCATTCCGTGCGTCTTCTGCAGGCGCTCCGCGCGCGCGGCGTGCCGGTCTTCGCGCTGTCGAATTTCGGGGCCGAAAATTTCCCGCTCAGCGCCGCGCAATTTCCGTTCCTGCAAGGGTTCGATCGCGCCTATATCTCGGGGCGGATGCGCATGGCCAAGCCCGATCCCGCGATCTATGCCGCCGTCGAGGATGATTGCGGCCTGCCGCCCGAGGCGCTGCTCTTCACCGACGACCGGGCAGAGAACATCGCCGCCGCCGCGGCGCGCGGCTGGCAGGTGCATCTCTTCGAGCATCCCGAGGGGCTGGCCCGCGCGCTCGTCGCGCTCGGCCTTCTGGATGAGGACGAGGCGCTGTGAGCTGGGCGCTGGGCGCGCTCACAGCTCTCGCCGCCGCGCCCTTCCTGCGCGAGGGGCTGCGCCCGCGCATGGGCGCGCGCGCCCGGCAGGCTGCGCCCGGCGCCTTCGCCGCCTTGCCGCAGGGCGCCACGCATTACCGCTGGCTCGGCGCCGAGAGCGGGCCCGTGGCGGTCTGCGTCCATGGCCTCACGACCCCCTCGCCGGTCTGGGAGGCGCTCGCCGAGGCACTGGGCGGCATGGGCTACCGTGTGCTGATCTACGATCTTTACGGGCGCGGTTATTCGGATCGTCCGCGCGGCGCGCAGGATGCCGATTTCTTCGCGGGCCAGCTCGAGGCGCTGCTGGCGGATCAGGGAATCGAAGAGAAGATCACGCTGCTCGGCTATTCGATGGGCGGCATGATCGCGCCGCGCTTCGCCGTTCGGAACCCGGGCCGCCTGCGGCGTATGATCCTGCTGGCACCGGCGGGGATCGGGCATGACCTCGGCCCCGCCTCGCGCCTCATGGCCAATACCGGCCCCTTCGGGACATGGGCGATGCTGCTGATCTATGGCCGGTCGCTGCGCCGCGCGCTCGAGGCCGAGCGCGCGCAGCCCGGCGCGGTGCCCGGCATGATCGACATCCAGATCGCGCAAACGCGCCAGCGCGGCTTTCTGCCTGCGGTCCTCTCCTCGCTGCGCCATACGCTCGACACCGATTGCGCGGCGGATCACCGCGCGCTGGCCGAGGCGGGCACGCCGGTTCTGGCCATCTGGGCCGAGAAGGACGAGGTGATCCCGCTCGCCGGGCGCGAGACGCTGGCCGCGTGGAACCCGGGCGCGGGCCACGAGGTGGTGCCGGATGCGGGCCACGCCCTGCCCTACAGCCACCCAGAAGAGGTGGCCGCGATCCTGCGCCGGCGGCTCGGCGATTAGGCCGGGACCAGCCGCTTTTCCTTGATCGGCAGATGCACGATCGCGCTGAACGCGCCGACACCGACGCCGATCCACCAGACGGCGGTGTAGTCGCCGTAGATGTCGTACATCCGCCCGCCGAGCCAGACGCCGAGGAAACTGCCGAGCTGGTGGCTGAAAAAGACGATGCCGTAGAGCGTGCCCATGTAGCGCAGACCATAGAGATGCGCCACGAGACCCGAGGTCAGCGGCACCGTCGCCAGCCAGAGCGCGCCCATCGAGACCGAAAAGAGCAGCACCGTCGCGGGCGTGATCGGCGTCAGGATGAAGGCGGCGGCGATGATCGTGCGGCCCGCATAGATGCCCGCCAGCAGGTATTTGCGCGAATAACGCTTGCCCGCCCAGCCGGCCGCCAGCGTCCCCGCGATATTGGCGAGCCCGATGAGCGAGATGGCCACCGCGCCCAGCGCCGAGGTGCTGGTGATACCGATGTTGTAGAGCATGCCGCCCGGCATGATCGGGCCGCACATCTCGGTCACGAAGGCCGGGAAATGCGCGGTGATGAAGGCGAGCTGATAGCCGCAGCTGAAGAACCCGAGGAAGATCAGCGCATAGCTCGGATCGCGCATGGCGCGGCCGAGGATCTGGCCCATGCTTTCTTCCAGCTCCGAGCGCGTCGCCACCACCGGAACGCGCATCATCGGCAGCACCATCAGGCTGGCGAGGATGACGCCCGCGAAGAGCAGGAACACCATCTGCCAGCTCATGACGCCCAGCAGCGCCTCGGCCACCGGCGCGCCGAAGACCTGGCCCGCCGATCCGGCGGCGGTCGCGATGGCGAGACTCATCGAGCGGTGCTCGTCGCTGCTGGCGCGGCCCACGACGGCGAGGATCACGCCGAAGCCGGTGCCCGCGATCCCGAAGCCGACGAAGATCTCGAAGAACTGATGCGCGCCGGGCGTCACCGCGAAGGACGAGGCGACGAGCCCCGCGGCGTAGGTCAGCGCGCCGATGACGATGGCGCGGCGATCCCCGATCTTTTCGGCCAGCGCGCCGAACAAGGGCTGCCCGATCCCCCAGGCGAGGTTCTGGATCGCGATGGCGAGGCTGAATTCGCTGCGCAGCCAGCCGAACTCGTCCGCGATGGGGATCTGAAACACGCCGAAGGAGGCGCGGATGGCGAAGGAGATCACCATGATGACGCAGCCCGCGATAAGAACGGGCGTGAAGAGCGATGCTGGCTTGTCCATGGCGGGTCCCGAAGCGGCGGATGGCGCACCATTCGGCATTTCGGGCGCGGCGTCAAACCCTGCGCGGGCTCAATCCTTGCGATCCTCGCACAGCTTGTCGAGCTTGGCCTCCATCGCCGCGAGGCGGGCCAGCACGTCGTCGCGATAGCTGTTGGTGCTCTCCTCGCTCTCGGCATGATGCGCGTCCTGCATCGAGTTGACGATGAGACCGACCAGAAGGTTCACCACCGCGAAGGTCGTGATGAGGATGAAGGGCAGGAAGAACGCCCAGGCCCAGGGATGCACGTCCATCACCGGGCGCACGATGCCCATGGACCACGATTCGAGCGTCATGATCTGGAAAAGCGTATAGCCCGAGCGGCCGAGCGTGCCGAACCATTCGGGGAAATCGGCGGCGAAGAGCTTGGTCGCGATGACCGCGCCGATATAGAAGATGATCGCCATCAGCAGAAAGACCGAGCCCATGCCTGGCAGCGCCGTCACGAAGCCCTCGACCACGCGGCGCAGGCGCGGCGCGACCGATATGACCCGCAGCACGCGCAGGATGCGCAGCGCCCGCAGCGCCGAGAGGGTCTGCCCCGCCGGAACGAGCGCGATCGCGACGATCACCAGATCGAAGATGCTCCAGCCGTCGCGGAAGAATCTGCCGCCCCGCGCATAGAGCTTCAGTCCGATCTCGATGACGAAGAAGGCGAGGCAGGCGGTATCGAGCGCGATGATGAGCGGCCCGAACTGCTCCATCAGCGGCGCGGATGTCTCCATCCCGAGGATGATCGCGTTGAAGATGATGACGCCGATGATGACCTGGCGCACCCAGTCGCGCGACAGGAACGCATCCAGCCTTTCGCGTGTGCCCATGCTCTGCCCTGCCTGCACCGTCACCCGAAGCCCGCCTTTCATGCAAAACGGGCGGCCCCGATCCGTGCCGCCCTTCTTTCTTCTTGCCTCAAATATCCACTCGGCGAAAATCTGCAAGATTTTCGGCGCAGCGCGCCCTCGGCCGAGCGGCCCGCCGCTCGTGCGGCGCCCGGCTCAGCCCTTGGCGATCATCTCGGACTGGCGCACGATGACCTCGGCCTGCTTGATGCTCGCGATATCGACGAGACGGCCCTTGTAGACGGTCGCGCCCTCGCCATTGGCCTTGGCCGTCTCCATCGCGGCGAGGATCTCGCGCGCCTCGGCCACGGCCCCTTCGGTCGGGGTGAAGACCTCGTTGGCGAGCGCGATCTGCTTGGGGTGGATCGCCCATTTGCCGACCATGCCGAGCGTGGCCGAACGCAGCGCCTGCGCGCGAAAGCCCTCGTCGTCCGAGAAATCTCCAAAAGGGCCATCGACCGGCAAAAGGCCATGCGTGCGGCAGGCCGCGACGATGGCGGCCTGCGCCCAGTGCCACGGGTCCGACCAGTGTTTCTGCCCTTCGTGGATCATGTAGTAGTTTTCCTGCGTGCCGCCGATGCCCGTGGTCGCCATGCCCATCGAGGCCGCGAAATCGGCGGCGCCGAGGCTCATCGCCTGAAGGCGGGGGCTGGCGGCGGCGATCTCCTCCACATGGGCGATGCCCGCCGCGCTCTCGATGATGACTTCGAAGCTGATCGGCTTCTGCCGCCCCTTGGCGCGCTCGACGGCGGTGACCAGCGCATCGACGGCATAGACATCCGCCGCGCAGCCGACCTTCGGGATCATGATCTGGTCGAGCCGGTCCCCGGCCTGCTCCAGCAAATCGACCACATCGCGATACCACCAGGGCGTGTCGAGACCGTTGATCCGGACGCTGAGATATTTCGTGCCCCAATCGACCGAATTGATCGCGTCGATCGTCTGGCTCCGCGCCAGATCCTTGTCGGTGGGGCTGACCGAATCCTCGAGGTCGATATTGATCACATCCGCCGCGCTCGCCGCCATCTTCTCGAAGAGCTTCGCGTTCGATCCCGGCCCGAAAAGCTGGCACCGGTTGGGGCGGGCGGGAGCGGGCGGTTGCAGGCGAAAGCTCATATCGGGCCTCTCGGATAAGGAAATTGCGCTTGGATGCGGCCAATCGGTATTAAATTACCCGGCCCTTCGCAAGGTCGTTTTGCAGTTGCAGCATTTCGGGCGGCCGCCGGCAAGGGCGCCGCACAGGAATTCGCGTGAACCCGCGCGGGATCTTGGCTATGACGACGCCAAGAGACGATTCCGAATTCCGGGCACGCGCGCCCGTCCAGGTCCGAGGACGACAGACATGATCGAGACGCCATACCTTCTCTTTCTGGGCGATGCGCCCGACATGCTCGCGGCGAAGGTCGCCATCGGCATCCGCGACTGGCGCCCCGAGAACGCGGTGGGCCAGATCAGCCTGCCGGGCTGCGGCGCCAACCTCGGCCTCACCGAGATGTCGCTGGCCGAGGGGCGCGAGGCCGGGGCCCGCACGCTCGTGATCGGTGTCGCCAATCGCGGCGGCATCATCTCGGCCAAGTGGAAAGAGGTGCTGATCGAGGCGCTCGAGATGGGCTATGATCTGGCCAGTGGGCTGCACAACCTTCTGCGCAACGAGCCCGATCTCGTGGCCGCCGCCGCCCAGAACGGGCGCGCGCTTCACGATGTGCGCATACCCTCGGTGCAATATCCCATCGCCAATGGCGAGAAGCGCACGGGCAAGCGCTGCCTCGCGGTGGGCACCGACTGCTCGGTCGGCAAGATGTATACGGCGATGGCGATGGAGCGTGACATGACCGCACGCGGCATGAAGGCCACCTTCCGCGCCACCGGCCAGACGGGTATTCTCATCACCGGAGGAGGCGTGCCGCTCGATGCGGTGATCGCCGATTTCATGGCCGGCTCGATCGAATATCTGACGCCCGACAACGATCCCGACCATTGGGACATGATCGAGGGGCAAGGCAGCCTGTTCCACGTCTCCTATTCGGGCGTCACGCTCGCGCTCATCCATGGCGGGCAGCCCGACGCGCTGATCCTCTGCCACGAGCCGACGCGCAGCCACATGCGCGGGCTGCCGGGCTACACGCTTCCCAGCCTCGAGGCGCTGCGCGACATGGCGTTGCCGCTGGCGCAGGTGGCGAACCCCGCCTGCCGCGTCGCGGGCATCTCGATCAACACCCAGCACATGAGCGAGGAGGAGGCGCGCGGCTATCTCGCCGAGGTCTCGCAGCGCATGGGCCTGCCCGCGACCGATCCCTACCGTTTCGGCGCGGATGTCCTGGTGGACGCGCTCGCGGGCCTCTGAAGCAAGGATGAAGGACGACCCCATGCAGGTATCGGTGACGCGCGACGTTTTTCGGCTGGCGCAGGTCTTCACGATCAGCCGCGGCTCGCGAACCGAGGCGCAGGTCCTGACGGTGAGCGTCTCGGACGGGGTGCATCAGGGGCGCGGCGAATGCGTGCCATACGCGCGCTATGGCGAGACACTGGAGAGCGTGACGGCCCAGATCGAAAGCACGCGGGTGACGGACCGCGCGGCCCTTGCCGAGCAGCTTCCGGCGGGCGCCGCGCGCAACGCGCTCGACTGCGCGCTCTGGGATCTCGAGGCCAAGCGCGCGGGGCGGCGCGTCTGGGACCTGGCCGGGCTGCCCGCGCCGAAGCCCGAGATCACGGCCTATACCCTCTCGCTCGACACGCCCGAGGCGATGCAAGCGCAGGCCGCGAAGAACGCGCATCGCCCTCTTCTCAAGATCAAGCTCGGCACGCCCGACGACATGCCCCGCCTCGAAGCCGTGCGCGCCGGGGCGCCCGAGGCGCGGATCATCGTCGATGCGAACGAGGGATGGAGCGCCGCAATCTACGCCGATCTCGCCCCGCATCTGGTGCGGCTTGGCGTCGCGCTGGTCGAGCAACCCTTGCCCGCAGGCGAGGACGATGCGCTTCTGGGCGTCGCGCGGCCCCTGCCCGTCTGCGCCGACGAAAGCTGCCATGACCGCGCGAGCCTCGCCGCGCTCAAGGGCAAGTATGACGTCGTGAACATCAAGCTCGACAAGACCGGCGGGCTGACCGAGGCGCTCGAGCTGCGCCGCGCGGCGCTGGCCGAGGGCTATGACGTCATGGTCGGTTGCATGATCGGCTCGAGCCTTGCGATGGCGCCCGCCGTGCTGGTGGCGCAGGGCGCGATGGTGACCGACCTTGACGGGCCGCTCCTTCTGGCCGAGGACCGGGACACACCGCTGACATTCGACAGCGCCGGGGTGCATCCCCCCGCGCCGGAACTATGGGGATAATGACGATGCGCACTGTTTACGTGAATGGCGACTACCTGCCCGAGACCGAAGCCAAGGTCTCGATCTTCGACCGCGGCTTCCTGATGGCCGATGGCGTCTACGAGGTGGTCACCGTCCTTAGTGGAAAGCTGATCGATTTCGAAGGCCACATGCTGCGCCTCGACCGCTCGCTCGGTGAGCTGGAAATGGCGCAGCCCGATGCGCGCGAGGATTTGCTTGAGATCCACCGCGAGCTCATCACGCGCAACGCGATCGACGAGGGGCTGATCTACATGCAGGTCACGCGCGGCAATCCGGGCGACCGCGATTTTCATTACCCGCCCGAGGGGACCAAGCCGACGCTGGTCCTCTTCACGCAGTCCATGCCCGGCCTGATCGACAGCGCCAAGGCCAAGCGCGGCGCGCGCGTCGTAACGGTGCCGGACCTGCGCTGGGGCCGCCGCGACATCAAGACGGTGCAGCTTCTTTATCCGTCGATGGCCAAGATGGCCGCCTCGGCTGCCGGTGTCGATGACGCGTGGATGATCGAGGACGGCCTCATCACCGAAGGCACATCGAACAACGCCTACATCATCAAGGACGGGCGGATCGTCACCCGCGCGCTCAGCCACGACATCCTGCACGGCATCACCCGCGCCACCGTGCTGCGCTTCGCCCGCGAGGCCCAGATGGAGGTCGAGGAGCGCAGCTTCACCCTCGAAGAGGCGCTGGACGCCGACGAAGCCTTCATCACCTCGGCGAGCGCCTTCGTCACCCCCGTGGTCGAGATCGACGGCGAGAAGGTGGGCAGCGGCGCGCCCGGCCCCGTCGCCGCGCGCCTGCGCGAAATCTATATCGACGAGAGCCTCAAGGCCGCGATCTGAGCGCGCTTCAAGCTTCATCTTGGCGAAAATACTCGAATCGGGCCGTCCTCAAGGGGCGGCCCGATCGCCTATTGCCGCTTTTTCTCGACATTCTCGGCGAAGGCCGTCTTGAACGCCGCCTGCTTGCCCGCATCCGCTTCGGTCTGGTGCTGCGATTTCCACTCGTCCATCGTCATGCCGTAGAAGATCTCGCGCGCCTCGTCCTTGGTCATCTCGATGCCGCGTTCGTTCGCGGCCTCCTGATACCAGCGGCTGAGGCAGTTCCGGCAAAAGCCGGTCAGGTTCATCATGTCGATATTCTGCACGTCGGTGCGCTCGACCATGAGATGATGGCGCAGGGCGCGAAAGGCGGCGGCTTCGAGCTCTAGGCGGGTCTGGTCGTCCATGTCGTCTCCTTCGAAAGTCTGGTGAGCAGTGGTCAGTCGGCCACGTGTCAGTCGGGCAGCACGCGCTTGGCATAGGCGGGGCTCAGATCGGCCACGTCCACCGAGAGGCTGTGGACCTGCGGCAGCTCGGCCTCCAGCACGCGCAGGATCGTTTGCGACAGGTCGGACTTGGTGTCCTCGCTGCGTCCCGGCAAGAGGCGCAAGGTCGCGTGGAGATAGCTCTGCCCGCGCGTGCCGAGCAGATGCGCGCCCGAGGCATGGGTCCGCAGCTTGAGCGTTTCGGGCTTCGTCACCGCCTCATGCGCGGCGAGTGCCTCGAAAAGCCTCGCGCACAGCGCCTCGAGCGCGGCGCCGCCGGCGGCGTCCGGGGAGTGTTCGATCACGAGATGCGGCATGATGCGCCTCCTTGTCTAAAGCTCCGCCTCGGCCAGCGTCTCGGCGAGGATCGGCGCAAGTCGCGCGGCCCAGGCCTTTTGTTGCGCCTCGGTCGCGATGAGGTCATTGCGCAGCTCGATCAGCACATTGGGCCGCCCCTTGCCGATGCCGTGCCGCGCGATGGTATCGCCCGGAAGATGGCCCGTATAGGGCTGGTTGTCGCCGACGCTCAGATCGGGCTCGGCCCGCAGGCGCCGCAGCAGCGGATGCGCCAGACGCGTGTCGGTGGAATAGAGCACGCCGATCTGCCAGGGGCGCGGCGGGCGGCCGCGCAGTTGCGGCGTGAAACTGTGGACCGAGACGAGCACGGGCGCCGGCCGCGCGTCGGCCGCGCGGGAGATGGCCTCGTGATAGGGCCGATGGCAGCGGCGCAGACGCTCGCCCGCGTCGATCTCGGAAATGCCGCGATTGCCCGGAATGATCGTGCCGTCATAAAGCTGCATGATGAGCGTGGGGTCGTCCTCGCCGCGGTTCGGGTCGATCACGAGGCGCGAGAAGCGCGACAGGACGGCCGGCCCGTTCAGCATAGCGGCGAGCGCGCGGCTCACGCCTTCGGCGCCCGGATCGTAGGCGATGTGGCGCGCCATGTCCTCGGGCGCGACGCCGAGGCAGCCGCCATTGGCGAAATCCGGCACGAAATTGGACGCATGATCGCACAGGACGAGCCAGCGCCCCTCGCGCGTCTCTCCGTCCATGACGACTGGATGAAATGTCACCTCGAAATCCCCGTGAAATCCCTGTCCGCCCTTTGCCCCGGCGCAAAAGAGTGGCATTGGTGCGGGCATGTCCGGGCGCCCTGTCCGGCCCCTTTTAATGTGCCCGGCGCAACAGACTACAGGAAGTTTGACATATGAGACGCCATCGCAACGTCAAGATCGTCGCCACGCTCGGCCCGGCCTCCGAAAGCTACGAGATGATCCGCGCCCTGCATGAGGCGGGAGCGGATGTCTTTCGCCTGAACATGAGCCACGGCGCGCATGACGACATCCGCGAGAAGCACCGCATCATCCGGCAGGTCGAGCAGGATCTCGACAGCCCGATCTGCATTCTGGCCGATCTTCAGGGCCCGAAGCTGCGCGTCGGCGTCTTCGCCAATGGCGAGGAGGAGCTGGAGGCGGGCGCCTCCTTCCGTCTCGACCTCGACGAGGCCGAGGGCGACGCCACCCGCGTTTGCCTGCCCCATCCCGAGATTTTCCAGGCGCTCGAGCCGGGCGCGTCGCTTCTGGTCAATGACGGCAAGATCCGCCTCAGGGTGACGGACTGCAGCCCGAGCCACGCGACCTGCGAGGTGATCGTGGGCGGGACGATCTCGAACCGCAAGGGCGTGAACGTGCCCGATGTGGAATTGCCGCTGGCCGCCCTGTCCGAGAAGGACCGCAAGGATCTCGAATTCGTCTGCCAGCTCGGCGTCGACTGGCTCGCGCTCAGCTTCGTGCAGCGCCCCGAGGACGTGGCCGAGGCGCGCGCGCTGGCCAAGGGCCGGGCCGCGGTCCTGTCGAAGATCGAGAAGCCTTCGGCGGTCAAGCGGTTCGATGCGATCCTCGATGTGTCGGACGGGATCATGGTCGCGCGGGGCGATCTGGGGGTGGAGCTGCCCGTGCAGAACGTGCCGCCCATCCAGAAGCGCCTCGTGCGGGCCTGCCGCGCGGCGGCGAAACCGGTGATCGTCGCCACGCAGATGCTCGAATCCATGATCGAAAGCCCGGTGCCGACCCGCGCCGAGGTGAGCGACGTGGCGACCGCCATCTATGAAGGCGCCGACGCGATCATGCTATCGGCGGAATCCGCGGCGGGCGGCTATCCGGTCGAGGCGGTGACGACGATGGACAATGTCGCGCGCGAGGTCGAGGACGATCCGACCTATACGCAGATCATCGAATCGTCGCGCGTCGCCGCGCGCACCACGGTGGCCGACGGGATCGTCGCCGCCGCGCGCGAGATCGCCGAGACCGCCGATATCAAGGCGATCTGCTGCTTCACGCAATCGGGAACCACCGCGCTCTTGACCGCGCGCGAGCGGCCGCGCGTTCCGATCATCGCGATGACCTCGCTGCGCCGCACCGCCCGGCGGCTCGCGCTGACATGGGGCGTGAACTGCGTGATGACTTCCGAGCTCGACCGCTTCAAGATGGCCGTCATCAATGCCGCGCGCGCGGCGCGCGCGCAGGGCTACGCCACGACCGACGACCAGATCGTCGTGACCGCGGGCGTGCCCTTCAACGTGCCCGGCACCACGAACATCCTGCGCGTCGCGCCCTGCCAAGAAAGTTTGATATACGCCGCCGATCCGAGCTAAGGTGACGCAGGGGTAACTCATTCGGGCGGAACACTCATGAACAGCGACCAGATCCTGGTGCTCGGCGTCGTGCTGGGGGTGTTCTCCATCCCGGCGATCGTTTCTGCGATCTCCGACCGGCGCACGCCGCGTGTCGCGGCGCTCGTGCTGATCGGGGCGGGATGCCTCGTGATCTGGGCGATCACCAGCAAGCCGACGGGCTACAGCATCACCGATGTGCCCAAAGCCTTCGTGCGCGTGGTGGGCGGGCTTCTGAACTGAAGCGCCTTTGCCCTTGCAAGCGGCGCCCATCCCTCCTAAAAGGCGGCCTTCACCCGCGCGTCCGGCCCGAAGTGGCATGCCGAGTCGCGCGTTCGACCGACCACCAGTAAGGAGCCGGAAATGCCCAAGATGAAGACGAAATCGAGCTGCAAGAAGCGGTTCAAGATCTCGGCCTCTGGCCGCGTGATCGCAGCCCAAGCTGGCAAGCAGCACGGCATGATCAAGCGCAGCAACAAGTTCATCCGCAATGCGCGCGGAACGCAAACCCTGTCGAAGGCTGATGAGCAGATCATCAAGCCGATGATGCCCTACGCGCGCTAAGGAGAATCCGAGATGTCGAGAGTCAAGAGCGGCGTTGTCACCCACGCCCGTCACAAGAAAGTCATCAAGGCGGCCAAAGGCTATTACGGCCGCCGCAAGAACACCTTCCGCGTCGCGACGCAGGCCGTCGACAAGGCGAACCAGTACGCCACGCGCGACCGCAAGAACCGCAAGCGGAACTTCCGCGCGCTGTGGATCCAGCGCATCAACGCCGCCGTGCGCAGCCATGACGAGACGCTGACCTACAGCCGTTTCATCAACGGTCTGGCGCTGGCCGGTGTCGAGGTGGACCGCAAGGTTCTGGCCGATCTGGCCGTGCACGAGCCCGCGGCCTTCGCCGCGATCGTCGAGCAGGCCAAGGGCGCTCTGGCCGCCTGAGCCGCGCCGAATATTTGATCGAAACCGCCGCCGGGGCTCGCCTCGGCGGCGGTTTTCGTTGGGCGGCCCGAAAACTCTGCATGATTTGCGCGCCGCGCGGGCTATGATGAGGGTGAACCATGCGACCGCCAGCCCCGGAAGGCCGATGCAGAAAACACCCGTCTGGAAGCAACTCGCGCTGAGCGCCGCCCTGATCGCGGCGGGCGTCGCCGCATGGCAGTACCGTGCCGAGATCACCGCGCTCTGGCAGCCTGCCGAGAGCGCCGAACGCGAGCGCGGCGGTGACGGCACCGGCGTGCCCGTCCTCGTCGCCGACGTGGCCATGGCCGAGGACAGTATCTCCTTTTCGGCCGTCGGAACCGCGCTGGCGCAACGCTCGGTCACGCTGCGGGCGCCCGCGGGCGGCGAAATCACCGATCTGAACATCGCGCCCGGACGCAGTTTCAGTGAGGGCGACATCCTGATGCGGCTCGACGATGAGGACCAGCGCCTCGCGCTGAGCCTCGCCGAAGCACGGCAAGAGCGCGCGCTGTCGGAGCAGCAGCGCTATACCGGCCTGCGCGACACCGGCGTCACGACCGCCGCGCGCTTCGAGGACGCGATGACCGCCTACCGCATCGCCGAGATCGAGCTGGAGCAGGCCCGCGCCGATCTCGCCGACCGCGTGATGCGCGCGCCTTTCGACGGGATCGCCGGACTTTCGGAAGTCGAAGTGGGCGACCGGATCGAGCCGAACGAGCCGGTCGCGAGCTATGACGACCGAAGCACGATCCTCGTCGAGTTCGACCTGCCCGAGGCGCTCCTGCCGCGCGCCGAGTTGGGCATGGAGGTGCGCGCCACCTCCCCGAGCCTCGATACCGGCGAGATGATCGGCGCGCTTACCGCCATCGACAGCCGCGTGACGGCGACCACGCGCACCGCGCGGCTGCGTGCCGCCTTCGACAATCCCCATGACGCGGTGCGGCCCGGTGCCTCCTTCACGGTCACGCTCGATCTGCCCGGCGCGCGCTATCCCATCCTGCCCGAACTGGCGCTACAATTTTCGGGCGGTGCGCTTCAGGTCTGGCGCGTTGATGCCGAGGGGCTTGCGCAGCCCATAGAGGTGCGTCTCATTCGGCGGCGGGCGGGATCCGTTCTGGTGGACGGCCCGCTCGAGGAAGGCGACGAGATCGTGGTCGAGGGGTTGCAGCGCATGCGCCCGGGCCGCGCGGTGAACGTGCTGAACGCGGGCGGCACGGGCGCGACATGAGCGGGCGGGCCGATACCGGCGGCATCAGCGCCCTCAGCGTGCGGCGCCCCTGGCTCGCCGCCGTGATGAACCTTCTGATCGTGATCGCCGGGATCGGCGCGCTCTGGGGGCTCGAGATCCGCGAGCTTCCCGATATCGACCGGCCCGTTGTTTCGGTGCGCGCCAATTACCCCGGCGCCTCGCCCACCACGCTCGACGCCGAGGTCGCCTCGCTGGTCGAGGGGGCCGTCGCGCGCGTGGCCGGCGTCACCTCGGTCCGGACCTCCTCGGAAGAGGGCAATTTCCGCATGAGCGTCGAGTTCAATCCGGGCCGCGATCTCGATACCGCCGCCAGCGACGTGCGCGAGGCGGTCGCTCGGATCGAGCCGCGCCTGCCCGACGGGGTCGAGGACCTCTTCGTCGTCAAGTCCGAGCAGGACGCGGAGCCCGTGCTCGACGTCGCGATCTGGAGCGAGGCGCGCCCCATCGACGCGCTGACGCGGCTGATCGAAGACGCCGTCATCCCCGAATTCACCGCCGTGCCGGGCGTGGCGGAAGTCGCTCTCTTCGGCAATCGCGAGCGCGTGCTGCGGGTCGAGGTCGCGCCCGAACGCCTCGCCGCTTTCGGCCTCTCGATCGACGAGGTGGCCCGGACGCTGCGCGCCGCCCAGTTCGACGTGCCGGTCGGCAGCTTCGGCTCGGGCCAGCTCGAGGTTCTGGTGCGCGCCGACGCTACGGTGACCGATCCCGCGCGCATCGAGGCGCTGAAGATCCGCGAGAATATCCGCCTCGGCGACGTCTCGGACATCTATTTCGGCCTCGCGACGGCGGACAGCGTCGCGCGACTGGACGGGCGGCTGGTGCTCAATCTCGGGATCGTGCGTCAGGCGCAGTCCAATACCGTGGAGATCTCGGCCGATGTGCGCCGCGCCATCGAGGCGCTGCGCCTGCGCTATCCCGAACTGGGGTTCGAGATCACCTCGGACAGCGCGGTCTTCATCAAGGGCTCGATCCTCGAAGTGGCGAAATCGCTGGGGTTCGCCCTCCTGATCGTCATCGGGGTCATCTGGCTCTTCTTCGGGCGGCTGCGCACCGTGCTGATCCCGGCCACCGCGATTCCCATCGCGCTCACCGGATCGCTCGCGGCGATCTGGCTCCTCGGCTTTTCGATCAACCTCATCACGCTCCTGTCGCTGGTTCTGGCCACGGGGCTGGTGGTGGACGACGCCATCGTCGTGACCGAGAACATCCAGCGCAAGCGGCGGGAGGGGCTGGGCCGCCGGGCCGCCGCCGCGCTCGGCGCGCGCGAGGTGTTCTTCGCCGTCATCGCCACCACGGCGACGCTGATCGCGGTCTTCGTTCCCATCTCCTTCCTGCCGAGCGATGCGGGCCGCCTCTTCACCGAATTCGGCTTCGTGCTGGCGATCACCGTCGCGCTCTCGTCCTTCGTGGCGCTGACGATGTGCCCGATGCTGGCCTCGCTCTCGACCGACATGGGCGGCGGCACTGGCCCGCTCGCGCGCTTCGGAAGCTGGCTTTCGGGCCTCTACATGGCGCTGGTGCGGCCCATGATCGCGGCGCCGCTGGTGACCCTCGTGGCGGCCTCGCTCCTCGCCGGCTCGGCGGCGCTGGTCTATGGCCAGCTCGGCGAAGAGCTCTTGCCCGACGAGGATCGCGGCGAGATCGATGTGTGGATCCAGGGGCCCGACGGCACCGGTCTCGACTATACCGACCGGCAGGTCGAGCAGGTTGAGGCGATGCTCGCCCCCTATCTCGCCTCGGGCGCGGCGACGAGCCTGCAATCGATCACCGGGCGCTACGATCTCAACCGCGGCTCGATCGGGCTGCGCCTCGCGCCCTGGGACGCGCGCGAGATCAGCCAGGGCGAGATCGAGGCCGAGATCCGCCCGCGCCTTGCCGAGCTTGCGGGCGCGCAGGGGCGCATCTTCAGCGGCAACAGCCTCGGATTGCGCGGCGGCGGCGATGGGCTGCGCATCGCGCTCACCGGCCCGAGCTATCCCGCGATCGCGGAGGCCGCCGACAGCTTCGCCAAGGCGATGCGCGACGTGCCGGGCCTTTCCGACATCCGGGTCGAGTACCAGGCGACGCAGCCGCAGCTCAACGTGCTGGTGGACCGTGCCCGCGCGTCGGATCTCGGCATCGACATGGCCGCGCTCTCGACGACGCTGCGCGCGCTGATCGACGAGGACGAGATCGCCGAGCTGACCATCGAGGACGAGGCGGTGCCGATCATCCTGCAATCGAGCGCCGGCGCGGTGCGCGATCCGTCGGATCTGATGAACCTCTATGTGCGCAGCGAGACGGGCGCGCTCGTCCCGCTCAGCCAGCTCGTTGCATTCGAGGAGAACGGCGTCGCCGCCGAGCTCGACCGCCACGCCCAGCGCCGCGCGATCGAGCTCAACGCCTCCCTGTCGCCCGAGGTGCCGCTGCGCAGCGTGATCGACGATCTGCGCGCGCTGGCGGCGACGGAATTGCCCGGCGATATCGGCCTCATCTTTCTCGGCGAGGCGGCATCGCTCGACGAGACCTCCAGCGCGCTCACGGCCACCTATATCATCGCCCTCGTCGTCGTCTTCCTCGTCCTTCTGGCGCAGTTCGAGAGCCTGACGAGCGCGCTCGTGGTCATGGCGACGGTGCCCTTCGGCATCTGCGCCGCGATCTACGCCCTCCTGCTGACCGGCACGACGATCAACATCTACAGCCAGATCGGCGTGCTCATGCTGGTCGGGGTCATGGCCAAGAACGGCATCCTGCTGGTCGAATTCGCAGATCAGATCCGCGACAGGGGCGCAAGCGCCGCCGAGGCCGCGCTCGAGGCCGCGCGCGTGCGCCTGCGCCCCATTTCCATGACGCTCATCTGCACGGTCATGGCGGGCCTGCCGCTCATCCTCGGCTCGGGGCCGGGGGCCGAAGCGCGTGCCGCCATCGGCTGGGTCATCTTCGGCGGGCTGGGCCTCGCCGCGGCCTTCACGCTCTTTCTAACGCCCGCGGCCTATGCGTTGATCGCGGGTGCCTCCAAGCCCCGCGCCGCCGCCGGCGCCGCGCTCGAGGCCGAGCTGAAGGACGCCTGAGCCGCCCGTTCTTCTTGCCGGAAATATCCTGGGGGAGGCGCGCAGCGCCGGGGGCGAAGCCCCCATGACAACGTTCAGAAAAGGCGCAGCAGCAAGACGAGCGCGACGGCGGGAACGAGCGCCGGATGCAGGATGTGGTCGAAATAATTGCTGCTGCCCCAGCCCATCACCCACATCGCCTGCCCCGTGACCGCCAGGAGCGGCACGAAGACCATGCCCTGCGCCAGCCCATGGGCGCAGAGCGCCAGCACGAATGCCGCGACGGGGATCGGCGCATAGCCCAGCCGATAGAGATCGACAGGCAGCGCCCCCGCCGCCGAGGCGAGGAACGCGGTATAGAGGCCCAGAAAGACCAGAAGCTCGAGACTGCCGAAGGGCGCGATGGGCAGGCCGAGATCCCCCGCCATCTGCCGCAGGATCACGAAGGGCAGCACCGCGCCGATGGGACCCAGAAGCGCGACCGCGCCGCGCAGGGGCAGCGTGTCGCGCAGCAGGATCGCCGCGACGAGGCCGAGCGCGAGGCCGAGCGGCACCGCGATCTGCGCCTGCATCCCAAGGCCGAGGATGAGCCATGCAAGCCAGCCCGTCAGCGAGGCCAGCCAGATCAACGTGAGCGCCCCCGTCATGCGCCGAGTGCCCATGCGAGGTTGAAGACATGCGCGCGGATGCCGCGCTTGGCCCCCACGCTGTAGACGAGCGCGATCCGCCCGTTCGGCAGCGCGCGCATCATCGGATAGCGCGCGTCGCCGCCGCCCTCCTCGAGCGTGCGCAGGTGCCGCCATGTCGCGCCGCCATCCTCGCTCAGCACGAGGTTGAGGATGCCGCCATCGCCCGCATCGTCATTGACCGCCATCAGGATCGCCTCGCCGCCTAACCCGAGCGCCGCGACTGGCGCGCTGGGATTGGGCATCTCCATCTCGCGCACGGTCTCCCACGAGCGCCCGCCGTCCTCGGTGCGGCTGATGAGCAAACGCTTGGAGCCGCTGTCGAAATTGCGCAGGAACGCGACGGCGCGCTCACTGCCGAGCGGCACGATCATCGGCTGGATCGCCTTCATGGGCCCATCGATGCGGCGCATGTCGCGCACGCGCCCCTGCCCGTCCAGCCGGACGAGCGCGCCATAGGTGCCGCCCATCTCGAAATAGGCGGGCAAGGCGTGGGTGCCGTCCGCATAGGCCACCATCGGCGATTTCACCAGAAAAGAGCGGTTGAGGAGCGGCGAGAGGTTCAGCTTGCGCGCATGGCGCGGGCCGTCCGCGCCCATCTCCACCTCCGCGACCGAGGCCATGGCCCAGCCGCCGACCGACACGACCGTCGTATAGAGCCGGCCCGCCGCGCCCTCGCGCTCCACGGTGTTGCCGAGCGTCACGACGAGCTGGCGCGGCTCGAACGCATCGCCGAGCGCCACGCTCGTCAAGCGGGGCGTGACGGGCGACAGCGCGCCCTCCGGCCCGATATCGACGCCGACGACATCCACATCCGCCTGCGCCTCCTGCGAGCCGGCGAACCACAGGACGCTCATACCGGCCTCGGTCAGAACGATGGCGGGCGAGTGGGCGATGCCGCTCTCGGGCACATGGTCAAGCACGGTTTCGAAATGCGGCGCGCCGCCCCGCTCGATCGCCGCGGGTTGCGCGAATTCCCAGCCGAGCGGCGCATCGCGCCGGATCGCCCAGGCGCTCAGGCCGAGGCTGACCGCGCCGAGCGCGAGAATGGCGATCTGCACCGCTCCGAAGGCCATGTCAGCCGACCTTCAGGACGATCTTGCCGATATGGGCGCTGGTCTCCATGCGCTCATGCGCCTTGGCGGCGTCGGCGAGCGCGAATTCGCTATCCATGACCGGCGCGATGCGCCCCGCCTCGAGCAGCGGCCAGACCTCGCGGCGCAGATCGGCGGCGATGCGCGCCTTCGCCAGATCGCTCTGGGGCCGCAGGGTGGAGCCGGTGATGGTCAGGCGCCGCACCATCACTTGCGCGAAATTCAGCTCGGCCTTCATGCCGCCGAGAAAGGCGATCTGGACCAGCCGTCCGTCATCGGCCAGCGCCTTGACGTTGCGGGGGATATACTCGCCGCCGACCATGTCAAGGATGACATTCGCGCCGCCCTCGGCCTTCAGCGCCTCGACGAAATCCTCTTCGCGGTAGTTGATCGCCCTCTCGGCGCCCAGCTCCTCGCACTTGGCGCATTTCTCGGCGGTTCCAGCGGTGGCGAAGACGCGCGCGCCCATGACATGCGCGAGCTGAATCGCCGTCGTGCCGATGCCGGACGAGCCGCCATGGACGAGGAACCGCTCGCCCGCCTGCAATCTGCCGCGGTCGAACACGTTGGTCCAGACCGTGAAGAACGTCTCGGGCAGGCAGGCGGCCTCGGCCATGCCCATTCCGTCCGGTATCGGCAGGCAGTGGGCCGCAGGGGTGGTCACGTATTCGGCATATCCGCCGCCGGGCAACAATGCACAGACCCGGTCGCCGGTTTTCCATTCCGTGACGCCCTCGCCCAGCCCCACGATCTCGCCGGACGCTTCCAGCCCGGGCAGATCGCTGGCCCCCGGCGGCGGGTCGTAGGCCCCGGCACGCTGCAGAGCATCGGGGCGGTTGACGCCCGCGTAAGCGACGCGGATCAGCACTTCGCCCGGGCGCGGCTCTGGCATGGGGCGCTCGGCCTGTTTCAGAACCTCGGGGCCGCCATGGGCGGTGATCTCGACGGCCAGCATGGTCTTGCTCATTCGATCGTCCTTCACTTCGCGGTCCAGCGGCCCGGCATGTCGGTCTGGCCCGCCGGGGCGCGCACATGTCCGAGGATCTTCATCGGACCGGCCATTAGCGTGCTGATGATCCGGCTGTCATTCGCCTTGGCCTTCAGCTTTTCGATCTGCATCACATCGTCGATGCGCCGGTCGAGGAACTCCCATGTCGCGGCGGCCTCGAGGCTGTCGTCGCCCAGCCAGTAAAGCACGGTCGAGCCATAGACGCCCGAGAGCGTCGCGCGCTTGGTGTACCAGTTGTAATCCTCGGACGTGTCGCCGAGCGCGGTCCAGATGCGGTCGGCGGTGCCCCAGATGGCGCGCGCGCCGTCGGCGGCGTGCTGCGGCAGGGCGAAGAGCGTGCTGCCCCGGCGCACCATCTCGCGCTCGCCCGCCTCGATGCGCCAGCGCACGGCGGATTTCACGCGGTCGGTAAAGCGCATCTCGCCCATGTCCTCGGCCTCGATCCGATCGAGCATCGCGCGGTCCCCGGCCTCGTGATAGGCGAGCGCGAGGTCCACCGCGCCGCGCGGCAGGGCGGCGCGGGCCAGCGCGGGCTCGATCCCCGCGTCACGCGCGCTCGCATCGAAAGCGGCGCGGCTCCAGCCGTCGAAGGGCACATGGGCCTCGGCGGCGCTCAGCATCTTCGCGATAATCTCGTCATTGGTCATGTCGGCCTCACCTTGCTTGGTTGTCCTCTCGAAACCCGCCGGACGGACGCCGCGCTTGCGCGGGCGATGCCGTCAGTTCAGCAGGCCTTCATTGAAAGGATAGGTCGTCAGCCGTTCGGTTCCCGTCTCCGTGATGAGAAACTGGTCCTCGAGCTTGACCCCCTGCGCTTCCTGCTCGGCGCCGATATAGCTTTCGATGCAGATCACCATGCCGGGACGGAACGCGCCTTCGAAGCGATAGTTTTCGCCCTCGAAATAATGCGGGACGTAGGGAAACTCGCCGCACAGGCCCAGCCCATGCGCGAGGCAGTAATAGCCGTGGCCGCGATAGGCCGCGGGAATGGGCCAGGCGCCGCGCGCGAACTCCTCAAAGCGGACGCCCGGACCGAGGCGCGCGGCGTTGTGCTGAAGCTGGTCATATGCGAGGCGGTAGAGCTTCTTCTGCTCGGCGCTCGCCGCGCCGTCGCCGCAGAGGAAGGTGCGCGAGAAATCGACAGCGTAGCCCATGTATCCCAGCGCGTCGGTGTCGAAACAGACGAGATCGCCCGCCTCCATGCGGCGCGGTCCGGCCTCCTGGAAATAGGGGAAGGTGCGCGGCCCGGACTGGAAAAGCCGGGTCGAGACGTATTCGCCATCGGTCGCGATCAGGTGGCGGTGGAACTCGGCCCAGACCTCGACTTCGCTCGCGCCCGGCGCGATGGCCGCCTCGAGCGAGCCCGCCGCCGCCTCTACGCGGCGGACCGCCTCGCGCATGACCGCGATCTCGGAGGGCTGCTTGATGAGCCGCGCCTCGGCCAGAACGCCGGTCGCGTCGCCGACCGCGAGATGCCCCGCGCGCAGCGCATCGCTCACCGGGGCGCCGAAGCCCTCGATCCAGACCGCGCCCGAATCGGCGACGAGCGCGCTCACCTGCGCAGCGAGATCGGCGATCCCTTCGACATGGGCCGGCCCGGAGATGGGCGTGAGCCCCGGCGCCGCGCGCACCTCGTCCACGACGGGGTTGCCCATGACCAGATGTTCGCAGCCCGCGAATTCCCAGAGCACCGTGTGGCCATCGGCCCGCACCAGCGCGAAGCGGAACGGCCCCATGAGACTGAAAACCGTCATGTTGCGCTGGCCGGTCGCGTAGAGGATGTTGATGGGATCGGAGGTGAGCACGGCCGAGACGCCCTGCTCGGCCATGACGTCGAGCAAACGGCGGTGCCGCTCCTGGACGAGAGCATCGGTGGGATCGAAGGCTTTGTTCATGGCGAAACTCTGGACAGATACGCTGGACAGCGCAAGGTCATTCTGCTAAGCACGGCGCTCCTGCAAAATCTTGCAAATTCAACTTAGGAAGGTGGTGACACCACATGCAGGTTAGTGTTCGCGACAACAATGTCGATCAGGCGCTCCGTGCCCTGAAGAAGAAACTGCAGCGCGAAGGCGTGTTTCGGGAAATGAAGCTCAAGCAACATTTCGAGAAGCCGTCCGAGAAGAAAGCGCGCGAGAAGGCCGAGGCGATCCGCCGTGCCCGTAAACTGGCCCGGAAGAAAGCCCAGCGCGAAGGGATGATGTAATAGCGCCCCTGCGCCGGTTTCGACCGACACGAGTGAATTGAAGAACCCCCCGGAGCGAGAGCTGCGGGGGGTTTTTTTTCTCGGCGTCAGATCAGGTCGTCGATCGCCACGTCGAGCGCGGTCGCCAGCTTGGCGAGCGTCTCGACCGAGCCGGTCTTGCGCGCCTTCTCGATATCCGCGATCTGCACGCGGTTGACGCCGGACGCGCGCGCGAGCTCCGACTGGTTCATGCCGCGATGCTCCCGCCAGAGCTTCAACAGGCTTTCGCCTTCCAGCATGCGCCGCGCGAACGCGGCCGGAACGCCAGGTTTCGGATCCGCCAGATAGTCGGCCACGGCTTTTTCATCGAGCGAATCTTCGGCCAGCGCGACGAGCCGGTCGAATTCCGCCTTGGGGATCGTGATCATTTCGCCCATAGCCGTCTCCTTCAATATGCACTGCCGCGTGCGGCGATTCTCAAAACGTCGATCACCTCGTCATCCACCATGATGACGCGCCAATCCCCCACCCTTAGCCGAATGGCATTCTCGCCCTTGAGCGCCTTGACGTTGTTGGCCTGCGAACTTGGGTCGGCGGCATATGCCTCGATCTTCGACAGAATGCGCTCAGCCGTGTTTCTGGGCATCCTGCGCAATGCCTTCAACGCGGCGGGCTGAAAAGCGATCTGCTTCATTTCGCTTATATGTAGCCTACGGCTACACTCCTGTCAATCCGGCCAAGCCGCGTGTCACGAAAAAGCCCCCGCCTTTCGGCAGGGGCTCCTTATCTTCTCAAACGTACCGCCTGAAACTTACATGCAGTCCTTGATCGCCTGCACGTCCGGGCCGTTCGGGGTCCGGCCCAAGTTGAAGGGGGCCGAGGCGTCGCGCCACTGGGCGTAGTCGTTGAGGTACTCCAGCATCGACACATAGACCTTGGCCGAGTTGGGGTTCTCGCAGGCGGTCTCGATGATGACCTCGTTGGCCATTTCCTGCACCTTCGCCAGCGTCTCGTCGTCATAGCGGTTGATCGTGACCGCCTCGTCGAACTTGGCATAGGCTTCGGTTGCGCGCTTCTCGGTGAAGGCGAGCGACCACATCATCGTGGCGTCGGCTGCGATCTTGAGCTTCTCCTGCGTCTCGGGGCTCAGCGCGTCCCAGGCGGACTTGTTGATCATCACGCCGAAGACCGAGGCCGACTGGTGCCAGCCGGGGGTCGCCCAGTATTTGGTGACCTGCTGGAAGCCCGCGGACCAGTCCACGTTCGGGGTCGAGAATTCGGCGCCGTCGATCACGCCGCGCTCGAGCGACTGATAGATCTCGCCGCCCGACATCGACACCTGGTTGCCGCCCAGCTGCTCGAGCAGTTTGCCCTGCTCGAGGCCCGAGAGGCGCAGGCGCTTGCCCTGAAGATCTTCGAGCGAGGTGATCGGCTCGTTCGTGCGGAAGCCCGATTCGTTGTTGGTCAGACCGTAAGGCAGATAGACCATGCCGAACTGGCCGTAGATCTCGTTATAGAGATCGGCGCCGCCCCACTGCTGGATCCAGTTGGCGTAATCGACCGCGTTGAAGAGCGAGGGCGTGGTCGCCAGTGCCGAGAAGGCGGCGTCGCGGCCGGCCCAGTAGCCCGGCCAGTCGGCGCCGGCCTGCACGGTGCCCGATTCGACCGCGCCGAAGACTTCGCCCGCGGGCACGAGCGAGCCACCCTCGAAGAACTCGATGGTCAGCTCGTCACCCGTCAGCTTGTTCGCCAGATCGACGAATTTCTTGTCGGTCTCGATCAGCTCGAGCGAGGAGGGCCATGTCGTGGTCATGGTCCAGCTTTGCTGCGCCATCGCCTGTCCGGCGATCGACGCTGCGGCGGCAGCCGCGATGAGCGTGAGTTTGGTCATGCTTTCTCTCCCTGTTGGTTAGCATCAGTTTCCGTAAAGAGCGCTCGGCAACCATTCCACCAATGGCGGAAAGCTGGCGACGAGCACGCACATCGCGACGATCAGCCCGATGAAGGGCAGCACGCCGCGGATGATGTGGCCGGTGCGCACCTCCTTCGGTGCGATGGCGCGCAAGTAGAAGAGCGCGTATCCGAAGGGTGGCGTCAGGAACGAGGTCTGAAGCACCACGGCCATCAGCACCACGAACCACAGCAGGCTCACGCCCTCCATCTCCTGCACGATGGGCAGGAAGATCGGGAAGGACAAAAGCACGATCCCGGTCCAGTCGAGGAAGGCGCCGAGGATGAAGACGATGAACATCATCATCGCGATCAGCATCCACGGCTCCATGTCGAGGCCGCGAATGATCTCCTGAGTGGCGCGAAGGCCCCCGGTGATGTTGAAGACGCCCGTGAAGGCCGTGGCGCCGACGACGATGAAGAGGATCATCGCCGAGGTGCGCCCGGTCTCGAGCATGGCCGAATAGAAGGTGCGCCACGCAAATTTCTTGCGCGCGATCACGATCAGAAGGGCGAGGCCCGCGCCGATGGCCGAGGCTTCGGTCGCCGTCGCCACACCGGCGAGGAGCGAGCCGAGGATGCCGAAGATGAGCACCAGCGGCGGCAGCGCCTCGACGACGAGCATGCGCACCAGCGCGCCGCGGCTGATCTTCTCGTCTTGCTGGACGGACGGCGCGAGATCGGGCCGCACGACCGAAACGATATAGACATAAAGGGCGTAGCTCAGCCCCAGAAGGACGCCCGGGATCATCGATCCGGCGAAGAGATCGCCCACGGTGAGGGGCGAATAGCTGGCCATGAGGATGAGCATGATCGACGGCGGAATGAGGATGCCGAGACAGCCCGACGCGGCGATGACGCCCGTGGTCAGCGTGGGCGCATAGCCGTATTGCAGCATGGGCCGAAGGGCCATGACGCCCATCACAGTGATCGACGCGCCGATGATGCCGGTCGTCGCGGCCAGAAGGATCGAGATGAAGACCACGGCGAGCGCGAGGCCGCCGCGAACGTTGCTGAGCAGAAGGCGCAGCGCCTCGAACATTCGGTCGGTCACGCCTGAATCCGATAGGAACCTGGCCATCAGCACGAAAAGCGGGATCGCGATCAGCGTGTAATTGTCCAGAACGTCGCCGAAGACGCGGTTGATGACGATGCCCAGAACCATCGTCTTGCCGGTGATGATTGCGGTCAGAACCGCCGTGCCGCCCAGCACGAAGGCGAGCGGGTGGCCCATGAAAAGGCCCACCAGCAGAAGGCCGAACATGAGAAGTGCGATCAGTTCCGGTTGCATCAGATGGCCTCCTCGGACGTGGTATCGACATCGAGCAGGATCTTGAGCACCTCGGCGATGCCCTGCACCAGCAGAAGGCCCGCCGCGACCGCCATCGAGATCTTGAGCGGATAGACCGGCATCTGGATCGCGCCGTAGGTCACCTCGCCCTGGTTGTAGGAGGTCATGGCGAAATCCCACGAACGCATCGTGAAGACGTAGGCGAAGGGAAAGAAGAAGATCGCATAGCCCAGCACGTCGATGATGCGCTGCCAGCCGCGGCTGAAATTCTCGGTCAGGATGTCGACCCGCACATGCGCCTTGTGCCGCAGCGCATAGCCGCCCAGCATGATGAAGTAGAACCCGAAGAACTGCTTGGACACATCGAAGGCCCAGCGCGTCGGTTCGCTGAAGACGTAGCGCATGACGACGTCGTAGATGATGATCCCGGCGAAGATGATGGCGACGACGGCAACGATGCGCCCGACCACCTCGTTCAGCCCGTCGATGGCGCGGATTATGCTGTGCATGTCTGGTCCATGTTTGTTTCCTCCCCGCGCAGCTTTTGCACCCGGCCCGCACCTTTCCGGTGCGGCGCGCCGTGGGCCTCTTTCCGGGCCGGGCGGCACGCCCTCTCCTGACCGCGCAGTACCTGCGACGTTGCCACCCTTATGCTTTCCCAAGCTGATTGCAAGTGCATACAAAGGCATACAATACGCATCTTTAGCGCGTAACGTGGCGTCAGTCTGCCCGGGAAAGGCGGTGGCAGGCAAGCGGGCGCGCGCCCATTGCCCGGCGTTTCGCCTTGATGGAGCGGGATTGCTGGCATATCTGCTTGGCCAATCGGGGCGCGCCGGGCGGCGGTCCCTTCCGCTGTCCCGAAAGGCGCGTGCATGACCGCAATCCGCAAATTCGAAACCGGGCTGATGGCGCTGGTCGTCCTCACCCTCGCCCTGACGGTGATTCTCGCTCTGGTGGCGCCCGACTATTTCACGCTCTCCTTCGCCAAGGAGGACGGGCCGGTGGAGTGGAGCACGGCGCTGTTCCTTCTGGTGGCCAGCGTCGTCATGGCGACGCATGCCGTCTCGCTCTGGCGTCAGGGGCGGCGCGGGGCGGCGCTTTTGACGGCGTTCTACGGGCTTCTCTTCTTCATGGCGGCGGGCGAGGAAATTTCGTGGGGCCAGCGTATCTTCGGCTGGGAATCGAGCGAGTTCTTCCTCGAGAACAACAAGCAGGACGAGACGAACCTGCACAACTTGATGGTGGGCGACGTGCACCTGACCAAGTCGCTCTTCGGTCCGGTGCTGACGATCTGCATCCTGCTCTATCTCGTCGGGCTGCCGCTGCTCTATCCCAAGGGCGGGCGCATCGCGGCGCTGGCCGACCGTTTCGCCGTGCCGGTGCCGTGGCTCAAGCACGCGGCCATCGCGCTCGTCGCAAGCGTCATCATCGCGGTGCTGGACGTGGACCGCAAATGGGAGGTCTACGAGCTGATCTTCAGCCTCGTCATCGTGTCGATCTTCCTCATCCCGCAGAACCCGGCCAAGACGCGCTGACGGCTCAGAGGATCTCGTCCTCGTCGAAGAGCGGAGCCGCGTCCATCTGCGCCGCCACGCCGTCAGACGCCATCTCGCCGCGCGGCGTGCTGGCGATGTGGAACAGCGCCTCGCCCTCGTAGACCACGGGCATGTTCGTGCGCCCGATCACGATCCCCGCCTCGTCGCAGATCACCTCGGCCTCGTTCTCGCCGAAAGGATCGGTCACGGCGCCGAGCACGGTGCCTGGCTCGACCGCGTCCCCGATCGCGCGGTAGCCCCGGAAAAGCCCGCCCTTGGGGGCGCGGAACCAATGCGAGGCGCTGCACATCACGGTCGTGGCCCGCGCGCGCGGCACGCCCTTCTGCGCGATCATGCCCAGCGACTGCATCACGCGCAGGATGCCCGAAAGCCCCGCGCGCGCGGCAAGCTCGTCGAAGCGCAGCCCCTCGCCGCCCTCGTAGAGCAGGACATCCACCCCCGCCTCCTCGGCGGCCATGCGCAGCGATCCCTCGCGCAGCTTGGAATTCAGCATGACCGGCGCGCCGAAGGCCCGGCCCAGCGCGGCGAGGCGCGCATTGCCCGGCGTCAGACGGATCTGCGGCAGGTTCGTGCGGTGAATCGCGGCTGAATGCAGGTCGATCCCGATCTCGGCGCGCATCACGATCTCGCGCATGAAGATATCCGCGAGACGCGAGGCCATCGAGCCCTCGGCGCCGCCCGGAAAGCAGCGGTTGAGATCGCGCCGGTCCGGCAGGTAGCGCGCGTTGTTGAGAAACCCGTAGGTGTTGACGATCGGCACGGCCAGAAGCGTGCCCGAGAGCGACTTCAAGGGCGCGGCGCGCAGAAGTCGGCGCACGATCTCGACCCCGATCACCTCGTCGCCGTGAATCGCCGCCGAGACGAACATGACCGGGCCGGGCCTGCGCCCATGCACCACATGCGCCGAAAGATTGACGGGCGTGTGATCCGACAGGGTGCTGACCGGAATATCGACCGTGCGGCGCGAACCGGGCGCGATCACCGCGCCCGCGATTTCGAATGGCTGGATCCCCGGCATGAACGCGCCCCCTGCTCGCTTTGGCGACAGCGGTAGGCGGTTTGCGCGCGCCTGTCCACTTCGCCGCCGTGCCGGCGCGCCGGCCATCCCGGGCCGTGTCCGGCGCGCCTCATCACGAATGATGATCGCCATCGACAAAAATCTGTTACAATTTGTCGCAGGTGCCGTTTTCGGAGCCTATAGGTGCGCAGGCAGACGCGCCGCGCGGCCATCCCGGAGAGATCACGGCGCCCGTAGAAAGCGGAGGAGCTCGGGACAATGACAACGAAACTGGTGGTGGGCCTCGACGGTCACCCCTCGGGCGAGAGGGCGCTGGCACATGCGCGCCGCCTCGCCGAGCTGATCGGAGATTGCGAGTTGGTGCTGGCCTATATCGTGGAATGGTCTCCCTTCTCGTTCCAGACGGCCGAGGAGAACGCGCAGCGCCACAAGCGCCGCGAGGAAGAGATCGACACCGCGATGGAGCGGGTCGTGAATCCGGCGATCGAGCAGATGAAGGCGGCGGGCATCGCCGCGCGCGGCATGGTGCGCCACGGGGACGTCTCGGACGCGCTGATCGCCATCTCGCGCGATGTGGGCGCCGAGCAGATCGTCGTTGCGCGCACCTCGGAGGGCGGCTTTGCCAAGCGGTTCTTCGGCAGTTCGACCTCCAACCTCGTGATGAGCTCGTCCGTGCCCGTCACCGTCGTCAGCTAAGGAGACGCTCCCATGACATTCGTGCAAAAACTGCTGACCGGTGCGCTGGCCCTGGCCCTGCCGACCGGCGCTGCGGCGCAAGAGGCGATGACGCTCGACGCCAGGGTGAACGCGGCCTTCGCCGATTTCACCGGCCCCTTCGTCAGCCTGATCTTCGCGCCCTTCCCCGGCACCGATTTCCCGTGGATCGTGATGTGGCTGGTCATCGGCGCCAGCATCTTCACGCTCTATTTCGGCTTCGTTCAGTTCCGCTTCTTCGGCCATGCGATCAAGCTGGTGAAGGGCGACTATTCCGATCCCAATGACGCGGGCGAGGTCAGCCATTTCCAGGCGCTCACCACGGCGCTTTCGGGTACGGTCGGCCTCGGCAACATCGCGGGCGTCGCGGTGGCCATCGGCATCGGCGGGCCCGGCGCGACCTTCTGGATGATCCTCGCGGGCCTTCTCGGCATGGCGTCGAAATTCACCGAATGCACGCTCGCGGTGAAATATCGCAACGAGTATCCCGACGGCACCGTCTCGGGCGGGCCGATGTATTACATGAAGAAAGGCTTCGCCGAGCTGGGCCTTCCGGGCGGCGGCTTCCTCGCCATCATGTTCTCGATCTTCTGCATCCTCGGCGCGCTCGGCGGCGGCAACATGTTCCAGGCCAACCAGGCGCATGCGCAGATCGCGGGCATCGTGGGCGATTATCCGGGCTGGATCACCGGCCTCGTCTTCGCCGCGGTCGTCTTCGCGGTGATCGTTGGCGGCATCAAGTCCATCGCCAAAGTCACCGAAAAGATCGTGCCCTTCATGGGCATCCTCTATGTCGGCGCGGCGCTCGTCATCATCCTCGTGAATTACGACCAGATCGGCACGGCCTTTGGCCAGATCTTCGCCGGCGCCTTCACCGGCCTCGGCGTCGCGGGCGGGCTGGTCGGCGCGCTGATCCAGGGGTTCAAGCGGGCGGCCTTCTCGAACGAGGCGGGCGTCGGCTCGGCGGCGATCGCCCACGCGGCGGTGCGCACCAAGGAGCCTATCACCGAAGGGTTCGTCTCGCTGCTCGAGCCGCTGATCGACACGGTGGTGATCTGCACCATGACCGCGCTCGTCATCATCATCTCGGGCCAGCTCATCTCGGACCCCGAGACCGGCCTCTTCGTGCTGAACGAGGCGGGCACCGCGATCTCGACCGTGGGCGACACCTCGGGCGTCGCGCTGACCTCGGCGGCCTTCGGCTCGGCCATCGGCTGGTTCCCCTATGTGCTGGCCGTCGCCGTGGTGCTCTTCGCCTTCTCGACGATGATCTCCTGGAGCTATTATGGCCTCAAGGCGTGGACCTACCTCTTCGGCGAGGGCTACGCGTCCGAGCTGACCTTCAAATTGATCTTCTGCGTCTTCATCGTGATCGGCGCGGCGGCGAGCCTCGGCCCGGTCATCGACTTCTCGGACGCGGCGATCTTCGCGATGGCGGTGGTCAACATCTTTGCGCTCTACTTCCTGATGCGGCTGGTGCGGCGCGAGTTGAACAGCTACGCGGGCCGGCTCAAGTCGGGCGAGATCAAGGAATACGCCCACTAGATCGGGCGGCATCCGCGAAAATGAGAACACCCGCGCCACGGTGCGGGTGTTTTCGTCCCGAGCACACGCAGAGGGATGAAAGGGCCTGTGCAGAGGCAGCGCGGCGGTGCTAGATTCGCGCGCATGACGTCTTCCAGCTTCGCCCACCGCCTCGCCGTCCGCAGCGCCCTGCCGCGCCTCAGCGCCGGCGCGCGCGCGCCGGTCAATATCGGGTTTCTGGGCCCGCTCAGCGGCCCGGTCCAAAGCTGGGGCCTGCCGGGGCTGAACGGCGCGAGGATCTGGGAGGATTGGCTGAACGCCGCCGGCGGGCTGATGATCGACGGGCAAAGGCACCCGGTGCGCATCCATGCCTTCGACTGCGGCTATGACCCCGAGCATTCGATGGAAGGCGCGCGGCAGATGGTGCAGCGCCACGAGGTCGCGCTCTTGATGATGCTGGGCGGCGACACCTTCACGCCGGTGCGCGATTTCCTGATGCGCTCGCGCGTCCTCACCTCGACGCTGCTGCCCTCGGACCTCACGCCCGACACCCCCTGGCTGATCGCGCCAAGCGAGCTGCACCCGATCTATTGCGTGACCGGCATCGACTGGCTGGCGCGCGCGCGCCCGAACCTCGGGACCGCCGCGATCTGCAGCCAGACCGACGCGCTCGGGCTGCCGTCGCTCGCCACCTATCGCGCGGCGTTCAAGGCGGCGGGGATCGCAATCACGCGCGAGGTGCAGTACCCGCCCGAACAGACCGACCCCGCCCCGATCGTCGATGCGATGCTGGAGGACGCGCCCGATATCCTTTGCTGGTCGACGAGCTATGCGCCGATGGTGCATGCGATGACCGAATACGCCCATGCCCGCGGCTTCGCGGGGCAGATCGTCTCCTGCACGCTCGACAATTATCCCGCGCTCGTCGCGCGCACCTCGCCCGAGTTCATGGAGGGCACGCTCTTCCAGTTTCCCGATTTCGACGATCCGCTCCTGCGCGAGAAGGCCTTCTTCTTCAATCAGCCGGACATGTTCTTCGAGGAATACAACCGCCGTTTCCCGGAAAGCTGGAGTGCGGTGAGCTGGGAATATGTCGCGGTCCTCGAGATCTGGCAGGCCGCCGTGGAAAAGTCCGGAAGCCTTGCGCCCGCCTCGGTTCTGGCGGCGATGAAGCAGCTTGGGCAGGTCACGCACGCCTTCGGGCCCGCCGAATGGTGGGGCGACGAGATGTTCGGCATCTCGAACGCGCTGGTGGGCGACTGGCCGGTCGTGACGCTTCAGAGTGGCAAGGCGCGCATCACCGAATTCGGCTCCATCCCGGCATGGCTCGGGCGGCACGGCGCCCTTCTGCGGCGCGAGATGTCCGATCTCGGGCAGCTTTGGGAGCAGCGCCTCGCGCGGGGCGGCTGGGCCCACGGCGCCACCGACCGCGCGGATGCCTCCGGAGATCGCGGCTAGGATGCGCGGCGGGCAGGCCCCTTTGCGCGTTCTCGTGATCGGTGGCACGGGCCGCGTGGGGCGCATGCTCCGTCGCCATTGGGATGCGCATCCGCCGCGCGGGATAACGCTCATTCATCAGGCGCGGCGCGGCGGCGACGTGACGTGGAGCGCCGAGGACGGACCCGAGGCGCTCGCCGCGCTCGGCCGGTTCGACAGGCTCCTTGTGCTGGCCGGGGTCACGCCCGGCCCCGGGGCGGACATGGCGCAGAACGCGGCGATCGCGCGCGCCTGCCATGCGGCGGCGGCCCGGATGGGCGCGGCGCATATGCTTTTCGCGTCGAGCGCGGCGGTCTATGGCGCCGCCCGTGCGGCACCCTATTCGGAGCGCGACCGCCCCGCCCCGACCTGCGCCTATGGCCGCGCCAAGCGCGAGGCCGAGAAGGCGGTCGCAAACGGCGCGCCGCCCGTCACGGCGCTGCGGATCGGCAACGTTCTCGGCGCCGACATGCTGATGCTGAACGCGCGGGCCGCGAGCGGCGCGGCGCCCCTCCTGCTCGACCGCTTCGGCGATGGCAGAGGGCCGCAGCGCAGCTATATCGGCCCGCAGACATTGGCGCGCGTGCTGGAGACGCTTTTGCGGCAGGGGCCATTGCTGCCCGCCGCGCTCAATGTCGGCGCTCCCCGCCCCGCCGCGATGCGGTCGCTGCTGGAGGTGTCCGGCACGCCCTTCGCCATGCGCCCCGCACCGAGCGATGCGGCGCAGACCCTCACCCTCGATTGCAGCGCGCTGGCGGCGATCCACGCGTTTCAGCCCGAAGCTTCCGATCCGGCCGCGATGCTGGGGGAATGGCGCCGTGTGAGGGACCCCCAATGACGCCCTTCAAGCGCCTTTTCGACATTCTCTCGGCCCTCTTCCTCGGCACGCTGCTCTTGCCGCTCATGCTCGGGGTGGCGGCGCTCATCCTCATACGCGATGGGCGCCCGATCTTCTACGTAGCCGAGCGGATGAAGACGCCGCAGGAGGCGTTCGGCCTCATCAAGTTCCGCACGATGGTGCCCGCGCCCGGCGACAGCGGCGTCACGGGCGGGCACAAGGCAGCGCGGTTGACGCGGACGGGAAAGACGCTGCGCAGAACACGGCTGGACGAGCTGCCGCAGATCCTGAACGTGCTGAAGGGCGATATCAGTCTCGTCGGCCCGCGCCCGCCGCTCAGGGCCTATGTCGAGCGGTTTCCCGCGCTCTATGCCGAAGTGCTCAAGTCGCGCCCCGGCATCACCGGCCTCGCCACGCTTCATTTCCACGAGCACGAGGAAAAGCTGCTTTCGCGCTGCACGGCGAGCGATGAGGCCGACCGCGCCTATGCGCGGCACTGCGTGCCCCGCAAGGCGCGGATCGATCTGATCTATCAGCGCCGCCGGTCGTTCTGTTTCGATTGGGAAATCATGCTCAAGACCGTGTTCAGGCGTCTGCGCTGATCCGTCAGAATTCTTCCTTGATGGGCCGCGCGAGCAGCGCGCGCATCGCACCATCAGGCGTCACCTCGCCCGCGAGGATGCGGCGCGTCGCCTGAAGGATGGGCGCATCGACACCCGCCGTCTCGGCGATGCGCCCAGCGATGCCGACCGTCGCCGCGCCCTCGGCCAGCGGGCGGTTCGCCAGATCCTCGCCCCGGCCGAGCGCCATGCCATAGCCGAAATTGCGCGACTGGGCCGAGGCGCAGCTGAGCATCAGATCGCCGAAGCCCGAAAGGCCCATGTAGGTCTGCGCCTCGCCGCCCATCGCGGCGCCGAGGCGTCGCAGTTCGACGAAGGCGCGGGTGATGAGCGCGGCCTTGGCGCTCTCGCCGTATCCCATGCCGATCACGATGCCCGCCGCGATCGCATAGACGTTCTTGAGCGCGCCGCCCGTCTCGACGCCGATGATGTCGGCGCTGGCATAGGCGCGGAACGCATCCGATCCGAGCGCGCGGCAGAGCGCGAGCGCCGCTTCGTCGTCGGCGGCGGCGAGGGTCACCGCCGTCGGCTTGCCTGCCGCCACATCGGACGCGAAACTGGGCCCCGAAAGAACCGCCTGCGCATGATCGGGGCATATCTCGGCGATGACGCGGCTGAGCGTCAGCCCGCTCGCCACCTCGATGCCCTTGGCGGTGTTCACGAGCGTTGCCCGTGGCGGCAGATGCGGCAGGTAATCCGGCAGCGCCTGCCGAAGCGATTGCGCGGGCAAGGCGAGAATGACGATATCCGCCCCAGCGAGCGCGGCGGGATCGGTGCCCGCCTCGACGGGGTCGGGCAATGCCATGCCGGGAAGATAGCGGGGATTGGCCGCGTCCTCGCGCAGCGCGCGTGCCACCTCGGCATCGCGGCAGACGAGCGCGACGGTGCGCCCCGCCCGCTGCGCCGCGACGGCCAGCGCCGTTCCCCAGGCACCGCCCCCGATGACGACAGTCCTCTCCATTCCCTCGCCTCGCCCGATGTCGAACATGCAGCGCAGACTAGCGCGCGGGCATGGGAGGCGAAACCGGCAATCTTGAAGAAGCGCGTGGCGGTACTCCAATGATTTTGGCGCTTTACGAAACCGATAAATCCGGTATTGAATTCAACCTTTAATTGTATATGCGCATATGTGAACGACTTTCGGCACCCCGCGAAATGTTGGTGGGCCCGCCCTGATCTGACGACATCGCGCGGAAGAGGACTGCCTGCGTGAGCCTGCTCAGCAAGACGATCACCGCCACATTGAGATACGCGGCGCTTGGCGTGGCCATCGGCACACTCGGGGCGTGCGGCCTGCCGCGTGGCGCCGCGCTCACGTCGGCGATCGTGCAGGAGGAGCGGGCCGAAAGCCCCACCTATCAGGTCGTGCGCGTGGGCCGCGTCAACGCCGCCGCGATCGCGGGCTGGCCTGCGACGGGCACGAACACGCATTACAGCTGGCCCGACGCGCATGGCGGCCAGAGCGGCAACATCATCCGGGCGGGCGACAAGGTCAATCTCGCGGTCTGGGACAATCAGGAAAACTCGCTGCTGACGCAGGCCAACGCGAAATCCGTCACGATGGAAGGCCTGACCGTCTCGCCCGCGGGCGAGATCTTCGTGCCCTATCTCGACGAGGTGAAGCTGAGCGGGCAGACGCCCGCGCAGGCGCGGCGCGAGCTTCAGAACCGCATCAGCGCCATCGTGCCCTCGGCGCAGGTCCAGCTCGAGCTGATGCCGGGCGCGAACAATTCGGTCGATCTGGTCTCGGGGGTGGCGACGCCCGGCAGCTATCCGATGCCGGACCGCAGTTTCAGGATCCTGAGCCTGATCGCGCAGGGCGGCGGGATCGCGCCGGGGCTGCGCTATCCGCTGGTCCAGCTTCAGCGCGCGGGCCGGACCTACAGCATCCGCGCCGAGCGCCTCTTTGCGGATGCGTCGCAAAACGTCACGCTGCGCGGCGGCGACAGCGTGGTCGTGCTCGAGGACCAGCGCTATTTCACCGCTTCCGGCGCGACCGGGACCGAACAGCTCATCCGGTTCGAGCAGGAGGAGATCACCGCGCTCGAGGCGCTCTCGCTCATCGGCGGGCTCTCCGACACCCGCGCCAATCCCAAGGGCGTGCTCGTGCTGCGCGATTATGGCGCGAGGGCGCTGCGCACCGATGGCAGCGGCCCGTCCCAGCCGCAGATCGTCTTCGCCTTCGATCTGACGAGCGCCGACGGGCTCTTCGCGGCGCGGCATTTCAAGGTAGAGCCCGAGGATACCGTGCTGGCCACCGAATCGGCGGTGACCTCGGTCAGGACGGTTCTCGGCCTCGTGGGGTCCGCCTTCGGCGTGGCGAGTTCCGTCCAGAACTACTGACGCGCGGCATTGGACAAATCGGCCGCGACGCGCCATAAGGTGCGCCGGCGTCTCGCGCGCCGGGTGCGCCCTCTTCGCGCGCCCTCGCCCTCCACAAGGTTTGAAAGCACCCTCATGAACATGCTCAAGATCGTCGCCGTCCCGATGCACCGAGAGGGACGCAAGTTCGTGGCGATCTTCGCCGCGATCACGCTGCTTCTCGCGCTCGTCTGGGAGCCGCTCTTCTGGCTCGGCGTCGGCGCGACAGTCTGGTGCTACTACTTCTTCCGCGATCCGGTGCGCGTGATCCCGCAGCAGGAGGGGCTGGTGCTCTCGCCCGCTGACGGGGTCGTGTCGCTCATCCAGGATGTGGTGCCGCCCAAGGAGCTCGATCTGGGCGCGGCGCCCGTCTGCCGCGTTTCGGTCTTCATGAACGTCTTCAACTGCCATGTGAACCGTGCGCCCCTCGCAGGGACGGTGCGGCGCATCGCCTATCACAAGGGACAGTTTCTCAACGCCTCCTTCGACAAGGCGAGCGAGCTGAACGAGCGCAATTCGCTGACCATCGAGACGGCGAGTGGCGCGCGGATCGGGGTCGTGCAGATCGCGGGCCTCGTCGCGCGGCGCATCGTGTGCTTCACCCGCGAGGGGGCAAGCCTCGAGGCGGGACATCGCTTCGGCCTGATCCGCTTCGGAAGCCGGCTCGACATCTACCTGCCCGAAGGGGTGCGCCCGCTCGTGTCGGTGGGCCAGACGGCTGTGGCGGGCGAGACGATCCTCGCCGATCTCGCCGCCCCCGAAGCGCAGCGTCCAGGCATCGCGGTATGAGCACGCCCGAAAGGATCAAGCTGCGCCATCTCGTGCCCAGCATCGTGACCGTCTTCGCCATCTGCGCGGGTCTCACCGCCGTGCGGATGAGCCTCGAGGGGCATTTGCAGGCCAGCCTCTATTTCATCCTGCTCGCCGTCTTTCTCGATGCGGCGGACGGCAAGCTGGCGCGGTTTCTCGACACCGCCAGCCCCTTCGGCGCCGAGCTCGACAGCCTCGCCGATTTCTTCAATTTCGGGATCGCGCCCGGCCTCGTGGTCTACAACACGCTCTATACAGGCACGGAGCATTCGAGCGCCGGGTGGCTCGCGGTCCTGATCCTCGCGGTCTGCTGCGCCCTGCGGCTCGCGCGGTTCAACCTCTCGACGCATCGCCCGGACGTGACGCTCAAGAAGGACGGTTTTTTCGTCGGCGTGCCGGCCCCAGCGCTCGCCTGTCTCGCGCTGATGCCGGTCTTCCTGCATCTGAGCGGGTGGGAGAATACCGACTGGCCGCTGCTGCGCGCGCTCTACATCATCGGTGTCGGGCTGCTGGCGGTGAGCACGATCCCGACATTCTCGATCAAGCACGCCTCGATCCGCCGGGCGCATCTGCCCTTCGCCGTCGTGGGCGCCGTCGTGCTGGTCGTCTGCCTCGTCGTCTACCCCTGGCCGACGCTGATCGCCGGCAACCTGCTCTACCTCGCGACCCTGCCCTTCTCCTACCGGGCGTTCCACAGCTGAGCCGGTCCAGGGCCCAAGATTTCAGTATGGCGGCAACCTGTCCGCGACATTCGGAGAGAGTTGGCCTCTTCATGGCCCGGCCACGCGTCCGGTTTCAGACGATGACATCGCTTCATCACAGACGTGGCGTATTCCCAGGTGGGCCGACGGCGCACCGGCCGCGCGCCGCGTGGGGCATACCTGCCTCATTCTCGCGCCGAGCCTCGCCAGGCCAAACCCACTTTCTTTCGGAGGCGCCCGTGACGCCGCGTTCAATCCGGTGCGTCGAGGCATGGTACGGATCTTTCGCCACACTGTCCTCGGCGGCCTCGAGCTCAGGGCCGGATTGCACCTGCTTTCGAACGACGACTTAACACATGTTCTGGTTTTCGGCATTCTCACGGGGTTCGCCATCGCTGGCATGCCCTGATTGATTACCGCAAAAGGCGCGACATGGGCCATGCCCCTTGGATCGACCCGGCGATCGGCGATTTTTTATTGCGTCCTAAGCTTCGAAGCCGAGGTCGTGGATGGTCTGACGCTGCGCATAACGGCTGGCATTGCGGTACCCGCGGCGCTCCTTTCCCTGCATCCCTTCGTGATCGGCGTTCCGGCCTTGCGGGCGAGTGGAAATTACGATCGCAAAAAGGACTGCCTCACGGAAAACAGATTGGCAGACGTGTTCTTAGATGACTCGATCCCGGACAGACCTGCTAAAATGGCCTGGCACCGACCTTAAGAACACCGCCCCTACCGCTCGCTGTACCACCTCGCCTGAGGCTGGCTCACGCCACAAGAGCGACGGGCGCGGGCCTCGGCAGCAGCAATTGGGCCTCGTGGCCCTTCAGGCAGCGGCGGGCGGTCTTGCCGTAGGCGCTCGGGTCGGCGCGTAGTTCGGGGAAGATGCCGAACATCTCTTCGCGAGATCGATCCGAGATCGCCGAGATCCCGATATCGCCGGCGTGGAAGCTCTCGGTGGCGGCGCCGTCCGCGTAGACCACCTCGTGGCGATCGAGCATCATGTGGATGTAGGTCACTTCGGCTTGCGGCGCCGCGATCACATCGCGTCCGTCGATGAGATGCTTGGCGGCGACGAGGACTTCGTCGCAGCCGAAGAGAAGCTCGGCCTTGTAACCGGTGAAGAGAAGGCGATGCTGCGGCGAGACCAGCAGGCTCCGCGCCGCGCCGTCGAGCACATGGGCGGCGATGGAAACGGGCGCGAACGTGTCCGTGCCGGGAACCGTGCGGGATCCGATCCATCGGATCGGCTGGGGGCCATTATCACGGGTGATCACCATGTCGCCGGGGCGCAGGGTCTCGATCGCCCGCTCGCCACGGGGCGTCAGGATCCGCGCGCCGGGCGTGAAGCAGATGATGTTCTCGATTTCCGAGAAGGTGACGACCGTGCCGTCGCTCAGCGCAAAAGTGCCGGACAATCCGCCCGGGGCGCCGGGGGCGCTCGTGAAGGTGATGTCGTTCTTGCTGACGGTGGAATCGAGTCGCAGCGTGTCGGTTCCATTGCCGCCGACGATGGTGATGCTGCCCGTGCCCGCTTCGGAGGGTGTCTGGAGCACGAAGAAATCGTCGCCGTCGCCGCCGTAGAGCGTGTCGTTCTCGCCCGCGATCAGCGTGTCGTCGCCGCCCTCGCCGAGGACCAGATCGGCGCCCGCGCCCCCGCTCAGGAAATCGTCGCCGGCGATGCTGTCGGTGCCCACGATCAGCGGGCTGCTGGCCAGATCCTGCGCGGTGCCGCCCGGCGGGGTCACGCGCCCCGACAGAACGTTGCCGCCCAGGTTCTCCCAGTAGCGCGCTTCGATCGTGTAGCTCTCGCCCGCCTCGAGCGTCACCTCGCCCCAGCGGGTCGTCGGGGCCTGGTGGAAATCGTTGTTGAGGAACGTGCCGGTCGAGCCGTTCTGATTGGTGAAGGTGACCGGATTGCCCTGACCATCGAAGATGCGCAGGGTCGAGCCGTCGTCCGATGTGGTCTCGAACCGGTAGACCCCGTCCGCCGTGGCGATCAGCTTGGATGTGTAGATGATCCCGTAATCGTTCGGATCGGTCTGGCCCGTCGCCTGCTGGCCGTGAGCGGTGACGTTGAACCCCGCAGAGGTGCCGGAGGCCGCGAGCGTGCCGCTTTCGATCGTGAAGGCCTGTCCGTTGGCCGAGGTGAAATCGCGGGTATAGACCCGAAAGCTCCACCGCTCCGCGGGGCCGCCGTCGCCATAGAGCACGTCATTGCCAGCGTTACCCTCGAGGCTGTCGTCGCCCGCGCCGCCGATCAGCGTATCGGCGCCGCCCTGTCCGAGAAGCGTGTCGTTCCCCGCCTCGCCGCTCAGCGAGTCGTTGCCCGCGCCGCCGAGCACCGAGTCGTTGCCCAGCCCCGCCAGCACGGTGTCGTTGCCCGCCCCGGCGTCGATCACATCGTCGTTGAACCCCGGACCGCTCAGCCCGTCACCGTTGTCGACGCGGTCCGACCCCGATGCGACCTGCTCGATATAGGCGGCGTCGATGAGATCGTTGCCCGCAGTGCCGTCGACCACGGCATTGTCCCAACCTTGCAGGATGCGATCGGCCCCGAGATTGGTGTTCGTGCTGTTGCTGACGCTGTTGAGGGTGATCGACACGATGGGCGTCGATTCGAGAATGCCCACATCCGCGTTGTTCGTGAATTCCGGCGCGAGGAACAATTCGTTCGTGGTGGATTGCGCCAGAACCGCCGTGATCACCTGCGTGCTGCCGTTGGCGAAGGTGATCGTCGCGTTGAAGACCGTGAGGCCGTCGAAGACGAAGGTTTGGGTGCCGCCGCCGATATCGGTCGAGAACGCGTCGTTCGTGACGTTGTTGTCCATGTCGAGCGCGCCCGATGCGCCCCCGATGTCGACGGTCGTGACGCTGGTGATGCGCTGATAGAGCGGATCGCCGGCGGTGCCGTAGCTCCGCCCGACGAAGAGCGCCGCATTCTCGGCATTGCTGTTGCCCTCGGTCGGATCGAGCGACTCGGTCTCTTTGCCCAGATATATCCAGTTGAAGGTCGTCGGCATCTCTTGGAGTCCCGTTGTTTCCGAAACGGATACACTCTGTCTGCGGCGGCATTCCGTACAAATTCGGGCGAATTTGAGGCAGATCGCGCGGAGATTGGGCGGAAAGAGCGAAAAGTCAGGTGAACATAGTAAGGGACTTGGCGCTACATTTCAAAACTTTCGTTCGCAATACCAGCACAAGGCAACGCCGAATTCTCGGATACTCCCGACTTAGAGATGGTGCGGGTGAAGGGACTCGAACCCCCACGCCAAAGGCGCCAGAACCTAAATCTGGTGCGTCTACCAGTTCCGCCACACCCGCACGCGGCGCCGGGCCCGGTGGGGCGCGGCGCCACGCCCGAATAGCGCAGCGCGGCGCGCGAGGCGAGGGGGAAAATCGCGCAGGCGACGCGGGCGGCACAAAACAGGCGACATTTACGGGATGTTGGTTTATGCTCGCTACCCATAACGAGCAGATAAAAAAACGGACATACGCCATGACGCCGAAAACGGCCGGGCGCGATCACGGGCAAATGACCCTTGAGGCCCTCTCGGAGCCTGCCGGAGTGCTTTCCGGCAGCATCATTCTCACGCTCGACGGGGAGATTCCCGTCGAACATCTCATGCAGGGCGATCGCATCATCACGCGCGATTGCGGCACGGCGACCCTTGTCGGCGTGCATCGCCACACCGTGCGCACCCGCGCGGTGCGCATTCTTGCGGGATCGCTCGGCGACACGCGGCCCGACTGCGACGTCGTGCTGCCCGAAGGCCAGCAGATTCTGGTGCGCGATTGGCGTGCCGAGGCGCTCTTCGGGCTGAAACAGGCGGCGGTGCCCGCCCACGCGCTGATCGACGGGGAGTTCATCACCTCCGAAGGCATGACGACGATGACCCTTCACGAGCTGCAATTCGACGGGGCGCACGTCATCTACGCCGATGGGCTCGAGCTGATCGCGCAGACGTGGCAAGCCGCGCGGCGGGTCGCCTAGCCGATCTCGCGGGCGAGACCGCGGGCCAAAACTTTCGGCAGAACCTCGGGCAGATCCTCGGCGATGAGGCCCGGCCCGAAAAGCCGCGCGCATTCAACATGGAGCCATGCCGCGCTGCATGCCGCGTCGAAGGGCGCTTGGCCCCGCGCCAGCAGCCCGGCGACGAAGCCCGTCAGCACGTCCCCCGACCCCGCCGTGGCGAGCCATGGCGCCGCGCGGTCATAGGCTGCGGCATTGAGCGCGCAGCGCCCGTCCGGCGCCGCGATCACCGTATCCGGCCCCTTGAGGAGCACCGTGCAGCCCGCGCGCGCCGCGGCCTCGCGGGCGGCATCCACCTTCGAATAGGCAGGCCCGCCGGTCGGCGCGGCCTCGAGGCGTTCGGCGATGTCCGGGAAGAGCCGGGCGAATTCGCCGCCATGGGGGGTGAGCACGCATGTCTCGTGAAGAAGTTCGAAGAGGGACGGCCCCTCGGCGAGGAGCGTGAGCGCGTCGGCATCGAGGACGGTGGCCCGCCGCGCCCTCAGCGCGGCCTCGGTCAGCGCCGCCTCGCCCTTGCCGGTTCCGAGGCCCGGCCCCAAGGCGAGCGCGTTGATCCGGCCGTCCTCGAGCGCTTGCTCCAGCGCCTCGGCATCGGGGATGCGGCGCAGCATCACCGCCGTCACCTGCGCCGCGACCTCGAGCTGTGCGGCGGGCGGCACGCCCAGCGTCACCAGCCCCGCACCGATCCGCAGAGCGCCGCGCGCCGCGAGGCGTGCAGCGCCCGTCCGGCCCGCGCCGCCCGACAGGACCAGCGCATGACCGTGCCCGTATTTGTGGCTGGCATCGGCCTTGTGCAATGCACGCGGCCCCGGCGCGGGGTTCAGCCGGACATGCTCGGACCTCGGCGTCTCTTCGAGGCCGATGTCGGCCACGACCACCCGGCCGCATTTCGCAGGCCCCGAGCCGAGGTAATTGCCCAGCTTCGGCGCATGAAAGGACACGGTGAGCGCCGCCTCGACTGTCGCTGTGCCATCTCCAAGATCGCGCCCGCTGTCGCTGCAAAGCCCCGAGGGCATGTCCACAGCCACCGTCCTGAACCGCGCGCCCGTATCGGATGCGCGGGCGGCCACCCAGTCGAGCGCAGCGCCCTCAAGAGGCCGCTTGAGGCCGGTGCCGAAGAGGGCATCCACGAAAAGATCCGCCTCATGCGCGAAGCGGGGGGCGTCGGCAATATCACCGATCTCGCCCATCGCCTGCCACCGCCCGCAGTTCGATTTCGCATCCGGGGGCAGCTTCTCGGGATCGCCCAAGAGATAGACCCCGACCTGCCAGCCCCAATCCTGCAAGAGGCGCGCGATGACGAACCCGTCGCCGCCGTTGTTGCCCGGCCCGCAGAGCACGGCGGCGCGGTGGGGCGCCTTCGCGAGATCGGGCCACTCGGCGAAGATAGCATCGACGACACCCCGCCCGGCGCGCTCCATCAGCTCCAGCCCCGTCGCGCGCCCCGACGCGATCGCTTCGGCTTCGATGGCTCTCATCTGCGCGGCGGTCAGCAGGTCTGTCATGAAATGCCCTCCCGAGATTCAGTTTTGCACAAAAAACAGGCGATGCGCCCAAAATTCAGGCATCTCGCCGAATTGCCTCCGGGGCGGCCCGCGCCCCGCAGCCTATCCGATTGAGCCTCGGGCGGGCGCATGATCTTTCGGGCGCGACGACGGGACATACCAAGGAGCCGGGCGATGAAAAAGATCGAAGCGATCATCAAGCCGTTCAAGCTGGACGAGGTCAAGGAAGCGCTGCAGGACGCGGGCATCCAGGGCCTTTCCGTGATCGAGGTCAAGGGCTTCGGCCGTCAGAAGGGCCATACCGAGCTCTATCGCGGCGCCGAATATGTCGTCGACTTCCTGCCCAAGGTGAAGATCGACGTGGTGCTGGACGACGACCAGGTGGATGCCGCCATCGAAGCCATCATCGAGGCCGCCAAGACCGACAAGATCGGCGACGGCAAGATCTTCGTGAGCCCGGTCGAGCAGGCGATCCGCATCCGCACCGGCGAGACCGGCTCGGACGCGCTCTGACGCAGCATTCGACCCGAACCGACAACCCCGACCGACCAGATTGATACGACACGCAATACCCAAGTGGAGGACCACAGAATGAGCACAGCCGAGTTTCTCAAGACCATCAAGGACGAGGGCGTCGAGTACGTCGATATCCGCTTTACCGACACGCGCGGGCGTCTTCAGCACGTGACCATCGTCGCCGACCTCGTGGACGAGGATTTCGTCGAGGAAGGCTTCATGTTCGACGGCTCGTCGATCGCGGGCTGGAAGTCGATCGAAGCCTCGGACATGAAGCTGATGCTCGACACCGACACGGCCTATATCGATCCGTTCTATGCGGAAAAGACGATCTGCGTGCATTGCACCGTCGCCGAGCCCGACACCGGCGAAGCCTATGAGCGCGACCCGCGCGGCACCGCCGAGAAGGCCGAGGCCTATCTCAAGTCCACCGGCATCGGCGATGTGGCCTATATGGGCCCCGAGGCGGAATTCTTCCTCTTCGACAACGTGCGTTATGCCAACACGGTGAACAAAGTCTCCTACGAGGTCGACGCGCAGGACGGCTCGTGGAACACCGACACCGAATACGAGATGGGCAACATGGGCCACCGCCCGGGCCTCAAGGGCGGCTATTTCCCGACCAACCCGACCGACGACGCGCATGATATCCGCGCCGAGATGCTGAGCACGATGAAGCGCCTCGGCATGAAGGTGGACAAGCACCACCACGAGGTCGCGTCCTGCCAGCACGAGCTGGGCCTGATCTTCTCGACGCTGACCAAGCAGGCGGACGAGATCCAGAAATACAAGTACGTCATTCACAACGTGGCGCAGGCCTACGGCAAGTCGGCCACCTTCATGCCCAAGCCGATCTATGGCGACAACGGCAGCGGCATGCATGTGAACATGTCGATCTGGAAGGACGGCAAGCCGCTCTTCGCGGGCGACAAATACGCCGATCTGAGCCAGGAAGCGCTGTGGTTCATCGGCGGTATCCTCAAGCACGCGAAGTCGCTCAACGCCTTCACCAACCCGACGACCAACAGCTACAAGCGCCTCGTGCCCGGCTTCGAAGCGCCCGTCCTGCGCGCCTATTCCGCGCGCAACCGGTCGGGCTGCGTTCGCATCCCGTGGACCGAGAGCCCCAAGGCCAAGCGCGTCGAGGCACGTTTCCCCGATCCGGCGGCGAACCCCTATCTGGCGTTCTCGGCCCTGCTGATGGCCGGTCTCGACGGTATCAAGAACAAGGTCGATCCGGGCGAGGCGATGGACAAGAACCTCTACGATCTGCCCGCCGAAGAGCTGGAAGGCATCCCCACCGTCTGCGGCAGCCTGCGCGAAGCGCTGACCGAGCTGTCGGCCGACATGGACTACCTGCTGGCCGGTGACGTCTTCACCAAGGACCAGATCGCCGGTTATATCGAGCTGAAGATGGAAGAGGTCCTGAAATACGAGATGACACCGCACCCGGTGGAATTCGGCCTCTACTACAGCTGCTGAGCGGGCAGCCGCAAAATGCTCGAAGGGCGCCCTGTCATGGGGCGCCCTTTTCGCTTCGAGGGATGGTGCGGGAATGCGCGCGCCAAGAGATCAAGCCATGTCGGGCAGGCGGGCATCATCGAAAACGATCTCGCGAAGCGGTGCGTCCATCACTCCGCCAGAACCGATGCCGATCGGCACGCCGATGATTTTCGCCTCGTGGATCGCCCCATCGACGACATGGCGATGGCCCATCGAATGGCAGAGCGCAAGGCGGCAGCCCGGCCGGGGGTCGCGCGTCGGTTGGACGGGGCCAAGCCCCGCCTTCATGTGATGCGCGATATCCCATTCGAGTATCCGCACGCCCTCGGGGCCATGATGGCGGGTCGCCACCCAGCAATGGCCGTCGAGCGCCCGGCGCCGCACCTGTCCGGCTCGCGCCTCGTCCCGCTCGGCGGGGAAGAACACTCCGTAGAGATAGGCCGCCTCGATCCCGGCGGCGCGCAGGGACGCGACGAAATACGTGTTGATGTCCACGCATGATCCCGGCGTCGCGCCGCAAGCGAGATACGGCACCGCATCCTGTCCGTCCGTGAAGCGATGTTCGGGGTGAGCGTAGGCGAAACGCGCCCGTGCCGCCTCGGCCAGCGCTTGCGCCGCGTCGGCATCGGTTCCTCCCGACCGACGCACGGCGTCGGCCGTCCCGCGTGCGTCTTGCGCCAGCGCCTCGGCCGCCGTCGTGTATCGTGTCGCGCGCGGGCGGAACGCCGCCTCTGGCCAGCCTTGTCCCGGCTCGGGCGGCGCTACCCCATATCGGATGGTCACTTCCGCACTGCATGGGGCGATCACGGCCGCCGCCTGCTCGAGGCCATGCGCCTGCGATATCGCGACGATTTCGCCCCCGGTTACGGTCAGGCCCGTAACGGTCTCGGTCGGCATCGCCAGACCCGCCGGCGCGAGCAGGCGCCGGCAATCTGCGGCATCGACAGTGAAGGCGAGCGTTCCGTGCATTCCCATCCTGATCACCCGACCCAAGCCTGGAACAGCAGGCCCGCGGCCAGCGAGCCGGTCAGGGCCAGGCCGATATAGAGCGCGAAGACCTGAGGCCGGGCGAGCGCCCAGACCGCGATGGCCGCTGGCAGTGACGTGACGCCGCCGGCCACGAGGAACGCGAGGCCCGCACCGGGCGCCATTCCCTGCTCGATCAGTCCCGAGACCAGTGGCAGTGCCGCATAGCCGTTCAGATAGGCCGGAACGCCCACCAACGTGGCGGTCAGCACCGAGCCGAACCCCTCGCCGCCGACGGAGGCCGCGACCCACTCGGCCGGGACATAAGTGATCATGAGGCTTTCGAGTACGAAAGCCAGCGTCAGCCATTTGAACAGGAAGAGAGACGTCTTGATTCCTTCGCGGGCGAACTTCTCGCGCCGTGCTTCCTCGCGCCAGAAGGCCCAGAGCGGAGGTTTGGGATTGCGGACGGATGCGGCGCCGCAGCCGCCATTGCCCACACCTTCGCGCAGCGGCTCGGCGAAGGCGCTGGCCCGCGTCAGGATCAGGGTCGCATAGCCGCCGAAAAGGCCGAGGCCGATGGCCGCGAGCGTCTTGGCGGTGGCGAATTCGAAGCCGAGGACGCCTGCGGTAAGTGCATACATGGAGGGGTCGATCACCGGAGAGGCGAGCCAGAAGGCCATCACGGCCGATAGCGGAACCCCCATCGCGAGAAGCGCGGCGATCAAGGGTATGACGCCGCAGGAACAGAACGGCGACAATCCCCCGAAGGCCGCCGCCAGCGCGATCATGAGAACGGGAGCGCCGGTGAAGGCCTTGGCGATCAGATTGTCGGCACCCGATGCCCCGGCATAGGCGGCGAGACCTATGGAGAGCAGCAGGTAGGGTGCGGTTTCCAGCAGGGCGCGGGCGGTGAAGGCGAGGCTTTCGGCCCCTTGAGCCGGGTCGAGCAATGCGATCGCGATGAGAATGAGCGCCGCGACGAGCCAGACGCGCTCATTCGTCAGAACGTGGCGCCCTATCGAGACGCCGCGACCGGACAGATGAAAGATGGCTTTGCTCATGATAACATCCCTAGTCATATAGTTTCTTTTGGGCGAAAAAGAATCGGCGCGCGGATCATGCGGCATCCTCCTTGAGCGTCACGCCCTGGCAGCACTCGTCGGTGAGAAAGCGAAGTGCGCGGTTCATCACCTCATAATCGACGCGGTTCACGACCTCTCGCCCCCGCTTTTCCTGAATGACAAGCCCCGCTGACACGAGCTGCCGCAGGTGATGGGCGAGCGTGGAAAGCGGTATTCCCGTATGCTCGGCGATATCACCGATGATCAAACCCTCTTCACCCGCGCGAACGAGCAACCGATAGACGTTGAGCCGCGCCTCGTGACCGAGGGCGGCAAGTGCGCGGGCGGTTGTGGCTGTCTGGTTCATGATGACTAAATAACCACAAATATAGTCATATGCAAGCGGATCCTGGATTGGAGAGCCAATAAATGCGGACACGCCCCGAACCTTTTTCGCCCATCCGCAGTTGATCCCAAGCTCGCCCCTATCCGGGGCGGCCGCTTTTTCATCGCCGACAGCCCGGTGGCGCGACGTCATCGGCAGGCTAGGCAGCCGCCCGCGCAAGCGCTAGGCTGCTCGAAAGATAACGTTGGATCCGGGATCATCATGCGCCTCATCGCTCTTGCCTTCGCTGCCGCCACAGCCGCTCTTGCCGCCGCCCCGGCGGCGGCCCAGTGCATCACATCCAAGGGGGCGTTCACCCAGTACAAGCAATCGCTCGCCCAGACCGCCGCCGCCGAGGGTGTGGGCGAGCGCGGGCTTCAGGCGCTGTCGCAGGCGGGGCTTTCGGACATCACGTGGCGCTTCGAGTCGCAGCCTTCGAGCCAGACGGGCACGCTTCAGGGCGATCCGGCCCAATTCCTCGCAAAGCGCTCGGGCAGCTCGGCCGCCAATTTCATCGCGCAGGTCAAGAACCGCATCGCGCGCAATCCGAACACCTTCGCCGCGATCGAGCAGCGCTACGGCGTGCCCGCCAGCATTCTCGCCACGATCTGGGGGCTCGAGACGAGTTGGGGCGGCTATATGGGCCGCACGCCCATCGTCAGCGGCGCCGTGACGCTCGCGTCCTATTGCCGCCGCTTTCCGCGCTTCGTGCCGCATGCCGTCGCGGCGTTGCAACTGGTCGATCGGGGCGTCATCACCGCGGGCACGCAGGGCGGCCCCTCGGGTGAGCTGGGGCATATGCAATTCCTCGCGGGCAACTGGGCGCGGTTCGCGGTGGACGGCGACGGCAACGGGCGCGCCGATCCCTATTCGGCGGCGGATGCCCTTGCTACGGCGGCCAACATGCTGCGCGCCAATGGCTGGCAGGCCGGTCAGCCCTTCGGCGAGGGCACCGCGAATTTCCGCGTCCTCTCGGCCTGGAACGACAGCGGCAACTACCAGCGCGCCATCGCCTACAGCGCCGAACGCGTTCAGTAGCGGCGCGGAACGGCACGGATGCGGCGCATCCGCGTCGCAAACCGCCCAGACAGCGCGCTTTCCTATGCGTCAACCTGACTCCAGCATCCTGTGCCGGAGCCAGCGCCATGAACCTGCATTACCGCGATACACGCAAGATCGACCCCACACGCGGAGCCACGCTCGGCGACAACACCCCGAACGATCAGGACCGCGTCGAGATCGGGCCGACGCAACTGGCCTATGCCGAATGGGCGGCGGCGGGCCTTGCGCTGCCGGACCTTCAGGAGATGCGCCGCTATCGCTGGGAGCGGCTCACGCAGCATGTCGTGGCGCGCGGATATGCGGGCCTTCTGATGTTCGATCCGCTCAACATCCGCTACGCGACCGACAGCACCAACATGCAGCTTTGGAACACGCATAACCCGTTCCGCGCCGTGCTTCTCTGCGCCGATGGCTACATGGTGATCTGGGATTACAAGAATTCGCCCTTCCTGAGCGAGTTCAATCCGCTCGTGCGCGAGCAGCGCAGCGGGGCGGACCTCTTCTATTTCGACCGGGGCGACAGGATCGACGTGGCCGCCGATGTCTTCTCGAACGAGCTGCGCCATCTTCTGGCCGAGCATGCGCCGGGCAACATGCGCCTTGCCGTCGACAAGATCATGCTGCACGGGCTGCGCGCTCTGGAGGCGCAGGGGATCGAGGTGATCCCGGGCGAGGAGCTGACCGAGAAATGCCGCGCCATCAAGGGCCCGGACGAGATCAAGGCGATGCGCTGCGCGTCCCATGCCTGCGAGACCGCGGTGCGCGCGATGGAGGAGGCCGCCCGCGCGGGCGTGCCGCGCGGCGACATGTCCGAGGACGACATCTGGGCGGTGCTTCATGCCGAGAACATCCGGCGGGGCGGCGAGTGGATCGAAACGCGTCTTCTGACGTCCGGGCCGCGCACGAACCCCTGGTTCCAGGAATGCGGCGGGCGGATCGTCCAGGAGAACGAGATCGTGGCCTTCGACACCGACCTCGTCGGCAGCTACGGCATCTGCGTCGATATCAGCCGGACGTGGTGGATCGGCGACGCGCGCCCCCGCCCCGACATGATCGACGCGATGCGGCACGGGATCGAGCATATCCGGCACAACATGGCGCTTCTGCGCCCCGGCATCACCATCCCCGAGATCACGGAGCGCGCCCATCGTCTCGCGCCCGAATACCAGCGCGGCAAATACGGCTGCCTCATGCACGGGGTCGGGCTGTGCGATGAATGGCCGCTGGTGGCCTATCCCGATCAGGCGGTCCCCGGCGCCTTCGACTACGCGCTCGAGCCGGGCATGACGCTCTGTGTCGAGGCGCTGGTCAGCCCCGAGGGCGGCGATTTCTCGATCAAGCTCGAGGACCAGGTGCTCATCACCGAGGACGGATACGAGAACCTGACGCGCTATCCCTTCGACGCCGCGCTGACGGGCGGTGCGATCTGAGGGCGTCACGACTCTCACCTTGCCGTGAAAAGTGATGCGACAGGGGTGCAAGCGCGGCCGCGCGTGACTAGTCTGACCCATGCCAAGGGGAGATATGCGCGATGCCGACGACACGCCTGACATTCACCGGCCATGACGGGGCGGAGCTTGCCGCGCGGCTCGACATGCCCGAAGGCCCGCATCTGGCGACCGCGCTCTTCGCGCATTGCTTCACCTGCTCCAAGGACATTCCCGCCGCGCGCCGCATCGCCGCGCGCCTCGCGGGTGCCGGGATCGCGGTCCTGCGCTTCGACTTCACCGGGCTCGGCCATTCCGAGGGCGAGTTCGAGAACACGACCTTCTCGTCCAATGTCGGGGATCTCGAGCGGGCCGCGGAGGCGCTCGAGGCGCGGGGCATGGCCCCGAGCCTTCTTATCGGCCACTCGCTCGGCGGCGCGGCGGTGCTGCGCGTCGCGGGGCGCCTTGCATCGGTCAAGGCCGTCGTGACGATCGGCGCGCCCTTCGATCCGGGCCACGTGACGCATAACTTCGCGGGCGCGCTCGAGCGGATCGCGGCGGATGGCAGCGCCGAGGTGGATCTGGGCGGGCGCCCTATCCGCATCGGGCGCGCTTTCGTCGAAGACGTGAGCGCCGCCGCCCTCGCACCCGATATCGCCGCATTGAAGAAGGCGCTGCTGATCCTGCATGCGCCGCTCGACGAGGTGGTCGGCATCGACAACGCCGCCGAGATCTTCCGCGCCGCGCGCCATCCGAAAAGCTTCGTGACGCTCTGTAACGCCGATCACCTCGTCACCCGGCCCGAGGATGCCGAATACGCCGCCGAGGTGATCGCCGCATGGGCCGCGCGCTATCTCGAGCTGCGCCCGCCCGCACCGCCGCCCGGCGCGCCCGAGGGCATCGTCCGGGTCAGCGAGGCGGACCGCGACGGTTTCTTGCAGGACATCAACTCCGGCCCGCGCCATCACGCCGTCGCGGACGAGCCGCGCGCCTATGGCGGCACCGACAGGGGCATGTCGCCCTACGGCTTCCTGTCGGCAGGATTGGGCGCCTGCACCTCGATGACGATCCGCATGTATGCGCGGCGCAAGGACTGGCCGCTCGATCATGTGCGCGTCGATGTGAGCCATGACAAGGTGCATGCGCAGGACGCGGGCGGCGCCTCTCCCGAGAAGGTGGACCGCTTCATCCGCACCGTCTTTCTGGAAGGCGATTTGAGCGACGAGCAGCGCACGCGCCTTTTGGAGATCGCGGACAAATGCCCCGTGCACCGCACGCTCGAGGCCAGCTCGGAAATCGTCACGCGCGCGGGCTGACCCGCCCTCGCCTTGGCATTCGGGCCGCCTCGGGCTAAACCGCGCGCAACCGCATCCCAGCGCAGAGGCCTGCCCATGATTCCCCGCTATTCCCGCCCCGATATGGTCGCCATCTGGTCGCCCGAGACGAAGTTCCGCATCTGGTTCGAGATCGAGGCGCATGCCTGCGACGCGATGGCCGATCTGGGCGTGATCCCGCGCGAGAATGCCGAGGCGGTCTGGAAGGCCAAGGACGTGGAATTCGACGTGGCACGGATCGACGAGATCGAGGCCGTGACCAAGCATGACGTGATCGCGTTCCTCACGCATCTGGCCGAGCATGTGGGCAGCGACGAGGCGCGTTTCGTGCATCAGGGCATGACCTCCTCGGACGTGCTCGACACCTGCTTCAACGTGCAGCTCGTCCGCGCGAGCGACATCCTGATCGAGGACATGAAGGCGCTTCTGGCCGCGCTCAAGCGCCGCGCGCTCGAGCACAAGGACACTGTCCGCGTCGGCCGCAGCCACGGCATCCATGCCGAACCGACGACGATGGGTCTCACCTTCGCGCGCTTCTACGCCGAGATGGACCGCAACCTGGCGCGGCTGAAGACGGCGCGCGAGGAAATCGCCACGGGCGCGATTTCCGGCGCGGTCGGCACCTTCGCCAATATCGACCCGCGCGTCGAAGAGCATGTCTGCGAGAAACTCGGCCTTCAGCCCGAGCCGATCAGCACGCAGGTGATCCCGCGCGATCGCCATGCCGCCTTCTTCGCCACGCTGGGCGTCATCGCCAGCAGCATCGAGAATGTCGCGATCGAGATCCGTCACATGCAGCGCACCGAGGTGCTCGAGGGCGCGGAATTCTTCTCGATGGGGCAAAAGGGCTCCTCGGCCATGCCGCACAAGAAGAACCCCGTGCTGACCGAAAACCTCACCGGCCTCGCGCGCATGGTGCGCTCGGCGGTGGTGCCCGCGATGGAGAACGTGGCGCTCTGGCACGAGCGCGACATCTCGCATTCCTCGGTCGAGCGGATGATCGGACCGGACGCGACGATCACGCTCGATTTCGCGCTGGCGCGGCTGGCGGGCGTCGTCGACAAGATGCTGATCTTCCCGGACAACATGCTCGACAACATGAACAAATTCCCCGGCCTCGTGATGAGCCAGCGGGTTCTGCTGGCGCTGACGCAGGCGGGCGTGAGCCGCGAGGACGCCTATGCGATGGTGCAGCGCAACGCGCTGAAGGTCTGGGAAGAGCGCACCGATTTCAAAGAGGAACTCCTGGCCGACGAAGAGGTCGTCGCGGCGCTCGGCAAGGACGGGATCGAGGAGAAATTCGATCTCGGTTACCACACCAAGCATGTCGACACGATATTCGCGCGCGTTTTCAAGGACTGACGGCAAGATGCGGTGCTTTGGCCTGAGGCCAAGCGCCGCACCTTCGAAATTGTGATTAGGCGGCGCGGGGCCTTTGCAGTTACCGTTGCGTCACCCAACCACAGGAGGCACGTCCATGAAGACCCTCGGAATCGCACTGGCCCTCACGCTTGCGCCCACGCTGACGCTGGCCATGGGGTGCAACTACTCCAAGGACCAGCAGGCGATGTCCTGCGCCGCCGGCACCACCTACGACAAGGATGCCAAGGCCTGTCTGCCGGTCAGCGGCTGACGCGACCACCGCAAACGACGAATGACGGCTCGCCTTACCGGCGGGCCGTTCTAGTTTTCGGGTGTGAAACGACAGGAGATGTCATGTTGAAATCCCCCTTGATCGCCGCGAGCCTCGCGGCGTTGATCGCGCCCGGCGCCGCCATGGCCGCAGGCGGCGGCAGCAGCACCGCGCCCAAGCCGACCGAGACCACCACGACCTGCGAGAACGGGCAGGTCTGGGACAAGGACGCACAGGCATGCGTCAACCCCCAGAGCGGCGCGCTCTCGCCCGAGGAACTGATAGAGGCCGTGCGCGAGCTGGCTTATGCGGGCCAGTACGAGAACGCGCGCAAGGTTCTGGCGGCGATGCCCGACCAGACCGCGCCGGGCGTGCAGACCTATCTGGGCTTCACCGCGCGCAAGATGGGCGACATGGCCGCCGGCATGGCCCATTATGAGGCCGCGCTCGCGCAGGATCCGAGCGATCTGCTGGCGCGCTCCTACATGGGGCAGGCGCTGGTCGAGATGGGCGACAGCGTCGGCGCCTACAAGCAGCTTCTGGCGATCCGCGACCACGGCGGCACCGGAACCTGGGCCGAAGCGTCGCTGCGCGGCGCGATCGAGACGGGGACGGGCTATTCCTACTGATCCCGGTCCACCCGGCGGCGCGGCGGTGAGACGCCTCCGCGCTGCCGGGTCCGGCTTAGGCATTTCTTCACGCCTCGCGGTCTAGATTTGCGGCACGCCCGCATGAGGACCGACATGACCCAGCCCACCCCGCTCGCGCGCATCGCGGTGCCAGGCGCGCCGCGCGCCACCACCGCCGCACGGCTGACCCGGCGCCAGAAGGCGGCGATCATCGTACGTTTTCTCATCAACGAAGGCGCGGATGTGCGCCTGTCGGATCTGCCCGACGCGCTTCAGGGCACGCTCACCGCGCAGATGGGGCGCATGCGCTATGTCGATCGCGCGACGCTCGTTTCCGTCGTGGCCGAGTTCGCGGCCGAGCTCGAGGCGATGGGGCTGACCTTCCCACATGGGATGGCCGGCGCGCTCAGCGCGCTCGACGGGCGCATCAGCCCGCAGACCGCCGCGCGTCTTCGCAAGGAGGCGGGCGTGCGCCAGTTCGGCGATCCGTGGGAGCAGGTGCGCGCCGCGAATGTCGACGATCTGGTGCCCATCGCGCTGGCCGAAAGCACCGAGGTGGCGGCGGTCATGCTGTCCAAGCTCGACGTGGCGCGCGCCGCCGATCTGCTCAGCCGCCTGCCCGGCGACGTGGCCCGGCGCGTGACCTTCGCCGTCGCGCAGACCGACGCGGTGACGCCCGGCGCGGTCGATCGCATCGGCCTCGCCCTCGCCGCGCAACTGAGCGACATCCCCGAAACCGCCTTCGACGAAGGCCCGGCGAGCCGGATCGGCGCCATTCTCAACTCCACCTCGTCGAGCCTGCGCGACGACGTCCTGACCGGCCTCGATGCCGAGGATCGCGCCTTCGCCGCAAAGGTGCGCCGCGCGATCTTCACCTTCGCCGACATTCCCGCGCGCGTCGCGGATGCGGATGTGCCGAAATTCACCCGCGAGGTGGATCAGTCCGTGCTGGTGACCGCGCTGGCCGCAGCGGCGCAGGGCGCGCTCGGCGAGGTGGCGGACTTCATTCTGGCCAACATGTCCCGCCGCCTTGCCGATGCCCTCCGCGAGGAGATGGAGGAGGCGGGACGCATCCGCACCAAGGAGGGCGAGGAGGCGATGACGCAGGTCGTCAATGGCATCCGGCGCCTCGAATCGGTGGGGGAGATCACGCTCCGCAGGCCGGAGAGCGAGGAGGAGTAGCGGGGAGCGCCCCTCCCCCTGCCGGCTTGTGATCGTGCGGGGCGCGCTTTATGTCTGCCCAACCCGATCCAAGCGGCGAGGCGAAAGATGAGCAAAGGCGGCGACACTCCCAAGGATCCCTGGACGGATCGCGCGCGCGAATACGCCGTCAATCTCGCGCTGCGCCTGCTGATCGCGCTGGCGGGGCTTATGCCTTATCGCTGGCGCATACCTGCGCTCGGCTGGATGACGTCGCGCATCGTCGCGCCGCTCGCCGGGTATTCCGCGCGCGTGCGCGAGAATCTCGCGCTGGCGCTGCCCGATCTGCCCGAGGCCGAAATGCGCCGCCTCATGCGCGCCGTGCCCGACAATGCCGGGCGCAACATGATGGAGATGTATTCCGCCGACGAGTTCTCGGCCCGCGCGCGCCACTCGCCGGTCAGCGGGCCGGGCCTTCCCGCGATCGAGGCCGCCCGCGCCGAGGGGCGGCCGGTGATCTTCGTGACCGGGCATCTGGGCAGCTTCAACGCCGCGCGCGTCGCGATGGTCGAGCAGGGATTCGAGATGGGCGTCTTCTACCGCCCGATGAAGAACCGCTATTTCAACGTCCATTACACCGAGGCGATGGGATCGCTCAGCCAGCCGATGTTCGAGCAGGGCCGGCGCGGCATGGTGCAGATGACCAAGCATCTGAAAGGCGGCGGCGTTCTGGCCATCCTCAACGATCTCAACGCGCATGGGGGCGTGCCGCTTCCGTTTTTCGGCCAACCCGCGCTGACCTCGCTCGTCACCGCCGAGCTTGCTCTGAAGTTCGACGCGCCGCTCGTGCCGGTCTGGGGGATCCGCCGCAAGAACGGGCTCGATTTCGACATCCATGTCGAGGAGCCTATCGCGCCGGGCGATCCCGTCGCGATGACGCGCGAATTCAACGAGCGGCTGGAGCGGCAGGTGCGCCGAAACATGGATCAGTGGTTCTGGATCCATCGGCGCTGGAAGGACGGCACCGGCGACATGGCCGATCAGGGCGCCGCGCGCCTCGCGCAGATGCAGGGGGGCGGCGATCTACTCGAGTAGCGCCGCCGCCTCGACCGGGCCATAGCCCGGACGCTGGAGAATCACCGCGATCTTGGCGTCCTGCGGCACGCGCACCTTCATCGAGAGCGGCTGCGCGGGATCCCAGCGTCCCAGCTCGCTCAGATCGGTCACGATATTCATGTAGGAATAGGTGTGGCCCGCGTTCTCGCCATGGTCGATCGAGACGGTCCGCTCGGGCAGATACTGGGCGACCTGCACGATCAGCGGGGCGACGAACCCCGCATCGGCCTCGGCCTCGATCACCATCTGCCCGCCCTCGCGGCTCAGCGACAGCGCGACATGATCGGGCGCGGCGAGGTGACGGTCGATCATCTCGGTCACGTCTCTAGGGCGATTTCCGACGACCGCATCCTGCCCGCCGATCACCATCTGGGGCGTATAGACCATGTCGCGCCCCGAAGCGGCGGCATAGCCGTATTGCCGCTTGGTATGCGCGGCCTTCCCGAAAAGATCGTCGAAAATGTAGTCCCAGTAGTCGACATGAAACGCGAGCGCGATCACGTCCTCGCGCGCCGCCAACTGGTGCAAAAGCGCGTCCGCCGGCGGACAGGACGAGCAGCCCTGGGAGGTGTAGAGCTCGACCAGCACCGGGCGGTCGCCCGCATCGGCGCCGCGCGCCACGACGATGGGAGAGGCGAGCGCGGCGGCTGCCATCACGAGGGGTATGAATCTGCGCATGAGCATCCTGTCGATCTCTGCCTAGACCCTGCACGCTATGCGCGAGGCTCCTGAAACACCAATCAAGGTTTCGTCAGCGACCGGCGAGGCGAGCGCTGGCTGCACTGGACGCGCAGCTCGGTGTGCAATAGTATACAAAAATGGCGATGACCACTTGATCGCCCTTTTCAAATGCGCCAGAACCGCTGGCGATACCCCCGCCGCGCCGCTGCACGCGCGCGCCGACCGGGGCCGGGATGCAACGAAAGGCGCGCATCGCGCGTTCCGTTCGGTCCGGCCCGCTCGCGCCGCAGATACGCGACAGGAGCCAAGAATTTCCCGAGCCGCGCGGGCCGAGGCCCTCGTGCGACAACCGTTTCGATGACCCGAAAGGATAGCCCGATGCCAATCAACGTGGGACACGACTCCGCCAAGACCCGCAAAACGCTGAAATCCGGCGACCAGACTGTCGCCTATTACTCGATCAAGGCCGCCGAAGAGGCCGGTCTCGGCGATTTCAGCAAGCTGCCGGCGGCGCTCAAGGTCGTGCTGGAGAACATGCTGCGCTTCGAGGACGGCAAGACCGTCACGCAGGACGACATCAAGGCATTCTCGGAATGGGCGACGAAAGGCGGCAAGAACCCGCGCGAGATCGCCTATCGCCCGGCGCGCGTCCTGATGCAGGATTTCACCGGCGTGCCCGCCGTGGTGGACCTCGCCGCGATGCGCGACGGGATCGTGGCGCTCGGCGGCAAGGCGCAGCAGATCAACCCGCTGAACCCGGTCGATCTGGTCATCGACCACTCGGTCATGATCGACGAGTTCGGTAACCCGCGCGCCTTCCAGATGAATGTCGACCGCGAATACGAGCGCAACATGGAGCGCTACCAGTTCCTGAAATGGGGTCAGGGCGCGTTCAACAATTTCCGCGTCGTGCCCCCCGGCACCGGCATCTGCCATCAGGTCAACCTCGAATATCTCGCGCAGACCGTCTGGACCGACACCGACCAGAACGGCGAGGAAGTCGCGTATCCCGACACGCTCGTCGGCACCGACAGCCACACCACGATGGTCAACGGCGCGGCCGTGCTGGGTTGGGGCGTCGGCGGGATCGAGGCCGAGGCGGCGATGCTCGGCCAGCCCATCTCCATGCTCATCCCCGAGGTCGTCGGCTTCGAGCTGACCGGCAAGATGATGGAAGGCACGACGGGCACCGACCTCGTGCTGAAGGTCGTCGAGATGCTGCGCGAGCGCGGCGTGGTCAGCAAATTCGTCGAATTCTACGGCGAGGGTCTCGATCACCTGCCGCTCGCGGATCGCGCGACCATCGCCAATATGGCGCCGGAATACGGCGCGACCTGCGGCTTCTTCCCGATCGACGACGAGACGCTCCGTTATCTCACCCAGACCGGCCGCGACAAGGACCGCATCGCGCTGGTCGAGGCCTACGCCAAGGAGAACGGCATGTGGCGCGGGCCGGATTACGCGCCAGTCTACAGCGACACGCTGCATCTCGACATGGGCACCATCGTGCCCGCGATCTCGGGCCCCAAGCGCCCGCAGGACTACATCGCGCTCGACAAGGCCGCGAAGGAATTTCACAAGTATATCGAGGGCCAGCGCAGCGCCAAGGACGGCAGCGCGAATGCCGAAGGGCGCTGGGAGGCCGAGGGCGGCCAGCCCGAGCCGACGGCCATTCCGGGCGACGAGGGCAATCACAAGCGCGGTTTCGTGACCGAGGGTGACGGCTATCAGCTCCATGACGGCTCGATCGTGATCGCCTCGATCACCTCCTGCACCAACACGTCGAACCCATATGTCATGATCGGCGCGGGCCTCGTCGCGCGCAAGGCCGCCGAGCGCGGACTGACCCGCAAGCCGTGGGTCAAGACGTCGCTCGCGCCGGGCAGCCAGGTCGTCTCGCATTATCTCGAGGCGGCGGGCCTTCAGGAGGATCTGGACAAGATCGGCTTCAACCTCGTCGGATACGGCTGCACCACCTGCATCGGCAACTCCGGCCCGCTTGATCCCGAGATCAGCAAATGCATCAACGACAACGACCTGATCGGCGTGTCGGTGCTGTCGGGCAATCGCAATTTCGAGGGGCGCATCAGCCCCGATGTGCGCGCCAACTACCTCGCCTCGCCGCCCCTAGTCGTGGCCTATGCGCTGGTCGGCGACATGAATGTCGATATCACCACCGCATCGCTCGGCAAGGACAAGGATGGCAAGGACGTCTATCTCAAGGATCTGTGGCCGACGCAGGCCGAGATCGCGGAGCTGGTCGAGGCGACGGTGACGCGCGAGGCGTTCCAGTCGAAATACGCCGATGTCTTCAAGGGCGACGAGAAGTGGCAGGAGGTCGAGACCTCCGAGGGCGAGACCTATGACTGGCCCGCGCAATCCACCTACGTGCAGAACCCGCCCTATTTCCAGGGCATGTCCAAGGATCCGGGCAGCATCTCGAATATCGAGAACGCGCGCGTTCTGGCGCTTCTGGGCGACATGGTCACGACCGATCACATCAGCCCCGCGGGCAGCTTCAAGGAATCGACGCCTGCCGGCCAGTATCTGCGCGAGCGTCAGGTGCCTGTGCGCGAGTTCAACTCCTACGGCTCGCGGCGCGGCAATCACGAGGTGATGATGCGCGGCACCTTCGCCAACATCCGCATCCGCAACGAGATGCTGGACAATGTCGAGGGCGGCTACACGCTCGGGCCGGACGGCGAGCAGATGTCGATCTTCGACGCCGCGATGGCCTATCAGGAGAATGACACGCCGCTGGTGATCTTCGCGGGCGAGCAATACGGCGCGGGCTCGAGCCGCGACTGGGCGGCCAAAGGCACGGCCCTTCTGGGCGTCAAGGCCGTCATCGCCGAGGATTTCGAGCGCATCCACCGCTCGAACCTCGTGGGCATGGGCGTCATTCCCTTCGAGTTCATGAATGGCGACACCCGCAAGTCGCTGGGCCTGACCGGCAAGGAGAGCGTATCGATCAAGGGTCTCGACACTCTCAAGCCGCAGGCCGAAGTGCCGTGCACCATCACGATGGAGGATGGCAGCGTGAAGGAGATCACGCTGAAATGCCGGATCGATACGGCCATCGAGATCGAATATGTCGAGAATGGCGGCGTTCTGAACTACGTTCTGCGCGATCTGGCCAAGTCGGCCTGACGCGCCCCTGATCGAGCTACGAAACGGCCCCCATCGCGGGGCCGTTTTCATATCCGGCCCTTGCCGCCGGGATGGGCGCCGCGCCTTGGGGCCTTTCCCCTGCCGGCCAACCCCCGGATGAAATCCCTCGCCTGAGTGCAACCTCAGCCGCGCGCCGCGCGTTGGGGATTGGCTGAACGGGAGGAGACTTCATCATGCTGCATGCCATCTCGCAACCGATGGTGCGTCTGGTCGACCGCTATCTTCCGGATCCCTTCGTCTTCGTCGTGGTGCTGACCCTCATCGCCGGTCTCGCCGCCGTATTGGGCCAAGGGACCGGACCGCTCGAGGTGGTGACGATGTGGGGCGATGGGTTCTGGTCGCTCCTCTCGTTCTCGATGCAGATGCTTCTCGTGCTCGTGACGGGCTACATGATGGCCTCGACGCCGCTGGTGCGGAGGGGCCTTTCGGCGCTCGCGTCCCTCGCCGGGAGCGCGGGCGGCGCGATCCTTCTGGTCAGCATCGTCTCGCTCGTCGCGTCGTGGATCAACTGGGGCTTCGGCCTCGTGGTCGGTGCGCTTTTCGCCAAGGAGCTCGCGCGCACGATCAAGGTGGATTACCGCCTTCTGGTGGCCTCGGCCTATTCGGGCTTCATCGTCTGGCATGGCGGCCTCGCGGGCTCGATCCCGCTCTCGATCGCGACCGAGGATCATCCCTTCGCGGACATCACCGGCATCATCCCAACCTCCGAGACGATCTTCTCGCCCTTCAATCTCGCGATCGTCGCCGCGCTCTTCATCGCCGTGCCGCTCATCAACCGCGCCATGATGCCGAGCGAGGCGGAGAGCGTCTATGTCGATCCCGCGCTCCTCGACGAGGGCAAGGCGCGGGGCGAGGAGGCCAGCACTCCCGCCGAATGGCTCGAGCGCAGCCCGGCGCTGTCGATGCTGATCGGCGCTGCGGGCGCGGCCTGGCTGATCCAGTATTTCGCCACCGGTGGCGGGCTGTCGCTCAACGTCATCAACTTCCTCTTCCTGACGCTGGCGATCCTGCTGCACGGCAACCCGCGCAACCTGCTCGATGCGCTCACGGAAGGCGTCAAGGGCGGCGCGGGCATCGTGATCCAGTTCCCGTTCTACGCGGGGATCATGGCGATCATGGTGCAATCGGGCCTCGCGGCCAGCATCTCCGAAGGGCTCGTGGGCTTTGCCAGCGACGTGACGCTGCCCTTCTGGGCCTTCATCTCGGCGGGCATCGTCAACTTCTTCGTGCCGTCGGGCGGCGGCCAGTGGGCGGTTCAGGCGCCGGTGATCCTGCCGGCGGCCGAGGCCTTGGGCACGGACCTTGCCCGCGTGTCGATGGCGGTCGCGTGGGGAGATGCGTGGACGAACATGGTGCAGCCCTTCTGGGCGCTGCCGATCCTCGGGATCGCGGGTCTGCGCGCGAAGGACATCATGGGCTTCTGCATGATCCACCTCGTGCTGTCGGGCGTCATCATCGCGCTCGGCCTGACCTTCATCTGACCGCGCGGGCCCGTGCCTACTGACCGGCCAGCGCCTCTTCGAGCGCGGGCTTGAACCGCTGCTCGTAATCGCTGCCGATCAGCGGTCCGGCATAGCGGAAGAGAACCGTGCCGTCGCCGTCCACGATGAAGGTTTCGGGCGGGGCGGTGACGCCCCAGTCAATCGCCGTCTGGCCCTTGGGATCGAACCCGAGCGCGAAGAAGGGATCGCCGTCCTCGTCCAGATATTTCTGCGCCTGCGACGCCTCGTCCTTGAAATTGATGCCGGCGACGCGCAGGCCCGACGCGTCCAGCTCCTTCAGCTTGGGATGCTCGGCACGGCAGGGCGGGCACCAGCTCGCCCAGAAATTGACGATGGTCACCTCACCGCTGCGCAGGTCCGCGTCGGTCAGAAGGGCGCGCCCGTCCAAACCCTCCTCCGGCACCGAGGGCGCGGGCCGCCCGATGAAGACCGAGCGCAGATCGTCCGGGTTCTCGCGCTGCATGCCGACATAGAAGAGCAGGGCAAGGCCGGCGAAAAGCGCGGGGGGCGCGATCATCAGGGGCGATATTCTAGCCATTGCCGCGCATCCTTTGCTCCAGCGTCTCGAGCTGTCGGCGCATGCGGCGCGCTCGCGCGAGGCTGAGCGCCGAGATCGCAGCTATCAGAGCCAGCGTCACGCCGTAGGAGGCGAGAACGGCGAAAGCGTATTTGCCGAGCTCGGGCATCATTGTCCCATCCTTTCGCGGGCCATCAGCGCGCGCATCCGGCGCGCGCGGATTTCTGTTTGGGTGCGCAGAAGGATCAGCGCGATCACCAGGAGGACGAAGCCCGCGATGCAGACCAGCAGCGGGAAGTAGAAGACATCCGCCACGTTCTCCTCCTTGTCGAGGCTGAGCGACGCGCCCTGGTGCAATCCCTGGTTCCAGAAGAGCACGGCGTAGCGGCTGAGGAGCGCGAAGACCGAGCCGACGAGGCAGAGAACCGAGGTGAGATCGGCCGCCGTGTCGTCATTCTCGATCGCGGACCAGAGCGCGATATAGCCCAGATAGAAGAGGAAAAGGATCAGGAAAGAGGTGAGGCGCGGATCCCAGACCCACCACGTCCCCCAGATCGGCTGCCCCCAGAGCGCGCCCGTCACCAGCGCGATCACCGTCATCACCGCGCCCACCGGCGCCGCCGCGCGGGCGGCCAGCGCGCTCACGTGATGGCGCCGCACGATCCAGATCAGCGACGCGACGAGCATCATGAGCCATGCGTTGATCGCCATGAGCGCGGAGGGCACATGCAGGTAGATGATCTTGACGCTGGCGCCCTGCCGGTAATCCTCGGGCGTGAAGAAAAACCCCCAGACCAGCCCCACCAGCAACGAGACCAGCGCGACGCCTCCGATCCACGGCAGGACGCGATCCGAGGTGGCGATGAACTTGCGCGGGTTCGCATATTCCCAAAGCGAGGCCATTCAAGCGTCCTTCACGTAAAACTCTAGCGCAGGTTGACCCTTACTACCGCAGCCGAGGCGAAGGGCAAGAGCGCGATGGTGCCGCAGGTGATGCCCGCGAGCATCAAGAGCGGCATGGCGTAGTCCTGCCCCTCCGCGCCGCGCCGCGCGGCCTCGGCTCCGAAAATCAATGTAGGCACGTAGAGCGGCAGCACCAAGAGCGACAGAAGCAATCCGCCGCGACGAATTCCCACGGTCAGCGCCGCGCCGAACGTGCCGATCACGCTCAATGCAGGCGTGCCGAGCGCGAGCGACAGGGTGAGCGGCAGATAGCCCTCGCCCGGAAGGCTCAGCAGCACGGCCAGCACCGGCGCGGCGAGGACGAGCGGCAGGCCCGTGGTCAGCCAATGCGCCAGCGCCTTCACCGCCGTCAGCGCCTCGAGCGGCAGCGGCGCCGTGGCCAGAAGATCGAGCGAGCCGTCCTCGTGATCGAGCGCGAAGATCCGGTCGAGCGACAAAAGGCAGGCGAGAAGCGCGCCGAGCCACAGAATGCCCGGCGCGATGACGGAATGCAGATCACCGCGCGGGCCGACCGCGAAAGGCACGAGCGTGACGACGATCAGGAAGAAAGCGAGGCCGAGGCCGAAGCCGCCCCCTGCCCGCACCGCAAGCCGCAGATCGCGCATGAGGAGCGCGATCACAGGAACGCCTCGTCGAAATCATCGAGCGCCGCCGCGCGCGCCTTGTAGGGACCGACATCGAGCGTCTCCGCCTCGTCCAGCCCGAGCTCGATATGCGTGGCGACGATGGCCGCGCCGCCGCCCGCCAGATGCGCCCGCAGGGCGGCGGCGAACATGGCCGTCGCATCCCGGTCGAGCGAGACCGTCGGCTCGTCCAGGAGCCAGACGGGCCGGCGCGCCACGATGAGCCGCGCGAGGCCCAAGCGCCGTTTCTGCCCCGCCGAGAGCGCGGCGGCGGGCCGCTCGGCCAGCGGCTCCAGCGCATAGGCGGCGAGCGCGGACGCGACATCGCCCCCCGCGAAGATCGCGGCCCAGAAGGCGAGGTTCTCGCGCACGCTCAGCGCGCTCTTGATGCCGTCGGCATGGCCCGCATAGACCAGCCCGCCTTCCTCTGCCTCGATACTGCCCGCGAGCGGCGGCTGAAGTCCCGCCAGCGTGCGCAGAAGCGTCGTCTTGCCCGCGCCGTTCGGCCCGCGCAGGACAAGCGCGCGGCCCGGCGCGAGGGCCAGCGAGACGCCCTCCAGCACGGCGATGCCGCCGCGCGTGACGCTCAGGTTATGGGCAGTCAGCAACATGCGCGCAGGCTTAGCGCATCGCGTGCGGCGAAGGAAGCGGACGCGGCGCGGTCAGACCGGCAGCACGGCGGCCGCGACGCGGCGCCCCTCGGACAACAGCACGTTGTAGGTGCGGCAGGCGGCGGGCGAGCTCATGGTCTCGACGCCGATCCCGGCGTCTTCGAGCGGGCGGCGCAGATCCTCGGGGATATGCGCGATCTCGGGGCCGGTGCCGATGAAGATGACGTCCACCTCGCCCAGCAGCGCGAGGAGCGGCTGCGCATCGCCGAGACCCTCCCAGCCGCGGGCGCCGGTCTCGGTGACGATCACGGCGCCGCGCATGACCTGCCCGCCGACCCGGAAGAAACCGGGGCCATAGCCGTCGATCGGGGTGGCCTCGGCGAAGGTGACTTCGTTCAGCTGCATTGCGGCTCTCCTTCTTGCCAAACGCTCATTGCCAGATCGGCAGGCCCGCCAGCACCGCGAAGCCAATGACCGTCAGCGCGGCGCGGCGATAGAGCGCCTCCTGCGCGGGATTGAACAACGCCTGCCCCGCCAGCATGCCCACAAAGTAGGGCACCGAGAGCAGCGCGGCCAGCCAAAGAATCGACATGTCGGTGAAGCCGCGCAGCATGAGGTTGGCGACGATCACCACGTCCATCGCGCCGAGGAACAGGATCGTGTTGGCGCGCACCGTCTGCGCGACGCGCCCGCCCGCGAGGTAAAAGAGCACCACGACCGGCCCAGTGAGGCCCGTCATCCCGCCCAAAAGGCCCGCGACGGCGCCGATGGCGATCACGACCCAAAGCGTCGTGCGGCCCGAATAATGCCAGCCGGAAACGAGCGCGAGCAACGTGCCGCCCGCGAAGACCGCGACGATCCAGCGCACGATGGTGGCGTCCAGCAGATCCATGATCCAGAGGCCCATCGGGACGGTCGGCAGCGCGGCCAGCACCAGAAGCGCCACCTGCCCCTTGTCGGCATGCGCCCACGCGCGCGGCACCAGCGCGCCGATGCTGGCGATCTCGACCAGCGCGATGATGGCGATGACGTGGACGGGCGGCAGGAAGATGCCCGCGACAGGCACGAAGATCAGCGCCGAGCCGAAGCCGGTGAACCCGCGCACGATCCCGGCCGCCGCCAACGTGACCGCCAGCCACCAGAAGCCGGGATGCGCCATCGCCCCGGCAATGGCCGGGGCGAGCGCGTCAAGCATCGACATTCGCGAACTGATTGCCGGAATTGGCGTCTGGCTTGGACCAGTCCCGCTTGACGCCCAGCCACATCAGGATCACCGCCGCGACGAAGATCGAGCTGTAGGTGCCGACGACGATGCCCCACATCATGGCGAAGACGAAGCCGCGGATCACGTCGCCGCCGAGGAAATAGAGCGCCAGCAGCGCCAGCATCGTGGTGAAGGAGGTCACGATGGTCCGGCTGAGCGTTTCGTTGATCGACAGGTTCAGCACCTCGAGAAGCGGCCGCGACTTGTATTTTCGCAGGTTCTCGCGGACGCGGTCGAAGACGATCACCGTGTCGTTGAGCGAATAGCCCACGATGGTCAGCAGCGCCGCGATGGTCGCCAGATCGAACTGGAGCTGCAACTCCGAGAAGACGCCGATGGTGAGGATGACGTCATGGACGAGGGCCACCACCGCCCCGAGCGCGAATTGCCATTCGAAGCGTAGCCAGATGTAGACCAGCACCGCCCCGATGGCCAGGAGCACCGCGATGGCCGCCGTCTGGATCAACTCGCCGGAAACTTTCGGGCCCACGCTCTCGACGGAGGTGAAGGTGATGTCGGGCACCGCCTCCTGAAGCGCGCCTTCGACGGCGGCGATGGTCTCGGGCGTCACCGCCTCGGCGCCGTCCTGCGCCTGGATGCGGATCATCGAGACGTTCTGATCGGGGCCGAAGGTGGGATCGAACACCTCGGTGATGCTGATATCGCCCAGATCGAGCGTCTGCATCGCGCCGCGATATTCGGCGATGTTCACCGGCTGCTCGCTCTGGGTGCGGATCGTCGTGCCGCCCCGGAAGTCGATGCCGAAATTGAGGCCCTGCAGCAGGAAAGAGCCGAGAGCGACCACGATGAAAAGCGCCGAAAGCCCGAGGGACATCTTCCAGCGACCAAGGAAATTCACGTTGGTCTCGGCTTTCACCATGCGCAGCGCACGGCCCTGAAGCACCGTCTTGGGGCGCTTGCGCTCGAACCACATGACGGCGATGAGGCGTGTGACGAAGATCGCCGTGAAGACCGAGGTGATGATGCCGAGACCGAGCGTGATGGCGAAGCCGCGCACCGGACCCGAGCCCATTGCGAAGAGGATCACGGCGGTGATGAGCGTGGTGATGTTGGCGTCCACGATGGCGCTCAGCGCCTTCTCGTAGCCCAATTCGATCGCGCGCGCGGCACCTTTCGCGGTCTTCATCTCCTCTCGGATCCGCTCGAAGATCAGCACGTTGGCGTCCACGGCCATGCCGATGGTCAGCACGATACCCGCGATGCCCGGCAGGGTCAGCGTGGCGCCGACAAGGCTCAGCAGGCCGAACATGAGCGCGATGTTGATGAGCAGCGCGATATTGGCGAAGAGGCCGAAAAGACCGTAGCTCGCGAACATGAAGACGAGCACCAGCGCGAAGCCGACGATGCAGGCGATCTGACCCGCCTCGATGCTGTCGGCGCCCAGCTCGGGGCCGATGGTGCGTTCTTCGAGGAATTCGAGCCCTGCAGGCAGCGCACCCGCGCGCAGTAGGACCGCGAGATTGGTGCTCTCTTCGACCGAGAAATTGCCGGTGATGATGCCGGAGCCGCCGGGAATATGGCTCTGGATCGTCGGTGCGCTGATGACCTCGTTGTCGAGAACGATGGCGAAGGGGCTGCCGATATTGGCCGCCGTGTAATCGCCGAAGGCGCGCGCGCCGGTGGGGTTGAAGCGGAAGGAGACGGCGGGACGCCCGTTCTGGTCGAAATCGGGCTGCGCATCGACAAGCTCGTCGCCGGTGACGACAGGCGCGCGCTCGAGCACGTAGAAGACGCCCTCCTCGTTCAGCGAGGGCACGACTTCGTTGCCTGCGCCCGCGCTCTCGTTCGCCGAGGAGGCGCGGCCGACGACGGGCTGGAACGTCAATTGCGCGGTGGTGCCGATGATGTCCTTGAGTTCGGTCGCGCTGCCGATGCCGGGCACCTGGATCAGGATGCGGTCGCTGCCCTGACGCTGGATCGTCGGCTCGCGCGTGCCGACCTCGTCGATGCGGCGGCGGATGATCTCGAGCGCCTGGCGCACGGTGCGCTCGTCCGTGGCGCTCTGCTCGGCCTCCGACAGGCGCACGACGATGGCGCCGTCGCGCGTGGTGACGGCGATGTCGTCCGAGCCTGCGGCGGTCAGGCTGGCGACGGGCGTCGCCAGAGTACGCACGAGGGCCGCGGCGCGCTCGGCCTCCTCGGGCCGCTCGTTGAGCCGCACGACGAGTTCGGGGCCATCTGTCGGCTCGAGGCGGATCGTGCCGATCTCGTCGCGATGCTCGCGCAGAAGATCGCGCACGGCGGGCCACATGGCCTCGATGCGGGACTGATAGACATCCTCGACCTGCACTTCGGCCAGAAGATGCGCACCGCCGCGCAGATCGAGACCAAGATTGACCAGACCGCTCGGCATCCAGTCGGGCCAGTCGTCCAGCGCCTCGGCGACCTGCGCCGGATCGGTGCCGCGCTCGACCGCCTGAACGGCGTCGTTATGCCGCTCGACCCGGTCGTAGAAGGCATTCGGCAGCGCCAGAAAGATACCCAAGGCGACGAGGCCCCAGATGAAAAAACGTTTCCACAGATCGATCTGAAGCATGTCGGCGCCTTTTATGCGTGTGCTGGCGGTGGTGTCGGCAGGGCCGCGATCAGCCCTTGGCCGCGCCCTCGGCCGGTTCGGTCTTGGAGACGACCTGCGCGATGGTCGATTTCACGACCCGCACCTTGACGCCCTGGGCAAGCTCGACCTCCAGTTCGTCATTGTCCTTGACCTTGGAGACCTTGCCGATCAGCCCGCCCTGCGTGACCACCTCGTCGCCGCGGCGCAGCGCCTCGACCATGGCGCGATGCGCCTTCAGCTTCTTCTGCTGCGGACGGATGAGCAGGAAATACATGATCGCGAAGATCAGAATCAGGGGAACGAATTGCGCGAACGCGGAACCGCCTTCCATGGGGAGTCTCCTAGATGAAAGCGGGGCCGCCCCCGCAGAATTTGCGCGGAACCTATGGCCCGGCGGCCCTTATTGCAAGGCGCGAAAACGCCGCCCGGGCCGGGTTGCCTGGCTAGCTCGGGAAATCCTCGGGCATCTCGGCGAAGACCGCGATGAGGCAGCCGTTGCGCGTGGTCGAGTGATGCTCGGTCCCGTCGCGCAGCCATACCAGATCGCCGGGACCGTATTCCGTGCCATCATTGTCCATCAGATCGCCCTCGAGGATCAGGAATTCCTCGTCGCCCTTGTGGCGATGCGCGACGGTCGTATGGCCCGGCGGCATGCGGTAGACATAAAAGCCCGCGCCGAGCGGCTTGGCGGTGTTGAGTTGCAGCACCTCGCCATCGGGCTTGCCGTCCGTCTCGATGGGCGTGAAGGTGGCCTCGCGGATATTGGCGACGCGGCGGTCTTCGGTCTTGATGGGCTCCATGATCGTCTCCTGCGTTGTGCGTTCGGGGCTTTATACCAGACCTTGCCGCGCCGCGTCCTCCAGATACGGATTGGCCTCGCGCGACGGACCGAAGGCGGCGGTGTCGATATCGGCGAAGATCAGCGCGTCGCCGCTCTCGCCCGCCTCTGCCAGCACGGCGCCGTCAGGTGCGGCGATGGACGACAGGCCCTGATAGACGAAGCCTTCGTCGGCATCGGCATTGTCGGCATAGGCCACGAAGACCTGGCTTTCGAAGGCGCGCGCGCGGATGGTGTGGCGCGCGATGAACTCGGCCGGGGCGCCCTTCGGCAAGGCGGTGGGCACGGCCACCAGATCGGCCCCCGCGAGCGCGAGACGGCGCACGTTCTCCGGAAACTCGACATCGTAGCAGATGAGGCAGCCCACGTTCAGCCCCTCCATCGGCACGATCACGGTCGAGGGGCCGGCGGCGGTGAAGATGCCGCGCTCGTAATCGCCGTAAAGGCACCCCTTGCGATAGACATGCGCCGCATCGGGCGCGGCGCGGTCGATCATGAGCGCGCTGATATGGCGCGTGCCGCCCGCATCCTCGGGAAAGCCCGCGATGACGCTGATGTCATGCCGCGCCGCCGCCGCGCCCAGCGCGCGCGCCCAGGCGCCATCGGGGCGCTGCGCCTCCTGCGCCAGAACCGGCCCGCGCCCATACCCCGACAGCGCCAGCTCGGGCGCGATCACGAGGCGCGCGCCGCCCTCGGCGGCCTCTTTCATGGCTTCGATCACGCGCGCCGTGCGCACGGCGGGGTCGATCGCGGCGGACATCTGGAAAACGGCGATGCGTGTCATGCGAAGCCTTTCCTCATTTGGCGAAGTCGATGCAGAGCCGGCCCGTCACCTCGCCGGACTTGAGCCGGTCGAGCGCCGCGTCCACCTCGCCGAAGGAAATCGCCTCCACATCCACCGGCAGGGGGTGTGCCGCGGCGAAGCCGAGGAAATCGGCCAATTCCTGACGGCTGCCGACCGAGGAGCCGAAGACACGGTGCCCGCCATCGAGCAGCCACATCATCGAGAGCGGCACAGGCTCGTGCACCATCGCGATGGCGACGATATCGGCCATCGGGTTCACCGCCGCCTCGACCGTGTCCCAGACCGCCGGGCTCGGCGCGAAGTTCAGCACCACGTCGGCGCCGCCCGCCTCCTTGATTTGCGCGCCCGCATCGTCTCCGGCCTCGATCGTCACTTCCGCGCCGAGGCCGCGGGCGGTCTTCAGCTTGGCCGGGTCGCGGTCGATGACCATGACGCGCGCGCCGCGCGCCTTGGCGATGAGGATCGCGTATTGCCCGAGACCGCCCGCGCCGAGGATCAGCACGTTGCTGCCCGCCTCGATGCGAGCCTTGCGCAGCGCGGACCATGCGGTGAGGCCCGCGCACAGAAGCGGCGCGCCCTTGAGCGGGTCGATCGCCTCGGGGATCTCGATCGCGAAATCCGCGGAGCAGAGCGCATATTCGGCGAAAGCGCCGTGCTTCTGCACGCCGCGCGCCGTATTTTCGGGGCAAAGCACCTCGTGCCCGGTGCGGCAGGGCTTGCACGCGAGGCAGGTGTCGAAGATCCACGGCAATCCGATGCGCGTGCCGATGGCGGGCGCGCGGCCCACGTTCGGGCCGTGGGCGACGACGCGCCCGATGCCTTCATGGCCGAGGATGAGCGGATAGAAGCTTGGCGGAAGATCCTCCTGCCCCTCGCGCAGATGCAGGTCCGAATGGCACACGCCGCAGGTCTCGAGCTTGACCAGCACCTGACCCGGGCCGGGTGTCGGCACCGCGACCTCGCGCATCTCGAGCGGCGCTCCGGGCGCCGGACAGATCGCGGCCTTCATCGTAAGCGGCAGGGTGTCGGACATCAAAAGCACTCCTTGCGGGTCGGGTTCGCGGATCAGACTAGGCGCGAGGGGCGGCGACTGAAATACGCTGTTGCAAAGAAATACATTTCCGCATCTCAATGCGTCATGCAGATCACCGGCTCGGACATCCACCTTCTCAGCGTTTTCGACGCTGTCGTGCGCAATGGCGGCTTCTCCGCCGCGCAGGTCGAGCTAGGGCTCAGCCAGCCCACCATCTCGAACCACATCACAGCGCTCGAGCAGCGGCTAGGGGTGACGCTCTGCCAACGTGGGCGGCGCGGTTTTCTGGTGACGGAAAAGGGCCAGATGGTGCACGAGATCGCCAAGACGCTGCTCGGCACGCTCGACATGCATTCAGGACACCTCGCCGCGCTCAAGGGCAATCTCGTCGGCCGGCTCAGGATCGCCGTGCTCGACAGCGTGTGCACGGACCCGAATTTCAGGCTGCCCGAGGCCATCGCCCGGTTTACCGAGGCCGCGCCCGCCGTGCGGATCGAGCTTGGGATCGCGCGCCCGCAAGATATCCTGAACGGCGTTCTGGATGGCGCGATCCATATCGGCATCGGCAGTTTCGACAATGTCCTCAGTGGCTTGCGCACCACGGATCTTTATCGCGAGGACCACGCGCTCTATTGCGCGGCCGCGCATCCCTTTTTCGCGCGGGCCGATGCAGACATCGCCGACGCCGAGATCACCGCCGTGCCGTGGGTGCATCGCGGCTATTGGAGCCGGCAGCGGCGCAAGGCGGTAAACCCCACCGATCTCGACCGTTTCGCGGACGAGATCGAGGCCCAGCTCATCCTCATCCTCAGCGGCGCCTATATCGGCCTTCTGCCGATCCACATGGCCGAGGCCCATGTCGCCGCCGGACGCCTGCGCCGCCTCGGTTACACCGCCGAGGATTACACCTGCCCGATGCAGATGCTGACCCGCTCGGGGCAGGTGCCGCAGGTCAACACGCTCTTCATGCGGATCCTTGCCGAATGCCATGCCTGACCGCTTTACATTTGCCGAGCTCAATGATCGCTTTTGCGCAATCATATTTTCAACGCCTCGGCACGCGCCCTAGGCTGCATGACTGCTAAGGTCTCAAGTGGACAGGGGAATCACCGATGAGCGACGGCGCCGCACCGAAATTCAACCAACCGCTGGGCGGCAACGACATGCCGCGCTTCGGCGGCGTGCCCACGATGATGCGCCTGCCGAGCCAGGACACGGCCGAAGGGCTCGATGCCTGCTTCGTCGGCATCCCGATGGATATCGGCACGTCGAACCGTACCGGCACGCGCCATGGCCCGCGCGCCATCCGCGCCGAGAGCGGCATGATGCGACCCTACAACATGGCGACCGGCGCCGGCCCCTTCGCCAAGATGCAGGTGGCCGATATCGGCGACGTGGCGATCAACACCTTCGATCTGAAGAAGACGGTCGACATCATCACCGCCGCCTATGACGAGATCCTGAAACATGACGTCGTGCCGCTGACGCTGGGCGGGGATCATACGCTCAGCTATCCCGTCCTGCGCGCCATCGCGAAGAAACACGGGCCGGTCGCGCTCATTCACGTCGATGCGCATGCGGACACCAACGATCTCATGTTCGGCGAGAAGATCGCCCACGGCACGCCCTTCCGCCGCGCGGTCGAGGACGGGCTTTTGCAGAACGACAAGGTGTTCCAGATCGGCCTGCGCGGCACCGGATACGAGCCGGGCGATTTCGACTGGGGCCGGCAGCAGGGCTTCACCGTCATTCCCGCCGAGGAGTGCTGGCACAAGTCGCTGGCGCCGCTGATGCAGGATATCCGCGCCAGGATCGGCGATACGCCCTGCTATCTGACCTATGATATCGACAGTCTCGACCCCTCCATCGCGCCCGGCACGGGCACGATGGAGATCGGCGGCCTCACGACGATCCAGGCGCTCGAGATCGTGCGCGGCTGCAAGGGGCTCAATCTCGTCGGCGGCGATCTCGTCGAGGTCTCGCCGCAATACGACACGACGGGCGCGACCGCGATGCTGGGCGCGAACCTGCTTTACGAAATGCTCTGCGTCCTGCCAAAAACATGGGCGTAGAAGGCCAAGATCAACCAAGGGAGAACAATGACATGAAGAGCACTTTCACGCGCCGCCGTTTCCTCGGCACCGCCGCCGCCACTGGGGCGGCCACGCTGGCCGCACCCTCGATCCTGCGGGCGCAAGGCGCGCCCCTGCGCGTCGGCACCTATGGCGGCTTTTTCGAGGACAGCTTCAAGGAGCATATCTTCCCCGGCTTCACCGAGGAGACGGGCATCGAGGTCGAGTCCATCGCCGTGCCCACGGGCGAGACATGGCTCGTGCAGATCAAGAACGCGGCCCGCGCCAAGACCGCGCCCGCCGATGTGTCGCTGATGGCCGGCACGCCGCGCCGCGAGGGGGCCAAGCAGAAGGTCTTCAAGGCGATCGACGAAAGCCAGATCCCGAACCTTTCCAACCTTACCGACACTTTCAAGGATCGCTATGACGATGGCGGCCTCTACGGCGTGGGCGGCGTGTCCTGGTACATCACGCTTTGCACCAACTCGGACGTGATCCCCGAAGCGCCCGAAAGCTGGGCGGCCCTCTGGGACGAGCAGTACAAGAACCAGATCGGCCTTCTGGGCCTCGCCACCAACTCTTTCCTTCTGGAAGTCACGGCCACCACCTATTTCGGCGGCACCGACATCCTGGCGACCAAGGAAGGCATCGAGGAGGTCTTCGCCAAGCTGTCCGAGGTCGTGCCGAATGTGCGCCTTTGGTACAAGGACGAGGGCAGCTTCCAGCAGGCGCTGCAGCAGGGCGAGATCCCGATGGGCCAGTATTACCACGATGTCGCGGGCCTCGCCGCCGCCGAGGGCTTCCCCGTTGTCTCGACCTTCCCGAAAGAGGGCGGCATTCTCGACAGCGGATACTGGATCGTACCGGAATACGCCGAAGCCGATGACGAGATCGCGGCCTTCATCAACTACATGTCCAAGCCCGAAACGCAGGCGACGCTGGCGCGCAAGGTGGGCACGTCGCCCGTGGTCAAGCCCGAGCTGACCGACCTCGGCGCCGAGGAGCTTGCCGCCGTGTCGAGCGACATCGCGCCCATCATCCCGCGCTACGAGATGTATGGCGAGCATGGCGCCTTCATCTCGGACCGCTGGAATCAGATGATCGCGGGCTGACCCATGACACTCCGGCCCGCCCCCTCCACGGGGCGGGCCGACGCACCCAAGGATACCTGAATGAGCGGCCTCACCATCTCCGGCGTCACCAAGAAATTCGGCCATGTCACTGCGGTCGAGGACGTGAACCTTGCCTTCAAGGATGGCGAGATGGTCTGCTTTCTCGGCCCGTCGGGCTGCGGCAAGACAACGCTTTTGCGCATGATCGCGGGGCTCGAAGAGCCGACGAGCGGCAGCATCACGATGGGCGGGCGCGACATGACCCGCGTGCCGGTGCACCAGCGCGAGATCGGCATGGTCTTTCAGTCCTTCGCCCTCTTCCCGCATCTGACGGTGGGCGAGAACATCACCTATTCCATGCGCATTCGCGGCCATTCGCGCTCCGAACGCGAAGACCGTGCGCGCGAGCTTCTGGACATGATGCACCTGCCCGAGATGGCGGATCGCCGCATCAGCCAGCTTTCCGGCGGCCAGCGCCAGCGCGTCGCCATCGCCCGCGCCCTCGCGCTCAATCCGCAGGTCTTTCTTCTGGACGAGCCGATGTCGGCGCTCGACGCCAACCTGCGCGAGGCCATGCAGATCGAGCTGCGCAAGCTGCAACAGGAGCTCGGGATCACGACGGTGGTCGTCACGCACGACCAGACCGAGGCGATGACGATGGCCGACACGATCGTCGTCATGGGCAAGGCCCGCGTTCTGCAATCGGGCAGCCCGATGGACATCTACAAGAAACCCGTGGACCGCTTCGTCGCGGATTTCATCGGCACGTCCAACCTGCTGCCCGCGCGGATGACCGGCGACGCGACCGCCGAGGTGAACGGCACCGCGCTCGGCATCGGCACCAACGCGCACGGCTTCGCCAAGGGCGACGAGGTGGTGCTGATGACCCGCCCCGAGGAGGTATTCGTGCGCCCCGCCAGCGCCGAGCGGCCCGCCAATGCCGTCACGGGCCGCGTCACCTTCGTGCGCGATATCGGCGCCACCATCGAGATCCTCTGCGATTGCGACGGGCATGAGGTGATTTCGGTGCTGACGCCCAAGGATTGGCCCGAGGTCGAAATCGGGCAGGACGTCCATATCGAAATGCCGAAGGACGCGTGCAGCGTCCTCGCGCCGTGAGGCGATGATGCGCAGAACCGGCATCGCTCCCTATCTGGCCCTCGTCCCCTCCTCGGTGATGATCGGCATCTTCTTCGCGATCCCCTTCGCCCTGATCCTCGCCGTCAGCGTCGCCAGCCCCTCGGACGAGGCGGATTTCGTGCTGGGCTTCGATTTACAGCATTTCGAGCGGTTCGCGACGTGGTTCTACATCGAGCGCGCGCTGTTCTCCGCCGGGCTCTGCGCGCTGATCGCGGCCATCAGCATGGCCGTCGCGTTTCCCTTCACCTATTTCCTGACGACCTTCAAACGCAAGGCGCAGGACCTGTGGCTGATCTACATCCTCGCGCAGCTGTCGCTTTCCGAAGTGCTGATCGCGTTCAGCTGGCAGATCCTTCTGTCGCGCACCTCGGGCATCGGCAACATCCTCGCGTGGCTGGGCGTGGTCGAGCAGAGCTTCTCGATGACGCCCTCGGCGGGCGCGGTCGTGGCGGCGCTCGTGTATCTGACCATTCCCTTCTCGGTGCTGCTTCTCTTTCCGGCGCTCAGCCGCATGGATCGCAGCCTTCTCGAGGCCGCGCGCACGCTCGGCGCCTCGCCGCTGCGCACCTTCTTCACGGTCGTCATTCCGGTCACGCGGCAGGCCATCATCTCGGGCTGCGTCACGGTCTTCGTGCTCACGCTCGGGGCGATCATCGTGCCGCAGGTGCTGGGCGCGCCGCAGCACTGGACGCTTTCGGTGCTCATCACCGATCAGGCGATCTTCAACTTCAACATGCCCTTCGCCTCGGCGCTGGCGGTGGTCCTTCTGGCGCTCAGCGCCAGCGTGATCGCCGCCGTATCGTGGCTCGGCCGGAGGAGCGACGCATGATCGGCACAATCCTGCGCCGCGCCTACATGGCGGCCTTCGCGCTCTTCCTGATCGGGCCGATCATCGTCATCACGGCGGTGTCGTTCAATGCGCAGAAGTTTCTCGCCTTCCCGCCGCGCGGCTTCTCGCTGCGCTGGTATGCGGCGATCTTCGGCGAGGCGGACTGGTTCGGCGCGCTCGTCAACTCTCTGACCATCGCGGCGCTCTCGGCGCTGCTGGCGACGGCCATCGCGCTGCCGGTGGCCTATATGGCGTGGCGCCATGGGCTGCGCTACGCCCGCGCGCTTTTCGCGCTCGGCATCGCGCCCTTCATCCTGCCGCCGGTCATCATGGCGCTGGCGTTTCTCATCTTCTTCTCGAGTGTCGGCGTGAACGGCCTAATGATCAACGTCATCATCGCCCATGCGATCTTCCTGCTGGCCCTGCCGCTCGTCACCATCTCGCTCGGGCTCGAGAGCATCGACAAGGCGCTGATAGAGGCGGCGCAGACGATGGGCGCCTCGAGCTGGACGGTGTTCCGTACGGTGATCGCGCCCATCGCCGCGCCCTTCGCGCTCGCGGGCTTCGCCTTCTGCTTCGTGCTCAGCCTCAATGAGTACATCATCGCGCTGATGACGGTGGGCTTCACCGTCGAGACGCTGCCGGTCAAGATCTTCAACGCGCTGCGCTATGGCTACACGCCGGTGATCGCCTCCATCGCCGTGCTGTTCCTTGCCGTCAACATCGCCGTCTTCTCGCTGATCGCGCGGTTCAGCAACCTCGCGCGCATCCTCGGGGCGATGGACTGACGCGGCGCGCTCAGGTGATGAGCGGCCTTTGATGCTTGGCATGACGGCGCACGAGCTGCTTCATCAGCCTGCCCTTGCGCGGAATGACGCGCGCCGGCTCGACCGCGAAGCCGGGGCGGGTCGCCTCTGGAAAGAGCTCCTCGATCTCGCGCAACTGGCCGGGCAGCACGGATTTCAGGGCTTCGGGGCCGGCAAAAAGGCTCTCGGCCGGGGCGCAGTTGGCGAAGATGATCTCGTGAATGTCGAGCATGACGTGCCAATAGGAGACGCCGCCCGCGTGGCCGATCTGTTCGATCCCGTCGAGCGCGCACAGCTTGATCGCCGGCACCAGAACCTCGCGCGTGCCGAACATCGTCTGCGCGATCTTGGAGCGCAGAAGCAAACGATGCTGCGGGCTGACCGTCAAATCCTCTTCGGGGATACCCTTGCCCAAGGCCCCGGCGGCGACGCGCACGGGCAAAAGGCGGGGGTGTGCCGCAAGATCCCGCGCGCTCAGATGGCGGCTGCCGATCCACCGGATCGGGCGAAAGCCGTGATCGAGCGTCAGCACGTCCTCTCCGATCTCCAGCTCTTCGATCGGAACGAGGCCCCGGCGCGCAGTGATGAGCGTGCCTTCGCAAAAGCAGATCACGCCGGTATAGGGAATGTCGCCAGAGGGACTGCCGTCGCGCGTCTGCGAGATGGTGACCTGCGTTCCGGGCGGGATCGGCCCCGTCACGGTGTAGCCGATGGTCGTCTGAGTGCCCGTCACCGCGTCGCGGATGCGCACGGCGATGATTTCGACGCCGTTGAAATTCGTGCTCAGAACGAATTCGTTCTGGATCTGAGAGCCCGCAGCGAAGGTCTGACCATCGATTGTCAGCGGATCCACGATGAATTGCGGCAAGCTCGATCCGTCCTGAAAGAGCGCGTTGTCGTCGTCGATCTGAATGGTCTGGGGGGTGCCGTTGCCCACGGTGAACGTATCGCCGACCTGGGGCAGACCGCTCGTCTCGTTCGGGGCGATCGCCGTCGATCCCGGCGCGGCCTGCAGGTTCGAGATGGCGAATATGGCAAGCGAATAGATAGGCATAAGATCGGGTCACCTGAATTGGTCGGTCCGGCAGCCTTTCAACTCCCCTTGGAAGGTTTAACGCCCAAATGCGGCGATTTTGCGGCCCCTCCTCCGATCCGCAGCGCACGCCCCGGCGCCGCGCGTTGAAAAATCGGCGTTATTTCCGCAAAGCGGTCCGGCGGCGCTTGCTTTTCGCTGGGCGATTCTCAATTCTTCGCGCAGACAAAGGGGAGCGAGAACCAATGACATTCATAAAATTTATCGGCGCGGCCGCAGCCGTCGCACTGGCGATGACGTCGGCCGCTTCGGCCGAGACGCGCATCACCTACAAGTCGGCCAAGGCGGGATCGTCCTATTTCCAGATGGCGGTGCAGATCGCCGAGGCGATGAAGTCCGGCACCGAGGGCGAGATCGCTGTGACGGTCGAGGAAAGCCAGGGCTCGGTGCAGAACGTGATGGAAGTACGCGCGCGCGGCGCCGATTACGTCTTCACCACGCCGCCCGCGCTTGTGGGCCTCGCGCAGGAAGGCAAGGCGATGTTCGAGGGCAAGGGCGATCCGGCCTTCGACGAGATCCGCGCCCTCTTTCCGATCCCGTCGCTGACCATGCATTTCGTCATGTCCGAAGCCAGCGGCGCGACCACCTTCGCCGACATGGAAGGCAAGACGATCCTTCTGGGCAGCGGCTCGTTCGGGGCGACCGAAGGCGAGAAGTATCTCGGCCTCTTCGGCCTCGAGGGCAAGGTGAACATCGCGGATTCCGAGCTCTCGAACGCGGTGAACGCGCTCAAGAACGGGCAGATCGACGGCTTCGTGACGGCGGGCAGCTTTCCCGCGCCCAACGTGATCGAGGCCGCCGCCTCGACGGACGTGACGGTCCTGTCGCTCACCGACGAGCAGATCGAGCAGTCGGGCCGCACGCGCCTGACCATCCCGGCGGGCACCTACACGGGCCAGGACGAGGACATCACCACCACGTCGCTGCCGGTCGTCGCCTATTCCACGACCAAGATGGACGACGACACGGCCTATACGCTAACCAAGATCTACTGGGAGACGCGCGAGAAGATGGCGCAGGACGCGGCCTGGTGGGCGGGCGTCTCGGCCGACATGCTGAGCAACATCACGACCAAGATCCATCCCGGTGCGATCCGCTATTACGAGGAAATCGGCGCGACGCTGAGCGACGCGCACATGTAAATGACGCGCCGCGCCCCCGCACATCGCCGGGGCGCGGGCCATTCCAAGATGACCGCTTCCCCCACATCCAATGCGCTCTGGATCGCGCTCGGCGCGCTCTCGATGGTGTTTCACCTCGGGCTGATCTTCTACGGGTTGGTCCCCAATCTCGTGGCGCGGCCGCTGCATATGGCGCTGATCCTGCCTTGGGTCTTTCTCTTCGCCGCCAGGACGCGGGCGGGCTGTTGGTCGGGCCTCGTGCTCTGCGCGGTGGGCATCGCGGGCTGCCTCTGGATCGCGGCAAATCATACGGCGCTGCGCGATCAATACGGCTTTCTGGAAGGGAGCTTTCAGGTCGCGCTCGCGCTCGCGCTTCTCGGCATCGCGATGGAGGGCGCGCGCCGCATGATCGGCTGGCCGCTGCCGCTCGTCGCGCTCCTCGCGCTTCTCTACGGGCTCTACGGCCAGCATATTCCGGGCGAGTTCGGCCATGCGGGCACGCCGCTGCCCAGCTTTCTCGGAACGCTCGTCATCGCGGAGGGCGGGCTTTGGGGGAGCCTCACCGGCGTGTCCGTGGGTGTCGTCGCGATCTTCGTGATCTTCGGCGCGGTGCTGAACGCGGGCGAGGCGGGGCAAGGCTTCATGAACGTGGCGGCGGCGGCGGCGGGGCGCCTCACGGGCGGCGCGGCCAAGGTATCGGTCCTCTCCTCGGCGCTTTTCGGATCCATCTCGGGATCGGCCTCGGCCAATGTCGCCTCGACCGGGGCGATCACCCTGCCGGCCATGACCAAGCTCGGCTATCCGAAGCGCCTCGCCGCCGCGGTCGAGGCTGTGGCCTCCTCGGGCGGGCAGATCATGCCGCCGCTCATGGGCGCGGGCGCCTTCGTCATGGTCGAACTGACGGGCGTGCCCTACACGCAGATCATGCTGGCCGCGCTGCCGCCCGCGATCCTCTATTTCCTGACCGTCTGGATGGGCATCAACGCCTATGCGCAGCGCTTCGATCTGCGCTCCGTCCCCGAGGACGAGCGCCCGGGCCGGCGCATGGTCGTTATCACCTCGGCGTTTTTCCTCGTGCCCTTCGGGGTGCTGCTGACCGCGATGTTCGCGCTCGGCTTCACGCCGCAATACGCCGCCGTCTTGGCGATCTTCGCAGGTCTCGCGGCGCTTTTCTTCGACGCGGCGCCGAGTATGAACCTCCGGCAGGGCATCCGGCGGATGGGCACCGCGATGATCGCCATCGGCCAGCAGGTCGCGATGATCGCCGCCATCATCATCTGCGCGTCGATCATCATCGGCGTGCTGGGGGTCACGGGCCTCGGGATCAAGATCACCTCGGTCATCCTTTCGGGCTCGGGCGGCACGCTCTGGCCCGCGCTTCTGCTGACGGCGCTCGCCTGCCTCCTTCTGGGGATGGAGGTGCCGACGACCGCCGCCTATGTCATCTGCGTCTCCGTCGCCGGCCCCGCACTGACCGAACTGGGCCTCGAGCCGCTACAGGCGCATCTCTTCGTCTTCTGGTTCGCCCTTCTGTCGACCATCACGCCGCCCGTCTGCGGCGCGGTCTTCATCGCGGCGGGCATGATCGGAGAGAACTGGCTCAAGGTCGCGCTGACGGCGATGGCGCTGGGGCTCGGGCTCTATATCATTCCGCTCGCGATGATCGCCAATCCCGACCTTCTGCGCATCGCGACCAGCACGGGCGGCGCGCTTCTCGCCTTCGGGATGATCGGCGCGGGATTGACGTGCCTCTCGTATGCACTGATCGGACGAACAGGAGCCGTCCGGCGCGCCGCGCTCACGGCCATCGGAATGACCGCCTGTTTTTCGGGCCTGCTTCTGGGCTAGGCCCGCGGCCAGGCGTCCGAGCGTCCGGTGATCTGAAAGGGAGGGTGGTGCCGCTGATAGGCGTATAAACCCTACATCTAGATGTGTCGTGCTATACCGCGCCACCTGTAAAATAGAGTGATTTAGGCGTTTCGCCGTTTCATTGTGCTTCACAATGCGCCACAGCATACCATATGTTGAGGGGGATTGAGAGGGGGATGAAAAATGGTGCGTGCCTTGAACCGCCTGAGTGCATCGGGTGTCAAAGCCGCCAGCGTCGGCAAGCATGCTGATGGCGGTGGCCTATGGCTAGTCAAGCGTGAGGATGGCGGAGCGCAATGGGTTCTGCGCGTGACCACCCATGGCAGGCGGCGCGAAATGGGCCTTGGGGCTTATCCTGACTGCTCGCTGAAAGAGGCGCGCGAGGTGGCCGATCAATGGCGGGCTGTCGCCCGGCAGGGTCTGGACCCGATCAAGGAGCGCGAGCGCCAGCGGCGCGAGGCGGCGCGCAATATCCACATGCTGGGCGATATCGCGCTGGACGCCTTCAACAGCCGCAAGGCCGAGTTGAAAGGTGACGGCAAGGCGGGCCGCTGGTTCTCACCTCTTGAACTCCACGTTCTTCCTAAGCTCGGCAAGGTGCCAGTGGCTGATATTGACCAAAAGGATATCCGCGACACGTTGGCCCCGATCTGGCACACCAAGGCCGACACCGCGCGCAAGGCGATGAATCGTCTTGGCATTGTCATGCGTCACGCGGCGGCGCTGGGGCTGGAGGTGGATCTGCAAGCCACGGAAAAGGCCAAGGCGCTGCTAGGCAAGCAAAGGCATACTGTCCAGAACGTGCCCGCGATGAACTGGCGTGACGTGCCCGCCTTTTATCAATCGCTGGACGGCGGCAGCATCACGGAATTGGCGCTGCGGCTGCTTATCCTGACGGCGGTGCGGTCTTATCCGCTGCGGTTCCTGCATCTTGACCAGATCGAAGGCGATGTTTGGACTATCCCCGCCGCCGCAATGAAAGGCCGTCTGGGCACGACAAGCGATTTCCGGGTGCCGCTATCGGCAGAGGCGCAAAGCGTCATTGCAGAGGCCCGTAAATTTGCGCGCGACGGCTTCCTGTTTCCCGGCATGAAGCGCGGCGTGATATCCGACATGACCATGACCGCGCTGATGGATCGGCGCGGGCTGAAAGAGCGCCCGCACGGGTTCCGCTCCTCATTCCGGGACTGGACGGCAGAAGCGACCAATACGCCGCAGGACGTGGCCGAAACCTGCCTCGGGCATGTGACGGGCGGCGCGGTGGAGCGGGCCTATCGGCGCACGGATTTTCTGGAGCAACGGCGGGCGCTGATGGAGCGGTGGGGGAGCTTTATTGCGAACAAGGCACAATGCAACGTCGAAAAAATGAGAAAATCAGGCTCTGAAACCACAACATATTGACGAATTATCAACTAAATATACCACATTTTGTATAAATCACGCGTGCCACTTATCCCCTGAGATATACCTTTTGCGCCGCAAGGTAATCTGTGAACTATGGGGGGCACCCTTTAACTATCTAGGTGCACCACCATGAATTACTTGTGCTTTAGCGACCTCCAGTCAAAGATCGGCGGTCGCAGCCGCTCGTCGGTCTATCGAGATATCGAGGCGGGCCGCTTGCCCAAGCCGATCAAGTTCGGCGCGAGACTCTACTGGGTTGAGGCCGATGTAGACGCGGCCTTGGCAGAGGCCAAGAACTGAAAACACCCCCGCACTTGCGGATACCGCAGGCGCTGGGGGTGCCGTCATAGACTGAGCATCTTTGACATACGCCCAGCGCCTTTCTTTTTCAACAGAAAGGCACGTCCTCATGAAACACGACAATTTCTATTCCAGCGACAGCCAGGTTTTCTGGACCTGTAAGGCGCTGCTGGACGGACGCACGATTAGCCACAAGACCGAAATCCGCGAAGTGCGCGGCTGGCGGCTTGGCGCAATCATCCATCGCCTGCGGCACGAATTCGGCTGGCCAATCCAAACCGAGTATCGCGGGCCGCAAAACGTAGCTCACTATTCGCTGAAAGCAGGGATAGACCGCGCCGCGCTGCAGTTCCCCAGATCCGCCCGCGCGCTGGGCATTGATGGGGCCGCGCAATGATGGCCGCGCGTATCCGCCGCCTGCGCCGCCTCTTTGGCCTGACCGAAACCCAAGCCCGCCTTATCGCCGCGCTGCACTATGGAGCCGCCCATGATTGACTGGCAAACTCGCCTGACCCGCCACAATGGTAAGTGGCACATCATGGCCTGCAACGGCGCTGAGGGCGCTGCACAGGCCGTCTGGACATCCCTTGGCGGTTGCCCCAGCCAAGCGACGGCAATTCGCGTGTGGCTGGCCTGTCTGGGGCTGGGCAAACGCTGATGGCTGGCAAGATATACAAACGGAAAAAAAGGGGGGCTGGGCGGTTCGTCCAGCTTCCCGAATGGGTGCAGGCGTCCGAGGCTTGGGCAACCTTGGCCCCCGGCCCCCGCGCGCTCTACATCGAACTGAAACGGCGTTTCAACGGCACGAACAACGGTGCAATCTATCTGAGCCACAGGGATGCAGCGGCGGCGCTGAACGCGCATCGCAACACAGTTGGCCCGTGGTTCCGGGAACTGGAGGCGCGCGGGTTCATCTACATGACGCAAGGCCCGCATCTGGGGCCTTCTGGCATAGGGCGTGCATCGGTCTGGGGGTTGGCAGAGGAAGCCACACCAGACGGGCGACCCGCCCGAAAAACATTCATGCAATTCAAAAACCCCCGCACAATTTCTGTGCATGGCCGTCACATAAATGAGGACGATTAAGGTTCGATCTGGTGGCGCTTGGCCGAAAGTGTCCTGTTTCCTGTGACGCGGTTGCGCGATTTCAGCGGTTCTGCGTCACAATATCTGGGACATATCTATATCTAGCCATAGGCATCAGTGCTGGGGCGGGGGTAGTCAAAACTTAGCCTGGGGTGTCGTAGGACCGGCATGGTTAGCCAAATTCACGCTAGGGCAATTTGAACACAAAAATGTATTCAGATTTCCCGCGCACCTAACGGTCGATGACAGGGACGCTGCAACGGCTGTGATTGGCAAGACCAATGCTATGCGGTCCAGATCGACCGGACCCCTTGCGACCTAGGCGGCGCATAGCGGTCCTAGATGGCGGCACGGCCTTTGTCTGCCGTCAGTGCGAAAGGCTGGCCTATCCTTCAGAGAGTGAAAGCAGCCGCGGCCAAGCGACATGACGGGCCGAAAAGCTGCGCTGGGCGAGGTTGTCGATTGGTTGTCAGCTTGCGAAAGGCGAATCACGAAATTGCACAAGCAGCAACGCGCAGAAGGGGGTCTGAAAGGGGGACGAGCAGACCAGTCAGGCCCTTAAGGCTTTGAAAATAAATCCTTAAATGGATTTATGTGGTGCCGCTGATAGGATGTTGTGATCCTCCTACAGGCACTTCTTCAGCCGGTAACTCCAGAAAAACAAGGGGTAA
>NZ_JBIHMM010000006.1:0-86044 GCF_043661195.1 Roseovarius aquimarinus
TCTTCGGCCGCGACGGTCTGGGCTGGATGCAGGCGGGCACGGCGGTCATGACCGCGGGCCTCGTCATGGGCATCATGCTCATTCCCTTCGTCAGCTCGCTCAGCGACGACATCATGGGCGGCGTGCCGCAGGCGCTGCGCGATGGCAGCTACGGCCTCGGCGCGACCCGCTCGGAAACCATCCGCCAAGTCGTGCTGCCCGCCGCGCTTCCGGGGATCGTGGGCGCCGTCCTTCTGGCCGCGAGCCGCGCCATCGGCGAGACGATGATCGTCGTGCTGGGCGCGGGCGCCGCCGCCAAGCTGGGCCTCAACCCCTTCGACGCCATGACCACGGTCACCGCCAAGATCGTCAGCCAGCTGACCGGTGACGCCGACTTCTCCTCTCCCGAGGCGCTCGTCGCCTTCGCGCTGGGGATGACCCTTTTCGTCATCACGCTGGGGCTGAACGTCGTCGCCCTCTGGATCGTGCGCAGATATCGCGAGCAATACGAATGACACAGAACAGCCTTCTGGTGCCCGACGCGCGCACCCGCCGCCGCAACGCCGCCGAGAAACGCTTCAAGGCCTATGGGGCGATCGCCATCGCCATCGGCATCGGGTTTCTCGTGGTGCTCCTGACGACGATCATCGTCAACGGGCGCGGCGCCTTCCAGCAGACCTATCTCGAGGTGCCGGTCTATCTCGACCCGGCGGCGCTCGACAAGAACGGGAACCGCGACCCCGAGGAGATCGCCAAGGTCTCGACCTTCGGCTACGCGCCGCTCATCAACGACGCGCTCCTCGCGCAGGTCGAGGCGCTCGGCACGCAGACCGAGCTGACCGATGCCGCCGACATGAAGGCGCTCGTCTCGCCCTCGGCCGCCGCGCAGCTGCGCGATCGCGTGATCGCCAATCCCGATCTGATCGGCGAGACGGTGACCTTCCAATTGCTCGCGTCGAGCCGTGTGGACGGGTATCTCAAGGGCCGCGTGATGCGCGAGGACGTGGCGCGCGACAAGAATATCGATGCCGCGCATCTCGATATCGTGGACGCGATGAAGGAGGCGGGCATCGCCGCCAAGGGCTTCAACTCGGAGTTCATCACCGGCGCGGACGCCTCGGAAAGCCGGCCCGAGCAGGCGGGCATGGGCGTCTCCATCCTCGGCTCGCTCGCGATGATGGCGGTCGTGCTGATCCTGTCGCTGCCCATCGGGGTGGCCGCGTCGATCTATCTCGAGGAGTTCGCGCCGAAGAACCGCTTCACGGACCTGATCGAGGTGAACATCTCGAACCTCGCGGCGGTGCCGTCCATCGTCTTCGGTATCCTCGGCCTCGCCGCCTTCATACAGTTCGCGAACCTGCCGCAATCGGCGCCGCTCGTGGGCGGCCTCGTGCTGACGCTCATGACGCTACCGACGATCATCATCTCGACCCGCGCCAGTCTCAAATCCGTGCCGCCCTCGATCCGTGACGCGGCGCTCGGGGTGGGGGCGTCCAAGATGCAGGCGGTCTTCCACCATGTTCTGCCGCTCGCGATGCCGGGCATCCTGACGGGCACGATCATCGGCATCGCGCAGGCCCTTGGCGAGACCGCGCCGCTCCTGCTCATCGGGATGGTGGGCTATGTCGCCACCAACTATCCCGACGGCATCAGCTCGGCCTTTCTCGACCCGAACTCGGCCATGCCCGCGCAGATCTTCGAATGGGCCAAACGGGCGGACCCCGCCTATTACGAACGCGCCTGGGGCGGGATCATCATCCTTCTGCTCGTGCTTCTGGCCGTGAACCTCATCGCCATTCTGCTGCGTCGCCGCTTCGAGCGCCGCTGGTAAATAGAAAGACGGATTCCCATGCAGGACATGACCAACAAACCCATCAAGATGTCCGCCAACGGCGTTCAGGTCTGGTATGGGGACACGCACGCGATCAAGGATGTGAGCGTCGATCTCGAGGACCGCACGGTGACGGCCTTCATCGGCCCCTCGGGCTGTGGCAAGTCCACCTTCCTGCGCTGCCTCAACCGGATGAACGACACGATCGACATCTGCCGCGTCGAGGGGGATATCCATCTCGACGGGCAGGACATCTACGACCGCCGGGTCGACCCCGTGCAGCTGCGCGCGCGGGTCGGGATGGTCTTTCAGAAGCCGAACCCCTTTCCGAAGTCGATCTATGATAACGTCGCCTACGGGCCGCGCATCCACGGGCTCGCGCCGACCCGCGCCGATCTCGACCAGCTCGTCGAGGAGGCGCTGCGCCATGCCGCGCTCTGGGAAGAGGTCAAGGACCGCCTGACCGCCCCCGGCACCGGCCTCTCGGGCGGACAGCAGCAGCGCCTGTGCATCGCGCGCGCCATCGCCACGCAGCCCGAAGTGCTGCTGATGGACGAGCCGTGCAGCGCGCTCGATCCCATCGCGACGGGCCAGGTCGAGGAGCTGATCGCGAACCTGACAAAGGATTTCTGCGTCGCGATCGTGACCCACTCGATGCAGCAGGCGGCGCGGGTCAGCCAGCGCACCGCGTTCTTCCATCTCGGCAATCTCGTCGAATACGGCGAGACCGGGCAGATCTTCACCAATCCCGTGGACAAGCGGACCGAAAGCTACATCACCGGACGGATAGGATAAGACATGAGCAAGCACATCACATCCGCCTATGACCGCGATCTGGAATCGGTCGAGGTGCTCATCACCCGCATGGGCGGCCTGGTCGAACAGGCCATCCTCAACGCGGCCTCGGCGCTCGATGCGCAGGACGAGGAAGCGGCGCAGCAGGTCCGCGCCGAGGACCGGGCCATCGACGCGCTCGAGGATCAGCTCAATGACGAGGCCGCGCGCATCATCGCGCTGCGCGCCCCCACGGCGATCGACCTGCGTCTCATCCTCGGGGTCATCAAGATCTCGGGCAACCTCGAGCGGATCGGCGACTATGCCAAGAACATGGCCAAGCGCACGACGCTTCTGGCGGGCATGCCCCAGGTCGAGGGCGGCACGGCCGCGCTGCGCCGCATGGCGCGCGAGGTGCAGCGCATGCTGAAGGACGCGCTCGACGCCTATGTGCGCCGCGACGCCGATCTCGCCCGCGAGGTTCTGGAGCGCGACGAGGACGTGGACCAGATGTACAACGCGGTCTTCCGCGAGCTTCTGACCTTCATGCTCGAGGACACGCGCAACATCACGCCCTGCATGCATCTGCATTTCATCGCCAAGAACACCGAGCGGATGGGCGATCACGTGACCGCCATCGCCGAGCAGGTGATCTACATGGTCACCGGCCAGCACCCGGACGAGGACCGTCCCAAGGGCGACGCCACCTCCGTCGATGCGGAGGTGGCGGAGGGATGAACGCCGCCTTCACCACAGGGCGGCCTTCCGTGCTCCTGGTCGAGGACGAACCCGCGCAACGCGAAGTGCTGGCCTATAATCTCGAGGCCGCGGGCCTCGAGGTGATCCGGGCCGGGGACGGCGAAGAGGCGCTGATGCTGGTGGCCGAAGGCACGCCCGATCTGATCCTTCTCGACTGGATGCTTCCGAATGTGTCGGGCATCGAGGTCTGCCGCCAGATCAAGTCCCGCCCCGCGACGCGCGGCGTGCCGATCATCATGCTCTCGGCCCGGACCGAGGAGGTGGACATGGTGCGCGGCCTCGATACCGGGGCCGACGACTACATGACCAAGCCCTATTCGCTGGCCGAGCTGATGGCGCGCGTTCAGGCGCAGCTCCGCCGCTCGCGCCCCGCCGCCGCCGGTGCGCGGCTCGAATTCGAGGACATCGTGCTCGACGGCGAGACGCACCGCGTCACGCGCGGCGGCACCGAGGTCAAGCTGGGTCCGACCGAGTTCCGCCTTCTCGCCACGCTGATGGAGCGCCCGGGCCGCGTGCTGAGCCGCGAGCAGCTTCTGGACCGCGTCTGGGGCCGCGACATCCATGTCGACAGCCGCACCGTCGATGTTCATGTGGGCCGCCTGCGCAAGGCGCTGGGGCAGGGCGACGCGATGCGCGCCGACGTCATCCGCACCGTGCGCGGCGCCGGATACGCCCTCGGCTAGAGCGGCGCGCCCATATCGGCCATCATCCGGCGCAGGGCGTCTTCGATTTCGCGCCGGCCCGCGCTCGCGGCGGTCTCGAGCACCTTGGAGATGCTGGGCGATGCCTCCGCGCCGGTCACGCGCTGGATGGGCTGATCGAGCCAGTCGAAGACGCGGCGCTGGAGCGCGTCGGCCAGCCATCCCCCATAAGAAGTGCCCTGCGCGCCCTGCTCGACGATTAGGACATTGTTCGTCTTGCGAATGGAGGCCTCGATTGTATTCCAATCGAGAGACGCGCGGTCGAGGCTGCGCAGATCGATGATCTCGGCGTCGATCCCGAGGTCATCCACCACCTCGCGCGTCTTCTCGACCATCGCGAGATAGGTGAGCACGGTGAGTTTCGTGCCGGCCCGCACCACCTTGGCGCGGCCAAGGGGAATGATGTAGTCAAGATCGTCGACAGGTGCGGCGCCCTTGCTGGCGTAAAGCTCCACATGCTCCAGCACCAACACGGGATCGCGGCACAGAAGGGCGGCGTTCATGAGCCCCACATAGTCGAAGGGTGTGGAGGGGGCCACGATGCGCCAGCCGGGGGCGGTGGCGAAGATGCCCGCGGGGTCCATCGAATGCTGCGAGCCATAGCCCGTGCCGATGGCCACCTTGGTGCGCAGGACCAGCGGCATGTCCGCATCGCCGCCGAACATGTGGCGGAACTTGCCGATCTGGTTGAAGACCTGATCGGCGGCCACCCACATGAAATCGGGGTACATGAATTCGATGACGGGCCGCACGCGCCCGTCCGCCGCCATGCCCGCGGCGATGCCGGTGAAGGCGTTCTCGCTGATCGGGGTGCCGAGGACGCGGGCAGGGAAGGCGTCGGCCAGCCCGCGTGTCGCACCGTTCGTGCCGCCCTTGAGGCGGTGCACATCCTCGCCGAGAACGACGATGCGGTCGTCCTCGGTCATCCGGCGGTGCATCACATCTGCGACCGTATCGACGAACTTCGCCTCTTGCAGCGTGCCGTCGAACGTCGCCTCCTCAGCGGTGCGGGCGCCTTCGAATTCCGACAGATCGCCACGCAGGCCCGCGTCCCGGAAACTTTCCTCGGGCCAGAGGCTCGGGATGATGCGGGGGCGTCCCTCGTGCATCTCGGTCAGCTCGCCCGCGACATCGTCCATCAGCCGGACCGCGCGATCCCGCAGGGCGGCCACGTCGTCCTCGCCGAGCACCTGCCGCTCCATCAGGTTTCGTGCCATCGCGTCGAGCGGGTCTCGCGCGCGCCACTCGGCCTCCTCTTCCTTGGCGCGGTAGCCGAAGGCGCTGCCGGGCAGGGGGCCGTTCTGGTGGAAATAGCGGTAGAGGTCGGCCTCGATGATGGTGGGCCCGTCCCCTCCGCGCATGATTTCGTTCGCGGCGAGGGCGGCGCGATAGACGGCGACCGGGTCCATCCCGTCGACCTTGAAAGAGGGGATGCCGAAGGCAAGACCACGCGACGACAGGCGCGGCTCGGCCGTCGACTCCTCGACCGTGGTAGACACGGCATATCGGTTGTTCTCGATGAAAAAGCAGATCGGCAGCTTCCACGCCGCCGCGATGTTCATCGTCTCGAGAACGGAGCCGATATTCGTGGCGCCATCCCCGAAATAGCTGTAGACGACGCGGTCCGTTCCCGCATTCCGATGCGCCCAGGCAGCGCCCGCCGCCATCGGCACGCCGCCCCCCACGATGGCGTTGGTGCCGAGGTTGCCCGCCTCTTCCCAGCGCAGATGCATCGAGCCGCCGCGCCCCCGGCAGAAGCCCTGGGCAAGGCCCATGATCTCGGCCATCGTGCATTTCGACAGATCGCGGATCGCTGCGGGGAAATCCTCGGTGGCGGAGATGCTGGCGGCGACATGGCGCAGCGACTTGGCCAGGAACTGGTGATGCGCCCGGTGCGAGCCGTTGACCTGATCGCCGTCGCCAAGGGCCATCGCGGATCCGACGGCGCCGCCTTCCTGCCCGATGGCGGAATGTGCTGGCCCGTGTACGAGTTGCTTGCCGGCGAGGTCGAGAACCTTTTCCTCGAAGGCGCGGATGAGGTGCAGTTGGGCGAGGATGGTGCAGCCGGTCTTCGGGTCGACGCCGCTGCGATCCTCATCCGTCACGGTGATCTCGCGCCACGGGGCGAGGGGGGCAAGATCGCGGTATTCTGGCATTCGTGGCTCCTCTCAGGCGACCATGTAGAGGCCGCCATTGACCTGTATCGTCTCGCCGGAAACGAAGCTGGCCGCGTCGCTCGCGAGGAAGGCTGCGACGCTGGCGACTTCCTCGGGCAGGCCGAGCCGGGCGAGGGGCGTCAGTTTCAGCGTCTCGTCGCTGCGGGTTTTCTTGAAATCGCCGATCATGGGCGTGTCGATGATGCCGGGCGCGATTGCGTTGCAGCGGATATCGGGCGCGAGCTCACGGGTGAGCGAGCGCATCAGCGCGCCCACCGCGCCCTTGGCGGCAGCGTAATGCGCGTTGGTCAGCGCGCCGCGATGCGGCGCGAGCGAGGTGAGAAAAACGAGCGCACCGCCCGGTCTCAAATGCGGCTGCGCGCGGCGGCAAATGTAGAAGACGCCGTCCAGATTGACGGCGAGGGTCCGCCGCCATTCGTCGTCCGACATCTGGGCGAAGGGCTGCGCGGGATAGACGCCCGCGCCTGGGATCAGGTAGTCGATGCCGCCGAAGCGGGAGACGGCGAGATCCACCAGCCTTTGGGCGTCATCGGGATCGGCGGCGTCGCCGGCCAGCATGGCGATGCGCGCGCCGTCCATGTCCTCGGCCAGTGTCTCGAGTGCTGCCTCGTCCCTGTCGCCCAGAACGAGGTTCGCGCCCGAGCGATGGAAAAGCTCGGCGATGCAGCGTCCGATACCGCCTGCGGCGCCGGTCAGCAGAAGCGTGCGGCCGCTGAAATCGAAACTCGCGTTCATCGTCTAGAACCCCCTTGCGCGAAACCCGCCATCCGCCAGATGCGCGTGCCCGGTGATGAAAACCGCCGCGTCCGAGGCGAGATAGACCGCCATTTCAGCCACTTCCTCGGGCGTGCCCATGCGGCCCTGCGGCGTGCGCGCCTCGATCGCCGCGAGGTCCAGCTTGCCATCTGCGATCAACTCGTCCGTCAGCGCGGTGCGGATGTAGCCGGGGCAGATCGCGTTGACGCGGATGCCGTGGGCGGCCCACTCGTCGGCCAGAACTTCGGTCAGCGAGATGACTCCTGCCTTCGAGGCGCAATAGGCCGCGCGGTTCGCCGAGGCCGAAAGGCCCCACATCGACGCGGTGTTGAGAATGACGCCGCCGCCCTGCGCCTTCATGTGCCGCGCGGCGGCCTGCGCACAGAGGAAAGTGCCGGTAAGGTTCACGTCGATCGCACGGCGCCAGTCGGCGGGGCTCAGATCGAGGCTGGGCCTGTTCATCGAGATGCCCGCATTGGTAAGCAGTATATCGAGACTGCCGAAGCTCTCGGCGCAGGCATCGCAGGCGGCGGCGACGTCCGCCTCCTCGGTGACCGAGCCCGCATGCACGGCGATACGCGCGTCGGGAAAGTCGGCGCGCAGCGTCGCCGCCGCCCCGGCCAGCGCGTCCGCGTCGCGGTCCATCAGCATCAGATACGCGCCGTGGCGGGCGAAGGCGCGCGCCATCGCATAGCCGATGCCGCGCGCGCCCCCGGTGTTCAGGACAGCGCGGCCCGCAAGGCCGGGATAGGTGGCGGGAGCGAAGGCACGCGTCATCCCGCCGCGTCCTTCAGGATGAGGTCCGCGCCTTTTTCCGCGATCATGAAGACGGCGGCCTGCGTGTTGCCCGACACGATGGTCGGCATGATCGACGCATCGACGATGCGCAGCCCTTCGAGGCCGCGCATTTTGAGTGCCGGATCGACGACCGAGGCCTCGTCCGCGCCCATCCGGCAGGTGCCGCTGGCGTGATAGATCGTCTGGCCGTTGTCGCGCGCGAATTGCAGCCAGTCCCCATCGCTTCGGCAGCTCTCGCCGGGGCTGATCTCGGGGCCGCGAAAGGCGTCCATCGGGGCCTGTGCCACGATATCGCGTGTCATCTTCATGCCGTCCACCATGGCGCGGCAATCCTCGGGCGTGGCGAGGAAATTGGGCCGTATCACGGGTTGGCGCGCGGGATCGGGGCTTCCGATATGCACTGTTCCGCGCGACTCGGGGCGCAGTTGCGTGACACCGATGGTCATGCCCGGCTGACGGTCCAGCTTGCGCTCGGCGGCATTGGCATAGCTGGCATGCAGGAAGAAGAGCTGCACATCCGGCCCTTCGAGATCGGGCCGGGTGCGCATGAAACCATGCACAAGGCCGGTGCCGTAGGTCAAAATGCCCTTGCGGGTGAGCGCGTATTGCAGGACCGATCTCACGAGGCTGAGGCCGCGCGTCATTTCGTTGAGCGTCACCGGCTGCGTCACGCGCCAGTTCATGCGGGTGCAAAAATGGTCGATGTAGTTGGCGCCGACTGCCGGCGCCTCATGCAGCACATCGACGCCCGCGCCGCGCAGTACCTCGGGGTCTCCGATCCCCGACAACTCGAGCAGTTGCGGCGTGTGAAAGGCGCCCGCGGCCAGCACCACCTCGGCGCGCGCATGGGCCTGCAGCTTGCAGCCGTTCTGCATCACTTCAACGCCGGTGGCGCGGCGTCCGTCCATGAGTATGCGCTGCGCCTGCGCGCCGGTCCAGATCGCCAGGTTCGCGCGATGGCGTGCCGGAGCCAGATAGGCGGTGGCCGCCGAAACGCGGCGCCCGTCCTTCTGATTGACTTGGTAATAGCCGAAGCCATCCTGCGACGCGCCGTTGTAGTCGTCATTCTCGGGGTGGCCCGCCGCCTTGGCCGCGCGGATGAAGGCGCGCCCGATTTCGGGGCGTTCCTTCACCGTGGTCAGGGGCAGGGGGCCGCCGCGCGCGCGCAGATCGCCCTCGGCCTCGTCGTAATCCTCGATCCGTTTGAAATAGGGCAGCACGTCGTCGAAGCCCCAGCCGGTGCAGCCGCGCTGTGCCCAGCCGTCGAAATCCTGCGGCTGGCCGCGCACATAGATCATTCCGTTGATGAGGGTCGAGCCGCCCAGCCCCTTTCCCTTGGGGATCGAGATGACGCGGTTCATCGTCGCCTCTTCCGGCTCGCTCGTCAGGCGCCAGTTGTGGCGCGGATTGGTCAGCAGTTTCGAGAAGCCGGCGGGGATATCCACCCAATGGCTCTGCCCCTCGTCTCCGGCCTCGATCAGTAGCACGCGATGCTTGCCCGATGCGCTCAGGCGATTGGCCAGTACGCAGCCCGCATTGCCGCCGCCGACGATGATGTAATCGAATGCGCTATCCACGTGTCGGCACCACCTTGCCGGGGTTCATCAGGCCCGCCGGATCGAGCGCGTCCTTGATCCGGTGGGTCAGGTCATGCTCCACCGCGCCGGCGAGCCGCGCCCATTCGGCGACGCGGTATTGGCCCAGCCCATGCTCGGCCGAGATCGAGCCGTGATGCGCAGCGACCATGTCGTGCAGGGCGGCATTGACGCGGGCGGCATCTTCCTTGGCGACGTTCATCACGTTGTAATGAAGGTTCCCGTCGCCCAGATGGCCGAAGACGTTGAGCCGTGCTTCCGGAGCCACATCGCGCAGCATTGCGCCCGCCTCTTGCAGGAACGCATCCATGCCCGGGATCGGCACCGAGATGTCATGCTTGATCGCGCCCCCGGCCTTGCCTTCGGCTTCGGTCAGGCTCTCGCGCAATTGCCAGAGCGCATCGGCCTGCGCGCCCGACTCGGCCAGCACGCCGTCGGTGGCCCAGCCTTCCTCGAAGGCGGCCTCCAGCAGCTTTTCAGCCGCCTCCCGAAGCCCGGGAAGGGACGAGCCCGCCTCGATCAGCAGCACCCAATCGGCGTGGACGGGCGCGGTCTGGCCCATATGCTCAGATATCAGATCGAGACCCGCGCCCGAGATGAGCTCGAACGCCGACAGCGCCTCGCCGATTTCGTTCTGTGCGCGTGCATAGAGCGCGATGGCCGACGCGATGTCCGGTACGGCGATGAGCGCGGTGGCGCGGTGGCGGGGCAGGGGGACGAGGCGCAGGACGGCCGCGGTGACGATCCCGAGCGTGCCTTCGGTCCCGATGAAAAGCTGTTTCAGATCATAGCCTGCATTGTCCTTGCGCAGATGCCGCAGGCGGCTGAGGATCTGCCCGTCCGGCAGCACCACTTCGAGGCCGAGGACCAGCGCGCGCGTCATGCCGTAGCGCAGCACGTCGACCCCGCCCGCATTCGTGGCGATCAGCCCTCCGATCCGGGCCGATCCTTCGGCGGCGAGGCTGATCGGCAAAAGGCGGTTCTCATTCCGCACGGCGTCCTGAACCGTTTGCAGGATCGTGCCTGCCTCGACTTCCACGGTCATGCCCACCGGATCGATCCGGCGGATGGCGGTCATGCGGTCGAGCGCGAGGATGACTTCCGTGCCGCTTTCGTCGGGCGTGGCGCCCCCGGCGAGGCCGGTATTACCGCCTTGCGGCACGATGGCGGTGCCTGCCTCGGCGCAGGCTGCGACGCAGCGCGCCACCTCCTCGGTTCCGGCGGGCCGCAGAACGCAGAGCGGGCGCCCGTGGAACATGCCCCGCCAATCGGTCGCATAGGCGGCCATGTCGCCGCCCGTCAGCACGGCGGCATCGCCGCAGATGGCGCGCAGTCTTTCGAGAAGGGGGGCGTCGCCGGGCATCAGATGGCGCCCATGTATTCGGCCATGAGGCGGGCCTGGCTTTTGAGCATCGGCAGGCCCGGATGGGTGCGCGCGCCCGCCTGCTCGGCGGCGGCGAGGAGGGGGGTCACGGCAGGGTCCATGATCGCCTCCGCGACGATCTGGCCTGCGTGAAGCTGGCTGGTGTCGAGCGGCAGCGCATCGCCCTCGCGCATGCCGAGCGATGTGGCGTTGACCACCAGATCGGCCTGCGCCACAGCGCTCTCGTCCGTCGAAAGGATGACGTCCGGATAGGCCTTGGCGACGCGGTCGGCGAGACCCCGTGCCCGCGCTTCGGTGCGGTTCGCGATGGTCAGCCCGGCGATGCCCGCCTCGGCCAGCGCGAAGGCGATGGCGCTTGCGGCGCCGCCCGCCCCGGCGAGGATCACGCGCAGCCCCTCGGGATCATGTCCTGCGCCGCGCAGCCCCTCGACGAAGCCCACGCCGTCGAGGATCGCGCCCGTGAGCGTGCCATCCGCGTCCCGGCGGATGCAATTGACCGCGCCCACCATGCGGGCCTGATCGGTCAACGCGTCGCAGAGCGCGGGGATCACGGTCTTGTGCGGAACTGTCACGATCACGCCCTTCAGGGACTGAATCCGGCGCAGACCCTGCACCGCATCCTGGAGCCCCTCGGCTCGGACATGCAGCGGAACCAGAACACCGTCATGGCCTTCCTCGGCGAACAGCCGGTTCATCACCTGCGGGGTTTTGACGTGGTGGATGGGGTCGGCGAGGATGCCGTATAGCTTCGTGTTGCCGGTGATCTGACTCATGTCCTTGCCTTCAGCTTCGAGCGTCGCCGCTCACGTCATGTGTTGAGCGCAGGGGCTCACGTCATATAAAGCCCGCCGGCCACGTCGATTGTCTGACCGGTGACGAAGCTCGCCTCGCTTGAGGTGAGCCATAGCGCGGTGTCGGCCACCTCGGCGGGCTGGCCGAGCCGCCCCATGGGCGTGAGCGCGATCTGCGCGTCATTGGCGGCCTTTCCCGCGCCCGCGACCATCGGCGTCTCGATCCGGCCCGGCGCCAGCGCGTTGACGCGGATGCCGAACGGACCGAGCTCGGCGGCCAGGTGGATGGTGAAACCCACGATGGCGGATTTCGTCGCGGCATAGTGGCTCGCCACGATGGGCGAGTGGGTCTTGCCGGCGACGGAGCTCATGTTGACGATCCAGCCGCGCCCAGCCTCGCGCATACCGGGTGTGACCGCGCGGATCGTGTTGAAACTGCCGGTCAGGTTCACGTCGACGACACGGCGCCATTCCGCGGGGTCCATCTGCCAGACGCCATGAGGTTTGCCGTCATGCTTGGGCGAGATGCCCGCATTGTTGACGACCGTATCGAACGGCGCGTGATCGGCGGCGAAGCGCGCGCATATCTGCTCAACGGCGTCCCAATCGGCCACGTCGAGCGTCAGCGGCACCGCATGGCCTAGCCCCGCCTTGCCGATCAGCGCGGCGGTCTCGGCAATGGCGTCCTCGTTCATGTCCGCGACACCCACCGTGGCCCCGCGCCGGGCGAAGCCGAGGGCGAGCGCGCGGCCGATGCCGTTCCCAGCGCCGGTGACGAGTACGTGCCGACCCGCATGACTCGGCCGGGTGTCCAGATCTTCGGGGGTGATCTCGCTGCGCTCCATCTCAGATCCCCAGATAGGCCTTGCGCACATGCGGGTTCTCGAGAAGCGCGTCCGCGTCGTCGCTCAGCACGATCTCGCCGTTCTCCAGCACATAGCCCCGATCGGCGGCCTTGAGCGTGTGAAAGACGTTCTGCTCGACGATGAGCACCGTCGCGCCGGTCTTCACGATGCTGTCGATCACCTCGAACACCTGCGCGACGATGATGGGGGCGAGGCCGAGGGACGGCTCGTCGAACATCAGAAGGCGCGGCTTGGACATAAGTCCCCGCGCGATGGCGACCATCTGCTGCTCGCCGCCCGAGAGGGAGTTGGCCTTCTGCTCGAGCCGCTCGGCGACGCGCGGAAAGAGGGCCAGCACCTCGTCCATGATCTGCGACTGGCTGGCGCGCGCGCCCTTGCGGTAGGCGCCCATCATCAGGTTCTCGCGCACGGTCATGTCCGGGAAAAGCTGGCGTCCCTCGGGAATGAGGGTGATGCCGAGCTCGACCGTCTCGTGGGACGAAAGCCTCGTGATGTCCTGCCCCTCGAAGCGGATCGTGCCCGCCGTCGGCTTGATGAGTCCCGAGATCGTGCGCAGCGTCGTCGTCTTGCCGGCGCCGTTGGCGCCGACGATGGTGACGACCTCGCCCTCGGCCACGGTAAGAGAGACGTCCTGAAGGATGGTGGTGCTGTCATAGCCCGAATGGATGCCGCTCAGCTCAAGCATGGGTGAACTCCTTGCCCAGATATGCCTCGATCACCTGGCTGTCTTCGACCACTTCCTTCGGCTTGCCCTCGGCGATGACCTCGCCGGAACTCAGCACGATCACATGATCCGAGAGCGACATGACGGCCTGCATCACATGTTCGATCGCGATGATTGACACACCCTCGTCGCGGATCGACAGCATCAGGTCGATCGCGCGGCGCACGTCGGCCTGGTTGATGCCCGCCATCACCTCGTCGAGCAGCAGGACACGCGGCTCCATCGCCATGACGCGGGCGACTTCGAGACGCTTGAGCCCGCCGATGGTAAGCGACGATGCCTCGGCGTTGAGATAGGGCGCGAGGCCCATTTTCTCGGCGGTGCGCCGCGCCGCCGCACGCGCGTCATCGACATGCGGATAACGGTGGAACGCGCCGACCATGATGTTTTCCTCGACGGTCATGGCCGCGAAGGGCTGCACGATCTGGAAGGTGCGCCCGACGCCCAGAGACGCGAAATCGGCAGGTGTCCTGGGTGTGTGCCACTTGCCGTCCTTCCCCTTGATCTCGACCGTGCCGCCATCGGCATCGAGAAAGCCCGAGATCATGTTGAAGACCGTCGTCTTGCCCGCGCCGTTGGGACCGATGAGGCCGAGGATCTCGCCCTCGCGCAGGGTGAAAGACACGTCGTTGGTCACATGCAGACCGCCGAAATGTTTGTTCAGGTTCCGCACGCGCACGATCTCCTCGCCCGGCTCGGGCGGGGTGAACTGGCGCGCGACCTCGGGGGCGGCGACCTCCGCGGCCTGCTTGCCTTCGGTATCGTCGGGTTTGAACCAACGCCCGACGACGCCCATCAGCCCGTTCGGGATGAATATGACGACAAGCACCAGAACCGCGCCATAGACGAAGCCGTGCAGGCCCACCGCCTCAGCGCCGAGCGCGCCGCGAGCGAATTCGGTGATCGGCACGAGGAGCACCGCGCCCAGAAGCGGGCCGAAGACCGTGCCGAGCCCGCCGATCAGCGCGAACATCGCGATCTGGATCGAGAAGGCGAGCGAGAAGGCCGATTCAGGTTCGACGAAGGTCAGGTACATGCCGTGGAACGTGCCCATCATCGCGGTGAGGGCGGCCGAAATGGCGACCGCGATCAGCCGCACCTTGACGGTGCCGATCCCGGCGGCGCGCGCCGCGCTCTCCCGCTCGCGCGTCGCGACGAGCTGAAAGCCGAGGCGATGCGAGCGGATATACCATGCGACGGCGAGGATGAAGCACATCATGCCGAAGGCGATGATGAGAGCGGGCAGACGTTCGCGGAAGACCATCCATTCCCAGCCGATATTGAGCGGGATCATCATGCCCGTCGCGCCGCCGGTGAAGTCGCGGAAATGCAGCGCGAGCTGATGGAAGACCTCGAGAAAGGCGATGGTCGCCAGCGCGAAGAACGGCCCGTGCAGACGAAAGCAGGGATAGCTGATGATGATCGCGACGACCGCGGCGATGCCCGCCCCGGCGAACATGCCGATCCAGGGCGAGATGCCGATATTGGTCAGCATGACGCCGGTATAGGCGCCGATCCCGTAGAAGATCGCATGGCCGAGCGAAAGCTGCCCGGCGAAACCGCCGACGATGTTCCACGCCGTCGACAGGCCCGCGAAGATGCAGATCGTGATGAAGATGTGATAGACGAACTGGTCGTCCACCGCGACAGGCGTGATGAAGATCGCGGCAAGAAGGACGGCCAGCGCGATGGCGGCGCCGGTGCTGCGCTTGGCCTTGGTGCCCATCGGGGCGGTCTGGGTGCTGGTTTGATCCGTCATGATACATGCGACAGGTTCAGTCGCCCTCCGAACAGGCCCTGCGGACGCAGGATCAGGATGAGAAGAAAGACCGTGAACACCGCGACTTCGCGCATGTCAGAGCCGATGTAGAAGCCCGCGAGACTGTCGATCAGGCCGATGATCATCGCGCCGAGGAACGCGCCCCCGATCGATCCGAGGCCGCCGAGCACCACGACCACGAAGGCGGTCAGCACAAAATAGGTGCCGATCCCGGGTGAGGTCGGATAGAGCGGCGCGACGAGGCAGGCGGCGACGCCGACGCAGGCGGCGCCGAGGCCGAAGGTGACCATGTAGACGCGGCTTACATTGATGCCCATGAGCTGCGCCGCGGCGCGGTTCTGCGCAACCGCCCGGATGCCGCGGCCCGCCTGGGTGCGTTGCAGGAAGAGATGAAGGCCGATCACCAGAAGCGTCGCGACGGCGAACATGACGATCTGTCCCGTCAGCATGCGGACCGGCCCGATCTCGATCGAGGAGCGCAAGCCGTAGGCGGGCGTCGTGTAGATGTCGGCGCCGAAGATCAGCAGCGCGAGGTTGATGAGCGCGGTCGAAAGGCCGACGGTGGCGAAGATCTGGATGTCGTGATTGCGCGCGCCCATCAGCGGCTCGATCAGCAACTTCTGGGTCAGCATCCCCAGCACGAAGAGGAGCGGCACGATGGCCGCGACGGCCACGTAGGGGTGCATGCCCAGCGATGTGCTGACCAGAAAGGTCGCATACATCCCGATCATCAGGAATTCGCCATGGGCGAAGTTCACGACCTTGACGATCCCGAAGATCAGCGTGAGCCCCACGCTGGTGATGGCGAACAGGCCGCCCAGAAGCAGGCCGTTCACCACGACTTGAAGAAACACGTCCATCGACTATCCCACCTTGTCCGGGTTCGGAGCGGCCCGCGCGGCGGCCCGCTCCTTGCGATCCGTCGCCGGATCAGAAGACCAAGATCAGTTCTTGGTGCGCATCTCGGCCGCGGCGGCATCGTCCGGATAGACCGTCACCAACTTGCCGTCCTGCCATTGCAGGCCCATCATCCGGGCGCGCTCGTTCTGATTGTTCTCGCCGAACTTCACGCCATAGCCCGCGGCGGTCGTGCCCTCGGGGATGTCGATGGCCTTGACCGTCTCGATGATGGTCGCCGGTTCGAAATCCGAGGCTTCGTTGAGCGCTGTCAGGATAGCCATCGCGCCGACATAGTTGGTCAGCGAATGGCCCGAAAGCGGCTCGCCGCCGTATTTCGCGTCATAGGCCGCAAGGAAGTCGTCGATACCGGGGGTGAATTCCTTGTTCACGATATACTGCGTGAAGTCGGTGTTCAGCACGCCGTCGATAATCTCGTGGCCCACCGCATCGGCCGTCGCCTGGGTGGAATAGCCGCCACCGCCGCCGATCACGGCCAGGGGCTCGAAACCGGCCTCGTTGGACTGCTGGAGGAACAGCACCGAGTCGTTCTGGTAGGAGGTCTGGAGCACCACGTCGACTTCGCGCTGCTTGAGATCGAGCACGATGGAGGACATGTCGACGGTCGAGGCGGGATAGGCCAGCTTGGCGACGACATCGAGGCCGGCTTCCTCGGCGAAGCGCTCCTGATGCCCGGACACCGATGTGCCGTAGCTGCTGTCCTCGTGGATGATTCCGATCTTGAGATCGCTCGCCTCGACGCCGTTCATGGGCGCGACCTTGTCGACGATCATGTTGATGATCGTATCGGCCATGTCCTCGGCGGTCGGGTTGACGCGGAAGAGATACTCGAGCCCGCGGCCCGTGACTTCGTCCGCAACGGCGCCGAGTTCGAAATAGGGGATGCCCGAGAGTTCGGCCACCTGGCTCGCCGCGATGGAGCGGCTCGAGGAATAGGAGCCGAAGATCGCCTTGACGTTCTCTCGCGAGATGAGGCGGCGGGCTTCGCCGATGGCCTGGTTGTTGTCCACGGCGTCGCCGCGCTCGAGCACGATCTGCTCGCCTTGCAGGCCGCCATTGGCATTGATCTCGTCCACGGCCAGTTCCAGCCCGCGCGCGGATTCCTCGCCGAGCAGGGCAAGCTGGCCGCTGAACGGATAAAGCGCACCGAAGGTGACTTCGGCATGGGCCGCCTGCGCGCCCAGAATGGCGCCCGCGGCAGCGGTGGTCTTCAGGATTGTGGTCAGTTTCATTGGGTTCTCCTCCCCTGGTTGGTCTTCGTTCGGCCCGCCAGCGCGCTCCTCCGCGCCGGCGTGCGGTTGGTCAATCGGTCATGGTCAGGACGATCTTGCCGACATGCGAGCCTTCATCCATTTTCGCGTGCGCGCCGCGCACGTCCGAGAGCGGGAAGGTGCTGTCGATCACCGGCACGGCCACGCCCTTGGCGAGGAGCGGCAGCACATGCTCTTCGAGTGCGCGGGCGAGATCGGCTTTCATCTCGACGGGACGCGCGCGCAGGGTGGAGCCGGTCCATGTCAGCCGCTTGGTCAGAAGTTGCAGCATGTTGAGCTCGGCCTTGGGCGGCTTTTGAAAGGCGATCTGCGCGATGCGCCCGTCGATGGCCACGGCCTCGAGATTGCGCTGCATGTAGTCGCCGCCGACCATGTCGAGGATCACCTCCGGGCCCTTGCCATCCGTTGCCTTCCTGGCCTCCTCGACGAAATCGGAACTCTTGTAGTTGATCGCGACATCGGCGCCGTTGGCTTTGGCGGCCTCGCATTTCGCGTCGCTGCCGCAGGTCACGATGACGCGGCTGCCGAGCGCCTTGGCCAGAAGGATCGTCGTCGTGCCGATGCCTGACGTGCCGCCATGAATGAGGATCGTCTCGCCCGTCTTCAGCCCCGCGCGCTGAAATACGTTGGACCAGACGGTGAAATAGGTCTCGGGGATGCCACCGGCTTCGATCATGCTCATGCCCTCGGGCACGGGCAGGGCGTTCGTTTCGTGCACGGCGCACCACTCGCCGTAGCCGCCGCTCGGGACCAGCGCCATGACGCGGTCGCCGACGGCGAAGCGGCTGGCGCCCTCGCCGAGCGCTTCGACGACGCCCGCCATTTCAAGGCCGAGAATGTCCGACGCGCCGGGCGGCGGCGGGTAATTTCCCTCGCGCTGCATCACGTCGGGGCGGTTGATGCCCGCGGCATGGACGCGCACCAGGATCTGACCGGGCCCGGGCGTGGGGCGCGGCAGCTGGACCACATCCAGAACCTCGGGGCCACCCGCACCGCTGGCCGTGACGGCCCGCATCGTATCGGTCATCGCGATCTCCTCCGCTTCGGCATCCGTTCGGGGCCTCATGTCCGCCGTGCCCTCCCCGGCACGCCGAACACCCCGCCGCCCCTTGCCTTCCCTGCGCTTCGATCTCGCTTTGAGCGGGACGCCGTGCATAATAATCAGGCTATGGGCGCGAATGCGTTATTTGTTATAACAAGAATAAGCAGGGGAGGCGCATACTTGTCAACGCGGAGTTTGGAAAACACGCCCGAAGGCGGTGATGCCCATGCCTGGGCAAGCCCGATTACCAAGGAAAATCTGGGCGATAGGGCCTATTTCGCGCTGCGCGAGGCATTGATGGGCGGGCAGCTCAAACCGGGCGAGAAGCTGCGTCTCAGACCCATGTCCAAGCGATTCGGAATCAGCGCGACGCCGATGCGCGAAGCGTTTCTGCGGCTCGTCTCGCTCGATGCGCTCGCGCTCGATGCGCGCGGGACGGCGATGGTGCCCGAGCTCAGCCGCGAGCAATTGATCGAGATCCGCAACATCCGGCTCGACCTCGAGGGGCGTGCCGCCGCCGCCGCCGCAACATGTGCGACCGACGCTCAGATCGATGCGCTCGAGGCGATGCACGCGCAGCTGTCGCGCGCCTTCGAGGCGGGAGATTTCGCGCAGGCGATCGACCTCAACACGCAGTTTCACCTGTCGCTCTGCCGCGCGGGCGGGATGCCGATCCTGCTCGAGATCGTCGAGAACCTCTGGGTGCGCTGTGGGCCGCTGCTGTCGCATCTTTACGACGCGGGAAACCCGTTCCACGATATCCACCCGCACCTGACGGTAATTGAAGGGCTGCGCGCCCGCGACCCCGATGTGACGCGGCGCGCGATCTGCCATGACATCGAACATGGCGGGCAAGGCCTTCTGCATCACGCAAAGGACAGCGGCGGGGCCTGATACCGGCCAAGCCGTGGCCAGTGGAAAGGACATGCCGCGCCGCCCGATTCGTGCCCGCGCTCCGCGCGAATGGCTATCGAAAGAGACGACTATATCTAAAGATAACTGAAACTTGCGCAACTCTCCTCTAGGAGGAGTGGTTCAAATTCATATTGAAGCAAGTTTTTTCAGGCCGGCCGCCTTTCGCATGATCGAAGGAGGTCCATACCATGCCACGTCTCGACCCGACCGCACGCCTTGTGGGCACGCGCGCAGATCACGGCCTTTTCGGCGGCAACGTGATCGCGACGCGGACCGAGGAGGAGCCGCAGGATTCGTTCGTCGCGCCCGTCGAGGCGCTCGGCGTCACGAGCTTGCGCTATCCCGGCGGCTCGCTGACCGAACAGTTCTTCGATCTGTCCGATCCCGATGCCGTGCGCGCCATCGACGCCGCGACCGGCGAGACGACCGATTTCATCCCGCTTTCGGAGATCATGGGCTATGCCGCCGAGACGGGCCGCAGCGTCAATATCGTGATCCCGACGCGCGACCAGCTCTCCGAGACGGCCACCGACGCGAATGGCGACCGCCTGCCCGAGGTCGATGCGGAGACGCTGCGCGGCTTCGTGCGGGACGCGATTTCTGGCCGATACGGTCCGGCGGAGGTGCAGTCCTTCGAGATCGGCAACGAGTATTGGGGCGCGGGGCAGATGAATGCCGCCGAATACGGGCGCCTTTCGGCCGAGATGACGGGCATCATCGACGAGGAGCTTCTGGCCCTGCAGGAGGAGTTTCCGCAGGCGGCGCAGACGGAAATCCTCGTGCAGATCGGACAGAATTACAATTTCTCGTCGCTCGACGAGGTCTATGAGGGCGTGCCGAACGATGCGGCGCTCGCCGATCTGAACGAGACCTACGGGCTCGATCTGACCGAGGAGAACGCCGTCTACGGCAGCGGGCGCATCAACTGGCAATTCGTGAACAACAAGATCATCGTGGAGCGGTTTCAGGAGGCGGGACGGCTGGGCGATGTGGACGGCATCGCCACGCATGTCTATTCCAAGGCGCCCGATTTTCCCAATTCGCGCTATACCGATATCAGCCAGTTCCAGCGGTCCTGGCTCGAGGAGCGGCCCGATCTCGAAACGCACGTGACCGAGTGGAACCAAAAGGCCGCGACGTCGGTCTATGAAGACGAGCGGGATTACGGCCTCTACCAGTCGCACGAGATGCTGAATCTCATGGAAGGCTTCATGAAGAACGGGGTCGATCAGGCGCAGGTCTGGCCGCTCTTGCAGAATACGGCCAATGCGCTCGCCGTCGGCCCGACGCTGGACGCGCCCGCCGCGCCGGGCGAGATGTTCCGCATGATGTCCGAGACCCTGCCGGGCAAGCGGCTGCTCGACTTTCAGCCCGAGGGTCGCGAGACCGAGATGCCGGCGGGCGCCGTCGATGTGCACGGCTTTGCCGGGGGAGGGGATCTGGCCTTCTACATCGCCTCGAACGCGCGCGAGGAGGTCACGCAGACCGATATCGACGTCTCGCAGCTTGTCGCAGAGGTGCAGGACGTCTCGATCCGCGTGCTCGGTGTCGAGGAGGGCGCGGCGCCCGGCTCGAACCGGTCGGCGGCGGTGCTGGAGGAGATGGACGCCGCCGAGATCTATCGGGACGGCTTTATCGAGGCGGTGCTCGCGCCGGGCGAGATCATGGAGGTCCGCATGACCGGCGTCACCCCGACCGAAGCCTTCGCGCCGAGCTTTCTTGCGCCCGGCGACGATCTTCTGCCGCCGATACCGCCCGAGGAAGAAGATCCGCCGGACGAGGACGTGCCCGCCGTCCCGGTGGATGACGGGGGCGGCATGGATCTGGGGATGGGGGCCGTTCTTCTGCCCCTGCTCCTTCTGGCCGGGCTGGCCGGCGGCTTCTAGGCCGACTGTGAAACCCGCTTGATTAACGCGCGCGCTGCCGACACTCTGAGCGCCATGCGTGCCCTTCTTCGGATATCGTCCCGGCTCCTCGCGGTGCTGGTGATCGCCTTCGCGGCCGAGGGTGCTCTCGCGCAGGACGAGACCGCCGAGGGCACCTGGTACGAGATTGACGCCGCCGCCCTCGAGAGCGGCGAGGGCGAGACGCAGGTTCAGCGCCGGACCCCGCGCGAGGCGGTGCGCAGCTTTCTCGAATTGACCGAAGCGGGGCAATTGAACGCCGCCGCGCGCTATCTCAACCTCAGCGATCTGACGCCCGAGCGGCGCGCCGAGCGCGGCCCCGAGCTTGCCCGGCAACTCGCGCTCGTGATCGAGCGGCAGCTCTGGATCGACTGGGCGGGCCTATCGGCGCGGCCCGATGCGATGATCGAGACGGGCGCGTCGAACAACCCGCTGGTGGGCAAGCCGCGCCGCGATATCGGGCTGAAGATGGTCGAAGTCGACGGGCAGGCCTACGAGATCCGGCTGGGGCGCTACAAGGCCGAGGGCGCCGATGCGATCTGGCTCTTCACGCCGCAGACCGTGCAGAACATTCCCAAGCTGTTCGAGGCGTTTGGCCCCGGCCGGTTCGAGCGCTACATTCCCGAGCGGCTCAACGCCCCGGTGGCAGGCCTGCGCCTTTGGGAGTGGCTGATCCTTCCGGTGATGCTCGGCGCGCTTTTCGGCTTCGGCTGGATCGTGAGCCGCACCGTCGGGGCGGCGGCTAAGCGGGTCGAGCGGCCGGTGATCCGGCAGGCGCTCGAGCGGGTGCGCGTGCCGCTCGGCCTCGTCGCCGTCGCGGTGGCGGCTCAATTCATGCTCGAACTCGGCGTGTCTTTCTCGGGCCCCGCGACGACGCTCCTGCGGCCCTTCCTGCTCATCGTCATGGTCGCGGGCATCGGGATCACGGCGCTCAAGGTGGTCGACGCGGTGCTCGACCGGATCACGCTCGGCGTCATCGGCGAGATCGACGACACCCGCAGCCTCGACGAGCGCGAGCTTTATACCTCGATCTACGCGATCCGGCGGGTGATCGTGCTGCTCATGGTCGGGATCGCGGTGATCGTCGTGCTCTCGCGGCTCAATCTCTTCGACTCGCTCGGCATGTCGCTCTTGGCCTCGGCGGGTGTGCTGACGGTGCTTCTGGGCATCGCGGGGCAGGCGGTGCTGGGCAACATCATGGCCTCCTTGCAGATCGCGCTGGCCAAGCCCATCCGCATCGGCGACAGCATCCTCTTCGAGGGCAACTGGGCCTATGTGGAGAGCATCTTCTACACCTTCCTGCGCCTGCGCACATGGGACGAGCGGCGCATCATCGTGCCGGTGAAATACTTCGTCTCGCAGCCCTTCGAGAACTGGTCGGTCAAGGATGCGCGCATCCTCAAGACGATCACGATCTTCCTCGATCACCGCGCCGACATGGAAATTCTGCGCGAGGTCTTCTTTGACATCGCCAGGGAGGATGAGGGCGTGATCGAGCATGACCAGCTCTTCACGGCGGTGACCGCGCATGGCGAGGCGGGGCAGGAGATGTCGTTCTACGCGATGTCGCCGGACCCCTCGACGGGGTGGGAGACCGCGATGCGCCTGCGTGAGAAGCTCCTGAAGCATATCCGCGAGAACCACCCGGACTGGTGGCCGCAGGACCGCGTGGAGCTCGACCGCCAGCCCAGGAAAGAAGCGGGCGAAAACTGAGACTTGGGGCAGTCGCCACGCCGGATGACGCGACGTCGACCCGCGCCGCGCAAAAGTTGGCTCGGGCTTTGCAACTCCAGCATGTTGCAGGAGGAGGCGGCCATGAAGGACCACGACCACAGCGCCGAGGACTCGGCGATCCCCGAGATCGCGCGCAGCGTCGGGCATCTCGGCGTCGGCCTCGCCGATGTGTCGGGCCATGTCGACGACGTCTCCGCGCAGGTGCAGGACGGCGCGCGGATCGCCGAGGAGCTGAGCCGCGACGCCCACCGCATCGCCACCGGCAACCAGCGCGTGATCGACGCCTCGAGCGAGGCCGAGGATGCGGCGCGGCAGGTCGAGACGCTGGTGACGTCCGGCCATGCCAAGATCGACGATATCATGGCGCGCGTGGTCGAGGTGACAGGCGGCGTGGTGCGGACCGGCGAGGAGATCGCGGGGCTGCGCGATGCGCTGAAAAAGGTGAACGACGTCGCGCAGGTCATCCATTCGATCGCGCGCCAGACCAATCTTCTGTCGCTCAACGCCTCCATCGAGGCCGCCCGCGCCGGGGCGGCGGGGCGCGGTTTCATGGTGGTGGCGCAGGAGGTCAAGACGCTCTCGACCAAGACCGCCGAGGCCACCGAGGAGATCAACAGCACGCTCGAGGCCATCGCCGCGCTCAATGCGGGGCTGGTCACGCGCAGCGACGCGCTTGTCGCGCGGGCCAGCGAGGTGCGCGAGCAGACGGGCGAGGTCAGCGGCGTGATGCGCGAGATTTCAGGCGCCGTGACCGAGGTGAGCGCGCGCCAGGCCGACATCCTGCACTCGACGCGCCAGATCGCGGCGGACATCACCGGGATCGACAAGAAGGCCGCCGATCTCTCGGAGCAGGTGGCCCGCTCGGGCGGCAGCCTGTCGAGCGCGTGCGCGCAGCTGCGCGCGCTCACCACCACGTCCGAGCGCCTCATCGGGGCGACGGCCCGGCTGGGATACCGCACCGAGGACAGCATCTATATCGAGGCGGTGATCGAGCGGGCGGGGCGCATCGGCGCCGCGCTGACCGCCGCCGTGAAGGACGGCACCATCCACCGAAGCGATCTTTTCGACACGGATTACGTCGAGATCCCCGGCACCGATCCCAAGCAGGTGCGCACCCGCTTCACCGATCTGGCGGACCGCCTCCTGCCGCAATTCCAGGACGACGCGCAGAGCCTTTCGCCCAAGGTCGTCTTTTGCGCCAGCGTCGATCGCAACGGCTATCTGCCGGTGCATAACCCGAAGTTCAGCAAGCCGCAGCGCAGGGGGGAGACCGCGTGGAACGCGCAGCATTGCCGCAATCGGCGCATCTTCGACGACCGCGTCGGCCTCTCGGCGGGCCGCAACACCGAGCCGTTTCTTCTACAGGCCTACCGCCGCGACATGGGCGGCGGGGAGTTCGCGCTGATGAAGGACGTCTCGGCGCCGATCATGGTCGCCGGCGAGCATTGGGGCGGCCTGCGCCTCGCGTATCTGGTGTGAGCGGGGGTATGCGGATGGCGCTTGATCAACCGCGCGTAATCAATGTTATGTAATTAAACGGACCATACCCGCGACAATGGCGCCCTTTACCGCCGCGGAAACGCGCTGTAGGTCTCGGCGCATTGTGGATCTTCAACGGCGCGGGGCGATTGTGCGGCCACGGATGGCGCGGAGCGGGCGGTTTGGCGGGTTGTGGTCGATGATGGCCACGGCGCTGCTGCTTTGCGCGCTCACGCTTCAGTCCATGACGCTCGCCACCGCCTTCGTGCCGCAGAAGGATGCGGACGGGCGCCTCATCGTCTCGATCTGCACGGGCGGGAAGATCGTCCAGATGGTGCTCGGCCCGGACGGCTTCGAGGAGATCGAGGACGGCGAGACCGGCGCGGCGGACTGCCCCGTGGTCGCCGCCCAGCACATGACCGAGGCCGGCGCGCCCGATATCGCCTTCTGGACCGCGCTCGGCGCGGGCGTCGTCATCGACACGCCCGGCGATCTGCTGCGCGCCGCGCCCGCCGCCTCCATTCCCCACCCGAGAGGACCGCCGGAGCTGACCTGATCGCATCGCATCACGTCATTTTCCGAAGGACTTCCCATGGAACCCATCTCGCGCCGGATTTTTCTGGCCTCTACCTGCATGGCATTCGGCCTGCCGGTCTCTCTCGCCGCCCAGCAATCGGGGCAGACATCCACATTCGATCTCGGCACGCTCGTCGTCGAGACCCCCGGCGAGGAGACCTCCGCCGGTCCGGTGGACGGGCTGCGCGCCCTCACCTCGGACAGCGCCACGGGCACGCGCACGCCGCTGCGCGAGGTGCCGCAATCCGTCGCCGTCGTCCCGCGCAGCGTCATCGACCGCCAGGCGGCGCAGAGCGTCAGCGACGCGCTGCGCAACGTGGCGAACGTGCAGGCGAACGATCAACGCAGCACGCCCGCTTTCGACAACACGCTCCTGCGCGGCTTTGCGGCCGAGCGCTATCGCGACGGCTTCACCACCAATCAATACGCCCCCGGCGACCGCGAGAGCCTGATAGATGTGGAGCGCATCGAGGTGCTCAAGGGCCCCTCGGCGATCCTCTTCGGCGGCGGCTCGGGTGCGCCTGCGGGCGGCATCGTCAACATCGTGTCGAAAAAGCCGGAGGCCGAAGCGGCCCGCAGCGTCGGCCTGCGCGTCGACACCGACGGCCTGCTGTCGCCCTTCTTCGACGTGAATCAGCCGCTGAGCGAGACCGTCCGGTTCCGCTTTGTCGGGGAATACGCGACGCAACGCTTCGATGTGGACGTGCTCGAGGCCGAACGTTTCACGCTGGCGCCTTCGGTCGCCTTCGACTGGGGCGCGACGACGCTTCTGGTGCAGGGGCGGTATTCCGAATGGAGCCAGCCCGAGTATCAGGGCCTGCCCGCCACCGGCACCGTCGCCGGGGCCTTCCGCATCGACCCCGATCTCTTCATCGGGCCGGCGGATATCGAGGATAGCGGCTCGCAGGCGGCGAGCCTCGGCGCGACGCTCGAGCATCGCTTCTCGGATATCTGGTCGGCCAAGGCGACGCTGCGCTGGTCGGCCAGCGACTTCGACGAGCATGTCCAGAGCCTCGTCGGCGCGGACGGCTTCGCGGCCGACACGCCCTTCGCCGCGCCCTCGACATGGGCGCTGGCCAACGGGCGCCTTGCGCAGGAGCAGGACGAGCTGTCCTTCGCGGCCTCGGCCAAGGCGGAATTCGCATGGGGGCGTAGCGTCAATACGCTTCTCTTCGGCGCGGATTACAGCGCGCTCGACGACGAGGGGTTCATCGCCGTCGCCTTCGCGCCCGCCACCGTGGATCTGACCGCGCCGGTCTTTTCGGCGCCCTATACGCGCCCCGGAACCGGGCTGAACGACCAGTTCGTCGAGAACCGCACGGCGGGTGCCTACGCGCAGTGGCAATCGAGCATCGACGACCGCTGGCACCTTCTCGGCTCGCTGCGCCTCGCGCATGTCGAGGTCGATTTCCGCAACGCGCTTGGCGCCGAGCGCACCGCCGAGACGCGGCTTCTGCCGCGCTTCGGGGCGGTCTATGACGTGACAGATCAGCTTTCGGTCTTCGCGAGCTATGGCGAGGGGATGCGCGGCCAGCCGTTCCAGCTTTTCTCCGGCAAGGCCCGGCCCGAGATGTCGCGGCAGATCGAGGCGGGGATGAAGTTCGACACGGATTTCGGCCTTGCCGGAACGGTCGCCCTCTTCGAGATCGAGCGCGAGAACGTCGCCGTGACCGACCCCGCGACGTTCCAGTCGCGGGCCGAGGGACGCCAGCGCGCGCGCGGCATCGAGGCGGATCTGACATGGCGGCTCGGCCCGCAGCTCAGCGCGCTTCTCAGCTACGCCTATGTCGATGCCGAATTCACGCGCGATGCGCCCACCGCGACGGGCGTCATCCCGGCGGGCAACGCCCTGCCCGGCGTGCCGCGGCATTCGGGGCGCGTCTGGCTCGACTACCAGTTCGCGGGCCGCTGGGACGGGCTCAGCCTCGGCGGCGGCGTCTATGCGCAATCGGGCGAGTACCTCAGCAACAACAACCTCTACAAGAGCGATGCCTTCTACACGCTCGATGCGGCGCTCACCTACGCGCGTGGCGGCTATCGCGCCTCGCTCGGCATCCAGAACCTGACCGACACCGATTATTTCGACCGCTACGGCTATTTCGGCGGGCGCGTGGCGCCGGGCGCCGGGCGCAAGCTGACGGCGGCGCTCGAAATCCAATTCTGACATCCCCGAAGGGAGATTCCAGCATGATCACCAGACGTTTCTTCAACCTCGCCGCGATCCTCGCCCCGTTCGGGATCGCGCAAACCGCCCGCGCGGACGATCAGGGCGCTGCGCGGACCGGCGCGAACGGGCACGACATGTCCCATACTCCGCCCGAATGGCAGGGCAGCGAGCAGGTCGTCTTTCTCGCCTATCCGGGAATGACCGCGCTCGACCTCGTCGGGCCGCAATACATGTTCGCCAGCATGATGGGCGCGAGCGTCCGGATCGCGGCCAAGACGCTCGATCCGGTCGTGACGGACACGGGCATCACGATCCTGCCCGACATCGTGCTGGCCGACGCGCCCGAGGCGCCCGACGTGCTCTGCGTGCCCGGCGCGGGCTCGGGCATTCTCGACGTGCTCGAGGATGCCGAGACGATCGACTGGCTCGCCCGGACGGGCGAGAAGGCGCGCTATGTCACTTCGGTCTGCACGGGCACGCTGCTTCTGGGCAAGGCGGGGCTGATCGACGGCTACAAGGTCACCTCGCATTGGATCACCCGCCCGCTCGTCGAGGAGTTCGGCGCGATCCCGGTCGATGCGCGCGTCGTGCGCGACCGCAACCGCGTGACCGGCGGCGGCGTGACGGCGGGGATCGACTTCGGTCTCACGCTTCTGGCCGAGATGCGCGGCGAGGACTATGCCAAGGCGGTGCAGCTTCTGGCCGAATACGACCCCGCCCCGCCCTTCGACGCGGGAACGCCCGACAAGGCGGGCGCGCATCTGACCCAGATGCTCGAAACGATGTTCACCGGGTTCAAGACCCGCTTCGCGCAGATCGTCTCGAAAGGCTAGGCCATCGCGAGGGCCGCGCGCGCGCCGAGGCGGCGGCCCTCGCCCTTCCCGTTACCGGGGCAGATCGAACGCGTCGAGATCGCGCAGATAGGCTTCGAAGAAATCCGTGAATGTCGCCACCTGCGGCGGCAGCGTCTCGTAGGGCGGATAGAAGAGCGAGAGCCAGAGCGGCGGGAGCGACCACGCGCCGAGCAGCGGCACGACCTCGCCCGTCTTCATGCCCTCGGCGACCAGAAACTCGGGCAGCATGGCGATCCCGGCGCCCGATCGCACCAACTGATAGAGCAGATCGCCGTTATTGGTCTGGATTGCGCGCCCCGCCCTGAAATGGCGCGGCACGCCGTCCTTCTCGAAGCGCCAGCTCTCGGGCGCGTCCTCCTCGCCGTACGAGAGGCACAGCGCCGGGTCGAGATCGCCCGGCTCCTCGGGCACCCCGTGCCTTTCGAGGAACGAGGGCGCCGCGACGATGCGCAGCGGCACCTCGCAGAGCTTGCGCCAGATGGTCGATTTGTCCGTCGGCGGCGCCGAGACGCGGATCGCCAGATCGCAGCTTTCGGTGACGATATCGACGAGCCGGTCGGTCAGGCGAATGGTCAGGTCGATATTCGGATAGGCGAGCCGAAAGCTCTCGATCAGCCCCGGCAGGATGCGCTGCCCGAAGGACATCGGCGCGTTGATCGCGAGGCGCCCGCGATGGGGCTGCATCTCGCGCTCGAGATCGCGCGCGACCTGATCGAAGGCCTCCAGAAGCGGCGCATAGCGCGCGGCGATGCTCGCGCCGGTCGAGGTGAGCGACACCTGCCGCGTCGTGCGCAGCAAGAGCTGCTCGCCCAGATCCTCCTCGAGCTTGGCCACGATGCGCGAGACCGAGGCGGGCGTCATCCGCAGGGATTTCGCCGCCGCCGCGAAGCTGCGCCGCGCGACCACCTCCAGAAAGACGCGCACGGGTTTGAGGTCCTGCATGGCGCCACCCCTTCCCGGATCGCAACAGTCTATGGCGATCCTTTATCATAGTTATGCGCGCCCGGGAGACCTAACTGTGGATCCAAGCGAAACCGAAGGTCAGGAGACGGGCATGACACATCTCATCAAGGGTCTGCATCACGTCACGTCGATGGCGGCGGACGCGCGCGAGAACAACGCCTTTTTCACCGAAACTCTCGGGCTGCGGCGCGTCAAGAAAACCGTCAATTTCGACGCGCCCGAAGTCTATCATCTCTATTACGGCGACAGCGTCGGCACGCCCGGATCGGTCATGACCTATTTTCCCTTCGGCCGCATGCCCAAGGGCCGGCGCGGCACGGGCGAGGTGGGCGTGACCGAATTCGCCGTGCCGCGCGGCGCCCTGCCCTTCTGGCGGGACCGCCTCGCCGCGATGGGTGCGCGCGGGATCGCCGAGGGCAGTTTTCTCGGCGAGAGCCGGCTTTCCTTCGACGGGCCCGATGGCGACAGCTTCGCGCTGGTCGAGGCCGAGCCCGAGGGGCGCAGCCCCTGGACCGGCGGCGGGATCGGCGAGAGCGAAGGCATCCTCGGCTTTCACGGCGCGCGGATCCGGCTGCGCGACGCGGCGGCCACGGGCGAGCTTCTGCGCTTCATGGGATACGAAGAGGAGGCCAGCGAGGCGGGCGTGACGCGCTACCGGATCGAGGGCGGCAACGCCGCGCGCACCATCGATCTCGAGGCGCTGCCGGACGCGCGCCCCGCCGAGCAAGGCGCGGGATCCGTCCATCACATCGCTTTCGCGGTCGAGGACCGCGCGGCGCAGCTCGAAATGCGCGCGGCGCTGATGGATACCGGCTATCAGGTCACGCCGGTGATCGACCGCGATTACTTCTGGGCTATCTACTTCCGCACACCCGGCGGCATCCTCTTCGAGATCGCCACGAACGAGCCGGGCTTCGACAGGGACGAGGATACCGCCCATCTCGGCGAGGCGCTGCAATTGCCCGAGCGCTATCGCCCCTATCGCGCGCAGATCGAAAAGCGCCTGCCCGAGCTTGCCTGAAAGGAGGCCGCGCCATGTCCACCGAAGCCTATCACGCGCTGGTCTCGGCGCCGGAGGGCGCCGCACCGCTGGTCTTCGCCTTTCACGGCACCGGCGGCGACGAGCGGCAGTTCTTCGGCCTCGCGGGCGAGCTTCTGCCCGGCGCGGGCATCGTCTCGCCGCGCGGCGACGTGTCCGAGCGCGGCGCGGCGCGCTTCTTTCGCCGCACCGGCGAAGGCGTCTATGACATGGCGGACCTCGCCCGCGCCACGGACAAGATGGCCGGCTTCGTCGAGGCATGGCGCGACGCCCATCCCGGAAGGCCGGTCTATGGGTTCGGCTATTCCAACGGGGCGAACATTCTCGCGTCGGTCATGATGGCCCGCCCCACGCTCTTCGCGCGGGCGGCGCTTCTGCATCCGCTCGTGCCCTGGTCCCCTGCCCCGGCGCCGGGGCTCGAGGGGGCGCGCGTGCTGATCTCGGCGGGCCGGCGCGATCCGATCTGCCCATGGCCGCTGACCGAGGCGCTGGCCGACTGGACGCGCGCGCAGGGCGCGCATCTCTCCACCTGCTTTCACGATGGCGGGCACGAGCTGCGCCGCAAGGAGATCGAGGCGCTCGCCGAGTTTCTGCGATCCGAGACCGACCCCGGCGCCACCTAGCCGCCATTTCATGACGTGAGGAGCGACCATGACCGAGCCAAGCATCATCCGCGAGGACAGCGAGACCAAGGGCCGCTATGTCGCGACCCTCGCCGGACATCCCGGCGAGGCGGAGCTGACCTTCTCCAAGGCCTCCGAGACCCTCATCATCGTCGATCACACCGGCGTGCCAGACAGCCTGCGCGGCAAGGGCCTCGCCGCCGCCCTCTCGCGGCGGGTCATCGCGGATGCGCGCGCCGCCGGCCAGAAGATCGTGCCGCTCTGCCCGTTCTTCCGCGCCTTCGCGGCCCGCCACCCCAAGGAGACGGCCGATGTCATCGCGTGATCGCCCTGAGCTGCCCCGGCGCCGCTTTCTCGCTCTCGGCGCGGCGGCCCTTCTGCTTCCCTCCGCCGCCCTCGCGCGGCCGGCCCTGCGCGAGGCTTTGCGCCGGGGCGGGCATGTCATCTATTTCCGCCACGGCGCGACCACATGGTCCGGCATCGACCATATCGACTGGCCGCGCGAGCGGCAGCGCCTGCTGTCGGATCTCGGCATCGCCCAGTCCGAGCGGATCGGCGCCGCCTTCCGGGCCGCGAATTTCCCCGTGGGCGAGGTGCTCGCCAGCCCCTTCGCGCGCTGCCGCGACATGGCCGAAATTGCCTTCGGCCGGGTCGAGGAGCGCCGCGAGCTTCTGGGTCTTCTCTCGGACGACGCGGGCCGCGCGGGCCGTATCGCCTATCTGCGCGATTTGCTGACGACGCCGCCCGCAGAGGGCACCAATCGCGTCATCGTCGCCCATCGCTCGAATATCGAGGAGGTCGCGGGCGCGCGGCTGGCCGAGGGCGAGGCGCTCGTCACCCGCCCTGCCCCGCAAGGCTTCGAGACGCTCGCGCAGTGGATGCCCGAGGATTGGGCCCGCGCCTGATACCCTGTTTCAAAAGGAGACCGCCATGAGCTGGAACCCCACGCAGACCCCCGAATGCCCGAATGCCGGACCGGACGCGCTCGAGACGCTCATCATCCCGCGCGCCCGCGATCTGGGCGGCTTCGAGGTGCGCCGCGCCCTGCCCTCTCCCAAACGCCAGATGGTCGGCCCCTTCATCTTCTTCGATCAGGTCGGCCCGGCCGAATTCGTCACTGATGGCGGGATCGATGTGCGCCCCCATCCCCATATCGGCCTCGGCACCGTCACCTATCTCTACCAAGGCGAATTCGAGCACCGCGACAGCCTCGGCACGCATCAGATGATCCATCCCGGCGAGGTCAACTGGATGGTCGCGGGCCGCGGCGTCACCCATTCCGAGCGCACCTCGGACGCGACGCGCAAGACGCGGCACAAGCTTTTCGGCGTCCAGACATGGATCGCCCTGCCCGAAAACCGCGAGGAGATGGCCCCCGCCTTCGAGCATCACAAGGAGGAGGCGCTGCCCGTTCTGGAGGATGGCGGCGTGCGCGCGCGCCTCATCCTCGGCTCGGCCTACGGCAAGGCAAGCCCGGTGACGATGCAGTCGCGCACCTTCTATCTTGACGCGATGCTGGAGCCGGGGGCGCAGTTTCCGCTGCCCGACGATCACGAGGATCGCGGCCTCTACATCACCGAAGGCTCCGTCGAGATCGCGGGCGAGGTCTTCGAGGCGGGCCGGATGATGGTCTTCCGCCCCGGCGACAAGCTGAGCGTGCGCGCGGGCGCGCAGGGCGCGCGCCTTCTCGCGCTCGGCGGCGATACGATGAACGAGGGGCGCTATATCTGGTGGAACTTCGTCTCTTCCTCGCGCGACCGGATCGAGGAGGCCAAGGAAGCCTGGAAAGCCGCCGATTGGCAGAACGGCCCCTTCCGCCTGCCGCCCGGCGACGACCAGGAGCACATCCCCATCAGCCCCGACCTCGACCGCACCTCCCCGCGCGCGCCGCAGACGCGCGGGGAGTGAGGCCGGGCGCACCGATCGCCGGATGATGTCGATGGCCGGCGCCACGCGGCGCCCGCCATCTCGCGCTCATTCAGAATGTCCGCGTCACCGAGACCTTGAACGTGCGGCCCGGCGCCTGCCGTGTGGGCGAGGACAGGTGCCCGACATAGGCCTCGTCCAGCAGGTTCTCGACCCCGAACCGCACCGCCGTATCCTCGAGCCACCCCTGATCCGGCTGCCAGGTGGCGCGCAGATTGTGCCGGGTCACGTCGGCGAGGTCCGCCCCCAGAGCATCGCGGCGGTCCACGGCATGAACGACCTCCCAGCTCAGGTCCAGATCATCGCTCCAGCGTTTGCCCAGGGTCAGTTGCACCCGGTCCGCCGGGCTGATGCGCCAGACGGTGCTGCTGCCGTCCGGATCGTATTCGCGGCCCTTGCCGATATGCCCGGCAAGATCGACGTAGAAACCACTCTGCGTGCCATAGGATGCTTCGAGCTCGAACCCTTCGGACTGCACGTGATCGAGATCCACCGTCGTCGAGCCGGAGACCGTGTAGCTGGTGATATCCCAAAGCTTGGTCTGGTAGTAGTTGCCGCGCAGGGTCAGGCTGTCGCCCGCCGCGAGCACGTCGAGGCCGGTGTATTCGGCGCCGATCTCCAGCGTCTGAGACTTCTCGGTCATGCCGATGCGACGCTGCGCCGTCGCCGCTGTGCCCAGATCGTCGATGATCGGCAGGCCTTCGGTATAGGCCGCGCTTCCGAAAATCGACAGGCCGTTGCCGAAATCATAGGCCAGCGCGAGGCCGCCCATGAGCGCGTCGTTGTCGTAGCTGTCCGGCACCCCCGCCAGCGGCACCGCGCTTTCGATGCGCGAATGCTCGTAGCGCAGCGCGGGCGTCAGGGTGATCTGCCCGATGCTCATCTCGTCCACGACGAAGAGGGCGAACCGGCGGTCCTCGCCGCCCGGCGAGCTGGCCGCATCGAGCCGCTCCTTGCGGATCACCTCCGCGCCCGCCAGCATGTCATGGGCGACCGTGCCGGTGCTGAACAGCGCGCGGTTTGAGACGGTAAGCTTCGTGGTCTGATAGCGGTTATCGGCGCAGATGACCCCCGTGAAGGGGCTCGCGCAAAAGGCGGCGACGCTCTGCCCGCCCTGGAACGGCGAGCTGCCGTCGATGTAATCCACGTCGATCGTCTGGTCCGCATAGCTGAGATTGGCGCGCAGATCGATCAGATCGCTCGCCGGGTTGTAGCGATACTCGAGCACCGCCTGACTGGTATCGGTGCGCCGGTCCACCCGGCCGAAACTGTTCGCCGTCGTCTCGAACTGGTCATAGGGCACGTCCTTGTCGTCGGCGACCGTCTCGGAATAGCTGAGCGTCAGGGATTGGGCATCGCCCTCGCCGAAGGTGATCTTGCCCTTGGCCAGCCACGAGGGTGTGCGGAACGACGAATTGCCGATGGTGGTGCCATCGCCCGCCGTCAGATTGCCCTGATCGCGCAGCGTGTAGTTGAAAAGGAACTCCACCCCCTCGGCGGGCATCCACGCGAGATTGGTCGATGTGGCCCAACCATCCCCATTGCTGCTGTATTCGAGCGTCTGCGAGCCGCCGGAGCCGAGCGCGCCCCCGGTGAAGTCCGCCGCATCCTTCGTCTCGAGCTTGACCACGCCGCCGACGATGCCCGCGCCATAGGCGAAACTGCCGATGGTGCCGCGCAGTACCTCGACCCGTTTGTAAAGGAGCGGGTCGGTGAAAAGCTGGGTGCCGATGCGGTAGAGCTCTTCCGACCCGACGCTGGCCCCGTCGATCTGCACCGCGATTTTCTGATCGCTGCCGAAGGTCGTGTTGGCGCCGAAGCCGCGGATATTGATGCCCGAACCCTGCGGCGTCGTGCCGTTGACGAGCATGACGCCGGGAACGGAATCGATCAGCTGCGCGACGGTGCTGGCCTGCCGGTCCAAAACCTCTTCTTTGTCGATCACCGTCCGCGACAGGGCGGTGCCGTAGCTCAGATCCCGCTTGCCCCCCGTCAGGATGAGCGTTCCGAGGTATCCGGGCGTGCCTTCGTCCTGCCCTGCGGCAGGCGCCGCCAAAGACAGACAGGCCAGCGCGGCAGAGCCGCGCATCAGTTTCATGTGCATTTGCGCCATCCTTCATGCGTCTTGTGGGCCGAAGCTCGCAAAGGGCTGGCGCGGCGATTTTTGGTGAATTGCGATTATCGGTATCGCTACGGGTTGCAGCCTTAAAGGTAGTCGACTAAAATAGTCAAGAAATTTGAGAGAGCCACGCACCGGACGCATCGGGCGCAGCCATCGGACCCTGTCACTCCGAGGATGCCCCAATGACCGAGCGAGCCGCTCCCACTCCCGCAGAAATCCGCGCCTTCATTGCGGAAAATCCGAAATCGCGCGCCCGCGACGCCGCGGACGCGCTCGGTATCGCCGAGGCGCAGCTTGTCGCCGCCCATGTCGGGAAAGGCACGGCGCGAATCGCCGCCCATCCCGACCGCATCATCCCCGCCGCCGAAAGACTGGGCGAGGTGATGGCCCTGACGCGCGTCGAGGCATGCGTTCATGAGAAGGTCGGCCGCTACGGCAATTACCATCCGGGCGAGCATGCGGCGATGACCCTGACCGAAGAGATCGACCTGCGCATGTTCCCCTCGCATTGGGTCCATGCCTTCGCAGTGGAAGCCGCCTCGGAGGAGGGTCCGCGCCGGTCGCTTCAGATCTTCGATGCGGCGGGCGATGCGGTTCACAAGATCCATCTGCGCGAGGCATCCGATCACGCGGCCTGGGCCGGCATCGTCGCCGAATTGGCGCATGGCGATCAGGGCGACGCCCAGAGGGTCGAGCCGCGCACACCCGCCGAGGCCGCGAAATCCCGCTCCGACAAGGTCGATACCCTGCGCGAGGAATGGGCGCGGCTCACCGACACGCATCAGTTCCTGCGCCTTTGCGCGAAGCTCAAGATGAACCGCCTCGGGGCCTACCGGATCGCGGGCGCGCCGTTCGTGCGGCCGCTCGCCCCGAAAGCGGCGGACGACATGCTGACCGCGGTGCGCGATGCGGGGATCGAGGTGATGATCTTCGTCGGCAATCGCGGCTGCATCCAGATCCATACCGGCCCCCTGCATGATCTGCGCAGGATGGGGCCGTGGCAGAACGTGATGGATCCCGGCTTCAACCTGCATCTCAGGCTCGACAAGGTGGCCGAGGTCTGGGCCGTGGAAAAGCCGACGCAGCGCGGCCCTGCCGTCTCGGTCGAGGCGTTCGATGCGGCGGGCGGCATCATTTTCCAGGTTTTCGGCGTCGGAAAGGAAGGGCGCGACTCGCGCGCCGACTGGGGCCGTCTCGTCGCCGGCCTGCCCGACCTCGAAGCGGTGCCCGCATGATCCGCCCGGCCCCGACACTCGGCCTCGCGGCCATCTTCGCGGCGCTGATCGGCGCGTCCCCCGCACCGGCAGACACGGGCGCCGATGTTCTGTCGATCGGAGGCGCGGTGACCGAAATCATCGTGGCGCTCGGCCAGGGGCACCGGCTGAAGGCGCGCGATACGACATCGAGCTACCCGCCCGAGGTGACCGAGCTGCCGGATGTGGGCTACATGCGCGCCCTCTCCCCCGAGGGGGTGCTGTCGGTCGACCCTTCGCTCATCATCACGGGCGAAGGCGCCGGCCCTCCGGAGGCTCTGGAGGTGATCCGCGCCGCCGATGTCGCGCTTGTCGAAGTGCCGGACGCGCGCGATGCGGACGGCATCCTGCGCAAGATTGAGATCATCGGCGACGCGCTCGGTGTTCCGGAGCGCGCCGATCTTCTGCAAGCCGACGTCGGCGCGGCCCTTGCAGAGGCGACGAGGGCCGCCGAGCGCCCCGAGGCGGACAAGAAGCGCGTCCTCTTCATCCTCTCCACCCAAGGCGGCCGGATCACCGCATCGGGCGCGGGAACCGAAGCCGATGCGGTGATCCGCATGGCGGGCGGCGTGAACGCCGTCACGGATTTCGAGGGCTACCGGCAACTGACGGACGAAGCGGTGGGTCTGGCCGCTCCAGACGTGATCCTGATGATGGATCGCGGCGGCGATCACGGCAAGTCCGATGCCGAGCTTCTGGCCCTGCCGGCGGTCGCGCTGACCCCGGCGGCGGAGCGCGCCTCCATCGTGCGGATGAACGGGCTGTTGCTTCTCGGCTTCGGGCCGCGCACGGCCGAGGCGGTGACGCGGCTCAGCCGCGCCATCTATGACGGCGGGAGTTGAGCCCTTGTCCGCGATCCCCGACACCGGAACGCATGTCGCGCGCGACCGCCTGACCCAAGCGCGCGCGCTGCACTGGCTGCTCGGGGCCCTGCTGGTGATCGCATGCCTCCTCAGCCTGCAAATCGGTGCCACCGAGGTCCGCATCACGGATCTTCTGGCGACCCTCGCGCGGGGCGAAAGCCTGAGCCGGATGGAGCGTGTCGTGCTCCTCGATATCCGCCTGCCGCGCCTTGCCATGGGCGTTTTCGTGGGCGCCGCCCTCGCGGTCTCGGGCGCGGCGATGCAGGGGCTCTTCCGCAATCCGCTGGCCGATCCGGGCATCGTCGGGGTCGGCGCGGGCGCGGGGCTGGGTGCGATCCTCGCCATCGTCCTCGGCGCGCTCATGCCCCTATGGCTGAGCGATCTGACCGGCACCCAACTCGTGCCCGTCGCCGCGTTCCTCGGCGGCTGGGGATCGACCATCCTGCTCTACCGCGTCTCGACCAGCGGGGGCCGCACATCCGTGGCCACGATGCTCTTGGCCGGGATCGCCCTCGGCGCGCTGGCCGGGGCGATTTCGGGCATCCTCGTCTATATCGCGGACGACCAGCAATTGCGCGACCTCAACTTCTGGGGGCTCGGCTCGCTCGCCGGGGCGAGCTGGGCCAAGGTGTTTGCGGCGGGGCCGATGATCCTCGCCGCCGTCGCCGCGGCGCTGATGCTGGGGCGCGGCCTCAACGGCCTCGCCCTCGGCGAGGCGACGGCAGCGCATATCGGCATCGACGTGCAGCGCATGAAATCCATCGCCATCCTCGCCGTCGCCGCGGCGACGGGCGCAGCGGTGGCCGTCTCGGGCGGGATCGGTTTCGTCGGCATCGTGGTGCCGCATCTTCTGCGGCTGGCCTCGGGCCCCGATCACCGGACGCTCCTCATCAACTCCGCGCTTCTGGGCGCCACCCTTCTGATCGTGGCGGACGTGATCGCGCGCACCGTCATCGCCCCGGCCGAGCTGCCCATCGGGATCGTCACCGCCGTGCTCGGCGCGCCGGTCTTTCTGTGGATCCTGCTCAAGCGCCGGGGGCTGGCGCTGCCATGACGCTCCGTGCCGAGAATATCCGCGTATCCTACGGCCCGCGCGAGGTGCTGGCCGGGGTCAGCCTGATCGCGCAGCCCGGAGAGGTCACCGCGATCGTCGGGCCGAACGGCTCGGGCAAGTCCAGCCTTCTGGGCGCCATCACGGCCAGCCTGCCCTATAGCGGCCTTGTCGAGCTGAACGGACGGGACATCCGCACGATGAAACCTTGGCAGCTCGCCGCGGAGCGGGCGGTCCTGCCGCAGGCCTCGCAACTGGCCTTCCCCTTCACCGTGATCGAAGTGGTCCGCCTCGGCCTTCAGTCGGGCACGGCGGGAGACCGCTCGGACGTTCCGCTGCGGGCCTTGGCGCGCGTGGGTCTCGCGCAACATGCGGATCGCAGCTTTCAGGACTTGTCGGGCGGCGAGGCGCAGCGTGTCATGCTGGCGCGCGTTGTGGCGCAGGTCTGGCACCCCGTCGAAGGCGGCACCCCGCGCTGGCTCTTGCTGGACGAGCCTGTCTCGAGCCTCGATATCGCGCACCAGTTGCAGGTCATGCAGATCGCCCGCGACTTCGCCGCGGCGGGCGGCGGGGTGATCGCCGTCATGCACGATCTGAACCTGACCGCGCTCTATGCCGACAAGGTCGCGGTGCTCGCCGGCGGCAGAGGCCTCGCCGTCGGAACGCCGAGCGAAGTGCTGACGGGCGAAATCCTGTCGCATGCCTATGGCTGTACGCTTCGCGTGTCGGCCCCCCCGCCCGAGGGCGTTCCCTATATCCTGCCCCACGCGGCCTCGGCCTGAAAGGATCCTTCATGCGCCTTGCCATTCTGCTTGCCTGTCTCGCCTGTCCCGCCATGGCCGAACCCGTGGCGGAGATCGTCATCTTGGGCGAAGTCCACGACAATCCCGATGCGCATCTCGGCCAGGCCGCCGCGCTGCGCGATCTGAGCCCCAGCGCGGTCATCTTCGAGATGCTGACCGAAGGCGACGCGAAGCGGGCCGATGCGGATCGCAGCCTGATCGAGGATGCGTGGGCGGCGAGCGGCTGGAAGCATTTCCCCATCTACGCCCCCATTTTCGATGCGCTCGGCGCGGCGCATATCGTCGGCGCCGCCGCTTCGCGCAAGGTGGTGCGGGCCGTCTATTCGGACGGACCCGCCGCGCTCTTCGGGCCCGACGCGCCGCTCTACGGGCTCGATGCCGCATTGCCGGGAGATGAGCAGCGGCTGCGCGAGGATCTGCAATTCGAGGCGCATTGCAAGGCCATGCCGCGCGACGCCATGGCCGGCATGGTCGCCGTCCAACGATACCGCGATGCCGTCTTCGCCCGCGCGGCGCTCGAGGCGCTCGAGCGTCATGGCCCGCCCGTCGCCCTGATCGTCGGCAACGGGCATGCACGTCTCGACTGGGGCGTGCCCGCGATGATCGCCCGCGCGGCGCCCGATATCACCACATATGCCACCGGATTCGTCGAAGGCACCACCGACATGCCCTTCGAAGAGATCCGCTTCGTCCCTCAGGCGGACCGGACCGATCCCTGCAAATCTCTCAATCCGGATTAAGGAGCCACAGAAATGTATCTTGCGATGAACCGCTTCACCGTCCCGCTCGAAAACGCCGCCGCCTTCGAGGAGCTATGGCTCGGCCGGGAAAGCCATCTCGAGGCGATGGACGGGTTCGTCTCGTTCCACATGCTCAAAGGCCCCGAGGATGACGGCCGTCGTCTCTACGCGTCGCATACCGTCTGGGCGAGCGAGGCCCATTTCCGCGCCTGGACCACAAGCGAGGAGTTCAGAGCCGCACACGCCCGCGCCGGCCAGACCCGCAAACTCCACGAAGGCACCCCGCGCTTCGAAAGCTTCCACGCGATCCAGTCGATCGGCGCGGCGGAGATGGGCTGAGGTTGGGGGGGAAGGATGCAGGGTCTAAGGTGGTTGGGAGAAAAAGGGGGAATCGAGAAAAGATCGTAGCACTGCGCAGCAAGGAGGGCACATGGCCGGCTACCAATTGGTCAAGCCTCGCTAGATTCGAGGGCACTGGCGTTCGCTACAAAGCTTGATAAACCGCTTCCAAACGAAGTTTTAACTTGGACAATTATGCAGCTTATAAAAAAAGTAGAAATCCACTACCTGCGTTCAATCTATTCAATGTCTCTCGACGCAGTAGGTGATTTGAACCTGTTTTTTGGCCGTAACGATTCTGGAAAATCTAATATTCTTCGTGGCCTAAATCTGTTCTTCAATGGACAAACTGATCCAGGGACAGATTTTGATTTTGATATAGATATGTCTGATCTACGAAAGCAAAAAGCTTCGGTTGCCAAGGGGCGACAATTTGTATGGATTAAAGTGACATTCAATGTGCCTCCAAATTACCGTAATTCTCTTGGGCACGAGATTAGTGTAAAAAAGCAATGGAACCGGTACGGTGGTGACATCAGCGTTTCTTCATCCCCTTCCCTATCCGGTGGAAAAACGGCTATGCTTACTAGGTTCCTTAATCAAGTTGATTTCACATATATTCCCGCAATCAAAGATCTCCAAGTATACGCCGATCTCATCGAGCGAATGTATTCATCCGCTTCAAAAGATAGCTATATGTTGGATGCTACTAGAAAATTCATTGACGCAATTGGTGAGCAGACCGAAACTCTAACACAGCAGTTACAAGAAATCTTTGCGAGCAAGGCTTCATTGTCAGCACCCACCAACATGGCAGCTCTATTCCGGAATCTTGATTTTGCTCATGGTGACGATGGGCATTCCCTGTTCAAACAAAAGGGTGATGGAGTCAAGGCGCGACACCTTCTGGAACTCCTGCGGTTCATTAACGAGAATGAAGTAAGCAAAAAATATTTTCTTTGGGGATTCGAAGAGCCAGAAAATTCTCTTGATTTGTCTGCCGCTTCTCTCGAAGCCCGACGATTCGCTTCGTTTGCGTCTCGTGACGACACGCAGATTTTCATCAGTAGCCACTCACCAGCATTCTATTTGGCGCCCTCAGAGAATGGATGTAGTACAAAGAGATTCTTCGTTGAAAAACAGATGCTGGACGAGCACAAGGAGGTAACGCCTGAGCGAGCTACAACAGTAATTGACAAACTTGAAGATGCGGACAGCACAATGCGCGCGGCGGGATTGATGCAACTCCCTTATGTCATTCGCTCTCTCAAAGAGCAGCAAGACGCATTTAGCAGGAAACAGCAAGAAATCGATGATTTGCAATCCCAGCTCGCAAATCTTTCAAAGCCAACACTGTTTGTAGAGGGTAAACACGATGTCAATGCCTATCCAAAACTTCTTTCGGCGTTCGGCGTAGAAAGTTCATTTGAAGTTAGGCAGTTCTCAGGAACGCCAAAGAGTACAAACGAAGTTATCAACACCATCTCTTTGGCGGGTGGACTTTCATCAAATTCCAAAACACTATTTCTATTTGACAATGATCCAGCTGGTCGAAGCTCTCTAGCGACTTTCGCTGGAAGAGGTTCAGATACATCCGGGTCACCTGTTCAAATTGGGAGCGGAAATCTCGCTGCGGCAGTACTGCCATATCAAACCAAAGCATTCGAAGCGTTCATGATTGAATGTGGCTTGAATGAGTCTGAAATAAAGTTTCCATTTGAGTTACTCTTTGTAAATGACGAAACATTAAAGTACGTTGAAGAAAAGACAAAGTGCGATATGAATTGGCTGGAAAGCACCCATGATGATTACTATCGTAAACCGCAAATCCTTACAAATAGATTGCGAAAGTTTGATCCAGGGTCTCATGGCTGGCTATATGCACGCATGGTACCAAATAACCTAAAATCAAGTTTCTTGAAAAAAGTGCTAACGGCGCCCAACAAAGAATGCAATGCTTTGAATAAGCTGGTTGAAACAGTTTGTGAGACACTTCAGCTTTCCCGCGATTTATGACATTTTTTGATCATCAAGGACTAATCATTCAAACATATAGGCTTTAACGGCAGCTTGAGATTGAACCGACTCGTTTCAGGAAAAGGGTCAATTTCGAAAGTTGCGGTGGGATTTCTTTGCGAAGTGACACCTTTACTCGGCTCGACCCACCCGCACCGCCCACCCCACTGTCACCGGACCAAAACCAACCCACACCTCACTCATCATCCTCGAGAGACTTGTAATACTCTCCCAACGCCTTCGACATCTCCGGGCTTACGCCCGCGCCGGTGCCGCTCGGTTCATAGACGGGGGAGGTGGCGACGGATGCGTCGTGGATGCAGGATTTGAGGCGGTCGATGGCTTTCGATGATCCCGCGAGGGACCAGTGATGGAGCGTCGCGTCGCCGTTCGCATCTTTGAGGGCGACCGCATTGCTGCGTGCGAGGGCCGCCAGCAGGCCGTTCTCGGAATCGACCATGTAGGAAGTGCTGGGGGTGAAGAGGAAGTCGCGCCCGTCGCGCCGCCCACCCGGCAGGAGACGCTGGTCGTAATCCACGTCGAGGCGCACGGGCAGGCCGTTGGTGGAGCTGCTTGTGCCGGTATCGATCATCATGACATTTTCCGGGGCCGCGCTCAGCAGGATGCTGTACCTGCCCTCGCTGTGATAGGTGATGTCGAGGATCTGTCCGTCATCGCTCAGCGATAGAAGCGTGCAGAGCTGCGCGCCCGTGTCGAAGGTGGTGTGCTCCACCGACCAGGCCCCGCTTTCCACGAGGCGGACCGTGGTTTGGTTCCCTTCGGTATCTGCGCCGGCCGCACCCGCGCACAGCAAGATCGGGAGGAGGAGATGCTTGAAGCTCATGAGTGTTCCTTTTGGGTTTCGCGAAAGGTACATTTTTGCAGATTATCCCCTTTTTGGAAATTCCTCCGCAGCGGCGGGGCGGAGACGCACGCGCACAGCACATGTCCCCGATCCAGCAGGTCATCGAGAGCGGGAAGCCTTTCGCCGGGTCCAACCAAAACCCCCATCGTATCCACCCCCCCCTACCGCATTGACGTGCCCGCGGTGCCGCGTCACAACTGAACGGGCCTTGGTCCTCGGGCCGGGCGCGGCACAAAGGCCCGCGCGGGGCGGCGCTCATCGTTACGGACGGAATGCGAAGACATGCGAGAACGGCAAGGGCTCGATCCGACGGACATTCGCATTCTCAGCGCGGTGCAGAAGCACGGCCAGCTCAGCAAGACCAAGCTTGCGGAGATCGTGAACCTCTCGCCGACGCCCTGCTGGGCGCGGCTCGCGCGGCTTCGGGCGGCGGGCTATATCCGGGGCTATCACGCCGATATCGCGCTCGAACGCGTCGTCGATGCGGCGCGGGTCATCGTCACGGTCTCGCTCACCCATCACCGCAAATCCGATTTCGAGCGCTTCGAGCGGCACATCATGGCCATCGACGAGATCACCGACTGCATCTCGACCGGGGGCGGCGTCGATTACATCATGACGGTCGTCACCCCCAGCCTTTCGACCTTTCAGGCCCTGATGGAAGAGCTCCTGTCGGCGGATCTCGCCATCGACCGCTACATGACCTATTTCGCCACCCGGCTCATCAAGGCCGGGCAGCCGAACCTCGCGAAACTCGCGGCGCAGGCCAGGCGCTGATGGATCGGCGCGACCATCCGGTCGCAAATCCCGCGAATCCAAGCCCGAACGGTCTGCGGAATGGCCTCATCTTGGACCGATACGCACCCTGAATCGGTTTAGATCCCGTCTATCGCAACGCAGCGCACGGCAAGGCCCGTCGCGCCCTCGAGGGAGACAGACGTGATGCAGTCCAAGACTTTCGGCTTCGGCACCCAGATCCGCAAATCGCCCTTCTTCGACGCCACGGTGCGTTGGGGCGCGCAAGGGTTCTCGGTCTACAACCACATGTATATCCCGCGCGATTTCGGCGATCCCGAGCAGAATTTCTGGACGCTCGTGAACGATGCGATCCTCTGCGACGTGGCCGTCGAGCGCCAGGTCGAGATCAGCGGGCCCGATGCGGCGCAATTCGTGCAGACGCTCACGCCGCGCGATCTGTCCTCGATGGCGGTGGGCCAGTGCAAATACGTGCTCATCACCAATGCCGAGGGCGGCATCCTCAACGATCCCATCCTTCTCAAGCTGGCCGAGGACCGCTTCTGGCTATCGCTCGCCGACAGCGACATTCTCCTTTGGGCGCAGGGCGTCGCGGTTCATGCGGGCCTCGATGTGCAGATCCACGAGCCGGACGTGTCGCCCCTTCAGTTGCAGGGTCCGAAATCGGGCGAGATCATGCAGGCCCTCTTCGGCCCCGAGATCGCCGATCTGCGCTATTACTGGTTCATCGAAACCGAGCTGGACGGCATCCCGCTCGTCGTTTCGCGCACCGGCTGGTCGAGCGAGCTCGGCTACGAGATTTTCCTGCGCGATGCGGCCTATGGCGATGCGCTCTGGGAGCGGATCATGAGCGTCGGCCTGCCCATGGGCCTCAAGCCCGGCCACACGTCGAGCATCCGCCGCATCGAGGGCGGGATGCTGTCCTATCATGCGGATGCTGACATCCAAACCAACCCGTTCGAGCTGGGGCTGGAGCGTCTGTGCAATCTCGACATGGAGGCCGACTTCATCGGCAAATTCGCCCTGAAGCGCATCCGCGACACGGGCGTCAGCCGCAAGCAAGTGGGGCTGATCCTCGAGGGCGCGCCGCTGACGGGGCCGAACACCACTTTCTGGGCGATCCATCATGCCGGCGCGCCGGTGGGCAAGGTCACCTCGGCGGTTTATTCCCCGCGGCTCGGGCAGAATATCGCGCTCGCGATGGTCTCGGTCGAGGTCGCGGCGCTCGGCACCCAGCTGACCGTGACGACCGATGCGGGCGAGACAGGGGCGCGCGTCGTGGAGCGGCCTTTCTTCGATCCGCGCAAGAGCCTTGCGGCCACGGCGGCGATCCGGCCGGCGGAAGCGCGCGCCTGAGGCCGCATTGCGCGATTGCCAAAGGGTCAGCCGATGGTGTGTAACTGAAATCTCAGGCATGCCCGCGCAAGGAGAGAGGCGATGAGCCAGACCGGCGAGATACTGCTCCGCGATCTGTCGCAAGACGGAATTCTGCGGCTCACCCTCAACGACACCGCACGGCGCAATGCGCTCTCGGAGGCGATGCTGGCCCGTCTTGGCGCCGCGATCGCCGATGCGGGCGAGACATCGGCCGTGCGGGTGGTCGTGCTGGCGGCGAACGGGCCGGCCTTCTGCGCGGGGCATGACCTGAAGGAAATGACGGCGGGGCGGGACGCACCCGATGGCGGGCGCGCCTATTTCGCCAAGGTCATGGCGGCCTGCTCGGGCGTGATGCAGGCCATCGTGACCTGCCCCAAGCCCGTCATCGCCGAGGTCACGGGCATTGCTACGGCAGCGGGATGCCAGCTCGTGGCAAGCTGCGATCTGGCCATCGCCGCCCAAAGCGCGCGGTTCAGCACGCCGGGGGTGCATATCGGGCTTTTCTGCTCGACGCCGATGGTGGCGCTCTCGCGCAATGTCGCGGACAAGCACGCGATGGAGATGCTGCTCACGGGCGACATGACCTCCGCGGAGCGGGCCGCCGAAATCGGGCTGGTCAACCGCACGGTCGAGGACGGCGCCCTGCGCGAAGAGGTGATGAGCCTCGCGCGCAAGATCGCATCGAAATCGAGCATGACCCTCGCCACCGGCAAGCGCGCCTATTACGCGCAGCGCGAAATGCCGCTCGGCGAGGCCTATGACTATGCGAGCCGCATCATGGTGGAGAACATGCTGACCCATGACGCCGAGGAGGGCATCGGCTCGTTCATCGGCAAACGCGCGCCTTCATGGCAGGATCGCTAGACATGTCCGAGAACGCCTACGATATCGGCCTGCCCCGGACCCCGGCCAATTTCCAGCCCCTCACCCCGATCGGTTTTCTCGAGCGGGCGGCGTCGGTCTTTCCGGATCACACCGCCATCGTGCATGGCGCCCTCCGCCGCAGCTATGCCGACTTCTATGCGCGCGCGCGGCAACTGGCCTCGGCCCTCACGGGGCGCGGCTTGGAGCGGGGCGATACCGTTTCGGTCATGCTCGCCAACACGCCGCCGATGCTCGAATGCCATTATGGCGTGCCGATGTGCGGCGCGGTGCTTCACTCGATCAACACACGGCTCGACGCCGCGATCATCGCCTTTCAGCTCGATCATGCGATGGCCAAGCTGGTCATCGTGGACCGCGAATTCGCGCCGCTCATGGCCGAGGCGCTCGCCCTCGCCACCGTCTCGCCGCAGGTGATCCGCTACGACGACGCGGAATATTCCGGCCCCGGCGCGCTCGAGGCCGCACCCGAATACGAAAGCCTTCTGGCCGAGGGCGATCCAACCTTCGCCTGGACGCCGCCCGAGGATGAATGGGACGCGATCTCGATCAACTACACCTCGGGCACCACCGGTCATCCCAAGGGCGTGGTTTCCCATCATCGCGGCGCGTATCTTCTGGCGCAGGGCAACGCGCTCACCACATCGATGGCGCGGCACAGCGTCTATCTGTGGACGCTGCCGATGTTCCATTGCAACGGCTGGTGCTTCCCGTGGACCCTCTCGGCGGTCGCGGGCACGCATGTCTGCCTGCGGCAGGTGCGCTCGGACGCGATCTGGTCCGCGCTCGCCTCCGAGGGTGTGACGCATCTGTGCGGCGCGCCCATCGTGATGTCCCTCATCCACGGCGCCCCCGAGAGCGAGAAGCGTGATCTGGGGCGGCGCGTGCAGTTCCTGACCGCCGCCGCCCCTCCCCCCGAGAGCGTCTTGACCAGCATGGACGCCGCCGGGTTCGACGTGACGCATCTCTACGGCCTGACCGAGACCTACGGCCCCTCCGTTGTCAACGAATGGCACGAGGACTGGTCCGATCTTCCCGCCCCCGAGCGCGCCCGCCTCAAGGCGCGGCAGGGCGTGCGCTACCTGCCGCTCGAAGGGCTCGACGTTCTCGATCCGGACAGCATGACGCCGGTGCCGCGCGACGGGCAAACGATGGGCGAGGTGATGTTTCGCGGCAATGTCGTGATGAAGGGCTATTTCCGCAATCCCCAGGCGACGCAGGAGGCGCTGGCCGGGGGCTGGTTCCATTCGGGCGATCTCGGCGTCGTGCATCCCGACGGCTATATCCAGCTCAAGGACCGCTCGAAGGACATCATCATCTCGGGCGGCGAGAACATCTCTTCCATCGAGGTCGAGGAGGCGCTCTACCGCCATGCCGCCGTCGCCGTGGCCGCCGTCGTGGCCATGCCTCACGCGAAATGGGGTGAGACGCCCTGCGCCTTCGTCGAGCTTCATGCCGGGCAAAGCGCGGACGAGCCCGCGCTCAGATCGTGGTGCCGCACGCATCTTGCGCCCTACAAGGTGCCGGGCCGCATCGTCTTCGAGACGATCCCGCGCACCTCGACCGGCAAGATCCAGAAATTCGTGCTGCGCGAACGGGCAGCGGCGCTGGCCGAGTGATCGGCCAAGCGCGGCGCGGGCCGGATTGCACCTGCCCGCGCCGCGCGACCTCACCCCATCCTCACGAAATCGTTGCTTTTCCCGGCGCGCGGGCGCGGCCTAGGCTCGGGCGAGGCAAGACAAAGGATGCGCGTCATGATCAAGGCAAGACTTCTCTGCGCGGCGCTGCTGCTGCCCCTTCCGGCGATGGCCGGCCCCCTCGGCGGCTGGACCGAACAGAAATTCTCGCTCTTTTCCGGCAATGACTGGCGCCAGGGCAGCGACAGCGTGGCCGTGCGCTCGAACGACACGGTCTCGATGCTCTGGACGACGCTTCCCGAGGCGGAGTGGTCCTCGACCGGGGCGAGCTGGTCCTGGTCGGTCGATCAAAGCGTGCCGGCGACCGATCTGGCCCGAAAGGGCGGCGACGACCGCAATCTCTCGCTCTATTTCGTCTTCATGCCCGAAGAGATCGCCCGCCAGAACGTGAATTCCGGCATCCGCCAGCTTCTCGACGTCGAGGAAGCCCGCGTGCTGATGTATGTCTGGGGCGGCAATGCGCAGCGCGGCGCGCTTCTCGGCTCGCCCTATCTCGGCGGTCAGGGCAAGACGGTGGTGCTGCGCGGCGCGGGCACCGGCGCGCATTCCGAGCGTGTGGACCTCGCCGCCGACTATCGCCGCGCCTTCGGCGGCGCGCCCACCTCTCTCGTGGGGCTCGCGCTGTCGGCCGACAGCGACGACACCAACGGCGCCATCGCCGCGTCGCTCTCGGGGCTGACGCTCAACTGACGCCCCGAATTTTTGACCGCCCGGAAAAAATTCTCTCCCTGACCTCTCCGGGTGGTTGACGCAGCGTGCGGAACGCGGCCTAGTAGCGCAAGCCCGAGCGGGGTCCGATGGCGATGCCTCGTCATGCGCCCGGCCCGCGCGACCGTCACGAAACCGTTGCACTGACGTGCTCATAAGCGCGGCGTGACCATCCGGAAACACTAGGGAGATTTCCATGAAACCCATTATGCTCACTCTGACGGCCGGTGTCGCGGGCGCCGCTCTCATGGCTTCGGCCGCCAGCGCCGAGACGCTGCGCCTCCTGACCTGGGGCGGCTACGCGCCCGAGAACGTCATCGAGAAATTCGAGGCCGAGACGGGGCACACCGTCGAAGTCACCATGTCCAACAACGAGGAAATGATCGCCAAGCTGCGCGCCACGAGCGGCAGCGGCTTCGATCTCGCCCAGCCCAGCCAGGACCGCATCGCGGGCCCGCAGGCCGAGTTCGGCATCTACAAGCCGATGGACCTGAGCCAGATCAACGCGGATCTCTTCATCCCCTCCATGCTCGAGGCGACCAAGCAGAACACCACCGTGGACGGCGAAGTCTACGGCGTTCCGCATGTCTGGGGCACCTCGGGCCTCGTTCTGAACACCGCCGAGGCGGGCAGCGTCGCGGATTATTCCGACCTCTGCGATCCCGCGCTCGAGGGCAAGGTGTCCTACCGCCTGAAGCGCCCGACGCTGATCGGCTTCGCCTATTCGATGGGTCTCGACCCCTTCGCCGCCTATGGCGACGAGGCGGCCTACACCGACATCATGAACCAGGTGGAGGCCAAGCTGATCGAGTGCAAGCCGATCGTGAAAACCTACTGGGACGGCGGCGACGAGCTTCTGAACCTCGTGCGCTCGGGCGAGGTCGTCGCGGCGATGGCGTGGGATACCGGCGGCTGGAAGCTGAACAGCGACAATGCCGATATCAACTTCGTGGCCCCCGCCTCGGGTGCTCTGGGGTGGATCGACACCTTCGTCCTGCCCGCCAAGGGCCAGGCCGATCAGGCGGCCTATGACTGGATCAACTTCGTCATGCAGCCCGAGATCGCCGCGATGATCACCGAATCCGCCGGTAACTTCACCGCCTCGGCGGGCGCGGACGAATTCGCCTCGGACGCGCTGAAAGCCCAGTATCAGGCCAGCTTCCCGCCCGAAGCCGTGGACAACATCAAGTGGTATCCGCCCGTTCCCGCCGGTCTCGAGGCCATCGAGGGCGGCGTTCTGGACCGCGTGAAGGCCGCTCAGTAACCACCGCACTCACGGGCGGCCCGCGTGTTCGGGCCGCCCGTTTTCACGTCTGGAAATACCCCGCATGACCGCCGCCCCCGACCTCGAATGCACCCATCTCACCCGCCGCTTCGGCGAGACGCTGGCGGTCGATGACGTCTCCTTCTCGGTGCCCGCGGGCTCGTTCTTTTCGATCCTCGGCCCCTCGGGCTGCGGCAAGACCACCATCATGCGCATGATCGCGGGCTTTCTCGAGCCGAGTTCGGGCGATATCGCGATCAAGGGCCGCTCGGTTCTGGACGTGCCGCCCAACAAGCGCCCGGTGAACATGGTCTTCCAGCATCTGGCCCTCTTTCCGATGATGAATGTCGAGGACAATATCGGCTATGGCCTGCGCCGCGCCGGAAATTCCAAGGCCGAGATCGCGCGCAAGGTGGACGAGGTGCTGGACCGCATCGGCCTTCCGGGCATCGGCAAGCGCAAGACCGACGAATTATCCGGTGGGCAGAAACAGCGCGTCGCCATCGCCCGCTGCATGGTGCTCGAACCCGATGTCCTCTTGCTCGACGAGCCGCTCGGCGCGCTCGACCTGAAGCTGCGCGAGCGCATGAAGGTCGAGCTGAAGTCGCTTCAGGCCGCGTTCGACACCACCTTCGTCTACATCACGCATGACCAGTCCGAGGCGCTCGTCATGTCCGACCGGATCGCCGTGATGAACGCGGGCAAGTTCGAGCAGGTCGGCACCGGGCAGGATCTCTACTACCGGCCCGAAACCGCCTTCGTCGCGGGCTTCGTCGGCGAAAGCAACCGCTGGCGCGGCCGGATCGAGCGCGTCGAGGGCGGCACCGCCGAGCTGCGCACCGAGGCGGGCCTGACGATGCGCGGCGCCGCGCGCGGCGCGGCGGCGGATCAGATCGTCGATATCTACGTGCGCCCCGAGGCGATCCGCATCGGGCGCGCGGCCGGCGATGTCGCGGGCTTCGACAACCGGCTGTCGGGCACGGTCGGCAGCCTTCTCTTCAACGGCGCCGCAAGCCGCATCATCGTGACCTGCGCCGAGACCGGCGGCGAGATCGAGGTGACCTTGCCGCAATCGGGCGAATTCGCAAACCTCGCGCGCGGCGCGCCCATCCATGTCGGCTGGTCCGCCGATCAGGCCAATTGCTTCGCGGCCAGCGGGGGCTGAGCGCATGGCCTCCAGCGCGCGCCTCGGCTTCATCCTCCTGCTCACGCCGCTCTTGCTGTGGCTCTCGCTGCTCATCATCATCCCGCATGTGGACATGCTGATGCTCTCCCTGCGCGAGCGCGTGGGCGTTGGCGAATACGAGGCGAGCATCGCCAATTACCGCACCATCCTGACCGAGCCGCTCTACATGCGCACGTTCATGCGCACCGCCGTCATGTCGATTCTCGCCACGTTCATCACGCTTTTGATCGCCTTTCCGGTCTCCTACTACATCGCCAAGATGGTGCGGGGACGCGCGCGCTCGGTCCTCTTCCTTCTCTGCCTCGTGCCCTTCTGGGTCTCCGAGCTGGTGCGCACTTTCGGCTGGATGATCCTCCTGCGCGAGACGGGCGTGATCTCGCAGTTCCTGCAATGGTCCGGCATCGTCTCGGGGCCGGTGGAGATGCTCTACAACGATGCCGCCATCATGACCGGCCTCGTCTATACCTCGATGCTCTTCATGGTCGTCCCGCTGGTCACGACGCTCGACAGCCTCGACGACGCGGTGATCGAGGCGGGCTACGATCTGGGCGGCTCGGGCTGGTCGGTCATGCGCGAAATCGTGATCCCTCACGCGGTGCCTGGCATCGTCTCGGGCTGCATCGTCGTCTTTATGCTGAGCCTCGGCAACTACCTCACCCCCACCATGCTGGGCGGCAAGGACAGCCTGTGGTTCACGGAAATGATCTACTCGCAATTCATCGTCCGCTTCAATTGGGAGCTGGGCGCGGCCTTCGGCTTCATGCTGCTCGCGGCGTCCAGCTTCATCATCTGGGCGATGCTGCGCCTGACGGGCCAGACATTGGAGAGGACGATGGGCTCATGATCCCCACCATCCCTACCTCCCGCGCGCTCGGCGTGATCTGGACCGGCTATGTCGCGCTCTTCTTCGTCTACCTGACGGTGCCGCTGATCGTCGTCGCGGTCTTCGCCTTCAACGACAGCCAGTTCCCTTCCCTGCCATGGGAAGGCGTCACGCTCGACTGGTTCTTCGGCTCCGAGCGTCCGCGCATCGGCGTCTTTCACGAGCGCCAGATTCTCGGCGCCATCGGCACCTCGGCGCTGGTGGGCGCCTGCGTGTCGGCTCTCTCGGTCGCGGTCGGCACCTCGAACGCCTTCCTCTTCAACCGCTACAAGTTCCGCGGTCGCGGCCTGCTTTACGTGCTGATGCTTCTGCCCCTTGTGGTGCCGGGCATCGTGCTTGGCATCTCGATCCTCGTCTTTTCCTCGACGGCGGCCAATGGCCTCTGGGACGCGGCGCAGATCGATGCGCAATTCCTGCGGCCGGGCCTCACGCTCGTCATCCTCGGGCAGTTCTCCTTCATCACCACCATCGCGACGCTCGTCATCTCGGCGCGGCTTCAGAAGTTCGACCGCTCGCTCGAGGAGGCGGCGCTCAATCTCGGGGCCGATCGCCTCACGGCGGTGCGCACCATCACCATCCCCTTCCTGATGCCCGCCATCGTCGGGGCCGCCGTCGTCGCCTTCCTCATGAGCTTCGAGAATTTCAACACGACGCTGATGCTCGTCGGCTCCGACGCGCCGCTGACGATCGCCATGTTCGACCGCCTGAAAGAAGGCTCGACGCCCCTTCTCAACGCCGTCTCGCTTTTGCTGATGATCGGCTCGTCGCTCCTCGCGCTGGTGATGATCGCCTTTCAACGCCGCGCATGAAAACCTGTCCGATTGCACTGGACTCGGGCGCGCCGAGACCGCAACACTGGTTTCGGACCGGCGCCCCGCGCCGAAAGATCCACCAACAGGAGAGCGCAATGAAGAGCTATATCAAGACCGCAATCGGCGCGGCCGTGGCCGCCGTCATCGGCACCGGCGCATTGGCCGACAAGCTTCAGGAGATCATGGATGCCGGCAAGATCGTCGTCGGCGTCAAGAACGACTACAAGCCTTGGGGCTATCTGACCTCGGACGGCGAGCTTGTCGGCCTCGAGATCGACCTCGCCAAGGATGTGGCCGAGCGTCTGGGCGTCGAAGCCGAGCTGATCCCCGTCGTCGCCTCGAACCGCATGGAATTCCTGCAGCAGGGCCAGATCGACCTCATCATCGCGACGATGGGCGACAACCCCAAGCGCCGCGAAGTCGTGGGCATGATCGAGCCGAACTACTACGCGGGCGGCACCAACGTGATCGCGCCAAAGGCCGCCGGTCTCGAGACATGGGAAGACCTGCGCGGCAAGGATGTCTGCGCGCTGCAAGGCGCCTATTACAACCGCCGCGTGACCGAGCTTTACGGCCCCAACCTCGTCGCCTTCGCGGGCATCCCCGAAGTGACCTCGGCCCTCCAGAACGGAAGCTGCGTCGCTTTCCTCTATGACAACACATGGATCGAATCGCAGCTTTCCTCGGACGATCAATGGGCCGACTATGAGATGCCCTTCGAGACCGAAGACCCGCAGGCATGGGCCATCGCCGTGCCGCTCGAGGATCTGGACAGCGCCTATGGCCAGAAGATGTCCGAGATCGTGACCGACTGGCACAAGTCCGGCTACCTGATCGAGCGGAACGAGGCCAACGGCATCGCGCCCAGCCCCTTCCTGCAAGAGCAGCACGACAAGCTGCAATAAGACAGGCATCGGCCCGGCGCAGCTCGCCGGGCCGCACGCCCCCTAGTCGAAGGCCCCTCCCCCCGCATGGAATTTCTCACGACCCTGATCGACTGGCTCCGGCCCGACTGGTTTCTGGATCTGGTCGTCATCAGCGATGACTATTATCGCGGCCGCTACATCGCGGGGCTCTGGACCACGATCAAGCTGGCGGTGCTGTCGATCGTCTTCTCGCTCATCGTCGGCATCATCGGCGCCGCCGTGCAGGGCGCGCCCTCGCGGACGCTGCGGGTGCTGGTCGGCGCCTTCGTCGCGTTCTTCCGCAACACGCCGCCGCTCGTGCAGCTCTATTTCTTTTTCTTCGCCATTGGCACCGTGCTGCGCTTCACCGGCGAAAACGGATTGCCGCAACCCCTCGTCAGCAATTTCGGCTGGGCGGTGATCGCCCTTTCGCTTTTCGCCGGCGCGCTCAATACCGAGATCTTCCGCGCGGGTATCGAGGCGGTGCCGCGCTCAACGGTCGAGGCCGCCGAGGCGCTGGGATACACCCGCCTGCAAATCTACCGCGAGATCGTACTGCCGCTCGCCATCCGCATCTCCCTGCCCGCTCTCGGCACGAACCTCGTCAACCTCGTCAAGACGACGACGCTGGCCTATGCCATCGCCGTGCCCGAGCTTCTCTATGTCTCGGCGCAGATCTGGTCCGAGGATCTGAACGTGCGCGAGATGATGAACGTGCTGCTGATTTCCTATGTCGGCCTCGTCGCCGTGCTGGTCTGGGTGCTGCACCGCTGGGAAAAGGCCCTGCGCATTCCGGGGTATGGCGAATGAGGATGGCTGGCCCCTGCCCCTCCCTATGCCCGATCGAGGGCGCACGTCGGCCCGTGGGATGGCGCCGCGACGCGCGTTCGGCGCGCTTTATCCCTGCAATGTCACTCCAACAATCATGCGATGCGCGCGGTTACCAAAGCGCCAGCCCGCCGGAACGGGCCGGCGCTCGCCCGGCGCGCTGCGCGCTTGACTCCGGGCGAGGCACACCATGATCCACCAGCCCCCCAAGATCCGCGGCGCCCTGCCCGTCCTGCTGCCGATGCGCATCCGCCCCGAGCCGCTGCCGTTGGCCGAGCGCATCCTGAACCCCTGGACCGCGACCGCGCTCATCCTCGCGCTGGCCTACGTGCTCATCACACCCGCCTTCGCGCAGGGCGAGGCCGAGGGCCGCCAGAGCATCGCCTCGATCCTGCTCGAATGGACGCCCACTCTCGCGGGCGGCTTCGGCTTCAACGTGCTCATCTCCATCATGTCGATGGCGATCGGCACGGTTCTCGGCGTCATCCTCGGCGTGCTTCAGGTCTCGCCGCTGCGCCCCATCCGCAGCGCTGCATGGCTCGTCACGCAGTTCTTCCGCAACTCGCCTTGGCTCGTGCTGCTCTTCTACTGCATCCTGCTGATCCCCTTCCAGATCGAGATCGGCGAGACGACCATCCCCTTCCCCGGCTGGATCAAGGCGACCATCGGCCTCTCGCTGCCGGTCATGGCCTATATGTCCGAATACATGCGCGGCGCGATCCTCTCGATCCCGACGGGGCAGTGGGAATCGGCCGAATCCCTCGGCTTCACCCGCCGCCAGATCATGACGGACGTGATCCTGCCGCAGACGGTCAAGCGCGTGCTGCCCTCCTGGATGAACCTCTACGCCGTGCTGACGATGGCGACGCCGCTCGTGTCGATCATCGGCATCAGCGACGTGATGACCCTCACCCGCGCCGCCCTCAGCGCCGAGGGCCGGGTCGATCTGCTGATCCCGATGTATCTCTACATCCTCAGCTGGTTCTTCATCTACTGCTACCCGATCAGCGCCGCCACGCGGCGGCTCGAGCGCAAATTCTCGGTGAACACATGAGCGAGGCCCCCATGACCTGGACCCCCGACCAGCCCATCGTATCGCTGAAGGACGTGCACAAGTCCTTCGGCCAGACCGAGGTGCTGCGCGGCGTCAGCCTCGACGTGATGAAGGGCGAGGTGATCTGCATCATCGGCCCCTCCGGCTCGGGCAAATCGACCCTGATCCGCTGCATCAACGCGCTGAACGACATCCAGAAAGGCTCGATCACCGTCGAGGGGCTCGAGGTGAACGACCCCAGGCTCGACAAGCTTGCGCTGCGCAAGAAGGTCGGGATGGTGTTCCAGCAATACAATCTCTTCCCGCACAAGACCGTGCTCCAGAACGTGATGATGGCCCCCATCAAGGTGCTGCGCCAGAACCGCGCCGAGGTCGAGGAACGCGCCCGCGCCCTCATCGCCAAGGTGCGGCTCACCGGCAAGGAAGACGCCTATCCCGGAGAGCTTTCGGGCGGCCAGCAACAGCGCGTCGCCATCGCGCGCAGCCTCGCGATGAACCCCGACGTGATGCTTTTCGACGAGGTCACGGCGGCGCTCGACCCCGAGACGGTCAAGGAGGTGCTGACCACGATCAAGGATCTGGCCGCCGACGGCATGACCTGCATCCTCGTCACCCACGAGATGGGCTTCGCCCGCGAGATCGCCGATTGCATCTATTTCACCGATCGCGGGGTCATCGTGGAATCCGGCCCGCCGGACACGTTCTTCGACAACGCGCAGGACCCGAGGACGCAGGAATTCTTGAGTCAGATTTTGTGACGCGGGGTTGATTTTGTCACCACCGCAAAATTTTTTCCTATTTCTAAGCAAATTCTGGAATATCTTCCCATTCCTTAAATAACCCCAGCCACGCCGGACCTTTCGGCGCGGCCCGCGTTGTGCCTGCAAGGGCAGGTGTTAAATGCCCGCCAAACGCAATGCAGACCGAAAGGCACATCACATGAAACGCATCCTCACCAGCGCTGCCCTCGCCGCGACCCTCGCCACCGCATCCCACGCCGAGACCTGGGATGTCGGCATGTCGGGCGGCTATTTCCCCTTCACCTTCGTGCAACTGGACGAGCTTCAGGGCTTCGAGGTCGATTTCATCAACGCGCTGGCCGAAGAGACCGGCAATGAGGTGAATTTCGTTACCATGGCCTTTTCCGGCCTCGTCGGCGCGCTGGAATCCGGCCGCATCGACACGATCGCCAACCAGATCACCATCACGCCCGAGCGCGAGGCGAAATTCGCCTTCTCGCAGCCCTATGTCTTTGACGGCGCGCAGATCGTCGTGAAGGAAGGCAACGAGGATATCGAAAGCACCGAGGATCTGTCGGGCAAGACCGTCGCCGTCAATCTTGGCTCCAACTTCGAGCAGCTTCTGAACGATCTGCCCAATGCGGGCGAGATCGACATCAAGACTTATGAGAGCAACATCGCGCAGGATACCGCGCTCGGCCGCGTCGATGCCTTCGTGATGGACCGCGTCTCGTCGGCGCAGCTCATTCAGGAAAGCCCCCTGCCCCTCGCCCTCGCGGGTCAGCCTTTCTCAGAGATCCGCAACGCCCTGCCGTTCCGCGATGACGAGGAAGGCCGGGCCCTCCGCGAGGAGATCGACGCCGCCATCACCACGCTCAAGGAGAACGGCACGCTGGCCGAGATCTCGCAAAAATGGTTCGGCACCGACATCACCTCGGCGGACTGACCCATGCGCGCGCTCGATCTGGACTACATGCTGGGCCTTGTCCCGGTCCTTCTGGGCTATGTCCCGCTCACGCTCTTCATGGCGGGGCTGGGGATGGTCTGCGCATTGGTCCTCGCCGCGCTGATGGCGGTCGAGCGCGTGGCGCAGGTGCCGGTCCTCGACGGGTTCGTGCGCCTCTTCATCAGCTTCTTCCGCGGCACGCCGCTGCTCGTCCAGCTTTTCCTCTTCTATTTCGGCCTGCCGCAGATGCTGTCCTTCCTCACCCAGATCAACGGGGTGACGGCGACGATCATGGGCCTCACGCTGCATTTCTCGGCCTATATGGCCGAGAGCATCCGCGCCGCCATCCTCGGCGTCGATCGCAGCCAATGGGAGGCGGGGCTGGCCATCGGCATGACCCAAGGCCAGCTCATGCGCCGCATCGTCCTGCCGCAGGCCGCCCGCGTCGCGGCGCCGACGCTGGTCAATTACTTCATCGACATGGTCAAGGGCACGTCGCTTGCCTTCACGCTCGGCGTCACCGAACTCATGGGCGCGGCGCAGAAGGAGGCGGCGGGCAGCTTTCTCTATTTCGAGGCATTCCTCGTCGTGGCCGCCATCTACTGGGTGCTGGTCGAGGCGCTCTCATGGGGGCAGCGCCGGCTCGAGACATGGCTGAACAAGGCGGTGGCGCGATGATCCGTATCGAAAATCTGTCCAAGAGCTTCGGCAGCACGCATGTGCTGAGCGATATCAGCCTCGACATCCAGCCGGGCGAGCGCATCGTCGTCATCGGCCCGTCGGGCACCGGCAAATCGACGCTCCTGCGCTGCCTCAACTTCCTCGACGCGCCGGACAAGGGCCGCATCACCATCGGCGATCTGACCGTCGATGCGGCGAGCGCGTCCAAGAAGGACATTCTCGGCTTGCGCCGCCGCACGGGCTTCGTCTTTCAGAACTACGCGCTTTTCGCCAACAAGACGGCGAAGGAGAACATCACCGAGGCGCTCGTCACCGTGAAGGGCCAGCCGAAAGACAAGGCCGAGGCGCGCGCGATGAAGATCCTGCGCGAGACCGGGCTCGAGGCCAAGGCGGACGCCTATCCGGCATCCCTCTCGGGCGGGCAGCAGCAGCGCGTCGGCATCGGCCGGGCGATGGCGCTCGATGCCGAGCTCCTGCTTTTTGACGAGCCGACGAGCGCGCTCGATCCCGAATGGGTGGGCGAGGTGCTGGACCTCATGCGCGCGCTGGCCGAGACGCGCCAGACCATGCTGATCGTCACCCACGAGATGCAATTCGCGCGCGAGATCGCGGACCGCATCCTCTTCATGGACGGGGGCCGCATCATCGAGGAAGGCCCGCCCTCGCAGCTTCTGGACAACCCGCAGGACGCGCGCACCAAGGCGTTCCTGCGCCGCGTCGGCTAGACATTTACCCGCGCGCGGGTGGAACATCGTGGCGCGGGCGCGGTTATTCCGCATCAGCCGAGGGACCACAACACGCGATGACCGATCAGCCCAGCCAGACACGCCGCATCTGCGTTCTGATGAACGCAGGCTCGGGCAAGCGCGACACGGCCCGCACACGCGATCTGATCGCGCGCGGTTTCGATGCGGCGGGCCGGACCGCCGAGATCCGCGAGATCGCCAAGGGCCGTCATATCCCGCGCGAGACGCGCCGCGCATTGAAAGACGGCTTCGACATCATCGTGGCGGCGGGCGGCGACGGCACCATCGCCGGTATCGCGGGCGAAATTCGCGGCAGCGGCACCCTGATGGGCATCATTCCCCTCGGCACATTCAATTACTTCGCCCGCTCGCTCGATATCCCCGAGGACGCCGAGGAGGCGGCAAGGCTCGTCGCGGACGGCACGCCGCGCCCGGTGCGCATCGGCGCGATCAACGGGCGCACCTTTCTCAACAATGCCAGCCTCGGCGCCTATCCTGCCATCTTGCGCACGCGCGAGGAAACCTATCGCCGTTGGGGCCGCAGCCGCATGGCGGCCTATTGGTCCGTCCTCGTCACCCTCGTGACGCTCCGCCGTCCGCTGCGCCTGCGCATCGACGCGGATGGCAAGGCCAGCACACACCGCACCCCCCTCGCCTTCGCCGTCAACAACGCGTTTCAGTTGCGCCAGATCGGTCTCGAAGGCGAGGAACATATCGCGGCGGGCCGGCTCGCCCTGTTCGTCGCGCCCGATACCGGGCGCTGGGGCATGCTCAAGAACGCGCTCGCGCTGGCGATGGGGCGCGCGCAACGCGACGTGCAGTTCCACCTGATCGGCGCCGAGCGCATCACCATCGCGGCCAAGCGCAGCTTGCGCGACGTGGCTTGCGACGGCGAGCGCGCGAAGATGCGCGCGCCCTTCACGCTCGAAGCGCGCGAGGGCGAGCTGACCGTGATCGCCCCCGCCGCGCGCCGGGACGATCTCAGATGAGCCGCATCATCCATCTCTCGGACCTGCATTTCGGCCGCGCCCGCCCCGAATTGCTGGCGCCGCTCACCGCGCAGGTGAACGCGCTCGCGCCCGATCTCGTGGCGATCTCGGGCGATCTGACGCAGCGCGCTCGCTCGGCCCAGTTCCGCGAGGCGGCGGCCTTCATCGAGGCGCTGGACGCCCCCGTGCTGGTGGTGCCCGGCAATCATGATATTCCGCTCCACGATCCCGTCTCGCGCATCCTGCGGCCCTGGCGCAACTATCACCGGCTCATCTCGCGGGATCTCGAGCCTGAATACGCCGATGACGGTCTGGTCGTGCTGGGCGTGAACACAGTGAACCGCTTCGCCCATCAAAGCGGGCGGTTCAGCCGCCGCGCGCTCGCCCGCATCGCCACGCGCTTCGCCGAGGCCGGGGACCGCGCGCGCATCATCGTGGCGCATCACCCGCTCGAGCAGCGCGCGACGGACACCAAGCGCCCCACGCGCGGCGCTGCCCGCGCGGTGGATCATCTCGCCCGCCTCGGCGCCGACATGATCCTGACGGGCCACCTGCACAGCTGGCGGGCCGAACCCTTCGCGCATAAGGACGGGCGCCGCGCGCTCCTGCAGATCCATGCGGGCACGGGCCTCTCCACCCGCCTGCGCGGCGAGGAGAACGATTTCAACCTGATCGAGACCGCCCCTGGCGAGATCACCGTCACACGGCACGCGGCGGGCGAAGGCGATATGGCCTTCGCGCCCGACCGGACGCGCCGCTTCACCGCCTCGCATACGGGCTGGAGCGCCGGCAAAGACTAGGCCTTTTTCTTCTTCCCGAGCCGGGCGATCATCGCGAAGAAGAGCGGCACGAAAAGCACGCCCAGCACCGTCGCGGTGATCGTGCCCGCCAGCACGCCCGAGCCGATCGCCGTGCGCCCGCCCGAGCCCGCGCCCGAGCTGAGCACCAGAGGCGTCACGCCCAGCGAGAAGGCCATCGAGGTCATCAAGATGGGCCGGAAACGTTGCCGCGCCGCATCCACCGCGGCCTCGAAGATCACCTCGCCCGCGTCGTATTTCTCGCGCGCGAATTCGACGATCAGGATCGCGTTCTTGCCCGTGAGGCCGATCACGGTCAAGAGGCCTACCTGGAAGAACACCCCGTTCTCGAACCCGCCCAGCCACGCGCCTCCGAGCGCGCCGACGACCCCGATGGGCATGGCGAGCATCACCGCGAAGGGGATCGACCAGGACTCGTAGAGCGCCGCCAGCGCGAGGAAGATCGCCATGAGCGACAGCGCATAGAGCAGCGGCGCCTGACTGCCCGATTCCTGCTCCTCGAGCGACAGGCCCGTCCAGGCGATCTGAAAACCCGGCGGCAGGTTCTGCGCCAGCCGCTCGATCTCGGCGATGGCCTCGCCGGTGCTGACGCCGGGCACGGGGCTGCCCTGGATCTGCATCGAGGGCACGCCATTGTAGCGGTTCACGCCCTGCGGGCCGTAATCCCAGCCCGCATCGACGAAATTCGAGAAGGGCACCAGCCCGCCATTGACGTTGCGCACCCGCCATTTCTCGATGTCCGAGGGCACCGCGCGCGACTCGGCCTCGCCCTGCACATAGACCCGCTTGATCCGGCCCTCGTCCACGAAATCGTTGACGTATTGCCCGGCCCAGGCGGTGTTCAGAAGGTTACCCACATCGGTCGCGCTCACCCCCATCGCACCGGCGCGCCGCCAGTCGATATCGAGATTGAACTGCGCCGCGTCCTCCAGCCCCGAGGGCCGCACCGAGGCGATCAGCGGGCTTTCCGCCGCCATCCCCAGAAGCTGGTTGCGCGCTTCCAGAAGCTGCTCGTGACTCTGCCCGCCGCGTGCCTGAACGTAGAAATCGAAGCCCGAGACGTTGCCGAGCTCGATCACCGAAGGCGGCACGATGGGAAAGACCTGCGCGCCCTCGATCTGGCTGAACGCGCCGAAGGCGCGACCGGCCAGCGCCTGAGCGCTCTGTCCCGGCGCCTCGCGCTCGCCCCAGTCCTTCAGCCGCACGAAGGCGATGCCGAGGTTCTGCCCCTGCCCCGCGAAACTGAACCCGACCACGCCGAAGACGCTTTCGACGATGTCGCTCTCCTGCTCGAGATAGTAATTCTCGACCTGCTTGACGACATCGAGCGTCTGCTCGGCGGTCGTGCCCGTCGGCCCCTGGATCAGCGTGAAGAGGATGCCCTGATCCTCCTCGGGCAGGAAGCCCTGCGGCGTGCGCAGGAAGAGCGCGACCATGATCGCGACGATGCCGAGATAGATCAGCCCCACGCGCACCGGGCGCTTGACGATCCACGACACGCTTCCCGCATAGCCGCCCAGCAGCCGCTCGAACCCGCGGTTGAACCAGCCGAAGGGGCCACGCTTGGCCGCGCCGCCATGCTTGGCTTTCAGAAGGCTCGCGCAAAGCGCCGGGGTCAGCGTCAGCGCGACGATCACCGACAGCACCATCGCCGAGATGATCGTGACCGAGAATTGCTGATAGATCACCCCCGTCGAGCCGGGAAAGAACGCCATCGGCACGAAGACCGCCGAGAGCACCACCGCGATCCCGATCAGCGCGCCGGTGATCTCGTCCATCGACTTGCGCGTCGCCTCGCGCGGCTCCAGCCCCTCCTGCTCCATGATGCGCTCGACATTCTCGACCACCACGATCGCGTCATCGACCAGAAGACCGATCGCCAGAACCATGGCCAGCATCGTCAGCGTGTTGATCGAATAGCCCATCAGCGAAAGCACCCCGAACGTGCCCAGAAGGACCACCGGCACCGCCAGCGTCGGAATCAGCGTCGCGCGCAGGTTCTGCAGGAAGAGATACATCACGAAGAAGACGAGGATGATCGCCTCGACCAGCGTCTTGATGACCTCCTCGATCGAAATCTCGACGAAGGGCGTCGTGTCGTAGGGGATGACGTATTCGATCCCCTCGGGGAAGAACTGCGCCAGCTCCTCCACCCGGCTTTCGACCGCCTGCGCCGTGTCGAGCGCGTTGGCGCCGGGCGCGAGGCTCACCGCGAGGCCCGAGGCCGCCTGCTGATTGAAGCGCGAGATGGTGCCGTAATTCTCGGCCCCGATCTCGACCCGCGCCACGTCGTTGACGAGGACAAGGCCGCCATCCGTCTCGGCGCGGATCACGATCTGGCGGAAATCCTCGGGCGTGCTGAGCAGCGATTGCGCGGTGATCGTGGCGTTCAGGACCTGACCCTCCACCGCCGGTCGCGCCCCGAATTCGCCGGCCGAGATTTGCGCGTTCTGCGCGCGTACCGCCGTCACAACATCCTGCGGCGTCAGCTCGAACGCGGCGAGCTTGGCCGGATCGAGCCAGATGCGCATCGCGTATTGCGCACCGAAGACGCGCACATTGCCGACGCCGTCGACGCGGCTCAGCTCGTTCACCATGTTGGTTTCGAGGTAATCGCCCAGATCGGTCGCATCATAGCCGCCGCTTTCGGCGATGAGCGCGATGACCATCAGGAACCCGGTCGAGGATTTCTGCACCGTCACGCCCTGCCGCTGCACCGGCTCGGGCAGAAGCGCCGTCGCCTGCGCCAGCTTGTTCTGCACCTGAACCTGCGCGATATCGGGGTCCGTTCCCGTCTCGAAGGTCAGCGTGATGCTCGCGCCCCCGGCGCTCGTGGAACTCGACGAGATGTAGCGCAGACCGTCGAGGCCGGTCATCTGCTGTTCGATCACCTGCGTGACGGTATTGGCCACCGTCTCGGCGCTGGCGCCCGGATAGGCGGCGTTCACCGTCACCGTGGGCGGCGCGATCTGCGGATATTGCGCCACCGGCAGCGTGACGATCGACAGAACGCCGATCCCCATGATGAAGATCGAGATGACCCAGGCGAAAATCGGTCGGTCGATAAAGAAACGGGCCATGCGTGGGGCGCTCCGGTCAGGTCAGATCAGGCACGAAAATGCGGTTCAGTCTCTATTCTGCGGCTTGGCCCTCGGCCCCGCCCTCGTCTGCGCTTTCAAGAGCATCGGCCTTGTCGGCACTCTGCTCGGTCGCGCTCACCGTCGCGCCGGGCGTGGCTTTCTGCAGGCCGCCGACGACCACCCGGTCACCGTCCTCGAGGCCGTCATCGACCACCCAGTCCTGCCCCCGGTCCTGAAGCACGCTCAGCACGCGCTGCTCGACCACGCCGTCCTCGCCGACGACGAGCGCGGTCGGCTGGCCGCGCCGGTTGCGGCTCACGCCTTCCTGCGGCACCAGAATGGCACCCTCGGCGACGCCGGACGGCATCTCGGCCTGCACATACATGCCCGGCAGAAGCAGCTTTTCTGGATTGGCGAACTCGATGCGAAGCACCACCACGCCCGTCAGCGGATCGACCACCGGCTCGGCGGCCGTCAGCATGCCGGTCTGCTCGAAGACCGTGCCATCCGCCAGCGTGAGACGCACCTCCTGCGATCCCTCGCCGGTCTGCATGGCGAGATTGCCGCGCCGAAAGGCCAGAAGCTCCGCCGCCGACTGCGTGACGTCCACATAAACGGGGTCGATATTGCGCACCGTGGCGAGCGCGGTGCCCTGGCTCGCCGTGACAAGCGCGCCGGGGCTGACCATCGAGCGGCCGATTTCGCCCGAAAGCCGCGCGCGGATCTCGGTGCGGTCGAGCTCGATCTCCGCCGATTGCAGCTGCGCCTCGGCCGCCTGAAGGCTTGCCAGCGCGCTGTCGCGAGCCGCCACGGCATTGTCGAGCGCCTGCTCGCTCACCACGTTGCGCTCGCTCAGCGTCTCGAGCCGGTCCGCCTCGCGGCGGGTCGCCTTGACCTGCGATTGCGCCTGCGCCACGGCGGCGCGGGCCTGTGCGACGGCGGCCTCGTAGCTCGCCGGGTCGATCTTGTAGAGCACATCGCCCGCCTCGACGCGCCCGCCCTCGTCGAAAAGCCGCTCGGTGATGATGCCCGCCACCTGCGGGCGCACCTCGGCTTCGGCGGAGGCGACGACGCGGCCCGGCAGGGTCGTCGTCAGGTTCACGTCGCTCGCGCGGACCGTCACCACCGTCACGCCGGGCGGCGGGCGATCGCCCTCCTGAGCAAGGGCCGGCCCGGCCAGAGCGGCAGCGGTCAGGGCAATCAGGGAAAGAAGATGTCGCATCGGCGCATGGCTCCAGACGGGATCGGGCATGATTGCGCCGACCTTAGATCAAACTGTCTGGTTCACAAGGGCCGATGCCCCCGCCGCATGCTAGCGCAAACCATCCGTTGCAATCTCGCCGGCAAGCTGGCGCATCACCGCGCCCCGCGCCGCCGCGATATCCTGCGCCGTGCCCTCGCCCGCGATCGGCACCGACAGCGAGAAGAGCCGCGCCCGGTCTCGCCCGTTCTCAGGCGCCACGAAATACTGCCCCGACATGCGGAACGTCCCGTCCGCGTAGGCCAGCATCTCCTCGATGCGCAATTCCAGCTCAGCATCGGGCCGGTCGAGGAAGGGCCAAGGCTCGCTCGCCACCCGCGCGCCGGTGATCTGCGTGAGATACCGCGTCAGCTCGAGCGTGATCGCACGGCCCGGATCGTCGGCCCAGAGAAGACCGTCGCCCGCGACGATCCGCCCGTCCGGCCCCGAAATCCAGATCTCCTCCGACGCCGCATAGGTCGGCAGGGAGACCGCCCGCAACGAGACCGCCCCGTAGGCGATGCGCTGCGTCATGCCCGCATCGGCGCGCGGCACCGCCACACGCTCGTCCGGGGCGCCGCATCCGGCGAGGGCGGCCAGGGCGGCCAGCATGGCGAAGGGGGCGGTTCTCAGTGTCATGTCAGCGTCCTGTCAGCAGCGAATTGGGATTGCGTTCGATCGCACGGGCCAGCGATGAGACCGCCTGCGCCGCGCGCTCGATCTCGCGCAGGGCATTGCGGGCGTCCCGCCCGAGGCCGTTATTGGCCTGATACCCTTCGATGGTGGTGCCCGCCTGCGAAAGGACAAGGCGCGCCTGCTCGATCAGGCGCGGCAGCTCGCGGCTGGCATCGGCGAAGGTGTCGGCCGCGTTGCTCGCCGAGTTCAGCGTGTCCTTGGCCGTCTCGACCACGCCCGAATTGCGCAGCTCCTCCAGAACGCCGCTCAATTCGGTCAGCGCGCCGTTGAGGCTCTCGGGCAGCTCGCGCGTGCTCTGCTGGTTGAGGAAGCTGTCGACCGTGGTCAGAAGCTCGGTCACCTGCCCCGCCATTTCATCGAGCGCCACCTCCTCGACGTTCGAGGCGACCCCCTCGATCCGCGCGACCAGTTCCGGCACGCCCTCCACGGCGGTGTTGACGCTCTGCGCCGCCTCGGCGGCATCGTCGAGCGCCTTGCCCAGACGGTCCGCGAGCGCGGCCTGGTTGAAGCCTTCGATGAGCGTGGCAAGCTGATCGACCGCCTCGTTGATCTGCCCCGGCAGCGCGCGCACGTCCTCGGAATTGATCGCGCCCCGCGCATCGGCCAGAAGCCCGTTGAGGTTCTCGGGCGCGTTGCGCACGCCCTCGCTGGTGATGAGCGCGTTGATATTGCCCAGAAGCGTGATCGCCTGGTTCATCACCTCCTCGACGGGCAGGTTGTTGATGCGCTGGAAGACCCCCTCGGCGGTGGCCGAGACGTCGGAGATATCGCTCTCGGTGGTCGGGATGCGCAGTCCGCTGTCGCCCAGCTCCTCGATCTCGGCGGGCGGCGCGTCCGGCGCCTCGATCAGCTCCACCTTCAGGCCGCCCGTCAGGATCGACGTCGTCGCGAGGCGCGCGCGCAGCCCGTTCTCGACGCGATCCTCCAGAAAGGCGAGCGCGGCCTCTCGCGTCTGCGTGCCCTCGAGCCCCAGCTTGCCGGGCCGGATCGCCATCGTCGCCACGAGCCGCACGCGGTTGTCTCCGAACCGCTCGGGATCGACGAGACCGTTGAGCGAGCTGACCCGCCCGATATTGAGGCCCGCCAGCTCGACCGGCGCGTCGACCGATAGCCCCGCGATATTCTCCTCGAAGACCGCCGAGATGTTGAGCGTCTCGCCCTCGTCGCCCGAAAAGAGGTTGGCCCGCGCCGTCGCCTCGTCCGCATGGACCGTGACCGACGCGCCCGCATCCAGAGGCTCGCCGCCCGACACGAGCGTGCCGAAGGAGACGCCCCCCGAAATGAGCGAGGCGACGGACGAGAAATCGAGCACCGCGCCGCCCGGTCCGAGCGAGAAGGAAAAGCCCGATGTGTCCCAAAACCGCGTCGCAGAGTCGACGAGCCGGTCATGCGGCGAGAAGATGATCGCCTCCGCCTCGGCGGTGGAGCCATCGGCGCTGATCCGCGGCTTGCCGACCTTGCCGACATTGAGGCCCTGATAGATGATCGGCGCGCCCTCGGTCAGCGACACGCCGTTTCCGGCGCGCAGAGTCAGAAGAAGGCCCTCGTCGTTGAGCCGCTGAAGCGGTGCATCGGGCCGGCCGGTGAATTCCGTGACGAGCCCGTCCGGCTCGCTGTCCCAGATCCCCTCCAGATAGACGCCCGACAGGACGGTATCGAGGCCCGAGACGCCCTGCGCCGTGACCTCCGGGCGCACGACCCAGAATTGCGCCCCGGCATCGACGTAATCCGCGACATCGTTGTGGAGCCGCACCGACACGATCACGCTGCCCAGCCCTTCGGAGAAGCCGACCTCCTCGACCATCCCGACCGTCACGTCCCGGTAATGCAGCTCGGTCGAGCCCGCGGAGATGCCCGAGGCGTTCTCGAACGAGATCTGGATGAGCGGGCCCTGGTCGAGATAGGTCCGGATCGCCACGGCGATCACCGCGACGAAGGCGATGAGCGGCACCAGCCAGATGACCGAGATGCGCCGGAAAGGGCTGCCCTTGGCCGCCTTGATGGGGGGCGGGGGCGGAGTGCCGTTGGTCTCTGTCACGCGGTCGTTTCCTTTTCTGTGCCGGCGGGGGCCGGATCGGCCTCACCCTTTCGGCCTCGCCTGGGCGCGCCCTGCCCCGTATCCCAGATCAGGCGGCTATCGAAGCTTTGAGCAGATAACATCGTGAAGATGACGGACAAGGCGAAAAAGAGGCTCGCGCGGCCCGGGGTGATGTTCACGAGCGTCTGAAGCTGCACCAGCGACGACAGCACCGCGACGACGAAGACGTCCACCATCGACCAGCGCCCGATATACTCGACGATCTCATAGAGCTTCTGGCGCAAATCGTTCGAGATCTGCGGCCCGCGCCGCACCCCGATCACCAGCCCGAGGATGATGACGAACTTGCCGACCGGGATGACCGCGCTGGCCAGAAGGATGATGATGGCGACGCCCCAGGCGCCATGATGCGCCAGCTCGACCGCGCCGCCGATGATTGTGTTGCCCGTGCTGCCGACGAGCGTTTTCGTCTCGATCATGACGTAGAGATTGGCCGGGATGTAGCAGGCGAGGCCCAGCACCCACCACGCCATGACCTTTTGCAGCGACATGGGATCGCGCGACGTGATCTTGCCGCCGCAGCGCGGGCAGATCGTCGTGCCCTTCGGCGACACCTTGGTGCAGCGCCGGCAGCCGACCAGATCCATCTCGCGGGCTGTCTTCATCTCTCCAGCGACTTCCATATCGAGTAGCGGCACATGACCATGTCGGTCGCCACGACGGCGATCATCAGCGCGGCGAACATCCACGCGGCGGGCCCGAGGCTGACTTCGGCAAGATCGCTGATCTTGACGAGCGCCACCGCGCAGCCGATCGCGAAGATCTCGGCCATGGACCACGGCGTGAGGTCTTCGGCGAGGCGGAAGGCATGCCGGGCGAGCGGGGCCGGCGGCTTGTCCTGGATCACGGGGACCAGAACGTAGATCAGAAGCAGAAGCCGCACCATCGGGATGATGACGATGAAGGCGAGGATCGCGGGCGCGAGGATCGCAAGCGCGCCGGTGAAGGCGAGGCTCGTCTGAACGATCGAGGTGCCGTGGGTCAGCCCCCCTGCCCCGATCGACAGGAACGGAAAGAAAAGCGCGCCGGTGATGAGGATGAGAACGCTCGCCGACATGGCGATGAGCCATTTGCCCGCCTTGCGCCGCGGCGCGATCAGCACCGTATGGCAGCGCTCGCAATAGGCCCGCTCCTTCACATGCACGTCGGGCACGGAATAGACGAGGTCGCAATTCGGGCAGGCGATCAACGCCTCCAGCGGATCGCTATCGATCGTTTCGCTCTTTTGATCTGTCGCGCTCATAGCGCGGCATTGTCGTCGCAGCGGCGACGGACCGCAAGCGGGGTTTCAGGAGGGAGCTTGCCACGTCGGAACTTCTATAAGTAATTGATTATATAGGATTAAATCTTATTACATGTGTTTTGCGGCGAAACGTCACGGTTTATCGAGCAAGGCCGTGATCTCCATCATCAGCGAATCCATGAGCTCCTCATCAAGCTTGCCGCCCTCGAAGCGGAGCACATAGCCCGTGGCATCCCGCATCCTGCGGATCGTGATCCCCGACCCGGTTTCCAGGATGTCGGCCCCCTGCCAGGCGGAGGATTGCGGCCTCCTCGGCCGGCCGCCCCGCGTGCCGCCCTTGGGCGCCTCGTCCACCTGCGCGATCACCGATTCGACCGTGGCCCATTCCTGCTCCGAGTTTTCCGGTATCCGCCGCGCCAGCGCCTCGCGCAGGGCCGCATCGGCTCCGTTCCGCAGCGCCGTGGCCAGACGCAGCCCCCGCTTCTCGCTCAGCGCCTCGGGGAAGGTCAGCATATCGCCCAGCTCCTCGAAGATCATGGCGAAGGACCGCACCTTGCTCCGCTTCGATTTCGAGGCCGTGGCATAGAGGCGGTCCACCGCCTCCTCGACATTCAGAAAGGCCCCCTGCTGCGCCGAGATGACCGCGATCCGTCCCCTCTCGAACGGGGTCAGCTGCGAGCGCACCTCGTTCTCCTCGACCATGGAGATGAAAGCGCCGTCGGCCTCCGAGCGGGGCCGAATTATGGCGCGTATCCTGTCGTATTTGGCCTGTCCGGTCAGTTCCTGAAGCGCCCGCACCGCGATGAACCGGCGATACCCCGAAATCAGCCCGTAACGCGCCCCACCGGGCGCCGGCTCCGCCAGTTCGAAGACCTCGATCGGCAGACGCAGACCGCTCGCCGCGATGGACTGACGCAGTTCGATCATCTCGTCCTCGGCCAGATCGATCCTGTCGCGGACCATCGCATCGGGCTCGATCTCCTCGAGCGGCAGCTCGGTCATCAAGAGCCCCGCCGCTCGCGCCTCCTTCAATGCATTGGAATCCGCCGCAAGCCTCGCCTGCCCCGCACGGATCTCGGCGCTCGCCGTCTGGATATTCTGGGCCGCGTCCCCCGCAACCTGCGCGATCGGCGCCCCCTGCCCCAGCGGCGGCCGCCCGGAGGTTTCGCGGCGAAACTCATCCTCGAACCGGCTGATCTCCTCGGCGCTCGGCGCCTCGAGCTTCTTACGCTTCGCCATTTTCGGCCTCCTTCTTGCGCGCGACCTCATCTCGATACCACGTTCCGATGATCAATTCCTTAACCTCGGCCCATGTTCTGTCGAAGGTCTCGCGGCCGCGAACGTAAGTGTCGCGATTGAATTCGCGATAATCCGCCTCGTAGATGCCATTCACCTGCTCGCCGGCCTGCCCGACCATCGCCGTCATCTCCTGGCGGTACGTGGTCATAAAGTCCCCGAAATAGGCCTGAATCACATTCGCCAGGTCCGTCTGCTGGTTCGCATCGAAGCGCGTGATGATCGCCCGGACGGCATCCCATTCGAAGCCGATCTCGGGCAGACCGTCGCGGCGGCGCACGGCGTTCTCCCCCTCTTCGATGCTGGCGAATGTCGAGTAGAGCATATCGAAGAACCGCCCCGTGCTGTCGAATTCGAGAAAGGACGCGCCAAGCGGCACTAACAGAATGTCGGCCGCCGCCAGGGCGTTGATCGTCAGATACCCAAGCGCGGGGGGCGTATCGAGAAAGATGATGTCGTAGTCATCGACGACGCCCTCGCCGGTCAGAGCATTTGTCAGCGCATCCCATAGCGGCCAGCTGCGCAGCCCCATGCGCCATACCGGGATCTGAAACTCGGCCCAGTAAAGATTGAGCTGTGCGCCGAGCAGATCGATATTCGGCCAATGCGTCTCCTGGATCAGGTTTCGCGGCGAAACCCCGAGCGCCTCGGTCAAAGTCTCGTCGAAGGGCAGGGCGGGCTCGCCCGCGGCTTCGCGCACGAGGTTCTCGGCCTGAACGGCCTTGGCGTAGTCCTTCGCGAGGAGGGGGAAGGTGGTCGACCATTCGTCGGCCACGTCGCCGCCCATGATCGACGTCAGCGAGCCCTGGCTGTCGAGGTCGATGACCAGCACCTTGTAGCCGTCGAGCGCCGCGGACATGGCGAGATGCGCGGTGGTCGTCGTCTTGGACGTGCCGCCTTTGAAGTTCGACACAGCAACGATCTTGGCGGGCAGACCCTCGGGACGGTAGGGCAGGTATTCGCGGCCGGACGCGCCTTCGGCGGCGAAGTGGCGGCGCAGGCGAAGCACATCGTCGAGCGAGAACCATTTGGAATTGCCCTCGCCGGTTCCTTGAGGCAGATCGGGATGCTTCTTGAGCACCCGGCGGAAATGGGCGGGGGCGACGGGGATGAGATACTTGCAGATCTCCCAGGTCGAGAAGCGGCGCAGGCGCTTCTGGCCGTCGGGGGCATAGCCGCGGCGGGCGAGGTCCTGGCGGCCCTTGCCGGCGAAGGCGGCGGCTTTCGCGAATCGGGCCGTGTCGATAGGATCCGAGAGCTTGGCGGCGGCGGTGGCCGGGTCGATGTTGAAATAGGGGGGGAGGGGGTCCTTGCCTGAGATCATTGCTCTGCCTTCGCGATGTTCGCTGATTTCGGTGATCTACCTCGATCTATCGCACATCCCGGGCCATCCGTGAATCCGTCTTTGTCGATTCGCGCCTAAAATCCTCTATTTCCACGAAGAAAGCAGCGACAAAGTTGTAGAGTCTTTGAGAAGATTTAAGATCTTTGCTTCGAATATAACCATTACGAACAAAGTCTTAGGTTCTTCCAGGTACCTGCATTCAGGAGCTGCGGCACCCGTTTGCAGGAGGAACGGCACCCATCGTCAGGGCGATCAGGCCCGATTCGCGGGAAGACGGGCACCAGGCTGCGGTTAGACCCTGTTTCGGCCCGTTTGGCGTACGCTCGGGTAACCTCCCGTTCATGATTGGCCCGTAAACGGGTACCTCAGAGACTCACGGCGCGGGGTGCTGAGGGCTTAGGGGACCCGTTTTCGGGAGCGCGCCGAGGCGAGACGCTCCGAAGAAAAGCACCCGATGGTGGATTGATCGCGGGTGCCTTTGTGGCCATACTGCCATGAAAAAACGAGGGCGAGCGATGAGTGACATTCCACGCGAGCGGCTGACGGGATCGCTCAGGCGCGCGGCGGTCAAGAAGCATGTGGCGGCGATCCATGTGTCGGGCAAGCTGTCGCTTCTTCAGCGCAAGCTGTCGAACGTGCTTTTGCTCAACGCCTATGACACGCTGACGACGCAGCGCAGCCACCAGATCGATGCGGGCACGCTCTGCCTGATGATCGGCTACAACTCGAACGACACCGCGACGCTGAAACAGTCTCTGAAAGGCCTTGCAGAGACTGTTGCCGAGTGGGACATGCTCGATGCCAGCGGCCAGCAGGAATGGGGCGTCTCTAGCCTACTGAGCTATGCGACGCTCAAGAACGGCGTCTGCGAATACGCCTATTCGCCCGCGCTTGCGGACAAGCTGCACGATCCGAAGGTCTTCGCGCTCATCAATCTCAACATTCAGCGCCGCTTCACCAGCGGGCATGCGCTGGCGCTTTACGAGAATTGCTACCGGTTCATCCGCACGGGCAGCACCGGCTGGTGGTCGATGGAGATCTTCCGGCGGCTGATGGGCCTCGACGGGTCGAGCTATTACGAGAGTTTCAAGCATCTCAACGCCAAGGTCATCAAGCCCGCCGTGGCGGAGGTGAACAAGACGAGCAACATCGTCATCACGCCCGAGACGCGCAAGCGGGGCAGGGTGGTCACGGATATCCGGTTTCTCATCAAGGAGAACCCGCAGCTTGCCATACTCGATCTCGACGATGGGGCGGCGGCGCGGCATGGGCCGGTCTATGCGCGGCTGCGCGAGCTGGGGGTGAGCGACCGGCTGGCGCGACAGTGGCTGACGACGCATGGCGAGGAGCAGGTCGAGGCCAAGCTCGATTACGTCGCGGGGCGCAAGAACGTGGGCAGCATGGTGGGCTATCTGAGCGCCGCGCTCGCGCAGGATTACGGCGAGGCGGCGGCGCCCGCCAAACCCGGCAGCGCGCGGGCGCAGAAGCTGGGGCGGATGCAGGCGGCGGCGCAGGCGCGCACGCCGACCCAGCGGGACGCGGACAAGCGCCTGTTCGCGAGCCGCATCGACGATCCCGCCGCGCGCGCCGATTTCGAGCGGTTCGGCTGGATGTCGGCGCTGAACGCGCGCGCGATCCTCGATTTCTGGCACGAGATGGACCCCTCGATCTACGACGGCATCGAAGAGGGCTGAGGCGCCCCGATCAGGCGGTCAGGGTGAAGGGCGCGAGCCGCTCGGCGATCAGCGCCTCCATCTGCGCGCCGCTCTGGGCCGGGGGATGATCGCGCGCGGTGATCATCGCGGTCTCGTGCCGGATGCGCGGCGCGAAGGGCCGCCAGGTCAGCCCGTCGCCCAGATCGGCGCGCGCGTTGATCGGATCGATGATGGCGAGCCCCCCTCCCGCCGCCACGAATTGCCGCGCGATGGCGTAGTAATAGCTGAACGCACGGTAGCGCAGCGGTTTGCCCGCCTCGTGCATCAGCGTCTTGAGCTGGCGGTCCGTCGCGTGATCGCCGTTGACGCCGATGAGGCCCCGCCCGGCGAGGTGCTCGGGCGTGATGACCTCCTCGGCCACGAGCGGATCATTTTCCTGCATGATGCAAAGGCACTCCATCGCGAAGACGCGGCTTTCGAGGCCGGCGACCGGCACGGGCGTGTCGATGAGGCCGATATCGATCTGACCGCTCGCCGTCCAATCGGCGATCTGGCGCGAGGAATGCACGCGCAGCTCAACATGGGTGCCGGGATGGCCCTGCTGAAACTCCGCGATGATCTTGGGCAGGAAATGCATCGACAGCGTGCCGTTCGTGGCGATGCGCAGCCCGGCGGCCCAGCCCTGACGAATCTCGTCGGCGCGCTGCTCGATCCGCGACAGGGACATGAGGCCCTGGCTGATTTCGCCGCGCAGGCGCAGCGCCTCTCCGGTGGGCGCGAAGAAGCCGCGATTGCGATGAAAGAGGCGGAACCCCAGCTCGTCTTCGAGATTGCCGAGCGCGATGCTGACCGCCGGCTGCGTGAGGTTGAGCCGCTGCGCCGCGTTGCTGACCGATCCGGCCTCGTAGAGCGCGTTGAAGACTTCGAGATGGCGCAGCTTGAGGGGCATGATGACCGGATCCGGCAATTTGCATAAACAAAACGAAATTTATTATAACGCATATTAAATTGCTAAATTCAAGGGCGCTGCCTAACCTTGCGGCAAGCGGGGCGCATAAACAGGGGGGCCGGAACATGCAGCAAGGCGACGATTCGCGGCTCTGGGCGCCGGGCTGGTCCGCGTCGTCCTACTGGCTCGAGGGGCTGGACGCGCCGGATGTTCCGCAGGCCGATCTGCCGCGCGAGGTGGATGTGGCCATCGTCGGGTCGGGCTATACCGGCCTCAACGCCGCGATCGAGACGGCTCGGGGCGGGCGCAGCACACTGGTGCTCGAGGCCGGGGTGCCGGGGCAGGGGTGCAGCAGCCGCAACGGCGGTCAGATCAGCACGTCGATCAAGCCGGGCCTCGCCGCGCTGACCGCGCGGCACGGACCCGAGCGGGCCGAGGCGATCCGGGCCGAGGGGCGCCGGGCGCTCGACTGGATCGAGGAGCGTATCGACGCCGAGAAGATAGACTGCGATTTCCGCAGGGCAGGGCGGTTTCATGCGGCGCATACGCCCGCGGCCTACGAGGATCTGGCGCGCGATGCCGAGGTGCTGCGCCGCACGGAAGGCATCGAGGTGGAGGTGATCCCGCGCGCCGAGCAGCGCCGCGAGCTGGGGACCGACGCCTATCACGGCGCGGCGCTCTTCCCGCGGCATGCCGCGGTGAACCCGGCGAAATACCTGCATGGCCTTCTGCGCAGTGCGATGAAGGCGGGGGCGATGGTGCTGGGGCAGACGCCCGTCCTTTCGATCACGTCCGGGCCGACCGGGCACGAGATCCGCACGGCGCGCGGCATGGTGCGCGCGCGCGACGTGATCGTCGCGACCAACGGCTATACCGGCGCCGCGACGCCCTGGCAGCGGCGGCGCGTCATTCCCATCGGCAGCTACATCATCGCGACCGAGCCGCTTGCGCCCGAGGTGATGGACCATCTTTTCCCCACCGACCGCATCGCCAGCGACACCTGCAAGGTGGTCTATTACTACCGCGCCTCGCCCGACCGCACGCGCATCCTCTTCGGCGGGCGCGTCTCGGCCGCCGAGACGGACACGCGCATCAGCGGGCCGCGCCTTCACGCCGACATGTGCCGCATCTTCCCCGAGCTGAGCGGCACGCGGATCAGCCATAGCTGGATGGGCACCGTCGCCTACACGTTCGACGAGCTCGCGCATTGCGGCACGCATGAGGGCGTGCATTACGCCATGGGCTATTGCGGCTCGGGCGTGTCGATGGCGAGCTATCTGGGCATGCGCATGGGCCAGAAGGTGCTGGGGCTGGCCGAAGGGCAGACCGCCTTCGACGGCCTGCCTTTCCCGACGCGGCCTTTCTACAACGGGCGGCCATGGTTCCTGCCCGCCGCCGTCGCCTGGTATCGCTGGCGCGACACGCGGCAGCGAGAGCGCGCCATGGCGGGCTGAGACGATCGACCCCAAAGCCACCGGAACACCGGGGCTGTTCATCCAACGGAGGAGAAAGACATGACACGCAAAATCGCACTGACACTGGCCGGAGGCCTGATGGCCACGACCGCGCTGGCGCCGATGGCACATGCCGAAGGGAAGGAATTGACCGTCGCGAGCTGGGGCGGCTCCTATCAGGAGGCGCAGAGCAAGGCGCTTTTCGAGCCGTACGAGGCCGCGACGGGCAACACCGTCAAGCAAGAGACCTATGGCGGCATGTCGGATGTGCGCCTTCAGGTCTCGTCGGGGCAGGTCACTTTCGACGTGGTGGCCAGCGGTTCGGGCTCGGCGGCGCGCGCGGGGGCGGAGGGGCTTCTGGAGCCGCTCGATTACGAGATCATCGACGTCAGCGACTTCCCCGAGGAGTTCTATAGCGAATATTGCGTGGGCGGCGACGTCTTCTCGGTCGTGCCCGCGTTCTCGACGGCGAAGTTCGGCGAGGACGGGCCGCGCGGTTGGGCCGATTTCTGGGATACCGAGAAATTTCCCGGCACGCGCGCCTATCGCGGCACCGTTTCGGGTGCGCTGGAGCCTGCGATGCTGGCCATGGGCGTCGCGCCCGAGGATGTCTATGCCGAGCTGAGCAGCGAGGAAGGCATCGAGCGCGCGCTCGACAAGATCCGCGAGCTCAAGCCCAATATCGCGGTCTTCTGGACTTCGGGCGCGCAGCAGGCGCAGCTGATGAAGGACGGCGAGGTCGACATGACCACGGGTTGGAACGGGCGGTTCGACAATGCCAAGGCCGATGGCGCGGAAGTCTCTTATTTCTTCGATCAGGGGCTTCTTGATTACGACTGCTTCGCGATCCCGAAGGGCGCGCCGAACAAGGATCTGGCGATGGAGTTCCTCGCCGAGATCTCGAAGGCCGAGTATCAGGACGATCTGCCCAAATACATCACCTACGGCCCGACCAACTCGGCCGCCTACGAGACGGGCGAGATCAGCGAGGAGATGGCCGCCAAGCTGCCTTCCGCGCCTGAGAACCGGGCCAAGCAACTGCCCATCTCGCTCGAGTGGTATGCCGAATGGGAGCAGATCGCGGCGGAGATGTATCAGGAGATGCTGACCGAATAAGCGGACTGCCGGCCACGGGCGGCGTGTCCGTCCGTGGCCCAATCAAAAAAGACGAGGGAGCGAGAGAGTGACCACCAGAGCCGAAGCCCTGCCCATCACCGTGCGGGGCGTGACCAAGACCTATGGCCGCGTGCACGCGCTCGACGATGTCTCGCTCGACGTGAAGAGCGGTGAATTCCTGACGCTTCTGGGCCCGTCCGGCTCGGGCAAGACGACGCTTCTGATGGTGCTCGCGGGGTTTACCCGGCCCGATCGCGGCAGCCTCAGGTTCGGCGAGGACGAGATGATCCGCACCGCGCCGCATCTGCGCGGCGTCGGTATGGTGTTCCAGAATTACGCGCTGTTTCCGCATATGACCGTGGCGGGCAATGTCGGCTATCCGCTGCGGCTGCGCGGCGTGCCAAAGGCCGAACAGGCCGAGCGGATCGAGCGGGCGCTCGAGCTGGTGCAACTCGGCGGTTACGGCGCGCGCGGGATCGAGCAGCTTTCGGGCGGGCAGAAGCAGCGCGTGGCGCTGGCCCGGTCCATCGTGTTCGAGCCGCGAATCCTGCTGATGGATGAGCCGCTTTCGGCGCTCGACAAGAAATTGCGCGACCGGATGCAGATCGAGCTGCGGCATCTCCATGAGCAGCTCGGCATGACCACCGTCTATGTCACGCACGACCAGCGCGAGGCGCTGACCATGTCCGACAGGATCGCCGTTGTGAATCACGGCCGCATCATGCAGCTCGCGACGCCGCAACAGCTCTATGACCGGCCCGAGAACAAGTTCGTCGCGGATTTCATCGGCGACTCGACCTTCCTCGCCGTGACGCGGGACGGGCAGGGCGTGCGCTATGGCGGCGCGCGCTTGCAGATGGACGGCGCGGTGCCTGCGGGCGACGATCTTTTGCTGATGATCCGGCCCGAGCGGGTGCGGCTTCTCGACGGGGAGGCGCCCGAGGGCACGAATGTGCTGGATGCCACCGTGACCGAGCTCGTCTATCAGGGCGAAAGCTATCTTCTCTATGCGCGGCTGGAGGATGGGACCGAGATCGCCGTGCGCGGCGCGATCCGCGAGGGCACCTTCGCCAAGCTGCCGCGTGCGGGCAGTGCGGTGAAGCTGGGTCTGCACCGGGCCGATACGGTCGTCATCGCGGACGGGAGCAGCTAGATGGCCGCGACCGACATGCCCCGCGGCACGCCCGCCGACATGCATGCCGCCGGCCTGCGCCGCGACGAGCGGATGGAGCGCTGGAAGCTCTTCGGCCTCGGCTCGCCCGCGCTGCTGCTGGTGCTGGTGATCCTCGTCATTCCCGTGGGCTGGCTCTTCTACGTGTCTTTCGTGGGGGCCGATGGCAGCTTCTCGCTCGAGAATTACGAGCGGATGGTCTCGCGCAAATCCTACATGCGCATCTTCATCACCACCTTCCAGGTGAGCGTTCTGACCACGGCGCTCTGCATCCTGATCGGCTATCCGCTGGCCTATTTCATGTCGCAGCTTCCGGCGAAATGGGCTGGCCTCTGTCTCATCACCGTGCTGCTACCCTTCTGGACCTCGCTTCTCGTGCGCACCTATGCGTGGCTGGTGCTTCTGCAAAAACAGGGCCTCGTGAACCAATGGGCGATCAATATCGGCCTCTGGGACGAGCCGGTGAAATTCGTGCACAACATGACCGGCACGCTGATCGGCATGGTCCATATCATGCTGCCCTTTCTCATCCTGCCGGTCTACGGCGCGATGCGGGCGATCGACGCGGATTATCTCAAGGCGGCGTCCAATCTCGGTGCCAGCCCGAAGCGTGCCTTCTGGACGGTGTTCTTTCCGCTTTCGACGCCCGGTCTTTTCGCCGGATCGCTCATGGTCTTCGTGCTCTGCCTCGGGTTTTTCGTTACGCCCGCCGTACTGGGCGGCGGTCGCGTCATCATGGTCTCGATGAAGATCGTCTCGAACATCGAGCTCTTCGTGAACTGGGGCGCGGCGAGCGCGCTCGGCGTCGTGCTTCTGGTCCTGACGGTGGCGATCCTCTGGGTCGCGTCGCGCTTCCTTCGGCTCGAGCAGATGACGGGCGGGGGGCATTGATGCTGGGCTGGCTCAAATCCCCCGCGTCGGAGACGCAAGTGACGCATGGCCAGCGTCTCTGGCTCTATCTGTTCGCGGCGATCACGATGGTTCTTCTGGTGCTGCCGACGCTCATCGTGATCCCGATGTCCTTTTCGGATTCGCAATATCTCGAATTCCCGCCCGAGGACTGGTCGCTGCGGTGGTATCGCAACTATTTCGGCTCGCCCGAATGGATGCTGGCGACGCGCACCTCGCTCAAGGCCGCGGTTCTGACGATGCTGGTCGCAACGCCCATCGGCGTGCTGGCGGCCTATGCGCTGCACGCCTCGAAGCTGCCCTATATCCGCGCGGCCTTCGTACTTCTCATCACGCCGATGATGGTGCCTGTCGTGCTGATCGCCATCGGCGCGTTCTACGCCTATGTGAAACTCCAGATCCTCTACACGATGGCGGGGCTCGTGCTGGCGCATAGCCTGCTGGCGATTCCGCTGGTGGTGATCGTGACCGGATCGGCGCTCAAGGGGTTCGACATGAATCTCGAGAACGCGGCGCGCAGCCTCGGGGCGCCGCGCTGGAAGGCGTTCCTGACGATCACGCTGCCGCAGATCCGATTCGCGGTCGTCACGTCGATGCTGCTGTCGTTCCTCGCCTCCTTCGACGAGGTGGTGATCGCCATGTTCATCTCGGGCGGGGACAACCCGACGCTGACGCGCAACATGTTCAACGCGCTGCGCGATCAGATCGACCCGACCATCGCCGCGATCTCGACCATCATGGTTCTGGTGACGACGCTGATGATGGTGCTTGCGGCGCTATTCGGGCGTGATAAGTCCTGATCCTCATGGAACGCTATGAGTATATCGTGGTCGGCGCAGGATCGGCCGGTGCGGCGCTGGCGGCGAAGCTCGCTCGGCAGGGTAAGTCCGTGCTTCTGCTCGAGGCGGGCGGCACCGGGCGGCATCCTTGGGTCAATATCCCGCTGGGCTACGGCAAGGTCTTCTACGACGCGCGGTTCAACTGGAAATACACGACCGAACCCGAGCCCGAATTGAACGGCCGCGGCGTCTACTGGCCGCGCGGCAAGGTGCTGGGCGGCTCTTCGGCGATCAACGCGATGGTCTGGGTGCGCGGGCATCCGAATGACTATGCCGAATGGGGCGCGGTGGCGCCGGGCTGGGGCTGGGAGGATGTGGCGCCGGTCTTTCGCAGGCTCGAGAAATGGAGCGGCGGCGAGAGCCAGCATCGCGGCGGGCTCGGCCCGCTGAGCGTCACGGACATGGACGGCTGGATGCACCCGCTGACCCGCGCCTATGTGAAGGCGGCCGAGGAGGCGGGCATCCCGACCAATACCGACTATAACGGCGCCGCCATCGAGGGCGCGTGCTTCTATCAGATCTCCACCGCCGGGGGGCGCCGCGCCTCGACCGCGCAGGCCTATCTGCTGGCGGCGCGCAAGCTCAGGAACCTGCGGATCGAGACGGGGGCGATGGCGACGCGCGTGCTGATGGACGGCAAGCGCGCGACCGGCATCGAATATGTGCAGCGCGGCAAGACGAAGACGGCTCATGGCACCGAAGTGATTCTCAGCGGCGGCGCGATCAACTCGCCGCAGCTTCTGATGCTGTCGGGGATCGGGCCTGCCGCGCATCTGAAAGAGCACGGCATCGAGGTGGTGCAGGACAGCCCCCATGTCGGGCAGAACCTGATGGACCATCTGGGCAGCGATCATCTCTTCCGCACGCGGATCGCCAGCCTCAACCAAGTGCTGCGCCCGTGGTGGGGCAAGGCGCTGGCGGGGATGGATTACGTTCTGCGTCAGCGCGGCCCGCTGGCGATGAGCCTCAACCAGGGCGGCGGTTTCATCCGGCTGGCGGAGGGCGAGGGGCCGCCCGATACGCAGCTATACTTCTCGCCGCTCAGCTATTCCAGCGCGCCCAAGGGCAAGCGCCCGCTGATGAGCCCCGACAGCTTTCCGGCAGTGCGCATCGGCTTCAATCCCGCCAAGCCGACCAGCACGGGCAGCATCACGCTGCGCAGCGCCGATCCGATGGTGCCGCCGGTCATGCGGGGCGGCTATCTTGCCACCGAGCATGACCGCGATCTGATGATCCGCGGCACGCGCGAGGTGCGGCGCATCGCGTCGATGCCCGCCCTTGCCAGCGTGATCGAGGCCGAGCTGGACCCCGGCCCCGATTGCCAGAGCGACGACGAGATCCTCGATTTCGCGCGGCGCGACGCATGGACCGTCTTTCATCAATGCGGTACCTGCCGGATGGGGCAGGATGCGGCCCGATCGGTCGTGGACCCCAAGCTGCGGGTGCATGGCATTGCCGGGCTTCGCGTGGCCGATGCGTCGATCTTCCCCACCATTCCCACAGGCAATACCAACGCCCCCGCCGTGATGGTGGGCGAGCGCGCCTTCGACCTCATCACCCAAGGATAGAGCCACATGAAGATCACCCGGATCGAGACATTCACCACCGAATTCGTCGGCTTCGTGCGCCTCATGACGGAAGATGGCAGCACGGGCTGGGGGCAGGTCTCGACCTATCATTCGGACATCACCTGCAAGGTGCTGCACCGGCAGGTCGCGCCGCATGTGATGGGCCGCGACATCGCGGATCTGGACGATCTGATGGATCTGGTCGTGGAGCGCGAGCATAAATTCCCCGGCTCCTACCTGCGCCGGGCCATGTCGGGCGTCGATACGGCGATCTGGGATCTGCGCGGGCGGCGCGAGGGCAAATCCGTGGCCGAGCTTCTGGGCGGCACGCCGGGCCGCATCCGCGCCTATGCCAGCTCGATGAAGCGCGACATCACGCCGAAGGACGAGGCCGAGCGGATGAAGCGGCTGCGGGATGCGCATGGCTTCGACGCCTTCAAGGTGCGCGCGGGGGCCGAGGTGGGCCGGGGCCGCGATGAATGGCCGGGCCGGACCGAGGAGATCATCCCCACCATGCGCCGCGAGCTGGGCGATAGCGCCGCGCTCCTGATCGACGCCAATAGCTGCTATGCGCCAGCCCAAGCCATCGAGGTGGGCCGAATGCTGGAGGATCAGGGCTATGAGCATTTCGAGGAGCCGTGCCCCTATTGGGAGCTGGAGCAGACCAAGGAAGTGACCGACGCGCTCGACATCGCCGTGACCGGAGGCGAGCAGGATTGCGACCTGCCCACATGGAAGCGGATGATCGACATGCGTGCGGTGGATATCGTGCAGCCCGATATCCTCTATCTCGGCGGCATCGCCCGCACACTGCGCGTGGTCAGGATGGCCGAGGCGGCGGGCCTGCCGGTCACGCCCCATTGCGCCAACCTGTCGCTGGTCACGCATTTTACCATGCATCTTCTGCGCGCCATTCCGAATGCCGGGAAATATCTCGAATTCAGCATCGAAGGCAGCGATTATTACCCGTGGCAGGAGGGGCTCTTCACCTCGAACCCCTACGGGATCGAGGACGGTCACGCCACGGTGACGGACGCGCCCGGCTGGGGCATCGAGATCAGCCCCGACTGGCTGGCAAGGGCGCATTACACAGTCTCGAGCGCAGGTTAGAGACGCATTCAGGGAGACGCGACCATGGTGAGCCTCGACACATTCAAGGATCTTGCAGGGATCGAGATGGGCCCGTTCAAGCCCAAGCCGACCACGCTGACCGAGGGGCAGGAGGAATCCGCGCGAAACCTCTGGTCCTCGCCCGATGGCCTCACGAATATCGGGGTCTGGGAATGCACGCCGGGGCGCTTCACCGCCGACCGAACCTCGGCGGGCGAGTATTGCCACATCATCTCGGGCCGCGCGACGGTGCGCAACGAGGATGGCAGCACTCCGCGCGATATCGGGCCGGGCGATCTGCTGGTCCTGCCACAGGGCTGGAAAGGCGAGTGGGAGATTCACGAGCATATGCGCAAGCTCTACGTCATCAGCCCTTCGACATAGGCGGGGTGTTGACGCACGCTATTTGACGCATTACATGTCAGTCAGCGTGAGGAGATTGCCATGACCATTCTCGATTATCAAAAGGGCGGCATGTTCACCCCCGACAGGATCGCCGCCGTCCTGATGACGACGCGGGACGAGATCGCGCGCACGGTGGGCCTCGGGCGCGATGCCATCGCGCGGGCCGAGCGGGTGCGCCAGCCGCGTACGCAGCGGCGCCTGCGCGAGATGATCGAGATCGTGAACCTCGCCGCGCCGCGCATGGGCAGCGCCGCGATGGCCTATGCGTGGTATCGCTCGGAGCCGCTGGACGGCTTCGACGGGATGACGCCGATGGACCTCGTGCAGGCCGGTCATGCCGATTGGGTGCGCGACTATCTGGCGAGGATCGACGCCGGCGTCTTTGCCTGACGCGCGCTGAATGGATTATTCCGGCCCGCTCTACCGCGCGCTGCATCCCTGGCATGCGCGCCAGCCGCTCTCGGGCGAGGGGGCGCGGCTCCATGGCGGGCGGTTCAATGCGAAGGGGCGCGCGGCGCTCTACCTTGCGCTCGATTTCGACACGCTGCGCCACGAGATCGCGCGGGGCGGGGCCTTCCAGCCCTCGACCATCGTCGAATACCGCGCCGAGATCACCGGGCTGTTCGATGCGGGGGATGCGGCGCAACTGGCGCTTTTCCGCATGACGCAGGCGGGGCTTGCCGATCCGGGCTGGCAGCTCAAGATGCACAAGGGCGAGGCGGTGCCGACGCAGGATCTGGCCGAGGCGCTCGTCGCGGCGGGCTATCCGGGCGCGGTGGTGCCGAGCTTCGCGCGCGGCGCGCGGCCCGGCGCGCGCAATATCGTGCTCTGGTGCTGGGGCGAGGAAACGGCGGCCCGGCTCGTGCTGGTCGATGACGAAGGAAGGCTGAAGACATGAGCGAGGCACTGATCGCGGCCATACCGATGCCCGCGCTTCTGATCGGGGCGGATATGCGGGTGATCGCGGCCAACGGCGCCGCCGAGGCGGTGCTGGGCGCGGGCGGCGTCGGCGGGCATGTCGCGCGCGTCATCCGCCAGCCTGCCGTGCTCGAGGCGATCGAGGCGTGCCGGAGCGGCGGCGGGCGCACCGAGGCGCAGTTCACCGCCGACGATGCCGGGCAGGATGCGCTCTACGATGTGCGCTGCGCGCAGGCGGACGGGGCGATTCTCGTCTGCATGTCGGATGTCAGCACGATGATGCAGACCGATCGGATGCGCCGCGAGTTCGTCGCCAATGTGAGCCATGAGTTGCGCACGCCGCTGACCGCGCTGTCGGGCTTCATCGAAACGCTGCGCGGGCCTGCGCGCGGCGACGTGGCGGCGACGGACAGGTTCCTGGCCACGATGCAGGAAGAGGCCGCGCGGATGGAGCGGCTCGTCCACGACCTTCTGTCGCTGAGCCGCGTCGAGGCGCAGCAGCGCCAGCGCCCGCGCGCGAGCATCGATCTGCGCGGCGTCGTGACCGGCGCCGCGAGCGCGCTGAGCGGCGTGGCCGAAGGGGCGGGCGCGGATCTGCGCGTGGATCTGCCCGAGGAGCCGGTGATGGTGCTGGGCGATGGCGATCAGTTGCATCAGGTCTGCCTCAACCTGATCGAGAACGCGCTGAAATACGGCGGGCAGGGCGGGCATGTGGATGTCGCCTTGCGGAGCGAGGCGCAGAATCAGGCGCTCCGCGGTCCGGCGGCGATTCTGACGGTGCGCGACGATGGGCCGGGAATCGATCCCGTTCACATTCCGCGCCTGACCGAACGCTTCTACAGGATCGACAGCCACCGCTCGCGCGCGATGGGCGGGACGGGGCTGGGCCTTGCCATCGTCAAGCATATCGCGCAGCGCCATCGCGGGCGCATGTTGATCGAAAGCGCGCTGGGGCAGGGCTGCGAGGTGCGTATCGTGCTGCCGCTCGCGCCCGGGAACGCGGCATAGACGGCGCCCAAAGCTGACGTCGGGGCGGGCGGTTGAAATTCCGCATTTGTCATGAAACCGTTACAAAACCTTTGCAAAACCGTCGCGCCGGATCTTTAGCAGTCCGGGCAGGGCGCGCGCTGCTGCGTGCCTCTGCTTTTACAAATTGAGGAGGCCTTCATGCCTTTCGCAAAACTTTCCGTTTCCGCTGCCGCGATCACCGCGCTTTCCGCCACCGCAGCCTACGCGCGTGACAACGTGCAGGTCGCCGGTTCGTCCACCGTTCTGCCCTACGCGTCGATCGTCGCCGAAGCCTTCGGCGAGAACTTCGAATTCCCGACCCCCGTCGTCGAATCGGGCGGCTCCTCCGCCGGTCTCAAGCGCTTCTGCGAAGGCGTCGGCGAAGGCACGATCGACATCGCCAACGCAAGCCGCGCGATCCGCGAAAAGGAAGTCGCGGCCTGTGCCGAGAACGGCGTGACCGACATCATCGAAGTGCGCATCGGCTATGACGGCATCGTCTTCGCCAGCCAACTCGACGGCCCGGCCTTCACCGCCTTCACGCCCTCCGACTGGTACGGCGCGCTCGGCGAGCAGGTCATGGTGGACGGCGAGCTCGTCGCCAACCCGCACATGAAGTGGTCCGAAGTGAACAGCGATCTGCCCGATGTCGAAATCGCGGCCTTCATCCCCGGCACCAAGCACGGCACCCGTGAAGTCTTCGAAGAGAAGGTCCTGCTTCAGGGCTGCGAAGACACCGGCGCCATGAAGGCCATGATGGATGGCGGCATGGACGAAGATGCAGCCGAAGACGCCTGCATGGCCGTGCGCACCGATGGCCGCAGCGTCGATATCGACGGCGACTACACCGAGACCCTCGCCCGGATCGGCAGCAACCCGAACGGCGTCGGCGTCTTCGGTCTGGCGTTCTACGAGAACAACACCGACACGCTCAAGGTCGCCACGATGAGCGGCGTCGAGCCCACCACCGAGAGCATCGCGGCGGGTGAATACCCCGTGTCGCGCCCGCTCTTCTTCTACATCAAGAAAGCGCATATCGGCGTGATCCCGGGCCTCAAGGAATTCGCTGAATTCTTCGTCTCGGACGAGATCGCAGGCCCGAACGGCCCGCTGGCCAACTACGGCCTCGTCTCGGATCCCGAGCTGGCCGAGACCCAGGCCAAGATCGCCGAAGAAAAGACCATGCAAGGCGGCATGTAAGCCCTCTTGACGCAGATACCGGGGGCGGGCTGCCGCCCCCGGTTTTTCATGGCCAACCGGATTTCAAAATGTCTCTGAGCCTCATTGCCCTCGTCCTGATCGCGCTCGGCACACTGGCCTATATCGCGGGCCGCGCGCGGGCGCTGGCCTCGGCGGGCGGAAACAGCCGCGTGCTGCATTCGCTGCCGCGCTATTATGGCGTCCATGCCGCGATGCTGGCGCTGGTGCCGGCCTTCGGGCTGATGGCGCTCTGGCTGATCCTTCAACCCGTCGTGCTGTCGCAGACCGTCTCGGGGATGCTGTCCGATGACGAAAGCGGACTGGTTCTGAGCGATGTGCGCCGCGTGGCGGACGGGCTCGATCTGGCAGTGTCGCGCGGCGTCATCGACGAAGCGGACGCGCAGGCGCTCACCGCCGATGGCACCATTCGCGATCTTCTGGCCCAGGTCGGCGCGCCGCTCGCGTCGGCGGTCAACCCCGAGGTTCTGAACGCGGCGCAGGCTTGGCGCGCCTGGCAGTCGCGCGGCAACGGGCTGATGGCGGTCGCGGTCCTGATCGTGGCGCTCGCCGGGCTGGGCCTCGCCTGGATGCGCACCGACAAGGAGATGCGCGCGCGCAACCGGGTCGAACAGGGCGTGCGGCTCCTGCTGATCGCGGCGGCGAGCATCGCGATCCTGACCACCGTGGGCATCGTGCTGTCGCTCATCTTCACCACGGTCGAGTTCTTCCGCATCTACCCGGCCTCGGAGTTCTTCTTCGGCACCACATGGTCACCCAGCTTCGGCGGCGGCAGCGAGCTCGGCGTCCTGCCGCTCCTGTGGGGCACGCTCTATATCTCGGTGATCGCGCTTCTGGTCGCGGTGCCCATCGGCCTCTTCTCGGCCATCTACCTGTCGGAATACGCGAGCGCGAAGGTACGCGGCATCATCAAGCCGCTGCTGGAGGTGCTGGCCGGTATCCCGACCATCGTCTACGGCCTCTTCGCGCTGCTGACGGTCGGCCCGCTCCTGCTCGAGGTCTTCGGCCGCGACGGTCTGGGCTGGATGCAGGCGGGCACGGCGGTCATGACCGCGGGCCTCGTCATGGGCATCATG
>NZ_JBIHMM010000007.1:0-62598 GCF_043661195.1 Roseovarius aquimarinus
TGCCGCGATCGCGGAAGATCTGGACGGCGGTTTCACTCAGCTTGTCGGAAACGAGTACCTTGGGAGCCATTTTTGGGCGTCCTTCATGCAAATAGGGGAGGGGGCGGGCCATGAGCGGCCCGCCGAAAAAAGGCTCAGAGAGCAGCGCGCTCGGCGTGATAGGCCCAGTCGATCCAGGGCATCAGCGCCTGGATATCGGATGTCTCGACAGTGCCGCCGCACCAGATGCGCAGGCCCGCAGGCGCGTCGCGGTAGGAGCCGATATCATAGGCCACGCCCTCGGCCTCGAGCCTCTTGGCGACCGCCTTGGCGAAGGCCGCGCCGTCCGCGATGCCGGGATCGGTGAACTTGAGGCAAACGGACGTGTTCGAGCGTGTCGCGCGGTCCTTGGCGAGGTTCGCGATCCAGTCGTTCTCGGCCACGAAATCGGCGATCACGCCCGCATTCGCATCGGCCCGGTCCATGAGGCCGGCGAGGCCGCCCACGGACTGCGCCCAGTCGAGTGCCAGCAGGTAATCCTCGACCGCGAGCATGGAGGGCGTGTTGATCGTCTCGCCCTTGAAGATCCCCTCGATCAGCTTGCCGCCCTTGGTGAGGCGGAAGATCTTGGGCAGGGGCCATGCGGGGCTGTAGCTCTCGAGCCGCTCAACGGCGCGGGGCGACAGCACGATCATGCCATGCGCGGCCTCGCCGCCAAGTACCTTCTGCCAGCTGAAGGTGGTGACGTCGAGCTTGTCCCACGGCAGATCCTGCGCGAAGGCGGCGGAGGTCGCGTCGCAAATGGTCAGACCGGCGCGGTCCGCCTTGATCCAGTCGCCGTTCGGCACGCGCACGCCCGAGGTGGTGCCGTTCCAAGTAAAGACGACGTCATTGTCGGTATCGACGGTGCTCAGATCCACGATCTTGCCATAGTCGGCGGTCTTGACCTCGGCATCGAGCTTGAGCTGTTTCACGGCGTCCGTGACCCAGCCCGCGCCGAAGCTCTCCCATGCCAGCATCTCGACGCGGCGCGCGCCCAGCATGGTCCACATGGCCATCTCCACCGCGCCGGTGTCGGAGGCGGGCACGATGCCGATGCGGTAGTCTTCGGGAATGTTCAGGACGGCGCGGGTGCCGTCGATCGCGGCCTGCAGCCGCTCCTTGCCCACGGCGGCGCGGTGGCTGCGTCCCAGCGGGGCGCCGGACAGTTTTTCGAGTGCGAATGCGGGGGGCTTGGCGCAGGGGCCGGAGGAGAAGCGCGGGTTCGCCGGTTTCAGATCGGGCCGCACGCGAGTGTTGCGCGCATCGCTGCGCGCGAGGTCTTCGGTCGTCATATGCTATCCTTCCAGATAAGCGCCCTTCGTTGGGGAAGGGTGTCCCGCCGACAGAGCTAGGCCGGCGCGCGCCCTTTCGCAAGCGAAAAAATGACGCTATAGCGGCGCTTCGTGAATTATTCGCGACGCATTCATCCTTCGGAGCGCCTGGACATGCCTATCGCCACCCTCATCGCGGCCCCGGGCGGGCTGGAGCCCAGTCTGGCCGAGAGCCTGCGCAACGCTTGGGGCGGCGGCGCCGTCCAGTGGCTCGCGCCGGATCAGGCGGCGGAATTCTCTTTGGAGGATGTGCCCGGCAACCTGTGGCAGGTCTGGGAGGATCTGCAAAAGCTGTGCGTCGATCTCGCCGTCCAGCCTGCGGAAGGCCGGCGCAAGCGTCTGCTCATCGCCGATATGGACAGCACCATGATCGGGCAGGAATGCATCGACGAGCTGGCCGAGGCGGCGGGCGTGGGCGCGCATGTGCGCGAGATCACCGCGCGCGCGATGAATGGCGAGCTCGATTTCGAGGGCGCGCTGCTGGAGCGCATGGCGCTGCTCAAGGGGCTGCCGGAGGCGATGATCGCCGAGGTTCTTTCCAGCCGCATCACCCATGCGCCGGGCGGCGCCGCGTTGGTCTCGACGATGCGCGCGCATGGCGCGCATACGGCCCTCGTCTCGGGCGGGTTCACCGCCTTCACCGGCCCCGTCGCCGAGGCGCTCGGCTTCGACGAGCATCGCGCGAACGCGCTCGGCATCGAGAACGGCGTGCTCACGGGCGACGTGGCGCGCCCCATCCTCGGCCGTCAGGCCAAGGTGGATGCGCTCGACGAGATCACCGCGCGGCTCGGCATCACCCCCGCGGAGGCCATCGCGGTCGGAGACGGGGCCAACGATCTGGGCATGCTCGGCCATGCGGGGGCGGGCGTCGCGCTGCACGCCAAGCCCAGCGTCGCCGCCCAATGCGATCTGCGGATCAACCACGGCGATCTGACCGCGTTGCTCTTCCTGCAAGGCTATGCGCTCGACGACTTCGCCTAGCGCAGGAGGCCCGGCGCCGGCCGGATCGCGCCGGTCTCCAGGCCGCGGCAATTGGTGATGACCTCGTTCATGAACATCCGCGCCGAGGGGTGGTCGGCCTCGAGCGCCCCGAGCCGCACCAGCAGCGCCGTGATCGCGCATTCCGCGCCGCGCGTTCCGCCATCCGCGATCTTGACCGCAATGCCCAGCTTGCGCTCGGGCAGGATGGCGATGAAGAACCCCTCGGCCCCGGTCTTGAGCGCCACCGGCTCGGTGCAGGCGCGCATCAGAAGCGTGCAGGCCCGACCCTCGCCGGCGACAAGCTCGGGATGCGCGATCATCGCGTCCCTGAGCCGCGCGGCCGCGCTCCGGCGGGTGTCGCCGCCGTCGCGCGCGGTCGCGAAATAAGACATCGCGCGCCCCATGCCGCGCAAGCTCGTCAAGAAGTTGGGGGCCGAGCAGCCGTCGATGCCGTATCCGGGGCTGCGCTCCTCGGTGACCTCCTCGAAGGCGGCGAGGCAGGCGCGCTGCACCGGATGGGCGGGCTCCACATATTCGGCGTGTCCGCCCAGATGCCGGTTGAGCGTGAGGAACCCCGCATGCTTGCCCGAGCAATTGTTGTGAAGCTGGCAGGGCTTTTCGCCGCTGCGGATCAGCTCATGCGCGGTCTGCTCGCCATAGGGCATGTGGCTGCCGCAGCGAAAATCGCTCTCGCCGAGGCCGAGGCCCGTCACCCATGTCTCGACCCGCTCGGTATGGACCCGGTCGCCCTGATGCGAGGCGCAGGCGAGGGCCAGATGCTCGGAGCCGAGACCCGCCGCCGCGGCCGCGCCGCTTTCGATCAGCGGCAGCGCTTGGATCATCTTGGCCGAAGAGCGCGGATAGACCACCGTATCGGGATCGCCCCAGGCCTCGATCACCTCGCCATCCGCCCCGCAGATCACCGCATGGCCCGTGTGCACGCTCTCGGCGATGGGGCCGCGCCAGATCTCGGTCAGGGGGGCGGGGGCGGTCTTGGGTCGGATCATCTGGGGTGGTCTCCTTGGGGGTCGAACGATGTGCGGGTTTCCGCCAATTCATTCTTTCGTTTCTGGCGCGTTTCGGGCTAAAGTTGCACTGTCGAGAAGATCAGCGCGATTGCCAAGCGGAAATCCCCGGCGACATCATGCCCAAGAGGGCTGGCTGGCGCGCGCGACGAAATTGAGGCTCAAGGACAGCTTGGAGGCTGCACAAGAATGGCATCTTACGCAATGCGCGGCGCGCTCGGCGCAGCGATACTGACCGCAACCACCCTTTTCTCCGGCCCCGCCCTAGCCCAGAGCGAAAGCACCAATCAGGTGGCCGCCAACACGGCCTGGAGCGTCTTCACCGAGGACTCGCCCAAGGAATGCTGGACCGTGTCGGCGCCGACCGAGACGGTCAACACGCGCGGCGGGCAGGTGGTCGCAGTGCGGCGCGGCGAGATCCTCCTGATGACGTTCTTCCGGCCCGATGCGGGCGTGCGCGGCCAGGTCGCCTTCACCGGCGGCTATCCCTTCGCCGACGGCTCGACCGTCGAGCTGGTGGTCGGCACAGATACGTTCGAGCTTTATACCGAGAAGGAATGGGCGTGGCCCGCCAGCGCGGACGAGGACGCCAAGATCATCGCGGCCCTCAAGCGAGGCGCCGATGCGGTGCTGACCGCCCGATCCTCGCGCGGCACGCAGACCAAGGACACCTTCTCGCTGATCGGCTACACGGCGGCGATGGAAGAGGCCGAGAAGCGCTGCCAGTAGGGCGGCGGGTCGCTATGGACAGAAGGCGCTCCGTGTTCGGGGCGCCTTTTCTATGTAGAGCAGGTCGCGGGCGAGCCTTTGCGTCTATTCGAAAATGCTGTCGAGATTTCCGATGATGCTGACCAGCAAGGCGATGCCGCCTATCAGGATCGCCAACCAGAAGACATAGTGCATCACGAATGCCGAAACCCCGATGCCCACGGCCATGTACGGAAGCCTGTAGGGCTCGTGCCGATACAGGCCAACGGCGCCGAGGATGGCCGCAAGGCCCGCAGCGCAAAGCGCGACTATAGAGATGAGGCGTGTGTTGTCGCGTGGGAGCGGAGCGGGTTCCGGAGCTTCCTCACCGGCAAGCGCACGTGATGCCGACAGTTTTATATCTGCCGCGATCTCTCCGATGATCGATCCACTCGTTTTCTCCTGCGGCTCGAAAAACGCGGAGAGCTGCATCAAGATGACGATGAGGCTGGCAACGCCGAGGATGAATCCGATCAAGCCGAAATGCGCAGGCCGTCTTTCAGTTGTCTGTTCCATGCCATGACTCCGTCGTTGGCTGTTGGCGTCGGGGTACATGAAAGATTGGACCGAATTGAGGCGCTGGGTTTCGATCGCAGCGGCCGGGACTGCGTTTCGTTGATATGTCAGAGTGAAACAGCGATCGCTCGATGGGCTGACAGCATCCCAGCCGCCGCTTGTCGCACTCGCCCCCCTTTGGCATTGCCGCGCGAATCCTATATGGGACCATATCCGCAGCGAGAAGGCCCGAGCCATGACCAGCACCGCACCGATCACGCAAGATCTCGTGACCATTCCGCGCAAGGCGCCGGAGGGCAAGCCGAACCTGATCGGCCTCACGCGGGACGCGCTGCGCCAGGCGCTGATCGACCACGGCACGCCGGAAAAGCAGGCCCGGATGCGGGCGGGGCAGATCTGGCAGTGGATCTACCAGTGGGGCGTGCGGGATTTCTCGCGAATGACCAACCTCGCCAAGGCCTATCGGCTCGAGTTGGAAGAGAACTTCCGCCTCGATACGCCCGAGGTGGTCAGCCGCCAGGTGAGCAGCGATGGCACGCGCAAATACCTCGTGCGCATCGCGGGCGGGCATGAGGTCGAGGTCGTCTATATCCCCGAAGAGGGGCGCGGCACGCTCTGCATTTCCTCTCAGGTCGGCTGCACGCTGACCTGTTCCTTCTGCCATACCGGCACGCAGAAACTGGTGCGCAACCTGACGGCGGGCGAGATCGTCGGCCAGATCATGGTCGCGCGCGACGATCTGGGCGAATGGCCCACCCAAGGCGCGCCCAAGGACGAGACGCGCCTTCTGAGCAATATCGTGCTGATGGGCATGGGCGAGCCGCTCTACAATTTCGAGAATGTGCGCGACGCGATGAAGATCGCGATGGACCCCGAGGGTATCCAGCTCAGCCGCCGCCGCATCACGCTTTCGACGTCGGGCATCGTGCCGGAAATCCATCGCACCGCCGCCGAGATCGGCTGCATGCTCGCCGTCAGCTTCCACGCGACGACCGACGAGGTGCGCGACCGCCTCGTGCCGATCAACAAGAAGTGGAACATCGCGGCGCTTCTCGATGCGCTCAAGGCCTATCCGAAGGCCAGCAACTCCGAGCGGATCACCTTCGAATACGTGATGCTGGACGGGGTCAACGACAGCGACGAGGATGCGCGCCGCCTCGTCAAGCTGATCGAGGGTATCCCGGCCAAGATCAACCTCATCCCCTTCAACGAATGGCCCGGCGCGCCCTACAAGCGCTCGAGCAACAACCGCATCCGCGCCTTCGCCGACATCATCTACAAGGCGGGGTATGCCAGCCCAATCCGCACGCCGCGCGGCGAGGACATCATGGCGGCCTGCGGCCAGCTCAAATCCGCGACCGAGCGCGCGCGCAAGTCCCGCGCGCAAATCGAGGCCGAAGCGCGGCAGGGCTGAGCGGCGCGCCGAATACCCCGCTTTCGCTGAATTTGCGTCCCCTTGCCGCCACTTTTTGCGGCCATGCTGAGAAGATCGGCTGAGGAGGCGCGAATGGTCTATGTCCACAAGGATCCATTGATCGAGGCGGATGTGCTCGCGATCGTTCTGGGCGAGGCGCGCCGCGCCCCGGACGCACGCGCCTGGGCCGAGGCCCTTCGCCAGCGCGGCTACGCGCTAAGAGGCAGCGGCGCGGGCGCCATCGTCACCACCATGCCGCACGGCGTCGAGATCTGCCGTCTGCCCTGCGCGCCCAGCTTCGGCCCCGCCGCCTGAGCATCTGCCCGCCGAGGGCGTTTCCATCTTCAACCGTAGTCCAAGCCGCCCCGCGCTCCCGCCGGGCGGCTTTCGCGCGTTTCTGGCGCGAAAAGACCCTGTCTCGGCCCCAATCCGTGCCGATTGTCGCCGCAATGGCCGACTATCCAAAGATCATCGAATTATTGTCAAAAGGCATGAAACAATGAGCAAAGACATTTCCGATATCCTTCTCATCGCCGCGCGCGAGCGCCGCATGGCTGTCTCGGACCGCGAGTGGCAGCACCGGCTGCGCGGCTATGGCTACGGCGTGCGCGATACGGACGAGGGGCGCGTACTGACCTCGCTGGTCAAGAACACGCCGCTCTGCGCGCTTCCGGCCGATCTCGCGGCCTGAGCCGCGAGGCTCAGTCCTCGATGCGGGCGGCGTCCCATTCGTCGATGATGCGTACCGCGTCGGCGGCGGTCTCGACGAACTGGAAGAGGTCCAGATCCTCGTCGCTGATCGTGCCGGCATCGGCGAGCGCTTCCCAGTTAATGATGCGCCGCCAGAATGCTTCGCCGAAGAGCAGGAAGGGCATGCGCTTCATCCGGTCGGTCTGAATCAGCGTCAGCGCCTCGAACATTTCGTCGAGCGTGCCGAACCCGCCGGGAAAGACGCAGACCGCCCGCGCGCGCATCAGAAAGTGCATCTTGCGGATCGCGAAATAGTGGAAGTTGAAGCACATGCCGGGCGTGACGTATTCGTTCGGCGCCTGCTCGTGCGGCAGAACGATGTTGAGGCCGATCGAGGCCCCGCCGGCATCCGCCGCACCGCGGTTGCCCGCCTCCATGACGCCCGGCCCGCCGCCCGTCGCGATCACGTAGTCGCGCCCGTAGGCGGCCAGCGACTTTTCGGTCATCAGCCGGGCGAATTCGCGCGCCTCGTCATAGTATTTCGACAGCTCCGCCAGTGTCTCGGTCCGCGCGCCGGCCTTCTCCTTCGGCTCGGGAATGCGCGCCCCGCCGAAGAGCACGACCGTGCTGCGGATGCCGCGCTCGTTCAGGATCATCTCGGGCTTCAGAAGCTCGAGTTGCAGACGCACCGGGCGCAGCTCGTCGCGCAGCATGAAATCGGTGTCGTTGAAGGCCAGCCGGTAAGCGGGCGCGCGGGTCTGCGGCGTGTCCGGCACCGCCTCGGCGGTGCTGCGGTCCGTGCCCGCGTCGCGAAACTGGCTGGTGCGGTCTTCACTCATCTGGCTGTCCTTCGAGCTGAAATCCAAAGCTGTTCCAGCACTACCCGCTCGCACCATGCTTGACCAGCGCCCGGCGCGCGGCGGCGCGGCGGCGGCAGGCGATCCGGATGGATTGCGCGGCAGGGCGCCACCGCCTATACGGGAGCCCTAACGAATGCGCGAGGAGTGCCGCCATGTCCAATGCCCAGCTTGAGACCGCCATCGAAGCCGCATGGGAGGCGCGCGACACGATCAGCCCCGCCACCGGCGGCGAGACGCGCGAGGCGATCGAAGCGACGCTGAACGCGCTCGACAGCGGCAAGCTGCGCGTGGCCGAGCGGGGCGAGGACGGCACCTGGCATGTCAACCAATGGGCAAAGAAGGCCGTGCTTCTGGGCTTCCGCATCAAGGACATGGAACCTCAATCGGGCGGCCCGCAGGGCGGCGGCTGGTGGGACAAGGTCGACAGCAAGTTCCTCGGCTGGGGCGAGACCGAGTGGAAGGCCGCGGGCTTCCGCGCGGTTCCGAACTGCATCGTGCGCCGCTCGGCCTATATCGCGCCGGGTGTGGTGCTGATGCCGTCCTTCGTCAATCTGGGCGCCCATGTGGATAGCGGCACGATGGTGGACACATGGGCCACGGTCGGAAGCTGTGCGCAGATCGGGAAGAACGTGCACCTGTCGGGCGGCGTCGGCATCGGCGGCGTGCTGGAGCCCATGCAGGCCGGTCCCACGATCATCGAGGACAATTGCTTCATCGGGGCGCGCTCCGAGGTGGTCGAGGGCTGCATCGTCCGCGAGGGCAGCGTCCTCGGGATGGGCGTCTATATCGGCCAGTCCACCAAGATCGTGGACCGCGAAACGGGCGAGGTCATGTATGGCGAGGTGCCCTCCGGCTCGGTCGTCGTGTCGGGCTCGATGCCGTCGAAGAACGGCGTGAACCTGTATTGCGCGGTCATCGTCAAGCGCGTGGACGCGCAGACCCGCTCCAAGACGTCGATCAACGAGCTTCTGCGCACCTGACAGGCTTTTCGCGCGCGCCGGGAACCTGCGGGGCACCGGCGCGCGTTGGGCTCTCATGATCGCCGCCCTGCCGCTGCCTTACCTGCTGATCGCGACGTGCCTTGCAGGGGCCGCGGTGGTGATCGCATCGATCCGCGCGACGCGCCTTGCCGACATCATCGCGGACCGCACCCGGATGGGCGAGGCGCTGATCGGCGGTCTCATCCTCGGGGGCGCCACCTCCATCGCCGGGGTGATCGTGTCGGTCGATGCCGCAGCCTCGGGCGATGCGAGCTATGCCTTCTCGAACGCCGTGGGCGGGATCGCGGCGCAGACGCTCTTCCTCGCGCTCGCCGATCTTCTGCACAAGCGCGCCAATCTCGAGCATGCAGCGGCCGAGCCCGCCAATCTCTTTCAGGCGGTGATGCTGGTCATCCTTCTCAGCATCCCCTTCGCGGCGATGGCCGGGCCGGATATGGCCTATTTCGGCGTGCACCCCGCCTCGATCCTTCTCTTTCTCGCCTATCTTTACGGCGTGCGCCTGTCTTCGGAAGTGCGCGAGCGGCCGATGTGGGAGGCCGTCGATACCGACGAGACCCGCGCCGACGAGCCGGAGGACCCCGCCGAGGCCCGCCGCTCGGCGCGCAAGCCCGCGCTCGCCTTCATCGGCCTCGTGCTGGTGATGGGCGCAGGCGGCTGGGTGATCGGGCAATCGGGGCAGGCGCTGATCGAGGAATACGGCCTCGCCTCGAGCCTCGTGGGCGCGCTCGGCACGGCGGTCATCACGTCGCTGCCCGAATTGGTCACGACCCTCGTCGCGGTCCGGCGCGGGGCGCTGCAACTGGCCGTGGGCGGTATCATCGGCGGCAACACTTTCGACACGCTCTTCCTCGTCGGGGCCGATATCGCCTATCGCGACGGCTCGATCTATCACGCGGTCGAGCCGAACGATCTTTATTGGCTTGCGACCGGCCTGATGATGACCGGCATTCTTCTCGCGGGCCTCATTGTGCGCCAGCGGCAGGGACCGGGACGGATCGGAATGGAGAGCGTGCTGATGATGGCGGTCTACGCGCTCGCGCTCGGCGTCGAGGTGCTGGGCTGAGCGCCTCCGCGATTGACCGCGCGGCGCCGCGTCTCTAAGGCGGGCGCATGAGCGAGACAGACAAATCCCAAGGCGGCAAGAAACCGGCCAAGCCCAAGCGGCAGGAGGTCTTTACCCTTCTGGTCGAGATCGGGCGCAAGAAAGGCGATGGCCTGCCCAAGGGCGCCACGGGCGCCGCGCTTCTGATCTATGCAAGCGGCGTGGACGAGGCCGAGGCCGTGCGCGAGACCGTGGCGATCCTCAAGCAGGCGGATACCGCCCCGCTCGATGTGACGGGCTACGGCACGCTTGCCGAGCGCGAGGCGCAGGGCCATGAGATCGGCGACGAGGACCGCGCCCTGATGCGGCGCGCGCTCGATGAGAACGCGGTGATCGTCGCGCAGATGACGCCCTTCTTCGATGAGGCGGGCCGCAGCGAGGCGCTCGATCTCGATCCCGAGGAGGACGAGGGCTAGGCCGCGCGCTGCATCGCGAGCGTGCGCGCCTCGAAGGGTTTCAGAACCGGCCAGATGGGGCGCGCATGTTCGGGCAGGCGCGAGGCGTCGAGCCCGGCGAGGGGCGAGGCCTCGAGCGCCGCGCGGTTGCGGCGCAGGCGTCCGATATAGAGGCTCTCGACCGGGCAGCCGGCGGCGACGATGGCCTGATGCTCGGGCAGCAGCATATGATGATAGGTCACGAGGTCCGGACCCTTGGCGTGGTAGGCCGAGGAGCCGTTGACGAGGTGGCGCGCCGGGACCAGCACCGCCTCGGTGCCGAACATGTACTCGACCTGGCTTCCGCCGATGACGAGGCGCTGATGCGGGCCGATCACGATGTCGCGCTGAAGCCCGAAGAAGGGCGCGCGCAATCGCACGGGCCTGAGCGAGCCACGGGCGGGCACCGTCTGCGAGATCATCCGCAGGATCGGCACGACCTCGCCCTCGGCGGTCAGCACCGTGTCCCCGCGCCGCAGCCTCGCCACCGGCACCGGGCCGCGCGGCGTCGCGATGGGCGTGGCCGCCGTCAGTCCGGGCATGGCGCCGATGGGTTCGACCGCGTCCGAGACGGCGATGAAACTCACATCCGGGTCCATGACGCGATGCGCGGGAAAGCGGGTGAGCATGCGCAGATCCTCGAGCGCGACGGCGTGGCCGGGCGCCACCGGCGCGCGGCGGATCCGCCCGCTCGACAGATGCTTGAGCGTGAGCGATCCCTCGGCCCCGGCGCGCCACGAATAGCGCACGCGGACCTGTTCGCTGCGCCCGTCCAGATCATGGTTGAGCGCGGCGTGGCGCACATCGCCCGCCTGCGCGTCGATCAGAACGATACCCCCCGTCGGCACGACCTTGAGCGCCAGCATGCCGTCCCCGCTCGCCGCGCGCTGAAAGCTGAGAAGGGTCTGGGGCCGCGCGTCGGGCGACAGGTAGGTGTCGATCAGGATCGTTCCGGCCTCGGCATGGCCTGTCAGCGGCGTCGCGGGATCGGCGCCGCGCGCGGCGCTTCGCCGCCCCAGCCCCTCGGCATCGAAGCGTCCCTCGCTGTGATTGGCGATCCCGATCCAGCCCATCAGGCGGCCTTCGCGGTGGCGAGCAGAAGCTGCGCCTCATAGGATTTCAGCGTCCGGCGCGCGGCGGGGCTGTAGCCCTTGCCCGTCTCGCGGCAGATATGCGGGAAGATCGCGCAGATCTCGTCGACGATCTCGGCCTCGAAGCTGCGGGCGGTCTGCGGGCCGGGCAGGAAGCTTTCGGTCTCGAGCCCCTCGGAATAGACCACCTGGTGACGGTCGAAGAGGATATGGACGTATTCCACCTCCCCGCCCGGCACGCGCCGCACGGAGCGCCCGTTGACCAGATCGCGCGCGGCGACCAGCACCTCGCGCTCGCCGAAAAGAAGTTCGGCCAGACCGTCGCGGATCAGAACGCGGTGCAGCGGCGACAGCGCCAGCGCGCCGTGCGTGCCGAAGGTGTTCGCGTCGATATGGATGGGGGCGAAATCGCCCGCCGCCGCGATGCGCCGCGTGCCGATCCAGCGCAGCGGCTGCGCGCCCTCGTCGCGTGTCACCACCAGATCGCCGGGCGAGAGGCTTTCGACGGGCCGCTGGCCGCCCGGCGTCCGGATCATGGTCCCCGCCACGAAGCAGGGCACGCTGTCCACCAGAACGAAGCCCGTATCGCTCACGCCGCCGCCGTTCTCGGCGGTGTAGGTGAACGAGAATTCCTCCTCGTCGCCGTCGCCCGCAAGGCCGAGCGTTCCATCGGCGTTGAGCTGCACCGTCTGGCCGCTGCGCAGGGTCACGCTGTCGCCGACGCTGACCGACTGCCCGTTGATATGCGTGATCGTCAGGCTGCCCGCGCCGTTATTGGTGTCGTTGGCGAGCACATCGACCGATCTCGAGCCATCCGGGTCGAGCTTGATGACATCGTCATTGGCCAGCACCGTGCTCTGGATGCTGCCCCCGGCGATGATGAGCGTGCTGTCGTAGCGATCGTCCGTCACGTCCGCGATGCCGATACGGATCGAGTTCAGCTGCCCGGAATTCACCGGGATCTTGAGCGTGAGCGCGACGGTGAAGCCGTCCATTTCGGTGTTGTACTGATCGCCGGTGTTGTCGACGAAGAGGTTGCCGTTCGAGCCGGCGTTGAGGTTGTTGGGATCGACGTCGCCGTCGCCGACGCTGAGATTGACCTGCTGCCCGTTGATCCAGACGCCGACGAAATCCTGAAAGGCGCCGATGGCGTATTCGGGATACTCGTCCGACGCGAAAACGAACTGCATCGAGAGCATGTCGCCCGATGGCGTGAAATCCACGTCGATGAAGGACGCATCATACGTGGGCGCGCCCGCCGTGGCATCGAAATCGGAGATCTGATCGGCGTAGCTGTCCGGCCCGCTCGAGGCGGTCGTCTGGCTGTTGCTGGTGTTCGATCCGCCCTGCCACCAGCGCGCGCTGCCCGTGAAGCCGCGCAGATCGCCCGTCGAGAACATGACGCCGGTATCGCCGGGCATGACGCCGGGCGAGATCGCATCGCCGTTGGTGTAGATGCCGGAACTGTCGTTGTCGCCCGTGTAGGAGGCGCGTTCGATCACGACACCGGGGCCGAACATCTCCTGCGCCATCTGCTCGGGCGTCGCATTCCTGTTGATCGGTATCTCGGTGCCTTCGACCATCCGTCTTTCCCTTGCCTTCGCCTCGGACAGGTGCAAACGGCCGCGATCCGCGGGATCCCCTCGGGGAGCCGCGATCGGGCGCGGCGCAAGGGCGCCTCGCCATATGTCGGGGGCCTGCTCGTGCCCCCTTGCCTGTTGCCCTGCCTCGGGTCTGTCTTTTTATGGCCTCAGTTTTACCTATCTTTCGCGCCTGCGCTAACTTTTTTCCCGCGCCTTGCGCAAAATTTGCAAAGGCGTTGCAATAGGGTTAGCCCTTGGCTCCGACCGATATCCCCCGCATTCCGCCGAGGCCCCATGATGCATTCGCCCATCGACCCCGCCGCGCTGACTGCCGCGCTGATCCGTTGCCCTTCCGTCACCCCCGAGGAAGGCGGCGCGCTCGGCATTCTCGAGGACGTGCTGAAGGATGCGGGGTTCACCTGCCGGCGCGTGGATCGGAACGGGATCTGCAATCTCTTCGCGCGCTGGGGCGAGAAGGGCGCGGCGCGCAGTTTCGGCTTCAACGGGCACACGGATGTGGTGCCGCTGGGCGACGAGGCGGCGTGGAGCGTCGCGCCGTTCGGGGCCGAGATCCGGGACGGCATGATGTGGGGACGGGGCGCCACGGACATGAAATCGGGCGTCGCCGCCTTCGCCGCCGCCGCCGTCGATTTCGTGCAGCAGACGCCGCCCGACGGGGCCGTGATCCTCGCCATCACCGGCGACGAGGAGGGCGATGCGCTCGACGGCACGACCGCGCTTCTCGACTGGATGACCGCGACGGGCGAGGCGATGAGCGTCTGCCTCGTGGGCGAGCCGACCTGCCCCGAGGAGATGGGCGACATGATCAAGATCGGGCGGCGCGGCTCGCTGACCGCGTGGCTCACCGTCACCGGCAAGCAGGGCCATTCCGCCTATCCGCACCGCGCGGTCAACCCGCTCCCGGCGATGGCGCGGCTGGTGGACCGGATCAGCGCGCACCGGCTCGACGAGGGGACCGAGCATTTCGATCCGTCGACGCTGGCGGTTGTGACCATCGACACCGGCAATGCCGCGACAAACGTGATCCCTGCCGCCGTGCGCGCGACGGTCAATATCCGATACAACGATCTGCACAGCGGCGGCAGCCTGACCGATTGGCTGAAAGGCCAACTCGATGCGATCTGCGAGGAGATGGGCGTGACGGGCGCGCTTACCGTCAAGAATTCCGGCGAAGCGTTCCTGACGCCGCCGGGCGATTTCTCGGACCTCATCCAGCGCGCGGTCGAGGCCGAGACGGGGCGAACGCCCGTCCTTTCCACCTCGGGCGGCACATCGGATGCGCGCTTCATCAAGGATCATTGCCCGGTCGTGGAATGCGGCCTCGTCGGCAAGACGATGCATCAGGTGGACGAGAATGTGAGCGTCGAGCAGATCCATCAGCTCAAGGCGATCTATGGCCGCATCCTGCGCGACTATTTCGCCGGATGATACGCCCCACGCTGGTCATCATGCTGAAAGAGCCGCGGCCGGGCCGGGTGAAGACGCGTCTTGGCCGCGAGATCGGCATGACCGTCGCCGCGTGGTGGTTCCGCCACCAGACTGCCCGCCTGATCCGGCGGCTCGAGGATCCGCGCTGGCGCCTCGTTCTGGCGGTGGCGCCCGACCGCGCGGGGATGGAGAGCCGCGTCTGGCCTGCGCATCTGCCGCGCGTCGCGCAGGGGCGGGGCGATCTTGGGTTGCGCATGGCGCGCCTCCTGCGCGGGCTGGGGCAAGGGCCGATCTGCATCGTCGGCGGCGATATTCCCGGCATGACGCGCGCGCATGTCGCGCGGGCCTTCGCGGCGCTCGGGCCGCATGACGCGGTATTCGGGCCCGCGCCCGATGGTGGCTATTGGCTGATCGGGCTGAAGCGGAGCGGGGGCATACCGGCTGGATTGCTCGAAGGCGTGCGCTGGTCCAGCGAACATGCATTGAGCGACAGCATGGCGACGCTTCCCGGCGCGCGGATCGCTTATGTCGACACGCTGCGCGACGTGGATACCGCCGCTGATCTGGGCCTCGCGCGATAGCTGTTTCGGCGCGCCCGGCGCCGTGATACGAAACGCGCATGAACCAGATGCCCAGCAAAGCCGAGATCCTGCAATGGATCGCAGATAACCCCACCCTCGGCGCCAAGCGCGAGATCGCGAAGGCGTTCGGTATCAAGGGCGCCGCCCGGATCGAGCTCAAGCGCGTCCTCAAGGAGCTCGAGGCCGAGGGGCATCTGGAAAAGCGCAAGAAGACCTATCGCGATCCGGACCGCCTGCCGCCCGTCTCGGTGCTGCAGATCATGGGCACCACGCCGGATGGTGAGCAACTGGCCAAGCCGCTCGAGTGGCATGGCGAGGGCGTGGAGCCGGTCGTCTTGCTGATCCCGCGCGCCGCCGACCCCGCTCTGGGCCAGGGCGAGCGCATCCTTGCCAAGCTGCAACAAGTCAAGGGCGAGGCGCATCATTACGAGGCGCGGCTGATCCGGCGCATCGGGCATACGCCATTGAAGGCGCTGGGCATCTTCCGCAAGGGCGCCGAAGGGGGCCGCATCCTGCCCATCGACAAGGGACAGGCCAAGGAATGGCAGGTCGAGGCCGCGCAGACGCATGGCGCGCAGGACGGCGAGCTGGTCGAGGCCGAGCAGGCGGGGCCACGGGGCCGCATGGGCCTGCCGCGCGCGCGCATCACGGCCCGGCTGGGCGATCCCTCGGGGCCGCGCGCCGTGTCGCTCATCGCCATTCACCAGCACGGCATCCCCGACGATTTCCCGCCCGAGGTGATCGCCGAGGCGGACAAGCAGAAGCCCGCCGGCCTCAAGGGCCGTGAGGATCTGCGCCACCTGCCGCTGGTCACCATCGATCCATCGGATGCGCGCGATCATGACGATGCCTGCTATGCCCATCCCGACGACACGCCCGGCAACGAGGGCGGTCATGTCATCTGGGTCGCCATCGCGGATGTCGCGCATTACGTGACGCCGGGCAGCGCGCTCGACACCGAGGCGCGGCTGCGCGGCAATTCGAGCTATTTTCCCGACCGCGTCGTGCCGATGTTGCCCGACCGCCTCTCGGGGGATCTCTGCTCGCTCCATGAAGGCGTGCCGCGCGCCTGCATCGCCGTGCGGATGCGCATCGACGAGTTCGGCACGAAACTCGATCAGAGTTTCCATCGCGGCATCATGCGCTCGGGCGCGTCGCTGACCTATCAGGAGGTTCAGGCGGCGATGGACGGCCAGCCGTCCGAGCGCTGCGCCGAGATGATGGACGAGGTGATCCGGCCTCTCTACGCCGCCTATGCCGCCTTGAAGCACGCGCGGGGCACGCGCCAGCCGCTCGACCTGGACCTGCCCGAGCGCAAGGTCGTCCTCAGCGAGGAAGGCAAGGTTCTGAGCGTCAATTTCACCGAGCGGCTCGATGCGCATAAGCTGATCGAGGAATTCATGGTGCTGGCCAATGTCGCGGCCGCCGAAACGCTGAGCGCCAAGAAGTCGCCGCTCCTCTTCCGGGTTCATGAGGAGCCGTCCGAGGAAAAGCTCGACGCGCTGCGCGAGGTGGCCGAGGCGGCAGGGCTGGTGCTGGCGAAGGGGCAGGTTCTGCGCACCTCCCATATCAACGCGCTGCTGCACGGCGCGGCGGGCACCGACCATGCCGAGCAGATCAACATGAGCACCCTGCGCGCCATGACGCAGGCCTATTACGCGCCCGTCAATTTTGGCCATTTCGGGCTGGCGCTGCGCTCCTACGCGCATTTCACCTCGCCGATCCGGCGCTATGCCGACCTCGTCGTGCACCGCGCCCTGATTTCGGCGCATGGCTGGGGCAAGGACGGTCTGACGCCCGACCAGATCGAGGCGCTGGATGCGACGGCCAAGCATATCTCCGACACGGAGCGGCGCTCCATGATGGCCGAGCGGGACACGAACGACCGCTATCTCGCCGCGTTCCTGAGCGAGCGCGTGGGCGAGGAATTCACCGGCCGTATCAGCGGTGTCGCCAAGTTCGGCGCCTTCGTGCGGCTGGACGAAACGGGCGCGGACGGCCTCATCCCGGTGCGCAATATCGGCAACGAGTATTTCCACTTCGACGCCGACAGCGCGACCCTGATGGGATCGGATTCGGGCCGGATCATCACGCTCGGCCAGCGCGTCACCGTGAAGCTGGCCGAAGCGCTGCCCGTGACAGGCGGCATCGCGCTCGAGCTCATCACGGTCGAAGGCAAGGAAATGCCCGAAGGCGGCCGGGGCGGCGGGCGTGGCCGCAGCCGTGGCAAGCCGCCCAAGCGCAAGCTCGGTGCTGCCAAGAAAAAAGCGGCCAAGACCGGGCGCAAGGTGGAACGCAAGCGGCGCGGTTAGGGCTCAGGCCGGGCCGGTCACGCGGTTCACATGGCCCATCTTGCGGCCCGGCTTGACCTCGGCCTTGCCATAGAGGTGCAGCGCGCAGGCGCCATCGCGCGCGAGGTCCGGCACGCGGTCCATGTCGTCCCCGATGAGGTTCTCCATCACGACGTTCGAATGCCGCTTGCCATCGCCGAGGGGCCAGCCCGCGACCGCGCGGATATGCTGCTCGAACTGATCGACCGTGCAGCCGTTCTGCGTCCAATGGCCGGAATTGTGCACGCGCGGCGCGATCTCGTTGACGATCAGCCCTTCGGCGGTCACGAAAAGTTCGACTCCCATGACACCGACATAATCGAGCTTGTTGAGGATCTGCGCGGCCAGAAGCACCGCGTCGCTGCGCTGCGCCGGAGAGAGCCTCGCCGGAACGGTGGTCGTGCGCAGGATGCCGTCCTTATGCACGTTCTGCCCCGGATCGAAGGCCGCGACATCGCCCGCCGCGTTGCGCGCGGCGATCACCGACACCTCATGCGTGAAATCGACGAACCCCTCGTAGATCGCGGGCGCGCCGCCCATGTCGGCCAGCGCGGCCTCGGCATCGTTCGGGCCTTTCAGCCGCACCTGCCCCTTGCCGTCATAGCCGAAGCGGCGGGTTTTCAGGATCGCGGGCAGACCGATCTCGGCCATCGCCTCGGTGATGTCGACGCCGTCATCCACGGCGGCGAAAGGCGCGGTCTTGAGGCCCAGATCGTTCAGAAACGCCTTTTCCACCAGCCGGTCCTGGCTGACGCGCAGCGCCTGCCGGCCGGGATAGACGGGGCGCAGCGTCTCGAGAATGTCGAGCGCGGAGGTGGGGATGTTCTCGAATTCGTAGGTGATGACGTCGCAGGCCTGCGCGAAGATGCGCAGCGCGCCCTCGTCCTCATAGGGCGCGGCGATATGCCGGTCCGCGACATGGGCGGCGGGGCAATCCGCGCCCGGCTCGAAGATGCAGGTGCGAAACCCCAGCCGCGAGGCCGCGACCGAGAGCATGCGGCCGAGCTGGCCGCCGCCGAGAATGCCGATGGTGGCGCCGGTCCTGAGCGGGTCAGTCATCGGAAGGCTCCTCGGGGATCGAGGCCGAAAGCGCGGCGCGCCATGCATCCAGCCGCTCGGCCAGCGCCGCATCGCCATTGGCGAGGATCGCGGCAGCCATGAGCCCCGCATTCGCGGCGCCGGCGCTGCCGATGGCCATCGTGGCGACGGGGTAGCCCTTGGGCATTTGCACGATCGAATAGAGGCTGTCGACACCCGAGAGCGCCTTGGTCTGAACCGGCACGCCGATGACCGGCACCCGCGTCTTCGAGGCCATCATGCCCGGCAGATGCGCCGCGCCCCCGGCGCCCGCGATGATCGCCTTGAGACCGCGCCCCGCCGCCTCGGTGCCGTAGGACCAGAGCCGATCGGGCGTGCGATGGGCCGAGACGATGCGCGCCTCGTAAGGCACCCCGAGCGCGTCCAGAATATCCGCCGCTTCCTTCATCGTGGGCCAGTCCGACTGGCTTCCCATGATGATCCCGACCTCGATTTTCGGCATCCCTCGCCCCCTCATGAATCAGGCGCGAACCATAGGCGGGCAGGGGCGGGGCGTCCACTACCCCGGCGCCGCAAAAAATCGATTCAGGCGATGATGTCGGGCAGGAGGCGATCCTCGATATAGGCGATGCGATCCTTGAGCCGCAGCTTCTTCTGCTTGAGGCGTTTGACTGTCAGCGGATCGCGGCCCAGCTCCTCCAGTGCCTCGATGGCGGCGTCGAGATCGCGGTGCTCGCGCTTGAACTGCTCGAGCTCGACCCGCAGGACGTCATCGGACTTCATCGAAAGGTCGCTGTAGGCGTTCATCGGGGCATGATTCCTGTGGGTGGGCGGCTCGTTGATAATATAGGGAAAACCGCCAGCCGCCTAGCCCTTGCACCCATGCCTCCGAGCGCCCATATTTCTGCCAAGGCTCCGCCGCCGATCCCTTGGGGCGGGCCATGATCGACCAGTCGCTTGACGCAAGGACGTGGCACATGACGAAACTGACGCTGGGGGCGCACCCCTATATGCTGGGCTTCGACCAGCTCGAACGCCTGCTGGAGCGTAGCGCGAAATCCGGCAACGAGGGCTATCCGCCCTTCAATATCGAGCAGACCTCCGAGAATTCCTATCGCATCACGCTGGCCGTCGCCGGCTTTGGCGAGGATGACCTCTCGGTCACGGTCGAGGATCGCCAATTGGTGATCCGGGGCCGTCAGGGCGCCGACATGAATGACCGTGTTTTCCTGCATCGCGGGATCGCGGCGCGGCAGTTTCAGCGCAGCTTCGTTCTGGCCGACGGGGTCGAGGTGGGCACGGCGATCATGGAGAACGGACTTCTGCATATCGACTTGACCCGCGCCCAGCCCGAGACAGTTGTTCAGACAATCAAGATCAATAAACGGGGCCAGTAAAAGCCGTCTGAAGGAGGGAAGAAATGGATACCGAATTCGAATTCCCGCATGAAGCGGGCCACCGCATCGCCTATGTCCGCTCGGTCGCGGTCAAGGACCTGCCCGAAGAGGTGAAGTCCCAGGTGGGCGATCTGGAAACGCTTTACGCCGTGCATAGCGAAGAGGGCGAGCGTCTCGCGCTGGTTAGCGACCGCCGCATGGCCTTCGTGCTGGCCCGCCAGCATGATCTGGACCCGGTCACGGTGCACTGAGCGCCTGGCCCCGTGGCGGGCCGGGCCTTGAGTATTTCCGCCAAGATGAAGCAAGGGGGCGCGCATGGGCAGGTTGCCGGTGCGCGCCCTCTGGCGTAAGGGAGGGGGCGATTTTCGAGGAGCCGCGCGATGTCCCAGCCCGCACCCAAGGTGGCGATCCTGCCGCATGAGATGAAGCTCGGGCTGCGGCCTGGCCGCATCGCGCTCGACCGGCTGATCTGGCCTCTGGGCAAGCCTGCCGGGATCGACGGCAAGACGCTCGCCGATCTCGAGCCGCGCGATCATCTGATCGTCTTTCCGCGCAAGACCCTGCATTGGCGCCCCGGCTTCGGCATCCGCGCGCGCGTGTCGATCATGGTGCTCGAGCCCGAGGCGATCCATGGCGGGCAGATCGCGTCGCTCCGCCGTTCGCATGGGCGCTTCCACAAGGTTCTGACCGCGCATGAGGGGTTGCTTGGCGCAATCCCCAATGGCGTGTTCTTCCCCTTCGGCAGCACCTGGGTGCCGGAGTGGAAAAACCTTGACGTGACCAAGACCCGGATGATGTCGCTGATCGCGTCGATGAAACGCTCGCAGGAGGGGCACCGGCTCCGGCACGAGATCGCGGCCTGGGCCAAGGGGCAGGGCAAGGATCTCGATGTCATGGGGCGCGGCTATACGCCCTTCGCCGCCAAGTCCGAGGGGCTGGCCCCCTATCGTTACTCGGTCGTTATCGAGAATGTGCGCGAGCCAAACTATTTTACCGAGAAGCTGGTCGACGCGATCCTCTGCCGCTGCGTGCCGATCTATTGGGGATGTCCGAATGTCGGTGATTTCTTCGACACGTCCTGCATGATCATCTGCGAGAGCGAGGCCGAGTTGCGGGCGGCGATTGAGGCGGCGTCGATCGAGGATTACGAGGCGCGGGCGGTCAAGCTGGATGCGATGCGGGACGTCGCGGCGGAGTACGGCGATTTCTACAGCCGCGCGGCGCGGGCAGTGCTGGGGGCGTGACGCGCACGCTGCAAGATGACATTCGTGCCTATTGAAAATAATGAGTATTCAGACTAGAACAAATAATGAACAAAGAGGGGCCGACATGACAGACCTCAAGACATACAGGGCGAAATCGGGTCGGCTGGTACCAGTCTATACGCTGGAGGTGCAAACCTTGGCGGAGGATACCGACCGCATTCTGGATGAGGTGATCAAGGTCCACCCTCTGGCTTTCGGGCGCTACCAGCGCAATGCCAGCATATCGGCAGTGGGGCGGGAGACGGCACGGCCCGAGCCCGGCTCGACCACGACGACCCATGTGGATGGCTTCGAGGCGGGTGCGACGGAGACCTATCCCATGGTCGAGCTGAAGATTTCGATCGAACGTGACCTGGAGCAGTTGGCGGCAGTGATGGACGCCATCATCCATGCCCATCACTACGAAGAGCCGGTGATTTTCGTGCGCGAGGATTGGGCCAGCCGCGCGGCGTATGACCCGAACAGCGAAAATCCGAACCGTTGGTGGAACAACGGCAAGGGTCTGCCCGCGCGGATCGAGTGACAGACTGGCCGCACCTATCGGTGCGGCCCTTATCCTTTTACCCGGCGATCAGCCCCATCTGCTCCAGCTTCAGGATGACCTGATGCGCGCAGTTGTCGACGTCGACATTCTCGGTTTCGACGCTGAGCTCGGGGTTCTCGGGCACATCGTAAGGGTCGGAGATGCCGGTGAATTCCTTGATCTTGCCCTCCCGCGCCAGCTTGTAGAGGCCCTTGCGGTCGCGGCGCTCGCATTCCTCCAGAGACGTCGCGACATGGACCTCGACGAAGGCGCCGAAAGATTCCACATCCTCGCGTACGGCGCGGCGGGTGGTGGCATAGGGCGCGATGGGCGCGCAGATTGCGATGCCGCCGTTCTTGGTGATCTCGGAGGCGACATAGCCGATGCGGCGGATGTTCAGATCGCGGTGCTCCTTGCTAAAGCCCAGCTCGGACGAGAGGTTCTTGCGCACGATGTCGCCGTCGAGCAGCGTTACGGGGCGCCCGCCCATCTCCATCAGCTTGACCATCAGCGCGTTGGCGATGGTGGACTTGCCCGAGCCGGAGAAGCCGGTGAAGAAGACGGTGAAGCCCTGCTTGGCCCGCGGTGGGCGGGTGCGGCGCAGCTCGTTCACCACCTCGGGGAAGCTGAACCATTCGGGGATCTCGAGCCCTTCCTGAAGGCGGCGGCGCAACTCGGTGCCCGAGATGTTGAGGATGGTGACATTGTCCCTGTCCTCGATCTCGTCCATCGGTTCGTATTGGGCGCGCTCCTGCACATAGACCATGTGCTTGAAATCGACCATCTCGACGCCGATCTCGGACTGGTACTCGCGGAAGAGGTCCTGCGCGTCATACGGCCCGTAGAAATCCTCGCCCGCCGAGTTCTTGCCGGGGCCCGCGTGATCACGCCCGACGATGAAATGCGTGCAGCCGTGATTGGCGCGGATGAGCCCGTGCCAGACCGCCTCGCGCGGGCCGGCCATGCGCATGGCGAGGTTCAGAAGGCTCATCGCGGTCGTCGAGCCGGGATACTTGTCGAGCACCGCCTCGTAGCAGCGCACGCGGGTGAAGTGATCGACATCGCCCGGCTTCGTCATGCCGACGACGGGATGGATCAGAAGGTTGGCCTGCGCCTCCTTGGCGGCGCGGAAGGTCAATTCCTGATGCGCGCGGTGGAGCGGGTTGCGCGTCTGGAAGGCGACGACCTTGCGCCAGCCCAGCTTGCGGAAATAGGCGCGCAGCTCGTTCGGGGTGTCGCGGCGGCCGCGGAAATCGTAATGCACCGGCTGCTGGATGCCGGTGATCGGCCCGCCGAGATAGACCTTGCCCGCGGTGTTGTGCAGGTAGTTGACGGCCGGATGCGCAGAGTCGTCGGCACCGAAGACCTTCTCGGCCTCGCGCGCCTTGTTGGGCACCCAGCGGTCGGTGACGGTCATCGTGGCGAGGATCACGCCCTCTTGGTCGCGCAGCGCGATGTCCTGGCCCAGTTCGAGCTTCTCGGCGAAGGCCTCGCTCACGTCGAGCGTGATCGGCATGGGCCAGAGCGCGCCCGAGGTGAGGCGCATGTTTTCGACGACGCTGTCGTAATCCGCTTCGCTCAGGAACCCCTTGAGAGGGTTGAAACCGCCGTTCATCAGAAGCTCCAGATCGCAGATCTGGCGCGGCGTCAGATCGTGGCTGACGAGGTTGCCCGCCTCGACCTTCAGCTTCTGGGCCGACTCGTGGCTGACATAGAGTTCGGGGATCGGGGTGAGGTTGTTCTGCTGCGTCATGGGATCACTCTCGAAAAATGCCTGTCGAAATTGCGTCTGCTCGCGGCGCTGGGGCTGGCCGGTTGGGCGCGGATTAGCGCGCGAATGCGGCGAAAGTCTAGCGAGGAGGGCATATTCGCGCGCGAAAGGACCGTTTTTTCGTGAAACGGGGCGGGGATGCCGCATCCGTTCGGCGCTCAGGCCGAATGGGCGTCCGAATTGACCAGAAGCGCGACGCCGGGCTGGACTTCGGCGCGGATCACCTCACCCGGTCCGGGAGGCGGCCCCATCAAGAGATCGCCGAGGCAGACCGTCAGGCGCTCCAGCACCCCCGCGCCCAGCTCGGGCGGCACCGCCGCATCGGGGCTCGGGGCATCGCCATGCGCACCGAGAATGCGAACCGTTCCGGGCAGCATCGCGGAAAGGCGCCCCGCCGTTTCGAGATAGGCCGACAGCGACGCGCCGGGCACCTGCGCGTAGAGATCGCCGTGATAGAGAAAATCGGCGGCAAAGAAGAGCCCGCCGGCCTCGTCCCAGAGCGACACGCTGTCGGGCGAGTGTCCCGGCGTGTGCACGAGCCGCAGCCGCCGCCCGCCGAGATCGATCGTGCTGCCGGGCGCAAGCCATTCCGCCACGGCGAAGCCGGGCGCCTCGCGCTCCTCGCGGTCGCCGAGAAAAAGCGCGGCGGAGGGTGTGACCAGACCGCCCGCCTCGCAGGCGCGCAGCACGGGAAGATCCGGCAGGACGATCCGCTCGAAGCCGAGGATATTGCCGAGATGGTCGTAATGCATGTGCGAAGGAAGAACGGTCAGCGGCAGGTCCGTCAGCCCCGCGATGACCGGCGGCAGCGTGCCGTAATAGGAGCCTGTATCGAAAAGGAGCGCGGCCTCGCTGCCGCAGATCAGGTAACTCCAGTTCTGCTGGTGATAGCGCGGCTCGCCGATGGCGGTGACGCCGGGGGCGATGCCCCGCAGCGCATACCAGTCGCTCACCCCTCGAACCCCCAGCCGTCCGGCAGGAACCCCAGCGGCAGAAGCATGCGCGTCGCCGCCTCCTCGCCCAGCCAGACCGACATGGCGGTCGCGGGCTGATCCGGCAGGCGGGCGGCGAGATAGGGGCGCGCGTCCTCGTCCTCGACGCGCGCGGTCTCGAACCCGGCCTCGTTCAGCGCGGCTTCGGCGCCGTCCCAGTCGGCGCCGTCGCCCGGCACGAAGGCATAGTCGATATCCGCCACGTCGGGCAGCTCCGCCGCCTCGGCGATCTCGTCCCAGACGGCGTAGGTCTCCGCCTTCTGTGCCGCGAAATCGTGGCTCATTCCGCAGCTTCCGTGTTCACCGCGTCCTCGTTCTCGGCCATGCCGTGCTCGGCCAGCCAGCGCTCGGCCTCGAGCGCGGCCATGCAGCCCATGCCGGCGCTGGTCACGGCCTGCCGATACTTGTGATCGGTCAGATCGCCCGCCGCGAAAACGCCGGGCAGGGAGGTCTCGGTGCTGTCGGGCTTGGTCACGACATAGCCGCCCATATGCGTCTCCAGCACATCCTTGACCAGCTCGTTCGCCGGCGCGTGGCCGATCGCGATGAAGACGCCCTTGGCGGGGATGTCCGCAATCTCGCCGGTCTTGGTGTGTTTGACTTTCACGCCCTCGACACCCAGCGGGTTCTCCGTGCCGTAGATCTCTTCGATCTCATGGAACCAGAGCGTCTCGATCTTGGGGTTTTTCTCGAGCCGGTCGACGAGGATACGCTCGGCGCGCAGCTCGTCCCGGCGATGCACGAGCGTGACCTTGGAGGCGAAATTGGTGAGGAAGAGCGCTTCCTCGACAGCGGTGTTGCCGCCGCCCACGACGACGATCTCCTGACCGCGATAGAAGAATCCGTCGCAGGTAGCGCAGGCCGAGACGCCGAAGCCCTTGAACTTCTCCTCGCTCGGAAGGCCCAGCCACTTGGCCCGCGCACCGGTGGCGAGGATGATCGCATCGGCCACGTATTCTGTGCCGCTGTCGGATTGGCAGACGTAAGGCCGCTTGGAAAAATCAATGCTGCTGATGATGTCGCCGATGATCTCGCAGCCCATCGCCTTGGCATGGGCCTCCATCCGCACCATCAGATCGGGGCCCTGAACCTCGGTATCGCCGGGCCAGTTCTCGACCTCGGTGGTGGTGGTGAGCTGGCCGCCCGGCTCGATCCCCTGAACGAGGACCGGCTCGAGCATGGCGCGGCTGGCATAGACGGCGGCGGTATAGCCCGCGGGGCCGGAGCCGATGATAAGAACCTTGGTCTTTTTCGTGCCGGCCATGTGCGTCGCCCCTTGGATGGAAGAATCTTGGCTTGATATAGACCCCGAGAGCAGGCGGCGAAACCCCCGGCAAAGCGGGGTTGCAGCCGAGGCCGCTGTCGCGGTATGACGCGCAACGATCTTGCGCATCCGCGAAAGATTGTTGCGCAAACCTGCGCGGCTGATATAACAATCGCGAAATTGAACGAGAGCAGAGACCATATGGCGACGACCCGTCTGGACCCGATCGACCGCAAGATCCTGGCCGAGCTTCAGGCCGATGGCCGCATGACCAACGTGGAGCTGGCCAAGCGCGTGGGCATCTCCGCGCCGCCCTGTCTGCGCCGGGTGCGCACGCTCGAGGAAGCGGGGTATATCCGCGGCTATCATGCCGACGTGGATCCGCGCGAGCTGGGCTTCGAGGTTCAGGTCTTCGCCAATGTCGGCTTGCAGAGCCAGGCCGAGGCGGATCTGAGCGCCTTCGAGGCGCGTTGCCGCGACTGGCCGCTGGTGCGCGAGTGTCACATGCTGAACGGCGAGGTCGATTTCATTTTGAAATGCGTGGCGCCCGATCTGAGCACGTTCCAGCGCTTCCTGACCGAAGAGCTGACGGCGGCCGCCAATGTGGCCAGCGTCAAGACGGCGCTCGTCATTCGCGGCGCCAAGGACGAGCCGGGCGTGCCGTTCGAAATTCTCGAGGAGCGCCTGTCGCGCGACGCCTGACCCGGTCAGGCCTCAGGTGATGGCGCGGCGCATGTCGCCGAGCGCCGCGCGCGGATGCGCGAGCGCGCCGAAATCGGCGGGGCGCATGACATGCGGAAAAAGTCCGGTGAATTGCGCAAGCTGCTGGTAGGTCAGTTGAGTCTCGAAGCCGGGGCCGGGGTGGTAGGTCTCGAAATCGAGGCCGCCTGCGGTGATCGTCGCGTGGCGGCGCAGCGCGATGTGGAAAAGCTCGATATCGCCCGGCGGGCTGAGCGCGATCACATGCGTTCCGTCGATCATGTCATGCACGGGGCGCAGCACGAGGTCGGCGCCGCCCGAGCCGCTGCGGCCCTCGCCGCGTTGGAGCGTGCGGGCGCCGGGGCCGGTCACCAGGTCCGTCATGGGCCGCTCTAGGCCGAAAGCGCCGCTTTGGACGCGCGTGAGCCGCGCTGTGGGGGCGCCCGCGCCCGCATCGCGCCCGCCCGGCCAGGTCATGCGCCCGATCCAGAGAATGGGCGAGGGGCCGCGCTCCTGGGTCACGACGCTCATGCCGGGGTCGAGATCCTCGACGGCGACGGGTCCGCGCGTGGTGGTGATGAGCGTGCCGCGCGCGAAGGCCGAGAAGGCGGCGTCGAAGACGGGATGCGCGGGCACACGCGCGCCGATCCATGCGATTCGGGCATCGCGGCGCAGGTAGGCGACTTCGCATTCCCTGAGGCGCGCGGGCGCGCTCTCGGGCGCGCGGGCGCCCGGCCTCGGCGGCTCGAGGCTGCGCGCTCGGGCCTCGTTCGGCTCGCCGGTCGCGGCGCGCAGGTTCTGCGCGAGGCTTTGGGCGGAAGGCGTATAGACCATGCGTGTCGCGTCCCGGTCGGGCCGCCGATCAGGCGGCGCGGAAGCGCAGAAGGGGCGCTGCGTCGCGTTGCGCGAGGGGCTTGCGCTGGCCGCGCTGGAACGGAAGGGCGGGGGCGCCGCGCGCCGCGGTCTTGAGGGCGGTGGCCATCCAACGCTTCTGCGGTTTGCCGGTGCTGCTCATCTCGAAATCTCCTGTCATGCCCGCCTTGCGGGTCTGGCTCATTGCTCGTCCTGCCAATCTGGCGGCAGTTTGCGGCAGGGATTGGGCCATGCGGTGACATTCGCAGCGGTGAATCGGGCCATTTCGGGCCGATGGGCGGAGCGCCTGCGAAGGGCAAGGACCCGCTGCGCAAGGCCCGCATGCCGCGCTGCGCCGTGATTTGAGGCAGGTTTGTGGCGCGCGCCGCGTGCGCCTAGAGCCGGATCGACGCGATCAGGCGCCCGTAATCGGCCTCGCCGCGATGGGTGGTGCGGCGATAGGAATAAAAGCGGTCCTCGTCGCCATAGGTGCAATGACCGGTCCATTCCGCGTGGCCGATCCCCGCCGCGCGCAGCCGGTCAAGGCCGAAGGCGGGCAGATCGAACTGCATCCGTTCCGCGTCATTGGGCACGAAATAACGCGCGTGGTCCGTATTCTCGGCCACGAAGGAGGCCATGAAATCCGGGCCGACCTCATAGGCGGTCTGGCTGATCGACGGGCCGATGACGGCGGTGATGCTCTCGCGCGCCGCGCCGAGCGCGATCATCGCTTCGACGGTCGCCTCGAGCACGCCATCGAGCGCGCCGCGCCATCCGGCATGGGCGGCGCCGATCACGCCCGCCTCGGGATCGGCGAAAAGAACGGGCTGGCAATCGGCGGTGAGGATGGCGAGCGCGAGGCCCGGCCGCCGCGTCACCATCGCATCCGCGCGGGGCCGCTCGGCGAGCGGCGCATCGAGCGTGACGACATCGGCCGAATGCACCTGATGCACGCTTTGCAGATGATCGGGCGCGACGCCCATCGCCTCGGCCACGCGGGCGCGGTTGATGGCCACGATCTCCTGCTGATCGGACGATCCTTGACCGCAGTTCAGGCCCGCGAAAATGCCCGAGGACGCGCCGCCGCGCCGGGTGAAGAACCCGTGGCGCAGGTTCGAGAGGCTGTCGGCGGTGAGGATCTCGAGCGTCATCGGATCATCCTTGCAGGCCGGGCGGCGGCGCCGCGCCTTCGGGATGAAGGGCCAGCACCTTGAAGAGCGTCCCCATTTCCTCGGGATGGGTCAAGCGCCGATGTGCGGCGACATGCGCGCTCAAGGCGTCGCCGCTCAGCTTCGCGGCGAGGGCCTGCGCGCGCTGCGTGATCCCGAGCCGCTCGAGAAAGACGCCCTGTGCCGTCAGGCGGCTGTGGCGTGCGGGGAAGGCGGCACGGGCCAGCGCCTCGAAATCGACATGCGCGGTGAGATCCGCCTCGCCCGGCGCGTCGTAAGGATCGGTGGGCGCATGGGCGCGCAGCGCCTGAAACGTGTCCCCGAGGCTGCGCCAATCGCCGTAATCGACGATCAGCGCCGCGCCGCCCTGCGCCGCGATCTTTGCCCCGAGGCTCGCCGCGATGCGCGTGCCGGCGGGGCAGAATTCGACCACCTCGCCCTCGCGCGTATCTTCGAGCCGATGCGCCAGCATCGGCAGGAGCGTCGGCGCGCTCAGCGCGGGGATGAGCCGCTCGCCCTGCCGCGTGACCATCCGCTCGCGCCAGGTCTCGCCGCTGCGCTCGGCCTGGCGGATCGGCAGCGCGTCGAAAAACTCGTTCGCGGCCAGAAAGAGCGGAAGGTCGGGGAGCGTCTCGACGCTTTCATGCCAGTCGGGCGCATGGCCCGCCAGCGTCTCGGCCTGAAGGGCGCGGAGCGTCCGCGAGGTCTCGACGAGGTGGATGCGCGCGGCCTCGTGAAATCCGGGCACGGCGCGGGTCGCGCGCAGCATGTCGGCCATGAGCGTGCCGCGCCCCGGGCCGAGCTCGGCCAGCGCGAAGGGCGCGGGCGCGCCCTGATCGAGCCAGGTCTGCGCGAGGCAAAGGCCCAGCATCTCGCCGAATATCTGGCTGATCTCGGGCGCGGTGGTGAAATCGCCCGCCGCCCCGAACGGATCGCGCGTCGCGTAATAGCCGTGTTCGGGGTGCATCAGGCAGACGGTCATGTACTCGGCCAGCGTCATCGGGCCGTCCGCGTCGATCTGCGCGACAAGGAGGCGCGCGAGCGGGCTCATGCCGGGCGGGCGCGCGCCAGCAGAATGACCCCGATCACGATCATCGGCAGCGACAGGATCTGTCCCATGCTGAGCCCGTATCCCGCCCCAAGCTCGAGCGCGTGGCCGAGCGGGTTGCCGGGCGTGACGAATTGCGCATCGGCCTGCCGCACGAACTCGACGGCGAAGCGCGCCGCGCCGTAGCCGATGAAGAAGACGCCCGCGATGCGCCCCGGCGCCCGCAGCGCGCCGCGCCGCCACGCCATCCAGATCAGCACCGCGCCGAGGATCACCCCTTCGAGCAGCGCCTCGTAGAGCTGCGAGGGATGGCGCGCGCAAAGCCCCACCACGTCCGGGCAGTCCTGCGCCGCGCCGCCCGGGAAGATCACGCCCCAGGGCAGATCGGTCGGTCGGCCCCAAAGCTCGGCATTGATGAAATTCGCGATGCGCCCCAGCGCCAGCCCGATGGGCGCGGCCATGGCCAGAAGATCCCCGACCGACAGCATCCGCAGCTTGTGCCGCAGCGAGTAGAAGACGCAGGCCAGCAGCACGCCGAGCATGCCGCCGTGAAAGGACATGCCCCCTTGCCAGACCTGCAATATCTCGGCCGGGTGCGAGAGGTAATAGCCCGGCTGATAGAAGAGCACGAAGCCGAGCCGCCCGCCGATGATGACGCCGAGTATCGCCCAGAAAAGCAGATCCTCGACCTGCTTGTCGTTCATCGCGGCGCCGTCCTCGCCCCAGAGCGCCGGGCGGCGCACGGCCGCCAGAACCAGCCGCCAGCCGAGCAGGATGCCCGCGATATAGGCCAGCGCATACCAGCGCAGGGCGAATTCCATCCCGAAAACGGAGATGGAGAAAAGCTCGGGCGAGACGTCCGGGAAGGGAATGGCGGCGATCATGCCGCCGACATGGCCGCGCGGGGGCGGGGAAGTCAACCGGCTCCGCGCATCTTGCACGCCCGGGGGGCGCGGCCCATATTGAAACCAAGGCGCATTTTTCGCGCGACAGGCCACAGGAGACCGACATGCAGACCCGCAACAAGGTGATGGACGACATCTCGCAGCTGATGACCAACGCGATGGGCGTGGCCCAGGGCGCGCGTCAGGAGGCGGAGACGGCCATGTCCTCGATGATCGACCGCTGGCTCGCCGACCGCGATTTCGTCACCCGCGAGGAGTTCGACGCGGTGCGCGCGATGGCCCAGAAGGCCCGCGAAGAAAACGAGGCGCTCAAGGCGCGTCTCGATGCGCTGGAAGGCGCCAAGGATCGCCGCTGAGCCTGCGAAGGCCCAAGCTTGGCTGATTTTGTCGCCTTGGGTCGCCCCCTGGCCCGGATGATGCGCCCGAGCGCTCCTATCCGAGCGGGCGCGGCGCCGCTCATCATGCGCGGCGCGTTGCACACTTTCCCTGAAATGAGCTCAATGTCCGTCGCGGGACCTCCCGCATGGCCGTGTCTGAGCGCCGGGCCGGGCGATTTGGGCCTCTCGGTGGGCCACCTGCGCCGGATCGAATTCTGCACGGCAAGAGCGTTAACCGGGCGGATGACGGGCGCTCCAAAGCGGGCCTCCTCTCTCTTGCGTCCACCTGCGATCCATCCACAACTTATTGCGGTTATCCCCAATAAATTGCTTTACAGGTCGCCCATGGTGGCGCACCATATCTGGTAACAGAATGGGGCAGAACCCCATCCGGTAGAGCAGTCATCCAGTGTTTGGGGGCGCCAGATCCCCTCGGCCGGAGCGAACCCAAAGGTGACGACATGGCATTGTCCGAAGAGTTCCTCACAGACGATCTGCACCCCATCGACATGGTCGAAAATCTCGCCGAACATTACGACTGGCAATTCGACCGCGTCGGCGATGACCAGATCGCGATGGCTGTCGAAGGGCAGTGGCGCACCTACTCGGTGACGCTGGCCTGGTCGGCGCATGACGAGACGCTGCGCCTCATCTGCACCTTCGAAATGGAGCCTCCCGGCGAAAAGCTGCCGGCGCTCTACGAGGCGCTCAACGAGATCAACGACCGCTGCTGGGCGGGCGCCTTCACCTACTGGGGCGAGCAGAAGCTGATGGTCTATCGCTATGGCCTGCTGCTGCATGGCGGGCAGATCGCCTCGGCCGAGCAGATCGACGGCATGATCTCCTCCGCCGTGCTCGCCGCAGAGCGGTATTACCCCGCGTTCCAGCTCGTGGTCTGGGGCGATCGCAGCCCGCGCGACGCGATGCAGGTTGCCATTGCAGAGGCCTATGGGCGCGCTTAACCTGATCCCCTGAACCTGCAAAACAGGCGAAAGGGATTTCAATGGATATGGATTTCGTGGCCGAGAAGGGCCTTGTCCTTCTGGGATGCGGCAAGATGGGCGGCGCGATGCTCGAAGGTTGGCTCGATCGCGGGCTGCCGCCCTCCTCCGTCTGGGTGATCGACCCCAAGCCCTCGGACTGGCTGCAATCGACGGGCGTCACCATCAACGGCGATCTGCCCGAGGCGCCCGGCATCGTCCTGATCGCGGTCAAGCCGCAGATGATGGGCGATGCGCTCCCGGCGCTCAAGGACATGGGCAACGGCACGACGCTCTTCATCTCGGTCGCCGCGGGCACGCCGATCTCGGCGTTCGAGGAGGCGTTGGGCGCGCACAGCCCGATCATCCGCGCCATGCCCAACACGCCCGCCGCGGTGGGCCGGGGCATCACCTCGATCATCGGCAACGCGCATGCCAGCAGCGGCCAGCTCGATCTGGCCGAGACGCTGCTGAAGGCCGTGGGGCAGGTCGTGCGGCTCGAGAACGAGGATCAGATGGACGCCGTGACCGGCGTGTCCGGCTCGGGGCCGGCCTACGTTTTTCACATGATCGAATGCATGGCCAAGGCCGGCGAGGCCGAGGGGCTGTCCCCGGAGCTCGCCATGCAACTCGCGCAGGCCACCGTCGCGGGCGCGGGCGCGCTGGCCGAGGAGGCCAAGGAAAGCCCCAGGGAGCTGCGCGTCAACGTGACCAGCCCCAACGGCACAACGCAGGCCGGACTCGAGGTTCTGATGGACGAGGAGAACGGGCTGCCTGCCCTCATGCGTCGCACGGTCGGCGCGGCGGCGAACCGCTCGCGGGAGCTCAGGAATGGCTGACGAGATCACGTTCGACGATTTCCTGAAGGTCGATATCCGCGTGGGCCGCGTGACCCGCGCCGAAGCCTTCCCCGAAGCGCGCAAACCGGCGATCAAGATGTGGATCGATTTCGGCCCCGAGATCGGCGAGCGCAAGACATCGGCGCAGGTCACGAAGCACTACACGCCCGAGACGCTGACGGGGCGCATGGTGATGGGCGTGGTCAACTTCCCGCCCCGCCAGATCGGCCCCTTCATGTCCGAAGTGCTGGTGCTGGGCGTCGCCGATACCGAGGGCGAGGTGGTGCTCCTTTCGCCCGATCAGGACGTGCCCATCGGCGGGAGGATGCATTGAGCCGCATCCTGATTTCCCGCCCGCTGCCGCAAACCGTGATCGCCGCCGCCGAAGCGCATTTCGACGTCGAGGTGCGCGAAAGCACCCTGCCGATGAAGCCCGGCGAGATGCGCGCGGCCCTCGCGCTGCATGACGGCGTGCTGCCGACGCTGCGCGACGATTTCGACGCCGGGATCTTCGAGGGCGGCGGGCATCGCTGCAAGATCCTCGCGAATTTCGGTGTCGGCTACAATCATATCGACGTGGCCGCCGCCCGCGCCCGTGGCATCACCGTCACCAACACGCCCGGAGCCGTGACCGACGCGACCGCCGATATCGCCATGACGCTCATCCTGATGAGCGCGCGCCGCGCGGGCGAGGGCGAGCGCATGCTGCGCGGCGGCGGCTGGGAGGGCTGGCATCCGACGCAGATGCTTGGCCTGCATCTCGGCGGCAAGACCGTGGGCATCGTCGGAATGGGCCGGATCGGGCAGGCGATCGCCAAGAGGTGTCATTACGGCTTCGGCATGAAGGTGATCTACCAGAACCGCTCGGAAAAGGATTTGGACCTGCCCGCCGAGCGGATGGAGAGCGTCGAGGCGCTGGCGGCGCGCGCCGACGTGGTCGTCCTGGCCGTGCCGGGCGGGCCGGCGACCCATCATCTGATCGGCGCCGAGGTGTTCGAGGCGATGCAGCCCCATGCGCATTTCATCAATATCTCGCGCGGGGACGTGGTGGATGAGACGGCGCTGATCGCGGCGCTGAAATCCGGGGTTATCGCGGGGGCGGGGCTCGATGTCTACGAGTTCGAGCCGAAAGTGCCGCCCGCGCTCATCGCGCTCGAAAACGCGGTGCTTCTGCCGCATCTCGGCACGGCCGCCCTTGAGGTGCGCGAGGCGATGGGTATGCTGGCGGTCGAAAACCTGCGCGCCTTCTTTGCCGGAGACGCCCCTCCGAACGCGGTGACCTGATCCATGAATTTCCCGAGTATTACCGGCGCGGGCGTCTTCACGCCCCCCAACGTCATCACCAATGACGAATTGGTCGCCGCCTTCAACGCCTATGCCGATCGCTGGAACGCCGACAACGCCGAGGCGATCGATGCGGGCGATCTGGCCGCCAAGGCGCATTCCAGCAGCGCGTTCATCGTGCAGGCCTCGGGCATTCATCAACGCTACGTGATGGAGAAATCCGGCATTCTCGATCCCGAGGCGATGCATCCGCGCCTGCCACCGCGCGGCGACGATCAGCCGAGCCTCATGGCGGAAATGGCGCTCGATGCCTGCCGCAAGGCGCTGGCGCAGGCGGGGCGCGAGGCCGGCGAGGTCGATCTGATCATTTGCGCCGCCTCCAATCACGAGCGCGCCTATCCCGCGATGGCGGTCGAGATCCAGCAGCTTCTGGGCGCGGGCGGCTTCGCCTTCGACATGAACGTCGCCTGTTCCTCGGCCACATTCGGGATCAAGGCGGCGGCGGACATGATGCAAAGCGGCGGCGCGCGATGCGCCATTGTAGTCAGCCCAGAAATTTGCAGCGCGCATCTCGAGTGGCGCGACCGCGATTGTCATTTCATTTTCGGCGATGTCTGCACGGCGGTGGTGATCGAGCCCGAGGAGCATGCCAAGGGCGCGCATTTCCGCATCCTCGGCACGCGATGCGCGACGCAGTTTTCCAACAACATCCGCAACAATGACGGCTTTCTGCGCCGCGCCCATGGCCAGATGGAAGACCGGCGCGACATGCAGTTCATGCAGGAGGGCCGCAAGGTCTTCAAGGAAGTGCTGCCGCTTGTCTCGGCGCATATCGCGGATCATCTCGATGCCGCCGGGATCGAGGCGACCGCGCTGAGCCGGCTATGGCTGCATCAGGCGAACAAGTCGATGAACGACTTCATCGGGCGCAAGGTGATGGGCCGCGTGCCGGAGCCGCATGAGCAGCCGAACATCCTGCAGGATTACGCCAACACGTCCTCGGCGGGCTCGATCATCGCCTTCGCGCAATACTCGGACGATCTGCCGACGGGCGCGCTGGGCATGATCTGTTCGTTCGGCGCGGGCTATTCGGTGGGATCGGTCCTCGTCGAGCGGTCCTGAGCCTTGCCCTGCCACGCGCGCACGCCGTTCGCGGCGATGCGCGCGCCGGGCCATGCGATGCTGAAGCCGAGCACTATGGACACCAGGACGACCCAGAGCGCCGGATAGCCCAGCGCCACGCAGATCGCGATCAGCGCGCCGGATATGGCGGTGCCGCTCAGGATCCCGAAAAAGACCGTCAGCTTGTCCATGTCATCCCCTTACATCTGCGCGCTCAACGCACCGGGAGCGGGGGCGTTCCCGTCGCCGCGCGCCGGCCCCGATCTCAGCGCGCTCGGGGCGGCGCCGTACCTCGCGCGCATGGCGCGCGCCATCGCGGCGGGCGAATCGTAGCCGCAGCGCACCGCGATCTCGCCCACTTGCAGCGATGTGCTCTCGAGAAGCTTGCGCGCTTCGGAAAGGCGCAGATGGCGGTAGACCGTGCCGGGCGGCGCGCCGAGGGCGCTGCGGAAATGCCGGTCGAGCGTGCGGGGCTGGCATTTGAGCCGCCGCGCGATTTCCGGCAAGGGCAGGGGCCGCTCGACATTGGCGCGCATCTGCATCAGCCCGCCCCGCACCAGCGCATCGTCCTGCGGCGCGTTCGCCTGCGGCAGCGCCGCCGAGGTGTCCGAGCCGTGCATGAACTGGTCCTCGACATCCAGCCTCGTGGCCATGCCGCCATGATGCGCGATCAACTCCATCATCAGATCGAGCGCGCTCATCGCCCCCGCGCAGGTGATGACCGGCCCGTCGCGGATGACGCGCGCGCGCTCGACCTCGACATCCAGAAACCGCTCGGCGAAGGCGTCCTGCAAATCCCAATGGAGCGTCGCGCGCCGCCCCCCGAGAAGCCCGGCCGAGGCCATGAGCCACGGCGCCGCATCCATCCCCACGACGCGCCGCGCTTGTTTCGATGCGGCCCGCAATGCCCGGCGCGCGGCGGCGGTATCGTGGCGGATATGATCGTAACTTACCAGAATGAATAGGTAATCGCAGTGTCCGAGTTGCCGCAGCGCGTCATGGGGCAAAACCTGCATCCCGCTCGAGCTGCGCGCGGGCGCGCCGTCGAGCGTGGCGATGCGCCATTCGAACAACGCGCTGCGGCTGACGGAATTTGCGGCGCGCAGAGGCTCGAGGCAATTGGCGAGGCAGAGGTTCGAGAATCGGTCGAAGAGCACGAAGGCGATCGACACGGCGGGGCCCCGTGGATTTGTCCATTTCTGCATCATTCCTGTCTGATACTGCACGATTGGCGCCAATGCCAGCGTTACGATACCGGCAATCTTCGAGTCAGACAGATCCCGAAAGGACGCTTCATGCCCCTCACGATGAACCGCGACGTCTTCATCACCTGCGCCGTCACCGGCGGCGGCGGCACGCAGGACCGCAGCCCGCATGTGCCGCGCTCGCCCGAGCAGATCGCCGCGAGCGCCATCGCCGCGGCCGAAGCGGGCGCGGCCATCGTCCATTGCCATGTGCGCGACCCCGAAACCGGCGCGCCGAGCCGCGATCTGAAGCTCTACCGCGAGGTGACCGACCGCATCCGCGCCTCGGGCACCGATGTCGTGCTGAACCTGACCGCCGGGATGGGCGGCGACATGATCTTCGGCGCGCCCGAAACCCCGCTGCCCCTGAGCGACAAGAGCGACATGGTCGGCGCGTCCGAGCGCGTGGCGCATGTGCTCGAATGTCTCCCCGAGATCTGCACGCTCGATTGCGGCACGATGAACTTCGCCGAGGCAGATTACGTCATGACCAACACGCCCGGCATGCTCCAGGCGATGGGCGGCATGATGACCGAGGCGGGGGTCAAGCCCGAGATCGAGGCGTTTGACACCGGGCACCTGTGGTATGCCAAGCAGCTGGTCAAGGACGGCATTCTCGAGGCGGATGCGCTGGTGCAGCTCTGCATGGGCGTGCCTTGGGGCGCGCCGAACGACATGAACACTTTCATGGCGATGGTGAACAACGTGCCCGCCGATTGGACCTGGTCGGCTTTCAGCCTCGGCCGCGACCAGATGCCTTACGTCGCCGCCTCCGTTCTCGCCGGCGGCAATGTGCGCGTGGGCCTCGAGGACAACCTGATGCTCGACAAAGGCGTGCTGGCCGAAAATCACCAGCTCGTCACCCGCGCCCGCGAGATCATCGAGCGGATGGGCGCGCGCGTGATGTCGCCTGCCGATGTACGCGACAAGCTGAACCTGAAGAAGCGCGCCCCGAAATGAGCCAGCGCGTCCTCATCACCGGGGGCGCCTCGGGTATCGGCTTCGGCCTCGCGCGCCGCTTCGCGGAGCGGGGCGACCGGGTCGCGCTTTGCGACAGTGATCCCGCCGCCGTCGCCCGCGCCGCCGATGCGCTGCCGGGGGCCATCGCGCGGCAGGCCGACGTCACCGACGAGGCGCAGATGGCGGCCTTTCTGGACGAGGTCGAGACGGCTTGGGGCGGCGTCGATGTCGTCTGCGCCAATGCCGGCACCGGCGGCCCGGCGGGCCGGATCGAGGATCTGGACTATGCCGATTGGCGGGCCTGCCTCGATGTCAATCTCGGTGGCGCCTTCCTCACCTGCCGGTGGGCCGCGCGGATTATGCGCGCGCAGGGCGCGGGCCTCATCATCATCACGTCGTCGACTTCGGGCCAGTGGGGCCATCCCTTCCGCTCGCCCTATGCGGCGGCGAAATGGGGCCTCGTCGGCCTCACCAAGACGCTCGCGATGGAGCTCGGTCCCGTGGGCGTGCGCGTCAACGCCATCTGCCCAGGCGCGGTCGAGGGCGACCGCATGGACCGCGTGGTGGCGATGGAGGCCAGGGCCTCGGGCCGCCGTGAGGAGGAGGTGCGCGAGCAATATGTGCGCGGCGTGAGCATGCGCACCTGGGTCACGGTCGACGATCTGGCCGATACCGCGCTCTTCCTCGCCTCGCCCGCCGCCTCGAAAATGTCCGGCCAGATCATCGCGATCGACGGCCACACCGAAACCAACGCGCCCTGATGGGCAGATGAGAGACCCGATATGACCAAGAAACTGACAGCCGCCGTCATCGGTGGCGGCGTGATCGGCGGCGGATGGGCCGCGCGCTTTCTGCTCAATGGCTGGGATGTGCGCATCTTCGATCCCGACCCGGAGGCGGAGCGCAAGATCGGCGAGGTTCTGGGCAATGCGCGCCACGCGCTGCCGATGCTTTATGATTACGCCATGCCCGCGGAAGGCGCTTTGACCTTCCAGGAGACCGTCGCCGAGACGGTCGAAGGGGCCGACTGGATCCAGGAAAGCGTGCCCGAGCGGCTCGATATCAAGCACAAGGTCTACGCCGAAATCCAGGGCGCCTGCGACGCGGCCGCCATCATCGGCTCCTCGACCAGCGGCTACAAGCCGAGCGAGTTGCAGGAAGGTGCCGCGCGCCCCGGCCAAATCATGGTCTGCCATCCGTTCAACCCGGTCTACCTGCTGCCGCTGATCGAGGTGGTGGCGACGGACGCGAGCGACGCTGCCACCGTGGACCGAGCCTGCGGCATGCTCACCTCCGTCGGCCTCTATCCGCTGCGCGTGCGCAAGGAAATCGACGCGCATATCGCGGACCGCTTTCTCGAGGCCGTCTGGCGCGAGGCGCTCTGGCTCGTCAAGGACGGCATCGCCACGACCGAGGAGATCGACAACGCGATCCGCTACGGCTTCGGCATCCGCTGGGCGCAGATGGGCCTTTTCGAGACCTACCGCGTCGCGGGCGGCGAGGCCGGGATGAAGCATTTCATCGACCAGTTCGGCCCCTGCCTCAAATGGCCCTGGACCAAGCTGATGGACGTCCCCGATCTGACCGACGAGCTGGCCCAGATGATCGCCGATCAGTCCGACGCGCAATCGGGCCATCTGACGATCCGCCAGCTCGAGCGCAAGCGCGACGGCAATCTCATCGCGATGATGCGCGCGCTGAAACAGCAGGGCAACGCCTCGGGGCGGCTTCTCAACGAGCACGAGAAGACGATGCGCCCCACGCTCGAGGCGGGCACGCCCATGCTCAGCCTGCGGCGCACGATCCCCGTCGACTGGACGGATGTGAATGGGCACATGAACGAGGGGCGCTACGGCCAGATCTTCTCGGACGCCTCCGAAGAGGTGATGGCCTATGTCGGCGCGGATGACGCCTATATCGCGGGCGGCCTCAGCTACTTCACCGTCGAGACGACGACGAAATATCTGGCCGAGACCCATGCGGGCGAGGCCGTCGAGGTCCATAGCCGCGTCACCGAAGGCAAGGGCAAGAAACTGCGCTGCCTGCACGAGATGCGCCGCGCCTCGGATGGCGAGGTCATGGCGACCTGCGATCAATTCATGCTGCATGTCAGCCTGGAGACCCGCCGCACCTGCGATCCCTCGCCGCAGGTGCAGAAAAATGTCGAACGCCTCGCCGCGTTGCATTCAGAAGGATCATGACATGACCGACCAATCCATCGGCCCGGCGGCAGCGGCGCAGCGCGCCTTGCCCGCTCGGTACTATGCGGACGATGACGTTCTGACGCGCGAGCGCGCGATGCTGATGGACCATTGGCAATTGGTCGGCCATCGAAAGCAATTGGCGGAACGCGGCGCGTTCCTCACGGTCACCCTGAACGATCAGGATTTTTTCTTGATCCGCGGACAGGACGATGTGGTACGCGGTTTCGCCAATGTCTGCCCGCACAGGGGGCACAGACTGGTCGAAGGGCAGGGCGTCAAGGCGCGCATAACCTGCCCGTATCATGCGTGGACCTTCACCCATACCGGCGCTTTGATGGGAATGCAGCGCACCCGGACGACCGAGGCCCCGAACCGCGCGGAGATCGGTCTGACCGAGGTGAATGTCGACACGCTGGGCGGGTTCCTCTTCATCAATCCGAACTGCAATGCGCCCGCGTTGGACGATTACGCTCCCGGCCTCGCGGCGCAGCTCGAGCAGCATTGCCCCGATTTGCCGCAGTACGCGATCGAGGACGGCCCGGCGCTCGGTCACAGCTATACCTGCGATGCCAACTGGAAGGTGCTGATCGACAACTACCTCGAATGCCATCATTGCGGCGTCGCTCACGACACGTTCAACGACATGATGGATATCGCGGCCTCGAGCTTCGAGCTTTTCGACACCTATACGTTCCAGACGGCGCCCACGGCGGGCCGCGCCGACAACCGCGCCTTTCCGCTCGATCTCGACCATGATGTGACGGTCGGCCATTTCTGGTTCCTGTTCCCCAACACCGTTTTCGGTCAATTTCCCGGCGCGCAGGGCTTCTACGCCTCGCGCTTTGACGCCGTGAGCCCGCACCGGACCGAGCGGCGCACCTTCTCGCTGATCGCGGATCCTCCGACCGATCCGGGCATGGCCGAGCGCAACCGCCTGCGCGGCATCTGGTCGTCCGAAGTGGTCAGCCAGGAGGATCGCCGTCTTTGCGAGAACGTGCAGCGCGGGATGCGCCAGCACGCATTCACCCAAGGCTGGTACGTCACCGACCCCGACGCGCATGGCATCTCCGAACATGCGATGCGCCACTTTCACCAGATGTATCTAGAGGCATTGGAGAGCACATGAATTTCGGACTGACCGACGAGCAGGAGATGATCGTCTCGACCGTGCGCAGCTTCGTCGAGAACGAGATCTATCCCCACGAGGCCGAAGTGGAGCGCACCGGCGAGGTGCCGCCCGAGCTGGCCGAAAAGATCAAGCAAAAGACGCTGGATCTCGGCTTCTACGCCTGCAACTTTCCCGAGGATGTGGGCGGCGCGGGTCTCAATCACCTCGAATTCGCGCTGGTCGAACGCGAGCTGGGGCGCGGCTCGATGGCGCTGACGCATTTCTTCGGGCGCCCGCAGAACATCCTGATGGCCTGCAACGAAGAGCAGCGCGAGCGCTATCTTCTGCCCGCCGTGCGTGGCGAGCGGATGGATGCGCTCGCCATGACCGAACCGGGCGCCGGATCGGATGTGCGCGGCATGAAATGCACGGCCAAGCGCGACGGCGGCGACTGGGTCATCAATGGGACCAAGCATTTCATCTCGGGCGCCGATCACGCCGACTTCATCATCGTCTTCATCGCCACGGGCGAAGACGACACGCCCAAAGGCCCGAAGAAGCGCATCACGACCTTCCTCGTCGATCGCGGCACGCCGGGCTTCACCATCCGCGACGGCTACAAGTCGGTCAGCCATCGCGGCTACAAGAACATGATCCTCGAATTCGACGATTGCCGACTGCCCGACGCACAGGTTCTGGGCGAGGTCGATGGCGGCTTCGAGGTGATGAACGAATGGCTCTACGCGACGCGCATCACGGTCGCCACCATGTCCGTCGGGCGCGCCCGGCGCTGCTTCGACATGGCGCTGAACTACGCCGCCGAGCGCAAGCAGTTCGGCCAGCCCATCGGCAAGAATCAGGGCGTCAGCTTCCAGCTCGCGGACATGATCACCGAGATCGACGCCGCCGACTGGCTGACCCTCGCCTCCGCCTGGCGGCTCGATCAGGGCCTGCCCGCCAACCGCGAGATCGCGAGCGCCAAGCTCTATGCGAGCGAGATGCTGGCGCGCGTGACGGATGCGACGCTCCAGATCTATGGCGGCATGGGGCTGATGGACGACTTCCCGATCGAGCGGTTCTGGCGTGACGCCCGCGTCGAGCGGATCTGGGACGGCACCTCCGAGATCCAGCGCCACATCATCAGCCGCGATCTGCTGCGGCCCCTTGGCGCCTGAGGCGGCGCGTGCTCCGGAAGGATGTCGCCTTCGGCGAGGATATTTGGAGCAAGAAGAAAGAGGGGGGGCCTCTCCGGCGCCCCCCTCGAAAAGGAAGATCCCTTTCTCCTTGCACGGTCATCGGCGTCCCCGCCTGTACCGTGATCCCACTTTGGCCCGGACTGGTTAAGAATGCGTAACGCCCCATTTCTTCTTGCTGAAAATATCCCCGCCGGAGGCATGAAAACCCTTTCGGAGGCACGGCCGACATGACGCGCGATCTCTCCCGTCTTATCCGGCCCTCCTCCATCGCCGTGGTCGGCGGCGGCGTCTGGTGCGCGTCGGTGATCGAGCAATGCCGCCGCATGGGCTTCGCCGGCGAGGTCTGGCCGGTGCATCCCACGCGCACCGAGGTGGCCGGGCTGCCCGCCTTCGCATCCGTTGAGGATCTGCCCTCTGCCCCCGATGCCAGTTTCATCGGCGTGAATCGCTCGGCCACGATCGACACGGTCGCGCGGTTGTCGGCGATGGGCGCGGGCGGGGCGGTCTGTTTCGCCAGCGGCTTCCGCGAGGCGCAGGCCGAGACGGGTGACGGCGATGCCCTTCAGGCGCGGCTTCTGGAGGCGGCGGGCGCGATGCCGATCATCGGCCCCAATTGCTATGGCTTCATCAACTATCTGGACGGCGCGCTCCTCTGGCCTGACCAACATGGGGGCGAGCGCTCTGTGCGGGGCGTCGCGCTCATCACGCAAAGCTCCAATATCGCGATCAACCTGACCATGCAGGCGCGCGGCCTGCCGCTCGCCTACGTCGCCACCGCCGGGAATCAGGCGCAGACGGGGCTGGCCGAAATCGGTTCGGCGCTTCTCGAGGACAGCCGCGTCACCGCGCTCGGCCTTCATATCGAGGGGATCGGCGATCTGCGCGCCTTCGAGGCGCTGGCGACGCGCGCGCGCGATCTGGGCAAGCCCATCGTCGCGCTGAAGGTGGGCAAGTCGGACCAGGCGCGCTCGGCCGCCGTGTCGCATACCGCCTCCCTCGCGGGGAGCGATGCGGGCGCGCGGGCGCTGCTTGCGCGGCTGGGCGTCGCGCAGGTCTCGACGCTGCCCGCGCTTCTCGAGACGCTGAAGCTTTTGCATCTCGCCGGGCCGCTGCCCTCGGGGCGGGTCGTGTCGATCTCCTGTTCGGGCGGGGAGGCGAGCCTCATGGCCGATGCCGCCGTGGGCCGGGGCATAAACTATCCGCCGCTCGAGCCCGTGCAGAAGGACGCACTGCGCGAGGCCCTCGGCCCGATGGTGGCGCTGGCCAATCCGCTCGATTACCACACCTTCATCTGGAACGACGTGCCGCGCATGGGTCAGGCCTTCGCCGCCGCGATGCTGGGGGACGTGGCGATCGGCTGCCTTGTCGTCGATTACCCGCGCCTCGATCGGTGCAGCGACGCCGCGTGGGAATGCACGCTGAGCGCCGGTGCCGAGGCCGCGCGCGCCTCGGGCAAGCCGCTCGCCATCGTCGCGACCCTGCCCGAGAACCTGAGCGAGCGCATGGCCGCCCGCATCGTCGAGGCCGGTATGATCCCGCTTCTCGGGATCGAGGAGGCGATCACGGCGATCGAGGCCGCTGCCGCGCTGGGCCGCCGGGGCGCCGCGCCCGCGCCGATCCTCCTGCCCGGACCGGGCGGCGAGGCCGAGGTGCTGAGCGAGGCCGACAGCAAGGCGGCGCTCGCCGCGCTGGGCGTGGACGTGCCGCAGGCGATGCGCATCGAGGCGAAGGATCTGGAGAGCGCCGCCGCGCGTATGGCGCTTCCCGCCGTGCTCAAGGGCGAGGGGTTCGCCCACAAGACCGAGGCGGGCGCCGTGGCGCTGAACCTCGCCTCGTCCGAGGCGATCATCGAGGCCGCCGGGCGGATGAACGCGCCCGCCTATCTTCTGGAAGAGATGATCGCGGGCGGCGTCGCCGAACTTCTGGTCGGGGTGGTGCGCGATCCGGCGCATGGCTTCGTGCTGACGCTCGCCGCGGGCGGCACGCTGACCGAGATCTTGCAGGACAGCGTGTCGCTCATCCTGCCGGCCGGCGACGAGGAGGTGGCCGAAGCGCTCGGCCGCTTGCGCATCGCGCGCCTTCTGGCGGGCTATCGCGGCCAGCCGGGCGCGGACCGCGCCGCGATCCTGCGTGCCGTCCGCGCGGTTCAGGACTATGTTGCGCGGAACGCCGAGACGCTCGAGGAGGTCGAGATCAACCCGCTCATCTGCACGCCCGCCCGCGCCGTCGCGGCCGATGCGCTCATCAGGAAAGGAAAGACGACATGACCGACAGCCCGATCAGGACCGAGACACGGGGCCACGTCCTCGAAGTGACGCTCGACCGGCCCAAGGCCAATGCGATCGACCTCAAGACCAGCCGTCTCATGGGCGAGGTTTTCCGCGCCTTCCGCGATGATGACGCCCTGCGCTGTGCCATCATCACAGGCGGCGGCGAAAAGTTCTTCTGCCCGGGCTGGGATCTCAAGGCCGCGGCGGATGGCGATGCGGTGGATGGCGATTACGGCGTCGGCGGCTTCGGCGGCATTCAGGAGTTGCGCGATCTGAACAAGCCCATTGTCGCGGCGGTCAACGGCATTTGCTGCGGCGGGGGTCTTGAGCTGGCGCTGGGCGCCGATATCATCCTCGCCGCCGATCACGCGCAATTCGCGCTGCCCGAAATCAACTCGGGCACCGTGGCCGATGCGGCGAGCGTGAAGCTGCCCAAGCGCATTCCCTATCACATCGCGATGGAAATGCTGCTGACGGGCCGTTGGATCGACGCCGAGGAGGCCGCGCGCTGGGGGCTCGTCAATCGGGTCCATCCCGCCACCGACCTGATGAACGAGGCGCGCGCGCTGGCGGAAAAGCTCGCCGGTGGCCCGCCGCTCGTCTATGCCGCGCTCAAGGAAATCGTGCGCGATGCGGAAGGCCGCGATTTCCAGACCGTCATGAACAAGATCGCGCGCAAGCAATATCCCACGGTGGACCGGCTCTATTCGTCGGAGGATCAGCTCGAAGGCGCGCGCGCCTTCGCGGAAAAGCGCGATCCGGTCTGGAAGGGGCGCTGAACGGGGCGGGACGCGCCGGTCAGGGCGCGCCCGTCATGTCACGATGCCGCGCTGCTCGGGATCGCCCATCGACACGAGAAGAGGCGCTTCCTCCTGCCGCGCCTGGAATGCGGCCTTGTCCGACAATCCCTTCCAATCGCACTCGATGAGTGATTGCGCGACGGAGCCGCCCATCGTCGTTCCGGGGCCGGTCACGATGAACATGTCGGGCGCGAATTCGCGCGCGGCGTGGCGGATCGCGCGGGCGAAATCGTAGGTCCGCGTCACCTGCTCGCCGAGCGTGTAGGCGTAAAGCGCGGCGAGGTCCGTCGCGCCGGGCCACCAGATCGCGCCGCGCCCGTCGATCATGGGCAGTCTCGGCTGCCGGAAAAGCGGCGCGGGCAGGGCGGCCCGCCCGGCTTCGGCGATGGGGGCCATGAGATCGGTGTGAAATGCCGCGTGATGCGGCAGGCGCATGGGAAAGCGGTTGTCGATCTCGGGCACCGCCTCGGTGAAGGCCGCAAGCCCCGCATCGTCTCCGGCCAGCACCAGCATTCCGCCGAGATCGATCGAAAGCCGCAGAAGCCCGTCCTGCCCGTCGATTTCCCGCACCAAGCGCAAAAGCTGTGCGCGGCGTGCCGGATCGGGACGCCAATCGGTGCCGGTGCAGGGATAGACGACTTGGCCGCCCGTGCCGCGCTCGTGCATGAGGCGCCCCATCATGTTCACGATCTCGAGGCCGCCCTTGCGCGTCACCGCGCCGGCGGCAGCGAGGGCGCTGTACCAGCCGAGGGAATTGCCGGTGACGGCCACGATCTCGATATCCTCGGCCAGCGCCTGCCGGTCGAGTAGAGTGCAGGCGTAGATGAGCGGCGAGGCATTGTCGCCCGTCACATGCGTGTCGGCCTCGAAGCGGGCGGCGCCGTCGAGCGCGCTCAGCGGCGTCTGGCCCGCCGCGGCGCGCATCGCGTCGAATTCGCCGAGAAGCGGCGCTCCTGCGTGGTGGCGGGCGAGATAGCCCAGCTCGGTCTTGTTGTAAGTGCCCCTGCCAGGGCAGACGAGAACGGCGCGGCAACTCATTCGCAGGCCTCCCGCGCGGCGGCGACGATACTGTGCACGCTCGGCATCGTGGCGGCATAGGCGGGGCCGGTGGCGATGAAGCTGTCCTCGGCCGTCAGGCGCATCACGGGCAGCTCGGCGCGCTCGACCATCAGCGCCATCAGCGCCTCGGCCTGACCGCCGGTGCGGCGGCATTCATCGACGACGAGCACCGACCCGCAGCCGCGCACCGCGTCGAGCAGCGCCTTTTCGGGCAAAGGCGCGATCCAGCGCATGTCGATCACGCGCGCGTCGATGCCTTCCTCGGCCAATGCCTTCTGCGCCTGACGCGAGAGGTGATGCCCGTTGCCGTAGGTCACGATCGCCAGATCTCGGCCTTCCCCGTGGACGCCCACATCGCCCAGCCTGATGCGCTCGTCCGGGGCGGGATAGCCGCCCATCCACGCGCCATCGCCGGGTTCGAACAGATCGCGCATAGGGTAGAGCGCGATGGGCTCGACGAAGACGACGACGCGCTGTTCCTCGCGGGCGAGGCGCACGCATTCGCGCAGCATCATCGCGGCGTCCGGCCCGGTCGAGGGGCAGGCGACGATGAGGCCGGGAATGTCGCGCAGCACGGCGAGGCTGTTGTCGTTGTGAAAATGTCCGCCGAAGCCCTTCTGGTAGCCCAGCCCCGCGATGCGCAGCACCATCGGATTCGCGAACTGGCCGCGCGAGAAGAAAGGCAGCGTCGCGGCCTCGCCCCGCAATTGGTCCTCGGCATTGTGCAGATAGGCCAGGAACTGGATCTCCGGGATCGGCACGAAGCCGTTATGCGCCATGCCGATGGCGAGGCCGAGGATGCTCTGCTCGTCGAGGATCGTGTCGATCACGCGCGCCTTGCCGAAGCGCTGCTGAAGGCGCTGGGTGACGCCGTAGACACCGCCCTTGCGGCCCACATCCTCGCCCATGACCATGAGCTCGCCATGGCTCGCCATGAGATCGGTCAGCGCCCAGTTGATGAGGCGGCTCATCGGCTGGGGCTGGTCCATCTGTTTCAGATCGCTGCCGAAGGCCGCTTCGCGCGCCTCCTCGCTCGGTCCGTTGGTGGGGGCGCAGAGGCGGCGGGGGGGGATGATGCTGGCCATGACGTCCCGCGCGGTTTCGAGATGCGGGCGCGTCGCCACTTCCTCGGCGACGCGGGCCGTACGCGCGCAGGTCTCGTCGTAGATGGCGAGCGCCTCTTCGCGCGGCAAGGCGCCGGCGGCGTTCAGAAGGCGCACAGAATGCAGGAGCGGATCATTCGCCTCCTCCGCCTCGACCTGCGCGGTCGGCATGTAGGTCGTCGGCAGATCGGCACCGGCATGACCGTAAAGGCGCACCATCGTCAGGTGCAGAAACGCGGGCTTGCGGTGGCAGCGCACGTAGGCCGCCGCCTCGGCGGCGACCTCGGCCGTCTCGTAGAGATCGAGCGCGTTGGCGGTGAAGTATTTGATGCCGGGCCGGTGCCGCATGCTGGCCGCGACCCAGCCCTTGGGCGTCGGGGTCGAAATGCCGATGCCGTTGTCCTCGCAGACCATCAGAAGGGGCAGGGGGACGGATTGCACGCTGGTCCAGCCCGCCGTGTTGATCGCGCCCTGCGCGGTCGAATGGTTGAGCGAGGCATCCCCAAAACTGGCGACGGCGATCGCGTCCTCGGGAAGCGCGCGATGCTCGGGCGGGCAGCGGCGGGCAAGGCCGATCCCGTAGGCCGCGCCGAGCGCCTTGGGCAGATGCGAGGCGATGGTGGAGGTCTGCGGCGGGATCATCAGCGCCTTCGAGCCGAGCACCTTGTGCCGCCCGCCCGAGACCGGATCCTCGGACGAGCAGGCGAAGCTCAGCAGCATGTCCCAGAGGATCGACTGGCCCGGCACCTGATCGGCGCGCGCGATCTGGAAGGCCGCGTCGCGGTAATGCAGGAAGGCGATATCGTCGGGGCGCAAGCTGTGGGCGACGGCGGCCATCCCCTCATGTCCCGACGAGCCGATGGTGTAGAAGCCTTGCCCCGCCTTCTGCATCGCCCGGCTGGTGCGGTCGAGCGCGCGGGAAAGGCATTGGGCACGGAAAAGGCGTACGGCGTCATGCGGGGCGAGCGATGGGCGCGGCGCCGCGCCGGTGGGAAGATCGCCCGAGGCGACGCGCGTGCGGAAGTTCTGATGCACGATTTCGGCGCGGTCCATCCCGGCACTCCTTTCGGCGACGCGGGGCGTCGGTCGCGGTTTGGCGCGCACATTGCCCGCGCCCCGCGCGCACCTCAAGCCTTGTTTTCCCGGCGCGCCCCCGGCTACACCATGCGCGGACGGGGAAAGGCGGCGCGCTTGGGCATCACACTGGACATGACGGATGTGTCGCTGACGCGCGAGGGTTGCGCGATCCTGCGCGGCATCAGCGTCCGCGCGGATGAGGCGCGGATCGGCGTCGTCGGGCGCAACGGCTCGGGCAAGAGCACGCTGGCGCGGGTGATCGCCGGGCTCGAGCTGCCGGACGAGGGCCGGGTGCGCCTCGGCGGGACGGACATGGCGCGCGACCGGCGCGCGGCGATCCGGACCGTCGGCATCCTCTTTCAGAATCCCGATCACCAGATCATCTTTCCCACCGTCGACGAGGAGATCGCCTTCGGCCTGCGCCAACTGGGCCGGACGGTTGCCGAGGCGGCGGAGGGCGTGCGCGCCATCCTCGCGCGCTTCGGCAAGGCGCATTGGGCGGGCGCCGCGATCCACCCGCTGAGCCAGGGGCAGAAGCAGCTCGTGTGCCTCATGTCGATCCTCGCCATGCGCCCGCAACTCATCGTGCTGGACGAGCCGCTCTCGGGCCTCGACATCCCCACGCGGATGCAGCTCATGCGCTATCTGGAGAGCGCGGAGGCGCAGCTGATCCATATTTCGCACGATCCGGATGTTCTTCGCGATTACGAGCGCGTCCTGTGGATCGCGGACGGGCGTATCGCGCAGGACGGGGCCGCCGCGCCCGTTCTGGCCGCATTCACCGCCGAGATGGAGCGGCTGGGAGGGATGGATGATATCGCTGACCTCGCCGGTTGAGACGCGCGCGCATGGCTGGCGCGCGGGCGTCAAGCTCGGGGCGCTCTGCGTTGCGACGATGGCCCTTTTCGCAATGACGAGCCTGCTGGGGCATGTCGCGGCCTTTGCCGGGATGCTGGCGCTCTATGCCGCGCCGGGCGGTCTTTTCTTTCGCAGCGGCATGACGCGCCTGCGCGTTCTTTGGCCCTTTCTCGCCATCATCGGCCTTTGGCATGCGCTCACGGGGACGCCGGGGGCGGGGGCGGTGATCGCGCTGCGCCTCGTGACGGCGGTGGGGCTTGCGAACCTCGTGACGATGACGACGCGGCTTTCGGACATGATCGGGGTCGTGCAATGGCTGGCGGCGCCCCTGCGCCGCGCCGGGATCGGGACGCGCCCGCTCGAGCTCGGCATCGCGCTGGTAATCCGCTTCACTCCGATGCTGGCCGCGAAAGGCGCACAATTGGCGCGCGCTTGGCGCGCGCGCTCGGCCCGGCGGGCAAGCTGGCGGATCATCACGCCCTTCGCGCTTTGCGCGATCGACGACGCCGAGCATGTGGCCGAGGCGCTCAGGGCGCGCGGCGGTCTTTGAGGGCGCATCGCCACTTTGATGTTGCCTTGCTGCGACATTCCAGCGCAACTGTCGCCCGAACATCCTGACCGGAGAGCATTCATATGGAACGCAACATCGCCCTCATCGCCCTTTTCGCCGCTCTTATCGCGGCGCTCGGGATCATTCCGCAGGTCACGCTGCCCTTCGGCGTGCCGATCACCGCGCAAAGCCTCGGCGTCATGCTCTGCGGCACGGTGCTCGGCGCCAAGCGCGGCACGCTGGCGGTCCTGCTGTTCATGCTGCTGGTGTGCCTCGGCCTGCCGCTCTTGTCGGGCGGGCGCGGCGGCCTCGGGGTCATCGCCTCTCCGACGGGCGGGTTTTTCCTCGCCTTTCCGGTGGCTGCCTTCGTCGCGGGCTTCATCACGCAAAGCTGGCGCAGCGTTCCCCTCGCGGTGGCGGCGGGCGTCGCGGCGGTGGTCGGCGGCCTCGTGCTCTATGTCTTCGGCATCATCGGTTTGTCGCAAGTTCTGGGCAAGTCGCTGGGCGAGGCCGCGCTTCTCGTGACGGCCTTCATTCCGGGCGACGCGATCAAGGCGGTGCTGGCGGGTCTCATCACCTCGGCGCTCTACAAGGCGCGCCCGCGCGCGGTGCTGTCGCGCGCCTGAAGGCGGGCCGCACAAGGCGGCGCGCGGTGCCTCGGGGGTCATGTAGTGATGGACAACCGCACCGCGCGCTGATTAATTTCACGCATCATGGCGAAGGGCGGCGCGCGATGCGACCGCCCGCGCCTGATCCGACATAACTGGGAGGTTACTTAATGGATCGTCGTTCCTTCATCCGCGCTGGCGCCATCGGCACCGCCGCGACAGCACTGGCCGCACCGGCCATCGCGCAGGGCAATATCACCTGGCGCATGGTCACCACCTGGCCCAAGAATTTTCCGGGCCTCGGTGTCGGCGCGCAGCGCCTCGCGGACCGGATCACCGCCGCGTCGGGTGGCCGGCTGACCGTTCAGGTCTTCTCGGCGGGCGAGCTCGTTCCGCCGCTCCAGAGCCTCGACGCCGTGATCGACGGAACCGCCGAGATGAGCCATGGCGCCGCCTATTACTGGCAGAACAAGTCGACCGCGCTCAGCTTCTTCACGGGCGTGCCCTACGGCATGACCACCGCCGAGCTTGGCGCCTGGGTGCGCTTCATGGGCGGTCAGGAGATCTGGGACGAGATCTATGACCAGTTCGGCGTGCAGGGCTTCCTTTCGGGCAACACCGGCAACCAGGCCGGCGGCTGGTTCCGCGAAGAGCTGACCGGCCTCGCCGACGTGCAGGGCAAGCGCTTCCGCACCCCCGGCCTCGGCGGGCGCGTGTGGGAGAAGATGGGCGCGACCGTGACCAATATGGCCGGCGGCGAGATCTTCCAGGCACTCCAGTCGGGCACGCTCGATGCGGCCGAATTCGTCGGACCCTACAACGATCTGGCGCTGGGCTTCCATCAGGTCGCCAAGCATTACTACCTGTCGAGCTTCGTCGAGCCGGGTCTCGCCACCGAGATCGTCGTCGACAAGGCCAAGTATCAGGAGCTGCCGGACGATCTTCAGGCCATCGTGCGTGACGTGAGCCAGGCAGAGTACGACATGGTCTCGGCCGATTTCGTCGCCAACGATCCGCGCGCGCTGCAGACGCTCATCAACGATCACGGCGTTCAGGTGCACCAGTTCCCCGACGACATCATGGAAGCCGGTGCCAAGGGCGCGATGGAGCTGATCGAGGAGCTGCGCGCGAGCGAGGACCCGCTCGTCAAGAAGACGACCGAGAGCTATCTCGAGGCGCTCAAACTTGTGCGCTCGCGCACCGAGCAGATCGACATGCCCTTCCAGAAAGCGCGCCAGACATATCTGAACCTCTGATTAATCGGATCACGTACAAAGAAAGGCCCGGCAGAGATGCCGGGCCTTTTTCGTTGGGGGGTGCGGCGCCTAGTTGACCGTGATCGTGATGGCCTCGCTCAGCACGGGCGGGTCGTGCGGCACATGGCTCCAGTCGCCGAGCAAAAGTTGCAGGCTGTGCGTGCCGGGCGGCAGATCTTTCGTCACTTGGGTTTGTCCCCCGCCGAAATGCACGATCTGTTCGGTGGCGGGCAGGCTCGTATCGAGATCGAGCTCGTTGGGGTCGGTGTTGATCAGCAGGTGATGGTGGCCGGTATTGTCCATCTCGACATTGGCCGGCGCGATGCCCATGCCGTCGAGACCGAATACGATGGTCACCGGGTTGCTGACGGTCGCGCCATCCGCTGGTGACACGATATAGGCCCGCGCATTTTCGGGCGCCGGGCTGCGGTGGCCGTCCGCGAAAGACGGACCGGCCAGCAAGAGCGCCGTCGCCGCGCCGATTGAGAAACGCTTCATGATGTCCTCCCTTGTTGTTATCGAAGCAAAACCTTCGTTTCATTGGTCGGAATTGAATGCAGGAGACCCAGCATAGCACGGTTTGCGTTCGAACCGATCGTCAATGTGACCGCGTGCGCCCGTCCTGCCGAAATGCGCGGTGCTTGGCGCGAATTGCGCTGCGGGTTGCTGCGGAGCAGGGCCGATGATGCAGACGGATCGCCGCACGGCAAAAAAGGCCCGGCATCGCTGCCGGGCCTTTCTCGTCCGTGTCTCTCACCCGATCGCTAGCCCGCGATCACGCTCGGCAGCCAGGTCACGATCTCGGGGAAGATGAAGAGGATCGCGATCGCGAGGATCTGGAGCATGACGAAGGGCAGGATGCCCTTGTAGATCGCCGAGGTCGGCAGATCGGGCGGGGCCACGCCGCGCAGGTAGAAGAGGGCGAAGCCGAAGGGCGGCGTGAGGAAGGAGGTCTGAAGGTTCACGCCCACGATCACTCCGAGCCAGATCGGGTCCACATCCATCATCAGGAGCACCGGGGCGGTGATCGGGATCACGATGAAGATGATCTCGAACGTGTCGAGGATGAAGCCGAGGAAGAACATGATCGCCATGACCATCGCGACCGCCGTCAGCGTGCCGCCGGGCAGGGTGCTCAGGAATTCGTGGACGAGATTGTCACCGCCCATCAGGCGGAAGACGACCGAGAAGACCGAGGCGCCCAGAAGGACTATGAAGACCATCGAGGTGATCGTCGCCGTCGCGATGACCGTCTCGCGCAGGATCGTGATGTTGAGCCGCCAGCGCAGCGCCGCCAGCACCATCGCGCCCACCGCGCCCACCGAGGCCGCTTCGGTCGGGGTGGCGATGCCGCCGAGGATCGAGCCGAGCACGGCGAGGATGAGCAGCAGCGGCGGCAGAAGCGCCGAGAAGACTTCGCGCAGGAGATCGCCGCGCTCTTCCTCGGGCACGGGCGTGGCGGGGCAGGATTGCGGATCGGTCAGCGCCTTGAAGATCGTGTAGAGAAGGTAGAGCCCGACCAGCAGGAAACCGGGCAGGAGCGCGCCGGCGAAGAGATCGCCCACCGAGACCGGCGTCGGCGCGAAATTGCCCTTCTGCATCTGCACCTGGCTGTTGATGCCCGAAAGCATGTCGCCCATGAAGATCAGCACGGTCGAGGGCGGCACGATCTGGCCCAGCGTTCCGCTCGCGCAGATGACGCCGGTCGAGAGCTTGGGATCATACCCTGCGCGCAGCATCGCGGGCAGCGAGATGAGCCCCATCGTGACGACCGTGGCGCCGACGACGCCCGTCGAGGCCGCCAGCATCGCGCCCACCAGCACCACCGATATGCCGAGCCCGCCGCGCAGGTTGCCGAATAGCTTGCCCATCGTCAGCAGAAGCTGCTCGGCGATGCGCGAGCGCTCCAGCATGACGCCCATGAAGATGAAGAGCGGAACCGCGACCAGCACCTCGTTCGTCATGAAGCCGATATAGCGGTTCGGAAGCGCGCCGAAATTCGAGGGATCGAACACGCCCAGCCAATAGCCGACAAGGCCGAACATGAGCGACACGCCCGCGAGCGTGAAGGCCACCGGAAAGCCCATCAGCAGGAAACCGATGATGCCGAAGAACATGAGCCCGGCGAGGATCTCGCCGATCAGAATGGGGTCCATCAGTGCGATCCCTCGATGGCTGCGGCCGCCGCGTCATTCGCGCTGACCGGGTATTGAATTCGGCGCGGCACCAGATCGGTGCGCCCGCGCAGGACGAGGATCGACCGGCAGATCATCGCGATGCCCTGAAGCGCGAGAAGCGCGGCGAAGCCGATGATGAAGGTCTTGAGAATGTAGAGACCGGGCATGCCGCCCACATTCGCCGACGCCTCGGTATAGGACCACGCGCGCTGCACGAAGGGCATGGAGTAGACATAGACGATGCCGGTGAAAGGCAGCAGGAAGATGATGGAGCCGACGAGATCGACGAGCGCGCGGCGCTCCACGGTGGCCGGTCGGTAGAAGATGTCGACGCGCACATGATCGTCTCGCATCAGCGCGAAGCCGGCCACGGCGGTGAACATCGCGCCGCTCAGCCAGATGTAGAGGTCCTGCATCCACACGAAGCTGATGGCGAAGACGTAGCGCTGAACCACCACGGTGAAGCAGACCACGACGATCCCGAGGGCGAGCCAGGAAAAGACCTGTCCGATCACCCAGTTGATCCAGCAGATCACGCTGGCAATTCCTGCAAGCAGTCGCATCATTCGGCTCACCCTCCCCGGCGTCCTCCACGCGGCGTTTCCCCGCCGCTTTGGCTCGCGCCTTAAATCGTGAAGCGCCCTGTCAGTCAACAAAAAGAGGGGCCGCGGACGTAGGGGCAGGCGGCGCGTGGCGCGGCGCGTCCCGGGTCTTGGCCCGCGCGCTGCGCGATGGCGCCGGGCGGCCGGGCCGGGCAGCCGCGTTGACGCCCCCGCCGTTATCTGTTTCGTATTGGGGCAATCATTCAAAAAACCCGACAGGAGAAGTATCATGCGTTTGCTTTCGACGATTTCCGCCCTCGCGCTGACCACGGCCCCCGCCTTTGCCGATTGCACCGAGGTCAGTTTCTCCGACGTGGGCTGGACCGACATCACCGCGACCACCGCCGCCACGAGCGTTGTGCTCGAGGCGATCGGCTATGAGGTCGACGTCAAGGTGCTCTCCGTGCCGGTCACCTATGTCTCGCTTTCGAAGGGCGATATCGACGTCTTCCTCGGCAACTGGATGCCCACGATGGAGAACGACATCGCCAAGTACCGCGAGGACGGCAGCGTCGAGACCGTCCGCACCAACCTCGAGGGTGCGAAATACACGCTGGCCACCAACGCGGCGGGCGCCGAGGCCGGGATCACCGATTTCGCCTCGATCAGCGCGAATGCCGAGGCGCTCGACAGCAAGATCTACGGCATCGAGCCCGGCAATGACGGCAACCGCCTGATCCAGACCATGATCGACGAAGACGCGTTCGGGCTGAAGGATTTCAGCCTCGTTGAGTCCTCCGAGCAGGGCATGCTCGCGCAGGTGCGCCGCAGCGAGTCCGAGCCGATCGTCTTCCTCGCCTGGGAGCCGCATCCCATGAACGCCAATTTCGATCTGACCTACCTGCCGGGCGGCGACGACTATTTCGGCCCCGATCTGGGTGGCGCGACGGTCAACACGAACACCCGCAAGGGGCTGAGCGAGGAGTGCCCCAATCTCGGGCAGTTCCTTCAGAACCTGTCCTTCACGCTGCCCATGGAAAACGAGATCATGGGCGCGATCCTCGATGACGGCGTCGAGGCGCGCGAGGCGGCCAAGGCATGGCTGGTCGAGAACCCCGGCATGATCGAGACCTGGCTCGAAGGCGTGACCACGGCCGACGGCAGCGGCGAAGCCCTGCCCGCGGCGAAGGACGCGCTCGGGCTCTGATCGCCTGCCGGGGCGCGGCGCCGCGCGCGTCCGCCCCGGCTCGCCGTTCCGGTCGGCGCCGGGGCGGCATGCCATGAAAGGACCTCCCGATGGAGTGGCTGACCGACACCAAGATCCCCGTGGGGCGCATCGCGGGGCAAAGCTTCGACTGGCTGCAAGCCAATGGCGGATGGTTCTTCGACGGGCTCTCGACCGCGATGGGCGCGCTCATCGAGGCGGTGCTCTGGCTCTTTCAGACGCCGCATCCCTTCATCGTCATCGGCCTCATCGTGGCGCTCGCCTATCTGCTGCAACGCCGCTGGACCCTCTGCCTCTTCGTGGCGCTCGGCTTTCTCTTCATTCTCAACCAGGGCTATTGGGAGGCGACGACCGAAAGCCTGACGCTCGTGCTCGCCGCCTGCCTCGTCTGCATGGGGATCGGCGTGCCCGTGGGCATCGCCGTCGCGCATCGCCCGCGGCTTTTCAAGGTGGTGCGCCCGGTGCTCGACCTCATGCAGACGCTGCCCACCTTCGTCTATCTCATCCCCGCCATCGTTTTTTTCGGCATCGGCATGGTGCCCGGCCTGATCGCGACGGTGATCTTCGTGCTCCCGGCACCGATCCGCCTGACGCAGCTCGGCATATCCTCGACGCCCATGCCGCTCCTCGAGGCGGCCCGCGCCTTCGGCGCGACGCCGCGACAGACGCTCTGGAAGGTCGAGCTGCCGTCGGCGCTGCCGCAGATCATGGCGGGGCTGAACCAGACCATCATGCTCTCGCTCTCGATGGTCGTCATCTCGGCGCTCGTCGGCGCGGACGGGCTCGGCGTGCCGGTGGTGCGCGCGCTCAATCAGGTGAATCCGTCGCTCGGCTTCGAATCGGGCTTCATCATCGTCGTGGTCGCGATCATTCTCGACCGGATGCTGCGAGTGGAGCGACGCTGATGAGCAAGGCCGTGGAGTTCGACAACGTCTCGATCGTTTTCGGGGACGCGCCCGAGAGCGCGCTGCCACCCATGGACGAGGGCCTGTCGCGCGAGGAGGTGCAGGACAGAACCGGCCAGACGCTCGGCGTGCATGACTGCTCGCTGACGGTGGCGCAAGGCGAGATCCTCGTGCTCATGGGCCTCTCCGGCTCGGGCAAATCGACGCTTCTGCGCGCGGTGAACGGCCTCAACCCGGTGGTGCGGGGTAGTGTCCGCGTGCATGACGGAACCGAGATGGTGGACGTGACGCACGCAAACGCCGCCACCCTGCGCCGGATGCGCCAACGCCATATCGCCATGGTCTTCCAGCAGTTCGGCCTTCTGCCGTGGCGGAGCGTCGCCGAGAACGTGGGCCTCGGCCTCGAGCTGTCGGGCACGCCCCGCGCCGAGCGGCAGGAGAAGGTCGCCGAGCAGCTCGACATGGTCGGGCTCTCGGGCTGGGGCGATCGCAAGGTTTCCGAGCTTTCGGGCGGCATGCAGCAGCGCGTCGGCCTCGCCCGCGCCTTCGCCACCGATGCGCCGATCCTGCTGATGGACGAGCCCTTCTCGGCGCTCGATCCGCTCATCCGCGCGCGGCTCCAGGACGAGCTGGTGGACCTGCAAAAGCGCCTGCGCCGCACGATCATCTTCGTGAGCCACGATCTCGATGAGGCGTTCAAGCTGGGCGACCGTATCGCGATCATGGAAGGCGGGCGCATCGTTCAGTGCGGCACGCCGCAGGAGATCTTCACAGATCCCGCGACCGAGTATGTCGCCGATTTCGTCGCGCACATGAACCCGCTCGGCGTTCTCTGCGCGGGCGATATCGCCGAGCCGCTGTCCGATGGCGCCGCGCCTCCGGGCGACGCGCCGACCATCGGACCGGGCGAGACGATCCAGTCCGTGATGCACTCGGCCCAGGGCCATGACGGCCCCGTCTACGTGGTCGAGGACGGCCGCCCCATCGGCCTCATCACCCGCAACGCGATCCTGTCGAAACTGCTCGATCCACGCGGCTGATTGCGCCGCGCCCCTTGCCGGTGAGGCGGCGGGCGTCTCGCACTTTCTCAGCCGGCGCATCAATGCCGCGCCCTCGGTCATAACGTGCGTCTCGCTCGGCGTTTCGACCGGATGCGCCCGCCTCGTCGAAATTTCCGGCATCGCGCCATCCGAAGGACTTTACCCTTGTTTCCCCTGCCGCGCCCCTCTAAACGGGTCGGCGGAGACGTGGCCGAGTGGTCGAAGGCGCTCCCCTGCTAAGGGAGTAGGCCCGAAAGGGTCTCGTGGGTTCGAATCCCATCGTCTCCGCCACCTGCCTTTGATAACATATGATAATAACGTGGTGTTGAGTGTCTACCCGCCAACCAACCCTTCATCCTAGTTGCGCTTGGATACCACTCATTGCGACAAGTGATTCCTTCCCTCCGCAGAGCTTCGGCACGTGCTTGACTGAGCAGCCGCCTGCTTCCACCCAATTCTTGCCCGTCACGTGCATGGTCATCGCGCATCCAACATCTGGCACATGGGCGGGAAGCAGTCATTCGCTGCAAGCGCTCGCTTTTCGCAGCGGCCGCGAAGATGAAGGTAAGGAAGGCGGGAAGCCGTCCTTCGCTGCACCAGTCACGAAGGGCAGCGGTGCGCAGCGAGCAGACAAAGCCTAGCGGCGGTAGGATAGCCGCTAAGTTGGGTGCCAGAAAACGCCGTATCAAAGCTTCCGTCACTGCCGGATTTCAGAGAACTAGCTCCGCTCGCTTGCGAAATAAAATTGAACGCTATAGGATTTTTTCTCGCAAGGCACCCACTGGCCCATCTAAGGTCCAAAATATCAGAAGTTTGGGATAGAATTGAAATAAGCTATGGATGCAACGGAATTCGACAGACTCAGTGGTATCGTTTCAACAAAAAATTGGGATGCGTATGATAAAGTGAGGCCTGACGGCAAAACCATGTTGGACGTACTTGTCGAGTTCATATATCCAATGGAGCCGTCTGAACGCCAAATCGTCTCTGATCTTCTAGAGAACTATTTGGTTATCAAAGAATACAGCCATATCATAGTTGAGCTACTAAAAGAAATTATCATTCAGTCGAAAGGTCGGCCAATCGCTATCTCTGCTGTGAAGGACTATACTGCCACAAAAGTGAAGAGTGGGCCCGCGCTCACTTTCGAGATGAACAGCAACACCCATTACTTTGAAGGAGTAAGCTTCGCCTTCTCTGAAGACCCTAAAAGCAAAAGATTTCAAGACTTCGATGGCTTTAAGGTGCTGGTCGATGACTTCATCGGTACGGGCAATCAGTTCCTTGATATGAGTAATCACCTTTACAAAAACGGCTTCAAGAAGGATGTCGATCTAGTCGTAGCAATTGTGATACAGGAAGAGGGGAAGTTGAACCTAGAAAATAATGGCTTTAATGTCTTTTGTGTACATGAAAGGCCAAAGTCTATCCAACAGCTCATAGCTCTTAGCGGTCGCCCAGCCAGCGAAGTTTATAAAATTTACGATGAGATCGAGCTTAAACTCGATTGTCCCGACGAATATAAGCGCGGGTACGGGCAGTCAGAAGCCGCGTTGTCGCTAAAGAAAACACCAAACAACACTCTTCCAATATTTTGGTTCCAAGGAAATAAGAAATGGCCAGCACCGTTCCCTCGCCCGCGAAGCTGAAGAGGACTAGGCTCGACATACTGCGGTCAATCTATTACCAACAGGACTTGCCGAGTAGCGTATTCACAATCGGCGCGTCTTGGGTGCAAGCAGAATTTACGTCGCTGATCCAGTCCAAGTTCATCACAGTTCGGGATGAAGAATATGTACTCACAGATGCTGGCTTTGGAGCGCTCAAGAAGTTAGCTGGTGGCCGGATTCCAAACATGATACGAATAGACAAAACAATATTCATGACAAAAAAGGAACGGGGAAAGTTTAAAGTTGACCGCTCTCTAGCGAAAGAACTCTTTCGTGAGGTTAGTACTGACGGTTAACGCAGGTTGACTGTCGGGGTCGCGTGTCGCGTCCCTTAGATCGGACCTAGTACGAGCCATCGTCTTCGCGATGCTTCGCAGGAGCAAAGAACCGCGAAGACGATGTCGTCCTTACGTCCTCCATCTGAAATTAATTTATATTAATTTCAGTGATTTTGGTAACCACGAGAGCGGTCTACTATGAACTTACCGTCTGATGAATTTGAATTTGGCGACAAGATTGGCGTCGCCGAGAAGAATGCAGTTGCAGAGTATGCTCGACGCCTCTCTTCTCAGGGGCTTCCTGAAATATTTTCTCCTGAACACCTCTCGCATCTTACCAATATTAGGCTTGAAGCGATTTATGCCATGTCGAATAGCCAGAAAAGCTTTTATAGACGCTTTGACATACCAAAAAGATCAGGCGGAAGTCGGAAGATAGCTGCTCCGCTCCCATCTCTTGCTTTCTTGCAAAGGTGGATTTTGGACAATATTCTAAATCTCATACCACCCCATGCTTCAGCAAAAGCTTATCGGAGGGGGCACTCAACTTTTGACAATGCTCGCTTTCACCGGAAGCAAAAAATCGTCCTCAAGGTTGATGTAAAGAACTTCTTTGGATCAATTCAAGAATACAATGCATTCCTTATTTTCAAGGGCCTTGGTTATTCAAAGCGTCTCTCCAAGCTCTTATCCATGACCTCAAGTTTGGATGGCTGCCTTCCACAAGGTGCGCCAACCAGTGGAGCGCTGGCAAATATTTATATGAGAGCCTTTGATGAGGTCATCTTTATCGCATGCAAAGAGAAGAAGGTGAGATATACAAGGTATGCAGACGACCTGACCTTCTCTGGGGATGACTTTGATACGAACGCTCAGATTAAAATGGTAGACAAAGAGCTTTCAAAAATTGGCCTAACTGTTAATGTAAAGAAGACTCGCGTTTTATTGCCGCATGTGCGGCAAGATGTTACCGGGTTAGTCGTCAATGAAAAGGTTTCGGTTCCGCAGGATTTTCGCAGGAAGCTACGGCAGGAGTGCCACTTCATTCAGAAATTTGGAATTTATGGGCACGCCAGAGAGGTCAATGCCAAGAACGCAAGAATAAGGCTGGAAGAGGTGATAGGAAAGCTTTCCTACGTAAAATCAATCCACAAAAATGAATCATATTGGAATGAGGCCCATGCAAAAATGCTGGAAATAAGGGCTTCTCTTTTCTAATCTGATTAACTCAACGCTGGCAATCATTGCTTTCGCGAACTGGGCTGGGTTGTGGGAATATCTTGCATTGCAAGCCGTGGAGATTGGGATAAGCAAACCCGTTTCACAGAGCCACAAAACAGTTCGGTGCTTGCGTCAAGCGGAGACCGGGCTGTTTTTCATCTGTCGAAGCGGCATGCACGATCGGCCGTTTCGGGGTGGGTCCTCGGTTCGCTGCGCAAGGCACAAGCTGCAGCTCGTGGCTGGAATCGGCCATCGGCTGATAGGGCCTTGAACTGCGGCTGTGGGCCGCTGTTCCCTTTTCCGAGTGTCAGCTTACCAACTTCGCCAGCTCAGCCCCATGGTCGCGGCGATAGCTTCAGGACAACCGGCTTGAACACGACTACGATAGGCGCGGACCGATAGACCATTTTCAAGCGCAACAACTTCCCATTCATCATCGGGATTGGGCGATATTTCCCGCACTCCTTCGGTTGCAGCTCTTTCAGCAGACCAACCTCGTTTCAACCTTTGCCTGAATGTTTGAAACGCGATCCCGTTCTCCTCAGCGGCGGGCCATGCCGGAAAGCCGTTTTCCAATGTAGCCAAGGCATCGCGGCGCCTATTCTCGAAGGCAGCTCGATCATATGGATATTCTGTGTGCTCGCACGGCACCATCCACACTTTCTCTCCATTGTCTCCGCCCACCAATTCCACATCTGAGGGATCCTCCAATGGAAATGGCTTGAGACCATAGCGTTGACAAAGCCACCATGCCTCTTCCCGATCTGTGGCTTTGCCAATGGTCTGACCTCCGAGAGGGGCAACATCACTAATCATCTAGTCGTCCCATTTTAAAGTGACACAATCGGCTTGTCGAGAGCGCCCAAGCTTGAGGCATATATGAGGCGGATCGTAGAACGGGAACACGCGGTGAACCAAATTTTCACTGAAACATCCAATCGGCACAGCGCGACCGAAACCGGCCCTCGATCAAGGTAGTGCATCGGATACCCGGCAGATGTCCGGAAAATGGGCTGCTCTTGCTGCATTCACAGGTAGGTTGGACGGCAGCTGTGGGCCAAATATCCAAGCGGTGAAACTTCCTGTATCTGCAAGAGTGATAGGCTATCGCGGGAGGCCGTCGATAAAGATGTTACGAGATACTTTGGTCCAGGTTGGGTTCATCCGGGCCCCGCCTTTAGGATTTGCCCGCAGCCAGTCCGAAACTTCATCAAGACTCGCTTTCAATATCGGATGCATGTTGTTCCCCTGCGGGAGACAATGGAAATAACCATGCTCGTCCGGAGCGACACGATTTTGGACTATGCCGCCTATAATCCTTTCGATTTTCGCCACCACGTCAGGTCACTCCTTACCAATCGTGCCGTAGATAAAACGTACTTAGATGCAATGTAAATCGACTATGACCCGTCGAGACCAGTCGTACGCAGGCGCTACGTCTACCGGTTAACTGTCGCCGAAGCGGACACTGACGGGTACGTGCTGGATTTCCGCTTTGGGCCGGAAGCGACGGCCGCCACGGCTCATCAGATGTTCGGCTCGTTGCGCGGTAGCAGGTCCGCTTTGAGCCCTGAGCAGATCCTGCCTAAGCGAGATTGCAATCTACCGGTCAGGGTCATGGCGCACGTGATTTGATTTTACGATGGTTCTCCGCCAAGAACTTCCCAAAAATCATCACGCAGGTTGTAGTGAGGAAATGGTTCATCGGGAACCTCGGACCCAAGGAAACCACAGAGCGGCTCCCATCCTTCCGCCACATCGAAGACAAGTAGCCGGTCAGCGGGCAACGCCTCGCGCACTTCGTCTGTTCTTTTGCGATACGCGGCCAACCCGCGCTCCTTGTCGTCAAGGACACCGCCGAAAGTGCCCTTACCTACCAGATCGTTCCAGGCCACGAGAATGTCGCGAATATGTGGCGGCAGCGGCAGTTCCTCATACCGGGCCATCAGCTTCCCAATCGTTTTGTCGAAGCTGGCCCACCATTTATCTTCGGGGCGTACTGTATGGACGACCTTTGCGTCTGGAAAAGCCTCGGCGAGCTCGAGCCAGACATGAGCGCCAGGCCAATCTACTTGCGACCTATATCCAGTAAAAACCGTTTCCCAACAAACACTTTCGCCAGCCGCAAGCCTCTGCCAATGGAGCACTTGTTCCGGGTTCTCCACGATCTCGTGCATATGATGACACTGTCCGTAGCCTAGCCTTTCTAAAGCGGCTTTTAGTGATTTCGTTCCGGTCCTCCCGAACCCCGAGCCAATTACTTCAAGTGACATGCGATCGCCCCCCAACACCAATTCGACTAGTCTTTCCCCTAAATCAAATCCTGTCTACGCTGTTCATCGCGCGACCTCAGGTCGATTGGTGGGGTCTGAACGTCCGTTTAACCCGCGAAGCAGTCATCCGGACGGTGAAAATGCTGCGCGGTGCGCAAATGTCCGGTTTGGTGAAGCCGCCCTGTAGCGATGAACCGATCGGCGAACGGCTGCTCTGGGCCGTCCGTGTAGACGGCCCAGTCGTTTAGATTTCGATAGCTTCGGCGATAGCCAGCGCATCTTCAAGTTCAACG
>NZ_JBIHMM010000008.1:0-44371 GCF_043661195.1 Roseovarius aquimarinus
GCGGGATGGAGCAGCCCGGTAGCTCGTCAGGCTCATAACCTGAAGGTCGTAGGTTCAAATCCTACTCCCGCAACCAAATCAGCCAAACAATAACAACGTGTTACAAGTCATCCTTGAGGGTGGTTCCTGGCGTTCCACATCCGCGTGGAAGCACTGTGGAAGCAGATGAAGCGTGAAACCTCGTGTGGCAGACAGGCAACGCTAGCGCCACCGGCGGTAGAGGCGTTCCCCAATCAAGACACCGGCAACGTCACGGCCATCCGACAAGCGACAGCTTCCAAGCCATTGGTCATAGCTGCGTTCGCCTGTGAGGCTGCAGCTCACCCGCTGTCCTGAGACATGTGCCCTCATGCGCCGCGTCGCTGCATCCTCGGCACTGTTACCAGGCGCGCCCAAGCGCATGACCGCGGTACAAACATGGCACCCACCTGACGTCAATCTTCTCACCGTCCGGTACCTAATTGGGTCGCACGCTCAACGGCATGGGACCTGTAATCGCAATGTGGCCTTGGCGTGAGTTACCCATCTGTTTCCACGCAGAGCGCAGCAGGTATTCTTCAGATTTCGTTTCCCAGTCGCGGTTGGCTTTGCAGCTTCGCGTCATACCAGTACTAAGTGGCCGACGCCAGATAACTGCAAGTTTGCAAAACGCGCTTCAATTGTGTCTTTTCTATCCGTCATTTGGGTCTCATCAAGTCGTTCTGAGGGTGCCTCGCATTGTCTGCATCATGGGGCAATAGCGGATTTTGTTTCTTTTGGAGATGCTGCTTGTGTGGATACTATTCATAACTCATGTGCGGCCTGTAACGATCATTCGGGCATTCCGCAGGAGCGCCAGCATTGAGCCCAGACCAACCGTTCATCTGGTTTGGGTTCAGTCCTAAACGCTACAAAAAAACGTCGATATGAAGTTGCTGATCTCTAACTTGGCTACGTACAGTCTGGGTTGACTAGTCATCCAGCGCTTGTTGCACTACTTTTAGAAGCTCTGGCGCTATGAATAAGGATCCAACGTTTGAGAAATGGTCATCGTCATAGTATAGCACATTTCCTAACCAAAAATTGATGCAACGACCTAAGACTTGTCGATCACAGAGCGACGTATGCGGCCAAAAGTGAAATAGGTCAGGATATTCAAGAGTGGTGAGACGCTCCATGACAGGGCCATTCCGTTCGTTGAAGCGACTGTATGACGTGCTTAGCTCCAATTGTTCGTATCCACCGGGACTGAATAACGACATTTCCTGCAGTTTCCGAGGAACGTCCCAGCCTGCTTCCGGTGAGGGGCCAATAAGCACAACTGACGCTTGTTGGAGCAAGCTCTCAAGACTTCTTTCGAGCCTTTCGAAAAGGATGTCTTGGTAGACTTCTGAACCTCGCGTAAATCCATCTATAGAAATAGCATTTACACTACCATGCTCGACGCCGCCTTCGTTGTTTGTGAAGTACGCGGTCGTAAATCCAGCTGTCCAGCGTTGCGACCAGACGATAACATCCGGCTGTGTCTGAAGAAGAAATTTAGCGACGTCTGTCGCATATCTTTCACAATTGATTTCATAAAGGGCGAAGTTCGGAAAAGGCGTGCATGAATTCGCCGTAAGTTGGTAGAAATCGTAGCCCAATTGGTCTGAACCAAGGCGCAACGCAGCTGCGTAATGATCTGCGTGGCTGTCGCCCACAAGTAAGACAGTGCGTGCCGCGCCGGTACGGACAGAGCACTTCTGGACTGCAAGCCCGAGATCGAAGTCTGATCCCAAGGGTAAGCATGATGTGCGATCACCGTAATCATACGCAGCGTTCAGAAGATGTGCCGGTATAATTTGAGTCGCGCGCGATGTAACTGGTCCACCCTGTTGCCCTGCAACACCAAGGGCTGAAAATGAAGCGATTCCAATTAAGCTGAAAGCAAACACTGAGGACCTTTTGGGAACCAGTCCACCAGCTCTGTTACGAAAGGGTTGTTCGACGTAGCGCCAAGTAAAATATGCTAAACCGAACGAGGCTAGTGCCAAAAAAAACATCATATTGCGCGCCGGTTCATGCGAGCTGATGACACGTGCGAACGCAAACAGTGGCTGATGCCAGAGGTACACGGAATAGCTAATCAAGCCTATACCAACCAAACTGCGCAGAGACAGGATACGAGCAACAACTGTTCCGTTCTTAGCAAAGAGCACGACAAGCGCCGCGCCCACAACTGGGATAAGTGTGTAGACGGACGGAGAGGGCGTCGTTCCATCAAAGAAAAACACTGCCACAAGGATCATGGCCAAACCCAGAATAGAGAGTCCCTCGTGTCCATCGATCTCGCGTCTGAACACGAGGATCGCGCAGATCGAACCGACAAACAACTCCCAGAAACGGGAAAAAGTAAAGAAAAAATTTGCATCTGGGTGATTGCGCCACCCCCACTCACTAAGCATAAGCGAGAGGACCGCAATTGTCGCGAACCAGATGAGGTGCTTTCGGAAGGTTATTGATCCCAGGGCTGCCATTAAGAGCGGGAATACCAAATAGTATTGTTCTTCAACGGCAAGACTCCACGTGTGCAGTAGAGGCCTTAACTCTGACGCTTCTGAGAAATACCCAGACGTTTCCCAGAAATGCACATTCGAAACAAAAAGCGCCGAGGCGGCGAGGCTGCGCATGTAGTCCTGATACGGAGTGGGCATCAAAAAAGCCCAGGCTAACGGGTAAGTTACAGCAAGTACGAAGAATAAGGCGGGTAAAATGCGCCTCGCGCGGTGTTCATAGAACTGAATGATGGAAAATCTACCTTCAGCGCGCTGCTCAAGGATAATGCTGGTGATCAGGTAGCCTGATATGACGAAAAACACGTCTACGCCGACAAACCCGCCCGAGAACAGACCGGAACCGGCATGAAATAGCACCACCGGAATCACCGCTACGGCGCGCAATCCATCAATTTCTGGTCTATAATTCAACGTATCAACTCAGTTGCAGAACGAAGTCTCGAAAATGCTATGCGGCAGTCATACCGTGGTGATCGAGTGTCGTATTGCGCCGTACCCAGTTCAATGTCAACAAAGCCACATGATTCAACGCTGACGAATTGACGCTAAGGCCTATCTTCGTAGGACTTGGAAACGAGATCGCCTTCGTTAGAGTCGCAAATCTCATGCCGGAGTGCGGCTCAGATTGGCCGTACTAAGTGAGGCTGCGTTCCGTTGAGGGGACCATGCTGACCATGCCGCAAAAGTACGGCTTCCGCACTCTGAATCAAACGCTGGAGAGGACGAGGAACTGATGCAAAAGCCACATGGCCGACCCATAGCGAGTGCGTGGCCATTGTACGATGCGTCTGCATTGCCAAGCGCGGGCGCGCCGGATCATTCCTTCCGCTGCTTTATAGCATGACGGACTTTGGCGTTGATGTCAGATCGGACGAGCATGCCTAACGCCCGACTAAAAAGCACATTCCAATCTGTCCGCTCATTTTCGGAAGGCCTTGCTTGGCTTTGATCTGATCATTCGCAGCAATTTCGGTTGCAAGATGTTTCTGATCCGGTAGGTGCGTTCCCCACACGCTGAGATTTCCGGCCTCGGCGCGCGCTTTTGCTAACCGTGCAAACTAATGCGCGTCTTTGACGAGTTCATACCCAGCCGCCTTCGCGACACGTGTTCCCAACGTGTCGCTTTCCAACTCGTACAATTGCGAAATCGCCCTGCCGCCGATGGCTGCGGGGAGTTACAAATTGCGGCCAACTGCATTAGCATCATACTGCACACCGGCAGATGCCGCCTGGACAGCGGAATAGGTCGTGAGCGCGCCCAAAATCATCCCCCTGCCATAACCTGCTGTTTCCGCTTCTCGATATGGCGTCTGAGCAAGTGGATTTACTCATGCCTCATCACAAAGGCAACTTCGTCATCGTTTTACATGGCTCGTAGAATTGGCATGGTCATCAGAATGATGGGCTTGCCTTTGATGTAGATGAAGCACGTGTTGCGCTGGTTGGCATGATGATCAATTTCGAGCCGGACGTTGCTGTCAAAACTGGCACGGCCCTTTGTCTCTGCCTTGCAGAATTTCTCTGCGGTTGGTTTGATGTGGCTGGCGACATGGTTAAACCACCGCGCAGCTGTAGCTTGTGAAACCCGTTTTCGGCTCGCCTCAAAACGCGCATTAGCAAACACGCTTTGAGCACTTGATGCCATAAACCCGTCGATACTGGGCAGCACCTACGTGTTCCAACCGCCACTCAGAAATCCGACACAGCACCTGATAAGAGCTTCACTTAACACGGGTCGTTACCTTTCCCTGCGATACCAAAATCAATTTATGCAAGTAATCGTGTCTGTATGATAATATTTTTAAGAAAATAAACCGAGCCGTATTGCCTACGGCTCGGCCTTATCTTGTAATCTGTCTTATGCTTTGTGGGGTGGCGCGTTCGTGTTTGCTGTGGTGATGAACACATAACGGTCCCGCGCCTCACGCAGCTGCTTGGCAGTATGCTCGGGGTTGGCCTGCACGTCCCGCTTAAGTAGGTCGGCTGTATCACTAAAGAACCGTTGTAAGTCGTTCATCTCGACCCCTTTCAGCGCCGCCAGCGTGATCGTGCTGCCCTTGATGTTTTTCAGAAGCGTGCTGATGTGATGCTCGCGCTGCACCTCTTTGATTGGGTTCGGGTCCGACCCCTCGAACATTTCAATCAGATCGGTGTTGATCTCGCTCAGGGCGATTTCCCAGATCAGATGATTGGGCCAGCGCGCCCGGTTACTGTCGCTCGGGGCCGGATCAGTATAGCGCACGACCTGGCCCGTCTCAGAGGACATATCGCCAAACCGCGCAAACAGATCCGCCCATGTGCGGATATCCCAGCGATCCTTGAGCAGGTCCTTGCCCGCGCGGATTTCAACCCGCCAGATGCGCAGATCAGGCGTCTCCGGCCCGATCAGGGGCAGTCCCTGCGCCTTGCGCGTCTGGTTCCAGATAAACCACCAGTGCGGCTTGTGCTGCTGGATCACCTCGGCCCGCTTGTCATAGACGATAACTTGCCGAGCGCGCGGGCTGCCAATGGTGACGGATGTGACGCGCCCCGATTTGCCCTGCACCCGCATATCCGCATTGGCGATATGATCGCGCCGGTTCGTGCTGGAATGCATCACGAACCGTTCCGGATTGAGCTTGAAGTCAGCCGGGGCCAAGATATCGACGCAGTAATCGACGCGCGACATGGTGAAGTCCTCGGGCCGGGCCCGGATGCCGAACCGCTCCAGCACGTCCTCCAGATGCGCCTTTGCCGCGCCAAGGCCCAGCGTTGCCATGAAGGTTGACCCGAGCGATACACGGATGCCCCAAGGGTCCTTGGCATTGGGCTTCTTGAAGGCCCATTGCGCGCCCATAGGCCCACCATTGGCGATGAAGCGATACCCGGCCCCGCCATGGCCCTTGAGGTGAAGCTGCACGCCGTTCCATTCTATCAGAACGTCGTTGGCGTTTTTCTCCGCCAATTCCTTCTGCACTTCCAGATACTCGAACACCTCCGGCGGGATATTGGCCTTAATCGCAATAGTCAGAGTGTCAAACCCACGATGCAAAACCTGATAGCTGTCAGGATGGTCTGTATTTCCAGAGGGGGGTGCTACTAGGACCCCCCTTTGCCCGCGACGTTGGGCGCGTGCATCAGCTGTGCCTCCGGCGGGGTAGCTACTGTTTTGGGGCCGGGGCGCGGCCCCGGCATTGATGTTATTGCTGTGCATGATTGATTTTCCTGCTGATCCAGATTTCGGCGCGTTCCGCGCATTTGGCGATGTTGAGAAGGTCGGAATGCGAATAGGTGGCAGTGTTCTGCCATTGCCCTTCGCTGTTGCGGTATGAGCGGGACATATCGACGGAATAGAATCCGTCATTGTCCCACACGGTTGCGGTGATCAGTCCTAGCCGGACCTTGTATGCTGGTGAATTTGCCATGATTTCCTTTCCTTGGATGCTTGGCATTGCGGCAGACAAAGGAAGGGCGCGAGATGCGTTTACCCCGCGCCCCTTTTTGAGCCATCCGGCCCCAAAATCCCCTGAGGTGCTACCAACCCCTCAGGGGCAAAACTCAATGTTGCGAAGTGTGTTGCCGCCTGCGGCCTTCTGCCCAATCGCGAAGATCGCGGCGGCGATAGCGCACGGATCGGCCCGGTTTGTAGAAATGCGGGCCGAAGCCTGTGACGCGCCATTTCTGCAAGGTGCGGATGCTTTGGCAGAGGTAATCCGCTGCCTCAGTTTCGTTGATAAACCCGTCCCAGAAGGTTGAGGCGGGCTTGCCGTGGTCTTGGCTCGTCGTCGGTTGCATCATTTTCTGTCCCTCGTTGCTAACTGCTATGAGGTGACAATAAGCGCTGCCTTCTACGATTTTCGAGCCAAACCGCTGGCAACCTTCGGGACGCGTTTATGCCCGAAGGTTGCCAGTAGAATTGCGGCGACGATTACTTCTGGTTTTCATGCCATTCATCACGCGCGATGGCGCACAATTAGGCTCGATCATTCTAAAGGCTGCAAAGCAGAAGCGGCCTGCATTCGTAAGCGGCTCACCATTTGGGCCGACGTCCCGAGAATACGGCTGGCTTGTCAGTTGGCCCCACAGGTGTTCCATGTTCGATAGCCAAAGTAGAAGTCCGAGGTCTTTTGGCTTGCTGGAGCGGCTGTTGGGGATTTCTTTGGCAGCATTCTCAGCCGCATGATGTAATCCGCCGATAACACTACGTAACGTAACGATATCGACCGTGACGCCAGATAAGTCCTCAGCGACGTCTTGTATTGGGAGAAAGAGGGAAGGGCGGGCGCGCGTGTCGGACGGTGCATGCGACAGCCCGCGCCGGGTGTCAGCGTCACCCCGCGCCTCTATCGCAGATGCAGCCTTCGGAGATAACCTTTCGAGCGTTGCCAATAAGCGGGCGGCCTGTTTGGCAACTGTATCCAATTCCCGCGTTGTCGCCTTGCCAGGTGTCTTGCTTACAATCGCCTTGTGTTGTTGGCGGTAGATCGCAGCGAAATGCTCCAGCTCTTGCCGGACATATTCTGTGTCCTCTGGCTCGACGCCTGCCATCTGGCAAAGCTCTGCAACGGCTTCTTTAGTGTAAGTTTCGGCATAATGCTCCGCCGGTATCATGTGGTCTTTCCTGCCTGACTGTTATCCTACCGTAGCCTAGGGAGTACTTCCGGCCATTTGGAGGGGCCAATTTCCTACGTTACGATACGTAGGGTATCGGCGCGGTCATTTCACAACCCGAAGGCCCGGCTCCGTAACGTATCCTGATCCTACGAGATTGCTCAAACGGTCGGCGTTTTCCTCAGCCGCGCGCCGTACGGGATCGTCAGCGAGATGCGCGTACCGCATCGTGGTCTGTATCTGGGTGTGGCCCAGCAAGCGCCCAACCATCTGAATCGGCATGCCCGACGAAACCGCGTTCGATGCGTAGGTATGGCGCAGGTCGTGAATGCGCACATCGTTAAGGCCCGCCCGTTCACGGATGCGCCGCCACGGGTGCTGCAAGTCTGTGGCATACCGGCCCTTCACCTTGCCCGCGATAACGTAGGGGTTGTCAGCAAGCCGGGGCAGGGCCGCTAGAACCGCTCTTGCGGCTTTAGGTAGGGGAATGCGCCGCGCGCCGGTCTTTGTGTCTGGCAGCTCCATTCCCTGATCGGTGACAAAGCTCCATTGCAGGGTCTGTATCTCGCCCAAACGGCACCCGGTCAGGACAAGCAATCGAAAGGCGGCGACGATGTAAGGCGTTTCCGATCCGTCGCGTTCCGCCTCTGTCAGCGCTTGTCCAAGGTTTTGCAGCTCGTACTGGCTCAGATACCGTTCGCGCTTTTCCTCGCGGTATTTGGGCACGTGTCGGCAGGGGTTCGACCCGTCAGGGCGCAGGCCCCAAACCTCGGCCAGGTTGAACATCTTGGAGAGGACGCCAAGCACCCGGTTGGCCTGATACGGCTTGCTGCGCATTTTATGGTGCAACTCGGACACGTCACGACGTTCCACATCAACCACTTTGAAATTGCCAATCGCCGGATTGATGAACAGATCAATCGCGCGGCGATACTCGCTCTGCGTGCTGGCTTTGCAACGGTGCTGCACATGGTCCTTGAAAAACCGCTCGCATAGGGCAGCGACGGTGGGCGCCCGACGATGCTGGGCAATCTCTTCAACCGGGTTCTCGCCTTTGGACAGCTCGCCCATGATTTCCTTGGCGCGGTTGCGGGCTTGATCGGCGGTGATATTTCCATGCCGCCCGATAGATGCGCGCCGTGTGCGCCCGCCTTTGCGATACTGGACCTGATACGTCTTGGAGCCGGACGGCATGACACGGACGCCAAAGCCCTTAATCTCGCTATCCCATTCGAAATAGCCTTTGTCGCGGATGGCGAACCCGTCAACGCTACGCTTGGTCAGCTTTGGCATGTCTTTTCCCCTTCATCCCGTTCCGGCTGTGGAAGCACAGTGGAAGCATTTGGAAGCAAATCATGGGGTAAGGCGTAGGACCCAAGCGTAACGCGCGTCAATGAAGAATGAGCGATTCCAATAAGATAGGGTAGGAGGGCGCAATCTGGCGAACTACGTGGGAAACCGCAAAACGTGACTCATAACCTGAAGGTCGTAGGTTCAAATCCTACTCCCGCAACCAACACTAATTCTTCAATATCCTCAACGGCTTGAGATTCGCCGCTCAGGCCTCTCTGCCGCGCGCCGCCCAGGCCGAGCATGAGCAGCGCAGCAAGTGCGCCTTCAAGATGGATCGCAAGCCTTCCATCCGGTGCAGTCGGCTGAAGCACGATGCGGTCGATCAATCCGCGCAATGCCTCTTTCGCTTCGAGCATCCCATCGGGGTGCTTCAACTTGTCGATCATCGTGACGACCTTCGCCCTGTAGGTCTCGGCCATCCTGGGATGGATACGGACCGGGGAGGGCGTGGCGGTCCTCGCCAGCAGGCCTTCCAGCTCGATCCGGCGGGCATCGAGGGTCAGCATCCGGTCCTTGACTTGCTCCGCCGGCACGCCGGCGATGATCGCGTCGATTAGTTTTGCATGATCTCTCTTCGCCGTTGCCAGTTCCTTCTCGAGCGATGCTCGAGCGGCACATGCTTGAGACTGCAGCCGATTGCGTTCTCTCGCGTATTCTTCGCAGAATACGGCCAGCGCCTTCTGATCCATAAGCTGCGTTTGCAAGGCGTCGAGAACGAGCCGCTCGAGCTCCGCCTGAGCAATCGTCGCCATATTGCCGCACACGGCTTTGCCCTTGTTACGTGCGGTGGAGCAACCGAAAGAGGTCTGAGAGATTTTCGAAAAACCGCCTCCGCAGGTTCCGCAGGTCATCAACCCCGAGAACAACGTCATTGGCCGCCGACGATCCCAAATCGGGATACTGGTGTCCTTGACCCTCATCGCTCCCTGCCGGCTCCGGGCGGCGTCCCATAGTTCCTGATCGATGATCCTCAATTCAGGTACGTCGGTGACGACCCATTCCTCTTGTGGGTTAAGGCGCGAGACCCTCTTGCCGGTTTCAGGGTCCTTCACATAGCTGAGACGGTTCCAGATCTGGCGCCCGATATAGAGCTCGTTGTTGAGGATTCCGGTTCCGCGCTCGCGATTTCCATGAAGCGTGGACGCGCCCCATCCTCGGCCCGAAGGGCCCGGAACACCCTCGGAATTCAAGGCCTCGGCGATCTTCTTCGGCGACAGGCCTGTCGCATAATCCGCAAAGATGCGCCTTACGACGTCTGACTCGGCAGGATCGACCTTGCGCTCGCCACGGATCGGTTCTCCCGCGGCGTCGTAGCGCAGCACGTTATGATAGCCGTAGGCTTTGCCGCCCGCCGATTTGCCTTGCAAGGCTCTGCCCTTCAGCCCCCGATGGGTCTTGAGAGCGAGGTCTTTCAAGAACATCGAATTCATCGTGCCCTTGAGGCCGATATGCATCTCGCTGATTGTTCCTTCGCTGATCGTTTCGATCATGACGTTTCGGAACTGGAGCTTCTGGTAGATGGACGCGATGTCGGCTTGGTTGCGGGACAGACGATCCAGCGCTTCCGAGAGGACGATGTCGAAGGTCTTCTCCTGAGCATCGTGCAGGAGCTTTTGAATGCCGCTGCGCATCAGGCTCGCGCCGGAGGCCGCCTTGTCTGAATAGACTTCCACCACGTCGATCCCTTGACGGGCGGCATGCTCGCGGCAGGAGCGGATCTGATCCGCGATCGATGCATCCCTCTGCATGTCGGTCGAAAATCGTGCGTAAATGACAGCGCGGAGAACTTTTGTCATGGCGACATCCCGAATAGGCGATCAGCCATTCTGGCTGTGATCGGCGTGGGCCAGCTCGCGCGCGAGGGCCCTCAAGAAAAGGTGAAGAGCCTCTTCAGGATGGGGGCTCTTAGGCGGGCTGACAAGTCCGCAAGGTTCGGAAATATTCCGACGACGACGAGGTCCGGCCCTGCGACCGTGGTCCTCTTGCGCAGATGTCTTCCGATCGCGCGCCATGGCGTGCCGTCTCCGTTCGCCGCGAGCTGCCGAAAGCAGGGGCGTTTCTGAATTTCCGTTGCATCAGGTCTTCTCGACCAAGTTGCAGGCAGGATACCCTAGATGCCCTTGTAGGGTCGCCCCCTGAACGGGGCGCGAAGTCCGAAACATGTGGAAAACTATGGAGAAATCCGGAAAACTCTCGCTGGGAAGAGTGTCGGTATCGGCGACGCAAGAGATGCTGCTGAAGTGATCTTAGAACCTACCGCTATTTCTCGGGTGTCGTGCTGATTGAGCGCATGAGCAAAGCCTGATGCGCCGACGTGATCTTTCTAACTATGTGACGGGAATTTCTTCATCTGCTGGCGATCATGGATGGGCATACCCATAAAGTTCTGGCCTAGTGCATCTTGAGTACCCCGGAGACGAACTTCTACGCAGAGGAATTAAATGAAGCGGTGCGTCGCTTCAGGCGGGCTGAGATCACAAGTGAGGATCAGGGACCGCACTTCACACTCTTCGCCCGGACGGACCGACCGGTATGAACGGATTGGAGCTGAGATCACGACGGGCATCCAAGCCGATGCCTCGACGACATCGTCCCAGAGCATCTTTCACGATCGCTTAAAAATGGGTGCGTGGGTGCGTCTACCTGCATGCGTGTGAGACCGGCATCCAGGCCAAGGCCGGTCATGTTCGATGGACTGACCTTTACGATCAGCCGCAGCCACTCGGCATTTATGTCAGAAAGCCGCCCGCCGTGGCCTATTTCATCAAAAGCGAAATTTGTGTGCAAAGGTAGGCAATTGCTTGATCACCACAGACACCATCCAGGAACCCGGGAGTAGCTTACCTCGCTTCATCACTGACTAGGCGCATTCCCAAATGAGCCGGAGGTGTGCCGACCGCGCACCCGCCGCGGGCCGCGTCGCGCACAAGAAAAGACATCGCGGCAAGATGTTCGCCGCCGACGAAAAACGCAGGGCAATAGTCATCGGCGCTGGCACCGGACGTTCCGTCGTAGCACTCCATCGTCCATTCCCAAACGCTCCCGTCAAGATCTGCGATACCTTCGGGTGAGGTCGAGAAGCTGCCTTGCGGCCTCAGCGCACGCGGGGTGATGCCTTCGACGAGGTAGGAGGACGCCCAAGTCAAAGAGGGATCGGTGAAGAGCGGGTTCGGGGCGTGATCCAGAACATCGGCCGCCATGTACTGCCACTCTGCAGCGGTAGGCAGCCGATAGTTATGGCCGGATCTGGCCTTCATCCAGCCGAGATATTCTTGGACATCTATATAGCTGAGGCCGGTCGCGGGCGTGAGGTATGGATCTTGATCTGGACGCACGCGCAGTTTCAACGTGCAGGTGCCGTCCGCGTTGCAAGTATTCCATTCGGCAACCGTGACTTCGTGCCGCTGCACGTAGAGGGCGTCGCCGCTCGGCATGATGACGGGGCGATCCGCCATTATCGGCAGAGGAACGTGCGCGGGGGCGCGCTGGCTCAGCACGCCCCCGGCGATGGCCGCCGCCAAGAGACACAGCACCACCAGACGAAAGGGCGTACTTATGGCTGCGGTGGTCTTGGCGGCGAACATGAGTTAATCCTTTCTTCAGATGCCTCACGCCTCGAAGGCGCGCGGCGCGACTACCTGCTCCATCAGGGCATTGTCCCACTGACCCTGAACCACGAAATGTGCGGTCGCGCCCAGCATCACGCCCTCGATCAGGTTGTGGTTGACATAGGCGTAGACGCCGGGCTGCTCGAAGGTATACATCGCCGCCACGGCGCTGCCGCCGCGCACGAACCACGTTTCCATGTCCTGCACGGGCGGTTCGGTAAAGGACGCCTCCCAGACATAATTGCCATGACCGCCGATGAGGTGCGGGCGGCTGTCGCGGTTGGCCTGATTATGGATCATCAGCACCGTCTCGCCGACACTGGCCGTCAGGGCATTCTCGCCGGTCAGAGCACCGACCGAGCCGTTGAAGACCGAATGGGTCGGAATGAGTGTGCGCATGGCATCGAGGCTGTCGGCATAGTCGTCGCCGGCGTTCTCATAGAATTTGTAGTCGCCATTCTCGTCCATCGGCAGGTAGTAATCCTGTTCGCCGATATAGGCGATCTTGTCGTATTTCAGCGGGTTGCCGGCCTTGTCTTTCAGTCCGTCGCGCGGCAGCACCATGACGGCACCGTTCATTCCATGGCACACGTGATAGGGGATCATCGCACCGCCCGGGGCGCAGTGATAGGTAAAGCAGCCCGGCTTGGTCGCCTTCCAGCGCAGCACGCATTCCTCGCCCGGATAGACATGTGTCAGGCCACCGCCGCCCAGTGCGCCGGTCGAGGCATGGAAGTCGATGTTATGCTCCATCATGCTGGAGGCCGGGTTGCGCAGCGTCAGCTCGATCATGTCGCCCTCGTGGCATATGATCAGCGGGCCGGGAACCGAGCCATTATAGGTGAGCGCCCAGACAGATGCGCCGGTATCTTCGTCGACGACCATCATGACTTCGGTGGTCTCGAGCGTGACCTCGATGATTTTCGGCCCGCCGGTGGCCACCTGCTCATGCGCAGGTGCAAAGGGCGGTGCGACCATCTCCTGCTTGACGCGTGTGTAGCCTGACAAATCCGCCGGCTTTGCGTTGGTTGCCGCCTCCTGCTGAGCTGCGGCCTTGTAAATTTTGGCTGAGGACGTGTTGATCGCGCCCATTTTATGGGTCCGGGTCTGCGCAGTCACATGGGCGCCTGTCATTGCGGCGGCCCCGGCAAGAAGGCTGCCGCGCAGAACGTTGCGGCGGCTGGTCTTCATGAGGCCTGGATTGATGAATTTGGTCATAGCTTTCTCCTTCGGAGTGGCTTGTGGCACGGGGCCGGATGGCCCCGACGCCGGTACGAAATCAAAGATTGCCGAGCTGCGCTTCGAAGCGCTCCTTGGCCTTTCCGGGCACGCGGCCTTCGAGGAAGTCCGCGGGGGCATCGACATCGCCGACAGCGATCGTCATCACCATGCCCATCGCGTAATGCGGCTTGCAGATCACGCCGTAGACGCCTTCGACATCGAGTGTGACTTCGATCTCCTCGTTAATCCTACCTGCGAAAGGCTCAGCGCCTTCGGGCAACATGTCCTTATTGACCTCGGCATTGTGGCCTTTGTCAGCGGCGACGAACCGAATAGTGTCACCCGGCGCGGCTTGCACGAAGGCGGGTTCGAACACCATGCGTTCACCGTCCGAGCCCTTGTTGAGCATCTGGACTTCGAAAGTCTCGGCCAGCGCAGGGCCGCCGATCAGGGCGACGAGTGCGGCGGAGGTCAAAAATGTGCGGATCATGTCTTTTCCTTTCTGATCGCGATGTCTTCTGACCCCGGATCTAATGGGGTTTGCCGGCGTGCTTTTTGTGCCAGCGCAAAGTTTGGCGACATGGCGCTGCGTTATGCGAAGATCTTTCATGGTGGTGCGCCCGGCGGCATCTGTGGCATGAGGGGGAATGGACCGAATGCTGCAAAAGAAAGTGCTCCCTCGCCTCGATGAGAGCCTACTTACGCACCTGCCGCCTTTCTCGCGGCTGGAGCGGCGGCAAATCCGCACGATCTTAGATCAGGCCACATCGCGGCGTTACGATCAGGGTGTCGCGATTTTCGACGAAGGCGCGCAGGCCGACAGGTTCTACATGTTACTGGACGGGTATGTGCGCGTGGTGCGTATAACGCCCACGGGCGAGCAGGTGACGTCCCTGCATATTCCCGCGGGGCAGCTGTTGGGCATTGCCAAGGCCATTGGGCGCGACAGCTATCCCGCGACGGCCCTGACAGCGACCGAGTCGATCGTGCTTAGCTGGCCGACACGCCTGTGGGAGACGTTCGTTCGGGAATATGATGGCTTCGCCACCGAAACCTACAAGACGCTGGGCCACCGCGTGGGCGAAATGAACACGCGCATCGTTGAGTTGGCGACTCAGCAGGTCGAGCAGCGGGTGGCAAATGCGCTTTTGCGTCTCATCAACCAGACGGGTCGCAAGGTCGAGGGTGGGATCGAGATCGATTTCCCAATCACGCGGCAGGACCTTTCGGAATTGACGGCCACCACCTTGCACACTGTTAGCCGTCTGCTCAGCGGTTGGGAAAAGCGCGGGCTGGTCGAAAGCAAGCGCAAGCGCATCAAGGTGACAAACCCCCACGCCCTTGTCGTGCTAAGCCAAGGCTAGGCCCGCCGCCTCAGCGCGACACCGCATCGAACAACTCGGCCCGAAAACGCGCCTCATCGAGACCGTATTCGACACACGCATCCAGCACGGTATGGAACGGGGCGATCAGACAGCCTACGCAAAGCATTCCGTGGCGAATAAATACAGGCAATGTTTGCGGCCAGTATTTCATCAGATCCGCGAGCGGCAGGTCAGGGTCATCGAGTTGCGGTGCAGACATAAAGCTGTCCTCCATCGTCTCTGCTTAAACGAGGGACTGCGCAGAACTTTGTGCTGGCGCAAACTTGGACGGGTGCGCACCTCCTAGGGATGGAGCCATCCCGAATCCAAGGAGCCGGCAAAATGGCTGAATTTCTGACGAAGTCGCGGGCGCGCAACATTTTCTATGGAGGCTCGATCTTCTTCGTCGTGGTCTTCATAGGGATGACCGTCCACTCACATAAATACGTGGTAGATGTCTCAACCGCGGGCATGGATTTGTCCGAAGAAGTGATCCACGGCAAACACGTTTGGGAACGCGAATCCTGCATCAACTGCCACTCGTTACATGGCGAGGGTGCTTATTTCGCTCCCGAGCTTGGCAACGTGATGACGCGCTGGGGCGTCCAAGATAATCCAAACGCAGCGTTCGAGACGCTAAAGGGTTGGATCGAAGGCCAGCCCAGTGGCATCGAGGGGCGTCGCCAAATGCCCGAATACAACTTCACCGACGAAGAAATGCGCGCTCTGAGCGAGTTTTTGCGCTGGGCCGATCAGACAGACACGCAGGGTTGGCCGCCCAATGACGCCGGCTGAGGCGCAGGAAAGGACAAGTCATGAAATATCAAACTCAAAAAGTGGCCCTCTGGTACTTCCTAGCGGCCCTCGCGCTCTTCGGCATTCAGGTCATCGGCGGGCTGCTGGCGGGTTGGATCTACGTCTCGCCCAACTTTCTGTCGGAAATTCTGCCGTTCAACGTGATCCGCATGATCCACACGAACGCGCTGATCGTCTGGTTGCTGCTGGGCTTTTTCGGCGCGGCATATTTCCTCATTCCCGAGGAAAGCGAGCGCGAGATCTATTCAGTCAAGCTGGCCTACATTCAGCTGATCATTCTCGTCGTCGGCACGCTTGGTGCGGTTGGCAGCTACCTTGTCGGCATCCATGGCGGGCGCGAATTTCTGGAGCAACCGCTTTGGGTCAAGTTCGGCATTCTCGTGGCGGCACTGATTTTTCTCTTCAACATCTCGATGACGGTGCTGGCGGGCAAGAAAACGGCAATCACCAACGTGCTCCTGATGGGTCTGTGGCTTTTGTCGCTGCTCTGGGTTTTCGCCTTTATTAACCCCGACAACCTCAGCCTTGATAAGATGTACTGGTGGTTCGTCGTCCATCTCTGGGTCGAAGCCACCTGGGAGCTGGTCATGGCGTCGATCCTCGCGTTCCTCCTCCTCAAGCTGACGGGCGTCGACCGCGAGGTGGTGGAGAAATGGCTTTATGTGATCGTTGCCACCGCGCTTTTCAGCGGCATCCTTGGCACCGGCCACCACTTCTACTGGATCGGTCTGCCAGGATACTGGCAGTGGGTCGGCTCCATCTTCTCGACCTTCGAGGTCATCCCCTTCTTCCTGATGATGTCCTTTGCCTTCGTCATGGTTTGGAAGGGCCGCAAGAACCATCCGAACAAGGCCGCGCTTCTGTGGTCGCTCGGCTCGTCCACCGTCGCCTTCTTCGGCGCGGGTGTCTGGGGCTTCCTGCACACGCTGCACGGCGTGAATTTCTACAGCCACGGCACGCAGATCACCGCAGCCCATGGGCACCTGTCGTTCTACGGCGCCTATGTGGCCCTCAACCTTGCGATGTTCACCTACGCGATGCCGATGCTGAAGAACCGCGCCCCCTATAATCAAGTGCTCAACATGGCCTCCTTCTGGCTGATGACGGGCGGTATGGCGTTCATGACCTTCGTCCTGACCTTCGCGGGCACCATCCAGACGCATATGCAGCGCGTCATCGGTGATTACTACATGACGGTGCAGGACGATCTGGCGATCTTCTACCTGATGCGCTTCGGCGCGGGGGCCGCAGTGGTGATCGGTGCGCTGCTCTACATCTATTCGATGCTGGTCGTACGCAATCGCGAGGTGATCGAGCCCGGTCCCGCCAACCCTGTTCCCGGAGAGTAAGCCATGAATATCGCAACAACACCCAAACTGCCTTTCTACAAGGCAACCGGCCGCGAGTGCGAGCTCTTCGAGACGGCCGATGATAACGGTTTGCCCCTTCTTTTGAAGGGGCCGACCGGCTGCGGCAAAACCCGCTTTGTCGAGCATATGGCCGCCCGCATGGGCAAGCCCCTCTATACCGTCGCCTGCCATGACGATCTGTCGGCGGCGGACCTGATCGGGCGCTATCTTCTCAAGGGTGGCGAGACGGTCTGGGTCGATGGGCCGCTGACCCGCGCGGTGCGGACTGGCGGCATCTGCTATCTCGACGAGGTGGTCGAGGCGCGCAAGGACGTGACCGTGGTGCTGCACCCTCTGACCGACACGCGCCGCACTCTGATGATCGACCGCACCGGCGAAGAGCTGGTCGCGCCCAAGGGCTTCATGCTGGTGGCCAGCTATAACCCCGGCTACCAGAACGTGCTGAAACGGCTGAAACCGTCGACGCGCCAGCGGTTCCTGTCGATCAGCTTCGACTTCCCGCTACCCGAGACCGAGATCGCCGTCGTCGCGTCCGAAAGCGGGCTGGAGCCGGGCCGCGTTGCGCCTCTGGTGCGGCTCGCCGGGCATATCCGCCGCCTGTCGGGCATGGACCTCGAAGAGGGCGTATCGACCCGCCTCCTGATTTACGCCGCGACCTTGATGGCCTCCGGCATGGGCGTGGATCAGGCGTTGGAGGCGGCGGTGATCGAGCCGCTGAGCGATGAGCCCGACACGCAGCAGGCGCTGCGCGATCTTGTCTCGACCATATACGGATAGACCCTATGCACCTTCTCGATCTGATGGAGCCGGAAGAGACCGTTGGCAAGGTTTGGCATGACATGGCCAGCGGGATCGGCGCGGACGTCAGCTATCCCGAGGCGGGCGTCACGCTCGCCTCGGTCCGGTCCAGCCTCGCGGTGCTCTTTCGCTCGCTGGGCGGCGCGCCCGGGGTCGAGCTCAATGAGGCAGCGGCGACGGTGGTGCAGCATCGCCAGCCCTTGCGCCGCAAGCTCGGCGCGGATCGGGACCGCGAATGGGTGGCGAGCTTCGATGGCGAGCGGCTGTCGCTGCCGCCCGTCATTGCCGCGTTTCCCGATGCGGTGCTAAACCGCGCGGCCTATTTCTGGCTGACCGCATTGGCGGGTGTGACCGATGTGGCGAGGCTCGATCTGGCGGGCAAAGGTCCGGCGCAGGATTGCGCCCAGATCCGTGCCAATGCCGCCGCGTCTGATGTGGCCTATGCCGCTTGCCCCGGATTGCGTCACGCCTATGCGCAGATGGCGCAATACTGCGTCAGGGCGCGGCCAGACGTCATGCGCCCCGCGCAGGAGGCCGCGCTTGAGGCGGCCATTCGCGATCAGCTTTGCGGCGGCGCGCCGGTTCTGACCAGCGCGCCCGCGCCGCGCGGCTACATGCCGATCGCCCCCGTTCCCATATGGCTGCGGCTGAAGGTTCCCGGCGCCGGTAATGCGGCCAACGATGCGCCGGCCGATCCGGCAGCACCCCCGCCCAATGCGGCCCATACCAGCCGCAAGCTGGGCGCGCGCAAGGATCAGGAGCAGCAGAACCGCAAGGACAGCTTCATCATCCACCGGTTCGAGTCGATCCTGTCCTGGGTCGAGTCGATGAACATCAACCGCAGCGTCGATGACGACGATGACGAGAACGCGCAGAAGGCGGCGGATGATCAGGACGAGATCACCCTGTCCAAACAGGACCGCAAGGCCGCGACGCGCCTGCGCCTGCATCTGGACCTGTCGCCCAGCGATGCCGATCACGAGGCGCTGGCGGGCATTCACACCTTCCCCGAGTGGAATTACCGTAGCCGCAGCTACATGGAGGCGCATTGCCGCGTTCTGGAAGCGCCCGCGCAACCGGGCGGCACCCGTTTCGTGCCGGACGCGCGCCGGATGCGCGAGGTGCGCCGCCAGTTCGATGCGCTGCGCCCGCGCCGCATCCTGCAGCCGCGTCAGGTGGACGGCCCCGAGCTGGACCTGGATGCCCTGCTGACGGCGCGGGCAGATCTGGCCGCCACCGGGCGCGGCTCGGACCGAATCTGGCAATCCGCGCGTCAGATGGAGCGCGACCTGTCTGTCGCATTCCTGATCGACACCTCCCGCTCGACCGAGGCCAGTATCGGCGACACATCGGTGATCGAGGTCGCGCGCGAGGCGATGGCCGCGCTGGCGGGCGGCATCGACGCGGCCGGGGACCGGCTGGGCATCTGGGGGTTTTCGTCGCTGCGCCGGGACCGCGTGTTCCTGACCCGCTGCAAGGCATTCGACGTGCCCTTAAGCGACGAGATCACCGCTAATATCGGCGCGCTCAAACCCGGCCATTATACCCGCCTTGGTGCCGCGATCCGCCATGTCGGCGCGCAGTTGGCCGAGGAGCCGAGCGCGCGCAAGCTGCTGATCGTGCTCACGGATGGCAAGCCCAATGATCTGGACCATTACGAGGGCCAGCACGGGATCGAGGACAGCCATATGGCCGTGCGCGAAGCGCGCAATGCCGGCCAAAGCCTGCACGGCATCGTCATCGACGAGGACGGGCAGGACTGGTTTGCCCGCATCTTCGGGCGCGGGGGTTTTACCCTGCTGCCGAATCCCGCGCGCCTGACGCGCGCTTTACCCGACATCTACCGCTCACTCACACAGGAGACATGACATGCGCGGATTACTCATTGTTGCCGCTGCCTATCTGATGGCATCCCCGGCCCTTTCCGAAGGTTTTGATCGGCCCATCCCGCAGGCGCAATCGGCCACCGCCGAATTCTGGTTCGCCATGGGCAGCATCGGCCTGATCATCGCACTTATCTTGGTCCAGCGGCTGGTGGCGCGGCGATGACCCACGAGGGGGCGCAGCGCCGGGGATGGTCCACGCGGAAAATCGCCCTCGCGCTCTATCCGTTCGGCGCAGGGGCAGCGGCGGTGAATGTCTTTTTCGCCTCGCTTATCTTCAGCTGGGCAGGCGGCCCCATCGCCTCAACAGCATGGTCGCTGGCTTTGGGCGGTTTGATCGGCGCGCCGGCCACATGGTATTTCGCCAGCCACATCCGCCACCTGATGGACAGGGCGGACGCAAGGAGCGCAACATGAAAGTTCAGATAAAAGATGGCCAACCGGTGATCGATGCCGAGGATCTCGCGCCGCTGCTGGGACTGACGGCCGCCGAGGTGCAGGCCAAGATGCGCACCAAGGAAATCACGACCCGCTTTGAGACGGGGGTCGGTGAGGACGCGGGCCGTATCCGTCTGACATTTCTATATCAAACCAAGAAACTGCGTTTGACCTGCCTTGAGGATGGAACAGTTCTCAAGACGGCGCGCATCACGATTGGAGATCGCTAGTGGCACGATCATCGGCAGAGCAAATGCGTGCGTGGACTGGCCCCGCGCTTTTCAGTTTCGGGTTTCGGCCTTTCTTCCTTTTCGGAGCCATCTGGGCGTTTCTGGCCATGATCGTCTGGCTCGCGGCGTTCACCGGCCTCGTCGATCTGCCGTCGCGGTTTGATCCGGTTTCATGGCACGCGCATGAATTTCTCTTCGGGTATCTCGGTGCGGTTCTCGCAGGCTTCCTCTTGACGGCGGTGCCGAACTGGACCGGGCGCTTGCCAATGGTCGGCTGGCGACTGGCCGTGCTCTTCGCCCTCTGGGTCGCTGGCCGGGCTGCGGTAGTTTTCTCGGCCGACCTTCCCGCCGCTGCCGCGCCGGCCATCGATCTCGCCTTTCCGCTCGTCCTTGGCGCGCTGATCCTACGCGAGATCGTGGCGGGCAGGAATTGGCGCAACCTGATGGTGCTCGGGTTGCTGGCCGTCTTCAGCTGCGCCAATGCGCTGTTTCATGTCGAAGCGTTGCGCGGCGATTACGCGGCGCAAGGGATGGGGCTGCGCCTTGGCCTTGCCACGGCCGTCATGATGATCGCCGTGATCGGCGGACGGATCGTTCCCTCCTTCACCCGCAACTGGCTTGCCCGCTCGGAAACCGCTGCGCGGCCCGCCCCGCCGATGCAACGGTTCGACAAGCTCGTCCTTGTTGCCACCCTTGCGATACTGGCGCTCTGGGTCGTGCAGCCATTCGAGCGTCTGACTGGAGCGGCGCTAATCTGCATGGGGGCGCTGCACCTTGCGCGGCAGCTGCGCTGGCAGGGCCACCGGACGCTGGCCGAGCCGCTGGTGTCGGTTCTGCACGCGTCTTATGCGTTTATTCCGCTCGGTGCGCTGGCACTCGGCCTTGATATCGTCACCGGCAGGTCCGGCGTGGCCGATGCGCAGCATCTGTGGATGGCCGGCGCGATCGGGGCCATGACGCTCGCGGTGATGACGCGCGCAACGCTTGGTCACACGGGCCGCGACTTAACGGCGAACCGGGCCACCAACGCGATCTATCTATGTCTCTTCGGCGCGGTGTTCACCCGCCTTTTGACCCCGGTCTGGGCCGGGATGATCTCTGTCGCCGGCCTTCTGTGGCTTGCGGCTTTCCTTGGGTTCGTCCTTGCATACGGGCCGGCTTTGCTGCGCCCGAAGCCGTAGGTGCCGGGATGAGTTGGACGGGCTTCGTTTTTGTATTCACAGCGTTTTTCGCCACGCATTCGGTCCCGCTTCGCCCCAACATCAAATCGGGCTTGGCTGCACTAATCGGAGCGCGCGGATTTTCATTGGCCTATTCGGTCCTGTCTCTCGGGATGCTGACCTTGCTGATCTGGTCGGCGGGACGTGCGCCACACGTTGAGCTCTGGCCGCCAATGCCTTGGCATCGCCATGCCGTGCATCTGGGTATGCTGGGTACCTGCCTCATTCTCGCGCTGAGCGTCGGCAGACCAAACCCGCTTTCTTTCGGAGGCGCCCGTAACGCTGTGTTCGATCCGGCGCATCCGGGCATCGTACGCATCTTTCGCCACCCCGTCCTCGCCGGCCTTGCGCTCTGGGCCGGGTTACACCTGCTGCCGAACGGCGACTTGGCACATGTTTTGCTATTCAGCATTCTTGCGGGGTTCGCCATCGCTGGCCGTGCCCTGATTGATCGCCGCAAAAGGCGCGAAATGGGTGATGCTCGTTGGATCGAACTGAAATCGGTGATTTCCAAAGCGCCTTTTATTTCGAAGCCGAGGTCATGGATGAGTCTTGCGCTGCGCATAATGGCTGGCATTGTGGCATTCGCGGCGCTCCTCTTTTTACATCCCTTCGTGATCGGCGTCCCGGTTGTGTGAGCGTGTGTCGTGCCATATTAGCAGACTTAATTGCCCTCTTATCTAATATGATTGCCGGTAATTTCGGGTTGCTAAACCCTCAATCTGAGTGGCTCGCTCTGATTTTTCTACAAAAGGTTTTCGCTAATTCTTTGAGTTGAATGTTAAGCATAGCTTCAACTAGTCCAAAAATAGAAGCATATATACTAGGTTTATTTATTTGACAGAACTTTGAAATTGAAGTGCAAACAATATCTAGATTCAGAGATGATTTTTAATTTGTTGAAATTGAAAAAATTCTTACCCAGCTTTTTCGTGTAGGGGTGAGCGTTCTGCGTGATATAAAGTCGATTAATACACTATATTTTGTCCACCGGAAAGCCTGTAAGTGAGCGTTCATTTCAACGCCGTGAAGGCTTCATAGGTCGAGGAGATGCGTGATAGGGCGGGACGACCCCGCACATGATGTGACCTCCTGTGGCTCCCCGCGGTCTTTGCGTTACCAGAAGCTGGGCCCGCTGTCGGTCGATGGCAACGGCTGTGAGGGAGGTTCCTCACTCACGAAACTTCCGTCATTCTCCATCGCCGATGACCCTGTATATTCGGTTTTCATCTTCTCGGGACCGGTGCCGACGGATTTCGAGGCACCCAAAACGTCGAGCCAATCCTTGCAGGTCTGACGCGCACCTTCGATACGCGACGGAGGAGCAAGGCGCTCGGACGCAGGAAAGAGCGCGCGGAGCTTATCGGCGAGCAGGTCTCCGGCCGCATCGTTGTCGAAGCCGGACAGCACCGTCTTGCCCGTTCCGTAAGCGCGCAGCGCTGCTACCGAGCGTGGACCAAATCCGCCCCCCGTGCTGACGTAGATCGTGTCGTGACGCTCCTCCATTTCAGCAAGGGCGAGTGCATCCAGGCCGCTTTCAAGGACCACCATCCGGGTAGCGGAGGCCAGATCGCCAAGCACGTTGGCAGATTTATGGCCGCCCTTCGCGAAACGAGCCGCATTCTTCTCGCCGTTCCGCTCCCAACGCTGCTCGAAGCCTTGGATGTCACCGCTCACCGGGTTTCGGTGAGCGAAGTAGATCCCGCCGAAGGCGCCGGCCCTGACGTCGTTGCGGAACCGAAGAAGCGTCTTGCGGTCGATGCCGCGCGCTTCTGCATAGGAACGCCGATCCTCGATATACCGCGCCTCCTCCCAGCGACGCCGCGCGTCGGTATGATCTCCTCGGATGTCAGAAAGCGTGTCAGGGGCGCTCGCTACCGGACCGAATGTGCCGCCCATGATCTCGCGGAAGGCCGCACGTGCATGTCCCAAGTTGCGGCCAGGATTATCGCAGAGCCAAAGATCGATCACCGACCCGCTCTGGCCTGATTTGTTCGATGTCCAAAGCCACTTGTCCTCGACAAGGCTTGCTTTCAGCGTGTCGCCGCCGCGTTGGAATATCCGGAATTTGGCTCCATGCCGGTCCGAGCTGTCCGGATGCGTGCGAGACACATCAGACCAGCCCCCCATGCCCGCAATGAACCCGATATCGACACGTTTCATCTCCTCGATCTCGGCATGGTCATTGGCGCGAAGCTGCCGAGCGATCCGGCGATGACCTCTCTTGTCCATGCTCGCAGTGTCCGGTGCGGGCTGGGGGTTGGAGACGGTCCTCATGTCCGGCAAAGACCGGAGCCTCGTATCCCGCTCCTCGAGTTTCATTCGGCGGGACTTGGTTGGGCCGTCGCCTCCGCCGACATCATCTTGAATGGCCTTGGCGTGCATGCGGATACTTGATGCAAGCTGCGCTTTCCAAGCTCGTACGCGTTTGTTTTCGGCTATTTTCTCACCCCGACCCACGAGACCGACCAGATGGTGCTGCTGCATGGTCGCGGTTGCACGTGCGAGAGGGGTTTGCGCTCTTCGCGCCTCTTCCCACATTTCATCAGCGATGACTTGCACCTCGGACGGCACCCCGGCCACCCGGAGACCAGCTCGAGCGCATTCGAGCGCCATCCGCCGGACGAATTCAGGTGATCCCAGAGGACGCACCGAGGTCCAGCCCTTGGCCTTCGCCATCGCGATCAATGTGGGCCGAGTCTCTTGCGTGCTCCGCGAGGTCGACAGGCGCGAGCCGTAATCCACGATCGAGGAGCCGTCGGCGAAGGTGATCCGTGGTGGCTTGTCGGCAAGCGCCACGAAGCGAATGGCTTCGGCAACCCTCGCGTCAATGTGGATGTCGGTGTAGACCCGGCGCAGGAGCGTCAGTTTGAAGGCCGATGCTTTGGAGGCCTTTGCGCTCGCTTCGGACATCGTCCCGATCAAGGCCGCGACCTCGACATGGTCCCGTCGAGGGGCGAGCAGATGGCTCGTCTCCGGCTCGCGGAATGGCCCGAAAGCGGCCTCCATGTTCGAGATGCTGAACCTCGATCCGAAAGCCGATGCCTTGGCGTGCTCGCTGGACCCGATGATCCGGACCCGCGCGCCGGAGCCTGATTTGCAGTATGTCAGTCCATAGCCTCCTAGCGCGATATGAAGCTCATCCCAGCTCGATGCATTCCTGACCAAGACCGCAAACTTCTTTCTCAGAGGATCGGGAATGCCATGCTCGAACGTCTCGAAACCCGTCGACTTTTCGAATTTCATGTCGCCCGAGGATTTCGCTCTTTTTCCTGCAGCGCGCTGGATCTTCTTCTTTTCCCATATCTCAGGACTCGTTTTGAGCCTCGCGATCCTTCGACCGTTTTTCTCGATCACATCGAAATCGAACCGGCCGCGGTCATGGGGCCATCCATTGTCGAGCTCCATCTGCCGGCATGCCAGTTCGGCTTTCTGCATGTCGTTCGATTTCGACCATACACGACCGGTCAGCGGATGGACCACGTTGGTAATCGCATGCACGTGCAAGCGGCCCGCATCGTGGTGTGTTCCGATCACAGCCTGATGCTCCGCGAGACCCAGCGCGCGAAGCAGTCTTGTCATGGCGAAAAGCATCGCGTCATCGCCGACGCGCTCTTGGTCATGCCAGCTTAAAACAAGATGATAGTATGGCTTCTGGACACGCTCCGACAACTCGGTTGTTAAAACCATCTCATCGGCCGCATCCTGCCAGCGGGACGTCGAAAGGTTCCGGCAGACTACTTTTTTGGCTTTGCCGCAGATGTATAGAATACCCGGAGCGAAGGCATCGCGATCGCCTCCTGTTCCCTTCTCGCCTTCCTTCCCGATTATCTTGCAGATCACCTCCGCAGAGCCTCGCGGATCTCGTTCCCGGTCTGCAAGATTGCGGCCCGAGCCGCCTTTATGATGTTCACCTCTTCCGGACTGAGGTGCGCCATCCTTCCCGAAATTGTTGCCCGCGCGATCTGAGTGAGGCTGGCGTTGATCTTTCCAAGATGTCCAAGGCTCTGCACGGCCACCTTTCTTGTCGCCAGATCAGGCGAGATCTCGCCCGATACAAAGGCGGCCAAGTAATCACGATGATCGAGATATCCAGCCTTCTGCGCTCTCTCGATGAAGTCTGCCATCACCTCTTCGGTGACACGCTTGTATATCTGATGTTTCGCGCGCCGTTTATCTGATCTCGGCTTGCCATCACGAGCTTTTACCATTCCATCTTCTCGTATGATCAATTCGTACTTAGTGGATATGTTCTCAGTGGGGTTCAGTGCTTAATCGTCGATTTTCTCCCCTACTGCCCTGAAGCTGACCGCGCCGACGCCATTGGGCGGAGAAGGGGTCAGTGAGAAGCCTTTCTGGACTTGCTTCAGGAAGCCTTGCTTCCAGCCGGTTTCCCCATTTCATCACCCGACCTTTGCGCTCACTGATTGCCGTAAGTGTCGGTCTAAAAGTTACGAGGCGTTGAAGCGTTGGTTGCTGACGCCTGTACTCCCGCATTGATCTTTCTCCACAGGAATGTTCCCCGTTGTTCGACTGTCGATGCCAGAGACGATGCGGAAGCTAGCTTTAACTCTTTGTCTTCTGATTCTCCGGAGCGGATGCAGAAGGTTCACTCCGGGTCATCAGGCCAAAGCTCATTCGGCTCAAATGCCATTACCGAAGGCTTGGTTTCCTTCCGCCGACTCGCTGCGTTTGCGAGAGCTTCCTTAGTAATGGTGGCGAGCGACTTCCTATCCTCAATCGGAAGCCTGGCCTTGGAGGAGCCGAGCTTCAGGTCCTTCTGCGCATCATGCCAATATTTCTTGAACGTCGCTTCCGACAGTTTTGCGTTTTCGGGCAGCTTGGCCTTAACGATTTCATGGAGAGCCGAGAGCTTGGCGCCCGCTTTCAACCGCTCGTGAATGATGGGTGCCAGTTCATAAACGATCTCTTTCGAATTGTATTCCTGATGCTCTGGCTTGTAGATCTTGAGCTCCTTGCGGATCTCTTCGAGTTCCTTTTTGGTAATTCCCACTCTGCGCTTCCTTAGATTGTAGTTGTTCTCTAAACGTTCATTTGGTGTCGAATTTTCGTTTCTGCAACAATTTCGTGTCTCTGTTTCCAAAATGCGGAACCTTGCTCCTAGCAGGGTATGGGGACGGCAAGCCGTCCCCCCGAGGGCGCAAGCGCCCCGGCATGCCCACCCCTGCGGCACCACCCCTGACGGGTGGCTTCTTGGATTTGGGTTGAGTTACTTCTCGGAGCGACCGAGGACGCTTCTTGACGTCAGGAGGGGCAGTAGGGCAAGACGGAGCAACTAGCTTTCGTTGCTATTAGCAAGCGGGTCATCCAAGTCCGGACGTGTGGTTTGCGCAATGCCAGCGTGATCGAATTTACAAAACTAAATCAACGTCTTCTTGGCCGGCCTAGCCCTCCATCCTAGCCCTTTCAGGGGTTTGGTTTTGGCTGCGGGGCGCCTTTCCTTGGACTGATCAACGGACCTGAGACAGGGAAATCTCCGGGATTTGGTCACACCGAATTTGAAGTTCCGGGCCTTCCGGAAAGCCGACTTTTTCAAGATCCGTAGCCATTAGGATCAATAGATCCCTGAGTTGATCTAGAGCCGTCATCCCGGGATTCTCGGCACGCTGGCGATGCGAACAGATCCGGAAAAAATGCTCAGGAAGGCGCATATGACCTCTGCCGGGACGGTCGAGCGAGAGCAGACCTTGCCGCACTTCGCGCCTCGCGCAAATCGCCATCCATGGCGCCCGCGTTGACGCCAACCGAGCAGCGAATGCGTTCGGGTGCCGGGGCGAAAAGCGATCATCTTGGACATATCGGTCAAGCGAGCCAGGTCACAATCGGATGGCAAGAAATCGAAGGCTCGGGTGACGGTATTTCAGTCGCGCGATTAGGCGCCATGCTAGACATTACACGAAAAAGATGCGAGCAGGCTTGGATCTCGGATCGCAAGCATTTCGCCGGTCATCCGGATTCGGCGGAGCCCCGAAGTGTTGAGCCCTGTGAGCTTAAGCACGGCGACTGGATTCCGGAAACGATCTTTACGGAACACTCGCGGCTTCAATCGTCGGACGCTTCTCCGCGTCGGAATTCGGAGGCGAACGAAACAACCTTCCGGGAATTTCTGCCTTGCGTGGAGCGCGACGGGTGGCCGCGCTCCATACGGAAGATCAATCTGTGGAACCCGCAGCGATATCAGACTCGTTCGTCATTGAACTTTTCAAGGCCCCAGCCTTACCCCCCACCGTCTCCACCCGCTTCTTGGCCGCCGCCGTCAGCCAGGCATCGAGGCGGGTGCCTTCCAGGATGCCGACCCGCTCAAGGTCCTCGGCCATGCGGGCGAGCAGGCTGCGGCGGGGGGTGAGGATCTGTGCGGCGCGGGCCTCGGCTTCCTCGAGGCGCGCGCGGATGCGGGCGGCGTTGGCGGGCTGCTCGAGATAGCTCGCGGCCTCCGCACCCCGCCAGAGCGGGCCCTCGGCGCCGAGGCCGTAGCAGATGTCGAGCCCGGTCGCGGTGCGCGTCGCCTGCGCGAGATCGCAGGTGCCGCCCCCGCCCGCGCCGCCCGAGACGGCGCCGAGCATCAGGCGCTCGGCGGCGCGGCCGGCCATCGTGTAGGTCATCTCGTCCTCGAAGTCGGCCGCCATGTGCTTGCCCGCCGCATAGGCCAGCCATGCCTGCCCGCCCTGACGCGTGAGCGCGAGGCGCGTGATCCGCCCGAGGCCGAGGCAGGCCCCGACGATCGCGTGTCCGCACTCGTGGAGGGCGGCACGCCGCTCCCACGCGCCGCTTGTGGCATCCGCCTCGGGCGCGAGCGCCGCCAGGAGATCGGCGGGCGTGACGGGGCGGCGCGCCTCCCGCGCCCGGCCGCGGGCCGCGCGCAGGGCCGCCTCGAGATCGGCGGCGGTGCCGCCGGCCGCCGCGCGCGTGAGGCGGCTCATCTCCTCCTGCGGGGTCCCGGCACCGATCCCTGCGCCGAGCCCGGCGCGGATCATGCGGCCGAGCGCCTGCGGGCCCGGCAGCGGCACCTCGGCGCGCAGGTCGATCCGGCCCGGGCGCAGGACCGCGGCATCGATGCGGTCCATATAGTTGGTGGTGGCGACGAGCATGACGCCCTCCGTCGCGGCCAGGTGATCGAGCTCGAGCAGGAAGCCGTTGATGACCTGCTGGCGATAGCTGCGCGACATCGGCGAGGGATCGGCACGATCGCCCACGCCGTCGATCTCGTCGATGATGAGGATCGCGGGCCGGTCTTCCTTCGCCTCCTCGAAGGTCTTGCGCATGGCGCGGAGCATGTCGCCGAGATGTCCCGCGGCCTGCCAGGCACCGAAGCTGCCCTGCACGATGCGCGCGCCGGCGCTGCCGGCGATGGCGCGCGCGAGATGGGACTTGCCGGTGCCGGGCGGCCCGTAGAGGAGGAGCGAGCGCTCCATCTCCGCCCAGTCCGCGCGCCCCTCCGCCCAAGCCCTGAGATCGGCCGCCATGCGCCGCGCGATGATCTCCGCCGCGCCATAGCCTTCGATCTCGTCGAGCGTCGGGCCCGTCTTCGGCGCCTGTCGTGCCTGCAGGGCTGTCCGGCACAGCCGCTCCACGGCGCCGCGCGGCGTGGCCGAGCGCATCGCCAGCGCGAGCGCGGCTTGAGACAGATCGCGCAGCGCGGCGTCCTCGGGCAGAGCGCCGTAGAGCTCCCGGCGCAAGGCCGGATCGACCGCGCCCTCTGCGTCGAACCATGCGGCGAGGAGCGCCACGGCGATCTCGCGATCGAGTGGCGCCAGCTTGAGGGGCGCGGGCAGATCCGCCGCCAGCGCCGGAGGCATCTGCGAGACGCCGCCGAGAAGGATCAGCACCGGGCACGGCGCCTCGAGCGCGCCCTGCATCTCGGGGGAGAGCCTGAGCGGTGCGCCCCGCGCGCCCGCGATCTCCTGCGCGCCGTCGACCACGGCGAGATCGGGCGGCGTGCCGAGGCCGCCGCCCCGCGCGCAGGAGGCGACATCGATGCCGGCGGGCAAGATCGCCCGCACAAGCATCTCTTGCGCCTCCTTCTGGCCGGGGCCGTCCTCGCCGAGCGCGAGCACCGTGACCGCGCCCGGCGCGAGCAGCGCCTCCACCGCCTCCGCCGTGCCGAAGGAGGCGCAGAGGCGGAGGGTGAGCGCGAGCTCCGAGAGGGGGATGCGGAGACCCTGCGGGTCGCCCTCCAAGGAGCGTTCGCCCTCTTGCGCGTCCGGCGGGATCTGCAGCGCGCTCGGCGTGGCGGCGAGCGCCGCGAGCAGGCCGGGGCCGTGATCCGACATCTTGCGAGGCGCGGGCTCTGCGCGCTCCTCGCGCTCGGCGCGGCGCATGGCGTGGTGCGCGCGCAGGCGGCGCAGCGCGGTGGTTGCGAGAGGGGCCCAGACGGGCGGGCTCTGGAGCGGAGTGTGGCTAGTGTGGCTCATGGCGGTCTCCTGATGCAGGCGGCAAGGGGGGTGCCCCGCACCGGTGCCGGCGCGGGGGAGTTGCGTGGATGGGCTGTGCCGGGGCTCAGGCGGCGGGACACCCGGAGCGCGGCCAGCGGGGGCTTTCGACCTCGTCCAGCATGCGCCGGATGATCGGCTCGGCCCGTGCCGCGTAGACCTCGCTGGTGACGTTGATCCAGGCGGCGAGATCGGCGCGCGGGATGACCAGATCGGGGTGATCCGCGCGCAGGCGTGCATGCAGGCCCCGCTCGACGGCGAGCGCCACCTGGCCGCTCGGCATCGGCACCTCGTCGATGAGCTCGGCCTCGACCTCGTCGCCCAGCCCCAGCTGATGGAGCATGCGGCTGCGCGGATTGCGGCTGTAGCCGAGCTTGACATAGGTGCCCCCGCCGGAAACCCCGAGGCGGATGAGATAGAGGAAGCTCGGCGCGGCGGCCCAGCTCTCGCCGCATCCGCCGCAGTCGTAGCGGCCGGTCACGATATTGGCCGTCGCCACCCTCTGGACATGCCCGCAGGCCTCGTGGCCGAGCGCGCGGTAATTGGCGTTGCCCTCGGGATCGGCCCCGACGAGGCGCCAGCCCCAGCTCTGCGCGAGCGCGCCGAGGCGCGCCAGATGGCAGGGGGCGCAGTGATAGCCGCTGCGCCCCGCGGCGGGGCCTTCCTCGGCGAGCTTGGCGATGCGCCCGCGCTGGAGCCGGGCGGTGTGACCGCACGGCAGGGTGTAGCTGGCATAGTGGCGATGCGCCGGATCGCGGGCCCCGAGCACGACGCCCGCCTTGGCGGCCTGCGCCAGCATCGCCCTCTCGCGGCACCCGCCGCAGGCCGGCCGGGCACTGCGCAGCGTATGGACCTTATGCGCGGTCAGCGCGCCGCAGAGCCGGCACTCGAGTGCGAGATGCAGCCGATCGCGGATACGGCGATGGATGCGGTAGCCCTTGGCCTCGGCGATCGCGTGCCAGGCCTCGGGGATGCCGCGATTGATGGGCCGCCACTCATGGGCGGGAACGTGACGCGACCGGCGGGGGATGTGGAGAGGCTTGTTGTGAGACATGGACAGATTTCCTTTTGAAGACGTCTGGAGGGGCCGCGCCCTTAAAGTGCGGCAGAATGAAAGGTTTTTTCGAAAGCCGGCGGCGGTCATCACCTTGAGCGGCGGGTGACGCCGGAAGCGCTGAAGATCAGGCTTCCGCCAAAAGGAGGCTGAGGTCTTCGGGATTACAGATAGGCTGATACAGATCGAGCCCCGCGATCGATTCGAGATGTTGCTCGAACGTCTCCAGCGCCGCCTCGACCGGAGCGGTGATGTGGGCTTTGCATGCGATGCGCCGCACGAACGCGCCGAGACGCAGAGCATCGTAAGCACCGAAGAAGTCGAATACGGTTTCCGTTGCCATGAGCGCCATCGCCTTCTTGACCACCCCAACCAGGACTTGGTCGATGGCTGCCTCAGCCGGCATTGTTGAGACCTTAGCAAGGGTGATGTTAACCCTGCTCCATGCCGCCTCCGCATCGCGAAGCCAAATGTCTACTGCAGGGTCGGTTCCGTCCTGACAGTCAAGCGAGCGCTCAGCTTCGATCGCGTATTCAAGCTGGGCATTGAGAAGCGTAAACTGCTTGGCCATGTTCGACAGTACGAAGCAAGAGGAGGTCTCAGTATGGTGAATGCGCATGTCGGCTTCACGGTGGTTAGATGCACGAGGCGTCATAAGTGATCTCCATGTATTGCATAGTTGGTACCTTGTGATAATAATCTAGAACCAAACCAGCGCTATGTCAATACTGCGTGCTAACTTTTTATAACAAGGATATGACTTTGACCCCTGAGCAATTGAGAATGGCGCGCGCAGCAGTCCGATTGGGTGTCCGTGAACTCGCAGCTTCCGCAGACGTGGCTCCCGCAACGATAAGCCGGTTCGAGAGTGGTAAAGGGGGAATGCAAATGCGCTCCGTGAGTGCTCTGCGTGCTGCGTTAGAAGCGCATGGGGTCCAGTTCCTCGACGAAGGCGATATCGCAAGAGGGGCGGGAGTGTCTCTTAGCGAGCGAGGTGATTGAAGCATGTAGAGCGTCGGGATGTGACACTCTGAGCTGCAAACGATCCAAGCCTCTCGGTAAATGTCTTGCGTCATTTTGATTTATTGATGCGCCCGCTATCGAGGTAAGGAAGATTGCTTCAATGCCGACAGGCCAGTGCCCCTTATTTCGCTAAGGACTGAGTGAGGGTGGTTGGTTCTTTAAGTTAGCCGACTATCTTTGGATGTCGGCTTCCGGCCCATTGCGGACATCCAGCCCATCGTCTTGATGCTGCGTTCGCAGCCCGCTTTGAGGTCATTCGCCGCATACGAAATAGTTGAATTTTGGAGAGGTGCCAGGATAGGAGGACCGCCACCACCGAAAATTGGATCAAAGCAAATTTTAGGCTCAGGTTTCAGCGAAACCGCCGCACATTCCGAAGGCACTTGATGGTGTGAGCAAACGAGGCATAATGTGGCTCAATTGAAATTTTGAGGTAAATTAATGCTTGCCGACCTGCTCGATTTCTATAAGAGATACCCAGATATTTTACTTTATTTGAAGGGTATTGATCGGGCTTCACTATCCCCTAATGTTATTGAGTCTCTTGATTTTCACGGGCAGCGTCAACGAGAGATTTTTGATATTGCGCAGGTATATCAGATTGACGAGCGCGCCGAGCTGATGCTGCGCAACCTCTCAGCTCAAATGCAAAGGGATGGATTAGATAGCATGTTCAGTAACGTTCGCTTGCCGTTCCCGGCAATGTTGCTGACGGTCCCGGAACCAAAGGTTGGCGAATGGCCTGCCGCGCTGATCACCCAGGATGATAATACGCTCTACACTCAGATTTATCTTGCGAACAAGCGTGGATTATTCCCGAACCTACTGATCTTCAGGTCGCAAGGAGCATCGGTAGATATTTTGCATTCACCTACGTTCAATTTGTCTCAGGAAATCGGAGATGATGTCACCGAAGATGCCGCCGTTAAGCAGGAAATGTCTCTTTGTTTTGACTTCTTGGCAATAGCGGTTGGCATGTCGATTTTGTTCGAACACAAGGCCATGCTCGAAAAAGAAGAAGTGTTTGCCTATCCCAGAGCTGAGAGACGAAGAGCTCAGAAGTCTGGGCGCACACTGCCCAATAAATCCATAATCAACGTCAGACTGGGCGAGCTAGGTAAGCGTCAGCTTGAAGCAACTAGCCACGAGAGCAAGGTAAACGAAGAAGTCGCCTCTAATCGCAGAGCTCACTGGGTTCAGGGCCATTTTATGCGCAACCGCGCCGGTGGCATCAGTTGGAGGAACCCGCATATCCGAGGGGCTGGCCCCCTTCTTGAGCAAGAGCGGCACATCTCTTCTTATGAGGAGTGATGGGGCTAAGTCATCCGAAAATGATGTGGAGTTGGTTGCCTGCGGCCCAAACCTGCCTTTCGCTTCGAGGTCGAGCGCTCCGGCGCAGTTTCACCATAGCGGCCATTTGTGCATCGCGCAGCATCTTCAGAGGGTAAAGGTCGGCAGAGCGGGATGAGGCGATCGCGCGTCTCACCTACGAACTGAGGACGAGTTTGGAACGATTTTTGTGCATCGCACGCCGCAGGGCTCCTGTTCGAGTTGATCTCGCAGCGCTACAAGCGCGGCTCCACGATGATCACCAGCAACCTGCCGTTCGACGAATGGACCGAAACCTTCGGCACCGAACGCCTGACCGGCGCGCTCCTCGACTGATTGACACGCCATGTGAGCATTCTCGAGATGAATGGTGAGAGCTACAGGTGGCGATCTCTCTTGCGCATATAGGGATCGCGGGCGTGGTTTTGGCGCGGTTCATTTGAGGCAACTTGCTCAGGCGCCGTGGCGCGGACCAAAAGCCAAGACCGTGTTGCCCGTCAGCGCCGCATCGCTCAACCAATACCTGACCCCGTCCTGCCGATAGGCCAACCCGCTGGCATCAAGGCAGGCCGCAAGCCGTGCCTCGTCTTCATAGACCAGATCCAGCGCGACGATTGCGGGTGCGGCTTGCGTGCCGAGCGCCGGGGACAGGGCGCCGTAACGCGTCTCGATCGCTGCGGGGGTCAGCACGCGTAGCGCGCCGTTGCCGGTGTCGAATGCTACACCGCCCTCGATGGCCTCCGGCGCCCCGTAGATCGTGGACAGGTGTCGGGAAATGGCGGCAGTATCCTCTGGCCCAGCCATTACAGAACTGCCCGCATAGCCCGAAACCGAGTTTGGATGCTGCATCCATTCGGGGACGTAGATCAAATCAGGGCGATGCTGCTGGCACAGGAAAAACGACAGGCGCGGCCAATTCGGGTTGGGGATCAGCGCAAGGCTCGTCTTGGTGCGGCCCGCCCTTCCATCCGGAAGGGTGACGTCGCGCCCGAATTCCAGACGGCCTGCGACCTTCCATCCGGCGCGCTCGGCGCGCTCGGCGTCGCGGCCTGCATCGAGGCTGTGCAAGGCAGTGAGGGCGATGCCCTCGCGCTTTTGCAAATGGGCGTGGACATGGCGGCCAAAGCGAAAATCGCCAGCGGGATGTGCGCTTGTAAGGCTCGCGTCGTAGACCCCCATGATCTCCAGCAGGCAGCCATGAAACATCGCGAGGCTGGTGCTGGTGCCCCACGGATGCCGGCCCACCGGCGTCATGGCAAAGCCGAGCGAGATCAGCCGCTGGCGCAGGGCATCAATGTCATGCACTGCGATCAGCGGATGATCGAGACCGAAGGGCACGTTCATGCGCCATTCCTTTCCGGCGCCGCAAAGCTGATCTGCGCAGGGCCTATCTCGCGCGCCTTGGCGCCTGCGATCAGCGTGCCGGGCGCGACATCCTGCGTAACAATGGCGCCCGCCGCCACGTTGGCCCGCGCTCCGATGGTGATCCCGCCCAGCAGGATCGCGCCTGCGCCGATCACGGCGCCGTCGCCGAGCGTGGGATGGCGCCGCGCGCCGCTATCGGCCAGCGTGCTGCCCAGCGTAACGCCGTGCCAGATCGACACATCGGCGCCGATCACCGCCGTCTCGCCCACGACGAAGCCCAGCCCGTGATCCAGCCACAGTCCCGGCCCCACGCGCGCCGCCGGGTGGATATCGGTCGAAAAGGCCCGGCCCGCGCGCGCTTTGATCGCCATCGCCAGGGTCCGGTCGTCGCTCTGCCATAGCTGATGCGCGATGCGGTGCGCCATGATGGCCTGCACGCCGCGACCGAAGAGCAGCGCGGCGGCGCGCCCGCCCGGTGCGAAATCGCGGCGGGCGGTCTCGTCAATGTCGTGCTGGCTCAGCGCGGCGGGTTCGGGGTGCGTCGCGTAGAGGCGCCGGACAAGATCCGCAGGGAGATCCGCCGCCGCCTGCAGCACGGCGCCCGCCAGATCGGCAAACCCGTCAAAGCGGCGCGGGGAGATGCCAATCAGCGCCGCCGCTTCGGGCGAGGCGGCCAAGAGCGCCTCGGTTTCCTGCATGAGGCTCATAAGCGCGGCGCCTCAGGAGACATAGCCAAAGGCGATCTTGGGCACTTCGCCACTGTCAAGCCAGATCGCCTTGGGGCTGGTGTATTCCATCAGCGCATCCGTCCCGCTGGACCGGCCCCAGCCGGAATTCAGCGAACCGCCAAATGGTGAGGAGACATGGATCGCCTTGTAGCTGTTGATCCAGAACGTGCCCGCGCGCACCGCTGCCGAGACGCGATGCGCCCGGCCCAGATCGCGTGTCCAGACCGCACCGGCAAGACCGAACTCGGTATCATTTGCGATTGCGATTGCGTCTTCCTCATCGTCGAAGGATATGGCGGTCACGACCGGGCCAAAGATTTCGGTCTGCGCCGCCTCGGCGCTGTTTCCCAGACCTGTCAGCAGGGTAGGTGGCACGAAATAGCCCTCCTTCGGCAGATCGGTGCGCGTCTGAACGGCGGCGCCGCCCGTCGCGGCATTGGCGATCATGCTCTGGATATGGGCATATTGGCGGCGATTGCTAATCGGGCCAATCTCAGTGACGTCGTCCAATGGATCGCCGAGGGTAATGCGGTTCATCCCCTCTGCGATCATCTGGGTGAGCTCCGCATGCACCGACCGCTGAACAAGCAGCCGCGACCCCGCAACACAGCTTTGGCCCGCCCCCGAGAAGATGGCCGCCTGTGCGCCAAGGCAGGCATGCTGCAGATTGGCGTCGGCAAAGACGATATTGGCCGACTTGCCGCCCAGTTCCAGCACCGCGGGTTTCAGCGCCTCGGCGGCGGTCATGGCGACGCGCCGTCCGGTTTCGGGCGAGCCAACAAAGATCACCTTGCGCACGGCGGGATGCTGGATCGCGGCCTGTCCGGTGGTGGGGCCAAGCCCGCAGAGCACATTGACCAGACCTGGTGGCAGCCCCGCGCCCTCGGCGATGCGTACCAGCGCAACGGTGGTCATCGGTGTCAGCTCGCTGGGTTTTATGACCACGCCGTTCCCGGCGCAGATTGCGGGCGCGATCTGCCAGCCGGCGGTAAAGATGGGCGCATTCCACGGCGTGATCTGGAACACCACGCCCAATGGCTCGCGCAGGGTGTAGTTCAGGTGGCCGCTGGGCACGGGGATCACCTCGCCGTGGATCTTGTCCGCCCAGCCGGCATAATAGCGGAACATCTCGGCGACCTTGGCCACCTCGACCCGGGCGTCGCGGATCGGCTTGCCCGCCACCAGAGCCTCGAGCTGGGCGAGGGGCGCGGCTTGGGACGTGACCGCGCGGGCAATCTCTTGCATGACGTCGCCGCGCGCTGCGGCGGAGAGCTGTGCCCATGTTTTTTGCGCGGCGTCGGCGGCCTCGCAGGCCTCACCGGCCAGGTCTGCGCCGCAATCAGGGTAGCTGGTGAGTTCGCTTCGCGCATAGGGATCTTCGAGGGTGATGGCGGCGCCAGCGCCGTGTCGCAACGCGCCGTTCACAAGGCTGCAAACACCACCGCCAAGGTCCAGCTCTTGCATCAGGCTGTTCAGGATTTCGCGGCGGTCAGACATGGTCTTGGCTCCGGTATTTGTAGATCTCGTTAAAGTCGGCACTGTCCTCCAGGGTCTCGCGGCTGGCCTCCCAGATTTCGGCGATGGCGTGCGTGGCGGGCAGGTTTAGCCCGGCCTCACCCGCCAGCTTGACGGCGAGGCCCACATCCTTGCGCATGAGGCCCATGGTAAAGCCCGAGTCGAACGCGCCGCTCATCACCCATTTGGGAAAGTTCACCTCGCTCACGCCGCTGCGGCCCGAGCCGGCATTGACGCCTTCCAGGAGGCTGTCGAGCGGGATGCCCCCTGCCTCGGCCAGGCGCGCCATTTCGCTGACAAGCACCAGATTGGCGGCGCATAGCAGGTTGTTGGCGATCTTGGCCGCATGGCCTGCGCCTACGGGGCCGACATGAACCGTCTTGGCCGTCAGATCGTCCAGGATGGGGCGCAACTCGGCGATGGCATCTTCGGGCCCGCCCAGAACCATTGTCATGGTGCCCGCACGGGCGCCAGACGGCCCGCCACTGACGGGGCCGTCGAGAAAGGTGTAATCCTTTGCGGCGGCGCCCAGCGCCTTGGTCGTTTCGGGCTCGGAGGTCGACGTGTCGAGAACGATTGCGCCGGGGCGCAGATGTGGCGTCAGCTCGTCCATCACTGCCCGCACGATATCGGCACGGGGCAGCGACAGGATGATTCGGTCGCAGGCACTGCCCAGCTGGGCAAGTGTATCGCAAGGCTCAGCGCCGCTCGCCGCGCCGCGCGCGCGCGCCTCCGGCATGGTGTCATGGCATCTGGCGGTGTGCCCGCGCTCGACCAGCCGGGCGATCATCGCGCCGCCCATCGCGCCGCATCCAATTATGCCGATCATCTGTCGTTCCTTTGTGCTCATGTGCTCTGCAAACTCTTGCCGCGCGTCGCGCTGGGCGCTGTCTCGAGCAGCATTCGGGTGTAGTCGTTTTCCGGCGTGTCAAAGAGCGCCTCGGCGTCCCGGCATTCCACGATGCGCCCGCGCTGCATCACCGCGACGCGGTCCGAGACCTGTCGGACCACCGCCAGATCGTGGCTGACGAACAGCATGGTCAGGCCCAGAGAGCGGCGCAGCTCCATCAGAAGGGCCAGCATGTCGGCCTGAATCGAGACATCCAGCGCCGAGGTCGGCTCGTCGCAGAGCAGGAACCGTGGTCGCAGCGACAGGGCGCGTGCGATGCAGATGCGCTGGCGCTGCCCGCCCGAGAACTGGTGCGGGAATTTGCGGCCCGCATCATTCGGCAGGCCGACGCGCTCCAGAAGCGCGGCCACGAGGCGCGGCGTGTCGGCGCGGCTGGCAAGACCGTGAAAGAGGATTGGCTCGGCCAGGATCTGATCGACGCGCATGCGTCCGTTGAGTGACGAATAGGGATCCTGAAAGACCACCTGCACATCGCGGCGCAGCGCCTTTTTCGCGGCATTGCTGCGGATCTTGGCCAAGGGGCCGTGATCGCCAAAGCGCACGCTGCCCGCGCTGGGCGGGATCAGGCCTGTTAGGATGCGGCCCAGCGTGGATTTGCCCGATCCACTCTCGCCCACGAGGCCCAGAACCTCGCCGCGCTGCACATCGATCTGCGGCACGTCGACAGCACGAAAGCTGCCGGACTTGCCCCAGAATGTCGTCTTCTTGGTCGCGAAATCCTTGGTGAGGTTCTCTGCGGTCACATAGGCGCTTGCGCCGCCGCCGCGATGCCCTTCGAGGAGCCAATCGTCGATTTCGCCGGTCTTCTTGGCGGGATTGCGGAACCGCTCTTCGCGATGCTCGATCGAGGGGATCGCGGCAATCAGATCGCGCGTGTAATCGGCCTCGGGGGCATTGATCACCTGCCCGGTTGGCCCGGTTTCGACCAGTTTGCCGTAGCGCATGACATAGACACGGTCCGTTGTCTCGGCGATGACGCCCATGTCATGCGTGACGAGGATCACACCCAGATCGCGCTCGCGGCAGAGGCTTCGGATCAGATCCAGCACCTGCTTTTGCACCGACACATCCAGCGCGGTCGTCGGCTCGTCTGCGATCAGAAGGTCCGGGTCTCCGGCCATGGCCAGCGCGATCACCACGCGCTGGCGCATCCCGCCGGAAAACTCATGCGGATACTGCGCCATGCGCGCGGCGGCCTCGGGAATGCCGACCGCATCCAGCCGCTCGGCAGCCATGCCGCGGGCCTGGGCGAGCGGGATGCCTTGGAGCAGCGAAATAGACTCGGAGAGTTGCGCGCCGATGGTCATCAGCGGGTTGAGCGATGTCATCGGGTCTTGGAAGATCATCCCGATGCGCCGCCCGCGCAGGTGCGCCATGGCGGGGGCGGGCAGGCTCGTCAACTCTTCCCCGTCCAGCGTCACACTACCGCCGGAGATGCGGCCCGGATGCGACAGCAGGCCCATGATCGCGTTGCCGATGGTGGATTTGCCCGCGCCGCTTTCGCCAATGAGGCCGACAATCTCGCCGCGCTTCACCTCCATGTCAAAGCCATGCACAGCGGTGAAATCGCCAAAACGGTGCGGGAAGGTGATCTGCAATCCCCTAGTCTGGCACAGAAACTCGGTCATCGAAGCCTCGGGTTCAGATAGTCGCGCACCCAGTCGGCCACGAGGTTGAAGGCGACGACCATCACCAGGAGCATGACGCCCGGAAAGATCACCACCCACCAGACGCCCGAGAAAAGATAGAGGCTGCCCACCTGGATCAGGCCGCCAAGGCTCGGCTCGGTCAGGGGCGTGCCAAGGCCGAGGAACGACAGCGTTGCCTCGGTCACAATAGCGACCGCGATCTGCAGCATGGCCAGAACGAGGACCGGGCCGAGGATATTGGGCGTGATGTGGCGCAGGATGATGCGCGGCGTCGGCAGGCCGATGGCGTGGCAGGCGGTGACGTAATCCTGCCCGCGCTGCACCATGACGGAGGCGCGCACGATCCGCGCGAATTGCACCCAGCCGGCCAGCCCGATGGCGAGGATCATGATGGGCACGGCGGCGCGAGCGAATACATCCGCCGGCAGCGATGCCTTGAGGATGCCGTTGAAGAGCAGCGCGATCAGGATAGGCGGGAAGGCGAACTGGATTTCAGCCACGCGCATAAGGATCGCGTCGGTCAGACCGCCGAAATAGCCCGCCAGAAGGCCGACGGTCATGCCGATCACCACCGAAAGTGCCACCGCGCCCACGCCCACCAGCAGCGATATGCGCCCGCCATAGAGCATCGCCGACAGCACGTCGCGCCCCTGCAGGTCCGTGCCTAGAAGAAAGCGCGGGTCCGAGGCGGGCAGCCACGCGGGCGGCAGATTGTTATCGAGGATCGAGATCGTGCCGGGATCGAAGGGCGTATGCGGCGCGAAGATGGGCGCGAAGGAGCAGCCGATCACCATCGACGCGATGATGATGGCGGAAACTACCGTCACCGGCGCATTCAGCAACTCGTACCAGAAATCGGACCGAATACGCTCGAACATCTCAGACCGCCCCATGCCGGATGCGCGGATCAATCAGCACATAGACCGCGTCGATCACGAGGTTCGAGAGGGTAAAGACCAGTCCGACAAAGATGAGGTAAGCGGCCAGTAGGGGAATGTCGCTTTGCCCGATGGCATGCAGCAGCAGCGAGCCCATGCCGGGCCACTGAAACACCCGCTCGGTGATGATTGAAAACGCGAAGAGCGAGCTAAGCTGCAGGCCGATGGCCGTGACCACCGGCACCATCGTGTTCTTCAGCGCGTGGTGGAAATAGATGCGCTGGCCGGGGATGCCGCGTGCAAAGGCAAAGCGGATGTAGTCTGTGCGCAGCACTTCTAGCATCTCGGCGCGGATGAGGCGCAAGATCACGCCTAGTTGAAAGAGGCAGAGGACAGCTGCGGGCATCAGCGCATGGGTCAGCCCGTCCCAGGTGAAGAGGCTCGAACGGATGCCCAGCCATGTCACCGTGTCACCGCGACCGAAGGAGGGCAGCCAGTTTAGCCAGACGGAAAAGACGAGGATCATCAGGATACCCAGCAGGAACGAGGGGATCGACACGCCGATCACCGACAGCGCCATGATGGTCTGCGCTAGCCCGCCCTTGCGGCGGATGCCGGTATAGATGCCCGCCGGGATGGCGAGGATCAGCGACAGCACACCCGAGAGCAGCACCAGTTCGACCGTGGCGGGCAGGCGGTCGGCGATCATCTCGCTCACGTCGCGGTTGAAGCTGTAGGAGATGCCCAGATCGCCCTGCACCGCGCCCGCTACATAGCGGGCATATTGGATCAGGATCGGATCGTTGAGGCCAAGGCTTTCGCGCAGCGCCTCGCGGTCCTCGATCGTGGTTTCCTGCCCGACCATCGCCAGCACCGGATCGCCGACATACTGGAAGACCAGAAATCCGACGAGCGCGACGCAAAGCATGACAATGGTGGCCTGAAGGATGCGGGCCAGCAGGAAATACATACCGGAATTCCAATTGGAGGGGTGGGCCATGCGGGGCAGCCCGGTTCGTGCCGGACTGCCCGAGAGTGCGGCTCAGTTCACGTTGAAATATTCCAGCGGGAATTCGAATGTCGGGTGCTGCACCACGTCCACATTCTCGGCCGCGCCCCAGACCAGCTGCTGCACGTGGAGCGGGATCAGGCAAACCTCGTTTACCATCATCGCCATCGCATCCTGCAGCATCTTTGTGCGCGCGGCGGCATCCATCGTCACGGCGGCCTCGGAGGCCAGCGCGTCTGCCTCGGGGACGGAGCAGCCGGAAATGTTCCACGCGCCGCGGCCGTTATCAAGATCGCGAGTGCCGAGCACGTTCTGGAACACGTTGAGCGCGTCCATCGTGGAGGGTGTCCAGCTGAGCAGGAAGAAGGAGGTGCCGAATTCCGGTGCGACCACCTTGGGGAAGAATTGCGCCTTGGGCTGGGCGATCAGGTTCACCTTGATGTCGGCGCGCGCCAACAGGCTGACGACTGCCTGACAGATCTGGCCGTCATTGACGTAGCGGTCGGTCGAGCAATCCATGGTCAGCTCGAACCCATCGGGATAGCCCGCCTCGGCCAGCAGCGCCTTGGCCTTTTCGACATCGTATTCGAGGCGCGTAAGGTCCGGGTTATAGCCGTTCACCTTGTCCATGATGTACTGCGTCGAGAGCGTCGCCTGGCCCTGCATGACGCGGTCTATGATCGCCTGCGCGTCCACCGCATGGGCAAAGGCCTGCCGCACGCGGATATCCTTGAACGGGTTGCCCTCAACCGGGCTTTCGAGGATCTGGTCGCGGACCTGGTCCATGCCGATATACATCGTGCGCGCCTCGGGCGACGAGACGACCTTGACGCCATCCGCCTCTTCGACGCGGGGGATGTCCTGCAAGGGCAGGGGCATCACCAGATCCACCTCACCCGACAAGAGCGCGGAGACCAGCGTGGCGGCGTTGTCGATAGGGGTAAACACCACCTCGCTGACATTGCCAATCTTGCCCCAGTAGCCGTCATAGGCCTCGAGCGTTGTCTTCTCGCCCTGCGCACGGGATGTGACCTTGTAGGGGCCGGTGCCGTTGGCATTGGTCGCGCTGAAGGATTTTTCCTCCTGCTGAAGGTTGATAGGCTCCTCTGCGCCATTCGCCTCGGCCCATTCGCGGTCGAGGATCATGAGGTCTAGCAGATCGTTCAGCAGGATCGGGTTGGGCGCGGTCGTGACAATCTCGACGGTCATGTCGTCGATGGCCGAATAGCTGTCGACCGAGGCGAGGACGTGCTTGAAGTTCGATGCCTCGCTGCGCGCGCGGTCCATGCTGAAGATCACGTCATCGGCGGTGAACGCCGCGCCATCGTGGAAGGTCACGCCGTCCCGCAGCTTGAAGCGCCACGTGGTGTCGTCCACCTGCTCCCAGCTCTCGGCAAGCTGCCCGGCGATCTCGAAATCTTTGTCGCGCGCGACGAGGCCCTCGTAGACATTGGCCAAGAAGTAGTTGGTGAAGCTCTCGTTATGGCTGTGCGGATCGAGGCTCGTGGCGTCGCCCTGCGAGGCCATGCGCAGCGTTTCGGCCGATAGCGGCGCGGCCAATGCCGTGCTGAGCGCCGTAACCGCCGCGAGGGAGGCAAGATAGGTCTTGGACATAATTTCACCCTGTTGCAGATTTTATGATTCCTCGCAGGGTATCCGCAGGTATGCATTGCGGGAATTGCGGGCATTGAGGTTTTGTGTTGCATTTTTCGCAACGCTTGGGGTGTCTTCACCCAGCCGCTCGAAAGGCCACCATCGCTCGGGCGATGTGATGCGCAAGGCGGCTGGCCCCCTCGGGCAGGCGCCTGCCCGCGCGGGTAAAGAGCGACGCCTCACCCCGGCTGAGCTCGGGGATATCGAGCCGCTTGGTCACGATGGTGCCGTCCGCTATCTCGCGGGTGACGACGAAGGCGGGCAGGATCGTCACGCCCAGCCCGTCGCGCACGAAATTACGCAGAACGGCCAGCGAGTTGGATTGCACGACGGCATTGAGGCGCACGCCATGTGCGCCTTCGGCAGCCTGTATCATGTCGCCGACGCCCGAGCCGGATTTCAGCAGCGCTGCGGGCAGATGCTCCAGCGCCTTCATCGTCATCGGCTCGGGCAGGTTGGCCCAGTCCGAGTGCGGGCTGACCAGCAATTCAAGCGGCTGCTTCGACTGCGCGGCGGTTTTGATGCTGCGCTCCTTGCGGGCGTTATAGGCCATGCCCAGATGGGCCTGATCCGTGCGCACCGCATGCAGCACCTGCTCGGTCGAGCCGCTGAGCAGATCGTAAGTGAAGCCGGGATAGGAACCGCGATAAAGGCGCAGCGCATTGCCGATGAAATCACTGATGAACCCATCACCTACCGCGATCACCAGCTGGCCGCGCCGCATCCCCTTGAGCGCGTCGAACTCGGACAAAAGCGCCTCCTCGTCGCATTGCTGTCGCTTCAGGTAGGTTTGCAGGATCTGCCCGGCCTCGGTTGGGCAGATGCCCGTATGCCCGCGCTCGATCAGGGCTGCGCCCAGCGATGTCTCAAGCGATTGGATATGCCGGGTTATGGTCGACGGCTCGACCCCCAGCCGCTCGGAAGCCGAGCGGATCGAGCCTTCCTCGCATGCGACGAGGAAAGAGGCGGAATGGGCTGTGGCGATCTTGAACATCAGGGGGGCTTTCGATCCTGCCGAAACGGTTGCGGCAGCCTAGTGCCCGCCGGGCGGTAGGGCGAGTGACTTAAGAGCTTTCGTGGCGATATTCGCTGCAGTGCGGAGTTTTGGAACTTTGGGCTGTTTGTGTTGAAAAACTCCGCAAACCAAAAATTGCCTCGAAAAACTGGAGCAATGTTCCTTCAGATCGACTATCTTGACACCATGTTTGCGAAACGGCGCCTTCGCGGGGGAATATTCTGCCGACGTGCCCCTTCTCGCCAGAATGCCGACTTTTTCAACAAAATCGGCTCAAAGCCGACCTCGGACGCAACGCAGCATCATATGATATGATGCCTTGTCAACGTCGGGTTGTCGATGTGGAAGGGCGTGGTGGATCGGAGGAT
>NZ_JBIHMM010000009.1:0-7936 GCF_043661195.1 Roseovarius aquimarinus
CCGCTACAAACCTAAACTATGAGTTCTGCGTAACCACAACTCTCAGAACACTAATGCCGCCTGGATTGACATCCTCGATCGTCTCGAAACCATCAAACGGAGGTTGCCAACCGTAACCAGTCCGCTGGCCTCTTGAGCCTTGACGTCCTACGGGATCGCTTAGATACGCCATTGCTGTAACCCCTCTCGGCGACGAGATAGAGTCTAGTGTCGGCGCGTGATTAAACGCCTTTTTATATGTTTCCTGTAGTAGCAGATCGACCACCTGGCTCCAATCATCACTACCAGCTGGAACCGCGACGCGCCCCAACGATCGAGCACTGCCGCCGATCATGCGGGCAAGAAATTCCCCAAATGTTGGGTCTCTTGCGATGCTAACTGGGGTCGGCAGGGCGTCATGTTGTGTCCAAGTAGGTGGGCGGCCCGCCGACTTCCTGAAGTGCCGATCGATAATTCCGAAGCTGCCGGAATGACCATTCCCAGTGCTGCTCAAAGAATAGACACGGTTCCCATACGCAGCTTCACGGAAGTTGAAGCATGGCCAGTTCTGATAAAGATGAAGTTGCTTTTTGCTTGAAGATCCGTTCAACGACACTCGCTTGGCCTTTGATGCCATTTTCGCTTGTATCAGACTTGCCTGTCTCTTGGTGTAGCCGCCCCGATCAATATAGTCGGTGACAATCATGAGGTCTGCGAGTTCACAACCAGTTTTGGTTCCCGGAGGACCGTGAAACTCGACGACGGGTGAAGCGTGGCAGAAAACACCGTGGATCTGTAGAGAGCATCCGCAAGAGGCTAGCAGTGGTGACCATGCTGCCGCTATGCTAGGAACACCCCCAAGAGTGATTGCGGCCACAAAGCCAACTTCAGTTCGTGGCTTGGCCTTCATCCCAAGTGATCCGTGCAGCAGGACTCGATCCACCACCGCATCTGCCGATGACGTCAGAGAAGCCAAGAGGCTCGGCTTCATTGCAATCATGCGTCCACTTGAGACTCCATCTTGAACGCGCCGGGCCAGCCTCCGTGCGTCTCGATCACCTGATCTATCTCCGCCATTAGGCGACGGGTTTCGGTAAGGGCCGTGACTGCGCGGCGATAGTGTAGTATGTCCTCATCTGTCAGGATAAGACCAGGGTGAGGTTTCTTTCCACCCTTACCGGCGCGGTCCTTCAGCCATTTTTCGCAGACCTGATAGCCGCCGACGTGAAACTCCCAAGTCTCCTTTGGTACATCTTCGAACCAGCGATTTGCGTTGATCATCACCTTGCCGTTTTCGTACTCAGGGTATCCCCTTTCCACCCGCGCCTCGCCGCTTCCGGCAAAGCGGATACCGGGCGACTTTAAGATAGGTGACTCCTCTGGGCGCAGAAGGTGCAGGGCCACAAGCTGGCGGCCTAGTACGGCCAGGGCTGCAAAGGCCGCGCGGGTTGCGGGAGCGGGGACGCGCGGGAAGTCGGACTTCAAGAACTCGGCGTAACGGCTGCGATAGCCGGGGCTGTGCAGTACGGCATAGATGTAATCAAACAGATCGCGAGGTCCGAAAGACTTTTCCAGATCGCCGCGCCCGTCCCAAGGGGTCTTGAGCAGACCGAGCTGTTCGGTCTTCTGGCGCTGGAAGTCTGGGCCAAAGCTCTGCTGTTCGCCCCGAGGGATTCCGTCCTCGTAGGTCAGATCGAGGGCCTTGCCGAAGACTTGGGCAGAGTTTCGATTGATGTTTGGACGGCGCAGACGCTCCCCGGCCGCAATCTTTGACCACAGCGGGAACACGTATGCATTAGTTGACGATTTCGAGGACAACGATGTCCTGTCAACCCGCCGCTCAACGACAAGGCAGTGGGCAAACTCTAAGTCATTGATTGCGCGAGAGACAGTTAGAGCAAGGTTGCTGCTATCAAGCTGCGATTGCACTTGTTCCCTAAGGATCGTGAGAACTCTTTTATCCAGAATCGTATAGCGCTGATCAAACGGCCTGTAAGATACCTTCGCAATAGCGGCCTTCCACTTTCCCTCCCTCGCGAATTTCTTTGCTGCATCATAGTCCCACTGACCGGTTTTGCAGGTGCGATACAACTCAGCTATTGCCGTACGAGATGCAGAGTTCGCCAGATCATGCATCCTTGAATCGAACTGAGCCTCATCAAAAGCTATTGCAAGCTCGTCTTGCTGAGAAGTGAACCCGGTAGACCAATACACCTCCTTATCTGCATGCCGGTTTCCAGTGCCGAAAAAATCAGGAATATCAAAACCTTGCTGATACTCAAAACTGAGTCCGCCCATCGGCCAGAAAAAGAAATTAGGGGGAATCGGTGGCGTATCTTTGGAATGGATCATGCTAAGCGTGGTATTCAGCATCCAGTCCATCTTGTATTCGAGCGAACCTTCTACGCTTAGATACTTAGCTTGCTGGGCGGCTTTCTTTGCGAAGCCAGAGAATAGCCCTATGCCAACGCCAGTCATGATCTCAAACACGGGCTCGTCGACACCTTCGACGCCATCTCTACGAACGCTGCCATTAAGGTTCAGAACACGAATTTGCTCAAATGATGCGTAGAGTGAGTTTCTCAGATCCCTAGGTTGGGTGCCAAGCATATAGCCGTGACCGGTGATCATACCGACCACGCCAGACAGCGATCGGTCTATCCTTGTCTGCGCATACCTCAAGAACTTAATGTAGTCATTGGAAAGCGATTGAATCTGGCTTTCTTCTTTCCTTACATTCTCTTTGTAAGGCTCACATAGATCAGTGATCCATTTCCCCATATTGAATGACTTGACAGAATATGGTGGGTTCCCGACTACCACGGTAATGGCTATCTTATCCTTTGCCACGTTGGCTTGTGCGGCCTCGTGTGCCAGAGCAAAAGACCTCATTCGCTCCTCGAGGTCCAGATCGCGGGCCGGTTCCAGCGCGTTGGTCAAGAAGATGCGAGCCCTCTCCTCTGAACCGAAGTTGTAGCCAGTTTCCGAAAGCTTCAGTCCCACCTTCATGTGCGCGATGGTGTAGGGTGCCATCATCAGCTCGAACGCCGTCAATCGCGGCAGCAGATGCGCGGGGACATAGGCGTTCCAGGCGGCCTTGATCTCAGCCGAGGATTTCCCCTGCCCTTTCCAGTATTCCCCCATCCGCTTGTGGATCAGGTCGATCACCTCGACCATAAAGGTGCCGGTCCCGGTGGCCGGATCTAGTATCTGGACGAAAGGCGCGTCAGGCTTCACATGCGCCGGAAGGGTGATCCGATCGTTCCGCGCCGCAACCTCTGCCCAAGTGCTGGTATCGGCCAGCCCGAGGGGTAGCCCGAACTCCGTACGCAAAATTTCATCCACGCCGCGAACGATGAAGTTCACCACTGGGCGCGGAGTGTAGAAAACACCACGCTGCATCCGCTTCTTGGGATCGTATTCCTTCAGGAAGAGCTCATAGAAGTGTATGACCGGGTCTTCTTTGGGATTGCGGTCGCCGAAGTCGCGCAGGACTGCAGACATATTGGCCTCGTTCAGCACATCGACCACATCGCGCACGCCGAGTTCATCGAAGTCGAGACCGCGCCGCTTGTCGCGCCCGCCGATATTGAGGAAGTTGCCGAACAGTTCCTTCAAGAATGGATTGGTGGGCGGAACCATGTCAGCCAGATTGTCGGCAACAATGCCCATGGGCCGCGAAATTCGCGCAGCCAGCATACCGTAAGCGATGGTCTGGGCGAACATGTCCGCAAAGCCGTCCTCATCCAGATCATGGATCAGGTTCTTGCGGAAGGCCAAGAGCATGGTTCGCATCGGGCCAGTGTCATCTTCAGCTATCAGCAGCTGATTGACCCGCGCCCTGATGTCAGAAGCCAAGTCGGCGAGCCTAACAGCCAGATCTTTTGATGTTTTGATGGTTTCGTTCAGCCGCAGTTCAAAGGCCGAAGCCCAGGCCTTGCGCCAGGCCTCAGCGTCTTCTTGATCATCAGGCCATGCCAACTTCTCACGCAGGGTACTTGCCACATACTCATGCTTCAAAATCGTGTCGCGGGCATTCCAGCCAAGTACCTTCATTACCGGCAAATCGCCCGTCGCCTTGCCGTCTGAGAAATGGATAAAGGCCAATTCCCGTGCACCTGACTTACCGAAACTGGCAGCGAAGATCAGGTCACTCTTGTCCCAGGTACGTCGATCTGTCGGCTGTGTGCCCGCGCGTTTCTTTACGACCAATGCTTTCAAGATGCGCCGCAGCACAGTGATGGGGATTACCTTGTCCTCCATCGAGATAAAGAAGATCCCCCATGGCTGGTTCGTTGCCAGAGGGCGCAGTTGATGTATCTCGCGGATCTTCGCGACCTCGTCTTTCTTGAGCCCGAGTTCGCTGGCCTCGTATTCGAAGACCACGTCATCAAAGCCGTAATCCTCACCGATCGGCCATTCAAGCCCGTCACGGAGAAGCTCAACCAGCTGCTCGAAATTCGACACCTTGTTCAGGTCAGAGGCGGTAATCCTGCCCATCAATCAATCACCCTCAATTCAATTCCATCCAAGCCTTCAGGATTGGCTTCACGCCGACCGGTGCTTGAACTTTTCGCAAGTATGTTTTCGCAATGTGCTTCTCGACGGACTTTCGTGTCTCCGAGAGCTTTTCCTGATCGATGATTACGCGTCGGGGTGTTTCTGGATCGGAGCGCACGAAATCCATAATTCGCGAGGCATCCTCCAAGATTGCATTACTTTCTAGGTCTGCGAGGTACCACTTCACGTCGCCCGCATAAGCGGACCAGACGTCTTGCCCGTTTTTTTCCGAAGCTTCACGGTCATGGGCCGGTCTTGAGTAGCAGAAAAAGACCGCACGTGCGCCTCGCTTTGAGTGCTGTTTACCGGAAAACACAGAGTTAGGCAGGCCGGACAGCTGCGCCTCCAGTTCTGGATCACTTGCTAGAAGGTCCTGCCATTCCAGATGCATCTGCTCATCTGGGCTTGCTGTTCCTTCATACTGCTCTGCGAAGTTGCGAAGATCTTCGTAATCATCGTCTTCGCGCAGAAGCTTCTTGCCTTCGATGCCGAGCGTTTTTGAGATGCGAAGCGTCTTGTGCGAAACTCGGTTATACAGACGCAGGAGGTCGTCCAGTTCATCAGGGGGCAAGAAGTTCCAATAGCCAACGGTCCCCCGAAGGTTCTTCTGGTCTGGGTGATCAGCGAGAATCCTCTTTTCAATCTCCGGGTTCATCCGTCTATCTACTCGGCCAATCCGCTGCATGAGACGCACGGGGTTCCAGTGCAGATCGTAGTTGATCAGCCGGGTCGCATCCTGAAGGTTCAGACCTTCTGAGAGGACATCGGTTGATATCAGCACCCTAATCTCGCTCAAGTCGCGACGCGCAAGGTCTGCAGAGCTCGACTCGTTGTAATATGGAGCGAACCGCTGGATGACGTGCGATCTATCTCCCTTGGTCCCACTGTCGATCTGATCAACGCCATCGATACCTGCCTCTTTCAGCTGCTTGGCAACATAGCGGGCAGTTTCTCCAAACTCCGAAAATATGATGACCTTCTGATCTTTTAACACAGGCTCATTTTTGAGCAGCTTCTTGAGCTCGTTTAGTTTTTTGTCTTGAGAAGGCTTGAGTTTTTCAAGCTCGTTCAAAAAGTCCGCCAACTGGTCCAAGTCCTGGATGGTGTCATGCACAATCTTCTCAATATCGAAGTCACCACGGTAAAGCTTTTCAACGGCATCCCGCAGTTCCTCTGGATAAAGGTCTTCTTCTCCTTCCGCCTCATCCAAGAAGTCAAGCTGCGGCTTATATCCGATCAACTTTCCATTGCGCCGCTTCCAACGCTCAACCGCGTCTTTTTCGTGATCAGATGAAACATTCACGTCCAACCAAGCCAGAAGTTTGTATAGCAATCTCCAGCAAGATAGACGAAACGCTTCTGCCGAGCTTTCAAAGCGCTTTAGAAAGTTCGTTCGGATTAGAGCGACAACCTGCTTCCGGCGGCCTTTTTCCATGGCAGGAATGATTTCCGGATCATCTCCTATGTAGTATGCATACGGGTTATAAATGCCCAAGGTGAATAGGGGTATGCGCTTGTGAAAGGCGTCGGCCACCATATCGAGAAGTTTTCCGTAGGTCTGTTTGACAGAGTACTCCGCGACCTTTGGTTTTCGTGGTTCAGGAAAGACAACGCCACTTCCTCCTTCGCGCTGCATGCTTGCCTTCACATAACTTCTGCTCCGCTGTACGACGAGCGCGTCGAAGAGTGAGTCAGTTGAAAACAAGTCACCAATTTCGGCTGCGTTAATCTCTGCAACCTCCTGATTGTCATCGGAACGCAACTGGCGCTCTATCGATCGCTCCAACTGTCGAATGTGCCCTGCCAGCGAGTGAATGCCGAGCGGAGCATCGGCGAAATGGTCTGAGTGGTGCCTTGAGAATAGCTCGACCATGTGTTGGAAATCTAACAGACTGTTATTTATCGGCGTGGCGGTTAGCATGAAGATGTCCTTGCCTTCCGAAAGGTCGTACAAGTGCCAGTATCGAGACTTACGCTTGGCATCCACGTCACCACGTGTACCAGTGTTCCTAAAATGATGTGCTTCATCGATGATGATCACATCTGCTTGGGCTTTAACCTGTTCTAGCTCTTCCTGCATTTTGTCACGCATCAGATCAGTATGGCTAAAAATCTTGAGCCGACTGAAACCCTTGAAGACTTCCGGTAGCCGGTTCCTAAGCTCACGCTCCCAGACAGGCGACTTTGCAGACTTCGGGACGAACAAAGCGACATTCTTGTTTTCGTACTGAACAAACCTCTCAATCAGCATCAGGCCGATAAAGGTCTTGCCCAAGCCGACTCCATCACAGAGAAAAGCGCCGCCATATTTCCCCGCCCGCTTCAGCAGTGCGCCGTATCCGTCACGTTGGTATTTCGCGAGGATCGGATAAAGCTGTGAGGAGTTTTTCTCCCACTCAGTAGCGGTCTCTTCATGTCCGGCGAAATAAAGCTGCATCGATCGTGTGTAGACATCGAACGGGGTATAATCGCGCGTGTGGCGCTCAATAGTCTCTAAGACCTCCGCCGAAACGTCCTCAGCTTCTTCCCAGCGTTCCTCATACCAGTCCTGTAGAACGGCAACTGGAGTACCCGTGATTTGGACATTAAGTTCGATATTTTGCGTAAGCCCGGGGACCGTGAAGTTTGAAGAGCCAACCAATGCGGACGACCCGACCACTTCAAGCCGCGCGTGGGTAATGTAGGCTTTCGCGTGGAACTTGTCTTTTCTGTATACCCGGCACTCAATTTTGCCCGATCGGATCGCCTCAACGATCGCAGGAACCCCTCTGAGGAAATGGTTCTTGTCCTTCTCCTGCTCGATACTTTTGTCAAGGCGGGACGCAATCTCCAGCAAGCCTACCTCAAATGCGCGTTTAGTGCGCTTCGAGACCTCGTCTCCCATCAGAAGCCGGATTTTATCGACCTTTTGCCATTCTTCGCCAAGAGCAAGCAACGAACCAATCTCAAAGTAACCAGTCGCAATGTCGATCGACTTGGATAATTGGCACCAGTCATGGAGGTACCTAAGTGCTTTCCAATCGTCTGCACTGTTGTCGACGATGAACAACTCGCTGCCAGCCCTATGGCTTTCTCTTTTTGGCATTTTCTCGCCTCAATTGCACAGATCATGTCGTGCCTACTAAGGATTAGACCATCCTATGATGCAACCCTAAGCTCCTGATTGGCAACGTGTGCTCGGTCTATTTGTTTGCGTCAGTCAGCATGTTTGGGATGTGCCGGAGGTCATCCTGACAACGAGATGCCGCTTCCACCTGAAACGGAGCAGGTACCTCGTTCAGGATACTTTGAATGGGAATCACGCTTTGGGTTTCAGTTCAGGTCCCACCATCATAGGACCCAAGTGCTCAACGGGAAATGATCGGTTCAGGACTTGCTCTTAGCCTTCTTGCTTCTC
>NZ_JBIHMM010000010.1:3616-6254 GCF_043661195.1 Roseovarius aquimarinus
GTGTGACGGCGTACCTTTTGTATAATGGGTCATCGACTTGGTCTATCTAGCAAGCTTAAGCCGTTAGGTGTAGGCGCAGCGAAAGCGAGTCTTAATAGGGCGCATGAGTTAGATGGATCAGACCCGAAACCGAGTGATCTAGGCATGACCAGGATGAAGGTAAGGTAACACTTACTGGAGGTCCGAACCCACACCTGTTGAAAAAGGTCGGGATGAGTTGTGCCTAGGGGTGAAAGGCCAATCAAACTCGGAGATAGCTGGTTCTCTGCGAAATCTATTTAGGTAGAGCGTCATCCGAATACCCTCGGGGGTAGAGCACTGGATGGGTAATGGGGCCCCACAGGCTTACTGATCCTAACCAAACTCCGAATACCGAGGAGTACTGGATGGCAGACAGACAGCGGATGCTAACGTCCGTTGTCGAGAGGGAAACAACCCTGACCTACAGCTAAGGCCCCTAATTCATGGCTAAGTGGGAAAGCAGGTGGGACGACCAAAACAACCAGGAGGTTGGCTTAGAAGCAGCCATCCTTTAAAGATAGCGTAACAGCTCACTGGTCTAAACAAGTTGTCCTGCGGCGAAGATGTAACGGGGCTCAAGCCATGAGCCGAAGCTTAGGATGATGATTGCTTGCAATCATCGTGGTAGCAGAGCGTAGTGTGACATAGTTCCGTGTCTCTTTAGCGACTTCGGTCGTTACGGAGACGTGGAGCTTTCGATGAAGCGGGCGCGTGAGCGATCCCGTGGAGAGATCACTAGTGAGAATGATGACATGAGTAGCGACAAACAGTGTGAGAGACACTGTCGCCGAAAGTCCAAGGGTTCCTGCTTAAAGCTAATCTGAGCAGGGTAAGCCGACCCCTAAGGCGAGGCCGAAAGGCGTAGTCGATGGGAACCAGGTTAATATTCCTGGGCCAGATGGAAGTGACGGATCTCGAGGGTAGTTCATCCTTATCGGATTGAATGGGCTGCTTAGAGGTTCCTGGAAATAGCTCCATCGCTGGATCGTACCCTAAACCAACACAGGTGGACTGGTAGAGAATACCAAGGCGCTTGAGAGAACCACATTTAAGGAACTCGGCAAAATACCTCCGTAAGTTCGCGAGAAGGAGGCCCGGTTGGGAGGCAACTCTTGGCCGGGGGCACAAACCAGGGGGTGGCGACTGTTTACTAAAAACACAGGGCTCTGCGAAGTCGCAAGACGACGTATAGGGTCTGACGCCTGCCCGGTGCCTGAAGGTTAAAAGGAGGGGTGAGAGCTCTGAATTGAAGCCCAGGTAAACGGCGGCCGTAACTATAACGGTCCTAAGGTAGCGAAATTCCTTGTCGGGTAAGTTCCGACCTGCACGAATGGCGTAACGACTTCCCCGCTGTCTCAAATGTGGACTCAGCGAAATTGAATTGCCTGTCAAGATGCAGGCTTCCCGCGGTTAGACGGAAAGACCCCGTGCACCTTTACTACAGCTTCGCACTGGCATCAGGATTGTGATGTGCAGGATAGGTGGTAGACTTTGAAGCCGGAACGCCAGTTTCGGTGGAGTCGTCCTTGAGATACCACTCTTCGCACTCTTGATGTCTAACCGCGGTCCGTTATCCGGATCCGGGACCCTGCGTGGCGGGTAGTTTGACTGGGGCGGTCGCCTCCTAAATCGTAACGGAGGCGCGCGAAGGTTGGCTCAGACCGGTCGGAAATCGGTCGTTGAGTGCAATGGCAGAAGCCAGCCTGACTGCGAGACTGACAAGTCGAGCAGAGACGAAAGTCGGTCATAGTGATCCGGTGGTCCCAAGTGGGAGGGCCATCGCTCAACGGATAAAAGGTACGCCGGGGATAACAGGCTGATACTGCCCAAGAGTCCATATCGACGGCAGTGTTTGGCACCTCGATGTCGGCTCATCTCATCCTGGGGCTGGAGCAGGTCCCAAGGGTACGGCTGTTCGCCGTTTAAAGAGGTACGTGAGCTGGGTTTAGAACGTCGTGAGACAGTTCGGTCCCTATCTGCCGTGGGTGTAGGATACTTGAGAGGAGTTGCCCCTAGTACGAGAGGACCGGGGTGAACGTTCCACTGGTGGACCTGTTGTTGCGCCAGCAGCAGTGCAGGGTAGCTATGAACGGACAGGATAACCGCTGAAGGCATCTAAGCGGGAAGCCCCCCTCAAAACAAGGTATCCCTGAGAGCCGTGGTAGACCACCACGTCGATAGGCCGGAGATGTAAGCGCGGCAACGCGTTCAGTTGACCGGTACTAATTGCTCGATAGGCTTGATTTGATCCAGTAAAAGCCAGACCGCAATCGCGGAGACGGCACTTACCGGCATCAGTCATACACACCTCAGTGTACAGACTTGGACCCCTCGAGGTTTTACTCGGTTTGGTGATCATAGCACGAGCAAAACACCCGGTCCCATCCCGAACCCGGCCGTTAAGTGCCGTAGCGCCAATGGTACTGCGTCTCAAGACGTGGGAGAGTAGGTCGTCGCCAAACCTAGTAAAACCTCGAAACAAACACGTATCTCTCTTTCGATGACCCTCACTCAATACTAACGTGAGGCGCGCAAATGGCGCGGGATGGAGCAGCCCGGTAGCTCGTCAGGCTCATAACCTGAAGGTCGTAGGTTCAAATCCTACTCCCGCAACCAA
>NZ_JBIHMM010000011.1:0-2407 GCF_043661195.1 Roseovarius aquimarinus
GTGGTGCCGCTGATAGGATGTTGTGATCCTCCTACAGGCACTTCTTCAGCCGGTAACTCCAGAAAAACAAGGGGTAACGCGGTGGACCATCCGGCGTCAATAGGCACCAGATGGTCTACGCTGTGGTCTACGGTTTGTCTTGGGTCAGGTTTTTGCTTTGGCAGCAGCCATTCGGATCACTTTCTTGCTCATAGCAAGGAGGAACGCGTCTTGATCGATCTGTGGTTTTCCACTGACCACTCGGATTACCCCATCGTCGGTGGTTCCGGTTTGTCGTAGGGCCGGCAGGAAGCGTTCAGCTAGATCTATTGCGTTGCCTGTTTCACTGAGGTCGCCAGACCAGATGTCCTGATGTGAGAGGTTGTAGCCGATGGGTGCAGGAACGCTGCGTTCTTCGCTCATTGCGTACTGGCCATCCTCAGCGAGAGTCGGCGCGACGATTTCCAAGACCCATGACTTGAAGGGTTGGGTAGCCTGAGCCTCGCTCATCAGAATAAGCATGTAGAGACCAGCTTCTGAGACCAGTTCGATCTCTGCTTTCGTGCCATCGTCACGTTCGATCAAATCAAGGTTCCAGTCTTCAAGGTCAAAGAACTCGTGGTGATCAAACTCTTCAGGAAGCTCGAGCAGGTCTTGGAGCTGTTTGCTGAAGACGAACCACGCAGTTCCGCCACCATCGAAGTGGGTCTCAATGTCGAATGACAAGGCGCAGAAGGTGTTGATGTCCATTGCGGTGGATGTGGTCATGGTAGTTCCTTTCCAGTTGTCGGAGAGCGCCACTTATGGCGCATGGGTATGCCCGTGCAGGTCTTGAGTTCGCCCTCAGTGGAGCGGTGTTGTGATGGGTTGCGGGCGGGTTGTGGTGGTGATGCGGCAAGGCCAGACCAGCGAGGTGGCCGTTTCTTTGCGCAATGGTGGCACTTATTTCCCTGACACCACCCCACCGGCCCTTGCTAGGAGGGGGGAATGCGAACGCCCCGTCTATTGATAGGGCGCTCAGATATGCGCCTCCAAAACATCCTGAGGCACTGGAAGCCCGTCGCTTTGGTTAACCTGCATGATGGCGATGAAGAGAGCATCGGTCTGGGTCAGCTCGAGATGCTTAACGCCTTCAGGCTGCTATGTTCACCAGACCCTCGATGACCTCACCAGTGGGCGGGTCTGGAACTTCGCCTCGGACAACTTGGACGACACCTGCGTTCCATGGTGACATGCGGCAGTACCGATCAGCTGCTTGGGAGATCGTGCAGTGACCACGACAGCCCCGATAGAACAGGTGCTTTTTGTCAGGGCTTGGACGAAGCAGCGTCGGCATGGTCAGTATCTTCCTGATCTTCGGTGATTGTCCTGTTCTGGCCAGCTGGACGACCTCCTCAAGGTATCCTAGGCGGTCGAACGGGGGCATGGAGTAGAGAGACTCCGCCATTCGCATGGCAAGCTCGAAGACCTCGTGTTGATCCCTTCGGATCGAGCCATAGTTGGCAGCATTTACAGGCAGCGCCTTCCTGCGCTCTCGTTGTGAAAGGGCTTTGCGGCAGCTTGCTGAACAGGAGGTCTTGTTGGACCGGAAGGGGAAGGTCGTGCCACAGTTGCGGCATGTGCGTGAGGTGGGGCTGATAGACATGGATCGCTTTCTTTGAGGGTGACCCCTCAGCTGCGAACATCACGCTGGCCTCAGCTCGACTGAGCATGAGCTATGGAAAGACCCAGACCCCGTCCAAGCGGGGAACATGCAGGTCTTCTTGCTGAAGGGGGATGAGTGACGAAAAACGTCGTCAGTACCTATAGGGGGAACTAGAGGGACACTTGAGTTAGGCCCAAGGACCTAGGTGAAGACCCATGGTTACAGGAGCAACTACACGTCGATGCTGACAGCAGCATATCCATGCAGAGCAAGACTATGGGATACTCAGGAAACGAGAGATTTGATCACTCTCGCAGACCCTGAGGGACAGGGTGGTGGAGACCCAATGCAGTCTTCCACGACGACGAAACTCATGAGCATCAGATCACTAGGTCTGATCGAGAAGACGTGGTCGCTAGGAGGCATCACCTAAACGAGGAGGCACTACGCATCAGCAAACATGGCCACAGGTCTTGGAATGGTGGAACCTAAAGCAGCAAGCCATGTGCTGCGGAGACCTAGTACTGTTCTGACCATCGGATTTGACTCGTCATGGTCTCCTCTCGACAGGCCAGCCTATAGCGGGCTATGGGAGCCGCCATCGAAGAACACCTCTACGGTGCGGAGACCCATTACAGTGTCTGGACGAGGTCTACCTCCACAAAACAAACCAGCACAACCGAACAAGTCAGCACATGAGGAAAAGCAAAGTCGCCCCTGTGGCTAGAGTCTATGCTTGTGCCATGTGAAGGGCCTTGATCTCGGTGTTGAAGGGGAGAGGGA
>NZ_JBIHMM010000012.1:0-1173 GCF_043661195.1 Roseovarius aquimarinus
AGACCATTTCGCCCACGTTCACCTTCGTTAAAGGCGGGGTGTTCTACTTCAGCCGTCGCATCCCCAGAGAGCTGCTTCGCCATTATTCGTCCCCTCGTATCGCCTTCTCTCTGCGCACGAGGTCCGCAAGGGTCGCTGAGGCGAGAGCCAGAAAGGCTGCTGACCAACTGGATGACTACTGGTTTGCTTTGCGGTCTCAGGATGCTGAACTGCCGGGAAAGCACATGCTTCGGTTTGGCAACTCAGGGCCGAGTGGACTTGGCACTGCCACAACCGTCAATTCATCGGCATTTGTCCTTCTGTCAGAGGCCGTGGAAATCTACCTGCAGCAAAAGGGGAAGGGTCGCCCAGATACCTTCCGCCGGGCTGCTGAGAGAGCGTGTGGCTACGTCATAGACGCGTGTGGCGACAAGCACCTCGACGTTTACACGAAAGCAGATGCGAACGCGTTCCGTGATGCCCTGATCTCACGTGGTCTTGCTGGTAGCAGTTTGACGCGTGTCTTTGGGACAGTCCGAGCTGTGACGAACTTTGCCGCCAGTGAGCAGGGGCTGTCTTTGAGCAATCCCTTCGCCGGGGTCTACTACGACAGAACTGCTGGCGTCTCTGATCGCAACTCGATCCCGAAAGAGGCCCTCGGGATCATTCAACGCAAATGCCGAGAAGCCGATGACGATCTGAGATGGCTGGTCGCGATGGTCTCAGATACAGGGATGCGCTTGGCTGAGGCTGCTGGTTTGACGAAAGAAGACATCGTTCTGCAGGATGATGGATCTCTCTTCGCGCGTGTCTGTCCGCATCCTTGGCGTCGCCTCAAAACCAAAGGCAGCGAACGTGACGTACCCCTCGAAGGAGAAGCGCGATGGGCGGCTGAGCGTGTTCTGGAGCAGCAATCTCCCTCTCAGTTCGCCTTTCCTCGCTACAACAGCAAAGGAGCAACGAACGCTAATGCTGCCAGTGCTGCACTGAATAAATGGATCAAAGAACACGGGCTAGAAGGATACACGATGCACGGGTTCCGACACTCAATGCGGGATCGCCTCAGGGCCGTTGAGTGTCCTGCTGATGTCGTTGATCAGATCGGGGGATGGCAGACAGACGGAGTGGGCCACGGATACGGCTCAGGTTACCCTTTGGATGTCCTCAGGAAGTGGATGAAGGCGGTCACGTGAG
>NZ_JBIHMM010000013.1:0-931 GCF_043661195.1 Roseovarius aquimarinus
GGGACGACGATGTCCGTCACGCCAAGAAGGAAAGCGACGATCGGTGCAAAGGCGAAGACCATGACCACGTCGTTCACGCTTACCTGCACCAGCGTGTAGGTCGCGTCCCCCCGCGTCAGGTTCGACCAGACAAACACCATCGCCGTGCAGGGCGCCGCCCCCAGCAGGATCACCCCCGCCAGATAGGCCTGCGCGTCGTCCGGCGGAATCAGCCCCGCGAAGACATAGTTGAAGAACAGAACGCCGAGCGCCGCCATCGTGAAGGGCTTGATGAGCCAGTTCACCACTAGCGTCACCACGAGACCCTTCGGCTTGTCCCCGGCGCGGGCCAGCGAGCCGAAATCCACGCCGACCATCATCGGATAGACCATCGCCCAGATCAGGACTGCTACAGGCAGGTTGACGGACGCGATCTCCAGCGCAGCAAGCGCGCCGAAGAGACCTGGGAAAAGATTGCCCAGCAGAAGCCCCGCGCCGATGGCGAGCGCCACCCAGATTGAGAGCCAGCGCTCGAAGGTGCCCAGACCCGCCGCGGCGGGAAGTGAGGTATTGGCCATGGCAGTCTTCCTATGATTGGGGGCAGGCAATCGCGTCGATGACGGGCTGGCACAGTTCAGGACGGCCGGCACAGCAATCTTCCATCAGGAACGCCAGCAGACCGCGCACACCGTCCATGTCCGCAAAGTAGCGAATGCTGCGGCCTTCCCGCGCGCTTCGGATCAGACCCGAGCGGGCCAAGATCGAGAGGTTGGCCGACATCGTGTTTTGGCGCACGCCAAGGGTCTCGCCAATGTCGCCCGCAGACATGCCCGCTTCACCGGCCTTGATGAGCAGGCGGAACACATCGAGCCTCGTCGGCTGGCTTAGGGCAGCGAAGGCCTCAAGAGCGGAGTTATTATCCATATATCGAGAAATACCGATATAATGCGAG
>NZ_JBIHMM010000014.1:0-801 GCF_043661195.1 Roseovarius aquimarinus
AAAGCGCTTGATGAGCATTGTCATCCACCACAACCCGGACTGCGGCACTTCGCGCAACGTGCTGGCGATCATAAAGGCGTCGGGCGTGACACCGGTGGTCATCGAGTATCGCGAGACGGGCTGGACGCGCCCGCAACTCTTGGCGCTGTTTGCCGCTGCCGGATTGACCCCCCGAACAGCCCTGCGGACAACCAAATCTCCCGCGGAGGATCTGGGTCTGCTCGATCCGTCCGTCAGCGACGAGGCGATCCTCGCCGCGATGCTGGACCATCCGATCCTGGTCAACCGCCCGATCGTCTGCTCGCCCAAGGGCGTGCGCCTCTGCCGCCCGAGCGAAACCGTGCTCGATCTTCTCGATACTCTGCCGCCTGGCCCTTTCGCGAAAGAGGACGGCACGCAGCTGATCGACGCAAAAGGAAATCGCGTTGCCTGATACACCGAACCTCGACGAACGTCATGTCCAGCCGATCGACACGGATCGCTTGCTGCCGGCTGAACGAGCGACACATGCGCCCCGCATCCTGCTGCTCTACGGCTCTCTACGCGAGCGCTCGTTCAGCCGGCTGATGACGGAGGAAGCCGCCCGTGTCCTGACACGGTTCGGGGCTGAGACCCGGACCTATCGCCCGTCGGGTCTAACTCTGCCCGACGACGCGGATGCGGATCATCCGAAGGTGCAGGAGCTGCGCGATCTCGTCACCTGGTCCGAGGGCATGGTCTGGTGTTCGCCAGAGCGGCACGGCGCGATGACCGGGATCATGAAGACCCAGATCGACTGGATACCGCTGTCCCTCGGCGGTG
>NZ_JBIHMM010000015.1:0-778 GCF_043661195.1 Roseovarius aquimarinus
GAGGGAAAGGTGAAAAGCACCCCGACGAGGGGAGTGAAACAGTACCTGAAACCGAACGCCTACAATCAGTCGGAGCTTGACTGGACTCTAATGGCAATCTGCACCATTCATTGTGGTGCACGAATGATGAGGAAATGAATATGTCGGACTTGGCCGTAGTCACGGACGGAACCTTCGCAGTCGTGGGCCTCGTATTGGGGCTCATCAACATGGGCGTTAATCACTGCCCGAACGAAGGTTGCCTGGCCAAGAACGAAGTCACGCCGTATGTCGGGCTGTCGGTGGGGGATCTGATCTTCCAGGACGGCACGGTGGGTGAGGAAGTCTACATCCGCCGCCAGACGGGGATCGCCCGCGGGCCGTTCCAGTTCACCTACGGCGCGTCGGTCACCGACGAGGGCGGTCTCTGGATCGGTCTTGGCAACACGACGACATATTCGACGCCGAACAATCGGTGGTATGCGCAGTTCCACACCATGCCCGGCCTTTACGCGAAAGGCGGCGATGTGGATCTCGGCGGTCCCATCGAGTTCCGCTCGGGGCTGGAGCTCGGCTACCAGAACCGTGAGGGTGTCCGGATCGGTATCGGCGCGGATCACCGCTCCAACGCCGGTCTCTACAGCGACAACCCGGGCGTCGAGACGTTTCATTTCCGCGTCTCCATCCCCTTCAACAAATGATTGTCATCAGTGTCCAGTCTTGTGACGGCGTACCTTTTGTATAATGGGTCATCGACTTGGTCTATCTAGCAAGCTTAAGCCGTTAGGTGTAGGCGCAG
>NZ_JBIHMM010000016.1:0-685 GCF_043661195.1 Roseovarius aquimarinus
ATCCTCCGATCCACCACGCCCTTCCACATCGACAACCCGACGTTGACAAGGCATCATATCATATGATGCTGCGTTGCATCCGAGGTCGGCTTTGAGCCCAAAGTGACGGATGCTGGGCTTCGCACCAATGACCGTTTTGCGCAGGGAGCGGAATTTGCAAAGTCAGGGCCATTTCCCGACAGCAGACCTTCGTGTACACTTCGGCGAACGGCGGTGGAGAGCCCTTTTTGACAGCCTTAGCCTCACCGAAACAGATATACGTCAGACCGCCGATCAGATCGCCTTCTGGTTCACGCGCTTCGACAGCTCGGCCGCGCTCTCCTTCCGCTCGCTGTAGCGGTCCAGTAGGCAGGCCTTGTTGTCACGGGTGAGGATGGTGAACTTCATCAGCTCTTCCATGACATCGACCATGCGATCGTAGAACGGCGACGGCTTCATCCGGCCCGTGTCATCGAATTCCAGAAATGCCTTGGGCGTGGACGACTGGTTCGGGATGGTCAGCAAACGCATCCATCGGCCGAGGATGCGCAACTGGTTCACAGCGTTGAAGCTCTGCGAGCCGCCGCTGACCTGCATGACGGCCAGCGTCTTGCCTTGGGTCGGCCTCGCACCGCCGAGGGACAGCGGTATCCAGTCGATCTGGGTCTTCATGATCCCGGTCATCGCGCCGTGCCGCTCTGGCGAA
>NZ_JBIHMM010000017.1:0-651 GCF_043661195.1 Roseovarius aquimarinus
GTGAACGACGTGGTCATGGTCTTCGCCTTTGCACCGATCGTCGCTTTCCTTCTTGGCGTGACGGACATCGTCGTCCCTTGGGACACGCTGCTGCTGTCGGTCGGCCTCTATGTCATGCTGCCGCTGCTCGCTGGCTACCTGACACGCCGAAGCCTCGTGGCAAAGGATGGCGAGGCAGGGGTAGAGGCCTTCAAGAGCCGCGTGCAGCCGTTTTCGATGATCGGACTGCTGGTGACGGTCGTGCTGCTCTTCGGGTTCCAGGGAGAGGTCATCCTCGAACGTCCGCTCGTCATCGCGCTGATCGCCATTCCCCTGCTGATCCAGTCTTATGGCATCTTTTTCGTGGCCTATGGCGCGGCACGGGCCTGGGGCATCCCGTTCAACGTTGCCGCCCCCTGCGCCCTGATCGGCACGTCCAACTTCTTTGAGCTGGCCGTGGCCGTTGCGATCAGCTTGTTCGGGCTTAGCTCGGGTGCGGCGCTGGCAACAGTCGTCGGCGTCCTCGTCGAAGTGCCGGTAATGCTATCCCTCGTCGCCTTCGCCAACAGGACGAAGCACTGGTTCCCCGCCGGGAAAAGCGCTTGATGAGCATTGTCATCCACCACAACCCGGACTGCGGCACTTCGCGCAACGTGCTGGCGATCATAAAGG